>NZ_NWSV01000045.1 GCF_002531935.1 Rhizobium chutanense | reverse complement strand
GACTCGAGGTGTGATAGCTCCAGTCTCCTAAATCCGCTTTGAATGGACAACCTCCCGAAAGCTCACAACTAGAGCCTGCGCGCTCCGAGTACGCCAAGTGGCGGAAACGCGAAGCTTTCATCTCGCGCAGCGTTGGAGCCGGTTGCGGCAATGGTATCTGCATCACGTGCCCGGGTCTGGTCCGAGCGATGAGTGCGGCCGGAAGTGGTTGTAATCGTCGGCCCAGCAATGGCGCTTCGGGCATAATCGCAGCCGAGGAACAGGCTTTGGTTGACCATCTCGTCCCGCATCCGGCCGTTGATGGGGAAGACGGCCCCGCTCCGAACCGGTTGGTCGTATGATGATGCGCCAACTCAAACAGGAGCCACTGATATGATCGCCAGCACGATAGGCCTTGATCTGGCCAAACATAACTTTCACGTCCATGCGGTGGATGCCGACGGTTCAGTGATCAAAACCGCGGCGCTCCGGCGAAGCGAGATGATCAAGTTCTTTCAGCGTGCAAGGCCATGCGTTGTTGGTGTCGAAGCTTGTGCCACGGCGCACTACTGGGCTCGGGAGCTGATGAAGCTCGGTCACGAGGTTAGGTTGATACCGCCTTCGTATGTGAAGCCGTTTGTACGGCGCGGCGCGAAGAATGACGCCGCGGACGCTGCAGCCATCTGTGAGGCTGTTCGGCGACCCGATATGCGCTTCGTTCCGGTAAAGTCTGAGGCTAACCAGAGCTTCCTGATGCTACATCGAGCTAGAGGTCTGCTGGTACGGCAACGGACCATGACGGTATGTGCGATCCGCGCTCATCTCGCCGAATTCGGAATCATCTTCGGCCAAGGTCGACAACGCATCGAGACCATAATGCCGATGATAGAGGAAGTTGCGGCCTCGTTGCCAGAACATGCTCGGTATGCGTTGACCAGCTTGATCGGATCTGTTGGCGAGTTGAACAAGCAGATCGACGGGATTGAGACGAAGCTAGCGGAAATCGGTCGTTCAGATCCGGTCTCAAATCTGCTTTCGTCGATCCCAGGGGTCGGCCCAATCACGTCTACGGCCATCGCCGCCACCATTCCGGACGCTAGGATGTTCCGCTCCGGTCGAGAGTTTGCAGCTTGGCTGGGCCTGACGCCGCGTCAAAACTCCAGTGGCGGCACCACTCGATTGGGAGGGATTACGAAACAAGGAGATGCCTACCTGCGTCATCTGCTCGTAATCGGCGCCAGGAATATAGTTCGGTATCCGAAAGCTCGAGCGAAGGTCGGGGGAGCTTGGATCGAAGCTTTACTACAACGACGACGTCCTATGATCGTGGCCGTCGCCGTGGCTAACAAACTTGCTCGGATCATCTGGGCGATGATGACAAGTGGAGAGATGTTCAGGGAGGCACGCGTCAAGACAGCATAGACAGGAAACCTCAGCGAACCGGCGTAAGGTGCAGAAGCAACAGATGGTCATCCAGCGGAGCTGGGGATCGAGCAAACCCGGAGAGCTTTAGGCGCCGCATTCAAGCGCGACCCGTTGATGAGGCCTCGATCCGCGTACTCCATCAGGGCCAGCGACCATGGTCTCGGTCGCAGACAAAGGCCGAATACATGAACGCACCCGAATGATGACCTAAACTTGCAGAAAGCCTCTTGCGCCCGCGGGGCCGTCTATACATGAAGCTCTCGACATTAGCGTTTTGCATCGGCTTCCCGGCGTGATGCCGTGCGACTCGACACTATGATCCTTCGACCTGGCAAGGATGGCATTCGAGGTGAATTCCGTGCCGTTGTCGGAGACGATCATCCCCGGTTTGCCGCGCCGTTCGATGAGGACCGACAGTTCGCGAGCGACGCGACGACGCAAGATCGAGGTGCACGGGATCGCCGCCAGGCATTCGCGGGTCACGTCTTCGACGAAGTTGAGCACGCGAAACCGCCTTCCGCAAGCGAACTGGTCGTGAACGAGATTCAGCGAGCTTCGGGCATTGGCCTTCGCTTCGACCAGGATCGGGCCACGCGTGCCGACAGTGCCGCCCCGGCTTTTCTGCTTGCGAACGGAAAGTCCTTCTTCGCGATAGAGCCCGTAGATGCGGTCGACCCCAACGGCGCTCCCCCCCCCCGCCGAAGCCGCCGGTCGCCGGTCGCCGGTCGCGAGGTCGCGCAATAGGGCGACTTCTTTATGATGTGGGCGCGCCTGCCCGACCAACGCTTCGATCTTTTGTCGCGCGTCATGCATGACCATGCACTCATCGGCGGCTCTAAACTGCGTGATGTCGTAGAGACAGTTCGGTTCTGCGACACCCAAACGATCGAGCTGCGCGAGCGCGCCGACCGTCCGGCGCGGCAGGCAACGTTGTGCCTGCGCTTCGGCCAGGCGACGATCAGGCGACCGCAAAACCTGCGCGAAGAAGGGCTGCCCGACGGGGTTAGGCTCAGTTGGGTCGAGGTCGTCGAACCGGACGCACCCGACGGTGTCGAGCCCTTGCATTGGCTGCTCTTGACCACCCATGCGCTCTCCAGTGCGACTGACGCCTGGCAGATCGTCGCTTGGTACAAGCAGCGCTGGATGATCGAGCAGTTCTTCCGGGTGATGAAGACGCAGGGCTTCAAGATCGAAGACAGCCAATTGCAGTTAGCGCCGCGGCTGGAAAAGCTCGTCGCCATCGCCGCCAAGGCCGCGGCAATCGTCCTCCAACTCGTGCAGGACCGCAGTGGCGGCGATCCTCACCCGGCAAGCCTGGCAGTCAGTCCCCACGAGATCAACACGCTCGCCGCCCTCGAAAGCCGCTTCAAGGGCAAGACCAAGCTGCAATCCAATCCCCATCCCAAAGCTTCGCTCGCCTGGGCCGCTTGGATCATCGCCAAACTCGGCGGCTGGAACGGCTATGCCTCCTCCAAGCCGCCTGGACCCATCACCTTCTTCAACGGACTCAAATACTGTGCCGATGGCTGGGCCTTGCGAGATAGGTATATGCCTCAGTCGTTCGGTGGAGAAATGTTCCACTGGATCATTTGCTTTTGGTCACGAACAAAATCCAGCGACCAGCGGGCAGAGCCTTCGCGTTGGCCAGGATCGGTGCGCGCGTGCCTGCAAGTTCGCTTACGGAAGGGGGTTTCGCGTGCTCAACATCGTCGATGACGCGACGCGAGAATGCCTCGCGGCGATCCCCGGACACCTCGATCTCCGGTCGTCGCCTCGCTCGAAACTCGCAATGATCTCTCCGACAACGGCACCAAACTCACCTCGAATGCCATTCTTGCCTGGTCAAAAGACCATAGGGTCGAGTGGCTCATTGCGTCACCTCGCCCAAGATAGCGGTTGATGAATTCTCCCAGTGTTGTGGAAGTGCCGCCGCGAATCAGCCCCGTAGATTCCGGCGCTGCGGATGGCAGCAGGTAGTTGTTCCTATTGCGTCCTATCCATGCGGCGCCATCGCCCACTCGCGATTAGCCGGCACAGCCGGCCGCCTTGCGATTTGCCGCGCCGGTGCCAATGAATTGATGAAAGGCGGCTGCCATTTCGTGCGAAGACTTCGCTCCTGGTCTTGTTCGTGCGCGACCTTGGGCGCGTTCGTATTGAGATCACGGTCTACTGTTCCCCTAAGAGGCGTCATTTGGCTCGGGAGCCAGACGGTAACCGGCACAATGCCTGCGACAAGCCGCCTTTGAAAGTTGGTGTTTTCCAAGAGGTTAGCTTGGTGGTCAGCTGACCACAACCGAAATCCTCAACGGCAGGAACAACGATCAGCCGCACTTACCCAGCCCTCAAACCGCCTTGCCCATTGGCCTTCAACAACGCCATTATCATCGGGCCAAGCGAGAATTCACCGCGCTCACTTCGGCGCGTTAGATCCCGCAGATAGCCTCCAGGAGAGTTGATGAAGTTAGCCCTTTCCAGGATGCACGCAATTGCCACCGCAGCATTCTCCGGTCCTAGCGCCTCGCAGGCATCCTGGTAGGCGGAAGGGCTTACCCCCAGCATAGATCGAACCACCACAGCGGCAGACATCAGATCTCGCCAGCTTCCCACGCCGCGCGGTGCATAGTCGCTGATCATCGGGCACGCCTTGAGCACCAATCCCAAGGGGAACGCCCTTTGCGATTCATTCTTCGGCTGAAGGCTCAAGCTCGCCTTTGCCCCCTGCTCCTTTTCGGAGCGTGGTTCAGATTCATTTATGGATTCGGGTTTTGAATTCTGTATGTGCTGCTCGATATGAGCAGCATTGGTGCTAATTTTTTCAGCATTCTCGAGGTTTTCCAAACGATTAAGCACTTCCTCACGGAGCATCTCCATTTCATTGAGAACGCTAGTGACCCCTTCAAGGGTCGGAACGCGCGGAATTCTGCTCGCGAGCGCAATGTAGATGTCCTCGGTCGTCTTCCAATCGCCGTCGGCGCCCTCGACCATTGCAGCAGTAATAAGTTTGCGAACATCCCGCCGGCAAATTGTAAGGCTCTCTTTGGCTTTCCTGAGCGAGGCTCTCTCGGCCGCCACTCTTTGCGCCAACATCGCCAACTCTTCCGATCGCGCCAGGAGGGGCGACAGGTCGAAGCCAAAAGCATTCTCGATCTGGCCATCGTCGCCCTTGCGGGCGAAGCGCTTGCCATTGGCGCTATCCTTACGGACGATCAACCCCGACTCCACCAGAATGGCAATATGCCGCCGCAACGTTGCGCCCGCCATTGCATGCGCCCGAAGCGCCAGTTGGGCATTCGAGGGGAAGACAATCAATTGTGCATCCTGACGCAACTCATTGTCAGGATAAAAACTCAAAAGTGCGTCAAGAACAGCCAGACTGTTCGACTGGATCTTGAGCAGTTCCATCGCGGCGGAAGCGTCTCTCAACACTTTCCACTTATCGGCAGCTTTTCCATGCTTGATTTCCATTGCCGCCTGGCGCCGCACGAGCGCAAGCGTCATTGGCCGCCGCCCGAACGGCGTCGCTACATTCCCCGACTGCATTGTCTCTCACCTTTCAGCAGGCAAAGGAAATTCGCTCACCAAAACGGCGCCAAAGACTCTTGACGAGGATTCGAGGAAATGCGATTCTGTTCTTGCTACAGAGACAGAAGGGCTTCCACGACGGCGACGTTGAGGGAGCTCTTTTCTTTTGCGGGTTACACTCCCTGTTTCCGTTGATGCTTTGCGCGATGCTCCTGGTAAAGCGCCGGCAAATGCTCGAGTACGAAAGCCGCGAAATCCGGCGTGGCTTTCCTGTCAATGGTAATTTCTAGCTTGCTCTTGCTCTGCGTGACCTGCGCAAGCCTGTCGCCATCGGGGGTCGACAGGACGTCTGGCAACCCGCGCGCAGTCCGACGCGGTTTCAGATGGTCGATCACTGCCTTGAACCGTTCCGACGACGGCAGCGCCTGCACCTCCTCCGAGGCAGCATATTTCGCAGCGCCTGCCGGAGGCGATGCTTTCTCAACCAGCTCTGCCAATTGCTGCCAACTTGGGCGTCCAACGCCTGGAGCGGCGCCGATGGCATCGATCAATTCAGAGGGGAGGGCGTCAACAAGCAGGAGCATCTTCGACAAGTTGCTTTTATCGATTGACATAGCCGCGATGACGATTTCTCGTGGAAACTGCTTGTTTAGCTTGTGTGCGAAACGTGCCTTTTCGATGAAGGTGAGGTCTTCGCGCTCATTGTTTTCCTGACCCTGTGCGACAACCAACTGCTCGTCCGTCAAGTCTCGAACAACCGCCTTGACCGGCAGTCCTAGCTCCGAAACGGCGCGCAGCCGGCGGTGTCCAAAGGCAACTTGGTAGTGCGCGGGTTTAACGGGATGAGGTCTCACAAGGATTGGGACCTGCTGTCCTTGCTCGCGGATGGATGCAAGAAGTCCTTCGATATCACCTTGCATGCGATCCTGAACGAAGGACGGCTCGATTGACGACGCGTTCAGTTCAACCACGGCCTGACCTTCGGCGAGACGCCGCTCGATCTCCTCGGCACGACCAAGACGATCATTTTGCTCGCGCAACGCGTTACCGATGTTTGCAGTCAGCTTCGTCGCTGGATCTCGTTCTTTTCTGGTCACGCCGAGAAGCGGCATGGAGCGAGTCTTTGCCGCTCTGTGTTCAGCAGCTGATGAGCTGTCGGGCGCGTCCGTGGTGACGTCAAGGAGGTGCTTCCGACTCATGTGGTTCTACCCCATGCTTTTTTGATTAGAGTTTCGATCTCGTCGTTGACGGCGTTCATCGCCTCTAAGGCCCGATCATAGGTCGAGCGCGTGAACTGTCCGCGCTCAACCTCAAAGAGGGTTTGATTCGTCAGGCCAGCGTCCGAAACGGCGGTCGTCTTGAGCATCGGAAAATTGAGGACATTTTCGCCGAAGATCGAACGCAGATAGCCCACCATCTGGTTCTGCGGGCCATCGCTCGGTTCAAAACGAGTGACGAGGTAGCGCATCCAATTGAACTTGAACTGGGCGCCTGCGTTCTCGATTTCCCGAAGGAGATTCGAGGTCATCGCCAGAAACTGGTTCATCGACATTACATCCAACATCTGGGGATGGACGGTGACGAGGATCGAGGTTGCGGCGGTCAGAGCTGAAAGCGTGAGATAGCCAAGTTGGGGAGGGCAATCGATAACGACGACATCGTAGTTGTCCGCGATGTCTTCGATGACCTGACTGATCCGACCGTAAAAAAGCGTGTCACCTTCCTTCCGGTTCATAAGCGCGCGCGGGGTATCGTGCTCAAACTCCATCAGTTCAAGATTGCCAGGAATTAGATGAAGATCCGGGATGTACGTTCCTCGGACAACCTGCTCGATTGGGACCTGCTCGTCATCATACCGGATGGCGCCATAGAGTGTTTCGTTCGGACCAACGTCAGTTTCTGGCTGACTGCCGAAGAGTGCGGAAAGGCTTGCTTGGGGATCAAGATCAATCGCGAGAATCCGGTAGCCACGCATTGCCAGGTACTGTGCCAGATGCGCGGCTGTCGTCGTCTTGCCCGAGCCGCCTTTGAAATTCATCACCGAGACGACTTGAAGCTGCTCCCCCGTGCGACGATGGGGCAGGTAGCGCCGGTTCCCGCGGCCAATCAGGTCCAGGTGCTTACGGATTGAATGAATATCTTCGATCGTGAACGTGCGTCGACCGCCAGGGCTCATACTAACGTGCAGTTCAGGCATTTCCGAAGCAGTTTGTCTAAGATAAGACTCACCGATGCCAAGCAATTTTGAGGCTTCTGACGGTGCAAAGGATCGAATGCCCTTTTCGGACGTCGGCGGGAAGACCTTGAGATGATGTGCTTGAAGTTGGCTGGAGAGAGCGTCAGCATGACGCTCCATCAATGCGGTCAACCCTTCGACGACCGGCGCTGTGTTTGCTGCGGTTTTCGCCATCTCAAAATCCATTTCCTGCAAGTGGCGGAACTTTTCGCGAAACCGCTAAAGTTCCGCCACTAGCTATTAGAGCCGATTCTGCATTTTGAGCAAGGGGTTTTAGGTTAACGAAAGGCTAACGTGGATAAACCCGGAACGTAGAGTAAATGGATTTTTCCGTTTATATCCTGCAGCTTAGCAAGACCGCGGTACCGATTGGTCATGGTGTGTTTTATTGTGAATCCTACAAATGTGCCCCGGCGATTTAGACGAAAAGCAGAAGACCTCGGCAAAGTCGGTGATCCCCTTGCCGCGACTCACTCGCACAAAACCGTAAGCATTCGACAACGGACGCCCGATTCCAATTCGTGCAGAGTTCCCGGCGCCTAACGGCGGCGGAGAAATTCATGCAGGTATTCGCGATCTCGACACCAAAAATTTACTACGAAGCGTAGCTGCTTCAGGACGATCATAGGCTACGTGCGAGGATCTTTTCCACTCGCACTTGGGATGTAGAAGTAGTCGACGAGTGCGAGGCAGATGGGGTTGACGCTCTCGCCCCGACTGCCATCCTGGATGTCACCGCGGCTGGACCACTTGCAGGATGTGCACGCGATTTGTCTGCGATGGGACCGACCATGCTGGTAGACGTATTTCCGTCTCTGCTCCCGAAGGGCCGCCTGAACGCCAATCCCCTGATGGTCTAGAGTTCTCGCTTTTGCGTCGACACCTCGAAGAGTGGAGGGGAGGGGAGGGGAGATGGTTCCGTTCACGAGGCAACGCTGACCTTGTTCGCCGGCATCGTAGAATGGTGCCTGGGAGGTGGTCTCAGCGAAGTCGTTGCGGTAACGGATATCAGGTTCGAGCGAACTCTTGCTAGCGTCGAATGGCCTCTCCCGCGCTTGGGGCAGCCAGAGAAGATCGTTGCCACCACCGCCATCGCAGGCACGCGTCCAGCAAACGCTGAGACCTTTCTGATGTTGCGGCCGCCCAACTACCGATCTAGTTGCCGTCATCCTTCTCGGTGCGACTCGGATTGTTGGTCTGTTCGGTTCGAACCGGTGCGCCACGAAGGATGAAGCTTTGGACGATGTGGCGATAGGCTCTTAGGAGGGTTCGCGCGGGCAGATGAGGGAAGGCGACATGGCATCTTCGCAGAGATGAGGATGCATCGAAGAACGGGCTGGTAAACCGCGGCTCGTGTTTGAGGCTGGTGGCATTGACGCGGCCCAAGCGCTCCACTCTACCTTCAATAGTTTCGTCGCTCCTTGCGCAAGGGAACACTTCTGCCGCTTGAAACGTCCTTTGCCGTTTGCGCCGACGATATCTCCGAGAAGCTTGTCAAGACCCAGGACATAAGCAAGCCCGCCAGCAAGGCACGTGATTTCATCAGCTTTCTGACTGCCGCCTGTGGTTGTTGGCTAGATTCTGGATGCAAGTAAGTGTACATATTAGGATAGTCGGTGTGTCGGGGAGCGAGAGGTCTCGTATGGAGGTTCGTGGACTCGTAATTACTTGCCCCCGCAAGGTTGAAGAATGGACATTGTCGGTTCCACTCGCCGTATCGTCCGAAGTCGGTGTGCGGATAGAGTTGTGTGGACTCTGCACACCGGAGCAACGCGTTTATCGGGGCGCCAAGCCGACTTACCCCTATTGGGGCGGGCACGAGTTGTCAGGCACGATCGTGTCTCTGCCGGACGATGTACCGGATGGCCTGCGCGTAGGAGACCGCGTTGCGGTGCTTTTAATGCGCAGATGCGGCCAATGTCGTGCCTGCCGCCTCGGACTGGACAACCACTGTGCATATTTAAATCCTAAAGCGAGAGGAGGGGTGCCGCAGGGGCCGGGGGGATTGGCCAATTTTGTGGGCGTACCCGCCTATCAGGTTTTTTCCGTACCTTCCTTTTTGGCTCCCGAGCGTGCCGCGTTAGTTGAACCTGTCGCCTGCGTGGCACGCGGCATAAATAGGGCGCGTGCAAAGGCTGGAGACACTGTGGCCGTCATCGGCGGAGGCACGATGGGCCTTCTCCATTCGATACTTCTGACAACCAAAGGATGCGACGTTTACCTTTTCGATGACGACGTGGCAACGCATGGGCCTGTGATGTCGACCGGCGCCCATGCAACGGGGTCAGTTCATTCTCTGTCTGATCCGAAACTCGTCGAGAAATTAACGGATGGCTGGGGCTTCGACTGCATCTTTTGCACGCGCTTCGGTGTCAGAGGCATTCAGGGGGCCATAGCTGCGGCGTCACGCGGTGCCAGGATTGTACTCTACCAATCGATTCCGACGTCCGATTTGTTATCGGTAGGCGCTAACTTTCTGCATTACCGGGAAATTGAACTGATCGGCACCATAGCCCAAAGCGCGGACGACGTGAGAAATGCCATTCGAACCATCGTTGAACACGCCGCACGCTTCGACGTGCTGCAGGTCAATCTTTGGCCCTCGTCAAACGCCCAAGAGGCATTCGAGCAGGCGCTCGATCCACGTGTTAATCGCGTGATGCTAGATTTCAGGTAATGCTTCTCAGCGTGCCTGCAGCGCGCCTGCAATTTCGTTGCCGATCGAGACTACTTCGACACTGTCGGGGAAATTGTCGGTACGTCCGACGCTGTCGGTCACAACGATGCGGTCGATCTGAGACCGTCCCCAGTTTTCGTTCAGCGACGGCGTGAATATGGCATGGGCTGCGGCAAGGGTTATCTTGCGAGCGCCTGCCGCTTTGAGATGTGCGGCGGCTGAAAAAGCCGTCTGACCACTGTTGATTTCGTCGTCAATCAGGATGATCGTCCGGCCAGCAACGTCCCCCAGAATCTCGACGCTCTCCCGAAAGTCATCATCGTCTCTGCGGTGCTTGCGCATGACAGCGAATGGGCAGCCGAGCAGGGCCGCCAAGTGCTCAGCTCGCTTCGCTCCGCCGAAGTCCGGTGAAACGACCATGTCGCCATCGACGGCCGCAGAACCGAGATGGCGAACTAGGGCGGGAGCGAACTGAAGATTGACGACAGGACAGGCAAATGCGGCGCACAGCTGAGGAACATGGAGTTCGAAAGTTATCAGCCGATCTATACCGAGCGTTTCGATAATCCCCGCAAGGATTCGCACCGGTACAGGTCCGCCGTCGAAGGCAGGGCGATCCGAACGCGAATATGGGAGGTAGGGAAGAACAGCGGTAATCGTGCGGGGACCCCGCGCCCGCACGGCACCAAGCGCTAGGAACAACTCGAAAAGACGATCATGAACGCTGTCAGGAAATGTTTGCACGACCACCACATTTCCGCCAAGCCCGCCGTCGCGCGGAGTGACAGCCATCTGGCCATTGCTGAACACCTGCGTGTTTAGGATCGTTATTCCTGACCGCGTGAGGGCCCGATGGACTGTTGACGCAAACTTTGCAGAGGTTTCGGTTGCTGCGATACGAAGGTCGTTCGCCGCAGGATCTGTACGATATGGTGACTCGGGCGCCATATTTACGCCAGCTCAAGATCGTTAACAGTGGGAATAGACAGCAGTTTGGGCAACACGTCGCCCCAATCATGTTGAAGTGGTACCTCGGTTTGATCAGGTCGAATGAGCTCTAGGAACTCGGACGGTATGTCTATCCCACAGATGCGCTTCATCTGCGTCAGGACGAAATATAACGCCGGCCTCATCTCGTATTTGTAACCTATCGCAGCGACCTCCGCCCAGCTAATATTCGCCATTTCTTTGTGTAGAACCGCATGAAGATCGCCGAACATCAATAGTCGAAGCGAATTATAAAGGAAGGCCTCGTGATAAAGCCTGGCCGAAAGGAACCAGACGGCGCCAGTCGCGGATTGGACCTGCAATATGCGGCCTAGACCGTTTGCAAGACGCACGCCTGACCATATGTCTTCGACATCGATGCCGACGGAGAGATTTACATGCATATCAATGAAGATGGGCATGTGCAGCTTCTTCGCGGAATCGATGTATCCCTTTACGTGGCGGTAGCGCAGCTGGCGTGGCACCGCGGGACCAGGGAACGGAGATTCAACGGATTCTATCCTTACAAACACCGGCAAGGAATAGCTTTCGCGGAAGGTTTCGTCATCGAGTTCCTTTCGTTCCGGATGCCAGTTGCCATTTGAAGGGTCGAAAATACCGTGCCGGTAGCCGAGATCGAACATGAGCCGCTGCACGCGCTGCGCGTCAGCGGGCTTGACCATGATGTCGAGATCGGTCATCGGCCGTAGGAGTGGATCGGGATAGTGGAGAAGCGCGAGATCTGGTCCCTTCACCAGGAACCAGGCGATGCCGGCCCGATCCAGCGCATCCATGATTTCTGGCAGATTGCGAAATTCGAGTGCGGACCTGACCTTTGACATGACAGTCCAGCACTGAACGTAATGCGCCGCCTCAGTAGGCAATAGTGTCAACAAATCGAGGCGGCGCAAGTGATTCTCAAGCAGCGGCACCGTCCGATTATGCTCGGCGCGCCATACCACATAGGGCCAGTTGACAGGCTCCTTGCAGAGACGAACCAAACGCTCTTCATCCTCGGGTCGTAGGTAGGCCCGGCAGGTGATCAGCAAAATAGAGTCTTCTGGTGACAACCGAAGCATCGCGGAGACTCCTGATACGGCTGCGTGATTTATTTCGAACTTTCCGGGCTGCCGAATTCGGCTAGTGTCTGCCTCAGGTCGGCGAACTGTTGTTCGAAGGAAGCGAAACTCTGGTCGACGTTTTGTCCAAGCAACTGTTCAAGGCTGAGCGTTTCTTCAGCGCGTTCCTCTTGTCCAGACATAAGCTTGTAAACCGAACTTACCGGCAGCAATCGCGACAAGAGTTCACCACCGCGGCCCGTCTGGGCGCTGTCCCGAATTTGCCGGATGCAACTTTCGGCAAGCAATCCGTCAATCACGATTACCAGCTTGCCATCCTCTTCGTCAACGGCGTAGCCAAACAGTCGGGAACTAGCCATTGCCGCTACCTCTGAACCTTCTTGAGGTCTTCCACTTCACTGCGTATCTGCAGCAATTGTGCCTGAGCCGAAAGAAGTTTGGCGAATGCGGCGGTAACCGCCTTTGCCGATTGTGTGTCGGAACCAGTCATCCTAACCGGTCCTCGCCCAATGCGGCGTCCTACAAGACCTGAATCGGCGGCGCGCGGCCAATTGGCTTTGCCAAATTTCTTCGAGGCGGTTATATCAACGTAGTAGTCTTGTAGTTCGCCGTTAGCAGCGAGTGAGCCGGATTTCGACCGTTGCGATCTGCGTGACACCTTTAGCGATTGCTCTAATTTTACAAGGCCAGCCGTCAATTGCTGAGCTTGGTCATCCAAACCCGCCTGCAGCCGGGCGAGTCCTTCCGCGAGACGAGAAATCACCTGGGCTTGCTGGGCGGCTGCTTTGTTGCCGGATCGTATCGCGTTGTTCGCAAGTGTGTGCGCCACACCCGCCGCACCTCGGAAAGCTCTGCTCATCCTCAATCCTCCACGTTATTTTTGTTGACCTGGTTAAATTACGTCGTCGACACAGCAATTATTACGTCGCGCCTCCTGCGTTAGTGAGTGTGTTGCGCAGCAGCCGCGATTTCCTCCGAGAAGTTATAGACAGGAGCTTCGGCGGCGGGCCGACGCTCTTTCGCTATAACTCCGCGGCGGTAGGTGGAATCTTTCGTCGGGTCCACCAGGGCGTACTCCGGAAAACCTCCGTTATTGTAAAGTTCCTGGCACAGCGGATAGGGCGCGTCCTTTTCACCATAGTGCGACCAGCTACTCATCTTGCAGACGCCGCGACAGACTGGATAAAACACGCAGTTGCCGCAGACGCCCTTAACCTCGCCACTCACCACCTCGCGTAGCTCATGGAAGAACGGGCTGTTGCGCCAGATTTCCATCAAGGGCATTTCGAAGGCATTGCCGGCGATCATTTCCGGATCATCGTAGGAGGCACTGCACATCGAAACTTGTCCGTTCGACAGTATGCCCAGTACGTTGTCGCCCCAACCGCAAGTATGCACGCCGTTCAGATACTTGAGAGGCATCAGAGCCGGCGGCAGAGTCATGTATGCAGCGCCACTCTCAAAATGGGGAGATTTCAAAAGATCGCCTATCAGTAGCTTGCATTCCTCCAAGCTTATCGCATTGTCCTCATGGCTGCGCGCGTTGCCCATCGGATGTATGTTGAGCAGCGTCCGATGCTTCTTGATGCCCCAGCCGAGCACCAAATCTATAATCGAAATCACCTTGTCATAGTTGTTGCGATAGGCAGTCGTCGTTACCACCGTAGAGATGTCAGTTTTTCCAAGCCGCTGCAGGACAATCGCAGTCTTGGCGAACGCACCCGATTTTGCTCTGAAAGCGTCGTGCGCCTCTGGGTCGAAATGGTCGAGGCTGATGAAGACCGTCAAATTGGGGAGCCTACTTAGCTGCTCGATCGTGAACTCGTCAAAGAGGGTTCCATTCGTCTCGAAAACCAGCTCCTTCAGCCCACAGGATGCGAGATATTCCATGACTGCCATGAATTCCTTGTGAACCATCGGTTCACCCCCGGAAACCTTAACCTTGCGCAGCCCATTGGGTAGTGCTTGCTCGATCAGTCCTTGGATCGCCTCCAGGTTGAAATCAATGCCCTTGGCCTTGGGCCCGACGCCTGCGATATAACAGTGGTGGCATCCCAAATTGCACTTGCGGGTTAGAAACAGATAGATCGTTTTAATTTCGTTTTCCGAGACGACTCGTTTCGAAAGTTCACTTGTGACGAGGGCCTGTAGCGTCTGACTGGCTACATGCACGTCCTGCGGTGTCGAAAGCCAATCAGGGGTATTCATGCGCTTGCCTCCTTACGTCTATGTTGCTGCGCTAGCACGTCATCGCACTGATCACTGGTGCGTCGTCCAATTGACGCCTGCCTTTCAAAACTTCGATTTCGAGTATGAATGCGTATCCGGCGATCTCTCCGCCTTGGGACTTGACAAAATTCCCAGTCGCCCGAGCAGTGCCACCCGTCGCTAGAAGGTCATCAGCAATCAGGCATCGCAGGCCGTCACCGATGAGGCCGGCAGTTACCTCCAGGGTTCCGGAGCAGTATTCACAGCTGTATTCAAATGAGAGGACGTCCCCCGGCAGTTTACCGGGTTTCCTTACCATGATGAAACCGCAACCGAGCCTATCAGCCAATGAGGCGCCCAAGATGAAACCACGCGCATCAACCGCCAAAATGGCATCGATTTCTGTTCCCGACACTTGGCTTGCGACGGTAGAAACGACTTCGCCCAATGCACCTCTACCAGCCAGCATAGGCGCTATATCCTTGAACAAGATCCCGCCTATCGGAAAGTTAGGAAATTCTCGTAATGCTTCTACACCGGATTGGTTAATCCGTGACGCCCCGCTATTTGGAACAGCTACAATCATTTTACTATCCCCCACATGTAACCATCTAAGAGCCTCGTAAGGTGCGATGGCCTCGCGCACTTTGTGGCCAGCCACCAGATGAGGCCCTGGCAAGCTTATCAGCGGCGGCCGCCGCCGCGCCTACCACGTTCCTCCGGGCCGGCACGGGTCCGCTCTCTGACCAGATCACGCCGGAATTCGCCAGCGCCGCGAACAGATGAAACATCAGTCGGCCGCATAATGTTGTCTCCTCGAAAGCGGCTCCGATCATGATTCGTCCAGCCCTGATCTTAGTGCCGAGTCAACTTTACGTCGCTTTGGGGTTCGTCAGGACCTTGTCAAAAGCATCCTTGACCGGCTTTGAGATTTCCTCCACCGCCCTGCTTGAGAGCTCCCGGACTTCCTTGGCGTGCTGCAAACTTGTCTCAACCCGCTTGCGGAAAAAGGCCGACTGCTGTTCGAGGATCTGCGACGGCGAATTCGCGCCCAGCAAAGCTTGCAAATGTGAGAAGCCGGCCTCGGCGTCGGCTTGCAGTGCAGCGATCGTCTTCCACCACAATTCGTTGCCGAATAGACTTGTCGTTTCGAGGATCGGAGGCAGCATTTTCTGTGTCGCTTCAGCGCCGGACGCAAATTTCAAAAGAGCCTCTGTCACCTGCTTGTTCCCCTTTTCAACGGATGCGCCGAACTGATCTGGCACCTTGAGCGGCGATGACCCCGGGTTTTCGATCGTTTCAAATGATCTTTCGGAAATCTTGGTCATTGCATTTTCCTTCTCTTTGAGTTGGTTGCAAGCTGTGACATCGGGATTGACCCCTTCCGCCGGCGGACTATGCATGGCCGCTTTGGTAGAACGCGGATCCGATGACGAACGGTCAGGTGGCCTCCGTTCCGTTCGTTTCATGAACCGGCATCATGCAGACTGCTTTCTGCCGCTTGTAACCAGGGATCAGCAAACACCATGCCAACTGCTCCGACGCGCCAAGAAGATGATTTTCGTTTATCGATGGGCGGGTTGAGGGCAGGTTGATGTGTATTTGGCGGAGAGACCGGCGAACAAAACGTTCCAGTCACGACAAATCTGACAAAAGTGGCGAATGCCCGACATTTGCGAAAAATGTCGACGGTTGCGCTGGGGACAAGGGAATTCACGCGGACTTCAAATCGCGCCAAGGATCATGTGCCTGTTCGTGGCTAAGGGGCGTTACTCGACTTCTCGTGAACGTCCCTGGCGGTCTTATCAACCCTTGTCCTGGTTCCTGCTTTGCACCACCTTCCGCTTGGAGCCATGAAGAGGGTCGTTGTTTCGATAATTTGAGGATGGGCTGCTTGGCGATTTGTTCGTAGCCCAGCTCGGGTCCATACGTCTCGGTACGGTTCGCCTGCCTATCCTGTTCACGGCACTTTCGAACATAAGACCGAACGTCATCAGAGCGATCGCTGTGATGCGCAACATATTTCATTTGGTACGACGTTTGCTGGTGATCGGTGACGCTGGTTGACCATAGGCTCTGATGCCGATCTCGTCGGACAAGGACGCAATTGAAGTCAACTACGGAGGTTTTCGGGACCTGACACGATGATTGGTTCGGTGCATGCGGAACGCTTGGCGGCACGAGGATGACACCGAAAAGTACGTGGGGTCTAATCAATGGAGTGAAAAATGAAAAAGTATGTTTGCGAATTCTTCGGGACCTTCACACTTGTCTTCCTCGGCTGCGGCACATTGCTTTATATGCGTCAAGAGGTGGGCCTGTTGGGTGTCGCTTTAGCCTTCGGGACGACCGTGGTTGCAATGGCCTACACGATTGGCCCAGTCTCGGGCGCGCATCTCAATCCGGCGGTCAGCCTGGGTTTCCTCGTGTCGCGCCGATTGAGAGTGTGGGACTTTCTCGCGTATGTCTCCGCCCAATGTGCAGGAGCTATCGCGGCGGCAGGCACGCTCTACCTTATCGCTATGAACAAGGTCGGCGGTTACGATATCACCCTAGAAGGTTTCGCCCAAACCGGCTGGGTAGTCTACGGATGGAGAGCTGCGTTCCTATTCGAGTTTATCGCCACGTTCCTGTTCGTAACTGTATTCCTCAAATGCACGGCTGGACGCGGCGCTGTTGCACGATTGGCGATTGGACTTGCCTTAGTTGCGATCCACCTTGGCGGTATCACCGTTTCGGGTTCTTCTGTGAATCCAGCACGATCGATCGGCCCAGCACTTTTCGCAGGAGGGGCGGCACTCTCTCAACTCTGGCTTTATATATGTGCGCCAATGCTCGGCGCTATTGCGGCCGGCCTTCTTCAGCTCAGGGGGATCGTCGCGTCAAGCGAGCCGCAAAGTCTGCGCCAATTTGAATCGCGCGAAATGACCAGCGACATATCCAGCCCGGTTTCATTCTTTCGCCACCGAAGGAGAGGTATCCCAAAAAGGGAAAGCCACTGATCGAGGAGGGGGTCTCGACCTTGACAGGGGAGCGCATCCCCAGACACTGGCCGTTGCATCCCGCATATCTTGACGCTTACTGCGATCTTCCTACGGATTGGGACCACGGTCGTCTCTGACGTATCGACAAACGTCGCATACGGATCGACAATGGCAGCCCAACGTCCAGCTATCATTGGCGGCGATCCAAAACGGCGGCGATCGCGGCCAAAGCCTCGTGTATCGCGATACTCACCGACCTTCCGCTCAAGGTTGTCAAGGGTCCGCGATACTCATCCATACCGCAGATGCGTGTCATTAGGAGCATGAATTTTACAATGGTGAGGCTGCCATATAGGACACGTTGGGCGGCGGATCTAATGGAGCAAATCTCCAGCGTCCGGGGGTTGCGCTGGGGTGCCGATCCACACCCAAGCGCCGGTAGGTGATAGACGATACCCACAGCGGCTAGGAGCCATTGAATCGGCAATATGTTCTTTTGATACGGTGTCGCGCAAGTTTGGCATGGAGAATCATATGCAATCGCAACAATAGCCGAGTGCAGAGTCAAGCAGCGCTACTTGCATACGCGCAAATGTCCGTTAGAAGATTTCGACGACGTGGCAGCCCAAGCAGTTGCGCGGCAGCGAGTTTAGGCGGGGCGTACGTTGCGGCGAAAAACAGCCAATGGACACGCCGAAAACGGCTACTGGGCCTAAGTCGCCACGGTCGCCCTGTGAACTTGGAACCCAGGCAAATTGTATGACCGTTGGCCGTCGTTCAGCATGCCGAAGTCGGAGCGCTGATCGGAAGCTGGATTAGCCTGCATGATGAACGAGAGGTTGGAAAATGCCGCTTTCAAAGGCTCCCGTAGGCATCGTGAGATGTTGAGAATGCGAGCAAGAATTGTAGGTGGAAAGACAGTGCCTGAGGCGCCAGAGGCCGACGATCGCGATCTAGCTTTAGACTTCGCCAAAGGAATACTCATTGTCTTGGTGATTTTCGGTCACCTGATACAATATATCTTTTACGAGGGTGATGGCTTCTGGGATTCGGCATGCTTCAAATCGATCTACATGTTTCACATGCCTCTCTTTATGGCGATAAGCGGATATCTCTCTAGATCAGGGCTACTAGGCAAATCGTTCAGGCAAGCCATCGGTGATCGCGCGCTGCAGCTCCTGGTGCCGACGCTGTTCTGGTTCACCCTTTTGGAGGCAGTCAAATTGCTCATGTTTCCCCGGCCGCCGGACGCACCTGGCAACCTGTTGCAATTCATGCACGATTTCGTCGGCACATACTGGTTCATCTGGGCTGCGTTTGCTTCTTTTCTTTTGGTCAAACTTATTTCGATCTTCAACTCCGGGTCGGCACGCTCTTTGCTTGTCTCATCCATACTGGTCGCAGTTGCCCCCGTGACGTTTTCTATATTCCCTCTCATAAAGTACACCTATCCCTTTTTCTGCATGGGATTTTCATTTGCGCAGTCGAGAGATTGGTGGACGAGCATAATGCGGTATCATAAGCCACTCCTGATGATGTCCGCCTCTATCGCGGCTAGCTTGTGCTTCATGGCGTGGCGCGAGGACACCTATGTCTACAACAATCTCGCCTTAATCCAGGATCTGCAGTCGGCAAAAGATATCCTTCTGATGTTTTTTGGCTCGACAGTGGCCTCTGCAGTGATGATCGAGATTCTGCTTCAATCCTGGAAATTGGACGCTCGAACCGGGTGGTTCGCTTTATCGCCGTGGAAGTGGGGCAGAGCACGCTCGTGTTGTACCTGGTGCAGGCTACGGTATTCCGTCTCATGGATTTGATACATTACGGAGAACAATGGGCTCCCACAATGAGGTCTGGCGCGGCGGGAATTCTCGGGACGATGATCATTGCCGTAGCACTAGCAGTTCGCTGGAGCGTGCGCGACATTCCCTATCTGTCCCAGCTCATGCTTGGAACGCCACCCCGCCTCGTTCGTTTGCCGAGCAATCCTGCGAATAACTAGCGGTGTTCAATTCTCAACCTAAACTTCGTCAGCAAGCAAGCATGCCAAGGCACGCGTTAAGGGGCCCATTTTTAAAGGATCCTTTTGCACGAAGATCGGCTGAGGTCCGACTGATGTGCCAATCACGTATCGAGAATCCGCAAACCCCTCCGCGCCCAATGCTCCGCGACGACGCGGGCGCTTGACCCCCAGGGTATCGACTCCACCCTCTTTGAGGTTGCCAAAGATTCGGTTTGCTTCGCACTTGTTTGGGGTCCGCTTGCCGCCAGGTCCCGTTGTCCCTGCTAAAATCGCGAGCGTTCGCTAAGGTACCAGAAACGCTTTTCCGGCCTGTGCTAAGCAATGACCGGAAACAGCGAGTATCGCCTCAGCGGTCACACCGAGGCAGCACTGCTCCATGACGGCCGCTGCCACAGTCATCCTCTTGCCGGCGCCGACGGTACCGGCCAGCTAGGTCGTGCCGGCAGCATGATCCCCCGGGTGCCGTGTTCTGGTGCGGATAGAGAGTGAACGCGGCCGACGCACGCCGGCAACTTAAGATACACGCCGCCGAGGCGCCCAGGGGCTGGTTGTTGAAACGGTCCTAAAACCTTGCGGCCGGTCGATCCGGTGGGCATCGGACCAGGACCCGGCCCTGAAGGGCCATCTGATCTTCGTGAGCTTCCCCTTTGCCGGCTACGTCTAACAGCCGTTCACTGTGGAAATTCAGAGCGTTGTTGAGCTGTCGCCGGCGTCGCGGGGGCCTATGCCTGCATTCCATTTGCCCGCGGCATTCCCCCAAATGACGGCGCTAACTGTCGAGGAAGGGAGCTCCAGCCAGTGATGCATGCGGGTCTCGGAGTCCATCACTGGGAGGCGCTGTGATCGCCAAGCAAAGAAGATCGACCGGCTGCACCTCGGCAAGCGGCCGGACATTGCGCCCAATCCGCGAATTGAGAGCGGAGCGGCTTCGGCGGGTGTCATTTGTTGCTGACGTGGCCGGAGAATAGGTTCCGCCGCTGCACCGGGATGCCATTTCTTCGATCCCCACCGCGTCTTGTCCGGTTCACGACAACGTTGTCCTCGATCAATTCTTCATGGGCTAGCTAAGAAGCTGGAAACAATACAGATGCCGTGTTCCGAACCTCAGCGGAGGAGACTGGCATGAGTCTTGAACTCCCAGAACTACGCGGCGGGCAATCGCCTGGTGGAACGTGTGGCGTCCGGTCGAAGTCGATTTGAACCTTGAAGGGAAAATACATGGCAGGTCTGCATCAGTTCGCACGGAAAAGGGGGTATCGGCAAGTACACGGCCTCTCAAGATACTCTCACTGTCCTTGTCGACCTCGAAAAGCTGATTCCACCCCCCGCCTGATCCTCAATTCGAAAGCCCGAGACACGGTTTTACACCTGGCGGCGAATAGGTTGGTTGAGGGTGGAGTTCGCGGCGAAACCTACCGCCACTGGACTATCGCGACGGGAATCTCGCTTGTGAAGCGCTTTTCGTCAAGCCCGCCAGCGTTGCCCGCCGCTTGCCGTTGTTGTTGCGGCCGCCCCGTTTCGAGGGGCCATGTCATTCGTCCGGGCCAAGTTGCGTCGCCACAGGTCCCATCTGCCGCACCATTTTAAGGGATGGTGTTACCGGAAGCGGGTGTGGCCCTTAGTCAAACCGCATCCAACACTCAGGAGGATTTTAACTGATGTCAAACGTCACCCCTGTCCCCAACAATGCTCGATTAGATGAGAAAGATGCTCTCGCCACGCCTTTCATTAAGTGCCTCTTGCGTCTGATGCGTGCTCAAGACACCTTTGAATTGTGGCAAGAGAAATCGGACACCGATTTGCTCTGTGATTTCATCGTGACGAGGCAGCAGCGTAGGGCGATTCCTCTCATCGGGGGACCTGACCTAGAGGTGCAGTGGCGGCTTGAGATCTTCTATGCCGCCGTAGCACTTGCTATAGAGGAGCAGTCCGGACTGATGGCGTCACCGGTGTTGACTGTGAACCATGAGGGATTCGGTCGGATATTACTCACGGCGGGGCGGCTCGTAGTACTCTCGAAGACGCTCCGCGACGTACATCGATTTGGCTTCGACAACCTCCAAAAGCTCGCCGAGGCGGGAACTGGCCTGGTCGATAATGGCTTAACAACAATTAAGACCTATTCAGATGTAGCGCGCGTTTAAGTGCGGTTGAAACGGCTCATATAGGGCGGAATTCTTCGCTAATCTGCCCAGCAATCAAGCAATCCGGGGGTGTGCCCTAGCGTTCTTGGCGCGGGGGGGGGGGCGACATGGAGGAACCTGCATGACAGTGCGTTCACTACTCACTACGGCTCCTCTTTGGCTCCGGCGTATCTCACAAGCACTGATCAAGCGACGTGTATTGGCTGCGCCCCTTGTTTTCTGGTCTGCCAGTGTTCGGCAGGAAGGTAGGTGGTTGGCCTTCAAATGACCTGCCACTGAATTTTCATCCGGCGGCGATTAGAGCCTCGGCGGTCTTGAACCGCTCCCAAACGTTGGACCACCGGATGCTAGAGTTTTCCGGCTTCATTCAGGGAGGCGGGCTGGTTGCGCCTCCCGAATTCACCAACGAGATCGGCACCTTGTTGCCGATCGCACC
>NZ_NWSV01000044.1 GCF_002531935.1 Rhizobium chutanense | reverse complement strand
AGCGGCAAACCGAAAATGGTCATCCGCATCGCGCTCGCCCGAAAACTGCTCGTCATTCTCAATGCAAAAGCACGAGATGCGCGAAGAGAATTCGAATATGCAACTTGACAACCCAGATAGTCGCTCATCCGCCCTACGGGCACCTTCTCCCCGCTGGGGAGAAGAGGGAGTCGAGAGGTCGCGGCTATCCCCCTTCGCCCCGTTTACGGGGGTCCGAAGGACGGGTCGAGACCCGTGGCTCGACCCCGGTCGGTGGCGGCAGGAGGATGAGGGGCAAGCTCCAAGGCCGCATTTTTCAGCACAATTTTGACCACCTGGTCAAATATGCTGCAAAATGAGGCGATGACCTGTCATTTTAACGGCAAGCCATGCGCCCAATGCATTGCTGCATTGCGGTATTTTCGCTATTCCCGATCAAATGAATGGGGTATCACTATCTTCGTAAGCAGCGCACTCCTCCTCCCAGCGCTCTTACATCGGACTGACAACACTCCTCCTCCCAGTTGTCAGTCAGGATCAAGAGCCTGGCGCACCTCCTCCCGCGCCAGGCTCTTTTCATTTTCCGCGCAAGCTTTCCCACGGCATCCGCTTTTCCATCTCACCCGGTTTGACTCGGCCGGCGTCGTCGGACTATTTGAACGGGCGCCCCCTGTCCGGTGCGCGCACCGGTTGGAGTTTGGCCATGATCGGCAAATGGCGCGCCTCGCATGCGGCCCTGACAGGTCTTCTGGTTGCAACAATGGCGCTCGCCGGCTGCGGCGGCAGGCCGGTCGGTGTCATGCAGGCGGCCGGCACGGTGCCGCCGGGCACCTCGAAGGTCGACCTTCTCGTTGCGACGACGCGTGCTGCCGATGACAATCCCGCCGTGCTGTTTTCCGGCGAACGCGGCACCGGGCTCACCGTCAATGCCGTCGATATCTCCATCCCGCCGGAAGCCAATCGCAAGGTCGGGCAGGTGCAATGGCCAAAGCGGCTGCCGGCCGATCCCTTACGCGATTTCGTCACCGTCTCCGTCGATCCGCTGCAAGGCGAGCGGGCCGGCGAGAGCTGGCTGAAGGGCCATATGCCGAAGAGCCGCCGGGTGCTGGTCTTCGTGCACGGCTTCAACAACCGCTATGAGGATGCCGTCTATCGTTTCGCCCAGATCGTCCATGATTCGCATGCCGACGTCGCCCCCGTCGTCTTCACCTGGCCGTCGCGCGCCAGCATCTTCGATTATAATTACGACAAGGAAAGCACCAACTATTCCCGCGATGCGCTGGAAGAGCTGCTGACCCGCACGGCCGCCAATCCGGCTGTCAGCGACGTCACCGTCATGGCCCATTCGATGGGCACATGGCTGACCGTCGAAGCGCTGCGGCAGATGGCGATCCGCAATGGCCACGTCGCGTCGAAGATCAACAATGTCATCCTTGCCTCGCCGGATCTCGATGTCGACGTCTTCGGCCGCCAGTTCATGAGCCTCGGCAAGGACAAGCCGCATTTCACCATCTTCGTCTCCAGGGATGATCGGGCGCTGGCGCTGTCGCGGCGCATTTCCGGCAATGTCGACCGGCTCGGCCAGATCGATCCTTCCGCCGAGCCCTATCGCAGCAAGCTGGAGGCGGCCGGCATCACCGTGCTCGATCTCACCAAGCTCAAGGGCGGCGACCGGCTGAACCACGGCAAATTTGCCGAAAGCCCCGAAGTAGTGAAGCTGATCGGCGATCGGCTGATTGCCGGCCAGACGATCACCGATTCCAATGTCGGCCTCGGCGAGGCGGTGGGCGCAGTGGCGATGGGTGCGGCCCAGACGGCCGGAAGTGCCGTCAGCGTCGCCGTCAGCACGCCGATCGCGATCTTCGATCCGCGCACCCGCCGCAACTACGACGCCCAGCTGAAACGTCTCGGCCAGTCGGTGGACAATACCGTCGGCTCGGTTGGCGACAGCGTCGGCGCCGGCCTGCCCGAAAGCCAGTAAAAATTCCGTAGGCAGCATCGACGATCTGATATATCAGGTTGGCGAGCGGCAAACCTGTCTGCCGTATGGTGGGTTGATGGCATGGCATATGAAACAAAAAAACGGGTTGTGGTCGTCGGCGCGGGTGTGATCGGCGCCTCGATCGCCTTCGAGCTGCAGCGGCGCGGTCTTGCGGTGACGCTGATCGATAAGGGTGAGCCGGGCCGCGGCACCTCTTTCGGCAATATGGCGAGCATCGCGCTCGATTTTGCCGCCGGTTCCGGCCCTTCGACCTGGAAGAAAATGCCCGGCTGGCTCATCGATCCCGAAGGTCCGGTCTGGCTGCGGCCGTCCTACGCGGCAAAGATGCTGCCCTGGTTCCTGCGCTTCCTTGCCGCCGGCCGCCCGTCGCGTCTGCGAGCGATCGAGGATGCCGGCATGAGCCTGTCGCAGCGGGCGCTCGGCGATTTCAGGGAGATGCTGCAGGCGATCGGCGCGGCCGAGCTGATGACCGAGGAGGGCTGCCTGGCAATTTATGAGACCGAGGCGGAATTTGCCGCCGACCGCGATCATCTCGCCATGATGCAGCGCTACGGTCTCGAATTCGAGGTCTTGAGCAAGGGCGCCATCCAATATTACGAGCCGGCGCTTTCGCCTGTTATCGCCAAGGCCGTGCTGCTGCCCGACAACAAGTCGATCCGCGATCCCTACCAGCTGGTGGTCAAACTGGCTGACGCGGCCAAGGCTGCGGGCGCCATTTTCCTCTCCGGCGCGGTCCGCAATATCGAGCGCAAGGGCGATGGCACATCGGTCGTTCTGCTTGAGGACAACAGCCGGGTCGAGGCCGGTTCCGTCATCCTCGCCGCCGGCGTCCACACCCGTTTCCTTGCCGCAAAACTCGGCGAGCCGATCCCGCTCGAAACCGAGCGCGGCTATCACACGCAGATCATGAAACCCGGCATATCCATGCGCCATTCGATGATCTGGCCGGCGCGCGCCTTCATGGTGACGCCGACGGCCGGCGGCATTCGGGTCGGCGGCAATGTCGAGCTCGCCGGCCTCGACGCCGCGCCCGATTTCCGCCGCCCGCGGGTGCTGGTGCGCCACGCCCAGCGCGCGCTTCCCGGCCTGAAGGCCGAGGAGGCGACGGAGTGGATGGGCCATCGCCCGGCGCTGCCCGATACCATCCCGATCATTTCGCCGTCGTCGAAAATGCCCGGCGTTTTCTATGCGACCGGCCACGGCCATCTCGGCCTGACCTATGCCGCAACGACAGCGCTGGTGATTGCCGATATGGTGGTGGGCGCTGAGCCGCCGGTCGACATGACCCCGTTCCGCATAGACCGATACTAATGGCGTCACCCGTGCCGTCTGAACCGGAGGTTTCGATATGAGATGGAAGCGCACGATCCAGCTGCTGGATGTCCATGCCGAGGGCGAGATCGGCCGTGTGGCGATCGGCGGCGTGCCGAAAATCCCGGGCGACACCCTCGCCGCTCAGCTGCATTGGCTGAATACCGATCCGAAGGGCGACGAGCTGCGCCGCTTCCTGTGCCTGGAGCCGCGGGGCGCCCCGATCGGTTCGGTCAACCTGCTGCTGCCGGCAAGGCACCCGGATGCCGACGCCGCCTTTATCATCCTGCAGCCCGACCAGGCGCATGCGAGCTCCGGCTCGAACTCGATCTGCGTCACCACCGCCTTGCTCGAATCCGGCATCGTCGAGATGCAGGAGCCGGAAACAACAGTGACGCTCGAAACCGCCGCCGGCCTCGTCAAGGCGGTGGCGACCTGCCGCGACGGGCGCTGCGAGAAGGTGAGGCTGACCATGGTGCCCTCCTTCGTGCATGAGCTCGATGTCGAGGTCGAGACGCCGCATTGGGGACGGATCAAGGCCGATATCTGCTATGGCGGCATTTTCTACGCGCTGGTCGATGTCGGCCAGATCAATTTGAAAATCGAGAAGGCCAATGCCGCCGGCCTCGTCCAGGCGGGCATGATCCTGAAAGAGCTGATCAACCGCGACATCAAGGTCGTCCACCCGGAGATCCCGGCAATCTCGGGCGTCGCCTATGTGATGTTCCGCGATACCGAGGCCGACGGCACGGTGCGCACCTGCACCACCATGTGGCCGGGCAGGGCCGACCGCTCGCCCTGTGGCACCGGCAATTCCGCCAACCTCGCCGCCCTTCATGCCCGCGGCAAAGCGAAGGCCGGCGACAGCTTCACCTCGAAATCGATCATCGGCTCGGAATTCGAAGTCGGCCTGCAGGCAGTCACCTCTGTCGCCGGCCGCCCGGCCGTCATCCCCACCATCACCGGCCGCGGCTTCACCTTCGGCCTCACCCAGGTCGCCCTCGACCCCTTCGACCCCCATCCCGGCGGCTTCGCCCTGACGGATGTCTGGGGCCCGCAGGCGGGGGAGATTTGAGGGTTTAGGAGCATGATGGCGGAAGGGTGAGCGGTTTCCTGACGGTTGCGCCAGCGGCTGCTCCATCGGCCACTCAGGTGGTGGGTTTGGTGGGGACGTCATCCCACTGCCGCCAGCCGAGGGTCGCCGAATTCCTGTTCGCTGGTCGCTTCATGCTAAGACCGGCTGATTGGATGGCCCTGGAAACGCTCTACCGTTTCGTGAAGCTGCACCCATCCGTGTTTCGATTGCTCGAATACAGAGAGGGCAGGCGGTGCGAAGGCCGGGTCGGCGAGGGAGCCGATTGCCACCCCGATCCAGAGTGGTGCTGCATCGGCCTTCCAATAGACGGTCGAACCGCAGGTGGGACAGAAATGCATTCGGACCTGGCGACCGCTGTCGGCAGTCCGAATGAATTCCGTCGACGTTCCGGATATTTCGACACAGTCGATCGCGTAGAACGCGTTGGCGCTGAACGGCGCACCGGTTCGCCGCTGACAGGCGAAACAGTGACACAGCGCAGTCAATTGTGGTGGTTCGCTAAGCTTCAATCGGAGAGCGCCGCAGGCGCATTGGGCATTGGCCATGGAAACTCCTCCCGCTTGCGCGGTGAGATGACGTTGAATTGAGGGCTGAAGGGCAGGCCGGAGCCGAAATTGATTGCGGCGGGCGTTGCGGAAGGGCTGAGCGCCGATGCAGTTCCAGGCTCGCCGAGTACCAAGGTAAATCGCCGAGGTGGCGAAGTCTAGATCTTTCCGGGTTGGATTGCCGCGCCTCGCCCCATCAACGGCGCTGCGAAACTTTGGCGCCGGCTTTGTCGGCGGTGAGCTCCTCGAGCGGCGCCGGCCTGCCGAGCAGATATCCCTGACCGATGTGGCAGCCGAGATCTTGAAGCCGCTGCAGCTGGCTCTCCTCTTCGATGCCTTCGGCGGTGATCGTCACGCCAAGTCCGGCACCGAGAGCGATGATCGCCTTGATCACCTTGTCCTGCTTATCGTTGGTCTCGAACGAGGAAACGAAACTCCGGTCGATCTTGATCTTGTCGAACCGGTAGTTGGAGAGCTGCGAGAGGCTGGAATAGCCGGTTCCGAAGTCGTCGAGGGCAATCCTGACGCCGGCATTCACCAGATCGTCGAGGACGATGCGCGCGGTGACGGCGTCCTGGATGATGGCGCTCTCCGTCACCTCCAGCTCGACCCTGTGCGTGGGCAGGCCGACATCGCCCAATATCTTGAGAATTCTGAGGCCCAGCAACCGGTCGCTCAACTGGATCGGAGAAAGGTTGAACGACAGGACAAGCTCATTCGGCCAGGACAGCGCATCGGTGCAGGCGCGGCGCAGCAACTGATCGGTCAGGTCGACGATCAGCCCGGCTTCCTCGGCCACCGGAATGAATTCGTTCGGCGGGATGAATTCGCCGGAGGCCGTCTTCCAGCGCGCCAGCGCCTCGAAGCCGATGATCTTGTTCGTCTTCAGGTCGACGAGCGGCTGATAATAGGGAACGATCTCGGCCTTCTTGATGGCGGATCTGAGATCCGCTTCCACCCGGATGCGTTTCGTCATCTCGTCCTGCATCGAAGGCACGAAGGGCTTCACCAGATTGCGCCCCTGCTTTTTGGCGACATACATCGCACAGTCGGAATGTCGCATGACCTGGCTGAGGTCGTCGCCGTTTTCCGGATAAAGCGCGAAGCCGACACTGGCGCCGAGGTCGACGGCGACGCCGTTGAATGTGAAGGGCTTGCCGATCGCGCTGACAATGCGGTTGCCCAGTGCGACAAGGTCGGGATTTCCGGTGCGCCGGGCCAGAACGACGAACTCGTCGCCGCCAAGGCGGAAAACATGCTCGCGCGGAAAGAGGGAGGAGAGCCGCTGCGCAACCGTCTTCAGCACCGCATCGCCGTGATCGTGCCCCAAGAGGTCGTTGACCTTCTTGAAGCCGTCGAGATCGATGCTGAACACGGCATAGCTTTCCTGTGCCCTTTGATCAGCCATCGCCTGCGCGCAGATGGATTCCAGAAATCTGCGGTTCGGCAGTTCGGTCAGCGTGTCGTGACAGGCAATCCAGTCGACGTTCTTTTCCGCCTGCAGCCGGCGATGGATCTCTCGCGAAAGATCCCTGATCCGCAGTGCCGAATAAATCAGCCCGAGAAAGCCGGAGATATTCAGGGCGAGGAGCGCGTGGTCCAAGGGATAGTCGTGATGCTTCTCGATGAACGCATCCAGCCCTTCATGCCAATGGAAGCTCCAGGACAGGCAGAAGAGGAGCAGGAAGACCGCGAACCAGACGGCAATCTCCAGCTGAGGTCTGGTCGGTTGGACGCGTGGCATATGAACAGGCTCCTTGCTGCGTGAAGAGCCATCATGGCCAGTTTGGAGAACCGCATCATCCCGGGTCGTCCTACCGTGATCGAAGACCGCCACAACTCATTCGGGCGGAAATAAGAGGATCGGCCATCACAGCCGTTGATCAGGCTGCACAGTACCGACAAATCCGTAAGATCGTCTGACCTTTGAAGGTTAATGGCGCGTTGCATTGACGAAGGCGCGGGCGTTTCTCTGCGCGAAACGGATATTCTTCCCGCAAATCGGACGGTTCTTCGATTCCATCGGGTCTTTCTTCGGAATGCCCGCCTCGTCCTTCGAGGCCCCTGCGGGGCACCTCAGGATGAGGCTCTCTTGGATGTGGGCGCTTCCCGAAAATTTCCGCTTGACAGCTTTAATGACGAGTATCATTAATATTTACGATGATGATCGTCATCATAGAAGAGTGAACTGAAGTCGGCCGCCTTCTGCCGCTGCGGTCGGCGGGGAAGGCGATGGCGATGATTGGGCAAACGACGTTTCCCGCCAGGACATCGAGTGGCATCGGCAAGGCATTTAAGCCTGCCGGTTCCGGGAGAATGGAGTAAGTGATGAACACGTCTATAAGGTACCTTCGGCCTGCTGCCTGCTATGCCGAGGCGCCCAATCTCTGGATCAACGTGGGGAAAACAGCTTTTGCCTATCGCGACCTTGGCCCCCAAGGTGGCGTGCCGGTCGTTCTGCTCAACCATTGGGGCGCGGTGCTGGACAATTTCGATCCCCGGATTGTCGATGGTCTCGCCACCAAGCATCACGTCATCGCCACCAATTACCGAGGCATCGGCGCCTCGGGCGGCACGGCGCCTCTCACCATCGGCGAGATGGCGCGCGATACGATCGCGCTGATCCGAACGCTCGGGTTCGAAAAAGTCGATCTGCTCGGCTTTTCCCTTGGGGGATTTGTCGCGCAGGACATCACGCTGCAGGCGCCGGACCTTGTGCGGAAGCTCATCTTGACCGGAACGGGCCCGGCCGGCGGCAAGGGCATCGAGCAGGTCGGAGCGGTGTCCTGGCCGCTGATCATCAAGGGCCTGCTGACATTGCGCGACCCGAAGACCTATCTGTTTTTCACCTCGACGGCCAATGGCCGCCAAGCCGCGCAAGCCTTTCTGGATCGCTTGAAGGAGCGCAAGGCGGGGAGGGACAAGGGCCCGACGCCGAGGGCCTTCCTGCGGCAGCTGAAGGCGATCAAAGCCTGGGGCCAGCAGGCGCCTCAGGATCTCGGCCGTATCGATATCCCGGTCCTGATCGCCAATGGCGACAATGACATCATGGTGCCCACAGTAAACAGCACCGATATGGCCCGCCGCATTCCGGGCGCGCAACTGGTGATCTACCAGGACGCCGGGCATGGCGGGATTTTCCAGAACCACGCCGATTTCGTGCCGAAGGCTTTGTCCTTCCTCGGCGCCTGACGCCGCAATAAATTCGAATTGGAGAGGCCCCGTGAAGGCATTCGTCGTTGATAAATACAAGAAGAAGGGCGCGCTGCGCCTGGCCGTCCTGCCGGAACCGCAATTGCAGGACAATGATGTCCTGATCCGGATTCGGGCGACGGCCGTCAATCTGCTGGACTCCAAGGTCCGGGACGGAGAGTTCAAGCTGATTCTTCCCTATCGTCCGCCCTTCATCCTCGGGCACGATGTCGCCGGAACGGTCGTCAAAGCCGGAGCCGGGGTCAGGCGGTTCAAGGTGGGCGACGAGGTCTATGCCCGGCCGCGCGATCATCGCGTCGGCACCTTCGCCGAATTCATCGCCGTCGACGAAGCCGATGTGGCGCTGAAGCCGAACAATCTCAGCATGAGCGAAGCGGCATCCATCCCGCTGGTGGGGCTGACTGCCTGGCAGGCGCTGGTCGAGGTGGGCAAGGTCAAGCCCGGCCAGAAGGTCTTCATTCAGGCCGGCTCCGGCGGTGTCGGGACTTTCGCCATTCAGCTCGCCAAGCATCTTGGCGCGACGGTGGCGACGACGACCAGCGCTGCGAATGTCGAGCTGGTCAAAAGCCTCGGGGCGGACGTGGTGATCGACTACAAGACGCAGGATTTCGAGAAGGTCCTGTCGGGCTACGATCTCGTGCTGAACAGCCAGGATCCAAAGACGCTCGAAAAATCCCTGGGCGTGCTGAAACAGGGCGGCCGGCTCATTTCCATTTCCGGTCCGCCCGATCCCGCCTTCGCCGGGGAGCTCGGCCTGAACCTGTTCCTGAAACTGGTGCTGCACCTGTTGAGCCGTGGGGTTCGGAAAAAGGCCAAGCGTCTCGGTATCGCCTATTCATTCCTGTTCATGCGCGCCGAGGGGCGGCAGTTGGGCGAGATTGCCCGCCTGATCGAACAAGGCGTGATCCGGCCGGTCGTCGACAAGCTGTTCCCATTCGAGAAGACCGGCGATGCGCTGGCCTATGTCGAGACCGGGCGTGCAAAGGGCAAGGTGGTCATCACGGTCGCGGACTGAGGTCGACCTGACCGGCGTGGCGTCTGTTGTGAGACGAACGCCGGACATAATTTCCAACTCATGGTGAAAGTGAAAAATGACCAGCAAGACACTCTTTGAGCCCGCCGCACTCGGCTCCCTCACGCTGTCCAACCGCATCGTCATGGCGCCGTTGACGCGCAACAGAGCGGGTGCCGGCTTTGTGCCGGGCGAGCTCATGGCCGAATATTATGCGCAACGGGCCTCGGCCGGCCTGATCATCTCCGAGGCGACCCAGATTTCGCAGCAGGGTCAGGGCTATCAGGACACGCCCGGCATCTACAGCGACGCGCAGATCGACGGCTGGCGAAAGGTGACCGGCGCCGTGCATGCCAAGGGCGGCCGCATCTTCCTGCAGCTCTGGCATGTCGGCCGTGTATCGCATGTCGACCTGCAGCCGAATGGCCAGGCACCGGTCGCGCCCTCGGCGATCAGGGCTGCGACAAAGACCTTCGTGCACAATGCTTTCGTCGACGTATCCGAACCGCGGGCGCTCGAACCGGGCGAGATCCCCGGCATTGTCGAGGATTTCCGCCGCGCCGCCGCCAATGCGATTGCCGCCGGTTTCGATGGTGTCGAAGTTCACGGCGCCAACGGCTACCTGCTCGACCAGTTCGCCAAGGACGGCGCCAACACCCGCACCGACGCCTATGGCGGGTCGATCGAAAACCGCGCCCGGCTGACGCTCGAAGTGACGGCCGCGGTCGCCGAGGAAATTGGGGCGGAGCGAACCGGCATCCGGATTTCACCGGTATCGCCGGCCAATGGAATATCCGCAACCGATCCGCAGGCGCAGTTCAACTACATCGTCGAGAAGCTCGACGAGATGGGCATTGCCTACCTCCATGTCGTCGAAGGTGCGACAGGCGGGCCGCGCGACATCGCACCCTTCGACTACGGGGCGCTTCGCCGCAGGTTCGGGAATAGCTACATCGCCAATAATGGCTACGATCTGCAACTCGCGACAGCCAGGCTGGAGCAGGGGCTGTCGGACCTGTTTGCCTTCGGCAAGCCGTTCATCGCCAATCCGGATCTTGTCGACCGCCTGAAGGCCGGTGCACCGCTCGCCAATCTCGACATGGCGACGCTCTATGGCGGCGGCGCTGCCGGCTACACCGACTATCCCACCATGGCCGTGCCGGTTGACGCCTGAGGAGATCAAGCATGTCGCGCAAACTGGGCAGCGGTTTGCCAGGCAAAGCGCGAAACGCTTTTGCCGAGACATGCGGAAAAGCAAAGTCCTAACGTGCGGGGCAGATGTGGTTCGCTACAATATGTTCAACGGCCCATGCCCGCCCCCTCGGTGGGCGGGAGCAAGTTTCGAAAGCATGGTGGAGTCGTTGGTTGAAATCGCTCCTTTCGAGGGATCGACGACCGATCCCATCGAAGACTTCGCCTGGAGTGCCGACGCATGGTCGGATGGGACTTTGACCCTCAGCGAGATGGCCTGCAACAGGGCCTGGCATCTCTCGGCGACATCGGGCACGCCGGAATGGCTGACGATCATGGTTCCGCGCGACGGCATCTGCGGTATCACCATGGGACAGAGCACGACCACAGCTTTGCCGGGTCAACTTCTGCTCGGCCACACCCATCAGGTGGATCGTTTTTTCGTGCGCGGTCGCGTCCATCGATCCGAGAAACTGCATCTGAACTGGAGCGTGATATCGCAGGCGCTCGGAGAGCTGATCGAGGCGCCGGTGAGTGGGTCGCTCGATTTGCGGCCGCAAGTCGACCAGGACAGCCCTTCCGGACTTCTGCTCAAAAATCTGGTCGAGACCATCATCTCCGGCATGCGTGGAGATGGTGTCCTGCTGCATTCTCCGATTGCCATGGGCAATCTGACGCAAGCGCTCGGCCAACTGGTGGTACAGTCCATCCCGCATCGTTATTCCTGGCGGCTGGAAAGGAAAACTTTCATGCCGACGCCTCGCCACGTTCGCCGCGCGATCGATTTCATGCAAGCCAATATCGGCGAGCCGATCACCATGCCGATGGTGGCTCTCGCCGCCAACGTATCGGTGCGAACATTGGAAACCGGGTTCCGCGCATTCAAGGAAGCAACGCCGGCGGCCTATCTGAGAATATTGCGGCTGCGGGCTGCCAGGCAGGAGCTTCTCGATCCGTCGAACCGGCAAGACATCAAGGACATATGCCTGAAGTGGGGCTTTTTCCACGCCGGCCGCTTTTCCGCAACCTATAAGTCGGCCTTCGGCGAGACGCCCCAGGAAGCGCGACGGCGGCGACGCCACCCGTTTGCCGATCGTCGCGGGAAATCATAGCGACGGGATCGATCTCGACGAAACCGATCCTTGCGTCGGTTGCCATTATTAATGATATAAGTCATCAATAATTCAAGCCATGATGATGCATGACATCATAGCTTGGGCATGGCCGTCGAAAGGACTGCGAAGTGCGGATCACCAAGGAAAAGAAGCAGGAAAACTACGAGCGGATTATCGCCACCGCGTCAGAACTGTTTCGCGAGCGCGGCTTCGATGGCGTGGGCGTGGCGGAACTGATGGAACGCGCGGGTCTCACCCATGGCGGCTTTTACAATCACTTCCGCTCCAAGGAGGAATTGATCGCCGAGTCGACCGAGAATGGTTTGAGCGAGACCCTGAAGCGCTATGCCGGTCACGATGTCGCCGCCGTCATGGAACTTTATCTCGCGCGCGAACACCGGGATGGGCGCAGCCAGGGGTGCACGGCCGCGGCGCTGAGTTGCGATGCCGCTCGACAGCCCGAAGAAACCAAGGCCGTTTTTGCTGCAGGAATAGATGGGCTGGTGCGTGCATTGGAGGCAGGCATTGCTGGAAAACACGCTTCCGACGCCGGCGCTGGCGGGCGCGCGCAAGCCATCGCCATCCTCGCTCAGGCCGTTGGAGCCATCGTGCTTTCGAGGGCCTGCCCGGACGATTCTCCGCTGGCAGACGAACTCCTCGACGCCTGCCGCGCGGATTGCCGCGACGCCATCGAAAATCGGGCGCGCAAGCAATAGGGCAACAACGCACGCCGCAACGCTGCTCCTTGCATGCATCGTCGGCGCACCCGCCTCGTCCTTCGAGGCCCCTTACGGGGCACCTCAGGATGAGGCTCTCTTGGATGTCAGCACTTGTTTCTCAGACGACCATCGCCAGGGCGACCTCATCCCCTTCTAATAAACGAACGGATCCACCTCGGCCTGCGCGCCCGCCTCCTTCGGATAAATCACCCCCTTGCGCAGGATGATGTTGGCATAGAGGCGGGGCTCGCTGGTCTGGATCACCGCATGGGCGGCCCGCACCCGGCCGTAGAAATCCGGGCCGATCAGCGGCACCACCTGCCGGTGCGGCTCGTGATGGGCGCAGCAGGCGATCATCTCCTCGTGCACGGGGTCGAGCTTGTCGCGCTCGGCCTTGACGGTCGAGCGGAAGATCGCCTCGGGCACGAAATCGTCGATCGGCAGCACGCTGAGCACGGCGTTGAGCACCGGGATGAGGTGGTGGCCGTCGAGCCGGATCAGCCGGCGGGCATGTTCGACGCCCGGATAATTGCCGTCGACGATGGCGATCTCGTCGCCGTGGCCCATGGCCCGAAGCGTCGAAAGCAATTCCGGGCTCAACAGCGGGTCAAGTCCTTTCAGCATGGTCTACCTCCTTGAAGAGAACGTTCTGGTCGGTGAGGTAACGCGCAAAGATCGGCAGGCTGGCGCCGCCGATGGCGCGGGCCTGGGCGCCGACCGCGCCCTCGATGATTTCGGGCATGACGACGCCCTGCAGGTCGAGCTTGGCGGCTTCGTCGATCGTCGCCTGCACCACGCGGCTGCGCACCCAATGGGGAAAACCGCCGTCGATGACGGCGGCGCTGAAATCGACGATCGAGGCGGCGGCGACGATCGCCTGCGCCAGTGCCTTGGCGCTGTCCTGGATCCAGGCCTCCATCGGCTCGCCGAAATCCACCCAGTCGTCGGCCGAATACCACAGCGGCTCGGGATCGATGCCGCGCTCGCGCAGCATGTTTTCCAAGACGAAGATCGAGGCGATTTCGAGCAGCTGCTTGGTCTCGCCGTTCCTGTCGCGCACCGGCAGCGGCCCGATTGCGCCGGCCGTGCCGGTGCGGCCGGAAAAGATCGCCGAATTCAGCACGATGCCGCCGCCGATGAAGGAGCCGATGAAGAAATAGACGAAGTCCGGATAGGACGGCCCGACGCCGAAGACGAGTTCGGCCCCGCAGGCGCTGGTCGCATCGTTCTGCAGGAAGACCGGATGGGAGACGCGCGCGGCGATATCGGCATGCAGGTCGACCTCGCGCCAGACCTCCATGGCGCCCGGCGGCGCGCCCACCTCTTCGGCCCAGTTCCAGAGTTCGAAGGGTGCTGCGATGCCGAGGCCGGCAATGCGATCACGCTGTTTTGCGTCGAGCCGGTCTTCGATCTCGCGAATGCCGGAGGTGACGAAGGCGAGGATCTCGTCCGGTAGCGGATAGGCATAGGTCTTATGCAGCTGCATGCGGATGCGGCCGACGAAATCCATCAGCACCAGATCGGCGCTGCGCCGGCCCATTTTCAAGCCGAAGGAATAGACGGCGTCGGGATTGAGATGCATCGGGATCGACGGCTGGCCGACCCGGCCGCGCACCGGCGCGCCCCTCGACAGCAGGCCTTCCTTTTCCAGGACCCGCATGATGACCGAGACGGTCTGCGCCGACAGCCCGCTGCGGCGCGCGATATCGGCCTTCGACAGCGCGCCGTAGAGACGCACCAGCGACAGCACGAGCCGTTCGTTATAGGCCCGCACCCTGACCTGGTTCGCACCGCCGGCCGGATTCAGAATTGGTGGCGGGACCGGTATGTTGGCCGGTCCATCCAAGGACGACATGACCGCTCCTCCCGATCGTTGGCCCTCTGCATGATTGCTTAGATCGGAACCGATCTGAGCAATCATGCGGCAGTTCAAAATGGTACAGCGTCCTTTTGCGCCTCTGTAAAGACGCGCGGCGCTGTACGCCCTAATTCGATGGAGCATGCCACATCGAATTAATAATTCAATTGGATTTATTTATTGACAAGCCGATTTCTTTTCGCTCTTAATTGCCTCGTCAAGGACACGGGACGGCTTTGGAAGCTTAACGATCCACGGCGAAGTGTCATATCTGAAGATTCCGGCCCCGCAGGGGCGGCGCCGGCAAACTCTGGGAGGAGTTCCATGAAGAAATCTGTTCTCGCTTTCGGCGCGCTGGCGCTCGGCGTCGCTTTTTCCGCTCCGGCGATGGCGGCTGACGTTTCCGCCTGCCTCATCACCAAGACCGACACCAACCCCTTCTTCGTCAAGATGAAGGAAGGTGCGACGGCCAAGGCCAAGGAACTCGGCGTTTCGCTGAAGTCCTACGCCGGCAAGGTCGACGGCGACAGCGAAAGCCAGGTTGCAGCGATCGAAAGCTGCATTGCCGACGGCGCAAAGGGCATCCTGCTCACCGCTTCGGACACCAAGGGCATCGTCTCTTCGGTCAAGAAGGCGCGTGATGCCGGCCTGCTGGTCATCGCGCTCGACACGCCGCTGGAGCCGGCCGATGCCGCCGACGCGACCTTCGCCACCGACAACCTGCTCGCCGGCAAGCTGATCGGCCAGTGGGCCAAGGAAACGCTCGGCGACAAGGCCAAGGACGCCAAGGTCGGCTTCCTCGACCTGACGCCGTCGCAGCCGACGGTCGACGTCCTGCGCGACCAGGGCTTCATGATGGGCTTCGGCATCGACCCGAAGAACCCGGACAAGATCGGCGACGAAGACGACAAGCGCATCGTCGGCCATGACGTGACCAACGGCAACGAAGAAGGCGGCCGCAAGGCCATGGAAAACCTTCTGCAGAAGGATCCGAGCATCAACGTCATCCACACGATCAACGAGCCGGCCGCTGTCGGCGCTTACCAGGCGCTGAAGGCCGTCGGCATGGAGAAGAACGTGCTGATCGTCTCGGTCGACGGCGGTTGCCCCGGCGTCAAGTCGGTCAAGGAAGGTGTCATCGGCGCCACCTCGCAGCAATATCCGCTGCTGATGGCATCGCTCGGTATCGAGGCGATCAAGAAGTTCGCCGATAGCGGTGAAAAGCCGAAGCCGACCGAAGGCAAGTCCTTCTTCGACACCGGCGTCTCGCTCGTCACCGACAAGCCGGTCTCCGGCGTCAAGTCGATCGACACCAAGGAAGGCACTGCCAAGTGCTGGGGCTGAGCCCGATCTTTTGAATGAGAGAACGGCCGGGGCTTGATCCCCGGCCGTTTTGGACGGACGATGTGTCGTCGCCCCACCGGCTAAGCAACGAACGGATCAACAAGGGTGACGGCCTCCGCGCGAGTTCGGCGCGCGGGTGCGGAGGAGGAACAATGACCGGAGCACAGGAATTCGAACGCGTCCTCGACGGCAGCGACAAGAACGTCGCCTCCTTCGAGCACCAGCATGTCTCGCCGATCAAGCGGGCCCAGCATTTTCTCCACTCGACGCCGGCCGCCGTGCCGCTGATCGTATTGGTGCTGGCGATCATCATCTTCGGGATAGCGCTCGGCGGACGGTTCTTTTCGTCGTACACATTGACGCTGATCCTGCAGCAGATCGCCATCGTCGGCATTCTCGGCGCGGCCCAGACGCTTGTCATCCTGACCGCCGGCATCGATCTTTCGATCGGTGTGATCATGGTGATCTCGGCCGTCATCATGGGCAATGTCGCCATCACCTATGGCATACCGACGCCGATCGCCGTCATCGCTGGCCTCGTCATGGGCGGCCTTTGCGGATTGCTGAACGGCTTCCTCGTCGCCTTCATGAAGCTGCCGCCCTTTATCGTCACGCTCGGCACCTGGAACATCGTCATGGCGACGAATTTCATCTATTCGGCCAACGAGACGATCCGCGACACCGACGTCGACGAACAGGCGCCGCTGCTGCATCTTTTCGCCGCAAGCTTCAGGCTCGGCAGCGCCGTGCTGACACTCGGCGTCGTCGCCATGGTGCTGCTCGTCCTGCTGCTCTGGTATGTGCTCAATCACACCGCCTGGGGCCGGCATGTCTATGCGGTCGGCGACGATCCGGAGGCGGCCAAGCTTTCCGGTATCCAGGCCAAGAAGGTGCTGCTCACCGTCTACACGATTTCGGGCATCATCGCCGCCTTCGCGGCCTGGGTCTCGATCGGCCGCAACGGCTCGATCTCGCCCTCTTCGGCGGTCACCGACTATAACCTCCAGGCGATCACCGCGACTGTGATCGGCGGCATCTCGCTCTTCGGCGGCCGCGGCTCCATTCTCGGCACGCTCTTCGGCGCCATGATCGTCGGCGTCGTCTCGATGGGCCTCAACATGCTCGGCGCCGACCCGCAATGGAAAGTCCTTTTGACGGGCGTGCTGATCATCGCCGCCGTCGGCATCGACCAGTGGATCAGAAAGGTTTCGGTGTAATCATGGCTCGCGAACCCCTTCTCACCGCCCGTGGCCTGGTCAAGCGTTATGGCCGCGTCACCGCCCTCGACAATGCCGATTTCGACCTCTATCCGGGTGAAATCCTTGCCGTCATCGGCGATAACGGCGCCGGCAAATCCTCGCTGATCAAGGCGATCTCGGGCGCCGTCACCCCGGACGAGGGCGTGATCACCCTCGAAGGCAGGCAGGTGCAGTTTCGTTCGCCGATGGAGGCGCGCGAAGCCGGCATCGAGACCGTCTACCAGAACCTCGCTCTGTCGCCGGCGCTGTCGATCGCCGACAACATGTTCCTCGGCCGCGAGATCCGCAAACCGGGGCCCCTCGGCTCGTTGTTTCGCATGCTCGACCGGCCGGCGATGGAAAAGCTGGCGCGCGACAAGCTTACCGAACTTGGCTTGATGACCATCCAGAACATCAACCAGGCGGTGGAGACGCTCTCGGGCGGTCAGCGCCAGGGTGTCGCGGTCGCTCGCGCCGCCGCCTTCGGCTCGAAGGTCATCATCATGGACGAGCCGACGGCAGCCCTCGGCGTCAAGGAAAGCCGCCGCGTGCTGGAACTGATCCTCGACGTCAGAGCCCGCGGCCTGCCGATCGTGCTGATCTCGCACAACATGCCGCATGTCTTCGAGGTGGCCGACCGGATCCATATCCACCGTCTCGGCCGGCGCCTGACGGTGATCGATCCGAAGGAATACACCATGTCCGACGCCGTCGCCTTCATGACCGGCGCCAAGGCGGTGCCGACGGAGCCCGTGGCGGCATGACGGCTGGAATAGACGAAATTGCCGGCGCGGTTCTGAATCGCGCCGGCAATTCCAGGCGTTTCCTGGTGGCGATCGCCGGGCCGCCCGGCGCCGGCAAGTCGACCATGGCCGACAATCTCGCCGACGCCCTGAAGGCGAAGGGCGAGAGCGTCGCGGTGCTGCCGATGGATGGTTTCCACATGGACAACGCCATTCTCATCGAACGCGGCCTGCTGGCCCGCAAGGGCATTCCCGAAACCTTCGATGTCCGCGGCTTCCTCGATATCGTCCGCGCCGTTCGCCCCGCCGATCAGGAAGTGCTCGTCCCCGTCTTCGACCGTTCGCGCGAGCTTGCGATCGCCTCTGCCCGCCCGATCTCTCCCGCGGATCGGTTCATCATCATCGAAGGCAACTATCTGCTCTTCACCCAGGGCAAATGGGCCGAGCTCGACGGCATCTTCGACTACACGATCATGCTCGCCCCGCCGATCGAGGTGCTGGAAGAGCGGCTTTGGGATCGCTGGCGCGGTTACAAGCTGACCGAGGAAGAGGCAAGCGCCAAGGTCTACGGCAACGACCTGCCGAACGGCCGGCTGATCCTCGAAAACCGCCGGCCGGCGGATGTGACGCTGGAGATTGCGCTGGCCTGATGCCGCGACAATTGTTTTTATCCGACGTATAGTGCTATCGAGGCCGCAGACGCATCGCTTCGGAGGCCTGCCATGCAATCGATCACCATCCGCCGCCCTGACGACTGGCATCTGCATCTACGCGACGGCGCCATGCTGGAAGGCGTGATCGCCGATACGAGCCGCACCTTCGCCCGCGCCATCATCATGCCCAATCTGGTGCCGCCTGTTGTCACCACGTCCGACGCCGCGGCCTATCGCGACCGCATCCTCAAGGCGCTGCCGGCCGGCCACCGTTTCCAGCCGCTGATGACGCTTTATCTCACCGAGCACACCAGCCCCGACGATGTCGAGGCGGGTGCGAAAAGCGGCCTGATCACCGCCGTCAAGCTTTACCCCGCCGGCGCCACCACCAATTCGCATGGCGGCGTGCGCGACATGGAAAAGGCGATGCCGGTGCTGGAGCGCATGGCCAGGATCGGTCTGCCGCTCTGCGTCCATGGCGAGGTGACGACATCAGACGTCGATATTTTCGACCGCGAGGCCGTCTTCATCGACACCGTGCTCGATCCGCTGCGCCAGCGCCTGCCCGAGCTGAAGGTGACGATGGAGCATGTGACGACGGCAGACGGCATCGATTACATCAAGGCGGCCAGATCCAATCTCGCCGGTTCGATCACCACCCATCACCTGATCATCAACCGCAACGCCATCCTCGTCGGCGGCATCCGCCCGCATTATTACTGCCTGCCGGTCGCCAAGCGCGAAAACCACCGGCTGGCGCTGCGCGCCGCCGCCGTCAGCGGCGATCCGCGTTTCTTCCTCGGCACCGATTCCGCCCCGCATGTCGATCCGCTGAAGGAATGCGCCTGCGGCTGCGCCGGTATCTACACCTCGATCAACACGATGAGCTGCCTTGCTCACGTCTTCGAGCAGGAAAGCGCGCTGGACAAGCTCGAAGCCTTCGCCTCGCTGAACGGCCCGGCCTGGTACGGGCTTTCGCCGAACGAAGAGCGCATCACGCTCAACAAGCAGGCCGAGCCGGTTGTCTTTCCCGCTAAAATAGAAACGGGCGCCGGTCCGGTGACGGTGTTCGATCCGATGTTTCCGCTGCATTGGCAGGTGGTGGCGTAGGCGCCACTGCCGCGCTTTCAATTTTAAGCGTGGTTAAGACCCCTCCCCAACCCCTCCCCACAAGGGGGAGGGGCTTAACGTGTGGCGCCAACCGTGGCAGACCGTCAGCCTTTCTGCGGATGAAACGGTGAAATGGGAAAACAGGCGGGGCGGCCTCAAAGCCCCTCCCCCTTGTGGGGAGGGGTTGGGGAGGGGTCTTAGGCTGGCTCCTGGTCCCTGCCCTCCAAGCCAGGTTAGCACCCTAACATTTGCTTGTGCAGTGCATCATTTTTTAACGGAATGCATAAGACATTCCTCATCACCGATCACATAGTCTGCCATTTCATCCGGCGCGCCCCAGCCGCGGAGACTGAAAAGCATGATGCTTGACTACAACTCCCTTTTGCTGGCGCTCGGCGTCTCCACGGCATGCCTTGCGGTGACAATGATGGGCAGCTGGCTTGTCCGTCGGGCCGAGACCGTGCTGCTGACCGCCACCGTCGGCCTGGTCCTCGTCGTCGGCGGCATCTTCGTCTACAGCGCCTATGTCAACAGGCCGGAGCCATGGCTGGGGGTCGGCAATTTCGTGCTGTTCCACGCCGGTTTTGCGACGATCTGGGGGGCCGGCAAACAGTTTCTCACCGGCCGGCTGTCTTTGCCGGGCATCGCGACCCGGGCGCTGGCGGCAATGGTCTTTTCCGTCGTGCCGATGCTGTCGGGTTATGACGGCCTGGCCTTCATCGCCGATAATCTCGCCATTGCCCTGCTGCTCTTTGCCACCGCCCGGCAATATTGGCTGGCCCGCGCCGAAGCGCCGGCGCCGATCCTCGGCATTGCCGCGCTCTATACGCTGACGGGGATCTCCTTCGTTCTCTGCGCCGCCGTGCTGATCTCGGACGGCAGGCTGGTGCTTGGCGCAGCACCGAGCAACTGGGCCGAAGATCTGAGCCTGGCCGTCTGCATCGCCGGCATGACCGGGATCGGCGCACTGTCGCTGGCGCTGCATCAGTGGCGGCTGGCCGCCCGCCACCGTCTCGATGCGATCACCGATCCGCTGACCGGCCTGCTCAACCGCCGCGCCGTCTTCGACGAGTACGGCACGCGGCCTATGGGCACGACCACCGCCGTCATCGTCTTCGATATCGATCATTTCAAATCGGTCAACGACCGCCATGGCCATGCCGCCGGCGACCATGTTCTCAAGGTCTTCGCCGGCGAGCTGACCGCTCATTGCCGTCCCGGCGACACCGCCGCCCGGCTCGGCGGCGAAGAGTTTGCGCTGGTGTTCAAGGAGACCATGCCCGGCCGCGCCGAATTGGCGGCCGAGCGCATCCGCGGCGCCTTCGAAGCGTGCGAGATCCCGATCGACGGCGAGATGCTGAAATGCACGGTCAGCGTCGGCGTGGCGCCCGGCCGCGCGCAGCCGCTGGATTTCGACGCCATGCTGAGTGCCGCCGACAAGGCGCTCTACGCCGCCAAGCGCGCCGGTCGCAACCGCGTCGAGCTTGCCGGCCACCTGCAGGCGGTTCCCTCGCGCACCGCGTCTTGATTCCTGGCCGACCCTTTCATACTATTGCGCTTGGCCGGATGCGGCCAGCCGCCCCGCGACGCTCGACTCCGGCGTTATGGTGAATGCATCCAGACATTATCCTTTACATCCCTTGCCGTTTGGCGATCGATGGCGAACGGGTCAGCAGACGCGGGCACTGATCTTCCTGTTTGCCGCCAACGGAAGGATGATATGATGCGCGATTTTCGCGATGCCAAGCTCATGGCAAAGACATTGCGGCAGGCTCTCGCCGACCGCGACATTTCGCTGACCCATAGCGAGACCCTCGAAATCGTCGCCCGCCAGTTCGGGCTCGATCAATGGAATATTCTCTCGGCCAAGATCGATGCGGCGGGTGCTGCCCGCTGCGCCATCGGCATCGAGCCGCCGATGCCGATCTTCCGCATCTTCTCGGTGGAAAAGGCGATGGAATTCTATTGCGGCTTCCTCGGCTTCACGCTCGATTGGGAGCACCGCTTCGATGAAAACTCCCCGCTCTATTGCCAGGTCTCGCGCGACGGCATGGCGCTGCACTTGAGCGAACATTCCGGCGACGCCAGCCCCGGCGCCAAAGCCTTCGTCCGCGTCGCCAATATCCGCGCCTACCACGCCGAACTCTCCGGCAAGGACTACCGCTACATGAAGCCCGGTATCGAGGAGGCGCCGTGGGGGCTGGAGATGATGGTGATCGATCCTTTCAGCAACCGTATTGTTTTTTGCGAGCAGGGCTAGGCGGAGGGCCATCGCTGTTCGGTTTGCGCAATAGACCCCTCCCCAACCCCTCCCCACAAGGGGGAGGGGCTTAACCTGTCGCACTCGTTTTCCATATCTGCGACGTTTCGAGTGGAACGAGGCGGACGCTCCGGCTTAGTCCCTCCCCCTTGTGGGGAGGGGTTGGGGAGGGGTCTTCTAGGTGAACGACCGGGTTGATGGTCGACAGTTTGGACCGGGATGATACCTGACAGTTTTCATTCTGTCGTGTGTGCTGCTTGCGGCCTCATCGGCCTGGGCGGGCGCGGCGGAGCGAAGCGACGGAAGCGTCCGTCCGGGCCGATGAGGCCGACGTCGCGGTTGCAGAAGCGCACGACGTGATCGCCGTTTTCCAGCTCGCTCAGTCCGACGAGTTCGCCGGCAAGGGCTTCGCTGACGAACAGTTGGCCTCCCTTCCATTTGATCTCGCCGCTGTCACGGACACGGCGCACCTGGTGGTCGGCATCATACCAGGGATCGTCGAGACGCTCGGGCATCGCCCGCGGCTGGCAGGGCCGATAGAACTCGGCGGGCGGGCGTTGGCCCAGCGCTTCATGCGGGCGCTCCTCATTGTAGTGCTGGCGAAAGGCATCGAAACGAA
>NZ_NWSV01000043.1 GCF_002531935.1 Rhizobium chutanense | reverse complement strand
TGGCCGGGTGGCCACCCGGCCAGAGGCTAAGGCGCTTCCATCGCACGAAATCACTAACGTGCAGATACAAGGGGCAGGCCCCCGCCGATCTCCTCGGCCGAGGCGTCTCATTTTGAGGGCGACGATGAAGGTCAAATTGATTTGAAATCGATGCTGGTCGAAGCTGATCGTATCCTGGTGATCGGCTGCCCCGGCAGCGGCAAGAGCACGCTGGCACAGCGGCTGTCGCGAGCGCTCGACCTTGATTACATCTCCATGGATCGCGATTTCTACTGGCTGCCTGGCTGGAGAAAGAGGCAGCGCGACGAGATCGATCGCCTGATCGCCAAGGCGGTGGTGAAAGAACGCTGGATCATGGATGGAACCGGGCTGAGCTCCTTTCATCTGCGCCTTCCGCGTGCCAAGGCCGTCATTTGGCTTCGGCTGCCCAGATCTATATGCCTGTATGGAGTAATATCCAGAGCGTTGCGTTATTTCGGGCGCAATCGTCCCGAATTGCCTGCGGGCTGTCCCGAACGCCTCTCGCTGGAAGCGCTTGCCTATATCTGGAATTTCGAGCGGGATGCCGTTCCGTTGATCGAGGCCGCACTTCGGGATCATGTTGTCGGCCCCGAGGTGCCAATTCTCCAACTAAAATCCCGTCGCCAGATGCGCGAGCTTCTTGATCTTCTCCGCGCGCCCGCTTAAGTGCCGCCTATGCCGCAATTCGAAACGCACCGTCCCGTCCCGCACACGCCCGAGCAGATGTTCGACCTCGTTGCCGATGTCGAGCGTTATCCCGAATTCCTGCCGCTCTGTGAAGCGCTCGCCATTCGAAGCCGCAAGGAGCGGGATGGCAAGATCCTGCTCGTTGCCGATATGACCGTGGGATACAAGGCGATCCGCGAGACCTTCACGACCCAGGTGCTGCTGAACCGGGCCGAGCATGTCATCGAGGTCAAATATATCGACGGCCCGTTCAAATATCTCGACAATCGCTGGCATTTCGCCGAGACGCCGGCAGGCGGCTGCACGGTCGACTTTTTCATCGATTACGAGTTCAAGAGCCGCATTCTCGGCGCCTTGATGGGCTCGATGTTCGATCGCGCCTTCCGCATGTTCACCGAAGCCTTCGAGACGCGCGCAAGCAAGATCTACACTGCGGCCTGACAGAGCGCCGCGGTCAGCGGAGCGACAAGATCATCTCCAGCGCCGTCCTGACCGTTGCCAGCCGAACCTCGCTGCGGCCGATATCGCCGTAAAGCATCTTGCGGTGGATGAGCGCCCCGGCGCGTGATTTGGCGGCGAGATGCACGAGGCCGACCGGCTTTTCCGCCGATCCGCCGCCGGGGCCGGCAATGCCGGTGACGGCAACGGCGATCGCGGCGCGCGAGCGGAAGAGGGCGCCATGCACCATCTGCCGCGCGGTTTCTTCGGAGACCGCGCCGAACTGCAGCAATGTTTCCTCCTGCACCCCGAGCAGCTCGATCTTGGCTGTATTCGTATAGGTGATGAAGCCGCGGTCGACGACGGCGGATGAGCCGGATATCTCGGTCAGCGCCCCTGATATCAATCCGCCGGTGCAGGATTCGGCTGTGGAGAGCATCAGTCCGGCGGCCGTGAATTCACGGATGATCGTCTCTGCCGTCGAAAGGATGTCCGGAGGAAACAGGCTCATCATTTCCTCCCGCGATAGACGACGGTCGCCGTGGCGATCGCCGCAATGCCTTCGCGCCGACCGACGAAACCGATCGTCTCGTTGGTCGTCGCCTTGACCGAGCAGCGCTCGATATCGATGCCGAGATAATCCGACAGTTTCGCCCGCATGGCATCGCGATGCGGGCCGACCTTCGGCGCCTCGGCGATCAGCGAGACGTCGGCATTCATGATCGTGCCGCCATGCTCGCGCACGATCCGGGCGGCATGCTCGATGAAGATTTTCGAGGCCGCGCCCTTCCATTGCGGGTCGGACGGCGGGAAATGATCGCCGATATCACCGGCGCCGCAGGTGGCAAGCAGCGCGTCCGTCAGCGCGTGCAGCGCAACATCTGCATCCGAGTGGCCTTTGAGTTTCTGATCATGTGGGATGAACACGCCGCAGAGGGTGACGCCGTCACCGGCTTCGAGCTGGTGCACATCATAGCCGTTGCCGGTGCGCACATCCGGAAGCAGCGTGGCCGACAGCTTGTCGTCGGCCATTGATATATCGCGCTTGACCGTCAGCTTGACGTTATCGGGCGTGCCCTCGACGATCGTCACGGGAATGCCCGCCCATTCCGCGATCGAGGCGTCGTCGGTGAAATCGCTTCGCCCGCTCGCCGCCGCCTTCTCATGCGCATCGAGAATCGTTTCGAAAGCAAAGGATTGCGGTGTCTGCGCCGCATAGAGCTGCTCGCGGGAAACGGTCGTCAGCACGGTGCCGGCGCTGTCGGCGCGTTTCAGCGTATCGGTCACCGGCGTTGCCGGCAGCACCGCCTGCGCGCCGTCACCGAGGCTCCCGGCAATGCGGTCGAGAAGGGCATGGTCGAAGAATGGCCGCACCGCATCGTGGATCAGCACATGGCTGATTTGCTTGTCTTTGAGGTATCTGAGGCCGGCGAGCACCGATTGCTGGCGGGTCGGGCCGCCATGCACCGTTTCGATCGGCGTTGCCGAAATGATGTGGCGGAAGGCCTTGGCAAACAGTGCCTCGTCGTCGGGGTGAATGACGACGACGATCTGCGTTGCCGGCCCCCATGTCATGAAGTTTTCAAGCGTATGGACGATAACCGGCTTGCCGCCGATCAGGCGATATTGCTTCGGGCCTTCCTGGGAGGCGCCTGCGCGCTCGCCGCGGCCGGCGGCAACGATGACAATTCCGGCCGATATCGGTTGCTTGGAAGGCATTTGCAGCATAAATCCCCTAAAATATGCGGAATTGACCGGAGTGCTCTAACCCCTTGCTTTGGCCTTTTCCAGCATCTGCCCGAAAAATATCGATTCCGTCCCGAGCCCCCTTGGCAAGACATCGATCTATGGCTAAAAATAATGCAGTTCCATGGTGTGCCTGAAAGATAATCAATTGATTTCCAAGGACCTCGCAGCGCCTTTCCGAATCGGAGATGTATCCGTGCGGAACCGTGTTGTGCTGGCGCCGATGTCCGGCGTCACGGACATGCCTTTCCGCGAGCTCGCCTGGCGCTTCGGCGCCGGCCTCGTCGTCACCGAAATGGTGGCGAGCCGCGAACTGGTCAACGACACCGCCGAATCCTGGTCGCGGCTCAAGGCGGCGGGCTTCCGGCCGCATATGGTGCAGCTCGCCGGCCGCGAGGCGCACTGGATGGCGGAGGCGGCGAAGATCGCTGCCGATCACGGCGCGGATATCATCGACATCAACATGGGCTGTCCGGCCAAGAAGGTGATTGGCGGTTATTCCGGTTCGGCGCTGATGCGCGATCCCGATCACGCGCTCGGCCTCATCGAGGCGACGGTCAAGGCCGTCGACATTCCGGTGACGCTGAAGATGCGCCTCGGCTGGGACGAGAATTCGATCAACGCGCCCGAGATTGCCCGCCGCGCCGAGGCGGCCGGTATTCAGCTGGTGACCATCCATGGGCGCACCCGAATGCAATTCTACGAAGGCCGCGCCGATTGGGACGCGATCCGTCCCGTCCGCGAGGTGATCTCCATCCCGCTGATTGCCAATGGTGATGTCGAGACCGCGGAAGATGCGCGGGAAATTCTGCGCCGTTCCGGCGCCGACGCCGTGATGATCGGCAGGGGCTGCCAGGGCAGGCCATGGCATGCCGGCGTCCTAGCGGGCGCCGCCGGGCCACGCTCACAGGAGATCGCCGATATCGCCGTCGAACATTACGCGATGATGCTGGATTTCTATGGCGAGGCGGTGGCGATCCGCCATGCCCGCAAACATCTCGGTTGGTATCTCCAGCGTTTCGCCCCGGATCTCGCCGGCGGCGAAAAGGCCGCGATCATGACCTCGCGCGATCCGCGCGAGGTGACGGCGCGCCTTTACGATGCGCTGTCGGCCGGGATCGACGATAGCCGGGAGGCCGCATGACAAAGGATACGACCTTTCCGCCCGATCAGGCCGGCGGCACCGTCGCCATGGCCGTGCTCAATGCCATCCAGAACCCTGTCATCATGGTCGACGAATCCGGCTTCGTCGTTTTCGCCAATTGGGAGGCGGAGGCCTTCTTCGGCGCCAGCGCTTCGCATCTGGCGCGTTATCGCATCTCGACCTTCATTCCCTTCGGCAGCCCGCTGCTTGCCTTGATCGACCAGGTGCGCGAGCGCAGGGCGCCGGTCAACGAATATCGCGTCGACCTGAGTTCGCCGCGTCTCGGCCAGGACAAGCTCGTCGATCTCTACGTCGCCCCCGTGGTGAGCGAGCCCGGCGCTGTCGTCATCGTCTTCCAAGAGCGCTCGATGGCCGACAAGATCGACCGGCAGCTGACGCATCGCGCCGCCGCCCGCTCGGTGACCGGTCTCGCCTCGATGCTGGCGCATGAAATCAAGAACCCGCTTTCCGGCATCCGCGGCGCTGCCCAGCTGCTTGAACAATCGGCGGTCGACGACGACCGGGCACTGACCCGCCTGATCTGTGACGAAACCGACCGCATCGTTTCGCTGGTCGATCGCATGGAAGTCTTTTCCGACGAACGCCCTGTCGACCGCATGCCGGTCAACATCCATTCCGTGCTTGATCATGTGAAGGCGGTCGCCAAAGCGGGTTTTGCCCGCAACATCCGCGTCACCGAGAGTTACGACCCGTCGCTGCCGGCCGTCTATGCCAATCGCGACCAGCTCGTCCAGGTCTTCCTCAATCTGGTGAAGAACGCCGCCGAAGCGGTCGGCGACCGGCCGGATGGCGAGATCATGCTGACCACGGCCTATCGTCCCGGCATTCGTCTTTCGGTTGCCGGCACCCGCGAAAAGATCTCGCTGCCGCTGGAATTCTGCGTCCACGACAACGGCCCCGGCGTTCCCGCCGATCTGCTGCCGCATCTCTTCGATCCCTTCATCACCACCAAGACGAACGGCAGCGGCCTCGGCCTGGCGCTGGTCGCCAAGATCATCGGCGATCACGGCGGCATCATCGAATGCGACAGCCAGAACAGCCGCACGACATTCCGCGTTCTCATGCCGGCGTCGAAGGACGCCTCGCTCGAAGACGCCTCTTCCGCAAGCTCGACAGGACATTCTCGATGACAGCCACGATCCTCGTTGCAGATGATGATGCGGCCATCCGGACCGTGCTCAACCAGGCTTTGAGCCGCGCCGGCTACGACGTTCGCATCACCTCCAACGCCGCTACCCTCTGGCGCTGGATTTCGGCGGGCGAGGGCGATCTTGTCGTCACCGATGTGGTGATGCCCGACGAAAACGCCTTCGACCTCTTGCCGCGCATCAAGAAGGCGCGCCCCGAACTGCCGGTCCTGGTCATGAGTGCGCAAAACACCTTCATGACCGCCATCAAGGCCTCGGAGAAGGGCGCCTACGACTACCTGCCGAAGCCTTTCGACCTCACCGAATTGATCGGCATCATCGGCCGCGCGCTCGCCGAGCCGAAGCGCAAGCCCGCCAAGCTCGAAGAGGATGTGCAGGACGGCATGCCGCTGGTCGGCCGCTCGGCAGCGATGCAGGAAATCTATCGCGTGCTCGCCCGCCTGATGCAGACGGACCTGACGCTGATGATCACCGGCGAATCCGGCACCGGCAAAGAGCTCGTCGCCCGCGCCCTGCATGATTACGGCAAGCGTCGCAACGGCCCCTTCGTGGCGATCAACATGGCGGCGATCCCGCGCGACCTGATCGAATCGGAACTCTTCGGCCATGAGAAGGGCGCCTTCACCGGCGCTCAGACCCGCTCGACCGGCCGCTTCGAGCAGGCCGAGGGCGGCACGCTCTTCCTCGATGAGATCGGCGATATGCCGATGGATGCCCAGACCCGGCTTCTGCGCGTGCTGCAGCAGGGCGAATACACCACCGTCGGCGGCCGCACCCCGATCCGCACCGACGTGCGCATTGTCGCCGCCACCAACAAGGATCTGAAGCAGGCGATCAATCAGGGCCTCTTCCGCGAAGATCTCTATTACCGCCTCAACGTCGTGCCGCTGCGCCTGCCGCCGCTGCGCGACCGCGCCGAGGATATTCCCGATCTCGTGCGCCATTTCATCCAGCAGGCCGAAAAGGAAGGGCTCGGCTCCAAGCGCTTCGATCAGGAAGCGCTGGAACTGATGAAGGCCTATGCCTGGCCGGGCAACGTCCGCGAGCTGGAAAACCTCATCCGCCGTCTGATGGCGCTTTATCCGCAGGATGTCATCACCCGCGAGATCATCGACGCCGAGCTTCGCTCCGACGTGCCCGACAGCCCGATCGACAAGGGGCCGATCCGCTCGGGCTCGATGACGATCGCGCAAGCCGTCGAGGAGAATATGCGCACCTATTTCTCGGGCTTCGGCGAAAACCTGCCGCCGCCCGGCCTCTATGACCGGGTGCTGACGGAAATGGAATATCCGCTGATCCTGGCTGCGCTGACGGCAACGCGCGGCAACCAGATCAAGGCAGCCGATCTTCTCGGCCTCAACCGCAACACCTTGCGCAAGAAGATCAGGGAACTGGGCGTCTCGGTCTACCGGAGTTCCCGCACCGCCTGAATGAAAAGAGGGCGGCGGGCCCTCATGTTGCCCACCGCCCGCCTCCTCCCGGCGTCCGCCGCCACGGTCGGGAAGAGAGTTGAATCTAGCCGAGCCCGGGCGCGGTTTATATCCGGGCGGACAAACAAAAGCGCAGTGTCATTCAACAGTCACATCGCGTCTGTGGGGTGCGGTTTGCCACCGGGCGAATCTCATTGAAGTTGCTGCAATCGTGGCCGCCGCACCTGTGGATAAGCTGTGGATAACAAGTGGATGAACCGGCCTCGATCGGCGGCCGGCAGCGTCCCGATTGCACGCGCATGTTGCCAATCCGTTCCGAATCTCGTTATGTCACGCTGCCTGCCGTCGACCTCCGCCGCAAACGTCGTCGATCGCACGCTACGGGCGCTCCGGCTGATGTCGTTGAGCGCCCTTTTTCTTTCCGGCAGCCATTGCCGCAAGGACGTCGGTCCAATCAGCGGGCCAGTTCACTGGATTGTGCGCGGTTCTTACCAAAAGAGGCGATGCGAATCGATCGCGAAGCCTCGCATATCCCCACGCATGCCATAGATTACGCGAGTCGGTCGTCGATCGATCGCGCGACGCCGGTGATTGGCCGGCCCAGTTTCATAATTCGGGAGCTGCATGATGGAATATCGTCGTTTGGGAAAATCGGGTCTGCAGGTGAGCGAGTTCTCCTTCGGCTCGTGGGTCACGTTCGGCAAGCAGGTCAACGGCGGCGATGCCGTCGACCTCATGAAGCTCGCCTATGACAACGGGGTGAATTTTTTCGACAATGCCGAAGGTTACGAAAGCGGCAAGTCCGAAATCGTCATGGGCGAGGCGCTCAAATCGCTTGGTTGGAGCCGCGACAGCTTCGTCGTATCGAGTAAGGTCTTCTGGGGCGGTCAGAAGCCGACGCAGCGCGGCCTGTCGCGCAAGCACGTGACCGATGCCTGCCACGCGGCGCTCAAAAGGCTTCAGGTCGACTACCTCGATCTCTATTTCTGCCACCGCCCGGATATCGACACGCCGATCGAGGAAACCGTCCGGGCGATGCACGATCTCGTCGCCCAGGGCAAGGTGCTCTACTGGGGAACGTCGGAATGGTCGGCGCAGCAACTGACGGAAGCCTACGCCGTCGCCCGGGACCTGCGCATCACACCGCCGACCATGGAGCAGCCGCAGTACAACATCTTCGAACGTCAGAAGGTCGAATCCGACTACCTGCCACTCTACGAGCTGATCGGCCTCGGCACCACGATCTGGTCGCCGCTCGCCTCCGGCGTCCTGACCGGCAAATACAATAACGGTGTGCCGGCCGACAGCCGCATGAACCTGCCGGGCTACGAGTGGCTGAAGGAGAGATGGTCGAGCGATGCCGCTCGCGCCCAGCTCAAGCAGGTTGGCGAACTGGCAAAGCTTGCAGACGAGATCGGAATATCGATCACCCATCTCGCGCTTTTGTGGTGCCTCGCCAACCGCAATGTCTCCACCGTCATTCTCGGTGCGTCGCGCGCCAGCCAGCTGCAGGACAATCTCGCGGCCCTTTCGCACCGGCACAAAATGACGCCCGACGTGTTGGAGCGGATCGACCTGATTGCCGGAAACAAACCGGAAGCACCGCGTCGTTTCTAAAAAAGTGAGACGCGCCGAGGTCATGCACGGCTTGACAATGTGACGGGGTGCGTTGCATTTTCGCCACAATGCGTTGCTTAAAGGTCACGCAAGGGTATTGGACATTTCGCTCCCGATCGCGCCGTTGCAGCGCTGGCTTTCTGAGCCGGCGTTGCTCGGGTTTCGATCGAATGGCGAAGGCGGCGGGCGCCGTCTGAAGAGAGGCCGAATGACGCAGGATGGGGTATCGCCGGCAGCGGCGGGCGAGGCGGTGACCACGGTGACCGATCGTCGCGCCCTTTTCGCCGTGCCCGGCCTGGTGCTCGCCGGCGGCGCGCTGCTCTGCGCCACGGCAACACTTTTCGTGCTGCTCGGTCTCACCCCGATCGCCCCGAGTTCCCATGTCGTCATCACCTCGGTGATCGTCAATTCCTTCTTTGTCCTGACGCTGCTGGCGCTGATCGGCCGCGAAGTGGCGCGCCTGCTGAAGGCCCGCACCCGGGGCCGCGCGGCAGCGCGCCTGCATATCCGCATCGTCGTGCTGTTCTCGATCGTCGCGATCACGCCGGCGATTCTCGTCGCCATCTTCGCCAGCATCACATTGAATGCCGGTCTCGACCGCTGGTTTGCGCTGCGCACCCAGTCGATCGTCAGCTCGTCGCGCAATATCGGCCAGGCCTACATGATGGAGAATGCCAGCTATCTGCAGGGGCAGACGGTCTCCATGGCCAACGATCTGGAGCGCAACCGCGCGCTCTACAGCCTCGACAGAACGGGGTTTGCCGACCTGATGACGCGCCAGGCGAGAGGCCGCGGCCTGCTCGGCTCCTTCCTCGTCGAGCGCGACGGCTCGGTGATCGTCCAGGCCGATATCGCCACCGAAAAGCCTCTGCCGGCGATCCCGCAGGATGCGCTGGAAAAGGCCGCCGCCGGCCAGCCGACGCTGATCCCGCCCGGCGTAACCAACCTCGTCGGCGCCATCATCAAGCTCGACGCCATCCAGGGCACCTTCCTCTACACGGTGCGCGCCGTCGATCCCAAGGTCATGGGCGCCATGCGGATGATGGAGGAGAACGCCACAGAATACCGCTCGATGGAGGCCAACCGCTTCTCGCTGCAGGTCGCCTTCGCCGTGCTCTATATCGGCTTCGCGCTGATCGTGCTGCTCGCGGCGATCTGGACGGCGATCGCCGTCGCCGACCGCATCGTCCGGCCGATCCGCCTGCTGATCACCGCCGCCGACAGCGTCGCATCGGGCAATATGGATATCGTCGTGCCGGTGCACTCGGTCGATGGCGACGTCGCCAATCTGTCGCGCACCTTCAACAAGATGATCTCGGAGATCCGCACCCAGCGCGACGAGATCCTCGAAGCCAAGGACGAGGTCGACGACCGCCGCCGCTTCATCGAAGCGGTGCTGTCGGGCGTCACCGCCGCCGTCATCGGCGTCGAGCAGGATCGTCGCATCGCCATCGTCAACAGTTCGGCCGAGACGCTGATGTCGCTCTCGGCCGACGAGATGCTCGGCAAGCAGCTGGCCGACATCGCGCCCGAGGTCGATCAGGTCCTGACCGAGGCGGCGGCGCGCCATCGCGGCGATTTTCGCAAGCAGATCGCGCTGGTGCGCGGCGGCACGGTGCGGACGCTGAGCGTGCAGGTCACCCGCGAGGAAGTGCGCGATATGAGCGAATCCTATGTGATCACGCTCGACGATATCACCGACCTCGTCATCGCCCAGCGCTCGACCGCCTGGGGTGATGTGGCCAGACGCATCGCCCACGAGATCAAAAACCCGCTGACCCCGATCCAGCTGTCCGCCGAGCGCATCCAGCGGCGTTACGGCAAGCAGATCGACCCGAACGACCGGACGGTCTTCGACCAATGCACCGATACGATCATCCGCCAGGTCGGCGATATCGGCCGCATGGTCGACGAATTCTCCGCCTTCGCCCGCATGCCGAAGCCGACCAAGGAACCGAGCGACCTGCGCGATATCCTGCGCGACGCGATCTTCCTGCGCGAGATGGGCAATCATCACGTCAGCTTTGCACAGGATTTCGGCGAGCAGCCGCTGGAGGGCCTGTTCGATAGCCGCATGCTCGGCCAGGCTTTCGGAAATCTGATCAAGAATGCCGTCGAGGCGATCGAAGCCGTTCCGAGCGATGAACGGGACGAACGCAAGATCCTCGTTCGCGCCGCCTTCGATGCCGGCCGCGACCGCTTCACCGTCGATGTCATCGACAATGGCCGCGGCCTGCCGGTGGAGAACCGCCACAGCATTCTGGAGCCCTATATGACGATGCGCGAGAAGGGCACCGGCCTCGGTCTCGCCATCGTCAAGAAAATCATCGAGGAACATGGCGGGCAGCTCGAGCTGCACGATGCGCCCGCCGATTTCGACCGGGGAAGAGGGGCCATGATCCGCGTGCATCTGCCGCGCCGGGATCCGACGCCCGCTGCTCCCGCAGCCAATGACAAGGAAAGCGTTTATGGCCTCTGATATTCTCGTCGTCGACGACGAGCACGATATTCGCGAGATCGTTTCCGGCATTCTCTCGGACGAGGGACACGAGACCCGCACGGCCCACGACAGCGACAGTGCGCTGGCGGCGATATCCGACCGCGTGCCGCGGCTGATCTTCCTCGATATCTGGATGCAGGGCAGCAAGCTCGATGGTCTGTCGCTGCTCGACGAGATCCGCACCCGCCATCCGGATCTGCCCGTGGTGATGATTTCAGGCCACGGCAATATCGAGACCGCCGTCTCGGCGATCAAGCGCGGCGCCTTCGATTTCATCGAGAAGCCTTTCAAGGCCGACCGGCTGATTCTGATCGCCGAGCGGGCGCTGGAAAACTCCAAGCTGAAGCGCGAGGTCTCGGAACTCAAGCGCCGCACCGGCGATGCGCTGGAGCTGATCGGCACCTCGGTCGCCGTTTCGCAGCTGCGCCAGACGATCGAGAAGGTCGCGCCGACCAACAGCCGCATCATGATCCTCGGCGCCTCCGGCTCCGGCAAGGAGCTGGTGGCGCGGATGATCCACAAGAAGTCGGCCCGCGCCAACGGCCCCTTCGTGGCGATCAATGCCGCCAACATCACGCCCGATCGCATGGAGGTGGCGCTGTTCGGCACGGAGGGCACGCCCGGCCAGGCGCGCAAGATCGGCGCGCTCGAGGAAGCCCATCGCGGCATCCTCTATCTCGACGAAGTCGGCGAGATGCCGCGCGAGACGCAGAACAAGATCCTGCGCGTGCTGGTCGATCAGCAGTTCGAGCGCGTCGGCGGCTCCAAGCGAGTCAAGGTCGACGTCCGCATCATCTCTTCGACCGCCTATAATCTCGAAAGCCGCATTGCCGAGGGATGGTTCCGCGAGGATCTCTATCATCGCCTCGCCGTCGTGCCGGTGCGTGTGCCGCAGCTTGCCGAGCGCCGCGAAGACATTCCCTTCCTCGTCGACCAGCTGATGCGCCAGATTTCCGAGCAGGCCGGCATCCGTCCGCGCCGCATCGGCGACGACGCCATGGCCGTGCTGCAGGCGCATGACTGGCCGGGCAATATCCGCCAGCTGCGCAACAACATCGAGCGGCTGATGATCCTGGCCCGCACCGACGGTCCGGATGCGCCGATCACCGCCGATATGCTGCCGACCGATCTCGGCGACATGCTGCCGAAGGTGTCGGCCAAGAACGATTATCACATCATGACGCTGCCGTTGCGCGAGGCCCGTGAGATGTTCGAGAAGGACTATCTGATCGCCCAGATCAACCGCTTCGGCGGCAATATCTCGCGCACCGCCGAATTCGTCGGCATGGAGCGCTCGGCGCTGCACCGCAAGCTGAAATCGCTCGGCGTCTGATCCCCCGGCGCGGCCGACGCCGCGCCGCGCCCCTATATCGTCCCCGGAAGACCAGGTTTCCCATGCCGAGAATTGCCTATGTGAATGGCCGTTACGTCAAGCATTCCGATGCGAGCGTGCATATCGAGGATCGCGGCTATCAGTTCGCCGACGGCGTCTATGAGGTCTGCGAGGTGCGCCACGGCTATATCGTCGATCTCACCCGCCATCTGAACCGTCTCGACCGTTCGCTCGGTGAGCTCCGCATCGCCTGGCCGATGAGCCGGGCGGCGCTGACGCAGGTCATTCGCGAGACGCTGCGCCGCAACCATGTCCGCAACGGGCTTTTCTACATGCAGGTGACACGCGGTGTGGCGCGGCGCGATCATGTCTTCCCGGCCGAGGGAACGCCGCCGTCGCTTGTCATCACCGCCAAGAGCACCGATCCCAAAATCATCGCCGCCAAGAATGCCAACGGCATCAAGGCAATCACGGTGACCGACAACCGCTGGGACCGCGTCGACATCAAATCCGTGGGCTTGCTGCCGAATGCCCTGGCTCGCCAGCAGGCGAAGGAAGCCGGCGCCCAGGAGGCAATCTATGTTGACGGCGACGGGATGGTGAAGGAGGGGGCGGCGACCAATATCTGGATCGTCGATCGCGACGGAACGCTGGTGACGCGGCCGGCCGAACACGGCATCCTGCGCGGCATTACCCGCACCACGCTGATCGATGTCGCAGCCAAGCTGGGCCTCAAGATCATTGAGCGAAACTTCTCGGTTTCCGAGATGCTCGCGGCCCGCGAGGTCTTCCTGACCGCAGCCACAAGTATTTGTTTTCCGGTCGTTTCCGTCGACGGCCAGGCCATCGCCAACGGCCATCCCGGCAGTGTTTCGCAGAAAGTCCGCGCGGCCTTTTTCGACGTTGCGGAAAAGATTGCGATTTGATACCAAGATTTGCTGGACAGGTGGAATGAGGGTGCCGCCGGTCTTGCATGGAGAGATTGATTGATAGTCTACCGGCCAGATGGGGTCGGCAATAAAGAAAGAAGCGGCGCGATGGCGGAACGTTCTCAGAATCTGCAGGACTTATTTCTCAATACTGTTCGCAAGCAAAAGATTTCCCTGACAATCTTTTTGATCAACGGCGTGAAACTCACGGGCGTTGTTACGTCTTTTGACAATTTCTGTGTTCTTCTTCGTCGTGACGGCCATTCGCAGCTCGTGTATAAACATGCGATCTCGACGATCATGCCGGGCCAGCCCATGCAGATGTTCGAGAGCGAAGAAGCAGCGTCCTAACAGGATCAGCCGTCATTTCGACACGCGATACCAAGAACGATTCGATCATCCCTGAGGCTGCCAAGCACAGGGACGACATGCGCGCGACTGTCGTCGTGCCGGTCCTGAAGTCGCGCAGCCGCGGCGGCCAGACCGAATCGGCCTCGACCCGCACGCCGGAAAGCCGGCTCGAAGAGGCGACAGGCCTTGCCCAGGCGATCGACCTCGATGTCGTGAACGGCCAGATCGTGCCGGTCAACGATCCGAGGCCGGCGACGCTGCTCGGCACCGGTAAGATCGAGGAGATCAAGGCGCTGCTCGATGAGCGCGATTCCGGTCTCGTCATCGTCGATCATCCGCTGACGCCGGTGCAGCAGCGCAATCTCGAAAAGGAATGGAACGCCAAGGTCATCGACCGGACGGGCCTCATCCTCGAAATCTTCGGCCGCCGCGCCTCCACCAAGGAAGGCACGCTGCAGGTCGATCTCGCCCACCTGAATTACCAGAAGGGCCGGCTGGTCCGCAGCTGGACCCACCTTGAACGCCAGCGCGGCGGCGGCGGCTTCATGGGCGGCCCCGGCGAAACCCAGATCGAAGCCGACCGGCGGCTCTTGCAGGACCGCATCATCAAGCTCGAACGCGAGCTGGAGCAGGTCGTGCGCACCCGCCAGCTCCACCGCGCAAAACGCCGCAAGGTGCCGCACCCGATCGTGGCGCTGGTCGGTTATACTAATGCCGGCAAGTCGACGCTGTTCAACCGCATCACCGGGGCAGGGGTTCTCGCCGAAGACATGCTCTTTGCGACGCTGGACCCGACGCTTCGGCGCATGAAGCTGCCGCATGGCCGAACCGTCATCCTGTCCGATACCGTCGGCTTCATCTCCGACCTGCCGACCCATCTGGTCGCCGCCTTCCGCGCGACGCTGGAAGAGGTGCTGGAAGCCGATCTCATCCTGCATGTCCGCGATATGTCCGATGCCGACAACCAGGCCCAGAGCTCCGACGTGATGCGCATCCTGAACGACCTCGGCATCGACGAGGCCGAATCCGCCAAGCGGCTGATCGAGGTCTGGAACAAGATCGACCGGCTGGAGCCCGAGGTGCACGACACCATGGTGCAGAAATCATCGGGCGCCAGCAACGTCGTCGCGGTCTCCGCCGTCAGCGGCGAGGGCGTCGACACGCTGATGGACGAAATCAGCCGCCGCCTCTCCGGCGTGATGACCGAAGCAACGATCCGCCTTCCGGTCGACAAGCTGGCGCTGCTGCCCTGGCTCTACGACCACGCGATCGTCGACGGCCGCGAGGACAATGAGGACGGCTCGATCACGCTCGATCTGCGGCTGTCGGAGACCGAGGCCACCGAACTCGAGCGCCGCATCGGCAATGGGCCGAAGGCCGCTAAGGAAGATTGGGAGCGGTAAGCGGGGCTTCTTGCTCTTGCTCTTGCTCTTGCTCATGGCTGCTTGTCACAGGTCCGCGCCATCAATCATTTGATAAGCCGAGAGGAAAGAGTCTTTCGCGCCCAAGGACTTGGACGCGCTGGATTCCTGTGACAAGCACAGGAATGAGGGTGGATGGGGTTGGTGTCTTCGCCAAAAAATTTCCCGGTGAGGCACCCAGCGCTTGTACTGACATTTAATAGAGCGTGGCGAATTAGAGTTCACAGCCAGTTCGGCGGCAGCTGGCGGAAGGCCACACCCACCCTCATTCCTGTGCCTGTCACAGGAATCCAGCCACCGCGCGTCCGCGCGGTGAATGACTCCTATCAAAAGCAGGCAGTTGCGCGCCTTTCCTTCAAGGGACGACCGAAACCTCACTCAGCCCCAGCCATAACAGCCCGCTCGATCGCCTTGGCAGCCTGCCAGATCTCCTCCATCCGCTCCAGCGTCGCGTCCTCCAGCGTCTCACCATCCGCTTCAAGAACCGTCTCTATATAGCTGAATCGACGCCGGAATTTCGTATTCGTGCCCCGCACTGCCTGTTCCGGATCCGCCTTCACATGCCGGCCGATATTGACGACGGCAAAGATCAAATCGCCGAGTTCGTCGCTGACCTTCGCCCGATCGCCTTCCCGGAGCGCCACCCGCAATTCGCCGATCTCCTCCTCGATCTTGTCGAGGATCGGCTCCGGCGCCGACCAGTCGAAGCCGACCTTGGCGGCGCGTTCCTGCAGCTTCAGTGCTTCCGTCAAAGCCGGGAAGCTGCGCTGCACCGAGCCTAAGAACCCGCCCTTGAAATCCTCGGCAATCCCACGCCTTGCCCGGCGTTCGGCGCGCTCGCGTTTCTCCGCCTGCTTGATCTCGTCCCACTGGATCTTCACCGCACCCGGCGTATCGGCCGCCGAGCGGGCAAAGACGTGCGGGTGGCGGCGGATCATCTTGGTGGTGATGGCGTTGACCACGTCGCCGAAGGAAAATTCGCCGGCCTCCTCGGCCATGCGGGCGTGAAAGACCACCTGCAGCAAGAGGTCGCCGAGCTCGTCGCAGAGATCGTCCATATCGCCGCGCTCGATCGCGTCGGAGACCTCATAGGCCTCCTCGATCGTATAGGGCTTGATCGTCTCGAAATTCTGCTCGATGTCCCAGGGGCAGCCGGTTTCGGGATGGCGCAGCGCCGCCATGATCTCGATCAGCCGTGAAATATCTTTGGACGGTTCCATGGTGCCTCAGTTCAGCGGAATATCGTTGGCGCTCTTCGACGACTGGTAGTTGGACGACAGTGCGTCGTAGCGCGCCTTGATGCGGGCGGTCTGCGCTTTCAGCGCGGTCTTCAAAGAAGCCTCTTCGGTCTCGACGAGATCGGCGATGGCAAAGCTGTTCCAGAAGGCGTTTTGCCTGCGATAGCCGCCGGGTTCAAGCCCGAAGACCTCCTTCAGGATCTTCAGATCGTGCGGAATGGCGAAAGCATCGCGGGAATCCTCATGGCTGAAGAAATAGTAGAAATTGTCGAAGCCCGCCCAGGTGATCGCCGACATGCACATGGTGCAGGGTTCGTGCGTCGACAGAAAGATCAAGTCCTTGGTCGCCGGCTTGTCGCCAAGCTCGTAGAAGCGCTTGAGCGTATGCACCTCGCCGTGCCAGAGCGGGTTCTCCAACTCGTTGTTGGTCTCGGCGACGACGAGCGACAGATCGGATTTGCGCAGGATCGCCGCACCGAACACCTTATTGCCGAGCGAAACCCCGTGCTCGGTCAGCGGCAGGATATCCTCTTCCATGACCGAAAGCAGGCGGGAGGCGATGGTCTTGTCAGGCATTGACATCTCCGGTTTTCCCTCAGTCTATCGCCTCGGCGGCGCGAGCGAAATGCGCCAAACGCCGGTGGACGCCGTTTGCCACAGGCTTTACACTGCGCTGCAGCAATGAGCCGGAGTGAGGCAGTCGGTGAGGCATTTTTGCCAGCATGGGTGACTTTTCTCAAATCATTGATCGCGCGAGCAAAAGAATACGCGCTTGCCTGGGCTTTCGGATTTCTGTTCCTTCAATCGCTTGTCGACAAAGGGCATATTCCGGCAACTTCGAAGTGGATTCGTGATGCCTTCCAAGACTGAACAGCTTTCGGTATTTCCCGCCTTCTTTCGCGTGGAAGGCCAGAAGACGACTGTCTTCGGCAATGGCGACGAAGCTTTCGCCAAGGTGCGGCTGCTGCTCAACACGCGGGCATGGATTGTCGCCTATGCCGACCGGCCGGAAGCCGATTACCACGCCTTCCTGATCGCCAACCGTATCGAAACCGTGCGTGCCGCCTTTTCGGCCGAACAGGTCGAGGGTTCGGCGCTGGTTTTCGCCGCCACCGGCAATGACGCCGACGACCGCGATATCGTCGATGCCGCCCGCGCGGCCGGAATTCCGGCCAATGCCGTCGATCAGCCCGACTATTGCGATTTCTTCACGCCGGCGCTGGTCAATCGCGCTCCGGTCGCCGTTGCGATCGGCACCGAAGGGGCAGGGCCGGTTCTGGCGCAGATGATCCGCGCGCAGATCGACCAGCTTCTCTCGCCTTCGCTCGGCCGCCTTGCCGCTCTGGCGACGAACTATCGCAAGGCCGTTGAGCAAATTATTCCGCGTGGCGTCTCCCGCCGCGTCTTCTGGCGCCGCTTCTTCTCCGGCGCCGTCGCCGATGCGGTCGCCAACGGCAATCTGCCGCAGGCTCGCCACGCCGCCGATCGGCTGTTGGGCTCGATGGACAAGGTCGCCGGCCACGTCTGGCTCGTGGGGGCCGGTCCGGGGGCGGAAGATCTGCTGACGCTGCGCGCTCAGCGCGTGATGATGGAAGCCGACGTCATCGTCTATGATGCGCTCGTGCCGCAGGCGATCGTCGATATGGGCCGCCGCGATGCCGAGCGCCTTTCCGTCGGCAAGCGCAAGGGCTGTCACTCGAAGTCGCAGGAAGAGATCAACGAGCTGCTCGTCGATCTTGGCCGCCAGGGCAAACGCGTCGTCCGGCTCAAGTCGGGCGATCCGCTGGTCTATGGCCGGGCAGGGGAAGAAATGGCGGCCTTGCGCGCCGCCGGCATCACCTATGAGGTCGTGCCCGGCATCACCTCGGCTTTCGCCGCCGCTGCCGATTTCGAGCTGCCGTTGACGCTGCGCGGCGTTGCTTCCTCGCTGGTCTTCACCACGGGCCATGATCTCACCGGCGACGTGCTGCCCGATTGGGCAAGCCTTGCCGTCTCAGGCGCGACGATCGCCGTCTATATGGGCCGCACCGTTGCCGCCTCCGTCGCCGAACGGCTGATGCAGGCCGGCATTCCCGCCGAAACCACCGTCGCCGTCATCGAAAATGCCAGCCGCGCCGAGCGCCGCCTGCTGCATGGCACGCTCGCCGATCTGCCCGATCTGCAGCACCGCGACGAGCTGACCGGGCCGGTCATGGTCATTATCGGCGATGCGGTCGCCGGCGCCAATTTCGAACTGTCCGAGCCGCTGGTGCGTGCAAACGCCCGGCTCGAGGAACTTGCAAGGAGCTGAATATGGGTGACAAGGTTCTGACGGCCAACCGGCTGACGGATGGCATTGCCGTCTGGCTGGATGCGAACGGGAAGTGGTCCACCTCGCTGCAGGAGGCGCTTGTCGCCCGCCACAACGAAGCCGTCGAAGCGCTGGAGGCGATCGGCAAAAAATCCTATGCCGACAACGAGGTCGTTGACGTCGCCGTCGTCGACGTCCAGGAAACCAACGGCATTCTCTGGCCGCTACGCCTTCGCGAGCGCATCCGCGCGCAAGGGCCGACCATGGAATACGCACCGGGCTACGCTCCGGCCGATCCCGAATTCATTGCAGTCTGAGGAAGACGATGTACCGTTACGACGAATTTGACCATGCTTTTGTCACCGAGCGCGTCGAGCAGTTTCGCGATCAGGTCGAGCGCCGCCTTGCCGGCGAGCTGGCCGAGGATGCATTCAAGCCGCTGCGCCTGATGAACGGCGTCTACCTGCAGCTGCATGCCTATATGCTGCGCATCGCCATTCCCTATGGCACGCTGAGCGCGCGCCAGATGCGCATGCTCGCCCATATCGCCCGCACCTATGACCGCGGTTACGGCCACTTCACCACGCGCCAGAACCTGCAGTTCAACTGGCCGAAACTGTCCGAAATCCCCGATGCGCTCGCCGATCTCGCAAGCGTCGAGATGCATGCCCTGCAGACTTCGGGCAACTGCATCCGGAACGTCACGGCCGATCACTTCGCCGGTGCTGCCGCCGACGAGGTCGCTGATCCCAGACCTTACGCCGAAATCCTGCGCCAGTGGTCGTCGGTGCATCCGGAATTCTCCTTCCTGCCGCGCAAGTTCAAGATCGCCGTCACCGGCGCCGAGCGCGACCGCGCCGCCATCCAGGTCCACGATATCGGCTTGCACCTGAAGACGAACGACAAGGGCGAAATCGGCTTTGCCGTCTATGTCGGCGGTGGCCAGGGCCGCACGCCGATGATCGCCAAGCTGATCCGCGACTTCCTGCCCGAGGAAGACCTGCTCTCCTACACCACCGCGATCGTGCGCGTGTACAATCTGCACGGCCGCCGCGACAACAAATACAAGGCCCGCATCAAGATCCTCGTGCACGAAACCGGAACCGAGGAGCTGACGCGCCAGATTGAAGCCGAATTCGCCTCGCTGAAGGATACGGAGCTCAAGCTGCCGGAAAAGGATGTCGAGGCAATCGCCGCCTATTTCGCGCTGCCTGATCTGCCCGAGCGCGCCGAAGGCTGGGAAAACCTCGCCCGCTGGAAGAAGGCCGATCCGGATTTCGCCCGCTGGGTGCAGCAGAACGTGCAGCCGCACAAGAACCCCGATTACGGCATGGTGACGATCTCGCTGAAGCCGATCGGCGGTATTCCGGGCGACGCCACCGACGCCCAGATGGATGCGATTGCCGATCTCGCCGAGGACTATGGCTTCGACGAGATCCGCGTCAGCCATGAGCAGAACCTGATCCTGCCGCATGTGGCGCTGGCCGATCTCGAAGCCGTCTATCGCGGCCTCGTCGCCATCAAGCTGGCCGAAGCCAATGCCGGCCTGATCACCGATATCATTGCCTGTCCGGGGCTGGACTATTGCGCGCTCGCCAATGCGCGCTCCATCCCGCTGGCGCAGGAAATCTCCCGCCGCTTCGGCAATGCCGAGCGCCAGGCCGAGATCGGCGAGCTGAAGATCAAGATCTCCGGCTGCATCAATGCCTGCGGCCATCACCATGTCGGCCATATCGGCCTGCTCGGTGTCGAGAAGAAGGGCGCCGAACTCTACCAGATTACGCTGGGCGGTTCCGGCGACGAACATACCTCGATCGGCGAGATCATCGGCCGCGGCTTCGAGCCGGACCGGGTTACGGACGCGATCGAGACGATCGTCGACACCTATCTCGGCCTGCGCCTCGATCACTCCGAAACCTTCCTCGCCGCTTATCGCCGCGTCGGACCGCAGCCATTCAAGACCGCGCTCTACGGCTCGGCCGCCGAAGCGGCATAAGGAGGGGATGATGACGAAGATCTGGAGAGAAAGCGGTTTTGTCGACAACGATCCCTGGGTGATCGAAACCGACGAGGTGAAGGCGACCGCGGAGCAGAAGCCGCTGCTTTCCCTCGACGAATTGATCGCCAGGGCCGACGAAAGCAACGAAGTCGGCCTCGGCGTGCTGATCAAGCCGGCCGACGATGTGCGTAGGCTGGAACCCTATCTCGATCGCCTCGCAATCGTTGCCGTCGCTTTTCCGGCCTTCAATGACGGCCGCGCCTTCAGCCATGCCTCGCTGCTGCGCCAACGCCTGGGCTATGCCAACGAGCTGCGCGCCGTCGGCGACGTGCTGATCGATCAGGTGCCGCTGATGCTGCGCGTCGGCATCGACAGCTTTTCCGTCACCAACGCCACCGCGCTGAAGCGGCTTTCCGAAAACCGTCTTCCCGCCATTCCCCATCATTATCAGCCGGCGGTGCGTGACGCCGACGCCGGCAAGGGCTATAGTTGGCGCCGTCAGGCGAAGCCGGCCGCATAAGCGGCCGGTCCGCCTTTTTACGATGGCGGAACGATAGCATGAAGACATTCGAAGTGGCGGTGATCGGTGGCGGTCTCGCCGGCATGATCGCCGCGATCGCGCTCGCCCGCGGCGGTCGCAACGTGGCGCTGGTGGCTCCTCTCTCTCCTAGGGAAGACCGGCGCACCACGGCGCTGATGGATCAATCGATCCGCTTTCTCGACCGGCTGACGCTCTGGGAAAAGCTGCGCCCGGCAGCAGCACCTCTGACCAGCATGCGCATCATCGACGGCACCGACCGGCTGCTGCGCGCACCGACGACCACGTTTCGCGCCGCCGAAGTCGGCCTCGATGCCTTCGGCTATAATTTTCCCAACAAGGTTTTGACGGAGATCCTCGAACAGGCTGCGGCCGGCGAGGGCAATATCACCCGTTTCACCGACATGGCCGAATCGATCGGCGTTGCCGCCGAAGCCGTTTCGATCACGCTTGCCGGCGGCGAGACGCTGACGGCCGATTTTGCCGTCGGCGCCGATGGCCGCGGCTCGACGCTGCGCGAGACCGCCGGCATCGACACCCGCAAATGGTCCTATCCGCAAGCGGCCATGGTGCTGAACTTCGCCCATTCCCTGCCGCACCAGAATATTTCGACCGAGTTCCACACCAAACACGGCCCCTTTACCCAGGTGCCGCTGCCTGGCGGCCGTTCCAGCCTGGTGTGGGTGCAGGATCCCGCTGAGGCGGCTGCCCGCATGGAATTGCCGCTGCCTGAACTTGGGCTTCTCGTCGAGGCGCAGATGCAGTCCATGCTTGGCAAGGTCGATGTCGAGGAGGGCGTCCAGCTGTGGCCGCTGTCGGGCATGATGGCGCATCGTTTCGGCAAGGGGCGCATCGCGCTGATCGGCGAGGCCGCCCATGTCTTCCCGCCGATCGGGGCGCAGGGGCTGAACCTCAGCCTGCGCGATATCATGGCGCTTGCCGATATCCTCTGCGACAGGGCCGAATTGCCGGTGCCGGCCGATGCCGGCGACAGCTTCGAGCGCCGGCGCCGCGCCGATATCATGACGCGCACGGCCAGCGTCGATCTTCTCAACCGCTCGCTGCTCTCGGATTTCCTCCCCGTCCAGATGCTGCGCGCTGCCGGCCTGCATATCCTCTCGGCCATTCCGCCGCTGCGCAGCATCGTCATGCGCGAGGGCATCGAGCCCGGTCGCGGCTTCCGCGATATTCCGGATGCTTTACGGGAAAAGCTGAAGCGGAAGAAGGCCTGAGCGGATCGCGATCAGCCAGAGCGAAACGCTTGCCACCGAAAGCACCGTCGTGATCAGGATCGTCGCCGAGGCACGCTCCTGCCACACCCCATATTGCTGGCCGATGACGAAGACATTGGTCGCCGTCGGCAGGCAGGCGAGCAGCACGGCCGCCTGGATCCAGACCGGTGCGAAACCGCCGACACTGGTCAATGCGACGAAAACCAGGATCGGATGCAGGATCAGCTTCGCCGGCACGATGTAGCCGATCTCGGCCGGAACCCGCTTCAGCGGCCTGAGCGCCAGCGTCACGCCCATGGCAAAGAGCGCGCAGGGAGCGGCCGCTTGGGCGAGGTAATCAACGAGCCGCTGGAACGCCAGCGGCTGGTCGATATCGAGGGCGGCGACCGCAAAGCCTGCGGCCGTCGATAGAATGAAGGGATGCAGCGCGACCTTCCGGGCGATATCGGCGGCAAGCCGCCCGGCCGAGCGCTTGTCGTCGCCGGCCGCCGCCATCAGCGCCGGCGCGACGATGAAATGCAGCGCGTTCTCGAAGCAGATGATCAGCGCCACCGGCACGGCAGCGCCTTCGCCGAGCGCCAGGAGCGCCAGGCCCGGCCCCATATAGCCGATATTGCCGTAGGCGCCGGCAAAGGCCTGGATCGTGCAGTCGGCAAGCGAATTGCCGCGCAGGACGCGGCCGATGACGAACAGCAGGGTGAAGACCGCATAGGTCGCCGCGATATCGGTGACGATGAAGTCGACGCGCGTCAGCTCTTCGATCGGCGTACGCGAGACGAGCTTGAAGAACAAAGCGGGCAGGGCGGCGTAGATGATGAAGGTGTTCAGCCAGCCGAGCGCTTCGGCCGGCTGTTTCGTCGCCTTGGCGGCGATGTAACCGATCAGGATCAGGCCGAAGAACGGCAGAAGCAGGCTGATGATATCGACCAAGATGCATGGGCTCGACACGAATGTCATTTTTGACGGTCGTGTCCGTTGAAACGAAAGGATTATGTTTCAGCCATATCGCAAAAATGGTGCAAGTTGTCCCGTTAAAAGTGTCACGATCCAAATCATGGCCCGGGTAGAGAAAATCTAGGCACAAAAAACCGCCGAAGCAGGGTAGACGTCGCGCGATGCGCCTATTCTTCCCGGAAGGCCCGGTTGATCTGGTCGGTGAGCGGTTTGACCAAATAGGACAGGGCGGTGCGCTCGCTGGTTCGGATGAAGGCCTCGGCCGGCATACCCGGCAGCAGCGTCAGACCATCCAGCTTCTTCAGTTCTTCAGGCGGCACGGCTATACGCACGACGTAGTAGGAAAGCCCGCTGCGCTGGTCGGTGGTGAGATCGGCGGCGACGAGGCTTACATGGCCATTCAGTTCCTGCGTGGTGCGCTGGTTGAAGGCCGACATGCGTAGCACCGCCTTCTGGCCGATCTGGAGTTGATCGATGTCCTTCGGTGCGATCCGCACCTCCAGCGCCAAATTGTCATTCTCCGGCACGACCAGCATGATCGGATCGGCGGGCGTCAGGACGCCGCCGACCGTATGCGCCTGGAGCGAATGGACGATGCCGGACTGGGGAGCGACGATGTCGGTGCGCTTCAGCTCGTCCTCGGCGGCGATCTTGCGCTCGACATACTCGCCGATCTGCGCCTGCGTATCGCGCAGTTCCCGTCCGACCTCGGCCTTCAGATCCTGATCGACCTGGAGAATCTGGAGATTCGTTTCGGTGATGCGGCCGGCGGCCTGCGCCTGAGCGGCGATCTGCTCGCCGCGGTCGCCGCCGAAGGTGGCGCGCTCCGTCTTGAGGGTGTTGAGCCGCTGGTCCGACACCGCACCCTGCGCGCGCAGGGAGGTGAGTGAGGCGATTTCCTTGTCGAGCACTGTGATGCCGTCGGTATAGGCGATCTCCTGCGCCTTCACCCCCTCGATCTCGTGCTGGTACTGGAGAATGCGTTCGCGCAGTTGCGCCGTCTTGCTTCGCAGCGCCTCGCGGCGGATGGTGAAGAGCCGCTCCTCGCCGTGCAGGATCGCGGCGATTTCGGGATCGTCGCGCCGAGCCAGCAGGCCGTCGGGGAAGACGATCGCCGGCAGATCGTCGCGTTCGGCTCCGAGCCGCGCGAAGCGTGCCTGGAATTCATCCAGCCGTCTTGTGACGATCGCCAGATTGGCGCGCGTCGTCGTGGCGTCGAGCCGCAGCACAACGTCGCCGGCTTTCACCTCCGAGCCCTCGTGAACCAGGATTTCGCCAACCACGCCGCCGGTGGGATGCTGAACCTTCTTCACATAGGAGTCGACCACGAGACTCCCGGACGCCACCACGGCTCCGGCCAGATTCGTCGTTGATGCCCAGCCGCCGACGCCGACGACAAAGCCGCAACACATCACGAGGCTGCCGAGCAAGTGTCGGCGAATGGAAGCGGAAAGGCCGCCGTCCCTGTCAATCCCGGTCATGGATGTGCCCGATCGTTTCTGGCGTTGCTAACCTGCTCTTCTATGCCTCTGGTCAACGGCTGCGCTCCGCTTTCGTCATGAGGTTGTTTCCTGCTTCGCACGGCCCTAATCGCGGGGTCCGCAGCAGGAGCCACCTGCAGAACCTTCGACAGCACCTCGTCTTTCGGACCGAAGGCGCGCTGGCGGCCACCCTCCATCATCAGCACCTTGTCGACGACGCTGATTGCGCTCGGTCGGTGCGCGACGACGATCGCGATGCCGCCGCGCTCGCGAACCGAGACGATGGTCCGGACCACGGCCGCCTCGCCCTCGGCGTCGAGATTGGCGTTCGGCTCGTCCATCACCACGAGGAAGGGATCGCCATAGAGCGCACGGGCAAGGCCGATCCGCTGGCGCTGGCCGGCCGAGAGCGCCGAGCCGCCTTCGCCGATGCGGGTCTCATAGCCCTTCTCGAAGGAAAGGATCAATTCGTGCGCGCCCGTCGCTTTCGCCGCCGCCACGATCGCCTCCGGATCGGGATCATCCTCGAAGCGCGCGATGTTTTCCGCTATGGTTCCATCGAACAGCTCGACCCCCTGCGGCAGGTAGCCGATATGGCGGCCGAGCACCTCGTTGTCCCAGTGGTCGAGGCTGGCCCCGTCGAGGCGGACAGCCCCGGCCGCCGGCGCCCAGACTCCGACCAGCACCCGAGCGAGGCTCGACTTGCCCGAGCCGGACGGCCCGATGATGCCGAGTACGGTTCCGCGCTCCATGACAAAGCCAACACCGCCGACAGTCGGCTTGCGCTCGCCGGGAGGAACGATGGTGAGCGCTTCGGCGCGCAGTTCGCGCACCGGCTTCGGCAGCGGCATGACCGGCTGCTGTTCCGGCATCTTCTTCATCATGTCCTGCAGCCTGGCCCAGCTCTGCCGCGCCATCAGGAAGGCCCTCCAGTTGGCGATGGCGAGATCGACCGGGGCAAGCGCGCGGCCCATCATGATCGAGGAGGCGATCATCACGCCAGGAGTGGCGTCCTGATTGATAACCAGCCATGCGCCGGTGCCGAGGATCGCCGATTGCAGGATGACGCGCAACGCTTTGGACATGGCCCCGAGGCCGCCGGTGACGTCACCCGCCCGGCGGTTGGCCACCAGATAGTCGGAATTGGCCCTCTGCCAGCGCGCGCCAATCCTGCGGGAAAGCCCCATTGCATGGACGACCTCAGCATTGCGGCGGGCGGCTTCCATGAGCCCGTTGCGGGCCATGTTTTGGCTCGTCACCTCCTTGATCGCCTTCCGCGAAAGGATGTTCGTCAGCAGCGTCAGCGACACCAGCACAATCGCGCCGACCAGCGCCGTCATGCCAAGCCAGAAATGGAAGATGAAGCAGATGCCGAGATAGAGCGGTATCCACGGCAGGTCGAAAAGCGCCGTCGGGCCGGCGCCCGACAGGAAGCCGCGCACATTGTCGAGATCACGCAGCGGCTGCAGGCCGTCGCTGGGCATAAGGGCGATGAGCGGCAGGCGCATCACGGCCCTATGCACCCGGTCCGAAAGATCGCGGTCGAAGCGCTCGCCGATGCGCAGAAGGATGCGTGAGCGCAGGATATCGAGTGCCGCCTGAAAACCGTAGAGCCCGAGCGCGAGACTACCGAGGCCGACCAGGGTCGGCACGCTGCCACTTGCCAGAACCCGGTCGTAGATCTGCAGCATGAACAGCGGTGAGGTCAGCCCCAGCAGGTTGATGACGAAGCTTGCGGCAACCAAGCCACCGAGAATACCCAGGTTCAGTAAAGCAAACATGATACTTCTTCCTTCACAGTACCGCAGGCGCTTTGACCGTGCTTCCGTCATGCCGATCGAGGGTGGATCGATTATGGAACCACCGCGGCGAAACCGCCGCGGTGGTGGAACGGCCGGCCGGCCGTGGTTTTGATCACAAGAGGAAATCCGAAGCCGTCAAGCCCAGGTTGGTGCCTGTCAGGACGATCGTCATTTCGTCGCTGCCCGCGTTGCCATCGGTATCGAAGTGAAGGATCGTGTTGCCGTTACTTTCCGTAGACCAGGCACCGTGAGCCGTCGGCATCGTTCCGGACCAGACGAACGCTTGATCACCCGGGGTGTTGGGATTGGCCGTGTACGCGTCGAGCCCGCTCACATTGATCTTGTCAAACCCATGGTGGAAGTCATGGATCGTGTCCGGGGCGGCCAATGTGCTGTCGCCCGCGGAGGCAAACACAAACGTGTCGTTACCGGAGCCACCCCAAAGGTCATCCTGCTCGCCGCTGCCAATGAGCGTGTCGTTGCCGGACCCCCCGTACAATGTGTCAGTGCCTTGGCTTCCGGTCAGCGTGTCGTTACCGGCTTGGCCGTATAGCGTATCGACCCCGTTGTTGCCATTCAGCGTGTCGTTCCCTGCTTGGCCATAGAGCGTATCACCAGAGTTGCCGCCGCTGATCGTATTGTCAGCCCCATCTCCGACCTTAATATCGATACCGTTGGTTTCACCCCAGTTTGTCGTTGTCGCGATCGCCGTATCCGTATCATGGTCATTGCTCGTATCGCTGTCGGTTTCGATCACGTCGATGATGCTGAGATGGAAGTTCTGCGAGGCATCCGGCGTGCCGCCAACTGTGTGATCATTGACGTCCACGGTCACGTCGTAGCTGGCCTTCGCTTCGAAGTTCGCGCCACCGTTGAAGTACAGCGCGCCATTCGTGATCGTGAACGAAGCCGCGTCACTTCCTGACAGCGACAATACGTTGTTCCCCGAATCGACATCCGTTACCGCGATATCGGCAACTTTGATCAAGCCCCCATTTTCCGGCGTCGACGTCACTGTATTCGACAACACAACCGCCGTCGGTGCATCGTTGACTGCCGCCAGCGTGAAGCTCTGCGTTGCCGGGAGACTGCCGCCATGGCCGTCGATGACATTGTAGCTGAGACTGACCGG
>NZ_NWSV01000042.1 GCF_002531935.1 Rhizobium chutanense | reverse complement strand
TGGCCGCCCGCAAAGCCGATCACCCGCTACAGCGCAACGAGAAGCGCGCGGGCGCTCGGCTTTACTCCCTACCGTCAGCTACACCAGGTGCTGGGACACGATCCGCGTTGCCGGTTGCTCACACCGCGCCACTTGGCGTATCAAAACCGCCGAGGCTCTAATCGCCGCTGGATGAAAGTTCAGTGGCAGGTCACGCAGGCTCAAGACCCTCAAGGGCCTCACACTACGAGTTCGTCTGCAAGACATAGACTTCGCAGCCTGAACGTTTCACCCTCGATCCGCTCCATGAAAATGCCGGGACTGAACAACGACGGCTGAGTGCAGGCATCAAGACTTAAGTCTGTCGTAAAGCAGACAAAGCGAATACAAACGTGGTGCGAACTGTCGGCTATTGGCTGACACGAAGATGCAGAACCCTCGACGTGCTGGAGGTGCCCCAGGCACCTGCTATCATCGCAGGTTGGGGCCAAGGCTGGCCTGCTCTGATCCCCGGTAGTGGGCGGGGTACACCCTGCCGATTTCAATGAAGCTACGCCTTTTTTCCCGGCTGATCTCGTCCACCGTTCAAAGGCCCAACCGCCACGTCAGCAGCGTTTAGGCGAATATACGCTCCAGCATCTCTCTTAACTGCAGCGCTTCGCCGCCATCTGAGGTTTCGCGACCGCACGCGCTTGCCATGGCAGGTCCCGCAATCCGTCGCCCAAAGCCGTTATGGATGCAATACGAAATTTCCCGGCAATCTGGACATCTGCCGCGTGAGACCTGGAATGCAATATTCGAGTTCTGGTGCCTATTCAGCTCGCATTCGTGCTGCATGTCCGAGTGGCACGTCCCTTGCTTCACTTCATGCTACTGATTCACCGCAGAGAGCGAGGATGAACTGACGTAAACTCTATTTCTATCGCCCCAGTCGCTTTGTCGGAGATGGGTCACGAGCCGCATCGACGGGGCAGGAAGGCCTCAGATCGGGATTTAGCCCCAACGAAGCTGAAACCAGGGAGGCGCTCGCGCCGTGCTGGCCTTCGCGCCAAGGGCCGGCGAATTCTCCTGCGATATCGTGGCGCGGATGCACTCTGAGCCTCGAGAGGTAAGTGCTACCCTGCTCGTCAACGAGACGCCAATGAGCGTGCGGCGTCACGGAAACATATGGCACGGATTTTTTCCACGGTAAACGTCCGTACTTTCGAAAGCTGGCAATGGTGAATCCTTCAACATACTCTGCGCAACTCGCCGACGGCACTATCTCGGTTCACGTGGATCGAAGCCTTGTACCCCCCATCGAGATGTTCGGCTTCGGGCAGCGAATCAACCCGAACCGCTCGTTTCTGTTTGTTTCCAAGGTTCTTGGTCGATTCCTGCCGATCCGCCCTTCGGTCATGGGAAATGCATTCGACCTCCTTGCACGTCAGATTCCTGCCGATATTCCTGGTCCGGTTTTGTTCATCGGAATAGCCGAAGCGGGCATTGGCCTTGGTGCGGGTGTCCATCGGCGGTTCCGCGAACTCACTGGTCGCGGCGATGCAATATATATCTGCTCCACTCGCCATGATCTTAAACTGCCGCTGCTGTGCGAATTTGAGGAAGAGCATAGCCATGCCCCGCGGCACCTCCTGCACGAACCATGCGAGGCAAGGCTCCGCGACTTGGTTCATGGTGCGACCGGCTTGGTACTCGTTGACGATGAGGCTTCGACAGGTAAGACATTTGCCAACATCTTCGCTGCCCTTCCCGCAAAAATTCGTTTGAAGCTGAAGCACACAGTCCTACTTACGCTTACCGACTGGTCAGAAGGCGCTGCCCGCGCGGAGATCACGGGAACAGTCAGTGAGGCTACTATCGTTTCCGGACGGTACAGTTGGACTCCGCGTGGGGATTTCACGGCAGCTACTCCGCAGGTCCCTTCCTGTGACCGTCCTAAGCGGCCCGAGGTCTGTCCCGACGTCGCTCGAGACTGGGCGCGTCTCGGCGTCGTCGATCACTTGCAGGGTCTCAATGCAAACGCTGCCGATGACGGGATTACCCTCGTACTCGGAACGGGCGAACACGTGTGGCAGCCCTTCCTGCTTGCGGAGCGCTTGGAAAAGGAGGGCGCTGAGGTTTTCTATTCATCCGTGACGCGTTCTCCCCTGTCGAAAGGCCACGCGATCGGTTCAGTACTTTCGTTCTCCGACAACTACGGCGGAACAGTTCCACATTACCTCTACAACGTCGATCCAGCGCTGTACTCGAAAATTATACTCTGCTCGGAGACAGGCCCGGAAAATGTCTGTGCCAGCCTGATGTCCGCACTGGGCGATCCCATTGTCCTTTCAGACGTAGAAGGTGAATGAAGCCGCCTTAGGCCATGCGGTCTGCCGCTTCGAAATCGGCTCACTCGATCGGACATTTCCGCCAGTCCACGGCGACACAACACTGCTGTCGCGTTATCTAAGGACATCACTCCCATGGGGGATACCTATGACAGCATCGCCTCCCCTGCCACACTAGGCTCCTACGCCGAATACGACGTGACGCTCCTTCTCAAGAGAGTGGATATTCAGCCTACTGACACGGCCACGAGGGAAGAGGCCATCCAATCCGGGCGGCGGCATTACTCGGAAATGATTTCCGCCGAGATGGCCCCGACCCGCGAATACATGGAGCTGTTTGCTAAGGCCATGGCCACTGGTGGCCCGCGCATGGGCGCCGAGACGGCACGCCTCGCCCTCGCGATCGTGCAGTCGGTCGAGGGTCCTATTACCCTTGTCAGTTTGGTCCGCGCCGGCGTGCCCTTCGGCATCCTTCTCAAGAGGGCCATCGCCTTACTCGGCCGGGACGTCGGACACTACGGGTTGTCGATCATTCGCGACAAGGGCGTTGACGACGAGGCTATGCGCCACATTCTTGCCAGGCGTCCTGTCGAGAGCATCGTCTTCGTAGATAGCTGGACGGGCAAAGGAGCAATTGCGAACCAACTCGAAAAGAGCTTCAAGGACTACTCAGACCGGCCTGCGCGGCTAGTTGTATTGGCCGACCCCTGCGGCTGCGCATGGCTCGCCGCATCGGGCGACGACTGGCTTATTCCCTCCGGAATGCTAGGATGCACCGTATCCGGGCTTATCAGCCGCTCGATCCTCAACGCTGCCCTCGTCGGTCCCGGTGACTTCCACGCCTGCGTCCAGTGGGATAATCTCGCGGAACACGATATTTCCCGATCATTCGTGGATGGTATGTGGAATGATGTCTCCACTGTGATTGCAACCGAAATCCCGAGCGTCTGGAGTATCGAGACCCGCCGGGCGCATCGCGATGCCGCCGCCGCTGCCGTCGCCTGGGTGATGGGGGAGGACGCCGTAACGAACATCAACCGAGTAAAGCCGGGCATTGCGGAGGCGACCAGGGCCATCCTGCGACGTGTGCCGGAAAAGGTGTACGTCTCGTCGCCAACCGATCCAGAACTCGCGGCCCTCATGTACCTGATCGACAACAAAGGCGTCCCGTATGTCGTCTCCCCTAGAAAGATCGCCCCCTACCGCGCCGTCACGCTGATCCGGCACGTCTCCTAATCTCCACGTATGTCTACTTACGAGCTCGGCGCGCAGGTCAAGGAAACTGAGATGTGACAAATTCCGTATCGTAAAATTCATTGCCAATGGAGAATCCGCGAAAGCTCACATCTGGCAATCGATCAAATATTTAACCAGTCGCATTTTGGAGTACGCATATGAAGCCCATTGCTCTGGTGGACCTCGACGACACCTTGTTTCAAACCAAGAAAAAGATACCGGAGATTGCGGAAGCCGATCTGGTATTGGCGTCCAAATCCATTAATGGAAGCAACTCCTATATGACGAAGATTCAAGCTGCCTTTGTCGAGTGGCTGCTCGTCTCCACGGAGGCCATCCCGGTTACGGCGCGCGGCTCTGAGGCTCTTTCGCGCGTTACGATCGCGTTTGAAAGCTACTCAATCGTATCGAACGGTGCCGTCATCCTCAAAAAGGACGGCAAGCCTGACGCCGAATGGCATGAGGTCGTCGCAAGGGAGCTCCGGCCGCTTGCCGGCTTTTTCGATAAGCTCCTCGATGAGGGCAGGACCAAGGCGAGGGAACTTGGCGTCCACATCCGGTGCTGGTCGGTGATGGAAGCTGATCTCGCGACATATGTTGTCTTCAAAGAGATTGACGGAGACGGCTCACGCCTTGAAGAGATTGTGCCGATCATTCGAGAAAAACGGGGTTGGGTTCGACACCACAACGGCAATAACCTTGCGCTAGTTCCGCCTGCGATCTCAAAACGGGTGGCCTCACAATTTCTGCTCAAAAAGCTTCGGACGGAGCATCCAGGTCGCCCAGTGATCGGCTACGGTGACAGTGTGAGCGACTTCTCCTACCTGTCCCTCTGCGACTGGTGGGGCGCTCCGGGTAACTCTCAAATGACAGACCTTGTCGTTTCCGCTGTTGCGCGTGAGAGATAGGTGACACGCGTACTGCGAACGTGGTGATATGTGAGGAGGGTGCAGGAATGATCCTGCACCTCCAGTCTTTTAGTAGAAACTTCCTATAGGTAAAACGCCGCGCCATATCGCGGTAAGAACCATGGCAAGCGCGGCGAGGATCGCGAGATTCCCGTCGGCTTTTACCACGAGTACGTAGAGCTTGTATTTCAGCATGATATGACCTTTCGATGAGCTCATTAGGAACTGCCGTCTCGACGGTTCGTGCCTTACTTGCGCAGAGCGAAATTTCGCGCCCATGATCCTCTCGGCGTCGATCCGCCGGAAATGGTCGACGATGGGTTGATCGTCATAGACCATGGCCGCGCTCTTGACGCAGCCGAACATCATGGCCTTCAAAGACGCGACCGGGCCCTCGCCCGCAGCCGGCGCTGGAGATAGGAAAACTTGGTTGCTTGCCAAACGCGTCCTGTCGATCTTATAAAAACGCAACGTTAGCCGAAGCGGGATCCATTTGGGATCCACGGCAACCAGCCGCCGGTCTCCCGCTCGAAACAGCAGCACATCGGCGCGCATGTCCGGCGTGAACCGTTTGCCGAACCAGCCAAGATCTTCGAGCACACCATCGAACGATGCCCCGTCGATTGGCGACTGTCTATCCATTCAAGCGGCCAGTGCGGCTGCTCGGCGTCACGCTTTCAACGCTGACGACCTCCGATCGGCAATGCACGACCCCAGTCCCAACTTGATCTCGGGCTCTGACGGCCCATCGCCCCGAAATAGAAAAGCCTGCCGCGGGAGGAGGTGCGGCAGGCTTTCCTAAAAGAACCGAACGGCGACCTGGGAGGAGGAGTGCCGCTGTTCCCACAGACGTCCCTTTGGGAGGAGGAGTGGGCCGTCTAAACTTCGAAGCGTTGCGGGAGGAAGCATCGCTTCGATGAAAATAGCAATACTCGGGCCAGCGCCATGAAGCCAGCGTCTATGTTGCACTGCAGCTATGCACCCGCCGCAACAATCGGCAGGACATCGAGCATTCCTACCCCTGATTTTGTCGGCGGCTCTGCCGCTGTTACAGAGTGGAACCGCTACAACGTCAATTTCGATATCGAAAGCCCCAAGAAGGCCGTGACAGTTCGCGGCGGCCCTGCCGTCATGGAAAGTAGCGCCGCTGGAGACGGTGGCCGGCAGCTAAGCTGGATCGGTGCGGTTCGCGACAGTCATTAGGGGACACCCGGTGACAGACAGTATGAAGTGGCAGTCGCTCCCAGAAGCGCAAGATGTTCTGCGGGTATGTTTTCACCGTTAAGACCCGGCTGTACAATCCCGATCCGGTACTCGATGAACTTGCGTTGGGCAGCCTTTCGAAGCGTGGCCAAGTCATTCAGGCTGCCTCGAATGAAACGGGCCCGGCCCTTAAGATGTGATGTTTCTCTCACGGTCAGGTGGTTGATGAGGTTCTTCAAGCTCCATGTCCCCTTCACCCCCTTCTGTGCTTGACCGCAAACGAGGTAAAGATCGTCCGCCCGGCGCCCCATTACTGCCTGCGAGTATTTCAGATGCCAGAGAAGTACGGTGACGGTATCGTCCGTCTCCTCGATCGCCACGACGTCCGCGCTCTCCCAGGTGTCATCGTCATCTCTTCCGGGAGAGTGGGCAGACAATCCTCGCAATGGGCGTTCCGCTGATCGCACCTCCTTTGGTTTTCTGACCACTTTACCGCCCGAAGCGTGACCTCTCGCTTTTGAGGCAAGTGTCCGAGCGTAAAGGGAAGCCATTGGATCTTGTAAAGAATTCGGTTGCGCAGCGGGCGGATTCCCGCTATCTTTTTCGATAGGGCAGTACGCGCTGCCCTGGGGTGTGGAAACCCCTACACGTGGTTGATGCCGGCCGTAACGGCATCACACTCCTTGACCTTCGGTCGAGGAGCCTGTGGCGTATGTCCAGGTTCCTCGGAACTAAAGGCCACAGGACCGTCGTGTACGGTTTCCAACTCCCCGATCAGTGGGTTTAGCGAGTTTTCAGCGGGGGCGCACCGCGTGAAACTCTCCATCGGGGTATCCACCATGAAGCGCTATGCAGCAGCACAGGTCCGGACTTCGAGGCCTGCGCAAGCCGAACAGTCGAATGTAGCGCGCGAGTTGGTGCATCCAGTTGATCGGCATGTCGGACAGCAAATCCGTATCCGCCGAATGCAGTCGAATGTATCCCTAGGGGATCTCGGCGCCGGCATCGGGGTCAGTTTGCAGCAGGTACAAAAATATGAAAGCGGTAAGAACCGCGTCAGCGCTTCGATGCTCTACGAGCTTGCCAATTGCCTCAAGATCCCTGTTTCGAGGTTTTTCGAAGGTCTTCCAGATCCCGAAACCACTCAGGGCCAGCAAATCATAACAGAGATCGATGAGAAGATTGCCTACATTTCCACGGCGGAGGGACGGCGTCTGATAGACGACGTTTTGCTCCTTTCTCCGCGTGTGCGCAGCCGGGTCGTTGCCCTCGTCAGCTCGATTGTCGAGGAAGAGATGGAAGAACAGAAGCCGGTTGGTTCATCTGCTGGTTCTTAGCTCCCTACCGGTCGATTTTCTCCGCTGCTTCAAGCGAAAATTCGGTGCGCAATACCGCCTTCTGTGCCCGCGAAAAATCGGCGGCGACGTGTTCTGCCCGCTCTTGCGCAGCCAGCCGGTCGGCTTTGCGCTGCGCAAGCGATAGGCCGGCAACGGCTTCATGGCTGCGCAATACGGATTGTCGCATCAGCGCGTCCTGAAGCTCGGCGGCGGAGATAGCGCCGCTCTTGCGCAATGCGTCGACGACAGGATTGCCGGCGGCCAGGCTTGCCGCGATGTCGAGCGCTTCGGAGGCTTCCGTTTCCCGCTCCCGCGCGTTTTCGGCGTCCGCCCGCGCCTCAGAGAGGCTGCGGGAAAGATTATCCGCCCGCAGGCTGCGGATCTCCAGCAACTGCCTGAGAGACTTCAGCGCCTTCATATCAGCCGCTCAGGCACCGTTGTTCGTCGTCAGGACTTCCAACTGGCCGCCCTTGATGACCTTGATGCTGTCGGCTTGCGGCCGGCTCAGCACGTCTTCGACGGCCTTGGTGAAGACCGCGGGCCCGCGCACCAGCACCAATCCGCTGGCGGGATCTTCACGCAGCGCATCGTCCGGCAGCAGCGGGAACAGCGCGCGAATGGCGTTTTGCTCGGTCTTCCAGCTGCGGCCGCCGCGATCGAGGACGACGGTGGAGACCTCCTGCTTCGGCGCGATGATGATGCGGCTGCCGTCATAGGCGACGAAGAGATTGCTGGCATCGCCAAGCTTGACGAAGGCCTTGGCTCCGCTTTCCCGGACGGACCAGTGCTCGACCTTGCCGCTCAGCGTCCCGACTGTCGTGACCGGGATGCCGGACATGAAGGACAGCGTCTGGACAACTTCGCCAAGCGGCAGGGAGACGACATCCAGGCGCACCTCCCGCTCGCTGGCGCCGGCCGATGGAGGAAAGGAGGCCAGCAGTCCGATAGCGGCCATGTAAACAAAACGCGCAAACATCTGAGTTTACCTCACGATCCGGATATCGCCCGACAACTAATGAACGAAGGCAGGCAGTGAGTACGGAATCCAGTCTATTAATAATTATCCGATCTACTGTTGCAGATCATCGGTCCTCTGGGAACAGGACGGATATCCATTTCGCGCATTTGTTGTACATATCGCGAATTAATAACTTTTTAACATAAGCTATTGAATTCGATCTTGAATTCTGCAAGGCTCTGGCCGCCAAAACCATGCAAGGAGTTCAAGACATGGCTAGTACTTCGACACTTGATGCGGGCATCGGCTCGGCGATTTCCGCCTTCAAGTCGGCCCAGAACGAAGCGACCGAGCAGAGCCTGAAGGTTGCAACCGAAATCACCAAGATCAACGGCGTCGCAAACGCCATCAAGAAGATCGGCCCAGGCTGATTGAAACAATGGCGAGACGGGTTCGCCCGTCTCGCTTCCCCGCTTTCGAAGACAATAAAAGCCGCTCGACGGACGGTTCGGGAACAAGATGGTTATGGATCTAGATTCCTCTTCGCCGACATTCAGAGGTAACGCCGGCAACGCTGCGTCAGGCAGCGGCGGACCGGTCTTGCGCATCACGCGCGCCGGGCGCAGCTCCAATCTGCCGCTGACGACAGAGCGGCAGGTGGTCGGCGGCAGCGCCGATTGTGACCTGATCGTCCTAGGCGCCAAACCGGAACCCGCCTTTGCCATCAGTCTGCAGCGCTCCCGCGGCTCCGACACGGTGTCGTTGACCGCGTTGCGGGATGACGTCGTGATCGACGGTCGTTCCATCCCGCGCGATCGGACAATGACCCTTACGAAGAGACAGACCATCTCCTTCGACGGCACGATCTGTGAGCTCGAAGGTCTCGGCGCCGGGCGCGTGCGGTTCGCGCCGCGCCGGATTGCGGCTGCCGGCCTTCTCGGGCTGGCGGCGTTGCTTTTGCTGGCCGGCCTTTACAACAGCGATGCGCCGGCTCACGAAGCCCCGCTCGTCAGGGTTTCCGCCGCACCCGAACCGGCGCCGGCGGCGGCGGCGATCGCGGCCGAAATCCGCCAGGCCATTCGTATGGCGCAGCTTCCCCAAGATCTGAGCATCGTCGCCACCGCCGACGAAATTCGCATCGGCGAAGGATCGCGGCCTCTCGGCCTGCCCGACAAGACCAAGCTGCGCAGCATCATCGCCTCGATGAGCCGGCGCGGTTCCGTTTCCATCGTCGATCTCACCGCCCTCTCTTCCGGTCTCGACGGCTTCGTTGCCGCCGCCGGCTATACGCCCGTCAGGTTCATCATCGGCTCCGACGGCCGCCGCTACGAGGAAGGCGATGTCGTTTCGAGCGGCTGGCGCATCAAGGAGATCGGCAAAGACCAGATGATCGTTTCCCGTGACAGTGAGGACGATACGGTCAATTTCGCCTCTGCCGGCAATGCCGAGCCGAAGCTCGCCGAAATTTCCAGCAGCGAACAAGAATAGGCGATGGCGTCGGAAGCCGGATCATGAAGGTAAGGTCATCCGCCTTCGCCATGCTTGCGCAGCGCACCGATATGCTGCTTGCGGTTTTTTTCGCCTCCGTCGTGACGATGCTGGTGCTGCCGCTTCCGACAATCGTTCTGGACGTGCTGATCGCTTTCAATCTCTCCTTCGCTTTCGTGGTGCTGATCACCACGACCTATCTGAAGAGCGTGCTTGAAATCTCGACCTTTCCCGCGGTCATTCTGATCGGCACGCTGTTCCGCCTGGCCTTGACGATTTCCTCGACCCGGCTCGTGCTGGCGGACGCCGATGCCGGCGAGATCATCATGGCCTTCGGCGATTTCGTCGTTGCGGGAAATGTCGTCGTCGGGCTGATCATTTTCCTGATCGTGGCGCTGGTGCAGTTCATCGTGGTGACGAAGGGCGCCGAGCGCATCGCCGAGGTCGGCGCCCGTTTCACGCTCGACGCCATGCCGGGCAAGCAGCTCGCCATCGACAGCGACCTGCGCAACGGCCATATCAGCACGGAAGCCGCGCAGAAGCGCCGGTCGCGTCTCGAACAGGAGAGCCAGTTCTTCGGCGCGATGGACGGCGCCATGCGCTTCGTCAAGGGCGATGCGGTCGCAGGATTGGTGATCGTCGCCGTCAATCTCATCGGCGGCCTGGCGATCGGTATCTTCCAGAAGGGCCTGAGCTTCGCCGAGGCCGCCCATCTCTATACGCTGCTGTCGATCGGCGACGGTCTGGTGTCGCAGATTCCGTCCATTCTGATGGCAGTCTCGGCCGGTATCGTCGTGACCCGCGTGTCCGATGACGGCAACGGCAGTCTCGGCAGCGATATCGGCCGCGAACTCTTCCGGGAGCCCCGTGCATTGGCGATTGCGGCGGCGCTGACGATCTGCGCGGGCTTCGTGCCGGGATTTCCCACAGGCGTGCTCGGCGCGATCGGCCTGTGTCTGGCGGGCCTTGCCTTCATGGTGCATCGCCGGCGCGCCGGCCCAGCCGCGGCCGCATCGGCGAATGCCGTGGAAAGCGCCAATTCCTATCCGCTCGACAGGACGAAATATGGCGATCCCGTCATCGCCACCGTCGCGGTGGAAACGCTGGCGCGGCTTGAGGCGATGCGACTCGGCGAAATGCTGGACGGGCGGATCCGCATGGCGGCGCGCGCCGTCGGCGTCTCCGTGACGGTGCCGACGTTCAACGCCGATCCCCGCATGGCCGAGGATCTGATCCACCTTCAGGTCGAAAACGTGCCCGCCGGTCTCGTCAGCTGCGGTCCCGAACGGACGGCCGAACAGATTGCCGACGGCATCGTGCGCATCGTCCGCCGCCATATCGGCGCCCTGTTCAGCGTCGACGACGCGGCACAATGGCTGGGCAGCCTCGAACCGCGTCTCGGCAAACTGGCGATCGACGTCGCCACCCAGGTGCCGCTGATGCTGACGGTCGCGGTCGTCAGACGCCTGCTGGATTCCGGCGTGACGCTTTCCCAGCCGCGCGGACTGCTGGAAGTGATGCTGCACGCCGGCACCGATCACGCGCCGGATGCCCTGGCCGAAATGGCGCGCGCCGCGCTGGTCAAGCAGATCGCCTTCGGGCTTCTCGACCGGCGCGGATTGCTGCCGGCGCTGGTGCTTCCCGCCGAATGGGACCACTTCATCCGCTCCTATGACGCCGCTGGAGCGACCGAGAAGATCGAGATAGCCGAAAGGCTGCGCCTGCTGGCCGAGAAAGCCAGGCAGGCTCTCGAGGACGCCAACGAGCGGGGATACGATCCCATCATCATCGTGCCGGGCGAGTGGCGCCTGCTCACCCAGACGCTGATGATCCACCACAACTGCCGCATTCCGGTGCTGGCGGCGGAGGAGATCGACAGGGATATAACGATCGAAACCATCGGAGAGATCGGGCAAATCCGGAACGCTGCCGGCTCCAAACAAAGGCCGGGCTGATAGAGCAAGTGAAGTAGACGAGACCAACTGGGGATGAATGCAATGTGTGGCGTAGATGGACAAAGGCCCATAGACTTCGACAGAACCTCCCGTTTCGACCTTGAGTCCGATTGCCTTGGCGGCAGCAATAGGGCCGACACGGATTTCACCACCATCCGAACCCGCAAGGTCTCGCCCTTCGAAGATTTCTCCGGCAACCCGCCGACACTGACCTCCTATGTGCCGAATTCGCGGGAAACGTCGGAAAACGGCATGGATTCCGACCCCAAGGATCTGCTGCGCAAGCACATCAACTGGCAATCCGACTCCAAGAAGGTGGATCCATCCGACGAGAAACAGGCCACGACTTTGCAGACCACGACGGAAAAACCCGACCTCTCGAAAGAGGGCAGCGTCATCGTCGTCAACGAGCCGATCGTCGTGGATGGCGGCGTGTTCGACGGCAAGGGCGCGACCTATACGGCCTCGTCCAAGCTCGGCGATGGCGGCCAGTCCGAAACCCAATCGCCGCTGTTCATTCTCAAGAACGGCGCGACGCTCAAGAATGTCGATCTCGGCGAGAATGGCGCCGACGGAATCCACGTCTATGACGGCGCGACGCTCGAAAACGTCAATTGGCAGAATGTCGGCGAGGATGCGCTGACGGTAAAAAGCGCCGGCGACATCACTATTATCGGTGGCTCCGCCAAGGGCGCGACCGACAAGATCTTCCAGATCAATGCCGACACGAGGTTCTATCTGAAGGATTTCGTCGCTGACGGCTTTACCACGCTCGTGCGCACCAACGGCGGCAAGCAGATCGACGCCGACGTCACCATCGATGGCGGGGCGTTCTCCCACGGCAGCAACGTCTTCCGCACCGACAGCTCACTTGCCAGCGTGACGTTCCTCTCCGATATCACGCTGGACGATGTGAAGAACTGGACGCGTGTAGGTGACAACCAATCGGGCGTCTGAGACGCCCGACCACCGGAACCGCAAAGCGAAGATCAAGCGGGCGGCTTAGGCTCCCGCTTTTCATTGCCGGCCTGATCCTTGCCTGCGCGGCGGGCTGCTGCGCATTTCCGCGCCGATTTGCCGGCGCGCCGATTTCAGCTTCGGGTCGCCCTGGGTATCCTTGTATTCGCGCCGCGCCTCGGTCTTGGTCATGCGGTGTTCGTGCCTGAACAACGCGCGCGAAATGCGGATATCGAAAAACGCCGCCGCCACCATGATGCCGGCGGCAATGACGAGGATCGAGCCGAGGAGATGGGCTGTCGTGGAGAGCGTGCATGCTTCTCCGCAAAGAGGCGACCAGAAGATGCTGTTGAGGAAATAGAGGATCGCACCGCCGCCGGCGGTTGCGAGCAGGACAAACTTGACGAGCCCCTTGACGAACTCGGCGATGCTCGCGAGCGAAAAAAGCCTCTTGATGCCCTCGAACGGATTGAGCCGGGTGAAATCGAAGCTCATATGTTTGAACGATACGGGAAACCCCTGCCCGTCGAGGATCGACACCAGGATGGTCGCGGCAAGACCCATGGCAAGCGGCAGCCAGATGAGATCGAGCAGCGCCACGCCGGTTTCGCTCAAGCCGACAGTGACGGCGTCGGAGACGTCGGCTCGCGCGGCGGACTGAAGGCCGGCATCGAAACTGCGGGTGAAATCCTCGAGGATATCAGGCAAGCCCCAGGTGACGTAGACGGCGATGGCAAGGACGGAGATCGCAACCGGGATTTCCTTCGAGCGGGGAACCTGGCCCTCGCGGCGGAGCCGATCGAGCTTCACCCGGCTCGGCGGCAGGGTTTTTTCCTCGGTATCGTCATTTTTGGCCATGGGTCACCTCCAGCATGGCTTTCACCTCGTTGAATCCGTCGATCCAGAGATCGTGGAAATAGCTGGAGATAAAGGCCGTGTAGATGACGAGAATGACCACGACCGCGAAGTTCTTGATGGCCGGCAGGCTATCGTTCAGCGGGAATTGTTTCGACGAGCGGCCAACGAAGGCCAGCGACAATTCGAGCGCGCAGGTGACGATCATGAACGGGGCGGCAAGCAATCCGGCCGCTTTGAACAGCCGGCCGAATACACCGAGGATCATGTCGAGCGGATCGTCGGGCATGGCGGGCATGAGCTTGAAGAGCGGCCAGAACTCGAACGACTTGTAGAAAATCGCGACCAGATCGATGATGCCGCCGGCGCTGACGAAAATCACCAGGGCGATCGACATCATCAGCGAGCCGAGCGGCGCGGTTTCCAGCGCGTTGATCTGGTCGAAGAGATTGGCGGCATTGGCCCCGCGATAGACATCGGTCATATCACCCGCCGCCTGGGCCGCCCAGAAGGGAATGCCGAGCCCCATGCCGATGAGCGCCCCGAAGCAAAGTTCCTTCATCGAAAGGGCGGCCAGATCGAACCAGGACGTATCTCCGATAGCCAGCACCGAATAGGCGAAGGCGACGGAGGGCGCCGAAAGGCCGATTGCCAGGCCGAAACGCAGAATGCCGACGATGCTGAACAGCGAGAAGATCGGGAAGATCAGCAGGATCCCGAGCGCGCGGGCGGCGCCGAGCATGGCTGCGGCCGGTGCCGCGACCTCGATGCCGACGAGCGGAAGATGATCCGGCCCCATCCGCCCCGCCTCACTGAACCATGGTCGGGAAGTCGTTCAGGATATGAACGGAATGTTCGATCAGCGGCGTTGCCAGCACCCGGCCGAACAGCAGCAGGGTGATGGAGATCACGAAAATCTTGACGATCTGCGCGATGGTCTGTTCCTGGATTTGCGTTGCAGCCTGGAAAATGGCGATGATCAGCCCGAGAAGCGCGGCCAGGCCCAGAATGGGGCCGGCCAAGGCGAAGGTCGCCATGACGGACATGCCGATTTCAGCTGCGACCTGGTCTTCACCCATGGTGGCAGGCCTTTCGCGTGGGCGCGGCAGGCGCTCGAACCGGGGCTTTCGTCAAGGCGCGATGCTCACTGCGCATAGGACAGCACCAGACCTTCCAGCAATCGCCGCCAGCCGTCGATCGAGACGAACAGCAGCAGCTTCAGCGGTGTCGACACCACGGTCGGGGACATCATCTGCATGCCGAGCGCCACCAGAATGGCGGAGACGGCGAAGTCGATCATCAGGAAGGGCAGATAAATCAGAAATCCGATTTCAAAGGCCCGCGTCAGTTCCGAAACGAGGAAGCTTGGCGTCAGCACGGTGATATCGTCGGAGGCAATGGGGGTTGCCGGCGCGTTTGCCCAGATCTTCTGCGACGCCTGCACGAAAAAGTCGCGCACCTCGGCGTCGGAAAATTTCAGCATGAAATCCTTCAGCGGCGCTGCCACTTTGATCATGCCGTCCGCCATGCCACTGACCGTGCCGAAATCGCCGCTATGGGCGAGCAGCAATTGCCAGCTGTTTTGCAGCACCGGGTTCATCACGAAGGCCGAGAGCACGATGGCAATCGCAAAGACCAGGAGATTCGGCGGCGTCTGCTGGATGCCGATCGCATTGCGCACGATCAGCAGGACGACTGAAATCTTGGTGAAGGAGGTTGCGATCACGGCAATGACCGGCAGCATCGAGATCGCCGCCATTGCCGCGAGGCTCTGGGCAAGAGGAAAGCTCTGTTCCATCAGTCGTGCAGCGCCGTGACGCGAACGGCGCTCAACCCATCCACGGAAATGATTTCGCCCCGTCCGATAATGCGGCCCTGGGCGATGATATCGACGGCGTCCGACAATGGCCTGTCGAGGTTGAACACATAGCCCTCGCCGATCGTCTCGAGTGTGCGCAGCGGCAACTCCAGCCGTCCGGCATCGAAGACCAGCTTGATCGGGATGCTGTCGACAGGCGACGGACGCGGCTCGCCCTGCAATTCCTGATCGACGGTGTCATTCGTCATGAAATGCCTCATTGGTCCGGTTGGCGTCGACAGGAGCGGCTCGGTGAGGACCGCGCCTTTGTCCGAGCGCATGCAGGTTGCAAGGTAACGTTCACCCGTGATCGCGACCACGGTCTCCGGTGCCCCCCCATCGATGACGATGCCGTCCCCCAATCGCAGGGATTTGATCTGACCGACCGACAGCACGGCATAACCGCGCCGGATGTTGACCGCCGTCGTCAGGGCATTGAGCGTGCGGCGCGGTAGGCGGCTTGCCCAGCCGACGAGGCCGGCAAGGAAGGTTTCATCGAAACGGCCGCTCAAGGGCAGGCTCATGCCGCTCCAGCCGATTTCGAAGCCGAAATTGCCGCTAAAATCCGGCTCCGGCTGCGCGCCGATCTCCAGCAGCGAAAGGCCGATGCCGATCTTGTTCTCGATTGCCTCGAAGGCCTCGGCGAACTGATGTTCCACCACCGCCGCCTTTTCATGCGGTGACAGTTTTTCCCAGAGCAGCAGCGGTTCCAGCCTTTCGGCCAGCAGCCGCAATGCTCCGGCCGAAGCAATCAGCATCTGATCCTGCTCGCCGACGCGGCAGAGAATGCCGACAGGATCGGCGATCCGCGTGGCCGCGATATCGGGGGACAGCGGGCGAACGGAAAGCGTCTGCTCCCGGACCGGAATTTGCCAGGCGGCGCGCATCGTCGTGCCGGAACGGGAAAAGAAGCTCCCGGCCATCGATGAGTCGGGCCATGCGGGCGCGGCGATATTCATCGGACAAGCTCCTCGAGCGCTTCGACGATCGCGCCGAACGGCTGCGGCTTGCCCTGGCCGTCAAACAGGAAGCGCTGGATGAGCCCGTGTTTGGCGACGGCCTCGTCGACGGCGGCATCGCGCCCCTGGCGATATTCGCCGACGCGGATCAGCAGTTCCACCTCGTCATAGAGGGCCAGCAGGGCGCGCAGCCTGTCGGCTGCCTGGCGATGGCTCTCGCTCACCACCGCGCTCATCGTCCGGCTTCGGCTGGCCAGCACATCGATCGCCGGAAAATTGCCCGCCCTGGCAATCTTGTCAGAGAGCACGATATGGCCGTCCAGCAGCGACCTGGTTTCTTCGGCGATCGGATCGTCCTGCTCTTCGCCTTCGACGAGGACCGTATAGAAAGCCGTCATCGTGCCGTTTGCGCTGTTGCCGGCGCGCTCGAAGATCTGCGGCAAGACGGCGAATACGGAAGGCGGAAAGCCGCGCCGCACCGGCGGTTCGCCGGCAGCAAGCCCGACTTCGCGCAAGGCGCGGGCCATGCGGGTGACGCTGTCGATGACGAGCAGCACATGTTTTCCCTGCTCGCGAAAATATTCGGCGATCGCCGTTGCCGTCATCACCGCCTTGAACCGCTCCAGCGCCGGGCGATCCGATGTCGCCAGAACCAGCGCCACATTCGAGGCAACGCCTTCCGGCATGTTGTCGGCAACGAATTCGCCGACCTCGCGTCCGCGTTCCCCCACCAGCGCGCAGACGATCACATCGGCCTTGTTGTTGGCGACGATCTGGGACACCAACGTCGACTTGCCGGCGCCGGGCGCGCCGAAAATACCGATGCGCTGGCCCTGCCCGCAGGTCAGCAATCCGTCCAGGGCGGCAATCCCCGAGGTGAACGGCTGGCGGATGGGACGGCGCGACAAGGGGTTGACCGGCTGGCCGTAGAGCGGCTGCAGGAAACGCGCGTCATCGCCGGCCGGATTGGCGGAGGGACGCAGGACGTTGCCGTGCGCATCGACGACCGCGCCGAGCAGGAAGTTGCCGACAGAGATCGCCGGCTCCCGGCCGGTCGGGACGATTTCCGTGCGCTGGGAGATGCCGCGGGTTTCGCCGTGAAGCGAGAGAAGTGCCGTCTCGCCGTCGATACCGACGACATCGGCGAGGCCGATGCGGCCCCTGCCCGGCTCATGCAGTTCGCAGAGCTCGCCGATCCGAACCGAGGGGATGAGCGCCCGCACCAGCAGGCCCGAAACACTCGTCACGCGGCCGCTCTGCCGCCGCACGTCCGTCTGTTCGAGCGTCCGCTCCATGCGAAGCAATGCGTCAGCCATGGACGAGGGCCTCGATCACGGTGGCGAGCTGGTCTTTCAAGCCGATCTGGCTTCGTCCCGCCGATGTCTCCAGGACGATCTCGCCGGCAGACATCAGCGGATCCGTTTCGATAGTGATGCGATGATCGATATCCGCAATTGCCTGGGCGATCATGGCGGCATCCTCGGGGGCGACATGGAGGGCGATCTCCTGGGCCTCTGCGGTCTGGGATATGGCGTGGCGGACCAATCGCCTGGTGCGTTCGTCGGCCTCCATCGATCCGAGGATCAATCCGACCGATTTCAGAACCACCGCCTCGACCCAGCTGTCGAGATTGGCAATCTCCTGTTCGGCTTTTCCGAGCGAGGCGGCAAGCCGTGCGGCGGCATCACGAACGCCCTGTTCGAACCCGTCGCGATAGCCGTTTTGGGCGGCCTGCTCGCTGGCGGCTGCAAGTGTGGCCTGGGATTGGGCGGCGTCCTGGCGGGCAGCCGCCAGAATTTGCGCCGCCTCCCTGATCTGGCCGAAGTTTTCCGCCGGAATGATGCGGTCGTGGCGTGCAAATCCCGAGCTCATCGTCCGGCGCCTTCCTGTGTGGAGGCGACCTCGTCGACGGCGGCCGTCGCCAGAACGAGCGCCGGGCTCTTCAACAGGGAAGCCGAGCCGTTTTCGGCCATGTCGCGCCAGCCCGCCCACCGCCATGCCGCAGAGATCCGATATTCGTCTGCCAGAAGCGTCAGCATCGACCAGCCATCGGCCTCGACGACATGCCTTGCCTGCTCGCTCAACAGATCAAGCGGCGGCGTTGCCGTGGAAAGATTGATGTGGCCGAGGGCGAATGCGACCGCTTCCTCGCCGTAGGCGGCCCTGAGCCTCGCAAGGGTCGGGCGATCGACCGCGGGGCAGAAGGCTGCGAGATGATAGGCGAAGCCCGCCCGGAACGCGGCCTTTGAGAGTCCGTCCGCGTCCATGGAAATCAGGCGGCGGGCGCCGTCGGCAAATGTGGCGGGGTCGCCATGGGCTTCTGCGATCTCCGTGAAAAGCCGCCGGTGCAGCCGCCGCGACAGGGTAGACCCATCGGCAAGGAGCGGCGCGGTCCCATCCCATCGGGCGGCCGTCAGCATATCCGCGGAAAGCAGCGCTGCCCTGCGGATCCTCGCCGCATCCGAGATCGCCTCGCCGTCCGAACGCGGCGTGCGCATGCTCAGCGCTCCTTCCGCTGCGGCAACAGCAGCAGCAGGCATGCCCCGATGGCGAGGATAATTGCGCCGATCACGGCCAGATTGGGGGCCTTGAAAGCCGAGAGAGCGCTTTGCACCATCGAGAATGGCGCTGCGGCGGGTGCCGGCGTCACGGTTGCCGCCGGGGCCGATGCTGCCGTTGCCGGCGGGGCCGCCGGCGCGCCGACCTCCGACCAGGGGCTGACCACCACCGAGACATCTTCGTAAGAGAGATCACGGATGCTGTTGACCAGAACGGACCGGCTTTTCATGTCGATCTCGTTGAGATTGGCGCCGGGGCGATATTGCAACACGGCCGCCGCCCTCGCCTTTTCCTTGATGAGCCCGCGGCCGTTTTCCTCCGGCAGCACCACATGGACGCGCGCCGTCGCCACGCCGTCAAGCCCCGAAAGCGTTTCGGCAAGCTGCTGCTCGATGGCGTAGCTCATCCGGGCTTTTTGTTCGTAAGGCGTCACAAGGAAGCCGTTGCCGGGAAAGAGTTCGGCGACATTTCCGAACGACTGACGCGGCAGACCGGCGCCCGCCAGCAACTCGATCGCCCGGGCATGATCGGCTGATTCAGCGGCGATCGCATAGGTCCCGCCCTTTTCGCTCCTCATGGTGACGGAGATGCCGGCGCGTTCGAGCAGGACCTGAGCATCCAGCGCATCGCGCTGATCGAGTCCCGTCAGCACGTCCTGGCTGCAGGCGGCGAGGAACAGGCAGAAAGCGAGCATGGCGGCCTTCGGAAGGACTTTGCGCGCGGGCGAAGTGATCGGTGATCTCGCAAGGGCCGATGTGATCATGATATTCACTGGCCCTGCGTCAGCCGTTTGGACGACGACATCACCGACTGGGTGAGTGACGACAGCAGCGTCGTGCCGGTCGCGAATTGCTGTGATTTCTCCAGCCGGTCGATCGATGTCGTGATGTCTTCGATCTTCGGGCCGCTGTGATCCTTGTCCGCGGCAAATCGCACCAGCGGCGTCTCCGGCTGGCCGTTCCCGGCCACCGGCATGAAGAATGCCGACAGCCGGTCGAGAATGCTGGAGGGCCTGGTATTGCCTTCCGGTGAATAGGAGGGCGGGACGGCGTCGGACTCAGGCGCGATCTTGCGGCCCTGGATGTTGGGAATGGAGGTGAGTTCGGTTGGCCGAAGGCCGGCGAAATCCGCCGGCTGCAGCCCGATCCGCTCCGCCACGATCTCCGAGGTCTTCAGCACATTGCCTGTCGATACGCCATCAACGGGCGGCGTAAAGGCGCGGCCGGTAAGTTCTTCTCCGCTCATTGCAATTCCTCAACTCGGTACACGTCAACTGCAAACGATGAACGGGAACGCTACTCGTCGCTGCCTTCGTCGATCGCCTCCTTGGCGAAATTGAAAAGCGAATTGTTCAGCATCAGGGTGTTGGAAATCATGCCTGGCAGAAACGCGTCCACGGCAGCGGAGAGTATCTCGCTCTCGCTGTTCGGATCGACCTTTTTCGTCGTGCTGCCGGTGGTGTCCTTGGAATCTGTCTTATCAGTCGTCAGCTCCACCGAGACAGGGTTTGCAGGCGCCAGGTTCAGGTCGGAATTCACTGCATCTACGGCCATATGAGCACTTCCATCAAGGAGTTATCAAAATGAATGCATGATTTGATATGGATAAAAAAACGGCCGGTCAATTGTTTAAACTTAACCGATGGTTAATTTTCGGAAATTACAATCGCTTTGACAACTTTCTCGACCTTTATATTAAAATTGAACGTTTTTATCCATAAAGCGCAGCAGATATCCAGATTGCGCATGAAATTCATACTTAAATTTATTGCTATCAAATATTCACAGGCCCGACCGCCTCTACGCCAACCGGGCCTGTGAGTACCCAGATATTTGGTGTTGCGAAAGCGTCCCGGATCAGCCCACCGCCGTACCGCGGCGCTTCTCGATATCGGCGATGATCGCGTCCCAGTTCTCAGGGGTCAGCTCGCGCTGTTCCGGGTCGCGGGGCGCGGGGGCGACGCCGCCCTTGGCGCCGACGCGCTGACCTGTTTTGGCGTAGATGCCGACCGTGTCGTTGACAGTGCGCTTAAGCATGTCGTTCATCATGTCGGTCTGCTTGTGGAAGGCTTTTTCCTGCTTGATGCTCTGGTAGATGGCAAAGCCCGCCCAGGCCGCCCAGGACACCGCGCCGGCGATCGCGAAGGCGAGCGAGAAGCCGCCGGAGACGAGCGCTACCGTTGCGCCCGTGCGCCCGAGGAAGGTGGAATTCACCAGCATATTGGCAACGCCTGCGATGCCCTCGATCGCGCCGACCGTGTCCGCCGCGGTTCCGATACCCATGAAGATGAGATCGACCGGATCGCCCTTGCCACTGGTGAGCCCCTGCAGGAACTGGTAATATTCCACCGGCAGCCAAGCGACGCCGGCAACGGCGCCAACCGTCGTCCCGGTATTCTTGAAAAAGGCGGAGAGCACGCTGCGCTGCGCCCGCGCCAGCTCGTCGGAAACGCCGACGAGTGAACTGATCCCATCCAGCAGCGAAAAATTCGAGGCTTTGATCGCCGAGCCGAGCGCACTGCCCATGTGCGCGAGAGCGCCAAGGGCGTGCAGAACCACGATGCCGATGCTGTCCCAGGTCGGGCTCGTCATGTTGAGGCCGGCATAGATGGAGCGGGATGCGGTAAGCACCGACATCACGCCGGAAGAGAGCGCCGCCTTGTATTTGACAGGATCGACCCCTGCCGGCGCCGCCGTCGCGGTCTTGTCGATCAGCTTGGCAAGGTCGGCCTTGATCGTTTCGACGCTGCCGCCCGGTCGCATCGTCGCCCAAAGCGCGGTGAAGATCGTCGTGAAATTGGTCTTGTATTGCGCCATGGCATCGGCATTGCCCTTGAACAGGGTTTCCGCCAGCGCGTCGAGGCTCGGGGCGATGATCCTCTTGATCGCCTCTTCGGCGGTCTTGCCGTCGACGATGATTGGATCGATCACATCCGTGCCGGGCATCAGCGTCTTCATCAGGCCTGACATGGAAAGTCCCATGTCCTTGAGGCTCGATGTCAGATATTCGCTGTCGATATAGGGCAGATCGAGACTTTGGATGGTCTTGCTCCAGCCATTGTCCTTGGTGGCGAACATGCGCTCGGCGATCCAGGCGTCGCCCCCGCTGCCGGCGAAGAAGCGCCCGCCGTCTGAGCCGTTGGCGGCAATGCCCTTGCCGGCCAGCCCGGTGCCGATCATGATTGCCGCCATGACGTCGTTGAACGAATAGCTGGCGAGATTGCTGGAGGGCAGCGGCGAGACGCTCTTGTCCCACTCGGCATTGGCCGGCAACTTCGAGACCAGGCTGGCGCCCATGACGAGCCCTTCCAGCGCGGTCTGCACCGCATGGCGGTAGCCCAAGACCTCCTTGCCGCCGGGTGCGCTCAGGCGCGACGTCAGGCGCTCCAGATTGCCGGCGAGATCGCCGATGCCGATTTCTCCGGCGCCTACCTTGTCGAGCAGCGGACCGAGAAGCGCCTTGACGTCGGCCTTGAACTGATCGCGCACCTCGGGGCTGTCTGACCCGTAAAACTGGTTGGCCATCGCCTGGATGGTCGGGTTGAACAGGTGGGTGATATTGTTGGGAACGGTGCTGCCGAATTCGGAAGCGGCAACCTTTTTCAAACCGTCGAGGTCGATCTTGAGATCGGGGAACAGGCTCCCGCCGAGCCCGAGCGACTGGTCGAAATCCACAACCGGCAGGATGGAGCCGAGCCCCTTCAGTTCCCGCTCGGTCTTGTTGCCGGCCAGTCCCATGCGGATCAGGCCATCGAGCGCCGTCGTCGGATCGGAGATCGTCGGCAGCACGTTCTTGTCGAAGAATTCGGCATAGGTCTTGTCGGCAATCGCCGAGCGCTGCTTTACGAAATCGTCGGGAAGCACCATGGAATAGAAGCCGAGGGCGGCATTATATTCCTTGAGAATGGTGGTGACGTCCTTGCCGGATTTGAGACCGTCATTCAGCAGGCCGCCATTGACGATGTCGCGCTCAAAGGCATCCTCGACCTTCGTACGCAGGTCCTTCATCTTCTCGTCACGCGTTATCGTGTCGTTGATGATCTCGGAAGCGTCCTTGTTCGTATCGGCCGGCGCCACGCGATAACCGGAGAAGATCAGCTTGAAGGCCTTCAGCGCCTTCTCCGTCATCAGCGAGTTGACGTCGGGGTCCGAGCCCAGGATGGCGATCGACTTGTCGAGATCCTTCAGGATCTCCTGGTCGTTGTAGATGCCGCGCTGGTTGTCGCCGAGGCTGTCCTTGTATTGGCCGAAGGTCGCCTTGGTCTGAAGCAGATCGAGATACATGATCAGTTTCTGCTCGGCAGTGTAATTGTGAGGGTTTTTGACGACGTCGATGCTCTCGAAGGATTTGTCCTTGTCCTTCAGCCCTTCCATGAAGCCCTGATTGATCTCGCTCATGAAATCGGAATTGAACAGGAGATCGATGACCGGCTGGATCGGCGCGGTAGGGCGGGACGTGCCATTCGACGTGGCGGCCAGCGAAACGAACTTCGGACTGCTCGTCTGCGCCGATATAGAGGAGAAAATCGTCAGGGCTGCCGTCGTGGTCCCGTCAGAGGCAAAAGGCGATGCCTTCTTGACCGTGGTGCTCGTGGTTTTGCCCTGGCTCGTGGAATTTTCGGACTTTGGATCGGAATTGGCGTTTAGCCGGAGAAATGAAACCGTATCGATATCCGAAGATGCTGGTGCGATCGATGACATGCGTTCCCTTTGATTTTCTTTTTCCGCTTTTCGCGGATGACGTCGTTTACCTTACGTTAGGCATAAGATCGACCTTTGCGTGATAATTCAAGCCCGATCGGACATCGCGGTTGCATAAAATGCAGCGGCCTCGCGCCTGGAGATCAAAAATCACATTTTTACCGAGGGGTCGCAGGGTATTTCCCAGGCTGTGGCGGTCATCGTTGCCGCCCCTCTGCCTCTACCAGATGAATGACGGGTCTGGCCCAAATTCGAGATGCACGGACTCGCCGGTGTAGCGTTCAAGCTTCTCGTTCAGCTGCTTTTCCATTTTGTCGAGCTTCTTCACGCCATTGGCCATATCCCACAGACCAAGCGCCAGCCCGACGGCCGAGGCAACGAGGCCGGTGACCAGTCCGGCCGCGGCAAGGCCGGTTTTGGCGGCGCTGCTGAAGATGGTCACGACTTCCGGCGCCACCGTTCCGAGTCCGGAAAAGGCACGGGACATGGCATTGGTCAGATAAAGCATCGCCTCGGAGAAACCGATCAGCGCGTTGCCGGTACCGGCAATGCCGCCGATTATTTCGAGCGCGCCCTTGGCGCGGTCGCCGGCCTTCATCGACCGCGACGCCGAATAGAAGCCGAGGCCGGCCATGGCGAGGCCGCCGGCCGCGCCGAGGATCTTGCCTGCCGCTTCCATCGTCTTCGGCGAGAAGTTCATCGAGATCCCCTTGCCCCAGCTGCCAGGCTGATTGCCGAAGGCGCTGAACGGTTTGCCGGCAACGTCGAGGTTCTTGCCGAGCCCCTCCATCGTCATGCCGACGATCTGTGTCGCCGAGCCGACCGCAGCGGCGATATCGGCCGGCGTCCACTTGCCGCCGACACCGAGGCCGTGCGCCACCAGCACGCTCGACATCGTCAGCATCTGCACGGCGTGCATCAGACCGGCCTTGTACACTTCGGCATCGATGCCGGCAGGTGTACGGGTCTGGCGCGGCAGGTCGAGCGAATCCTTGAAGGAGGCAAGCGCGTCGTCGAGCTTCATACCGCCGCGCACCATGCGCAGAACGCCGTCGACGTCGCGCGCTATATCCTGCGCCAGGTTCTGCTTCAGCGTCTCGCCGCCATCTGCCGGGCCGTTTTTGCTGATGAAATCCTCGGCGAAGGTGTTTGCCAACTGGCTGATGGCGTCATTCGTTGCGCCGGGCACAAATGTGTCATCCGGACCCGACAGCAGCGGCTCGAGATCGACACCCTGGCCGTCGCCGATATAATGTTCCTTGACGATGTTCGAGAAGGTGACGTTCGCGGCGTCGAGATGCGCGTCGATATAATCCTGGGGCAGGAGATCGACGAGCGTGTTGAGTTCGGAATAATAATCCTTCAGGGCATCTTCGAAGCTCTTGCCGGCGCTCAGCGCCCGGTCGATCGCCTTGCCGCCGCCGATATCGATCAGATAGGCGTCTTCGATGTTGGTGAGCAGATCGGAATTCTCCGGGCTTTGCAGATATTCCTTCATGCCGCTCGCGAAGATATCCGAGAGATGCTGCTGCGTCGCCGGATCGGCCGTCAGCTTTTCGATCCGCGCATCGAGGTCCTTGCCGACGCGCTCGCCATCGGGCACGCTGTCGCCATACTGGTTCATATAGCCATTGAACTGCTGTTTGATCTCGATGAGATCGTAGAGCACCGTCGCCTTCTGTTCCGGCGTCAGCTGGTCGAGGTGGTCCATGTTGTCGGGCGCGACGAAATTCCGGTTCACGTCCTTCACGGCGTCGCCGAGAATGCCGTATTTGAGTTCGTCGAGCTTCTTCAGCGTCGGCTCATAGGCGGTCGACGGAGCGTAGCCGCGCAGCACCTTGCTTTCCAGGATGTCGTTCTCGTCGATCGGGCGCTCCACGACCGGCTCGATGGCATCCGAGCCCGACATGACAAGGTCCATCTTCTTGAGGCTCGATGTCAGATAGTCGCTGTCGATATAGGGCAGATCGAGATTTTGGACGGTCTTGCTCCAGCCATTGTCCGTGGTGGCGAACATACGCTCGGCGATCCAGGCGTCACCGCCGCTGCCGGCGAAGAAGCGCCCGCGATCTGAGCCGTTGGCCGCAATGCCCTTGCCGGCCAGCCCGGTGCCGATCATGATTGCCGCCATGACGTCGTTGAACGAATAGCTGGCGAGATTGCTGGAGGGTAGCGGCGAGACGCTCTTGTCCCACTCGGCATTGGCCGGGAGCTTCGAGACCAGGCTGGCGCCCATGACGAGCCCTTCGAGCGCGGTCTGTACCGCGTGGCGGTAACCCCAGACTTCCTTGCCGCCGGGAGCGCTCAGACGCGAGGTCAGGCGCTCCAGAAGGCCGCCAAGATCAGCCTGACTGACCTCTCCGGCGCCTACCTTGTCGAGCAGCGGACCGAGAAGCGCCTTGACGTCGGCCTTGAACTGATCGCGCACCGCGGGGCTGTCTCCCCCGTAAAACTGCTTGGCCATCGCCTGGATGGTCGGGTTGAACAGGTGGGTGATGTTGTTGGGAACGGTGCTGCCGAATTCGGAAGCGGCAACCTTTTTCAAACCGTCCAGGTCGATCTTGAGATCGTTGCCCGGGTCGGTTTCGGGCGTGCTCACCTTTGCATCGACCAGGATCGCGGTGGCGCCGCTTTTGCTCTGGGTAAACCCGACGAAGCCCCGCGCAGCGGAGATGTCGAGTGCCTGCCCGTTGCCGCTCGGCGCGATCTTGCGTATTTCGCCGGCGTCGATGGTTTTTGTCGATGCAGAACGGCCAGTCACGTCTTTCTGGTCGAGGTCCACGACCAGGGTTTCGACCTCTTTCGATCCGCTGCCAACACGTTCCAACATGATTTCGTCACTCCTGATCGACGGCCGCACCCTGAACGGAGGCCCGGAAAGCCTCGTTAGGTCAGAAGTTTTTCAGTGATATGACAAATGGGTGCTATCGGAGCGGCAAAATTGAACCATTGACCCCCACATAGCGCTTCCAAATTATACCGCAGTACAAATGCTGGTGACACCGCAGTCGCCAAGGTGCGGCGCAATAGAGCACGCTACCGTAGGGAATGCGCTCACGAGACAGATCAAAGTCGGTCCTCGGGCTCGGTTTTCAGACTGCATTGTCCGGCAAATCGGTATAAGCCGTCCTCTCGAACAAATCAGGGGACAACATGGAAACCGTGGAAATCAGCAGCCGCAGCGACTTCGGCCTTTGGGCAATTGAGCGGGCGCGGGAAATCGTAACGTCCGAGGGAACTGCTTTTGCGATGGCCGCTCGCGATATGGACGACGAGGCGCTTGCAAACGCTGCAGCCGCGCTAGGCAAGGCCATCAGCGATGCGATGGTGGAAGTGTTTGACGGCCTGATAGATGAATCGTGATTGTGAAGAGACAGCGGGTCACTGACCGATAAAAATTGGTCAGCACCGTCCGGGCTCGCCGTCTTCCCCTCTCATTGCAAACTGTCAGAAACTTGCATATAATTCTGACAAGAGAAATGCCATGCAAAAGCTGACATAGCAAATCATGGGACATGCTGAACGACTGCCGGAAGGACCGCGCTTTCGGCAAAGAGTTTTTTGCATCTCGGAAATCGAGCCGCCCTGGATCAGGCTCTGTCGCGCCTGGCCGAGCGTGGCGAGCTCGTCCGGGCGGGCCGTGGTATCTATATGCGGCCCGTCAAAAGTCGCTTTGGCAGTCGGCCGCCGACGGTCGAACAGGCCGTAGAGGCGGTGGCGCAGCAGCGCGGTGAGGTCATCGTCTCGATGGCGCCGCCGCGGCAAATGCCCTGGGCCTGACCTCCCAGGTCCCGGTCCGCTCCGTCTACCTGACATCCGGCCGTAGCCGGACGATGACCCTTGGACAGCAGACGGTCGAGCTCAAGCACGTGCCGCGCTGGCAATTGGCCTTGGCCGATCGACCTGCTGGCGTGGCGGTCCGCGCACTTGCATGGCTTGGGCCGGAAAGGGCCGATGAAGCACTGTCGCGGATCAAGCGAAAGCTGCCGCCAAACGCGTTCGGCGAGCTGGTGGCGGCGGCTCCGCAGTTTCCGACCTGGCTTGCAAGAAGCGTAGGAAAGGCTGCGCATCGCTGATCTGTTTCTGACCTTGTCAAAGGATAACCGACGCGAAGCCTTGGCGGTGGCGGCCGACCGCACCGGACGGCCCATTCATCTCCTCGAAAAGGATGTCTGGGTCGTCTGGACGCTGCAGACGCTCTTTTCGTCCAAGCTCGGTGAGCATCTCGTCTTCAAGGGCGGCACCTCGCTTTCGAAAGCCTACGGTGTCATCAAAAGGTTCTCCGAGGATGTCGACCTGACCTACGATATCCGCGCCCTGGCGCCGGACTTGGTTGGCGACAATGACGAAGCACTGCCGAAAACCCGCAGCGAGGAGAAACACTGGACCAGCGAGGTGCGAAAGCGGCTTCCGGTCTGGGTGGCGGGCTCGGTGGAGCCGGTTATGGCGCGTTGCGCGTTCAATCTCTTCCGGCGGCAATCCGCCTCGAGGACGATACGCTCTACCTCGACTATGAAGCGGTGAGCAGCGGATCCGGCTATGTCGCCCCGAGCGTCATGCTCGAATTCGGAGCGCGGTCGACCGGCGAGCCGGCCAGTATCCGTCGACTGTGACGCGTCGGGCCAGGTTGATGGTGTCGAATTTCCGAAAGCGAGTCCCCGCGTCATGCACGCGGAGCGGACGTTGTGGGAGAAAGCGACCGCCATCCATGTCTTCTGCCTGCAGGAGCGCCTTCGCGGCGATCGTTTTGCCCGCCACTGGCATGATGTCGTCCGGCTGGACGATGCTGGTTTCGCCGACAAAGCATCCGCGGATCGGCAACTCGCCAATGCCGTGGCGAAACACAAATCCATGTTTTTTGCGGAAAAGGCGGCCGACCGCTCGCCCATCGACTACGCCGCAGCCGTCAACGGCAATCTGGTTCTGACGCCATCCGGAGAAGGTCTGCGTGCGCTCGGCGAGGATTACGCGCGCATGGTCGACGACGGCCTGCTGCTCGGCGATTCCGAGCCGTTCGAGCACCTGATCGAGCGATGCACGCAAATTCAGGCGCATGCCAACAAAAGCGACGCGTCAAAATAAGCAATTGCCGGCCCACAGCCGCACCCTGCCCATTACTGTGAGTGCCCTGTCACCGACGCGGTTTGGCTTCGCGCCAATTATAAGGCGTTTGCTCGTGGCAGGCACCCTTGATGTGATGAGAGTGAAGCTCGGACCCGGTTATTCCGGCTCCGGCCTCGGCGAGGATGTGGCCAAATACCGCACGGGTGCGGGTTCGTTTGAGGAAAGTTGCGCCACGTAAAATGAAGATCCGGTGTGTTTGCAGTGAAGGCATTCAAATTCCCAATTTCAATCTCGCCGGAAGCCCGAGCAAGCTCAAAATCGCTGACGCGAGAATCGACACGGATGTTCCACTTGCCGCAACGGCACGTTCTCGCGCCAAGTGCCGTCCTCCCACTGGCGCGCCGCACGCTTGATTGGCTCTATTCCCGCAGGGGGGGTCGACAAGACGAAGGTCACTTCTTGGCGTCCAGCGGATCGACGTCGCCTTTCATCAGGAAGGCCGCAATCTCGACAGGGCCAGCGCGCGCGGGCGTGACGATGATTTTTGCCATCGCCTTGTCTGAATGAAGATGCGTCGAAGCCGGCTGTGCTGCCGCAGCGATAGGCGCGCGGTGGCGGCGTGAATCGCCAAGTTGCCGCAACGGCCAGCACGAGGAACTCGACCAACGTCTCGGCGGCGAAATAGCGGAAGGTGCATTCCGGTAAACCACGGCGATCGAAACTTAAATCCGTCGCAATCTTCTCGACACTCACGTAGCATGAGCCTCGCGAACAAACGCCGCCACGCCACTATGGCAATTTCACTTCTCCTCCTCGGGATGAAATGGGACCATTCCTGAGGCGCTCTATTCCATCTCGAATACGGAGGATCCGGCATGCCTACGGTGTTGTTCAGACACGACCTCGCTTAACGATGTACTGAAGATTGCAGTCTACACGAAGCACGTTGCAGGCAGTGCTATGAAGTGTTCGCGGAAGATGGTTCGAGGTCTCGTCGGACGCTCTGTCGCGGCGAGCGCGGGACGTGTCTGATGCCCTCGATTTCAGTGAAGAACCATATTTCACGTGTTGCCCACCTGCCGACAACTTCCACCATCGCAAAAATGCACGTCCGCCTACCGAAGCTGAACGCTAACGATCCCCAAATGAGCTCAAAGATCACCTGTCGGCGGCGGCGGCGGAATTGGACTGATGAGGTGAGGGCACAGATTCTTGCCCACAACGTTCTTCAACTCGGCCCAATCCGGCGATATGTTCCCTCATCCTGGTTTCAGGCATGCCTTCAAGGCCCTGTCGGCTCGACACTTGGATTTTACAGGCGCCTGGCTGCTGGCCGACTGCCGCGCCCATTCCGTGATGATAAAAGTATTGTGCCGTGTTGGGTTCTTCACAAATATGTCCAGCACCCGACGTAGTTCTCTGCTCGGAAGCGGTTGAGGTCTGCGCCTTGACGCCGAAGATGGCCCTCTACAAGTTGGGTGACAATGTCCCGAGAGTTCTGCTCGCATTGGTTAGACGGGCAGGCTGGCTCTTTTATGCGTAGCGGCGATCTCGATGAGATTCAGCGTCAATCAGGATGAGACTCGCGCCGGGGTGTGACGGAGTGAGGGCGTAGCCCGATCGTAGTCATACCCCGGCGTGGCGCAGATTTTCGGCGTCTCATGATCGCGGTCGGTCCGGTACATTTGCGGTTTTCTGGATTGGAGAACCAGTTTGTGCCGGGTCGCCATTTAACCGATCATCAGATGAGACTCTTCATGAAGTACCGACAAACGCATTCCGTAGAGGTCGCCGCGTCAAAAGCGTCGATCAGCCGAGCCACGGCATACCGCCTCGACAAGGAGGTACAACTGCCTTCTCAGAGCAAAGCGCCGCGCGGACGCCGCCGCCCTGATCCCTTAGAGCTGATATTCGAGACCGAAGTCGTCCCGCTCCTGAAGGCCGCACCCGGTATCCGTGCCGTCGCTGTCTACAACGAGATGCTGCGCCGACATCCAGAACTCTCTGAAGGTATCCGCCGCACGCTTGAACGACGCATTCGGTCGTGGCGTGCTGTCCATGGCGAAGCGCAGGGGGTCATCTTCCGCCAAACGCACGAGCCAGGCCGGTTGGGCCTTTCGGATTTTACCGACGCCAGCGGTCTTGGTGTGACCATCGCCGGCCAGCCGCTTGATCACCTGTTCTATCACTTCCGGCTTGTCTGGTCGGGCTTCGAACATGCCCATGTCATTCTCGGCGGCGAAAGCTTTGTCGCGCTGGCTGAAGGGCTTCAAAATGCCCTGTGGTCCGTGGGAGGTACGCCGCTTTATCATCGAAGCGACAGCCTGTCGGCGGCATTCCGCAACCTCGACGCCGATGCCAAGGTCGATCTCACCCACCGATACGATCAGCTTTGCTCCCATTATCGAATGACGCCGACGCGCAACAACAAAGGCGTCGCGCATGAGAACGGCTCTATCGAAAGCTCCCATGGCCATCTCAAGAACTCTGTTCATGACGCCCTGCTGATGCGGGGGGCCAAGGAATTCGACGACCTCAGTTCTTACCGCGCCTTTGTCGATGACATCGTCAGCCGTCGCAACGCTGCCCATGGCAAGCGCATTGATGCTGAGCGATCCCATCTGCAGGCGCTGCCCGAGCGCCGGACCACGGACTTCGAAGAGATTGTCGTTACGGTGTCCCGGACGGGCGGCTTCACCTTGCGCAAGGTCTTCTACACCGTGCCATCCCGCCTGATCGGCCACAGGTTAAGAGTTCGCCTGTTCGACGATCGGCTGGATGTCTTTGTCGGCGGTACGCATCTGATGACGTTGCGCCGAGGACGCGGCCATCCCGACGGCCGACACGACCAGGTCGTCAACTACCACCACGTCATCCATTCCCTGCGCAAAAAGCCGATGGCGCTCCGCGGCCTCGTTTATCGCGACAAGCTCTTCCCGCGTCAGGAATATCGCAAGGCCTTCGAAGCCCTCATCGAGCATCTTCCCGACAAGCAGGCTTGCAAGATCACCGTCGAACTCCTGGCGCTCGCGCATGACCGTGGTTGCGAACGCGAACTTGCCGAAGAATTGGCCAGGATACTCGATGCTGGTGACTTACCCAATCTGGCTACCATGCGAGCGCTCTTCGGTCCGGATCCAGCCAAGCTGCCGACCGTTCATGTGCAACTCGCATCGCTCAACGGTTATGAGGCCCTGATCGGGACGGGAGAAGCGGCATGAAGAACGCCCACGTTATCGATGAAGCACGCCTCGGCATCATGCTCAACGAGCTCCGGCTGCCGACGATCAAAATGCTGTGGCCACGATTTGCCGAAGAGGCGGACCGGGAAGGATGGCCGGCAGCTCGCTTCCTGTCGGCTATTGCCGAGCACGAGCTGGCAGAGCGTGCCAATCGCAGGATTGAACGGCATCTCGCCGAAGCGCACCTGCCGCCCGGAAAGACCTTAGACAGCTTCGCCTTTGACGCTGTACCCATGATCTCGAAGGCGCAGGTCATGGCAATCACCGCCGGCGACAGCTGGCTTGCCAAGGGAGCTAACATCCTCATGTTCGGTCCGCCCGGCGGAGGAAAGAGCCATCTTGCTGCTGCCATCGGCCTTGCGCTGATCGAGAACGGATGGCGGGTCCTGTTCACCCGGACCACCGATCTTGTGCAGAAGCTTCAGGTCGCCCGAAGGGAACTGCAGCTTGAGTCTGCCATCGACAAACTCAACAGGTACGACTTGCTCATCCTCGATGACCTCGCCTACGTCACCAAGGACCAGGCGGAAACAAGCGTGCTATTCGAGCTGATCTCGGCACGATACGAGCACCGGTCGATCCTGATCACCGCCAACCAGCCGTTCGGAGAGTGGAACCGGGTCTTTCCCGACCCTGCCATGACACTCGCAGCAGTCGACCGGCTCGTGCACCATGCCACGATCTTCGAGATGAACGTCGAAAGCTATCGCCGCAGAACTGCGCTTGAGGAAAAACGCCAGCGCGGCCGACCGGCCTCGTTTGCGACAATCAGGACATCAACGCTGTCTGTCGCGGAGCGGCAATCAGAAAACGACGAAGAACTTGTCAGCGGCAATCAGCATGATAATTTGATCCCGACCGCGACCTAAGAATCTCATCCAGATTGTCGCAAGCGTCTCATCCTGATTGCCGCGCTATTAGCTATTTTGCATCGATGGGCAGGCTCAAGGTTCTCTTGGAAGTCAGCATTTAGCTGCCTCACCATGGCGTTGAATAGGCTGAGTCGACCAAAGTGCTGCGCCCATTACCGAAGATTGCGATGAGGCATCAGCGTCCTTCAGCAATCTTGCCAAAGAATGCAGGCTTGCGAGATCGACGTGCGGAACCGCCAGGCTGCGCCAACAACCACTCATTGATCGGTCGAACATCCACGATGGGACCTCAAGAAGTCGACCAGAAGAAGAACCAGAAAGGCTGCAGCGGAAATATGCTTCCCTTTGGACACCGCCTCATGCACGTGAACGGGTTGCCCGGACCAGGGATGCCACGGATACAAAAGCTCGCGAACCTCGGTCCCGTGGGTGTTCTGTCGTCGTGTTGTACAACCATTTCCGGCCGCACTCATCGCTCGGATACCAGACCCCGGCCGAGGCTCTAGTTGTGAGCTTTCGGGAGGTTGTCCATTCAAAGCGGATTTAGGAGACTGGAGCTATCACACCTCGAGTC
>NZ_NWSV01000041.1 GCF_002531935.1 Rhizobium chutanense | reverse complement strand
AAGCAGCACACACGACAGAATGAAAACTGTCAGGTATCATCCCGGTCCAAACTGTCGACCATCAACCCGGTCGTTCAGCGTCGCCGATTACTGCGTCAGCCGCAAGGTATTCCCGCGGATCGCAGCGGCGATCGCATCGTAGACGGTCTTGATGGTGGCAGGCGAGGCCGTGAAGAAATGGGCGCTATTGGTGGCGCAGTTGCGGATGTTCACCACGTCGGCATCGGCGCTATAGGAAAGCGTATAGATCTCGATGCCGCTTTTCTTCATCGCCGTGCAGGCGGACTGCATCGCGGAGGTGGCAACCTGGTTGCAGGCCGACGATTGGGTCTGAGAACAGATCCAGTCGAACTTGTCGTTCGGGTCGTATTTCGTGTTCATTTCCCCATCGGTCATGAACACCATGACTTTCTGCACGGAATCGGAAACGGGTGCAGGCGAGGACTTGTCTCCCCAGACGCCCTGCCATTTCGGCGACAATGTGTACCATCCCGCGACCACGCCTGCGTCCAGCCGGGTGGAGCCTTCGGATGTCAGGCTCTTCACGGCATTTTTCAGATAGGCGAAGTCACCGGTGAGCGGCGTGACCGGCGGCGGACAGAAGCTCGTTCCCGATTTGGGATTGGCATCCATGGCGACGAAGGCAGATGTGGTCGGCGGCGCATCGCTCATGCCGTAAGCGCCGATCGCACCGGCATCCCTAACCTCGACATCCGCGCGCGGCTCGATGCAGCCCATCCAGTAATAATTCTTGGACGTGGACATAACAGGCGTGATGCCGTCGATCCAATAACCGAGCTTGTAGCTGGAGGAGGTATAAACAGATTTCGGATCGGTCCAGCGTTTGGGGACCGCGGCTGCTCCGTTATATGATTTGAGCCAGGTCGTATTCGCCATGCCGATATTGATGCGGCTCGAAAACGGCACGATCGAGATTTTGGTTTTGTCGACGAGCGACGCGTTGGACGAAAAGGCCTGCAGAAAACCGGCGACCGCGGTTTGCATGGGTGCAAAACGGTTCTCCTCGATCATCGAACTGGACACGTCGAGAACCAGCGCGATCTCCAATTGCTTCACTCCCGGCAAGGCTGCACAGGATCTGACGCTGATCGGCAAAGACTGGATATTGGCCACCTGCATGAAGGTCGTGGGGACGGCGTCCCCCACGTCGAGGCACAGCTCCGCTTCATCGCTCGATACTTCCGGTTTGCCGATCACGGCGGTCTTGAGTGTCCCATTCGCGGACAGGAAGGCGTTGACCGTGCCGGAAATGCGCGCCTCCGGCATTCCGTGCTCATATTTCGCCGCAGCCGCGAGCACCGCGGAGTCGGCTGCCGACTGCAAATCTACTCTGTCGTTATAAGCCCTGATGAAATCGATGGAGGCGCCGACCGCGAGAAGCAGAGGTACGGCGACCAATATAACGATGATTGCGACGGCTCCGTCCCGATTGTCGATCAGGCGGGAAAAGAAAGATAAAGGGCGTGTCATGGCATCCGCTCGAAATTGGTTTCGAGGCAGCGCTATGGCGGCAACCTTAACGACAGGGAAATGCGCAGCCGCCCGCGCAGGGCGCGGCGAATTTTCCGACGCGAATCGTATAGTCGGCTCTATTTTTGGACAGAGATTGCGACGGCTTCAGGAGCGCCGCTTGAACGTATGCTCCGCAGCCGGAAACTTTCGCGATCGCACCTCGTCGGCATAGACGGAGACGGCCGCCGCGATCCTCTTGCCAAGTTCGTCGTAGCGTTTGACGAAACGCGGGGTGAAATCGTTGAAGAGCCCGAGGATATCGTCGGATACCAGCACCTGGCCGTCGCAGGCGGAAGAAGCGCCGATACCGATGCTGGGTATGTGGATGGCCGAAGTCACCTCCCGGGCGAGCGGTTCCACCGTGCCTTCGATGACGACGGCAAAGGCGCCCGAGCCGCCGATGGCATGCGCATCGCGCCGGATCTTCGACGTCTCGTGTTCGGAATGGCCGACGGAACGATAGCCGCCCGCGGTTTGGACCTGCTGTGGCATCAGGCCGATATGTCCCATGACCGGGATGCCCCGCTTCGTCAGAAAGGCGATGGTCTCGGCCATCTCCTCGCCGCCTTCCAGCTTGACGGCGTCGCAGCCGGTTTCCTGCAGGATGCGCACGGCATTGCGGAAGGCAGCCTCCTTCGATTCCTGATAGCTGCCGAACGGCATGTCGACGACGACGCAGGCTTTGGTAACGCCGCGCATCACCGCCTTGCCATGGGCGATCATCATGTCGAGCGTGACGCCGATGGTGGTCTCCATACCGTAGAGCACCATGCCGAGCGAATCCCCGACCAGCAGCAGATCGCAATGCTCGTCGAGCAGGCGCGCCATCGGCGTCGTGTAGGCCGTCAGGCAGACGATCGGTTTGCCGCCCTTCATGGCCGAGATGCGGGTCGGCGTCAGGCGCTTCTGCAATCCGGTGGCGCTCATTTCGTCACTCCCTTTCCAGGCTGGCCTTTTCCGGGCTGACTTCTCCCGCCGATAACCCCGGCAATCCGGTTGTTCCCGGCGGCCCGGTTGCCGTCGATCACCCGGTTGTCGAGGAGCCGCGTCGAGCCGAAGCGAACGAAAAGCGCCACGACGACAGGCTCTTCGATCGAGCCGACCGGCCCAAGTGTCGAAGCGTCCCTGACGGCGACGACCTCGGGCTTTGCCAGCGGCTCGCGACCGAGAAAGGCCGTGAGCGTCGCTTCCAATTCCTTGGCGTCCGTCAGACCGTCGGCAACCAGGCGCTCGGCCTCGTCGAGGGTCTGCGGGACGATCGCCGCGGCACGCCGCTCCTCAGGACTGAGATAGACATTGCGCGACGACAAGGCCAGGCCATCGGCGTCCCGGACGGTCGGCACCGATATCACCCGCACTGGTATGGCGAGATCCTCCACCATGCGCTTGATGATGACCACCTGCTGGTAGTCCTTCTGGCCGAAATAGGCGATTTGCGGCTGCACGATGTTGAACAGCTTGGAGACGACGGTGGCCACGCCGGCAAAATGCCCGGGCCTGACCGCGCCTTCGAGCTCACGGCCGAGATCGGGAACATCGACGACGGCAAGCATCGGACGCGGATACATGTCCTCGACGCCGGGGGCGAACAGGAAATTGACGCCGGCCTGCTTGAGCATGGCTGAATCGCGTTCGAGATCCCGCGGATATTGGCTGAGGTCTTCCGCCGGGCCGAACTGCAGCGGATTGACGAAAATCGACACGACGACGAGGTCGTTCTCGGCCCGGGCGCGCGTTACGAGCTCCATATGACCGGCATGGAGGTAGCCCATCGTTGGCACCAGGCCGACGGTGCGCCCCTGGCGCTTCAGCGCATCGAGCGTGTGGCGCAGCTCGTCAATGCTCGAGAAAACCCGCATATATCCTCCCCGCGGCCGGTTACTCACCTTGGGCGCGGATATGAAGTGTAATCGATGCTGGAGGTCAATGCATATTCGGCGATAAAAACGATTAGATGGATGGCAAGGCCGTCAAGGCCTGCTTATATCTGCGCGGAAATGGCGGCTTGCGGCGGGGCCGGCAATGTGCGAACTGCGCCGCTATTGGCCCTGTCCGTCAAGATACGATCACAGTCGGTCGCTATGGAGAATGCATGGACAAACCCTGGAAGATCAGCCGCGGCCCGATCGCGGCAGCCGAGCTCGACGTGGAGAAGGCAAACGCGATCAACACGCTGTTGATCCGGCCGATCGGCGTGCTGCCCACCAAGCCGGGAGATCCTGTCCTCCCCTTTGCCGTCGGCCTCTTCAACGAGCTGCGTCCGTTGCTGAAGCCCGGCGCCGGCGTGACGACACTGCGCCGCGCCACGGCTGCCTATGTTCATTGCCGGCGCTATTATTTCGCCAGCGCCCAGCCCGATTCCATGCGTCACGGCCTTGACGGCGAACCGGTGGAACCGCTGTCGTCAGAAGATCGGCTGGTCGCGCAAAAACGCTTCCTCAGCCTCAAGCAGAGTGCCGGCAAGACCGAGGCGCCCGAGCAGCCAGCCCTGCCTCCCCCTCCCCTTCTGAGCAAGAATGAACAGATTCGCGCCGCCCTTCTCAATAGAAAGAGTTCGTCGGCCAGAGTGGGATGAGATAAGCGCGTCGCCCTTACATCATCCGCAACGTCGATAGGAATAGTAACCTGCTATTGTATTTCGCAGCGATAAATATCTGCGCTGCAACCGCAACCAGCAAAACTTTCACGCTGTCCTCAAGTATATTTTGCTTTACATAGCATTAATGCAATTGCGCTAAATTTAGCATCAGCCAGAAACTTCCTCCGGACTTGCTAGAACGATGCGCTTCCTGATTGCTGCTTCCCTATTCGCATTGGCTGCAGTCCAGCCAGGTGCTGCCGCCGATCTTTCCGCCTATAAGCGCCCGCTGACCGTGCCTTTCGAGGGGGTGACGGCCTATTCCCCTCAGCTGGCGACGCTCGGCAAGATGCTGTTCTTCGACCCCAGGCTTTCCGGCAACAAGAACATGACCTGCGCCAGCTGTCATAATCCATCCTTCGGCTTCGAGACGCCGGTGACGACGCCGATCGGCGCGGCCAATACCGCGCTCGGGCGTCAGGCGCCCACGGTCCTGAATGTTGCCTGGGTCACGCCTTTCTTCTGGGACGGCCGCGCGCCGAACCTGGAGGAGCAGGCCGCCGGCCCGATCACGGCTTCTGCCGAAATGAACGGCAAGCTCGATACCGCCGTCACCGAAATGCAGGACATCCCCGATTACAAGAAGTGGTTCGGCGAGGTCTTCCCGGATAAAGGCATCTCCAAGGAGACACTGCTGACCGCGATCGCCACCTATGAGCGGACGGTGGTTTCCAACTGGTCGCCCTTCGACCGCTGGGTCGATGGCGACGAGAAGGCGGTCTCCGACAGCGCCAAGCGCGGCTTCGAACTCTTCACCGGCAGCGCCGGCTGTTCCGCCTGCCATACGGGCTGGAACTTCACCGATAACAAGTTCCACGATATCGGCCTGCCGGACGAGGATATCGGCCGCTTCAAGATCGATCCGAGCAGCCCGAACAATCAGCATGCCTTCAAGACGCCGGGCCTGCGCAACACGCTCTATCGCGGCCCCTATATGCATGACGGCAGCCTGAAGAGCATGGACGAGGTGATCGCCCATTACGAAAGCGGCGGCGTCAGCCGTCCCTCGCTCGATCCCGCGATGACGGCCTTCCTGCTGACCGACCAGGAAAGCAAGGACCTGATCGCTTTTCTCGGAACCCTGACCGCCGAAAAGCAGGACATCCCCCTGCCGACGCTGCCGAACTGAGGTGCGTGCCATGAAGCTCTCCATCCGCATGCAGATCCTCGTTCCCATGGTGGCGACTGTTGTCGTCGGCTTCGGCAGCGCCTTCCTGATCGGCTACCAGGCCGTCACCGGCCAGGCCCGGGTCGCCGCCGTGGTAGAGCAGGCGGTGAACGCCAAGCTGGCGTCAGCCCATATAGAGCAGCAGTTCCGGCAGGCGACGTCGGTCGTCGACCGGGTGCTGTCGATGACGAATTTCGTGTCGGCGGCCGAGGTCAAGGCTGAATTCGACAAGAGCGACGGCGCGCTTTCGCAATCGCTCGACGAGCTTGGCGGTATCGATCTCGCGACGTCGCTGACCGAGGGCGTGCGGTCGTTGCGCGAGGCGCATGGCGCCTGGGAAAAGGACGTCAAGATCAGCCTCGGCCTGCAGCCGGCCGACGAAGTGCCGACGGCCGAAAAGCTCGCGCGCTCACAGCAGGCGATCCTGACCGGCATCACAGCCGTCAATGCCATCGTCGACAGGATCGCGACCGAGAGCGTCACTGAAGCCGGCAATGCCCTGGAAACGAAGATCGAAACCGAGCTGGCGCTCGCGGGCCTTGCCGCCATCATCGGCCTCGGCATCCTCATCGCCATCGCTCGGCATGTGTCGCGCCCGATCCAGCGCATCACCCACTCCATGCAGGAATTGGCGGCCGGCGAGACTGACAAGGCGATCCCCTATGCCGGGCGCGGCGACGAGATCGGCCTGATGGCGGGCTCCGTCGAAGTCTTCCGCCAGAACGCCATCGCCCGCATCCGGCTGGAAAGCCAGGCCGAGGAAAACCGGCGACTGGCCGAAGCAAACCGGCTGGCCGACCAGGAGCAGGCAGAACGGAGCGCGGCCGAGCGGCTGAAGGTCGCCACGTCGGGCCTCGCCACCGGCCTGAAACGGCTTGCCGAAGGCGATCTCGCCTTCAAGCTCTCGGATCGGTTCGCGCCGGAATTCGAGCCGCTGCGGCATGATTTCAACGCCTCGGTGGAGCAGCTCGGCGGCACGCTGCTTTCGGTTTCCCACAGCGTGTCGATCATCAATACGGGTACCCGCGAGATCAACAACGGCTCCAACGAGCTTTCCGGCCGCACCGAACGGCAGGCTGCGACGCTCGAGGAGACCGCCGCAGCGCTCGACGCCGTCACCGCCAAGGTCACCGAAGCCTACAAGATCGCCGAAGAGGCCCGCAACGTTGCCGATAACGCCAATCGCAGCGCCACGGCCTCCGGCAAGGTGGTGGCCCAGACGGTCGACGCCATGAGTCAGATCGAGGAATCCTCGAAGCAAATCAACAATATCATCGGCGTCATCGACCAGATCGCCTTCCAGACCAATCTGCTGGCGCTCAACGCCGGTGTCGAAGCGGCGCGCGCCGGCGAGGCCGGCAAGGGCTTTGCCGTCGTCGCCCAGGAAGTGCGCGAGCTTGCCCAGCGTTCGGCCCAGGCCGCCCGGGAGATCAAGGAACTGATCGGGCAATCCTCCGCCAAGGTCGCGAGCGGCGTCGAACTGGTCAACCACACCGGCGCGGCGCTTGGCGACATCGGCCGTTTCATCGTCGATATCAACCAGCGCATGGAAGCGCTCGCGGCCTCGGCGCGCGACCAGGCGACCAGTCTCTCCGAAGTCAATTCGGCCATGGGCCAGCTCGACCAGGTAACCCAGCAGAACGCCGCCATGGTGGAAGAAACCACCGCGGCCAGCGTGACGCTGGCGAGCGAAGCCGAGCGCCTGCGCGAACTGGTCACCCAGTTCGAACTGGGCGGGGCGGAGACTGGTGTGCGGAGCTATCGCGACGCTGCGTGAGCGTGAGGTTCAAGGCCTGTTAGCGAGGCTTGTTTCCGAGCGCATAGCCGTCGACATCCTCACTCAGCGAGGTCAGCCGATCCAACGCCGAGTTGCGCTTGGCGTCCCGATCCGCCTTGAATGCCGCGACATCAGTTGCTCTCAGGCGGCGGTGACTGCCGACCATTTCCGCCGGGAGCTCTCCCGCGTCGACCAATCGGACCAGATACTGCCGGGAGACATTGAGGATATCCGCCGCAGCCTGCGTCGACAGCATTTCTTCATCAGGAAGCACCGTCACCGGGCGCCCTTCCGCGAGAAACTCAGCCGCCTGAAAGATGATCTCGGCCAATACCTGCGGTACGTCCAAACGCTCGCCGTCAGCGTCGATGACTTGGACACTCCCCCGCTGCTTTTTCGAAGTCGCCCGCAAAAGCGATGCTATGCGGGCGGCGGCCGATCTCTCGGGTGCTGGAACGGCATTCAAGCTTTTGGCGGGATTTTTTTCGGACGATGTGCGATGGGGTGTGGCCATGTCGGTAATATGGCATGCAAACGCTATAAACGCAACCAACTAGTCCAGGGCAATTGGAAAACTCGCATAGGTGAATATGCTGGTCGCCGTACTTGATGCCAACGTGCTGTTTCCGATGCTGTTGCGGGATACGTTGCTACGCGTGGCGTCGGAAGGTTGTTTCCGAGCTCACTGGTCGCCTCGCATTCTCGAGGAAATGACACGCAACTTGATCAGCGACTACGGCATGGAACCATCCAGGGCAGAAGCGTTGCGGATGGCCATGGAGGAGGCATTTCCTGAAGCGAATGTGGAAGGCTGGGAAGAGATCGAGCCGACCATGCGAAATGACCCGAAAGATCGGCATGTCGTCGCGGCAGCAGTGGCGGCCGAAGCTGCAGTGATCGTGACGTCGAACATCCGCGATTTCGGCAATCTTCCCGGCGGTATCGTCGCCTTGACCCCTGACGATTTTCTCATCGAAATCCTCACGAATAGTGAGGCGAAGGTCCTGACGGCGCTAAGCATGCAGGCGGCGGCCTATCGGCGACCAACGCTGACCACAAGCGAACTAATCGGGAGACTTGCACTCACCTCACCCCGGTTCGCCGAGCAAGCCTTCCAAGCTCTTACCTGACGCTGACCTGCTCGCAACGACGCTCCCCGGAGAATTCACACGCAATAGCGCCATCAGCATCGGGCCGAGCGCAAATTCACCCCGTTCGGCGCGTCGCGTCAGGTCGCGGAGATAGCCTCCGGCGGAGTTGATGCACCCTCCCCTTTGCAGGATGCAGGCCATGACGGTGGCGGCGTTTTCCGGCCCCATCACGGTTGCCGCTGCCTCATAGGCGGACGAGCTGACGGCGAGCATTGATCGCACGACGATGGCTGCCGTCGTCATATCCCGCCAGCTGCCGATCCTGCCGCCCGGGCCGTAGTCGGCGATATCGGGGCAGGCCTGGAGAACGGTGGCGAGCGGGAAGGATTTCAGTTCGCCTGCCCTCGACCGGACGGCAAAGCTCGATCCCTTCCCGGCGTTTGTTCGCCCTTTCAGCCCGCCATTGTCCGGCTTCGTTCCTAGTTGCTGATCCCGGTCAGCCGGCCCCGCCGTCGTCGCCCCCTGCCCCGTTTCCAAGCCCGGTTCAGATTCAGACAGGGATTCGGTGTGAGAATTCTGTATGTGGCGCTCAATCTGGGATTCACTGGTGCTCGCTACCTGCATTTTCTCATGCAGTTCCAACAGGTTGATGATGTTTTCACGGATCGTCTCCAGTTCTTCGAGGATGGGCGTGAGGGTTTCGATCGTCGCGGCTCTGGGGAGGCGCTGCAGGACCGTCTCGAACATCAAGGACATGCGCTCCCAGTCGCCCGGAATCGCCTCCTCGACGGCGGCGGCGAGGAGCTTGGCGATGTCGCGGCGGCAGATCGTCAGCCGCTCCTTCATGGCGCGCAGCATCTGGCGGCCGGCGGCTATCCCCGCCGCGATCGCTTCGATCTCTGAGGCGCGGGCCAACAGCGGGGCGAGGCTGAAGCCGTAGGCCTCGTCGATCCCGCCTTCCCGGCCGCGGCGGACATAACGCTTGCCGTTCGGGCTGTCCTTGCGGGAGATGAGGCCGGCCTCGACGAGCACGGCGAGATGCCGGCGCAGCGTCGCGGGTGCCATGCCGCGGGCTCTGAGCGAAAGCTGCGCGTTCGAGGGAAAGACGACCAGCGGTTTTTCGCTGGAGAGTTCGTCCTCGGGATAGAAGGTCAAAAGCGCATCGAGCACGGTAAGCGCCCGGTCGGTCACACCGAGCCCTGCCCGGGCCTCGCAGACCGATCGGAACAATTTCCATTTGTTGCGCGTCGTTCCGGCCGCAATCGCTTCGCCGCGCCGCTGTTTCAGCAGCAGGGCAAGCGTCATCGGCCGCCGCCCGAAGGGCGTCGTCACAGTTTCACTCTCCATTTCCTTCACCTTCGATCAGGCAAAAGAAATCCGCTCACCGAAACGATGCGAGGGTTGAGGGTGCCAAAGCGTCATTTATGCGTCTGAGGAGACGCGAAGGGCGCTTCAGGACTCTTGACTGGGATTCGTGAAAATGCGATTCTCTGTCTTGCTTAAGGATGTGAGAAGGGCTTCCACGACTCGTTCGTTTGGGGGCCTTTTTCTTTTGCGGTTTCAGTCTCCTTGTTTGCCCTCCTCGGCGAGGAATTGCTCATAGAGCGCATCCAGCCTGCCGGAGAGAAATTCTCCGAAGCGGCCGGCATTTTTCGCCTTCATCGAGAGCGAAAACGCCTTGCCGTCATTCTTCATTTCCGCCTGCACCGCCTTATCAAGCGGCTGCCATGTCACCTTCCTTGCGGCGACGGTTTTCTTCACCGGCCGTGCGCTTTTGTTCAGCGCCGTGTAGAGCGCTTCGAAGCGTTTGTCGGAAGGTAGCTGATGAAAGCTGTCGTCCTGCAGGACCTTGGCGACACTTGCCGCATTGGCCGACTTGCCGGCGAGCAGCGACAGTTCCACCCAGCGTTCGCGGCCGACACCGGGTGCAGGCCCGATCGCCTTGATGATCTCCGGCGCGATGCGATCCATGACCGACATCATCTTGGAGACCGAAGCCGCATTGGCGGCAAGTGCTGATGAGACGACCTCCCTGTCGTAGCCGAGTTCTTCCAGCCGCCGGGCGAAGAGCGCCCGCTCGACGAAGGTGAGGTCGGCGCGCGCCGAATTCTCCTGCCCCTGGGCGATGACATGGGTGCGATCATCCATCGTCTTGACGACGGCCCTGACATTGCGGCCGAGTTCGCGGGCGGCGCGCAGGCGCCGATGGCCGAAGACGACCTGATAGCGACCGTCGATCCGGGCGTGGGGACGCACCAGGATCGGCGTATCCTGGCCGCGGGCGCGGATCGCGTCGACCAGTGCGCGGAAGTCATCGTCATCCTCCGACAGGCGGTCCTTGACGAAGGAGGCTTCGACGAGATCGGGGTCGAGATCGACGACAGCCTCGCCCTCCAGGAATTTCTCCGCCTGCTTGGCAAGCTCATCCAGCGAGCGGACGAGCGAGCGGCCTGCCCCGCGCATCGGATAATTCGCAGCGCCCGCGTTTTCGTCAGGCATATCGGCCAGCCCTTCAAGCAGATTTTTTCGTGCCATCGCTTCCTCCGATTACAGTCATTCCATTGATTCGGTTCAAGGAAACGGCGAATTTGTCAGCCGACAAATCACCGTCCCCATGCCTGGTGAACAAGGCCGGCGATCTCTGAGTTGACGGCGTCCATCGCCTCCAGTGCGCGATCATAGGTTCCCCGGTTCAGCGAGGCGCGCTCGACCTCGTAGAGCGTCTGCTTGGTGATCCCGGCATCCGAGATCGCCGTCGATTTGACCATCTGATGCTTCAGCATGAACTCGTGGAACATGGTCGACATGAAGCCGACCATCTGCGCCTGCGGCACGTCGGTCGGCTCATAGCGAGTGATGAGATAGCGATACCAGGAGAGGTTCACCTCGGCGCCGGCGGCGCGGATCGGCTTCAGGATCCCGCCGAGCATCAGCAGGAACTGGCCCATCGACATGACGTCGAGCATCTGCGGATGGATGGTGATCAACACGCTCGTCGCCGCCGTCAGCGCCGTCAGCGTGAGATAGCCGAGCTGCGGCGGGCAATCGATGACGACGACGTCGTAACGGTCGTCGACTTCGGCGAGCGCGCGCGAGATGCGGGTGAAGAAGGTCTTGCCGTCATTGGTCGATTTGTCGGCCATGGCGAGCGGCGTGTCGTACTCGTATTCCTGCAGGTCGAGATTGGCCGGCACGATATCGAGGCCGGGGAAATTGGTCTTGTGGATGATCTCGGAGAGCGGCTTCTTCTCGCCGTCGTAGCGGATCGCCTCGTAGAGCGAGGAGGCCTGGTCGAATTCCGGCTGGAAGCCGTGCAGGGAAGAGAGCGAGGCTTGCGGATCGAGATCGACGGCAAGCACGCGGTGGCCGGTCAGCGCCAGATGCTGGGCGAGGTGGGCTGCCGTCGTCGTCTTGCCCGAGCCGCCCTTGAAGTTGACGACGGCGATCACCTGCAGCTTCTCATGGCCGCGGCGATGGGGAACATACATGCGGCTTTCGGAGCGGCCATGCGCATCGAGATAGCGCCTCAGCTCCAGCATCTGCTCAGCGCTGTAGGAGCGCCGCCCCGAAGGCGAGGTCTGTGGGCAGGGACCTTTGCCTTCGAGATGCAGTTTCTTCAGCGTGCTTTGCGAGGCCCCGACATAATTGGCGACCTCGGCGAGAGAAAAGCTGCGCAGCGTCTTCTTTGCATTGGGCGGAAAGCGCTGCACGCTCAGGAGATGCAGCTTCTTCGAAATCACGTCGCCCTGCTCGAGAATCTGATCCTCGAAATGCAATGGCACGGCCTTCAAGGCGTTCGAATTAGCGTTCATCGGCAGCAATCTCTCGGATAACGATTTTCGGGATCAAAAGCCCCTGTAACCGTTATTATCCGCGATTCTCCAATGCCGGCCAAGAATTTTAAGGTTAACGCATATTAACCTTTTCGGTGCTCGTTCAAACACTTGGCTGCTGCGGCACGATGTCTGGAAGGGCCGGGAATTCTGGGCCGGGGGCGCTGATAACGCGCCCCCGGCGTCGCCCGGCCGAAGGGGAGGGGGCATTCGGCGGGCTTAGCTGAGGGGCGCTTCGCCCGATGTGATGCGCTGTTCGTCCGCGCCGAACAGGTGAACGGTGTCGTGGCCGGGTGCGATCCTCAACACGTCTCCGGGGGCGGCCCTGATCCGCTCGCGGAAGACGCAGGTCAGCGTCTGGGCTCCCAGCCGGACGAGAACGAGGGTTTCCGAACCCGTGGGCTCTACGACGATCGTCGTCACCTCGATGCCGTTGGGGTCGAGCATGATATGTTCGGGACGGATGCCGTAGGTCACGGCATCCCTGGGCCGGCGTTCGCTCGGCAGGATGAGGCCGTCCTCGGTCCGGAACCCGTCGTCGGTCATGGTGCCCTGGATGAAATTCATCGCCGGCGAGCCGATGAAGCCGGCGACGAAGAGATTGTTCGGGCGGTCGTAGAGTTCGAGCGGCGAACCGGACTGTTCGATCAGCCCGTCCTTCATGACGACGATCTTGTCGGCCATGGTCATGGCCTCGATCTGGTCGTGGGTGACGTAGATCGTCGTCGTCTGCAGCCGCTGGTGCAGCTCCTTGATCTCCGAGCGCATCTGCACCCGGAGTTTGGCGTCGAGGTTCGACAAGGGTTCGTCAAAGAGGAAGACGGCCGGGTCGCGCACGATCGCCCGGCCCATGGCGACGCGCTGCCGCTGGCCGCCGGACAGCTGCTTCGGATAGCGCTCCAGCAAGGTTTCCAAGCCGAGGATCTTTGCCGCATTGCCGACCCGCTGGTCGATCTCCGATCTCGGCATCCGCTTCAGCCGCAGCGAAAAGCCCATGTTCTTCGCCACCGTCATATGCGGATAGAGCGCGTAGTTCTGGAACACCATGGCGATATCGCGATCCTTCGGCGCCAGCTCGTTGACGATATGCTTGCCGATCTGGATCTTGCCCGAGGTAATGCCCTCCAGCCCGGCGATCATTCTCAAAAGCGTCGATTTCCCGCAGCCGGAGGGGCCGACGAGGACGACGAACTCGCCGTCGCCGATATCGACGGATACGCCTTTGATGGCTTTGAACGCGCCGTAATCCTTGCGCGCATTGCTGACCGAAACATGGGCCATGAAACTCCTCCCGAAATGCCGTCAAAGTCCGTTCAAGACACTCTTCAAATAATCAAGGCCGAGGCGCTCGCCTTCCCTGCGCGCGGCCAGATCCTTGCCCGGCCAGCCATAGGCGGCATCCTCATGCTCGATCGATAGCGTGCCGTCAAAACCGTGGCCGCGGGCCTGGCTGAGGAAACGCGGCCAGTCGAGGAGGCCGAGCCCCGGCAGCTTGTATTGCCACCAGCCCCTGCCGTGATAGCCGAGCGCCTGCAGGGCCTCTCTGTCGATTGCTGTATCCTTGGCATGCAGGATGGCGATGCGATCTTTGACCGCTTCCATCGCCCGATAGGGATCGACGCCGATGCGGATGAGATGCGAGGGATCGAACTCCAGGCCGAAGCGGCGATCCGGAATCCTTTGAAAAAGCTCCTGCCATCCCTTCGGCGTCGTGCCGATGAAATTATCTCTCGGCCCCGGCCAGTTCTCGATCGCGAAGGTGAGGCCGCTCGACTGCGTTTCTGCGATCAAACCGTTCGCGAAGTCGGCGAAATCGTCATAATTGGCTTCGTCGCTTGCCGTATCATCCCGGCCGGGGAAGATCACAAAGATGGGAACGCCGGTCTCGCCGATCGCTTCGGCGAATTCGGCCGTTCTTGCCCGAAGCTCCCGGCGTTTGTCGTGGTCGGCATCGAGCTGGTTGCCGAAATAGGTGAGTGACGACACGAAGAGGTCGCGGCTGCGGGCGAGTGCGACGGCGGCCTCCACCCGATCCGGCGTTTTGATATGGCCGCCGACATCAATCTCGATGGCGTCGAAACCGGCCGATGCGGCAAAATCCACAACTTCTTCCAGCGGGCGATCATTGAATGTCGAGGTGTAAAAGCCGATCTTCACCAAATCCTCCGATCTTCACCAAGTCCCTGGGGCCCTGCCGGCCGTTTCAGCTGTTCAGGCGGTCCATATTCTTCAGCGGCGAGCGTGTGCGTTGAGCAGCATCGGCCGATGCGAGCATGAGGGCCGCTGCCATCGGCATCGCCGCCGCGCCCATCGCCGAGGCGTCCTCTCCGAGCGAGGCGCGATGAAGCGACGGAAGATTGGCATCGTCGGCGTCGAGATGCTCATGCACATAGCGCAGCAATTCGTCGACGATGCGGATCGGCAGCCTGCCGCCGACGAGGACGGCATCGGGATCGACGATCATGCCGATATGTTTGACGGCGACGGCCAGATGCGCGCTCATTTCCTTCAGCCACTGCGAAACCAGACGCCGGCCATGCGCATCGAGCGTCAGAAGATCGTGGGGAACGCTGACCGCGACGCCGTTTCGCGCCAGGAAATCATAGAGGGAAAACAGCGAGAAGATCTCGCCGAGAAGCTGAACCTTATGGGCTTTTTCGTCCCGGTCATCGGCAATCGGAAGCCAGCCGATTTCGCCGCTGAGGCCCATGGCGCCGCGATGGCCATTGCCGTCAAGCACCAGCCCGCCGCCGGGGCAGGCATTGATGGCGATGTAGAAGAAGCTGCTGCTCTCGGCACCCAATCCATAATCGAGTTCGGCAAGGGCTGCGGCATTGGCTTCGTTTTCGATGAAGACCGGATGCTGCGTTAGGTTCTCCAGTGCCGCGCGCACATCGAAATCAGTCCATTCCTGATAGGCTTCGGGCTTGCCGAGGAGCGAAATCTCCCCAAGCCAATCCGGCATGGCGAGACCGATGCCGGCGAGCCGCGCGTCGTCGATCAGCCGGCTGCGCTGGAAATGCGAAATCGCATCGGATGTCAGCTGCAGGAATTCCGCCGGCAGGATGAAGCGCTTTTCGTGATGCACACGGGCGCGGACATTGCCGACGGCGTCGACTGCCAGGATCGTCAGATGATCGCGATCGATATTGATGCCGATGGCGAAACAGGCATCCGGATTGATCTCGAGTTCGATCGCCGGCTGGCCTCTCAGCCCATGGCGCCGGCGGGCTTCCATGATCAGGCCCTCATCCAGCAGCCGATCGACGATCCGGGCGATTGCTGGTTTGGTAAAACCCGTCTGCCTGGCGATTTCGGCGCGTGAAATCGGCGCCTGGCGATGGATGCAGCGCAGCACGACCGCCCTGTTGTGCTCGCCGGCATCTTCGACATTGGCGCCGGTCAGATCGGGGGAGAGCCTGGCGCCGAGCGGCTGGTTCATAGGGTCAAATCCTTCATCAAGCATCGAGACCGGACCGACCCTCATCCCTTCACCGCGCCGCTGGTCATCGCGCCGAGGATCAGCCTCTGGAGCGACAGGAAGGCCACGATCGCCGGAACGACGGAGATCAGGCAGGCGGCGGCAAGCAGCTGGATAGACGAGTCGGTCTGCATGCCGCGGAAGTTAAAGATTCCGACGCCGATCGGCATCAGGTCATTTTTGGTGAGCAGCAGGAAAGGCACCAGGAATTGCGACCAGCCGGCAATGACCGTGATGATGAAGACCGAGGCGATGCCCGGCGCCGAGAGCGGCAGGATGATGCGCCAGAAGACCGAGAAGCGGTTGCAGCCGTCGATCATCGCCGCTTCGTCGAGGCTGCGCGGAATGCCGTCGACCGTGCTCTTCAACAGCCAGGTCGCCAAGGGAACGCCGAGCGCGATATAGACCATGACGACGGCAAAATGCGTGTCGAGCAGGCCGAGGCGGTTCATGTAGCGATAGAGCGGCACCATGATGACGAGCGGCGAGATCATCTGGAAGAGCAGTAGTCCCATCATGGACAGGCCCTTGCCGCGGAACTGGAAGCGCGAAAAGGCGTAAGCCGCGGGCAACGCAACGATCAGCACGCCGAGCCCGCTCAAGGCCGCAAGCTTGAGGCCGTTCCAGAGATAGATCGGAAAGTAGCTGTTGTTCAGAACCGTGATGAAATTCTGGATGGTGGGATTGTCGGGAATATAACGCGCCGCGCCGCGATAGACCTCACGCTTGTCACGCAGCGCCATCGACAGCAGATAGGTGAGGGGGCCGGCGAAGAAGACGAACATCACCAGCATGAAGAGATAGCTCATGGCATCGCCGAGCCGGGTTCCGGTGCGTCCGCTCATTGCTCCTCCTCCTTCGGCAGGAACGACGCATAGACGAAGGCAAGCCCGAGGCTGATGATCAGCATCAGCACGGAAAGCACGCTGCCGCCCGACAGGTCGTAGTTTCGGAAGACGATGTTGAAGACGTAGAGCGAGATCACCTCGGTCGCGCGCCCAGGGCCGCCGCCGGTCAGCGTGATGATCGCATCGAAAGTGTTCACCGTCTGGATGGTGATCAGGATCATGTTGACGAGGATCGCGGCCCGCAGCTGCGGAAGGGTGACGAAGAAGAACTGCTGCGAAGCGGTGGCGCCATCGACCTCGGCTGCTTCGTAGAGCGAGGGATCGATCGATTTCAACGCCGCATACATGACGACCATCGAAAAGGCCGTGCCGCGCCAGATGTTGGAGATCAGCGTCGACCAGGGCGCCATCGCAGGATCCGAAAGCCAGGCGACGGTTGGCATGTGCATCAGCCTGAGAATGCTGTTCAGCGCGCCGTAGGGCGCTTCGGAAAACAGCATCTGCCAGATGATGCCGCCGGCAATGCCCGGCACGACCCAGGCGATGAGCGCCGTCGTCCGCAGGATTGTGGTGCCGAAAAGGCCGCGCTTTTCGCCGCGAATGACGGTGACGGCGACCGCAAGGCCGAGGATCTGCTGGCCGATGACGCTGCCGCCGACGAAGATCAGCGTCGCCCAGAGAATGTCGGGCAGCTGCGGCGAACTCAGCGCATTGGCGATCGACCCAAACGTATATTGCTGGTTTTCGCCGATCAGTGTCGCATTGGTGAAGGAGAGCCGGAAAACGTCGATGACGGGATAGAGGTAGAATATGCCGATGACGACGATCACGGGCATGATCCAGGGCAGGGGCGCGCCGGCGAACCGGCGCATGAACGTTCTGCTTTGAGGCGGGCTGTCAGCCTCGATGGCAATAGGGCTCATTGGCATCTCTGTCCGGGTTTGGCACTGTCAACGGCGCCTCAATGGCAGGCGCCGCCGTTATCTGAAGTGTAAGAGACGCCCGGCATGCGAGCACGGCTGGCGCCGATGGCTGCCCCTCACCCTAACCCTCTCCCCGCTCGCGGGGAGAGGGGACGTGCCCTACGAGGCGCGGGTGAGGGACGGAGAGGTCGCAGCTTGTCCCTTCTCCCCGCATGCGGGGAGAAGGTGGCGGCAGCCGGATGAGGGGCTAGCCGCTGCCGTGGCATCACAGACGCTTGTAAGCCTCCATCGCCGCGCTGAAGGCGGCATCGAGAGCCTCTTCCGGTTTCTTCGTTCCCGAGAGCACGTCACCCATCATGATCTGGATCTGGTTCGAGATCTCGGGATAGATCGGCACGCCGGGGCGGGCCTGGCCGTCCACCAGCGCATTGGCGAAGGTCTTGTTGGCTTCCGTCGAGAAGACCTCATACTTGTCGAAGAGCGATTTCCTGGTCGGCAACTGCTGCTGCAGCGCGTTTGCCGGGCCCATATAGACGTCGCGGGCAAGATTGGCGCAGAGCTCGACCTTGTCCTTATCCTTGCTGAAGGAGGCGACTGTCCAGCCGCCGGTGCCCGTCGACTTCTGGTCGGCCGTGGGGCCTGGGATCGGCGAGAAGGTCCAGTTCTTGAATTCGCTTTCGTCGAGCGTGGTTTTCAGCTGCGCATATTGCCAGTTGCCGCCGATGAAGAGCGCCGTCGTCGCCGCGGCTGCCGCCGCGTTCATATCGTCGTAGTTGGCAATCGTGGTGACGCGCTTGGGTGCAGCACCGGAATCGACGAGATCCTTGAAGTAATTCAGCGCCTTCAGGAATTTCTCCTTGTTCTCGCCTTCGCCGAAGACCGGCTTGCCCGAATCGTCGACCAGCTTGCCGCCGAGCGCCCAATAGTTGGCCAGCCAGTCGAAGGTCGTGCCTTCCCAGCGCCCGCCGTTGAACAGAACGCCTTCCATGCCCTCCTTGGTGGAGGCAAGGGCCGCCTTCTTCAGATCATCCCAGGTCGCAGGCGCATCGGCGACGACAGATTTGTTGCGGTAGAGCACGCGAAGATCCGTATCCCACCACCAGGCGCGCACCGTCTTGTCTTTGTCGGTGATGCCGTCGCGGATGAAGGGGAAGAGGTCGGCGACTTCTTCCTTGGAGAAATAGGGCGTGAAGTCTGCCAGCACGTGGTTGACCATGAACTGCGAGAGCACGAAGGAGTCGACGGCGGCGCAATCAGGGGCGTTGCCGGCCTTGGCCTGCTCCAGCATCTTGGCCTGTTCGGTGCCGATGTCGGAGGACATGAATTGCATCTGCAATTTCCAGTCCGGGTGCTTCTTGATGAAGTCGACGAAGAGCTTCTGGTAGCCCTCGGCGATAGCTGGGTCGGAATTGTTCGGGCTATCGTTCGTCAGGCGGACGACGAGAGTTTTCGGGGCATCGGCAAGGCCGATCCGGTCTTTGGTGGCAAGTTCCTGGGCAAAAACGGCGGATGCTGAAAATAAGATAGTGCTCAGCGTCAATGCGCTGACGGTGGCGCTCTTCATGATGGGTCTCCTCCCCATTTTGAACGAATACAGCCTGGCGGTCGGTTGACCTCTCCTCATTTCCGTGCTGCATTAATTAGATTAAGTTACTTTGATTTGATGTCAAGCCACAGCTTTGGGAGGCGAGAGCCTGGGAGGTTGAGATGCTGGCGACATTCAACAGCAGCTAGCGCGCATCCGCCGTTTCGGAAGGGATGCGCGCGAATTAAAGTGCCAAGTTGAAGTGATGAAGCGTCTTCGGACGCGCGGCGCACCCACCCGCAATTTTCCCGAAGAAGAGCCCGAGCCGATCGCGGATGGCCGCGATGGTGTGTCGCTCTCGTTTTGGCTCGGCCGCCGCGGCAGCCGGAAACTGAAATCCATGGAGGAGAAGATGCGTTTACTCATTCTCGGCACCGGCGGCATGGCCAATCAGCACGCGGCGCGCTTCAAGGCGATCGAAGGCGTCAGCGTCGTTGGCGGCGTCGATGTCGTTCCCGAAAGGCTTGCCGCCTTCTGCACCGAACAGGGCATCGCCAATCATTTCACCTCGCTCGAGGAGGCGCTTGCCTGGGGCGAGTTCGATGCGGTGGCGAACGTCACGCCCGACAGCATTCACCACCCGACCACGCTTCAGGCGATCGCTGCCGGCAAACATGTCTTCTGCGAAAAGCCGCTGGCCACCGATGCCGTCAAGGCCATGGAGATGACCGAGGCGATCGAGCGGGCGGGCAAGGTCGGCATGGTCAACTTCACCTATCGCAATTCGCCGGCGCTGCAGAAAGGCCGGCAGATGGTGCTTGCCGGCGAGATCGGCGCGGTGCGCCACGTCGAGGCCTCCCATCTGCAGAGCTGGCTTGTCGGCCGCCACTGGGGCGATTGGAAGAGCGAAAGCAAATGGCTGTGGCGGCTGAGCAAAAAACACGGATCGAACGGCGCACTCGGCGATATCGGCATCCATATCGTCGATTTCGCCTCCTATGGTTCCGGCCTCGACATCGCCCATGTCTTTGCGCGGCTGAAAACCTTCGACAAGGCGCCGGGCCATAAGATCGGCGAATATGATCTCGACGCCAATGACAGCTTCACGATGAATGTCGATTTCACCAATGGCGCGATCGGCACGATCCAGGCGACCCGCACGGCGGCCGGCCAGATGGATCAGTTGCGCCTCCGCGTCTATGGCGAAACCGGCTCGATCGAGATGATCTACGACACCGGCAAATCGACGCTGCGCGCCTGTCTCGGCGAAGACGTGCACACGGCAACCTGGCAGGACGTGCCCTTCGATCCTGTGGAAACCAACTACCAGCGCTTCGTCCAGGCTGTACGGGCGGGCAGGACACAGGAGCCGTCCTTCCGCCGGGCCGCCAATATCCAGAAGGTCCTCGACAAGGCGCTGGCCTCCGATCTCAGCCGCGCCGACGAAGCGCTGACCTGAGCCATCAGCCCGAAGCCGGCGGCAGCAGCAAAGTGTTGAGAAAGGGCAGGAGGGCGGCACCGAGTGCTACGCCGCCGCCGGTGAAGCTCGCCGGTTTCATCGGCGAAATCCAGGGTGTCAGCAACGGTCTCGTGGAGGTGTCGCGCCGCTCGATGGAAAGCTGATGGATCAGCGCTTCGATCACGCCTTGCGGCAGGTCGCCGCCGATCATCACGACGCTCGGGGCAAGGAAGCCGGCCATGGCGATAATCGGGTCGAGCAGATGGCCCGCAGCGTCCCTGATCCATTGCGACAGCGACGGGGAGGAGAATTCCTCGCCCTTCAGCAGGCGCGCGAATTCCTCGTCGCCGATGCGTGAACGCAGCGAATCGAAACCGACGACCGTGTTCAGCTGGACATTGTCGGGGCCGGTCAGCATTTCGCCGATGCCGCCCGCCCGGCCATGCACGCCGGAATAGGGAACGCCCCGAATGAGAAAGCCGGCCTGGACGTCGTCATCGATGATGATCATCGCCAGCCCGCCTTCCCGCGTGGCGCTGCCGATCGTGCGCTCGGCAAGAAGGCCCGCCGTACATTCATTCTCGACATAGGGACGCGCGATCGTCGACATTGCGGCGATTTGATCGCTTTGCTCGTCTGTCCAATCCTTAGCGGCGATGCCGAGCCCGATGATCGGTAATGTCGCGTGGCGATCGACCATGTCCCTGACGGCCGCATGCACCAGCTTCACCTTGTCTGCCGGATCCAGGCCGAAATAGACCCGGTCATGCACCTGGCCGCTGAGATCGATCAGCACCATCTCGCCACGGCTGCGGCGAAGCTTGACGCCGACCGAGAAGGCGCCCTCCGGCCGAAGCGCGAATTCCGTGGCGGTGGCGCCGCCCCCGAGCCCATTGCGGCGGTTTGACGTGACGAGTTTCTCTTCCGCCAGCCGTCGCAGAATATTGGTGATGCCAGGCCCGGTCAGCCCGCTATGTCGCCCAAGCTCGGTGCGCGTCAGCGGCCCGTGCCGGCGGATCGCTTCGAGAATGACGCGAATATTCCGGTCGGCAATCTCCCCCGACCTCAGCCCAACCGTCTTGGCGCGCGGTGCGCCCGTCTCCTGGGAGTGAAGCCGACGCGGCCCTGACCGAAGATACCGCATGACCGCCTTCCCTGAAGCGTGTCGCCTGGAAATGTGCAGCGCTTCCGGGATAACGACATGCATAAAACAACAAGCTAAAGCGCGGCGCATGAATCAAGGTTGATACGACGCCCTTTAGAAACATCTCGGTGTGTATCACGCTTGCCGGTGTTCGTAACGGTTTTCAGAGGCGTTACTCACTAATTCCGGCGCATCAGGGAGCGATAATGGGCAAGATCGCCTGCCGTAAGTGTGACGGCAATTCTCGAAGCCGCAGTAATGGGTCTGCGGTTCGGTTGCCATGAAAGCGTACAAGGGGACTTTCACGCCGGAAACAGAAGTTCAACAATCGTTCCCTTGCCGGGGAGGGACGCGATGCGGGCATCGCCGCCGCTCTGGCGGACGAAGCCGTAGACCGCAGCCAGACCAAGACCCGCGCCGCCCTCCGCGTTGCGTGTGGTGAAATAGGGCTCGAAGGCCTTATCGACCGTTTCGGCCGACATGCCGACACCATCGTCGGTTACGCTGACGCTGACGCCGGCCTCGCTGCGGGAACAGCGGATGAGGATCGTTCCGCCAGCCGGCATGGCTGCGGCGGCGTTGAGGCAGAGGTTGAGGACCGATTGCTCGAAGAGCGCTGTATCGATGACGACGGTGGGCAGGTCGTCGGCTATGTCGAAGGCAAGCCGGCATTTTTCGCCGATGGCGATTTCCAGCACATCGGCCATGCCGCGCAGCACGGTGCCGATCTCCACCGGGCCTGGATGGATCGGCTGTTGGCTGCCGATGGAAAGCATACTCCCGGCCAGCGACCTACCGCGGTCGGCAGCCTTGCGGATGCGAGCGAGGTGTCGCTTTTGGCGGTCGTTGAAGCCGGTTTCGCGCTCCAGCAGCCCAAGGCTGCCGGTGATGATGCCGATCATGTTGCCGACTTCGTGACTCACCTGGTGGGTCATGCGCATGATGCCGTCGAGGCGTTGGACCTTTGCTGCCTCCGCCTCCTGCCGGTCCATGTCGGTGATATCACGCGCCAGCAGCACGATGCCGCCGTCGGGTTGGCGCGACAGCGACACCTCAGTTACCCGGCCGGCATCGGAGCGGTGGCGCAGCACGGACCGGTCGGAGAGCAGGCCAGCGTCGTTTTCGGCCGGCAGGAGTGCCGGATCGATCTCCGGCAGCGGTGTCACGAAACTGCGCAGCGGCAATTTCCTGGCCGAACCGGACCAGCCGACCAGCTCGATGACACGACGGTTCATCGTGATCGGCCGACCGCGCGCATCGAACAGCGCGATGCCCTCGTTCATGCTGCGGAAGGTGGAGCGGATGGTGCGGGCGGCGGCCTCCGCCGTGCGCCGCAACCGCGTCACGCGCTCGACGCTCTCGCGGAACGCACGGAAGGCTTCGAGCAGGCGCACCAGCTCGGTTTCCGTCCCGTCATAGCGCGGCGCATCGACATCCTTGCGCCCTTCTGCCAGTGCGTTCATGCCGTTCGAAAGCGCCACGATGCCGCGTGAGACGCGCATGACGGAGCGGATCGAGACCACGGCCATTGCCAGCACCAGCAGCGAGGCGACGGCGACGATGACCAGGATTCGGCTCAAGGCATCGGAGGTCGAGACGAGGTCGTCGCTGAGGCTGCGGGCAACGGCCTCGCTTTGGGTTTCCGTCGCATGCGACAGATCGCGTGAGACCGTATGCAGGCGCGAGACTGCGGCGCGGATGGCAAACATTTCGAGGAGATAGCGCGTCTGTGCCTCGAAGACCCGTTCGTAAGGCGCAAGCTCGGCGGCGGCAATCCGGATGTCTGGCGCGGCGGGTTCGAGGCGTGGAGACGTTTCGGAGACGTAGCGCCGGCGCAATTCGCCGAGCTGGAACAGGCTGTCGGAATTGGAAGCGGATTGCACGATGGCGTTCAGCCGACTTCGAAAATTGGCATCCTCAATGCCGCTGCCGGTCGCGATCTCGCCGAGCGCTGCCGCAGCCTCCGCCTTGTGCTGCTGAGCGGATTCCGCGTCACCTGCAAGCGTCGTCGTCTGCGTGCGGATCGTTTCCAGCAGCTCGATGATGCGGCTGCTGGCAAAACCCTTGACGGCAGCCTCGTCGTTTTCCGGTTGCATGGCGCGCAGCAACGTATCGACCTGCACGACGACCGAGCGGCTTTCGCTGGAGACCCGGTAGGGCGAGGTCGCATTCATCAGGAAGGGTGCGCTGGAGACGAGATCGGAAACCTGCCGCGACACCAGCGAGGCTTTGGCGAGACTCGAAAACGCCTGCAGGCCATAGGCGGCCATCTCCTGGCGAGCCCGCTGCAGGCCATAGACGGCGATGGTCGCCAGGCTGAAGACGAGCACGCAGATGAAGGCGATGGCAAAGGGCAGGCGAAAGGCGATGGAGGAGAGGAAGGGGCGGCTGATCACGGGGCGATCTCGCCATCGTCGGTGTCGAGAACATAGCCCTTGCCGCGGCGCGTCTTGATATGGCGCGGCAGGTCCGGATTGCGCTCGATCTTGCGACGCAGACGCAGCACGAGCACGTCGACATTGCGGTCGATATAGCGCTCGCTTTCGGCGCCCAGCCGGTCGAGGATATGCGCGCGGCTCACGGGTGCATTCGGCGTTTCGGCGAGGATTTCGAGCAGCGCGAATTCGGCGCTCGTCAGCGACTTGGCGGGATCGGTGCTGCACATGGCGCGGCGGCTCTTGAGATCCACCGACCAGTCGCCGAGCTTCAGGGATGTGGGTTCGAGCTCCCGCTCGCTTTCCCGCTCCGCCTTCAGCGACGGGATCGTCCGGCGCAGTACGGCCTTGATGCGGGCCGTCAATTCGATGGGCTCAAAGGGTTTGACGACATAGTCGTCGGCCGCCGTTTCGAGGCCGAGCACCCGGTCCGCGGCGCTGCCGGCAGCCGTCACCATGACGATGCCGATATTGGTCTGCGCCCGCAGGCGCTGTGCGAAGGTGCGGCCGGAGGTGCCGGGCAGGTTATGGTCGACGAGCACGAGATGCACCGTTTCGCGCGAAAGCACGTTCGCCGCCTCCTCCGCCGACGGCGCAGTGAGCGGCGTCCAGCCCTCCGCTTCCACGAGGTCGGAGATAAGCTCCGCCATGTCCGGATCGTCCTCGACGATCAGAATGCTGATCCGCTCATTCAACACATGCACGTCCTCCCGCAATCATTATAGGCAGGGCCGTCACGATCTTCAAAGCGGGCTCGTATTATGCGCTTTGTCACATTTGTAACCTTTGTCATTTTTGAGGGATACGTCGCGGGCAAAGCTGTAAGAACCGTAACCATTCTTCGATTGCGCAAGGCAGTAGATGTGACATCCTTATCGTGGAGATTGGGGCGCAAGGTCCAATGGGAGGAAATCGTGAGAGGCATCACCGCTTTCAGCGCGGTCGCGGCTTTGTGGCTGGCGAGCACCGGCACCGGCATGGCTGCCCCGTCGCTCACCGTTTTGTGCGGTGTGGACGAGATGTGGTGCGCCGCGATGAAGACGGCCTATGAGGCGAAGAGCGGGCACGAAATCTCGGTAACCCGAAAGAGCACCGGCGATATCCTCAATCAGATCCGCGCGGAGAAAGCAGCGCCGACCGTCGATGTCTGGTGGGGCGGCACGGGCGACACCCATCTGCAGGCTGGTTCTGAAAATCTTCTCGAACCCTACCAGCCGGCCCATGAGCGCGACATGCTGCCCTGGGCGCAGAATTTCTTCGCCATGTCCGGCGGCCGCTCGGCCGGTATCTATGCCGGGGCACTCGGCTTCGCCTACAATGCCGATCTGCTGCGCGAGCTGAAGCTGCCGGCGCCGACCTGCTGGAAGGACCTGACGGATACCGCCTATCGCGGCCGCATCCAGAGCGGCAATCCGAATTCTTCCGGCACCGCCTTCACCACGCTTGCGACGCTGGTCCAGCTCTTCGGCGAGGACGAGGCTTTCCGTTATCTCGCCGCGCTCAACCGCAACATCGAGCGTTACACCCCCTCCGGATCTGCGCCTATCAAGGCGGCGGCGCGCGGAGAAACGCTCATCGGCATTTCATTCATGCATGATGCCGTCACACAGAAGCAAGCGGGCTTTCCCCTCGTGATCGTCGCACCCTGCGAAGGCACCGGCTACGAGATCGGCGCCGTGAGCATCGTCAAAGGCGCCAGGAATATCGAGGAAGCAAAACGCTTCGTCGATTTCGCGTTGAGCCCGGAAGGGCAGGGGACCGGAGCGGCGTCCGGCCAGAACCAGGTGCCGTCAAACGCGAAATCCAGTCTGCCGCTCGCAGCACCTGACATTTCGATGATCAAGATGGTGGACTATGACTTCGCCACTTTCGGCTCGCCGGAAGAACGAAATCGACTGCTCCGCAGGTTCGATGCGGAAATCGCCGCAACGAACTGACCGAGCCCTTTAGACAAACCGCAATCCCGAAATCGTGAACGCGCCGCCGCGGGCAGGCCGAAGGCCCCGCTGTGTCTTGTTCATGCGAAATCAAACCCAGGCAACAGGAGGATGCCACGATGAAAACCAAGACCCTTTCCCTCATGCTCTTCGCCGGCACGGCGCTCGGGGCGCTACCGGCGCAGGCAGCTGGCGAACTCAACCTCATCTGCTCGGCCGACGTCGTGATCTGCGAGCAGATGAAGGGCGATTTCGAGAAGGCGCATGGGGACATCAAGGTGAACATGGTTCGCCTCTCGTCCGGCGAAACCTATGCTAAGGTTCGCGCCGAGGCTCGCAACCCGAAGACCGACATCTGGTGGGCCGGCACGGGCGACCCGCATCTTCAGGCGGCATCGGAAAATCTGACGTTGGAATACAAGTCGCCGAAACTCGATGAACTCAACGATTGGGCGAAGAAGCAGGCCGAAAGCTCCGGTTACAAGACGGTCGGTGTCTATGCCGGCGCGCTCGGCTGGGGCTACAACACGGAAATCTTCAAAACCAAGGGCTACAAGGAGCCGGTCTGCTGGGCCGACCTTCTGGCACCGGAATTGAAGGGCGAAATCCAGATCGCCAACCCGAATTCTTCCGGCACCGCCTATACGGCGCTCGCCTCTCTCGTACAGATCATGGGTGAAGACCAGGCCTTCGATTACCTGAAGAAGCTGAACGGCAACATCTCCCAATACACCAAGTCCGGCTCGGCGCCCGTCAAGGCGGCTGCCCGCGGCGAGACGGCACTCGGTATCGTCTTCGTGCATGATGCGGTGGCGCAGACGGCGGAAGGCTTCCCGGTCAAGTCGATCACGCCCTGCGAAGGCACCGGCTATGAGATCGGCTCTATGTCGATCATCAAGGGTGCGCGCAACCTCGACAATGCGAAGATCTGGTACGACTGGGCGCTGACGGCGGAAGTCCAGTCGCGCATGAAGGACGCAAAGTCCTTCCAGCTGCCTTCCAACAAGAGCGCTGTCATTCCGAAGGAGGCGCCGCGCTTCGAGGATATCAAGCTGATCGACTACGATTTCAAGACCTATGGCGACCCGGCAAAGCGCAAGGCACTGCTGGAACGCTGGGATCGCGAAATCGGCGCCGCCGCCAACTGATGTCCTGACAGGCGGCGTCTGCCTCTACAGGCGCCGCCTTCCTACACTCAAAAACAGCGAGGTCAGCCATGAGACATGGCAATCGCAGGCTGGACGCGGTCCTGCTCCTGGGCGTGGTCGCATTGACCCTGTTGCCCTGGTATCGGATCGAGAACGGCTTCTTCGGGCTCGGTTGGCTGGCCGGTTTCCCCCTTTCCGCGGAGGCCGCCCCCGGTCTCGTACAGATATTCGCGCATGGCCGGCTATGGCTTGCCGCTGCGCTCGTGCTCCTTCTTCTAGCGGTCGCGGCTCGCGGCATGGCGGACCCGGTGCGTCGCGGCGCCGTGCTGGCCTGGACCGGCGCGATCGGCGTTCTCTTCCTCTCACTCCAGGGTCTCGCCATCGGCTTTTCCGGCTGGAACTGGACGGTGAGCGACACGCTCTTCGGCCCGCTCTCGAACGGCCAGCCCGCCATGGGGGCGGGGGCGGTCCTCTCTTCCATCACATTCGTGCTGCTCTTCGCCTTCGGCCTTGCCGAGCGCGGCGTTATGAAGGGGGATGCCTTTGTCGTCAGCGCAATCGCGCTGCTGGTCTTCCTCGTCGCCGTTTTCGTCTTCTACCCGATCGGCAGCATGTTTGTCGGTTCTGTGCAGGATTTCGACGGCTCGTTCAATGCTGATAACTTCATCCGCAACATCCAGGACCCGAGCATCTGGAGCCTCAACTGTGTAATCGGCGCCGGCCGCTGCGGCGTCGCCTGGCGCACGCTGTGGCTGGCCATCATGACCGGCCTCGGCTCGACCCTGCTCGGGCTTGCCTTCGCGCTCGTTGCCACCCGCACGCGCTTTCCCTTCAAGAAGGGCCTGCGGCTGCTGACGATCCTGCCGATCATTACGCCGCCCTTCGTCATTGGCCTGGCGCTGACGCTGCTCTTCGGCCGCGCCGGTGTCGTCACCCAGGGGCTGTCGGAACTGTTCGGCCTCGAGCCCGGCCGTTGGCTCTACGGCCTCACCGGCATCTGGATCGCGCAGGTGTTGTCTTTCACGCCGATCTCCTTCCTCGTGCTGATCGGCGTTGTCGAAGGCGTCAGCCCGTCGATGGAAGAGGCCTCCACGACGCTGCGCGCCGACCGTTGGCGCACCTTCTGGCGGGTGTCGCTGCCGCTGATGAAGCCCGGTCTGGCCAACGCCTTCCTCATCGGTTTCATTGAAAGCATGGCCGATTTCGGCAATCCGTTGGTGCTCGGCGGCAGCCATGGCGTGCTCTCGACGGAAATCTTCTTCGCTGTCGTCGGCTCGCAGAATGATCCCTCGCGCGCTGCCGTGCTCGCCATGGTGCTGCTCGCCTTCACGCTCTCCGCCTTCCTCGCCCAACGTGTCTGGCTGTCGGGCAAGAACTTTGCCACCGTCACCGGCAAGGGCGACAGCGGATCGCATATCGCCCTGCCGCGCGGGCTGTCGATCGGCGTTCACGCCGTCGTCATCCCCTGGATCCTCTTCACGCTCGTCATCTACGGCATGATCCTGATCGGCGGCTTCGTGAAGACCTGGGGGCTGGATAATTCGCTGACGCTCGACCACTACGCCAAGGCCTTCTCGATCAGCTTCGAAAACGGGATCGCCTGGACGGGTGTCGCCTGGAATTCGTTCTGGACGACGATGGAGATCGCGCTCATCTCCGCCCCGCTGACCGCCGCCGTCGGTCTGCTGACAGCCTATATCATCGTGCGTCAGAAATTCGCCGGCAAGAACGCCTTCGAATTCGCCCTGATGATGAGCTTTGCCATTCCCGGCACGGTCATCGGCGTCAGCTACATCATGGCCTTCAACCTGCCGCCGCTCGAAATGACCGGCTCGGCGCTGATCCTGATCGCCTGCTTCGTCTTCCGCAATATGCCGGTCGGCGTGCGCGGCGGCATTGCGGCGATGAGCCAACTCGACAAGAGCCTGGACGAAGCCTCTCTGACGCTCCGGGCCAACAGTTTCCGCACGATCCGCAAGGTCATCCTGCCGCTCCTGCGTCCTGCCATCACCGCCGCGCTCGTCTATTCCTTCGTGCGTGCCATCACCTCCATCAGCGCCGTCATCTTCCTCGTCAGCGCCGAGTACAACATGGCGACCTCCTACATCGTCGGCCTCGTCGAGAATGGCGAATACGGCGTGGCGATCGCCTATTCCTCCATGCTGATCGTCGTGATGATCACCGTCATCGCCGGCTTCCAGTTCATCGTTGGCGAGCGGCGCTTGCGCCGTGAAAACCGCGTTGCCGGCCTTGCCACCTCCGCTTCCTCTCGTCAGGAGAAAATCGCATGATCAACCAGAAAGCCGGTTCCGTCGTCTTCCAGAACGTGCGCAAGACGTTCGGTGCCTTCACCGCCATTGCCGACCTCTCGCTCACCATCGAGCCCGGCACGCTCGTCACCCTGCTTGGCCCTTCCGGCTGCGGCAAGACGACGACGCTGCGCATGCTTGCCGGCCTCGAACATCCTTCGGCCGGAAAAATCCTGATCGGCGGCAAGGACGTCACCATGCTGCCGGCCAACGAGCGCGATGTTTCGATGGTCTTTCAGTCCTATGCGCTGTTTCCGCATATGAATGCGCGCGACAACGTCGCCTATGGCCTGGAATCGTCCGGCCTCAGCCGCAGGCAAGCGCGCGAGAAGGCGGAAGAGGGGCTGGCGCTCGTGGGCCTTGCCGGCATGGGCCATCGCCTTCCCGCCGAACTCTCCGGCGGCCAGCAGCAACGCGTCGCCGTCGCCCGCGCGCTGGTGCTGGAGCCGCAGGTGCTGCTGCTCGATGAGCCGCTCTCCAACCTCGATGCGCGCCTGCGCCGCAAGGTGCGCACCGATATCCGCGAACTCCAGCAGCGCCTCGGCTTCACGGCTGTCTATGTCACCCACGATCAGGAGGAGGCGCTTGCCGTTTCCGACCGGATCATCATCATGAAGGATGGCGAAATCGCCCAGTCCGGGGCGCCGCGCGACCTCTACGAAGCGCCGGCTTCCGCCTTCATCGCCGATTTCATGGGGGAGGCGAACGTCATCCCCTGCGAGGTGGTCGGCATCGATGGGGCTGATGCTGAAATCCGTATAGGCGGTTTTAAGCACCGCGTGCCGGCGGGCAGGGCGACGCCGGGCGCGGCGAGCCTTGCGGTTCGTCCCGGCGCCATCGCGCTTTCCGAGGGACAAGGGCAGGGTCTTGCCGGCCGCATCCTGCATTCGGCCTATCTCGGAGATCATGTCGAATACGAGGTCGAGACCGCTGTCGGTACGCTCTTCATAGTCGACCACGCCGTCGACCGCATTCTGCCGGTCGCCTCCGATGCCACGCTCGGCTTCCGAAGCCGCGGCATCGCACTTATCAGCGCTTGAGAACCTCTGGAGCGGCCGGCGTTCGATACCGGTCACCCATTCCGAGGTCAGTTGCGCCTGACGGAATCCTCTCGTTAAGTCGACGTCCCGCTCGCCGGAAGGAGTAAGTATGATTGATATTCCATCGCTCGAAAATCGCTTCGAGGCTGTGATTTTTGATTGTGACGGCACACTTGTTCACACGCCGCCTATCTATGCCGACGCATGGGCAGCCGGCTTTGCCCTCTCCGGCAAACTGATGAACCAAACCTGGTATTTGGCTCGGGCAGGGATGTCTGAAGGGGTTCTTATGGACGCTTTTGAGCGCGAATTCGACGTTGTGCTCGATCGCCAATCTGTCATCGCCGCCATGCGATCACACTTTCTCCAGAATATACACAATGTGCGTGAAGTTCATGCGGTTGCTGCAACCGTTCGCCGGTTGGCCGGCTTGCTGCCCATGGCAGTTGCATCCGGCGGCTCTCGAGAAGTTGTGACAGCGACGCTACAAGGAACGGGTCTTTGGGAGTATTTCGACCACGTGGTCACGATCGATGACGTGGCGAATCCAAAGCCGGCGCCGGACCTGTTTCTGCAGGCGGCCGCTCTATTGGGAGTCGAACCTGCCCGGTGTGTCGTGTTCGAAGATAGCGAACAAGGTCTTGAAGCAGGTCGACGGGCGGGGATGAGCGTCATTGATGTAAATCGTCCCGATCTCCATGAGCAGCAACGCGAGATGAAGATCGGCGAAAGCTTGCAGATGAATTCCTGAGCATTCGGTCGGTGCAGGCGCTTTGTTCCCGCGGCGGGTTTTGATGCGCGTTGCCGACAAGCCGGCAAGATTTCCAAGTCACACCGCCTGGCGCACCGCTAGCCTTCCGACTGCGGCACCGACCTCTTAAACAGCTAACGACCAGAACCATTGCAAGGAGTACCGGCATTATGTCGCAAGAGACTGTACTTGATACGCGCTTCGCCCTCGCCAAAGCCATTGCACAGGAGGCGGGCGCCATGGCGCTCGATTATTTCAACAGGCGCGAAACGCTCGTGATCGAGACGAAGCGGGATCTGCAGGATGTCGTGTCCATTGCCGACCGCAACGTCGAGACGTTCATACGAGCGCGCGTGGCGGAAGCTTTCGGAGCGGACGGATTTCTCGGCGAGGAATACGGTTATCAGGAAGGACATTCGGGACTGACATGGGTGGTCGATCCGATTGACGGGACCGCGCCCTTCGTCAATGGCCTGCGGACATGGTGTGTATCGATTGCCGTTCTGGACAGCGGTGTGCCAGTGATCGGCGTGATCCACGTTCCGTGCGATGATGAACTCTACGCAGCGGCAGCAGGCGTAGGCGCGAGCCTGAACGGCAAGACCCTTAGCCTCGATCCGTCGCGGACTTTGCAGAGTGCGTTGACCGGCATCGGCTGCAACTCCTATGTGACCCCGGAACGGGTAGGCGCGATTGTCTCTGCCTTGCTTGGCAAAGGCGGGAATTTCATCCGCAACGGCTCGGGCGCCCTGATGCTGGCCTATGTGGCCGCGGGCCGGCTTGTTGGCTACTATGAGCCCCACATGCGTGCCTGGGACTGCATGGCCGGCTACTGCCTCGTCAAGGAGGCCGGTGGAACCTATCTTCCCTTTCCCGCTGAGGGCGAAGCCTTGCTGCAGGGCCATCCGGTGCTGGCGAGCAATCAGACAGTTTATGCGGATTTGCTGGCAATCCATACCGATTGACCTTTCCAGCCTGCCCAACGCGGGTTCTTGGTTCGGCTTGCTCAAGGCGCCCAAAGATCACGCGGCGAGTTTGTTAAGCATCGCCGATAAACAGCAGCAAAGACGTTCCAAATTCTACCTCGCCCGAGCGCCACCATAGTGTTCTGAACACCGCAGCATAGGCCTCATGAAGAGCCAAAAACTGGAGAAATTTTAAGTGAGAATGAAATATGAATCGATCATATACGACTTTGATGGCGTAATACTGGATACCGTTGCAACAAAGATCGATGCGTTCTTATATGTGTATCGCACAGAAGAACAGTCAAAAATCAACGAAGTTCGTGCGTATGCAGAAGCAAACGGCGGTATGTCGCGATATGAGAAGTTTAGATACTTCGAGAGTGTGATCTTCAAACGATCGCTTTCAACCACTCGATTGGATCAGCTTTGTTCGGAATACCGCGCAGCCGTTGAAAGAGAGGTCGCGTCAGCACGATTCATCGGAGGGGCGCTCAATGCAATAACGACCCTCCAGGGAAGTGTCACTCAGCACGTCGTTTCCGCCGCACCCGAAGACGAGCTCGACGAGGCGTTGGTCAATCGCGGCATCAAGGGCTGTTTCAAATCCATCGCAGGCGCGCCAAAGTACAAGCTATCCGAATTTCGCAGAATATTGCACGAGGATGGCGTCGAACCACAACGTATACTAGCTGTCGGTGACTCTCTTGCGGAATATAATGCTGCACTGGAGTTGGAAATTCCGTTCTTAGCGATAGTTGCTGCAGATGTAAGTGACAGATTTCCGAGTAGCGTTCAGAAAGCGCCAGACCTGGTGAGGCTCATTTCCTATGTTCGGGGAACTGAGAATGATTTGTGCTAATGATCGAAAAAATTTTCGACAGCGGCAAATTTCTTCACACATCACTCGTGGACGGTGTCGCCCCAGACGCAGGGCAACGGACGTTCCATAATGTTATAACGTAACATGAGTAGGACCAAGGAAGAGATTTCAACTCCCCAGCCTCGTCCCGAGGCAACTGGTTGCCGTCGACCAAGTCCCGGCGGCAGCCCTTTTCTCGGGTATCGCCAACTTCCCTTCCACGGATGTTTCAATGGGGGCATTCGGCACCACGCCCCCCCCACCGACCACGGCGCAACCAACCGCGATTCTTGTCATGAAGGATAGGATGCTTTCGCCGCTTGAAAAGACCTGCCTTCGATGGATTTCTCGAGGCAGGACTATTGCCGAAATCGCATTGCTTGAGGGCAAAACCGTCACCGAGATCGAGGGTTACCTCCAGCGCGCGCTTGCCACGCTGAAGGCAGGATCAACGGAAGAAGCTCTCGATAAGGCCAATCTCTTGGAGCCCGAGTGAATGGCTCCGCTGAAGGGATTGAGAACGAGGAATCGCCGCGCACTCGCTACGCTGGGTTTGGCAACTCTTGGAGGGTTCGTTGCCGTATCGTGCGCACTCGAAATTTGCAATTGATCAGCCTGATGGCTCTGATCCATGCCAATTTCCGATACATATGGGACATTGTGCGCGTGAGGGGCGAGGAGCAAAATTGTGACCGGGAAGAAGGCCGCACCATCATGGCTGGACTATCAGCCGTCGGGCCGCAGGCTCGACATCGAAGTCTTTCCCTTCGACAACCTTCGGCAGCGAGGCACGCCCGCCCAAATCGCGACCGCCCACCGTTACAGCTTCTATATGCTGATCTGCGTTAGCGAAGGGGCCGTCACCCAGCTGGTCGATTTCGAGCCGGTCGCCTGCCGGCCCGGCTCCCTGTTGGTGATCCACCCTGGACAGGTACACAGTTTTGGCGACGGCTCTGGTTGGGAAGGCTGGCTCGTCTTCTTTCGACCGGAATTCTTGCCGCTGGTATCGGAAACAGCATCGGGTTTACTTCCAACGTTCAGCCTTGACCGGATCACCGACCATTTAACGCTCTCGGACGTCGAGTTCGACGCTGTCACCGAGTGCATGGCACGGATGAGCCACGATACCATGAACAAGGCTGCGGCCGAGACGCTGCATGCGCTTCTTCGCCATCAACTCTGTGCGCT
>NZ_NWSV01000040.1 GCF_002531935.1 Rhizobium chutanense | reverse complement strand
AGAAAAGCTGCGCTTCGCAATCCGCGAAGGCGGCCGCACCGTCGGCGCCGGTATCGTCGCTTCGATCGTCGAGTAATTCATTCGGCCGCTCCGGTGGGGTGGCCGATTCGATGACATTATTATGATGCAGGCGGCGCAAGCCGCTTGCTTATTACACAGAAATGTAGCAAATGGCGCGCGAGCGCGATTTGCGCACTGCTTTGGATGACAAAGCGGCGAGTAAACAAGCAATAAGGTGGGCTAGAAGGCCCTGAAGACTGGATAGGGTTCCGCTATCGGCGCCCTCTCGATCTTTGAAACCGGTGGTCCGCCTTAGGAAGAAAGAACAACCCGTGTCTTGTCCAAGGATACGTGGAAAACAAACACAAGGATAACGTCGAATGAACGGCCAAAATATCCGCATTCGCCTGAAGGCGTTCGATCACCGGATTCTCGATGCTTCTACGCGCGAGATCGTGTCGACGGCGAAGCGCACCGGTGCAAGCGTCCGGGGCCCCGTTCCGCTTCCGACCCGCATCGAGAAGTTTACGGTCAACCGGTCCCCGCACATCGACAAGAAGAGCCGCGAACAGTTCGAGATGCGCACGCATAAGCGCCTTCTCGACATCGTAGACCCGACCCCGCAGACGGTGGACGCGCTGATGAAGCTCGATCTCGCCGCCGGTGTCGATGTTGAGATCAAGCTCTGAGCTTGCTCGAGCTGAGTTGGAAGGATTGAACCGATGCGTTCAGGTGTGATTGCACAGAAGGTGGGAATGACCCGCGTCTATAACGACGCCGGCGAGCATGTCCCGGTAACGGTATTGCGCATGGAGGCCGTCCAGGTCGTTGCCACGCGTACTGTCGAAAAGAATGGCTATACCGCAGTTCAGCTCGGTGCCGGCCAGGCGAAGGTGAAGAACACGTCGAAGGCGATGCGCGGCAACTTTGCTGTCGCCAACGTCGAGCCGAAGGCGAAGCTTCAGGAATTCCGCGTCTCGGAAGACAATCTTCTGGAGATCGGGACCGAGCTTAAAGCCGGTCACTTTGCAGCCGGTCAACTCGTCGACGTGACGGGCACGACGATCGGTAAGGGTTTTGCCGGCGCCATGAAGCGCCATGGTTTCGGCGGTCTGCGCGCCACGCACGGTGTGTCGGTTTCGCACCGCTCGCACGGTTCGACCGGCTCGCGCCAGGATCCGGGCAAGGTTTTCAAGAACAAGAAGATGGCTGGTCACATGGGCCAGACGCGCGTAACGACTCAGAACCTGGAAGTGGTTTCGACCGATGAAGATCGCGGTCTGATCCTGATCAAGGGTGCAGTACCCGGTTCCAAGGGTGCCTGGATCATCGTGCGCGATGCCGTCAAGTCGGCAGCGAAGTAAGGGAGCCGGACCAATGGAATTCAACGTCAAGACCCTCGAGGGAAAAGACGCAGGGAAGGTTTCTCTTTCTGATGCGATTTTCGGCCTCGAGCCCCGCGAAGACATTCTCGCCCGCGTCATCCGCTGGCAGCTTGCCAAGAAGCAGCAGGGCACCCACAAGGCAAAGGGCCGCGCTGAAGTTTCGCGCACCGGCGCCAAGATGTACAAGCAGAAGGGTACGGGCCGCGCCCGCCACCATTCGGCTCGCGCTCCGCAGTTCCGCGGCGGCGGCAAGGCTCACGGCCCGGTCGTTCGCAGCCATGAGCACGACCTTCCGAAGAAGGTTCGAGCACTCGGCCTTCGCCACGCCCTTTCGGCCAAGATCAAGGCCGATGACGTCATCGTCATCGACAACCTGGTCGCCGCTGAAGCCAAGACCAAGGCTCTCGCGTCCGCTTTCGAGACGCTCGGCCTGACCAACGCCCTCTTCATCGGCGGCGCAGAACTTGACGGCAACTTCAAGCTCGCAGCTCAGAACATCCCGAACATCGATGTTCTGCCGATCCAGGGCATCAACGTTTACGACATCGTGCGCCGCGGCAAGCTCGTGCTTTCCAAGGCTGCGGTTGAAGCGCTAGAGGAGCGATTCAAGTGACCGATCTTCGCCACTACGATGTGATCGTCTCGCCGGCGATCACCGAAAAGTCCACGCTGGTCTCCGAAAACAACCAGGTTGTTTTCAATGTCGCCAAGCAGGCGACGAAGCCGGAAATCAAGGCTGCTGTCGAGGCGCTGTTCGGCGTCAAGGTCACGGCTGTCAACACTCTGCTGCGCAAGGGCAAGACCAAGCGGTTCCGCGGTTTCGTCGGCAAGCAGAAGGACGTGAAGAAGGCTGTTGTGACCCTGGCTGAAGGCCAGACGATCGACGTCTCCACCGGTCTCTGAGGTATAAGAAAATGGCATTGAAAACATTCAATCCGATCACCCCGAGCCAGCGCCAGCTGGTCATCGTCGACCGTTCGGCCCTCTACAAGGGCAAGCCGGTCAAGGCGCTGACGGAAGGCCTGACCAAGAGCGGCGGTCGTAACAACCTCGGCCGCATCACCGCCCGCTTCATCGGCGGCGGTCACAAGCGCACCTATCGTCTGATCGACTTCAAGCGTCGCAAGTTCGACGTCGAAGGCACGGTCGAGCGTATCGAATACGACCCGAACCGCACGGCTTTCATCGCGCTGGTGAGCTATGCTGACGGCGAGAAGGCTTACATCCTCGCTCCTCAGCGTCTCGCTGCCGGTGACAAGGTTATCGCTTCCGAGAAGGCTGTCGACGTCAAGCCCGGCAACACCATGCCGCTGCAGTTCATCCCGGTCGGCTCCATCATCCACAACGTGGAAATGAAGCCGGGCAAGGGTGGTCAGATCGCTCGCTCCGCCGGTGGCTACGCACAGCTCGTCGGCCGCGACCAGGGCATGGCGATCCTTCGCCTGAACTCCGGTGAACAGCGTCTCGTCCATGGCTCCTGCCTTGCTTCGATCGGCGCCGTCTCCAACCCGGATCACGCCAACATCAACGACGGCAAGGCCGGTCGTACCGTTTGGCGCGGCAAGCGTCCGCACAACCGCGGTGTCGTCATGAACCCGGTCGACCATCCGCACGGCGGTGGTGAAGGCCGCACCTCCGGTGGTCGCCATCCGGTGACACCGTGGGGCAAGCCGACCAAGGGCAAGCGCACCCGGTCGAACAAGTCGACCGACAAGATGATCATGCGCTCGCGTCATCAGCGTAAGAAGTAAGAGAGGAAGTCTCCAATGGCTCGTTCAGTATGGAAAGGTCCGTTCGTTGACGGCTATCTTCTCAAGAAGGCTGAGAAGGTTCGTGAAGGCGGACGTGCAGAAGTGATCAAGATCTGGAGCCGTCGCTCCACGATCCTGCCGCAGTTCGTCGGTCTTACCTTCGGCGTCTACAACGGCAGCAAGCATATCCCGGTCAGCGTCAATGAAGACATGGTCGGTCACAAATTCGGTGAATTCTCTCCGACCCGCACCTACTACGGTCACGGCGCGGACAAGAAGGCGAAGAGGAAGTAACAATGGGCAAGGCAAAAGCCGAACGCCGGCTGAAGGACAACGAGGCGCAAGCAGTCGCCCGCACGCTCCGCGTCAGCCCCCAGAAGCTCAACCTGGTTGCTGCGGCCATCCGCGGCAAGAAGGTCGAGCGTGCACTCGCTGAGCTGGAGTTCTCCCGCAAGCGCATCGCAGGCGCCGTCAAGAAGACGCTCGAATCTGCGATCGCCAACGCCGAGAACAACCACGATCTCGACGTCGACGCTCTTGTCGTCGCCGAGGCCTATGTCGGCAAGTCGATCGTCATGAAGCGTTTCCACGCTCGTGGCCGCGGTCGCGCGTCGCGCATCGAAAAGCCCTTCGCGCACCTGACGATCGTCGTCCGTGAAGTGCAGGCAGTAGAGGAGGCCGCATAATGGGTCAGAAAATCAATCCAATCGGTTTCCGTCTTGGCATCAACCGTACCTGGGATAGCCGCTGGTTCGCGGACAATGCCGAGTACGGCCAGCTGCTGCACGAAGACCTGAAGATGCGCAAGTTCGTCATGAGCGAACTGAAGCAGGCCGGGATCTCCAAGGTGGTCATCGAGCGTCCGCACAAGAAGTGCCGCGTCACGATCCACTCGGCACGTCCGGGCCTGATCATCGGCCGTAAGGGCGCAGACATCGACAAGCTCCGCAAGAAGCTGTCGGACATGACCAATTCGGAAACGCACCTCAACATCGTCGAAGTGCGCAAGCCCGAAGTCGACGCAACGCTGGTCGCTCAGTCGATCGCCCAGCAGCTCGAGCGCCGCGTGGCTTTCCGCCGCGCCATGAAGCGCGCCGTTCAGTCCGCGATGCGTCTTGGCGCCGAAGGCATCAAGATCACCTGCGCAGGCCGTCTCGGCGGCGCTGAAATCGCCCGTACGGAATGGTACCGCGAAGGTCGTGTGCCGCTGCACACGCTGCGCGCCGACATCGACTACGGCACGGCCGAAGCAGAAACCGCATTCGGTATCTGCGGCATCAAGGTCTGGATCTTCAAGGGCGAAATCCTTGAGCACGATCCGATGGCTTCCGAACGCCGCGCGCTGGAAGGCGACGCACAGGGCCCGGCAAGCCGCGAACGCGACCGTGGCGATCGTCGCCGCGAACGCGACAACGCGTAATTAGCGCTGGCGAAAGATAAGCTCGGAGAAGTAAGAAAATGTTGCAGCCAAAGCGTACTAAGTACCGCAAGCAGTTCAAGGGCCGCATCAAGGGCGTTGCCAAGGGCGGTTCCGACCTTGCCTTCGGCGAATTCGGCCTGAAGGCCCAGGAGCCGAACCGCGTCAACGCACGCGAGATCGAAGCGGCCCGCCGCGCGATCACGCGTTACATGAAGCGCGCCGGCCGTGTTTGGATCCGCGTGTTCCCGGACGTTCCGGTAACCGCAAAGCCTACCGAAGTCCGTATGGGTAAGGGTAAGGGTTCCGTGGAATACTGGGCATGCAAGGTCAAGCCCGGTCGTATGATGTTCGAGATCGACGGTGTCTCCGAGGAAATCGCGCGCGAAGCGCTTCGCCTCGGCTCGGCCAAGCTCTCGGTCAAGACGCGCTTTGTACAGCGCATCGCAGAGTAAGGAGAAGGCACGATGAAAGCCGAAGAAGTACGCGGCCTCACGGCCGACCAGCTCAAGGACAAGCTTGCCGACCTGAAGAAGGAGCAGTTCAACCTGCGCTTCCAGAAGGCGACCGGCCAGCTCGAAAAGTCCTCGCGCATCAACGAAGTCCGCAAGGACATCGCCCGCGTGAAAACCATTGCCCGCCAGAAGGCGGCAGAAGTTAAGGCCTAAAGGAAGAAAAATATGCCGAAGCGCATCCTGCAGGGCGTCGTCGTTGGCGACAAGAACGAGAAGACGGTAGTGGTTCGCGTCGAGCGTCGTTTCGCTCACCCGCTGCTCCAGAAGACCGTTCGTCGTTCCAAGAAGTACAAGGCCCACGACGAAAACAACCAGTACAAGATTGGCGATACCGTATCCATCGAGGAATGCGCGCCGATCTCCAAGGACAAGCGCTGGACGGTCATTGCCGCCCAGGGCAAGTAAACAGAATTTTGCGCGAGGCCTTGCGTCTCGCCGAAATATCTGTATGAAGCAGCGTCAGAACGCTCGAATGCCGGGCGTTCTTTTGCTTTGAGCGCACGGAAGGTCCCGTTCGGGAAACCACCCTGGCACGATCGATCCCGCGCTATTCAGCTATTGCCGCGTCTGTGTTGCCGTCATGGCAGCTCGGCCGGCGAAAATTTTCATAAGCCGGAGTAGGGGGCTAGCCCAACCATTCCGGTAAACCAAGAAGGCGACCTGATATGATTCAGATGCAAACAAACCTCGACGTCGCGGATAATTCCGGCGCACGTCGTGTCATGTGCATCAAGGTGCTGGGCGGCTCGAAGCGCAAGTATGCCTCGATCGGCGACGTTATCGTCGTTTCGATCAAGGAAGCGATCCCGCGCGGCCGTGTGAAGAAGGGTGACGTGATGAAGGCGGTTGTCGTTCGCACCGCCAAGGATATCCGTCGTCCGGATGGCTCCGTCATCCGCTTCGACACCAACGCAGCAGTCCTCATCGACAACAAGAAAGAGCCGATCGGCACCCGTATCTTCGGACCGGTTCCGCGCGAACTTCGCGCCAAGAACCACATGAAGATCATCTCGCTGGCTCCCGAAGTACTGTAAGGAGCAAAGCGATGCAGAAGATTCGTAAGGGCGACAAGGTCGTCATGCTCGCTGGCAAGGACAAGGGCCGTACCGGCGAAGTTGTCCAGGTCATGCCGAAGGAAGATCGTGCCGTTGTTCGTGGCGTCAACGTCGTCAAGCGCCACCAGCGCCAGACGCAGACCCAGGAAGCCGGCATCATCAACAAGGAAGCCCCGGTTCACCTGTCCAACGTTGCAATCATCGACAAGGACGGCAAGCCGACCCGCGTCGGTTTCAAGGTTGTTGACGGCAAGAAGGTCCGTGTGGCCAAGCGTTCTGGAGAAGTGATCGATGGCTGAGGCAAAATACGAGCCGCGGCTCAAGAAGGAATATGTCGAGCGCATCCGCAAGGCGATGCAGGAGCAGTTCTCCTACGCCAACGAGATGATGATCCCGAAGCTCGACAAGATCGTGATCAACATGGGTGTTGGCGAAGCCACCGCTGACTCGAAGAAGCCGACGGTTGCTGCCGCCGACCTCGCAGCGATCGCCGGCCAGAAGCCGGTCATCACCCGCGCACGCAACTCCATCGCAGGCTTCAAGGTCCGCGAACAGATGCCGATCGGCGCGAAGGTTACCCTGCGCGGCGCCCGCATGTACGAGTTCCTGGACCGTCTCGTGAACATCGCGCTCCCGCGCGTTCGCGACTTCCGCGGCCTGAACCCGAAGAGCTTTGACGGCCGTGGCAACTTCGCCATGGGCATCAAGGAGCACATTGTGTTCCCTGAGATCAACTACGACAAGGTTGATCAGATGTGGGGCATGGACATCATCGTTTGCACGACGGCGACGACCGACGACGAAGCACGGGCTCTTCTGAAAGAGTTCAGCTTCCCGTTCCGTCAATAACCGTAACGACGAGCGTAGAAAAGGAACCTGACATGGCGAAGACAAGCGCAGTTGAAAAGAACAAGCGCCGCCGTACTACGGTCGCAAACCAGGCCGCGAAGCGGGCTGCGTTGAAGGCGATCATCATGAACCAGGCTCTTCCGATCGAAGAGCGGTTCAAGGCCTCGATCAAGCTGGCATCCCTGCCGCGTGATGGATCGAAGACCCGTATTCGCAACCGTTGCGAAGTTTCGGGGCGTCCGCGCGCATATTACCGCAAACTGCGCATGTCGCGTATTGCGCTGCGTGAACTGGGCAATCTCGGCAAGGTGCCGGGCATCGTCAAGTCGAGCTGGTAAGGAGCAGGTTACATGACAATGACTGATCCGTTGGGCGATATGCTCACCCGTATCCGTAACGGCGCTTCCCGCCGCAAGTCGTCGGTCTCGACGCCTGCGTCCAAGCTCCGTGCACGTGTTCTCGATGTCCTGCAGTCCGAAGGCTACATCCGTGGCTATTCCGTTGTCGATTTCGGCAATGGCAAGTCGGAACTCAGCATCGAGCTGAAATATTATGAAGGCGCATCGGTGATCCGTGAGATCGGCCGTGTGTCCAAGCCGGGCCGCCGGGTTTATGTCTCGGTCAAGTCCATTCCGCAGGTCGCGAACGGCCTCGGCATCACCATCCTTTCGACTCCGAAGGGTGTGATGGCCGATCACCAGGCTCGCGAACAGAACGTTGGTGGCGAGGTTCTTTGCTCGGTCTTCTAAGATCGGGCAAGGATCTCCATAGCGAACAGACAGGATTGAAACATGTCTCGTATCGGTAAAAAGCCCGTTCAGGTGCCTGCTGGGATCACGGCTACGGTCGATGGCCAGAAGGTGACTGCAAAGGGCCCGAAGGGCGAGCTGTTTTTCGTTGCAAACGACGAAATCAGCCTCAAGCTCGAAAACAACGCGGTCGTCGTGACGCCCGTCAACCAGACCAAGGATGCACGGTCGAAGTGGGGCATGTCCCGCACGATGATCGAAGGCATCTTCAAGGGCGTCAAGGACGGCTTCGAGCGCAAGCTCGAAATCAACGGCGTCGGTTACCGCGCCTCGCTGCAGGGCAAGAACCTGCAGCTGGCTCTCGGTTTCAGCCATGACGTGATCTACGAACCGCCGGTCGGCATCACGATCGCCGTTCCGAAGCCGACTGAAATTGTTGTCTCCGGCATCAATAAGCAGCAGGTCGGTCAGGTTGCCGCTGAAATCCGCGAATATCGCGGTCCCGAGCCCTACAAGGGCAAGGGCGTCAAGTACGCTGACGAGCGGATCGTCCGCAAAGAAGGCAAGAAGAAGTAAGGATCACGCGAAATGGCTAGCAGGAAAGAAGCACTTGCACGTCGTGCCAACCGCGTGCGCCGTCATCTCAAGTCGGTGGCCAACGGCCGTCCGCGCCTGTCGGTTCATCGCTCCTCGAAGAACATCTACGCCCAGGTCATCGACGATGTGGCCGGCAAGACGCTTGCGTCTGCCTCCACCCTCGATAAGGATCTGCGCGGTTCTCTGAAGACCGGTGCCGATACCGCCGCCGCCGCCGTTGTCGGCAAGCTCGTCGCCGAGCGCGCCTCCAAGGCCGGTGTTACGGAAGTCGTATTCGACCGTGGCGCCTTCATCTATCACGGCCGCATCAAGGCTCTCGCCGATGCAGCCCGCGAAGGCGGTCTCACCTTCTGATCAGTTTCCGGCCGGACGCTTTTGGCGCCGGCCGGATTTTCGCCGGACCGCAGGCACTCTCCGAAAGGGGAGGCTGATGCGGTCCACATTCGTTTGCCGATTGCACCCGGAAAAGAAAAAGGAAGAGGACAATGGCACAGGAAAGAAGGCCGCAGCGGGAAGACCGCCAGGCCCGTGAAGAGCGCGATAGCGAGTTCGTCGACAAGCTGGTCGCGATTAACCGCGTCGCCAAGGTCGTCAAGGGCGGCCGTCGTTTTGGTTTCGCAGCACTCGTCGTCGTCGGCGACCAGAAGGGCCGCGTCGGCTTCGGTCATGGCAAGGCACGCGAAGTGCCGGAAGCCATCCGCAAGGCAACCGAAGCCGCCAAGCGCGAACTGATCTTCGTACCGCTGCGTGACGGCCGTACGCTGCATCACGACGTTCATGGCCGTCACGGCGCCGGCAAGGTTCTGCTGCGCTCGGCCAAGGTCGGTACCGGCATCATCGCCGGCGGTCCGATGCGCGCCGTATTCGAAACACTCGGCATGCATGACGTCGTCGCCAAGTCGACCGGTTCGTCGAACCCCTACAACATGGTTCGCGCCACCTTCGACGCTCTCAAGCACCAGGTTCACCCGAAGGACATCGCAGCTCAGCGCGGCATCAAGTATGCAACGCTGCAGGCTCGTCGTAGCGCCTCCGGCAACGCCTCTGAAGAATAAGAGGAGTTTGACAGATGGCCAAGGCTACCAAGAAGGCTGAAGCGAAGACTGTCACGATCGAACAGATCGGCAGCCCGATTCGCCGTCCGGATGTTCAGCAGCGCACGCTGATCGGTCTCGGACTGAACAAGATGCACCGTCGCCGCACGCTGGAGGATACGCCTTCGGTTCGTGGCATGATCCGTGCTGTCCAGCATCTCGTTCGCGTCGTCGACGAGAAGTGAGACGGAGGAAACGCTCATGAAACTCAATGAAATTAAAGACAACGAAGGCTCGACTCACAGCCGCAAGCGCCTCGGCCGCGGTATCGGCTCGGGCTCGGGCAAGACTGCCGGTCGCGGTGTGAAGGGTCAGAAGTCCCGTTCGGGCGTCGCCATCAACGGCTTCGAAGGCGGCCAGATGCCGATCTATCGTCGCCTGCCGAAGCGCGGCTTCAACAACATTTTCGCTTCCGATTTTGTTGTCGTGTCGCTCGCCCGTATCCAGGCGGCAATCGACGCCGGCAAGCTCGACGCCAAGGCGACCGTTGACGCAGCTGCTCTCAAGGCTGCCGGCGTCATCCGTCGCCCGAAGGATGGCGTTCGCGTTCTCGCCGACGGCGAACTCAAGACCAAGATCACCATCGTCGTTGCAGGCGCTTCCAAGCCTGCCGTCGAGAAGATCGAAAAGGCCGGCGGCACCGTGACGCTGCTTTCGGCTCCGGCAGCCGCCGAATAATAATCTGATGATATATCGCCCGGGGTGCTTCACACCGGGCGATTTTGCTCCCATATGTGGGCCTCACAAAAACTTGGCTGGCGCGCCCGCGTCATGCCGGTCAGACTAAAACGAGGGTGAGGCATGGGGTTGCACTGCAATCCGTTCTGAACCCGGTTTTGAATAATTTTCATACTGATTCCGGGGCCGGCCTATCCCCAGAGACGCCGGAATTGGTAGCGCGGAGAATCGCATGGCTTCTGCAGCGGAACAATTGGCATCCAACCTCAATTTTTCGACCTTTGCCAAAGCCGAGGATTTGAAGAAGCGCTTGTGGTTCACACTGGCAGCTCTCCTCGTCTACAGGCTCGGCACCCATATTCCGCTTCCGGGCCTCAATCCCGAAGCCTATGCCCAGGCTTTCCGCGGCCAGGCAGGCGGCATTCTCGGCCTCTTCAACATGTTTTCGGGCGGCGCTGTCCAGCGCATGGCGATCTTCGCGCTCGGCATCATGCCCTATATCTCTGCTTCGATCATCGTGCAGCTGATGACCTCGGTCGTGCCGGCGCTCGAAAACCTCAAGAAAGAGGGCGAGCAGGGCCGTAAGATCATCAACCAGTATACCCGCTACGGCACGGTCATCCTCGGTGCGCTGCAGGCCTACGGCATTGCTGCCGGCCTTGAGAGCGGCCAGGGCCTCGTCGTCGAGCCGGGCTGGTTCTTCCGTGTTTCCACCGTTCTGACGCTGCTCGGCGGCACGATGTTCCTGATGTGGCTCGGTGAGCAGATCACCTCGCGCGGCATCGGTAACGGCATCTCGCTCATCATCTTCGCCGGCATCGCCGCCGGTCTTCCGACGGCTCTTGCCGGCACGCTGGAACTCGGCCGTACCGGTGCGCTGTCGACCTTCCTCATCCTGCTCGTCATCGTCGTGGCGATCGGCGTCATCGGCGTCATCGTCTTCGTCGAGCGGGCGCAGCGCCGGCTGCTGATCCAGTATCCGAAGCGTCAGGTCGGCAACCGCATGTTCCAGGGCGATACCTCGCATCTGCCGCTGAAGCTCAACACCTCGGGCGTCATCCCGGCGATCTTCGCCTCGTCGCTGCTGCTGCTGCCGGCAACGCTTGCGGGCTTTGCCAGCAGCACGGCAATGCCTGCCTGGGCAACCTCGATCGTCGCGGCGCTGGGCCATGGCCAGCCGCTCTACATGGTGCTGTATGCGGCGCTGATCGCCTTCTTCGCCTTCTTCTATACGGCCATCGTCTTCAATCCGAAGGACACGGCCGACAATCTGAAGAAGCATGGCGGCTTCATTCCCGGCATCCGCCCGGGCGAACGCACCGCCGAATATATCGACTACGTGCTGACCCGAATCACCGTGATCGGCGCGATCTATCTCGTCTTCGTCTGCATCCTTCCGGAGATCTTGGTGTCGCAAACCGGCATCCCATTATCCCTTGGTGGGACTTCGCTTTTGATCGTGGTTAGCGTAACTCTTGATACGGTTGCACAGATCCAGGGTCACCTGATCGCGCAGCAATACGAAGGCCTGATCAAGAAATCGAAGTTGCGTGGAGGAAAGAGGGGGAGATGAGACTTATCCTTTTGGGGCCGCCGGGCGCGGGTAAGGGAACCCAGGCCCAGCGGATCGTGGAAAAGCACGGCATTCCGCAGCTTTCCACCGGGGACATGTTGCGTGCGGCGGTTAACGCCGGCACCGATGTCGGCAAGCGCGCCAAGGCGGTCATGGACGCCGGCAAACTCGTCTCGGATGAGATCGTTATCGCCATCGTTTCCGAGCGAATCGATCAGCCCGATTGCGCCAACGGCTTCATCCTCGACGGCTTCCCCCGGACGCTCGTCCAGGCGGACGCCACCGAAGCGATGCTGAAGGCAAAGGGTCTCGGCCTGTCCGTCGTCATCGAATTCCGTGTCGACGATGAGGAACTGGTCCGTCGTGTTGCGGGTCGCTATTCCTGCGCACAGTGCGGCAGCGTCTATCACGATTCCGATAAGGTTCCGGCTGCCGAAGGCGTGTGCGACAAGTGCGGTTCCACGCACTTCAAGCGCCGTCCGGATGACAACCCGGAGACGATGACGGCTCGGCTGCAGGTCTACTACAAGGAAACGTCGCCGCTGATCGGCTATTACCACGCCAAGGGCAAACTCAGGTCCGTGGACGGCATGGCGGAGATCGATCAGGTGACGGCCGAGGTCGAAAGCATTCTTTCCAAGCTTTAAGGCTTTGAAAATAAACTTGGCGGAACGGTTGCTTTTCAGCAGTGATTCCGCTAAACACCGCGCCAACTCGCGACATTCCATGCGATCGGCGCGGATTTCCCAGGGAAGTCCGGGTGCGGTCGTTTTGACATGTTGCGGACGTAAATCTGAACGAGCGGTTCCAAAGACCGCATAACGAAGCCCACTTGCCGGATGGCAACTGGAATGCAAGGAGAACAGGCGTGGCACGTATCGCTGGCGTCAACATCCCGACTGCAAAGCGCGTTGTTATCGCGCTGACCTACATTCACGGGATCGGTCCGAAATTCGCACAGGAAATCGTCGAGAAGGTCGGTATCCCGGCTGAACGTCGTGTGCATCAGCTGACGGACGCCGAAGTCCTTCAGATCCGCGAAGCGATCGACCGCGACTATCAGGTCGAGGGCGATCTTCGTCGCGATACCGCGATGAACATCAAGCGCCTGATGGACCTCGGCTGCTACCGCGGCCTGCGTCATCGCCGCGGCCTTCCGGTTCGCGGCCAGCGCACGCACACCAATGCCCGCACCCGCAAGGGCCCGGCAAAGGCAATCGCTGGTAAGAAGAAGTAATTTCCGGGAAACCGGGATGGGGAGGCTGGCGGTCTGCGCCGGCCTCTTTTGAGTTTGGAGCGGGACCATATAGGCGCCGTTCCGGTGTAGCCGCTGGCATTACGGCGGTGAAGAGATCAACGAAAGGAATACCATGGCTAAGGAAGCCGTCCGCGTTCGCCGTCGCGAGCGCAAGAATATCTCGTCGGGTGTCGCTCACGTCAACTCGACCTTCAACAACACGATGATCACCATCACCGACGCGCAGGGCAATGCGATCGCCTGGTCGTCGGCTGGCGCCAAGGGCTTCAAGGGCTCGCGCAAGTCGACCCCGTTCGCCGCCCAGATCGCTGCCGAAGACTGCGCCAAAAAGGCCCAGGAGCACGGCATGAAGTCGCTGGAAGTCGAAGTCTGCGGTCCGGGTTCGGGTCGTGAATCGGCTCTGCGCGCGCTCCAGGCTGCCGGTTTCATGATTACGTCCATCCGCGACGTGACCCCGATCCCGCACAATGGCTGCCGTCCGCGCAAGAAGCGCCGCGTCTGATCATCGCTCTCGTCACTGGTGAGCGCTCGCGCGCTCCCGGTGGTTTTCAAGCTCGGTTGCCACGATTGGATGGTGGCAACGAACGGAAGGCAAACTCATGATTCAGAAGAACTGGCAGGAACTGATCAAGCCGAACAAGGTGGAGTTCTCTTCGAGCTCGCGCACCAGGGCGACGCTTGTTGCCGAACCGCTGGAGCGCGGCTTCGGCCTGACCCTCGGCAATGCGCTTCGCCGCGTTCTGCTCTCCTCGCTGCGCGGCGCTGCCGTCACGGCGGTGCAGATCGATGGCGTGCTGCATGAATTCTCCTCGATTCCGGGCGTCCGCGAAGACGTGACGGACATCGTGCTCAACATCAAGGAAATCGCCATCAAGATGGATGGCGACGACGCAAAGCGCATGGTCGTGCGCAAGCAGGGCCCGGGCGTTGTCACGGCTGGCGACATCCAGACGGTCGGCGATATCGAAATCCTCAACCCCGAGCATGTGATCTGCACGCTCGACGAGGGCGCCGAAATCCGCATGGAGTTCACCGTCAACAACGGCAAGGGTTACGTTCCGGCCGAACGCAATCGTGCGGAAGATGCTCCGATCGGTCTCATCCCGGTCGACAGCCTTTATTCGCCGGTCAAGAAGGTGTCCTACAAGGTTGAAAATACCCGCGAAGGACAGGTTCTCGACTACGACAAGCTGAACATGACCATCGAAACCGATGGCTCGATCACCGGCGAAGACGCCGTCGCTTTCGCGGCGCGCATCCTCCAGGATCAGCTTGGCGTCTTCGTCAACTTCGACGAGCCGCAGAAGGAAACCGAAGAGGAAGCAGTCACCGAACTGGCTTTCAACCCGGCTCTCCTCAAGAAGGTGGACGAACTCGAACTGTCGGTCCGTTCGGCAAACTGCCTGAAGAACGACAACATCGTCTACATCGGCGACCTCATTCAGAAGACCGAAGCAGAAATGCTCCGCACGCCGAATTTTGGTCGCAAGTCGCTGAACGAAATCAAGGAAGTTCTCGCTTCCATGGGCCTGCACCTCGGCATGGAAGTGCCGGCATGGCCGCCCGAGAACATCGAAGATCTCGCCAAGCGTTACGAAGACCAGTACTGAGAAACAAAAAGGCAGGCTTCTTACGGCTGCCTTTCCCCGTCAAACAGCAGGCCGATCGCCTGCATGTGCCAGGAAACGGCAGGCCCACTTAACGTAAGGGCACCTGCATTAAAGGAGAATAGCAATGCGCCACGCAAAGGCCGGCCGCAAGCTGAATAGAACCGCAAGCCACCGCAAGGCGATGTTCGCCAACATGGCGGCTTCGCTGATTACCCACGAGCAGATCGTCACGACCCTGCCGAAGGCCAAGGAAATCCGTCCGATCGTCGAGAAGCTCGTCACGCTCGGCAAGCGCGGCGACCTGCATGCTCGCCGTCAGGCGATCTCGCAGATCCGCGATGCCGCCGTCGTTTCGAAGCTGTTCGACACGATCGCAACGCGCTATGCCACCCGCAACGGCGGCTACCTGCGCATCATGAAGGCCGGCTTCCGCCAGGGCGACAATGCTGCCTTGGCCGTGATCGAATTCGTGGATCGCGACACCTTCGCCAAGGGCGCCGCCGACAAGGCTCGCGTCGCTGCCGAAGAACAGGCCGTCGCCGCTTAATCTTCCGCTCCGGCGGATAGAAAACAGCCGGGCTCACAAAGCCCGGCTGTTTTTATTTGTGCACTGGTCGCGGACCGCGTAGGGGAACATCGCTCGGCGACGGCAAGGAGCGCCGGCGGAGATTGAGATAGGACAGGTTCCATTGCCCGAAATCACTCAAACTCGCTCTCGGGCGCAGTTCCTGCGTCTCGCAGTCCTGCTTCTCGTCATCGCCCTCGGGCCGGCGCTCCGGCGCTTTGGTTATGCGGCCGATCTGCCCTTCGTTGTCGTCAAATATGGCGGATCGGCGCTCTGGGGCGCGATGGTCTATCTGCTCGTGGCGCTCGTCGCCGCAAAGTCACGGCGGGCAGTCATTGCTGCCATAGCGCTGTTCGTCGCGATCTCGGTGGAATTGTTCCGGCTTTATCACACGCCCTGGCTCGACGCCTTCCGGCTGACCACGGCAGGCGCGCTGCTGCTTGGGCGGATATTTTCGCTTTGGAATATGCTGGCCTATGCCATCGGCATCGCCGCGGCCTGGGCCTTTGATCCAGCACGGCGGTGATGCGTCCTCGCTGGTCGTTTACGCCTCAGATGCCGAAGCCACGGCGCGATTGCGCGATCGTCCCTTGCCCTTCTTACGGCTCCGCTCGATCGGCCGGTAGGAGCGGTAGAGGATCAGTGCGATGATCAGCCCGACATAGATATATTGCTCGAGATCGAGGATCTTGGTCGACAGCGCGAAATGCAGCGCCCCGCAGGCGGCGATGATGTAGACGAGGCGATGCAGCCAGATCCAGTTCTTGCCGAGGCGGCGGATCGAGACATTATTGGATGTCACTGCCAGCGGTGCGAGCATCGCAAGGGCGGCCATGCCGAACATGATGAAGGGGCGCTTCAGCACGTCGTTGATGACGGCATGAATGTCCATCGCCTGGTCGAGCACCATGTAGACGGTGAAATGCATCAGCGCGTAGTAGAAGGTCAGCAGGCCGAGCGCGCGGCGATAGCGCAGATAGTTCCAGCCGAAAAGCTCGCGGGCAGGGGAGACGGCGAGCGTTGCGATCAGGAAACGGATCGTCCAGATGCCGAGAAAGAGTTCGAAAGTCTTGACCGGGTCGGCGCCGAGCTGATCGGTCGCCCCGAGGTAGAAGGTCCAGGCGGCGGGCAGAAGCCCGACGACATAAAGCAGCCAGACGGAGGCGGGCTGCCAACGCTTGGGGATCGCGAGCGACAGTTCCGCCATCAGAAATTCGCCTTCAGATCCATGCCGGCATAGAGGCTCGCCACCTCGTCGGCATAGCCGTTGAAGGGCAGGGTGGGGTGGCGGCTTGCGCCGAAGAAACCGCTTTCGCCGATGCGCCTCTCGCTCGCCTGGCTCCAGCGCGGATGGTCGACGGCCGGATTGACGTTGGCGTAGAAGCCGTATTCCTGCGGATTGGTCACCTGCCAGGTATTCTTCGGCTGCTGATCGGTGAGCGTGATGCGCACGATCGACTTGATGCCCTTGAAGCCGTATTTCCACGGCACGACGAGACGGATCGGCGCACCATTCTGGTTCGGCAGCGTTTCGCCATAGAGACCGACGGCAAGCAGCGTCAGCGGATGGCGCGCCTCATCCAGGCGCAGACCTTCGACATAGGGCCAGTCGAGTGATTGGAAGAAACCCTTCTGCCCCGGCATCTCCGCCGGCCGCACCACGGTTTCGAAGGCGACATATTTGGCGCTGCCGAGCGGCTCAACCTTGTCGAGCAGCGATGCCAGCGGAAAGCCGTCCCAGGGGATGACCATCGACCAGGCCTCGACGCAGCGCATCCGATAGGTGCGTTCCTCGATCGGGAATTCCTTGACCAGCGCCTCGAGGTCGAAAGTGCCGGGCTTGTTGACCATGCCGTCGACCTTGACCGTCCAGGGCCGCGGCTTGAAATCGGCGGAATTCGCAGCGGGGTCGCCCTTGTCGAGGCCGAACTCATAAAAGTTGTTGTAGGTCGTGACGTCCTTGAGCGGCGTCGGCTTCTCGTCGACCTTGTACTTGCTCTCGACGGCGGAAAGGGCGGCGGCACTCGCCTCGCCGGCACTGTAGAGCGCCATGGCGCCAAGCGCTGCCGCGCCGAGGAATTCCCGGCGGCGCATATAGATCTGGCGTGGCGTGATCTGCGATGACGCGATCTTCGGTGGGCGATAGCTTGGCATGGCGAAACCTCCTGGGCGGATTTCTCACTATAGTTCTTAAACGAACCGCCCGCATGTGCCGACCAGTGTCTAAGCCTTGAATATTGCAGACGGGAAGCCAATTTTTTGTGTTCGGTCGTGATGGAATAGGCTGTAACAAAAACGCGCGCCGAACCGTATATCATCAATTGTGCTGAAGCGGGGCTCCGGCAGCGTACCGGATTTGACCTTGCCGGTAGTGACAGCCCCTGTCGATTGGATTAGGACAATTCCAAAAGCCAGCGTTTGCCCGGCCGGCAGGCTCCATTGCCGCTCCGCTTCGCCTGATAATTTCCGACATGTCGAGGAAGACACCGATGCCAGCTTACCGTTCCCGAACCACGACCCACGGCCGCAACATGGCAGGCGCGCGCGGCCTTTGGCGCGCCACGGGCATGAAGGATTCGGATTTCGGCAAGCCGATCATCGCGGTGGTGAATTCCTTCACCCAATTCGTGCCCGGCCACGTCCATCTGAAGGATCTCGGCCAGCTCGTCGCCCGCGAAATCGAGGCGGCCGGCGGCGTTGCCAAGGAATTCAACACCATCGCCGTCGACGACGGCATCGCCATGGGCCATGACGGCATGCTCTATTCGCTGCCCTCGCGCGAGCTTATCGCCGACAGCGTCGAATACATGGTCAATGCCCATTGCGCCGACGCCATGGTCTGCATCTCCAACTGCGACAAGATCACCCCCGGCATGCTGATGGCATCGCTGCGCCTCAATATCCCCACGGTCTTCGTCTCCGGCGGTCCGATGGAAGCCGGCAAGGTCGTGCTGCACGGCAAAACGCATGCGCTCGACCTCGTCGACGCCATGGTCGCTGCCGCCGACGACAAGGTCAGCGACGAGGACGTCAAGGTCATCGAGCGTTCGGCCTGTCCGACCTGCGGCTCCTGCTCTGGCATGTTTACCGCAAACTCGATGAACTGCCTGACGGAAGCGCTTGGCCTGTCGTTGCCCGGCAACGGCTCAACGCTGGCCACCCATGCCGACCGCAAGCGTCTCTTCGTCGAGGCCGGCCACCTGATCGTCGATCTCGCCCGCCGTTATTATGAGCAGGACGACGTCAAGGCGCTGCCGCGCACCATCGCCTCCAAGCAGGCCTTCGAGAATGCCATGGCGCTCGATATCGCCATGGGCGGTTCCACCAATACCGTCTTGCACATCCTCGCCGCCGCCCATGAAGGCGAGATCGATTTCACCATGGCCGATATCGATGCGCTGTCGCGCCGCGTGCCGTGCCTGTCGAAGGTCGCACCCGCCAAGAGCGATGTTCATATGGAAGACGTGCACCGCGCCGGCGGCATCATGTCGATCCTCGGCGAACTCGATAAGGGCGGTCTCCTGAACCGCGATTGCCCGACCGTGCATGCCGAGACGCTCGGCGACGCGATCGAGCGCTGGGACATCACCCGCACCAACAGCGACACTGTCCGCAACTTTTATCGTGCTGCTCCCGGCGGCATCCCGACTCAGGTCGCCTTCAGCCAGGAAGCTCGCTGGGACGAACTCGACACCGACCGTCAGAACGGCGTCATCCGTTCGGTCGAACATCCCTTCTCTAAGGATGGCGGCCTTGCCGTGCTCAAGGGCAACCTCGCCGTCGATGGCTGCATCGTCAAGACCGCCGGCGTCGATGAATCGATCCTGAAATTCTCCGGTCCGGCCCGCGTCTTCGAAAGCCAGGATGCCTCCGTCAAGGCGATCCTCGCCAATGAGATCAAATCAGGCGACGTCGTCGTCATCCGCTACGAAGGTCCGAAGGGCGGCCCCGGCATGCAGGAAATGCTCTATCCCACGAGCTATCTGAAGTCGAAGGGCCTGGGCAAAGCCTGCGCGCTGATCACCGATGGCCGCTTCTCCGGCGGCACGTCAGGCCTGTCGATCGGTCACGTCTCGCCGGAAGCGGCCAATGGCGGCACGATCGGGCTGGTGCGCGAAGGCGACATGATCGACATCGACATCCCCAACCGGACGATCAGCCTGCGCGTCAGCGAGACCGAACTTGCCGCCCGCCGCGCCGATCAGGAAGCCAAGGGCTGGCATCCGACGGAGGTGCGCAAGCGCAACGTCACCACCGCGCTGAAGGCCTATGCAGCCTTCGCAACGAGCGCCGATCGCGGCGCCGTGCGGGATCTGAATGCGCGCTGATTCACGGCGGCCGAAAACCTGCTGATTAAAAGTCAGCAGCTTTGCCGACCGGCCGTTTCAAAGCGGCCGGTTGATATTTTTATAGGTCTCGCCGAGCTGCTTCAGCCGCTCGTCATAGGCGGCCTTGATACAGGCGGCATCCGCCCCGCATTCTTGCCGTTTCTTCAGCCAGGCCGTCTGTTCGTCCTGCAATGTTCCGCGCGAACCCATCGCCAGCAGCCCGGAGAGCAGCTCGAAGGTCGTTACCATCTTCACGTCGGCATCGTTGAGCGCGCGGTTGTCGCAGATCGCCTTTTCGTCCGGCTTCAATTCCTTCGCGTCGCAGTCGAAGCTCGCCGCCTGCGCCATTCCGGATGCGAAGATCGAAATCGCAAAACCAAAGGCCATCATCATCGCTCTTGCCGTCATCATTCCTATATCCCTGTTGCCGCCGGTCAGACCAGCTTGCTGAGTGCCAGAGCCAGGAAGATGATGCAGGCGAGCCAGACGGCAAGGATGAAGATCAATCCGGCCCGGCCGGAAGGGCGCTCGATACGTCTTGCCGCCTCGGCGCGAAGCTCGTTCATCACCTCGGCCGGGACAAGCCGCGTCGCCAGCAGGATGCCGAGCGGCACGATGACGAGATCGTCGAGATAACCGAGCAACGGAATGAAATCGGGGATCAGATCGACGGGCGACAGCGCATAGGCGGCAACGGCGCCGGCCACCGCTTTGGCATGCCATGGCACACGCGGGTCTCGGGCGGCCAGCCAGAGCGCGACAATGTCACGCTTCAGTGACTTCGCCCAGCTTTTGGCTTTGGATATCAGTTGCATGGCCAATCTTCCTGAATCGAATTCACAATGACTTCAACCGGTTTCCAAGACGTTCCCTTGCCTTATTCTTCCATGCTTCCGCCCTCTTTCATTTCTAGCATCATGCTCTAAAACGCTGCTCAAGAGGATTCAAAAGGGATACACATGCAAGGCCTGATCAAGCGCGCCTCCGTCTCGCTATTCGCTCTCATGCTCGTTCTGCCGGCTGCGGCCGAGGCGCAGACGGCAAAGACCGTGCCCGAGAGCCAGATGCAGATGCAGCTCTCCTTCGCGCCGCTCGTCAAACAGACGTCGGGCGCCGTCGTCAATGTCTATGCGGAAAAGATCGTCCAGCGGCAGTCGCCCTTTGCCGGCGACCCCTTTTTCGAGCAGTTTTTCGGCCAGCAGATGCCGAACCGTTCGGAGAAGCAGTCTTCGCTCGGTTCCGGCGTCATCGTCGAGGCGAACGGCACCGTCGTCACCAACAATCACGTCATCGAAGGCGCCGACGACATCAAGGTGGCGCTGTCGGATGGCCGTGAATTCCCCTGCAAGGTGGTGCTGCGCGATGACCGTGTCGATCTCGCCGTGCTGAAGATCGAGACCAAGGAGAGTTTCCCAACTCTGCCGATCGGCAATTCCGATGCCGTCGAAGTCGGCGATCTCGTGCTGGCGATCGGCAACCCCTTCGGCGTCGGTCAGACGGTGACGAGCGGAATCGTCTCCGCACTTGCCCGCAACCAGGTGGTCAAAAACGAGTTCGGCTTCTTCATCCAGACCGATGCCTCGATCAATCCCGGCAATTCCGGTGGCGCCTTGATGAACATGAAGGGCGAACTGATCGGCATCAACACGGCGATCTTCTCGCGTGGCGGCGGCTCGAACGGCATCGGCTTTGCCATTCCGGCCAATCTGGTCAAGGTCTTCCTCGCCTCGGCCGATGCCGGGGTAAAAACCTTCGAGCGGCCCTATGTCGGCGCGAGCTTCGATGCCGTGACCTCTGAGGTGGCCGAAGCGCTGGGGCTCAACAAGGCGCGCGGCGCTCTGGTCGTCAAGGTTTCGGAAGGCGGGCCGGCCGCCAAGGCCGGATTGAAGGCCGGCGAAATCGTCACCGCCGTCGACGGTATATCGGTCGAACATCCGGATGCGCTGCTCTACCGCCTGACGACGGCTGGTCTCGGCAAGTCGGTCAAGCTTACCGTCGTCGAGAATGGCCGCGAGGAGCAGCTGCCGCTGACGCTCGATCGCGCCCCGGAAACCTCGCCGCGCGACCAGCGCACGATCGGCGGGCGCACGCCCTTTAGCGGCGCTGTCGTCGAAAACCTGTCGCCGCGGGTTGCCGACGAGCTGCGCATGCCGCCGGAATCCTCAGGCGTCGTCGTCTCCGAGGTGAAGGAGAATTCGCCTGCGGCCCGTCTCGGTTTCGAGCCGAAGGATATCATCGTCTCGATCAACGGCGCGGATGTGAAGACGACCAGCGAACTCTCCGAAATCGCCGATAGCGACCCCGGCCTCTGGCGGGTCGAGATCGAGCGCGACGGTCAGCGCATCCGGCAGTTCTTCCGATGAGCAACGATCTCTTCGCGCCGCGTGTTCCGGAGGAGGTGGCCGCCAGGCGGCCGCTTGCCGATCGGCTACGGCCGAAGACGCTTGCCGATGTCACCGGTCAGGAACATCTGACCGGTGAAGATGGCGTCTTGAAACGGATGATCGAAAGCGGTTCGCTCGGCTCGATGATCTTCTGGGGGCCGCCCGGCACCGGCAAGACGACGGTGGCCCGGCTGCTGTCGGGCGAGGCGGGGCTGGCCTTCGAGCAGATATCGGCGATTTTCTCAGGCGTCGCCGATCTGAAGAAGGTATTCGAGACGGCCCGCCTGCGGCGTATGGACGGCCGCCAGACGCTGCTCTTCGTCGACGAGATCCACCGTTTCAACCGTGCCCAGCAGGACAGTTTCCTGCCTGTCATGGAGGACGGCACCGTCATCCTCGTCGGCGCCACCACCGAGAACCCGTCCTTCGAGCTCAACGCCGCTTTGCTGTCGCGCGCCCGCGTGCTGACCTTCAAGTCGCATGACGAGGAGAGCCTGGAGGAATTGCTGAAGCGGGCCGAGGCGATCGAGCAGAAGCCGTTGCCGCTCACCGAAGAGGCGCGCATCAGCTTGATCCGCATGGCCGACGGCGACGGCCGTGCGGTGCTGACGTTGGCCGAAGAGGTCTGGCGTGCCGCGCGCGAGGGCGAGAGCTTCGATACCGAGGGCCTGACGCGCATCGTCCAGCGCCGCGCTCCCGTGTACGACAAGGCGCAGGACGGCCATTACAATCTGATCTCGGCGCTGCATAAGTCCGTGCGTGGTTCGGATCCGGATGCGGCTCTCTATTATCTCGCCCGCATGTTCGATGCCGGCGAGGATCCGCTCTATCTCGGCCGGCGGCTGGTGCGCATGGCGGTGGAGGATATCGGCCTTGCCGATCCGCAGGCGCTGGTGATCTGCAATGCCGCCAAGGATGCCTATGAGTATCTCGGCTCTCCGGAAGGGGAGCTGGCTTTGGCTCAGGCCTGCGTCTATCTCGCCACGGCGCCGAAATCCAACGCCGTCTACACCGCCTTCAAGGCGGCCAGCCAGGCCGCCAAGCAGAACGGTTCGCTGCTGCCGCCGAAGCATATCCTCAACGCGCCGACCAAGCTGATGAAGGGCGAAGGGTATGGCGACGGTTACCGCTACGACCACGACGAACCGGACGCCTTTTCCGGCCAGGATTATTTCCCGGAGAAGATGGGCCGGCAGACCTTCTACGATCCGCCGGAGCGCGGCTTCGAGCGCGAGATCCGCAAACGGCTGGAATGGTGGGACAAACTGCGTAAGGAGCGCAATACGCGCTGACGCGCCTGTTTGACTGGTGAACGCGGCTCAGCCGCCAAGCGCGATCGCTATGGCGACCAGAAGCAATCCGAGACCCGTCATCGTCATCCCGGCATAAAAAGGCCTGCCTCCCGAAAATTTCGCCCACGCATACCCCGTCACAAATAGCAGCATGATGAGAAACAGGTTGCTGGTTCTCAGCGCAAGATGTGCGCTGTCGATGAGAAGAAAAGGGATAACGGCCGGAATGGCGGTGGCAGAGACCAGAGCGAAGACCGCCAGTGCGGCAAACAGATCACTTTTCGAGAGGGACGTCTTCACAGGATCTGCCCTGCATGCGAGCGTCAGCAGTGATCGATAGAGCGCGTCCGCATCGGCAGCTGTTGCAGAAAACGGCGCCTCTTCGATCGGGAATTCTTTCGCGAGCATCTTGAGCGCCGCAGTCTCGCTTCCCGCGGCTTTGATTTGCCGAAAAAGGCGCAGCCGCCTGCTCCTGTAAAACGTCGTGCCCAGAATGAACAAGACGGCGTCAATGATTCCCCAGGCGACGTTGCATCCGATTGTTGCGGCGATCAATTCCTGGGCATCCAAGCCCTCTTCTTTAACAACAAGCCTCGACCCGACCGTCAATGTCAGCGCCATGATCAATCCGAAAAGAACTTCGCCGAGTGCATCGCCTGGATCGATGATATCCCTGATACGATCGATCGGGTTCGAAGTCATGGACTACCCCAGGTGATGAAGATCATTGTCTGCTGCTCCTCCCTCCGCGATCAGAGCATGAATGGGGAGCCGACCTGCAGCTGGCGACGCGGGATAAGCCTCACCACCGGAGAATTCTGACCGACGTCGCGGCCTGTTTCATTGATCGTGATCAAGATTAACACGATCGGGTGTCACGTCATCACGGTTTTTCGACTGCGCCTTCTGCGCTCGCCCTTGCGTGCCGGAAAAGTGCTGCAAAGCTCAAGAAGGGCGCGGCGTTTTCTGATTGACAGGTGCCGCGATCACCTTGACGGCGGATTCCGCCAGCCCGTGATGGCCTTCCATATCGACGACGACATGCCAGTGGCCGCTTTCGGGAACAGCGATCTTGATTGGCGATTTGCGCGCTACTCCGCCGATATATTTGAAATCGAGAACCTCGGTGAAACGCTGGAAATTCGGCGCCGTCATCAACCGGACATTGTTCACCGCATTCAACGACACCTCGACGATCGTTCCGGCGCGCTGTTCCTTGAGATCGTAATGGGTGAAGCGGAAGTTCGGTTTCGGCATCGGTCTCGTGGCGTCTGAAGTCTCTGCGCCAGGATTTTATCAGCATGCCGGTTAAGGAAAAGTTGGAATTGGCCTCATCGTTCTCCCGCCGGGCGAAAACGGCGGGAGAAACGAAGCGCCGGCTCAGAGCGCGGAGTAAACGATGTAGAGCTCTATGCAGGCGAGCACGATGCCGAAGACGATCAGCGCCCAGGCGGTGCGCTTCTCGCGCATCTGCCGGTTAGCGCGCGTGATCCTGTGCGGGCGAAAAGGGTGGAAGGTGGAGGACATGATATTTCGCATGGCGTTTGACCTTTGCAGCGGTGGCAAAAGCCTACTGCCGTTTGCGATAGGAAATCCATTCGGGGCGAAGGGCGAAAATATAGGAATGGCATAAAGGCCGATGCGAGAAGTTTCGAAGCGCGGCGTCGGAAAGCCATGACCGCCGCTGTCCTTGGCTGGCGATCCTGCCTGATCTCACTCATTGGGCCGAGCAGGTCGGAAAGTAAGTCAAGACGGCCGGGTTTCTCCCGGCCCCTTTTCTCCGCAATCAGCGGCCGCGCTGGTTTTCCCGATCCAGCTGCGTCACCAGCACCAGGATCGTTTCCGAAACCGGGGTCGGCACGGCAGTCAGACGCCCGAGCGCTGCGACCATACCGACCAGCGGCGTGATCTCGAGCGCTTTGCCGCCGATCAGATCCTGCAGCATCGATGTGCGCACGCCGCCGATATGGCGCGATTGTTCCAGCCGCTGCTCGACGGTCATGCTGAAACGTGCGCCCAGGGCCTCGCCGACGGCGCGCACTTCATTCATGACTTTGCCGACCATGGCGAAGAGCGGCGGATCCGCCATGATGTCGGTCATCAGAGCCCTGGTCAGCGCACTGATCGGATTGAAGGCGGCATTGCCCATCAGCTTGCTCCAGATTTCGTCGCGAATAACAGGCGTCCTCACGATATTGAGGCCGGCCCCGGTCAGCAGGCCGGCGATTGCCTTGAGATCGGCAGACATTTCGCCCGAGGGCTCGCCGAGCACGAAACGGCCGTTGTTGGCAAGCTGGATCTCGCCCGGATTGATCACCTCTGCGCCTTGATAGGCGACGCAGCCGATAACCCGTTCCGGCCCGATCAGCCGCCAGAGCCTGCCGCCGGGATCGAGCTCGTCGAACTGCAGCTCGGCATGCCGGCTTTCGGCATCGCGGTGAAAATACCACCACGGAATGCCGTTGAGGATCATGACGACGCGGGTGCCCTCCTTGAGCAGACCTGCAATGCCTTCGGCAGCAGGCGCCAGCTGATGTCCCTTGAGGCCGGTGATGACGAGATCCTGCGGCGGCAATGTCCCGGGATCGTCGGTCGCGGTGAGGCGGACGTTGAGCGGCCTTTCCGCGTCGGCTTCGCGCAGGCTCAGTCCTTTGTCGCGGATTGCGTCGAGATGGGTTCCACGCGCGACGACGGAGATGGTGGCGTCGGTTCCGGCTTGGTTTGCAAGCTTGACGGCGATAGCGCCGCCGAGCGCGCCGGCGCCATAGATGCAGATGGTCTTGATCGACATGCTCGCCTCTTCATCGTTATGATCATGGTCGAACTTAGAACTAAGCCATCCCCAGCTTAAGGCGAATGCGAATTTGCCCTATCGGGTTCTTTCCGAGGTGGGGCAGGCATGGCCCCATCAAGCCCGCATGCCGGCGATCGTCTGCAGCGCCTCGAAATAAACCGCCAGGTCGCGGGCCGGGTCCGCCGGGAGGGCTGCCGCACGGAACACCTTGCCTCCCGTCGCCTCGATCCCACCGTCGATCATCAGATTGTCGGCCATGCCGTGATTTTCGATCGCGATGCCGTCCGGTCCGCGGGGGCGTCCGCTCGTCTCGTCGATCTCTTGCCCCGCATACCAGATCGAGCGAACGCGCAGCCCATAGTCGTCGGGGTGGTTGCTATAGGCAAAGACCGCTTTTCCCAACGCAATCATGAAGCCGATCTCGTAGACGGTGCCCGGATCGGCACTGACGCCGCGAAAGGGAGTGACGTTGGCAAGGCAGATCTCGGCTCGACGCATGGCGTCGTCATTGCGTGCATAGATCTCGGCGGCGGTCCGCTTCACCGGCGTCTGGTTTTCGTCGCTGCCGGGCCCCGTTGGCTCGAAGCCGAACTGGCGCGCCAATCGGCGTTTTTCGGCCATGATGGGCATGGCATCCGGAAGAAAGACTTCCGGGCCCGCAAGGTAGATGGTGGTCATCGACATCCTTCACTTACGCGCGAGACGAAGCGCCGGGGTTGGGGCAGGGCGCGCAGCCCATTTCCGATGGATGCGCGGCAAATGGCAAGCCGTGTCGGCGGGCATTGGCGATTTTTTTGCGGAGCAGCCCGGTGATCCGCCGTGGACGGCCAGCCGCCGACTTTCATCCGCCGCAGCGGAGAGAATGAAAAAGCTTGAGGTTCCGGCCTGTCACCCTTTTGACTCCGGTGGACGAACCGGCCAAAGATGCCGCCATGGCCAGCATCGTCGGGAGAAGTTGATGAACGGTCGGATTTTACCAGCTGCTATTCGAAAAGCGCCCAAGCGGCTCGGATGTTTGTTTCTCGCCTTGGCCGCACTGATGCCGATCGGATCGGCAGCGGTCGGGCAGGACATCGGGCCGCAAAGTGAGGTCTCGCGTCAGCAGGTCGAAAAACTCGTCGGCCTCTGGAAGGATCATTTTGTCGGTGCCGATAGCCTGCAGCAGCGCCGAACGGCCTTTCGGACGCTGATGGAGACGATGCCGGGGCCGACACGTATCCAGCTCCGGCAGGTCGATGCCGACGGCGTCGACGCCGAGCTGATGTGGCCCGCCCGCCTGCATCACCCGATCGGCGAAAGGGTGATCCTCTATATCCACGGCGGCGGCTTTTCCGGCGGCTCCATCCGCACGCACAGCCTGCTTGCCGGCTCGCTCGCCAAGGCCGCATCCAGCGATGTTCTTCTGATCGAGTATCGGCTGACGCCCGAATATACCTATCCCGCGCAGATCAACGACGCGCTGACGGCCTATCGCTGGCTTCTCGACAACGGCTATCGCAGCGAGAACGTTGTCGTCGCCGGAGACGGCGCCGGCGGCAATATCGCGATCGAGACGGTGCTGCGGCAGAAGCAGGCGGCAAAACCGCTGCCGGCGGCCGTCATTGCGCTCAGCCCCATCACCGATCTTGCCGCGACCGGCGGATCGATGACGGCGAATGCCGATAGCGATCCCTTGATCGGCAGGGCCGCGATCGAGACCTTGCGCAAGGCCTATCTCGGCAACCGCTCTCCAACCGATCCCCAGGCATCGCCGCTTTATGCCGATATGACGGGCTTTCCGCCGCTGCTGCTGCAGGTCGGCTCCGGTGAAGCCCTGCTGGACGATACGCTGCGGCTCGCCGACAAGGCGCGCCAGGCGGGTGTGGATGTCACCACCGAGATCTGGCCGGGCATGCCGCATCAGTGGCAGCTGTTTCCATCCCTGCTCGACGATGCCGATCGCGCGAGCCAGAACATCGCCGAATTTGCGATCCGGAATTTTGCGGACAAACCGGAATAGGGGCCGGAGTAGGGCCGGAGGAGCCGGGCCGCAAAGACCGCCGCCCGAGCATCCTCCCTTTACCCATCATTGCGATGTGCCGCGCGACGACGAGGGCGCCAGAGGCCGTTCGACTTCTCGGCCGACGCTGAGCGCTTTGCGCACATTCGGCTCCAGCCGCTCGATATAGGCGTGGTCGGGCGCAGCCCCCAGCGCATCCAGCATCTTCGAGAAGAAACAGCGGGCCGCTGCCGCAGCCGTGACGTCGAAGACCTCGGCATCGCTCAACCCGTGTTTCTTCAGCCCATCTATATCCTGCTGGGTGACCGATGTCGCATCGCGCGCCACCTTGGCGGCAAAGGCCATGATGGCGCGTTCGCCGGCATCGATCGGCGCCTTCTCCGTCTCGTTGACGACAGCCGTCAGCCCGTCGCTGGTGAAGCCCTCGCGCAGCAGCACCGAGCCATGCGCCAGCATGCAATAGGAGGATTTCAGCTCCTTGGCGGCGGCCAGCGTCACCAGCTCATAGCGCCTGAGGCTCATATGGCCGCGGATACTGGAAAGCAGCGCTGCCCAATTCTCCATCACCTCCGGCCGGTGTCCGAAGGCCCGGTACATATTCGGCAGATAACCATAATTCGCCTCCGCCGACGCATACATCGACGTCGTCTTTTCGCTGGCGGATGCATTGGGGGTGTGAATGAAAGCCATGGCATGGTCCTCCTCTATAGCGAGAAGGATAGGGTAGATATGCCGGACAGCAATCCTGAAACATCAGGCAGCGTCACTGCTCGCGGAAGCGTTATCGGTTCGCTTGATCGGAAGGGTGACGGTGAAGGTCGATCCGCGCCCTCTTGCGCTTCGAACCTCTATCGAGCCGTGGTGCAGTTCGACGATCTGTTTCACCAGGTTGAGACCGATGCCCGTTCCGGCAATCCCGGTCGATGTCCCGGCGCGGAAATAGCGCTGGAACAGCCGGGGCACGTCTTCGGGATCGATTCCCACGCCGTCATCGCTGATCGAGACTTTAACGTTTTCCATCTCCTCCCATGCCGTGACGCGAATTTCAGAGGTTCCGGGCGCGTATTTGACGGCATTGGACAGCAGGTTGGTAAAGACCTGCGCCAAAGTGCGGGGATCGGCGTCGATGAACTCCGGCAGCCCATCGATGTCGAGCACAAAGGCGTGTGTCTTGGCGATCGTCGACTGCCGCTCGCAACAGCTTCTGATCAGCGATCTCAACGCGCAGGCATCGTAGCTGATGTCGATCTTGCCGGTGTCGAGGCGCCCGGCCGACAGGATGCTCTCCATGAGATCGACGATCCGGTTCACCGATGCGCGGATCTGGTCGACCTTGTCACCGAGAAATTCGGGTTCGACTGCCCCTCTTTTGCGCAACAGCCGCTGGGCCGCCGCGTCGATAATGGCGAGCGGGGTCCTGAATTCATGCGATGCCATCGCCACGAACTGCCGTTGCAATTCGTTGATGTTGCGCTCCTGCGCCAGCATTCGCTCGAGTTCCCGCGCCTGGCGCTCGACCTCGGCCGTGCGGCTCTGCACCGTCGTTTCGAGCTGATCGTGATGCCGGCGCAGTTCTTCCGCAAGTCGCACCGTCTTGGTGACGTCTTCGTGGGTGGCCACGTAACCACCGTTTTGCATCGGATTATGGGTGATCTTGATGACGCGGCCATCGGTGAGCACGATATTCTGGCTGGCCACAGCACCGCGTGCCGTCGCTTCGAAGACGACGTCGAAATAGGTCGCGGTGTCGGCCGGGCCATTGCCCTCGCGGCTGCGAAAGGCCAGGATATCGACCAGCGGCGTCCCTGGTTGCGTCAGCAAATCCGGCAGATTGTACATCCGTGCATAGGACGGGTTGCACAGGATCAGGTTCTTTTTCGAATCGAACATGCACAGCCCATGCGGCATGTTGCGGAGGGCCGCGTCGAACCGGTGGTGTTGTTCGGTGAGACTGTCTTCGACGCGGATGAGGGTAGAGATGTCTTCATAGCTCAGGATCCAGCCTCCATCCTTCGACGGGGTTGAGGTCAATGAGACCATCCGTCCGTCGGAAAGCGCAAACTGGGACGTGTGTGGTCTGCCGGTCGTCGACGTCAGGCACGCCGCTGCGCGGCAATCGGCGGCGCCCGGCAACCCGTCGATAGTCATTCCTCTGCTGACGGCTCCATCCGCAAGCCCGAGAATTTCGAGCGTGCGGGCGTTGAAAGCCGTCACCCTATTGGCAGGATCAAGCAGAACAATGCCCTGCGGCAGGTTCTCCAGAATGGATTCAAACGAATGTGGCATCATCCGGCCCTGCTTCAGATCTGGCGCGTTGCACGTATGCGTAGCATTCGTCAGAAACGATAAAGTTTCGCTAATGGTCTGCAGAAGCTCCTCTACGGAAACTTGGAGACAGGTCATCGGCCACTCGCTCGAGGCGACTACCGATGGCAAAAATGTGCCTCGTCCAGCTCGCTTTTTGTCGGTCGAAAATATCGAACGATGTCGCTCGGTTGAGGTCGATTTTTAGAACGTTCCAATTTTTTAGAGAAGGATCAAGCGGCAAAGACAAAGAAATAGGTCAACAAAAATGGAGTTTAATAATATCTCATTTAGATTCCGCTTGACAGAATTGGAACGTTCCAAATAATTACCCACAAATCGACGTCGTGGTCGGGAGGGAAAATGACAAAGGCGCGGGTGACCGTCATTGATATCGCGAAGGCCGCCGGCGTTTCGAAGTCGACGGTGTCGCTGGTGCTTCAGGGCTCGTCCCTGGTCAATGAGGCGACGCGCGCCAAGGTCAATGCCGTGATGCGCGAACTCGGCTACGTCTATAATCGCGGCGCCGCCAATCTTCGCCAGGCCGGCGCCAAGTCGCGGATTATCGGGGTCGTCGTCAACGACCTGACGAACAGCTTCTTTGCGGAGCTGGCGGTCGGCGTCGATATGGTCGTTCAGTCGGCCGGCTTCGTGCAGTTCCTGTCGAACACCGGCGAGAGCATCGACCGGCAGCGGGAGGTTGTCGCGTCGATGCGGGAGCACGGCATTTCCGGCCTCATCGTCTCACCGGCCCGCGCCACCGATGCCGCAGACTTCAAGCCGCTCGTTGCGGCCGGCATTCCGGTGGTGGTCGTCGTGCGAAACCTGCCCGGCGCCAAGGTCTCGTCGATCGTCTCCGACAACCGGGCTGGCATGATGTCGGCCGTCAAGCATCTGGCGGCGCTCGGCCACAAGCGTATCGCTTTTCTCGGCGGCTTTCCCGACACCGCCGTCTTCGACGACAGGCTTGCCGGCTACCGAAGCGGCATGGAGGCGGCCGGGCTCGACTATCACGAAGAACTGGTCATCGCGGCGGCACCTTCGCGCGCCGGCGGGGTGGAGGCGATCGGCAAAGCGATTGCTCTCGGCCGTCGGCCGACCGCGGCCGTTTGCTTCAACGATGCCGTCGCCTTCGGTGTCTGCGATGGATTGCGCGCGCGCCGTCTGGAGCCTGGCGCCGACTTCGCCGTGGTGGGTTTCGACGACGTCATCGAGGCTCAGGCAGCGGTCCCCGCGCTGACGACGGTCTCGGTCGATCCGCAGGGCATCGGGCGCCGCGGCGCACAGATGCTGCTCAAGCAGATCAATGCCGGCAAGGCCGAGGCGGAGACGGTGACGACAGCCGTGCGGCTGGTCGTTCGCGAGAGCTGCGGCGCCGGCAAGGCCGCGCCGGTGAGGACCGGCAAAAGCGTAAAATCGAAACAGGACGCTGAGTAATGCCCATGCAGAAGCATCTCACCCCAGCCGAAGCGGCAGCGCTGATTCCGGATGGCGCCGTCGTCACGGTCTCGTCTTCGAGCGGTCTCGGTTGCCCTGATCTCATGCTGAAGGCGATTGGCGAACGCTTCGATGCGACCAGCCATCCCAAGGATATCACTACCCTTCATCCGATTGCCGCCGGCGACATGAGCGGCATCAAGGGCGTCGACTACATCGCCAAAAAGGGGCTGCTGAAGCGCATTATCGGCGGTTCCTATCCCTCAGGGCCGTCATCTTCCGAGCCGCCGCTGATCTGGCGGATGATCACCGACAACGAAATCCCGGCCTACAACATCCCCTCCGGCATTCTGTTCGATATCCATCGCGAAGCCGCCGCCAAGCGGCCGGGCGTCCTGACCAAGATCGGCATCGACACCTTCGTCGATCCCCGGCGGCAGGGCTGCGCGATGAACGGCCTGGCGTCGGAACATCCGGTGGTCAAGCGCGTCAGCTTCGAGGGCGACGACTGGCTATTCTTTCCTGCGATCGTTCCTCAGGTCGCCATCATCCGCGCCACCACCGCCGACGAGCGCGGCAACCTAACTTACGAACAAGAAGGCGCCTATCTCGGCGGCCTCGATCAGGCGCTGGCCGCCCGCAATAATGGCGGCATCGTCATCGCCCAGGTCAAGCGGATCACCAAGGAGGGTTCGCTGAAGCCGCATGACGTCCGCGTGCCCGGAATGCTGGTCGATTATATCGTCGTCGATCCCGAACAGAAGCAGACGACGCAGACGCAGTACGATCCGGCGATATCAGGGGAAATCTTCCGCCCGCTCGATAGCTTCAGCGTTCCGGAGTTCAATGTTCAGAAAGTCATTGCGCGTCGCGTCGCGCAGGAGCTTCAAGCCGGAAGCTGCGTCAATCTCGGCTTCGGCATCTCGGCCAACGTGCCGCGCATTCTGCTGGAGGAGGGGCTCCACGGTACGGTCACCTGGGTCATCGAGCAGGGCGCTGTCGGCGGCGTGCCGCTGCTCGACTTCGCCTTCGGCTGCGCCTCCAATGCCGACGCCTATATGCCGTCTCCCTATCAGTTCACCTATTTCCAAGGGGCAGGCTTCGATGCATCGCTGCTCTCCTTCCTCGAGATCGGCAGGGACGGTTCGGTCAACGTCTCCAAGCTTTCCTTCCGGCCGCATGTGACGGCCGGCGCCGGCGGTTTCGTCGACATCACGGCGCGGGCAAAGAAGATCGTCTTCTCCGGCATGTTCAACGCCGGCGCAAAGCTTTCGATCGCCGATGGCGCCCTTCTGATCGAGAGGGAAGGCAAGCTGAAGAAGCTGGTGAACGAGGTCGAACACGTCACTTTCAGCGGCAGGCGGGCGATCGAGCAGGGGCAGGATATTGCCTATGTCACCGAGCGGTGCGTGATGAAGCTGACGCCCGATGGCATCGTCCTCACCGAGATCGCCCCTGGCGTCGATCTCCAATCCCACATCCTCGATCAGTCGGAGTTTCCATTGATCGTTGCGCCTGATCTGAAGGTGATGGACGCCGCGCTCTTCGCGGAGGCAGCGATCGGCCTGTCGCTTCCCGCCAAAAGGGCACGGACGCTGGAGGGCAGCTTCCATGGCTAGCGGAACGGTTAAGGTCGATATCGAAGGCCACGTCGCGACGCTGACGATTTCTCGTCCGGAGAAGCTGAACGCGCTCGATCTCGACATGCTGAAGGCCCTGGCGGACGCGGCCGACGCGGTGGAGGCGAACGCCAATGTGCGCGCTGCCATTCTGACCGGCGAAGGAAAGGGCTTTTCCGCCGGCGGCGATATCAAGGCCTGGGGCGGAATGCTGCCGCAGGAATTCGGTCATCTCTGGGTTCGCCACGGCCACCGCATCTTCGAAAGACTGGCGACGCTCAGGGTGCCGCTGGTCGCGGCCCTGAACGGCCACGCCCTCGGAGGTGGGCTTGAGCTTGCAGGTGTCGCCGACATTCGCCTCGCCGAGCAGCACATCAAGATCGGCCTGCCGGAGACCGGCCTTGGCATGGTGCCGGGCTGGTCCGGGACCCAGCGTCTCGTGCGCCGGTTCGGCGCGCAGGTCGTCCGGCGCATGGCGCTCGGCGGCGAAATATTCACCGCCGAGGAAGCGCGCCTGCTCGGGATCGTCGATGCGGTTGTGCCAACAGGACATTCGCTGACTGCCGCAAGAGAGTATGCCGAGCGCATTGCCGCACGGGGGCCGGCGGCCATCGAGATTGCCAAGTTGATGATCGCATCGGCGAACGGCGAAGACAATGGAACCGCGGTCGAAGCCCTGGGCTCGATCCTCGCCGCCAAGACCGGCGATCTGAAAGAGGGCGTCGCATCGTTCAGCGACAAGCGCCCGGCAACATTCAAGGGAGAATGGTAATGACGGTCCTCGTCAACCCCACCGCACTGAGCAACCACAAAGCGCGTGATTTCAGGATGCTCATCGACGGCAAATGGGAGGCCGGCGCCGCCGATCCGATCGAGCGTGTCGCGCCGAGCCACGGCGTCGTGGTCAGCCGCTTCCCCACAGGCAGTAAGGCGGATGCCGAACGCGCCATCGCTGCGGCACGCAAGGCCTTCGATCTCGGGCCATGGCCGCGGATGACCGCGTCCGAACGCTCCGCCATCCTGCTCAAGGCAGCCGACCTGATCGCCGCACGCGCGGAAGAACTGGCGTTTCTCGATGCGATCGAGGCAGGCAAACCCGTCACACAGGTACGGGGAGAAATTGCCGGCTCAGTCGACATATGGCGGTACGCCGCTGCTCTCGCACGCGATCTTCACGGCGAAAGCTACAATGCGCTCGGTGACGGCACGCTCGGCGTCGTGCTGCGCGAAGCGATCGGCGTGGTCTCGATCATCACCCCTTGGAATTTTCCCTTCCTGATCGTCGGCCAGAAGCTGCCCTTCGCCTTGGCCGCCGGCTGCACCGCCGTCGTCAAGCCCTCGGAACTGACCTCGGGATCGACGCTGGTGTTGGGCGAGATCCTGCAGCAGGCCGGCATTCCGGACGGCGTCGTCAATATTGTCACCGGCAGGGGACCGGAGGTCGGCGCGGTGATGACGGCCCATCCCGACGTCGACATGGTGTCCTTCACCGGCTCGACCGGTGTGGGAAAGCTGACCATGTCGAATGCCGCGCAGACGCTGAAGAAGGTCTCGCTGGAACTCGGCGGCAAGAACCCGCAGATCGTCTTCCCCGATGCCGATCTCGAAGCCTTCATCGATGCCGCGGTCTTCGGCGCCTACTTCAATGCCGGCGAGTGCTGCAATGCCGGCTCACGGCTGATCCTTCACAAGTCGATCGCTTCCGACGTCGTCAAGCGGATTGCCGAATTGTCGAAGGCGGTGAAGGTCGGCGACCCGCTCGATCCTTCGACGCAGGTCGGCGCGATCATCACGCCGCAGCATCTGGAAAAGATCTCCGGCTATGTCGCCGGTGCCAGGAGCAATGGCGCGAAGGTTGCGCATGGCGGCGAGAGGCTCGACCTCGGCATGGGGCAGTTCATGTCGCCGACGATCATCGAAGCGGTGACACCCGATATGGCGGTGGCGCGCGAGGAAGTCTTCGGTCCGGTGCTTTCCGTCCTGACATTCGAAACAACTGCCGAGGCGATCCAGATCGCCAATTCCATCGATTATGGCCTGTCGGCCGGTGTCTGGAGCCGCGATTTCGATACCTGCCTGACGATCGGCCGGTCGGTGCGGGCGGGAACGGTCTGGATGAACACCTTCATGGACGGCGCCTCGGAGCTTCCCTTCGGCGGCTACAAGCAGAGCGGCCTCGGCCGCGAACTCGGCCGCCATGCGGTCGAGGACTACACGGAGACCAAGACGCTGAACATGCATATCGGCAAGCGCACCAATTGGTGGATGCCGAGAACCTAAGGCCGGCTTAACCGGCAATGAAACTACGCCTGAGGAGGGCGGGTGATCGGATGCGGGAATGGTTCCGCATCTTCCAAATGGAACTGGGAGGTTCTTCGATGAATAGGTTTTTGACCACGACTGCCGTGATCGCATTGGCTGTGGCCGGCGCGCATGTGTCCGCGCGCGCTGCCGACGTGAAGGAAGTTCAGATGCTGCACTGGTGGACGTCTGGCGGCGAGGCGGCGGCCTTGAACGTTCTGAAGCAGGATCTGTCGAAGGAAGGTTTTGCCTGGAAGGACGTTCCGGTGGCCGGCGGCGGCGGTGACGCGGCAATGACGGCGCTGAAGGCGATGGTGGCGGCCGGCACCTATCCGACAGCCTCGCAGATGCTGGGCTATACCGTGCTCGATTATGCCCAAGCCGGCGTCATGGGCGACCTGACGGAGACGGCGAAGAAGGAAGGCTGGGACAAGTCGGTGCCGGCAGCCCTGCAGAAGTTCTCGGTCTATGACGGCAAGTGGGTGGCGGCCCCGGTCAACGTCCACTCGGTCAACTGGCTGTGGATCAACAAGGCTGTCATGGACAAGATCGGCGGCAGTGAGCCGAAGAGCTTCGACGATCTGATTGCCCTGCTCGACAAGGCGAAGGCGGCAGGCGTCATCCCGTTGGCGCTCGGCGGCCAGAACTGGCAGGAAGCGACGATGTTCGATTCCATCGTGCTGTCGACCGGCGGACCGGAGTTCTACAAGAAGGCCTTCAACGACCTCGACGAGGCGTCGCTGAAGTCGGACACGATGAAGAAGTCCTTCGACAATCTGGCGAAGATCGTCAAATATGTCGATCCGAACTTCTCCGGCCGCGACTGGAACCTGGCCACCGCCATGGTCATCAAGGGTGATGCGCTGGTGCAGGTGATGGGCGACTGGGCCAAGGGCGAATTCGTCGCCGCCAAGAAGACCCCGGATAAAGACTTCCTCTGCTACCGCTTCCCCGGCACCGACGGCAGCGTGATCTACAACTCCGACATGTTCGGCATGTTCAACGTCCCCGACGACCGCAAGGCCGCCCAGGTGGCACTGGCGACGGCGACGCTGTCGAAGAGCTTCCAGTCGGCCTTCAACGTCGTCAAGGGCTCGGTTCCGGCTCGTACCGACGTTCCCGACACCGACTTCGACGCCTGCGGCAAGAAGGGCATCGCCGACCTGAAGGCGGCCAACGAGGGCGGCACGCTGTTCGGTTCGCTGGCCCAGGGCTACGGCGCGCCTCCGGCAATCGCCAATGCCTATAAGGACGTCGTCTCGAAGTTCGTCCACGGCCAGATCAAGAGCTCGGACGAAGCCGTCACCCA
>NZ_NWSV01000003.1 GCF_002531935.1 Rhizobium chutanense | reverse complement strand
CCCCTGGGGGATGGCCATCCCCCAGGGGTCGCACCCATCATCAAACATCGGATGCAGTTTGAACATGCAAGGGGGCTGCACGGCACACGGTCAACAACAGTCACACTCCGGATCGCACCACCCATTCACCCCGCAACCGAAGCAAAGAACCCTTCCGGACTCTCCACCTCCACCAGCTTCTTCTTCTCGATCAGCCAGAACCGGTTGCCCACCGCCCGCACGAAACTGCGGTCGTGCGAGACCAGCAGGCAGCTCGCCTCGTGCGCCATGAGTTCGCTTTCCAGCGCTTCCTGTCCCTCGATGTCGAGATGGTTGGTCGGTTCGTCGAGCAGGTAGAAATTCGGCTCGGTCAGCCTGAGCACCAGCATGCCGAGCCGAGCCTTCTGGCCGCCGGACAGCTGGCCGATCGGTTTTGCCTGCATGTCGATGGCCATGCCGGCGCCGGCCAGCAAGGCGCGGGCTCGCTGGTCGCCCACATCGAAGCGGCGGATGATCGTGCCGATCGGCGTGTCGGTGTCGGCGAGATCGGCAAGCGCCTGATCTCCGTAGCCGAGCACCAGCGACGGCGTCGCCTTGATGTTGTCCTGTCCTGCCTCTGGTCGCTCGATCGCCTGCTTCAGCATCGACACCAGCCGCGACTTGCCGGCGCCGTTGAGGCCGATGAGCACGATGCGGTCACCCTGGCAGATGAACTGCCGGCCGGTCTTGAACAGCAGCGTGCCGTCCGGCGTCGTCACCGCTGCGTCTTCCAGCGTTACCAGCACCTTGGCATGCGTGCCGCGGTTGGAAAGCCGGATCGCCCCGGCCGAGCGTTCGAGATGCGCCGGTTTTGCCGCATCCTCCAGCTTCTCCGCCCGCTGCTTGAGCTGCTTCGTCTTGACGACCAGCAGATCGCTGCCGGAATTGATGCCGATATTGTTGAGCTTGGCCGCCTGCTTGCGCAATTGCTCCGCCGTCTTCATATCACGCTCGTAGCGTCGCGCTTCTGAGGCGTCGGCCTCGTCGAGCGCGGCGCGTGCCCGTGTGTAGGAGAGCGCAAAGACCGGCGATAACTCCGGCCGCAGGAACAGGGTCCGGTTGGTGGTCGCATCGAGGAAGGCGCGGTCGTGGCTGGAGAGGATAACCGGCACGTCGCGCGGCAGGCCATTCAGCCACCCCTCCAACTGCGCGATCTTTTCGAGGTCGAGATGGTTGGTCGGCTCGTCGAGCAGCAGCACATCCGGCTCGGTGACCCAAGTGCGGGCAAACATGGCGAGCCGCTGCCATCCGCCGCTCAAATGCTTGAGCGGCCGGCCGCGCATCGCCTCCGGCACTTCAAGCGATTCCAGCACCACGTCGACACGCCAGCTCTCGCTGTCGGCCTGATCGGCCGGCAGCGCCTGCAACACCGCATCGTAAAACGGCGTGTCGAAAAGTGCGGCCGGCACATTCTGGGCGACATGGCCGATGGTCAGCCCGCGCGCCTTGGTGATCTCGCCGGCACTCGGCTCCAGCGCACCGGTGATGCAGGCCAGCAGCGTCGATTTCCCCCGCCCGTTGGCGGCAACGAGGCCGATGCGGTCGCCCGCATTGACGACGAGATTGAGTTTCGAAAACAGCGGATTGCCCAGCGTCACGCCGAGATTGCGGATATTGATGAGGGTCATGATCGTTCTCTGGTCTTGACCGGGGGCGCGATCCGGGGCGTTCAGCCATCACGGAGTTGCGCCTATCGGGCCCGGGAATTGAGAGGAATGCGCACCGTCATCGGACGGCAGCGCATTGGCCACGAAGGGCAGACCAGGAAGAGATGTCGAAAAACGGTCTCTGGTCAGCCCTGCAAACGCATCTGCAGGGCGTTGACGGGACCACGCTGGCGATGAAACCGGAAATAATACTGCATGGCGTGATCCTCCTTTCTCGATAGAGTTGCAGGATTGAAATACCATTGCCCGAAAAAAGAGGCAAGGGAGCCGCGGAGCCCAAGAGAGCCTCATCCTGAGGTGTCCCGTAGGGGCCTCGAAGGACGAGGCGGGTGCGCTGGCGGTTGATGGATGCAAGAAGCAGCGCCGAGCGCGTGCTTCGAGGCTACGCCCTGTGGGCTTCGCACCTCAGCATGAGGGATGTTGGAGGATGCCGCGCTCCTGATAGGGGCGCAACTGACTGCTTCTCTGCGACCCATCTCGGAATCACCCAACCACATCATCACCCGCCAGTTCCAACCGCCGCTCTATCCCGATGTTTTCGAGAAACATCTCGTCATGGCTGACGACCACGAGCGCGCCATCATAAGCGCGCAGCCCGGCCTCGACTGCCGATATCGAGTCGATGTCGAGATGGTTGGTCGGCTCGTCGAGGATCAGCAGCGGCGGCGGTGCGGAGCCGAGAACGCAGGCAAGGCCGGCGCGCAGCAATTGCCCGCCGCTCAGCGTCGAGACGATCTGCAGTGCCGCATCCGCCCGGAACATGAAACGGGCAAGGGCGGCCCGGCAGGTGTTTTCATCGGCTTGCCGGTTGATCCGGCGGAAATTGTCGCGGATCGAGGCCGAGGGATCGAGAAGGCTGACCTTCTGATCGAGCATGACAAAGCCGGTCATGACGGCGACGCTGCCGGCCCAGGGCTTGAGTTCGCCGGTGAGAAGCGAAAGTAGCGTCGTCTTGCCCGAGCCGTTGCGGCCGGTGATGGCGATGCGTTCCGGCCCGGTGACGTCGAAGGAGAGATCGCGGATGACGGGGTCACCCGGCCGATAGCCCGATATCACACGATCAGCCCTCAGCACGGTCTTGCCGGCGGCGAGCCCGGTCGGCGGCAGGCGCACCGACAAGGGCTGGAGGATCTCGATCTTCTCGCGCGCCGCCTTTGCGTCTTCCTGCGCCGCCGCACGCCGGCGTTCGGCAAGACGGGCGTTGTCGCCGCCGGTCGTTTCGCTCCGTTCCTTCATGCCGCCGAGCATGATGCGCGGGATGCCGCCCTTGGCGGCCATCTTCCGCCCGGCGCTATCCCTGTGCGCCTGACGCTCCATTGTCGCCTGCGCCTTGCTCGCGACCTCGGCCATGCGCTTTTCGGCATCGGCGAGATCGTGCTCTGCCGCCGCAAGCTCCAGCGCTTTGCGCTGGCGATAATGGCTCCAGTTGCCGCCATAGCGGGTGGCGCCGAGCGACGTCAGTTCGACGATCGCGTCCATGTTTTCGAGCAGTTCCCGGTCATGGCTGACGATAACAGCGCCGGCCCGCCAGCCCGATATCAGCGCGATCACCGCCTCGCGGCCGTCGCGGTCGAGATTGTTTGTGGGTTCGTCGAGCAGCAGAAAATCCGGCTCGGTGAAAACAAGCGCGGCAAGCCCAGCCCGGGTGCGCTGCCCGCCGGAAAGTGCGGCAAGCCGTGTCTGCGGCTCAGCATCGAGCCCGATGCGATCGAGTGCTGCGGTCATGCGCGCCTCCAGCATCCAGTCTGCCGCTGAAAGCTCGTCGGCCGTTGCCGCGCCGGCTTCGGCACGATGGAGAATAGCGAGCGCATCGGTGACGCCGAAGAGGTCGGCGACCGTTTCATCGGGCGCCACCTGAACGCTCTGCCGCAACACGCCGAGGCTGCCGCCGACGGATATCGTCCCCGAATGCGGCTTGATATCGCCGGAGACGAGCTTCAGCAGCGTCGTCTTGCCGACGCCGTTGCGCCCGACGAGACCGACACGCTCTGGCCCGAAACTGAGATCGAGACTGGAAAAAAGCGACCGCCCGTCAGGCGCGGACCATGAAATCTGGGAGAGAGTGATGGATGCAGGCATGGATATGGATTTCCCCGTTGGCAAGGCGAACTGGCGTTGCGATCGGGTTGAAATCCATTGCGGCACACATCCTGTTGAAATGGTCGATGGCGAGTGATCTAGGGAATGAAGGCGGAAGGTTCAAGGTGAGGTAGTCAATCGGGCGACAGACAGCGATCTTGCTCCCTCTTCTCCCCAGCGGGGAGAAGGTGGCCCGCAGGGTCGGATGAGGGGGCCACACGGTATTCCGTGACGGCCTTTCGCTGGCCGCTCAAGGCACCCCCCTCAACTGCCTGCCGGCACCTTTCCCCGAGGGGGGAAGAGACCCGGCCTACCGCTTCAAGCTCCCCAATATCCCCCGCACCAGCGCCCGGCCGACCTGCGTTGCCACCGTGCGCGCCACGCTCTTCATCGCCGCTTCCACCACCGTTTCGCGCTGATAGCCGGAAGCCCGGCCGCGGGATTGGCCGCGGCCCTGGTTGTCGTCATTGCTGCCGCCGAAGCCCGGCAGCGACCAGCCGGAGGTCGTGCTTTCGGGCTGGTGCTGGGCGGCTTCCTCCTGCGCCCGCTTGGCGGCATCGGCATCCGCTGCCTTCTTGGCCCGCGCCGCCAGCATCTCGAAGGCGGATTCGCGGTCGACGTCGTCGTCGTAGACGCCGAGAACCGGGCTTCTGTCCATGATCTGCTGGCGTTCGGCATCGGTCAGCGGGCCGACGCGGCCCGACGGCGGGCGGATCAGCGTGCGCTCGACGATCGACGGCGCGCCCTTGGCCTCCAGCGTCGAGACCAGCGCCTCGCCGGTGCCGAGATTGGTGATGACGGTGGCGCAATCGAAGGCCGGGTTGGGGCGGAAGGTATCGGCCGCCGTCTTTACCGCCTTCTGCTCGCGCGGCGAATAGGCGCGCAGCGCATGCTGGGCGCGGTTGCCGAGCTGGGCGAGCACGGTTTCCGGCACGTCGAGCGGGTTCTGCGTGACGAAATAGACGCCGACGCCCTTGGAGCGGATCAGCCGCACCACCTGCTCGACCCGTTCGGTCAGCACCTTCGGCGCGTCGTTGAAGAGCAGATGCGCCTCGTCGAAGAAGAAGACCAGCTTCGGCTTGTCCGGGTCGCCGACTTCGGGCAGTTCCTCGAACAGTTCCGACAGCAGCCAGAGCAGGAAGGTTGCGTAAAGCCGCGGGTTCATCATCAGTTTGTCGGCTGCTAGCACCGAGATCTGGCCATAGCCGTTATTGCTGCTGCGCATGATGTCGGAAATCTTCAGCGCCGGCTCGCCGAAGAAGTGTTCCGCACCCTGCTGTTCGAGAACCAGCAGCGCCCGCTGGATCGAGCCGACCGAGGCCTTGGAGATCAGCCCGTACTGGCTGGAAAGTTCGGTGGCGTTCTCGCCCATATAATTGAGCAGCGAGGTGAAATCCTTGAGGTCGAGCAGCGGCAGCCCGGCCTGGTCGGCGATCTTGAAGGCGATGTTGATGACGCCTTCCTGCGGCTCGGAGGCATCCATCAGGCGCGCCAGCAGCAGCGGCCCCATCTCGGCGACGGTGGTGCGAACCCGGTGGCCCTTCTCACCGAACAGATCCCAGAAAATCACCGGGAACTGATCGAATTCATAATCGGTGAAGCCGATCTGCTCGGCCCGCTTGGTGAGGAAGTCCTTGGCCTCGCCCCGGGCGGCGATGCCGGAAAGATCGCCCTTGATGTCGGCGGCGAAAACCGGGACGCCGGCCCGGGAAAAACCTTCGGCCAGCACCTGCAGCGTCACCGTCTTGCCGGTGCCGGTGGCGCCGGTGACGAGGCCGTGGCGGTTGCCGAATTTCAGGTCGAGATATTCCGGCTTGTTGATGCTGTCGTCGGGGTTGCGGCTCGCGCCGATGAAAATCTTGCCATCCTCGATCATCCGCCATACTCCCTTCGGCGCTACCGCCATTTGTTGAGAAGGTTTGGCTCCCGCCGCCTTCATCGAACCATCGTTTCCCTGTTATATGCAGGCATGCGGATGCCGACAACTGTTTGCATCGAAAGCGAAACCGCACACAGTGCCCGTCGGGCGGGGTCGACTTGAGTTGCCGTGGAATTTCGAATAACGTTGACGTCAACGTCAAAATAACAGGAGGCTGACGATGAATGAAATTGTAACCCAGATCGCCGATCGTGTGGGGATTGCGCCTGACTTGGCCGAAAAGGCGCTCGGCATGATGCTCGGCTTCCTGCAGCGCGAGGCCGCTGACGGCCCGGTCGCCAAGATGATCGAAGCGATCCCCGGCGGCGCCGATCTCGTCTCCCAGTTCAACGGCGCCGGTGCCGGCGGCGGCGGTCTGCTCGGCGGGCTGATGAGCTCGCTCGGCGGCGGCGGCATCATGGGCCTCGGCCAGCAGCTGATGGGCGAGGGCCTCGGCATGGGCGAAATCACCTCGCTCGCCAAGGAAACCATCGCCATCGCCAAGCAATATGCCGGCGAAGAGGTGGTCGACGAAGTCGTCGCTTCCGTCCCCGGCCTTAGCCAGTTCGTCTGAGCGACGACGACCAGAAAGAGCCTCGCGGCGCCGCGAGGCTCGTCATATTTTGCGCTGGCATCACCAGCCCGAAGACGCTGATCACTAAACTTTGATCGTCAACACGCCGATCGGCTTCCAAGGTCTGGCCGATCCGTCCGGCTGCGGGCGTCGCAAGATGGAAATCCGCATCGACCGACCCTACGTTAGATAATGCCGGATTTTTCACTGATGGCCGGATCGGCTGGAACGGTGCATCCCCGCTCGTTTCATATCGGCCATATCAGAAGGAATATGGTCATGCGTACGTTGATTGCAGCAGCCTCGATCATTCTCCTCGGCTTTGCCGCTCCTGCCTTCTCCCAGGCCCTCGGCGACATGGATTACAGCGGACGTTTCGGCGGCATGCCGCCCGGCACGGTGCCGGATGCGGAATCGGGCGGAATCAGGATTCCTCTCGATCTCACTCCCGTTGAAAGCGACAATATCACCGTCGTCATTCCGTCCGACCGGACGGCTTGCCCGCGTCCGGGAACACGCCAGTATCGTGCGGCCGAGCGCGACGGCACGCTGAAAGCCGGCTGCCGCTGACAAGTCGATTTCTGTTGGAGGCCGGGAACGGTTATTTGCCGTTTTTGTGTAGCAAAACACCAAGTTCATGCCATTTGCGCCCGTCGCGCTCGATGAGGTCGTCGGCGCAGGCCGGTCCCATGCTGCCCGGCGCATAAGCGTCGGGCACGCGCTGATCCTTAGCCCAGATGTCGAGGAAAGGCTGCACCGCCGCCCAGCCGGCCTCGATGCCGTCGGCGCGCTGGAACAGCGTCTGATCGCCGATGAAGAGGTCGTAGAGCAGCGATTCATAGCCGGTGGTCTTGCCGATATCGAACTTGTCGGCATAGCGGAAGTCGAGCGAGACAGGCGTGGTATCGACCGAAAGCCCCGGCGACTTGATCGAGATTTCCATGCTCATGCCCTCGTCCGGCTGCACCTGGATCACCAGCCGGTTCGGCGGCAGGCGGCGGTTGACCTCGGTTTCGCGGAACTGCGCGAAGGGCACCGGCTGAAAGGTGATGACGATCTCGGTGTCGCGGGCCGTCAGCGCCTTGCCGGTCCTCACATAGAAGGGCACGCCGGCCCAGCGCCAGGTATCGGCATAGAGCTTCAGCGCCACATAGGTCTCGGTCCGGCTGTCGGGCGAAACATCCTTACTGTCGCGATAGGCCGGAAGTTCGGCGCCGTTCAGCGGGCCGGCGGTATAGGCGCCGCGCACGCCGTGCGTCTTCGCCTCCTCGGGCGTATAGATGCGCAGCGCCTTCAGCACCTTGCTCTTCTCGTTGCGGATCGCCTCGGCATCGAAGCTGTTCGGAGGTTCCATGGCGATCATCGCCAAGAGCTGGAAGAGATGGTTCGGCACCATGTCGCGCAGCGCGCCTGTCGCATCGTAGAATTTGCCGCGGCTGCCGACATCGACGATCTCGGCGGCGGTGATCTGCACGTGGTCGATATAGCGGCTGTTCCACAAGGACTCGATGATCATGTTGGCGAAGCGCGCCGTCATCAGGTTCTGCACCGTCTCCTTGCCGAGGAAATGGTCGAGCCGGTAGACTTGGCTTTCGTCGATCTGGGCGAGAATTTGCGCATTGAGCGCCCGGGCCGAAGCGAGATCGGTGCCGAACGGCTTCTCGATGGCGACGCGGCGGAAAGTGCCGTCCTTTTCATCGGTCAGCCCATGGGCGGCCAGCTTCTCGACGATCGAGCCGAAGAAGGATGGCGGCACCGCGAGGTAGAAGGCGGCATTGGCATCCGGCCCCAGCCGCGTGCCGATCTCCAGGAAAATATCGTCCTTGGTAAAATCTCCCGCCGTATAGGAAATGCGCCGGCGCAGGCTTTCCCAGGCTTCGTCCTTCACCGTCGGCTCTTCGCCGCTCAGATGGCTGAGGAATTCGTCGAGCCGCCGGCGCAGGAACTCGTCGTCACCCGGCTCGATGCCGATGCCGAGAATGTGGAGATCCTCGCCGACGAGGCGCTCACGCGTCAGGTTGATGATCGCCGGCACCAGCAGGCGACGCGTCAGATCGCCCGTGGCGCCGAAGATGACAAGGGTGACGGGCGGAGTAGGGGTGGCCATGATGTCGTTTCCCGTGATTTTCCGGCCGACTATAATGCGTGCCGGTTTCGCCGCAACATAGGCGGCGAGGGGTAACAGGCATTTGACAGCAGCTGAGGTGGGCGTCCGCCCGCAGGCACCACTCTTGGTAGCCCGCAAACGGGACGAAGGCACATGCCGCAGCGTCTCGATTCCCTCTTCTCCCCTCGGGGAGAAGGTGCCCGTAGGGCGGATGAGGGGGCCAGCGCAACAGGTCTTTCCAAATGTCTAACCGGCTTCCACCGTGCCGGTGTAGTCTCGGCCGTGTTCGGTGCCGTCGGTGCGGCGAAATAGATTTTACGTGAAGGATGTGCCGTGAGGCCCCCTCATCCGCCTGCCGGCACCTTCTCCCCGAGGGGAGAAGAGGAGATGCCGCGACCTCTCCGCTCCCCGCCAGCCTCTCGCAGGGCACGTCCTGGCGCAAACCGGATACACCGACAGCAGCCCGCTTACCCCTTCACCGCCACCATGAAAATCCTCGGAAACCTCAACAGCACCCGCCCATCCGACATCCTGGGATAGGCCTTTTCCACTCGGCCGAGATAATCCGCCAGAAACGCCTCGCGATATTTCTCGCCGGCATGGGCGAGATAGGGCATCAGCCCGGTTCCCTTCACCCATTCGACGATATCAGCCGCATCCGCCATCGGGTGATTGTAGATCGTGTGCCAGATATCGACGCGCGACGCCTTGGCGATCAGCCGGGAGTAATAGGCCGATGGCGCAGGCAGCCCCTTGCGGCGCGCGCTCTTCGCCTCGAAGGCTGTCTTCCAGGGGCCGGCATGGGCGGTCTCTTCCATTGCCAGATGCGAAGGTTCGGCGAGATTGTCGGGCATCTGCACGGCGAGCACCCCGCCTTCGGAGAGTCCGTCCATCAGCCGGTCGAAGATGTCGAGATGGTCGGGCAGCCATTGGAAGACGGCATTGGCAAAGAGCAGGTCAGCCGGCTCCTGAGGCTGCCAGCTGGCGAGATCGGCCTCGACGAAGGCGGTGCCGGGAAGCCGCTTGCGCGCCGCTTCCAGCATGTTCATGTCGCTGTCGAGGCCGGAGACGCCATCCGCCCCATAGCGCTCGATGATCAGTTCTGTCGAATTGCCTGGCCCGCAGCCGAGGTCGACGGCGCGGCGGATGCTTTGCAGAGGCACTTGTGCCAGCAGGTCGCGTGCCGGTCGCGTGCGTTCATCCTCGAATTTCACATACTGGCTGGCAGACCATGCCATGGCGTTCACTCCTGATGTCAGGCCACATCCCTGGGGTGGATGCGGATCTTGTCGATGTTGCGGCCGGAAACGACGGCAGCCGCCGAGCGTCACTCCGCAGACACGAGTATCTTGTCCACGCGTCTCCCATCGAGATCGATGACTTCGAAGCGCCATCCGTCTCTCGTGAAGCTCTCACCCAATTCCGGCAGATGTTTCAGCTCTTCCAGCACCAGGCCGGCCACGGTCTGATATTCCAGATCGTCATCGAGCTTCAGATTCAGGAACTCGGCGAATTCGTCGATCGGCGTCCAGCCGGACACCAGGTAGGAACCATCATCTCGGCGAGCGATGGCCTGCTCGTCGACCGGTCCCTCCTGCAGCGCCCCCATGATCGCCTCCAGAATGTCGCCTGACGAAACAATCCCCTCGAAATGACCGTATTCGTCGAAAACCAGCACCATGTGAACCGGCGATTTCCGGATGGCTTCGATCACGTTGATGGCGGTTGAAAGGTCTGAAACCACAGGTACGTCCTGCGTCAGGGCCTTGATATCGGCGCTGCCGTGTTCGGACATCGAGTCGTAAAAATCCTTGACCGGAAGAATGCCGATCACCTCGTCCGAACTGCCTTTGCGAACGGGCAGCCGCGACCGTTTCGTCCGGTGCAATTGCGTTCGGATTTCATCGAGGCTGTCGTCGATATCGATGATCTCGACGTCGCGCCGCGGCGTCATCAGCGCGCGGGCAGTGCGGTCGGCCAGCCGCATCACGCCTGAGATCATCGCCGACTCTTCGCTTTCGATCACGCCGGCCGACTGCGCCTCGGCCAGAACGGTCTTGATCTCTTCGTCGGAGACATTGTCGCCGCTTTTTCCGGTTTGGCCGAGGAGCTTGAGGACAAGATTTCCGGAGGCGTTGAGAAGCCAGACGAGGGGCAGCGCAATTTTTGAAAGCACCGCCATAGCAGGCGCCACCTTGGCCGCAACCGCTTCGGGTTCCCGCAAGGCGATCTGCTTGGGAACAAGTTCGCCGATGATCAGGGAGAGATAGGTGATGGCCACCACGACCGAACCGACGCCAACGGCATCGGCGGCCGTCGACGACATCCCTTGGGCTTCCAGCCACCCGCTCAACCGGCCCCCGAGCGTGGCGCCGGAGAAAGCGCCGGAGAGAACGCCGACCAGCGTGATGCCGATCTGCACCGTGGAGAGAAAGCGACCGGGGTTTTCGGCAAGTTTGATCGCTTGCGCTGCACCCTTGCTGCCATTGTCAGAGAGAACCTTCAGGCGAGCTGGCCGAGAAGATACGACCGCCAGCTCCGACATGGCGAGCACACCATTCAGGATGGTGAGAAACGCCACAATTCCAATTTCCAGAAACACAGGGACCCTATTCGTTGAAGTTGTAATGCCGCATTCGTCAGGCGACGCGGCGAGACGTTCGAAGAGACGCTTTATATACGCATCCCCCATCGTCTTTCCATCATCCTATTGATATCAACGCAGGCTCATCTCAGGCATCCGGCCGCTCGAGCATCGGATTTCTGAATCAGAAGGAAAAGTCCTTTCTTTGCGTTGATGAGCAAGGCTCGATTTTCGATGGGAAGCCGAAAAAGATCCACGAGGTTTCCGGCGATCTCACGGCTCTGGTCGACGAGATCCCATCTGTTCTCGGCGTTCAACGTGTAAAGACCGTCCCTACCCGCGCTTGCCACCATGACGCCACCCGGAAATTCCACAGGCGGACTATAAACGCCCGGTGGCAAATAGGCCGATATCTGCTTGCCGTGTACCTTCACCAAAGTGGAGACGAAAGTCTCGACACCTTCGAAGTTTTCGTAGGTGGAGGCTCCTTGCTGGACCGGAGTGCGCGTCGGGTCCCGCGGGGGCCACGGCACCACGACATTTTCCTGGTTACGCTCTAAGAAGATGCGTCCGTCCGCAGTGACGCGAGCGGCCAGGAGCCCCCCAAAACCCTTGTCGAAAATGGTCAGGTTGCCATTATCGTCTCTCGCGTAGATATAGCCTTCGGCGGTGAACAAAAGCAGTTTCAGCTCGGGCAGATCGAACACCCGCCCCGGCGACTTCCCCCCGACGTGCGCATCCCAATACAGCCGCTCGACCTGCCCAGAGGTCCGGAGAAGATAAAGGCCCGAGTTGTCGGAGATGACTGTACCTCCGAAACGCGTCACATACGTTGCTGAAAAAGGATGGATGAATGGCTTTCCATCAGCGAGGTAGAGGCGCTCGAACTGGGTCTCACCTCGTCGAAGCCTAAAGACCCCAAGTTTCCAACTCACGCCAATGATGTCGCCGGTCGACGTGTCCGAGGCATACTCGTCTTGGTAATGGTCGGGGAAATCACCTCCGAACGGGACGTACGTCCCATTGGCGTCGATCGTCCACACACCACCACGGTTCAAGGGGAAAATAATGGGACGATCCAGACCGGGCACGGCAACGACCTTCGACGTCATCCGAAACGACTGGTAGATGTCATCTTTGGTTGGCTCGCCATTCTTGACTGGAACGAGACATAGCGGCGACGACTTGCTGGGCAGGATGCCGTCGGACATTACCTGCGTCGGCAGTATAGCCGCGATAATGGCGGCAACGAAGGAAGCCTTTCGACGGCGAATCATTCAGAGCAACTCACACAAGCGGCATGCCAGCCTTGCTAGCAAAAATTTGGCCGGCGGCGATCGTCACGCTACATCAGTTGGCATCATAGGCCATGGGCATAGTTTGCTTATGGTTGACGCAGCGCGAATAGTTTAAGATGCCAGCATGTCGCCCGGAAGTGTGCGCTGGGTCCGGCACGACATGCATAAAGCAAAGAACCAAGACGCAATCTCCCGCCGTCAGGCGGCCAGAATCGTGATCCCGTAAGCATTGGCCGCCGCCGTCATCCGGGCGATGGTCTCAGCCGAAGGGCTGGCCTTCGGCGGCTCGGTCGTGCCTTCCGCTTCGATGAACTCGGCCATCTCGCGATCGACGACGGCGGAAAAGACGGCGGGCACGGTGCCGCGGTTGGCGTAGCCGTGTACCACGAAGGGCGCGATGGTGACGATGTCGCCAGGCTTCGCCTCGATCTCTTCCGGGCCGTTGTCGGTCAGGCGCAAGATCGTCAGGCTGCCCTCGAGGATGCGGAACACCTCAGGGCTCGCATGCGCATGTCTGGGCGTCCGGCTGCCGGGTGGTACGGTGACGTCGAAGATATTCAGCCAGGTGCCGCTGAGCCGCAGCCGCCGTTCGACCCGGTCGCCGAGAACGAAGAAGCGCTTTGCCTCGTCGCCGGCATGCATTTTCACAAATGAGTTGGACATCATGTCTCTTTCTTCTTCTTACGGGGCTTTTTCTTGCAGGCCCTTTCTTGCGGGCGCAGCCGTTAAACCTCTACGCCGGTTTTGACAACCACCTTGTTGTCGGGGGCGCCGTCGGCGAATACCTCCGGCACGGGGTCCATGCCCACGCGCTGTCGGCGGTGATATCGGTACGGCGGGTCGGTTTCGCAAGGCCGATAATGCCGCATCAGCCGTGCAGAAATGACGGAGGCCGCAGGTTTTCCGGCCTGTAATACCGTCGACACAGAAGGGGCGCATAGAACGCGGCGGCCGTTCTTGACCGTTCTTCCCTTTTCAAATTGATCATTAAAATTAATGGAGCGCATCCATGTCTTCTCTTCCCATCGTCGGCGCCGCCATGACGCTCGATGAAGTCGAGCGTCACCGCGACTGGCTGTTCGAAAAGCCGCGCGATCTCGAATTGCAGAGCTTCGTCGAGGCCGAGGTGCTGAATGGCGACTGGGCGCCGCTCGCCGCGCGCGCACGCAGGCTTCTCGACGGCCATACCGGCCGCTTGGGCATTCACGGCCCGTTCTGGGGCTTTACCATCGCCTCGCAAGATCCCGATATCCGCGCCGTCGTCACCAGGCGACTGCTGCAGGGTCTCGATGTCTGCGCCGCCATCGGCGCGACGCAGATGGTCGTCCACAGCCCTTACACCTCGTGGTCCTACAACAACCTCGACAACAATGACGACGCCCGCGAGGATGTGGTCGAGCGCGTGCATCTGACCCTGCGCGACGCCGTCAGGCGCGCCGAGGATATCGGCTGCACCATGGTCCTCGAAAATATCGAGGACAAGGATCCGCATATCCGCGTGGCGCTCGCCGAAAGCTTCCAATCGCCCGCCGTCGCCGTCTCGATCGATACCGGCCACGCGCATTATGCCCATGGTTATACCGGCGCTCCGCCGGTGGATTATTACGTCAAGGCCGCCGGCAACCGCCTCCAGCATGTCCATCTGCAGGATGCCGACGGCTATGCCGATCGCCACTGGAGCCTCGGCGAAGGCTCGATCCACTGGCACGCCGTCTTTGCGGCCCTTGCCAAGCTCGACAGCAATCCGCGCCTGATCATCGAGATCAAGGACAAATCAAAGATCCCGGCCTCTGCTGCCTATCTCGCTTCGATTGGGGTGGCTGAGTGAGGTTCGTTGCCAGCATTTGATGCCTCGCGCAAAAAGCGGGAAACCTAAGAAACGCTATCCTATGGGATGACCAGGGTCGCGGCTGGGTTTCCTCTTCTCCCCAGCGGGGAGAAGGTGGCCCGTAGGGTCGGATGAGGGGGCCACACGGCACACCATTCATTGCCCTTCGCTTGCCTCAACGAATTTACCGATCTGCCGTGTGGCCCCCTCATCTGCCTGCCGGCATCTTCTCCCCGCTGGGGAGAAGGGACTCGTGGCAACGTCTCGGTCCCTTTCTTTTAGAAGCCCGCCCGGCGCGCCGCGCGCCGTCCCCTCACGAAAACCGCGTGATCACGCTGATCCCCGTCGCCTCCGCCTTGTCGAGCGCCATCAGCGCCGGCACGGCCTCCTCGAGGCTGATCCGCCGGCCGATCAGCTTCTGCGGCGCGATCTTGCCGGCCGAAAGCATCGACAGCATGGCGTCGTAGCGCCAGGCCTGCATGCCGTGGCTGCCGTAGATCTCCAGCTCGTGGCCGATCACCTGCGCCATCGGAATCTGCGGCGCCGCATGCTCGCCGAGCATTAGCCCGACCTGCACATGCCGGCCGCGCCGGCGCAGATTTTTGATCGAGTTGAAACAGGTGACGGGATGGCCGAGCGCGTCGATCGAGACATGCGCGCCGCCCTTGGTGATCTCGCGCACTGCTTCCGCGACGTCGGCGACACCTGACGCATTGACCGTCGCCACCGCCCCGCATTCCCGCGCGAAGGCAAGCTTCTCCTCTGATATGTCGATGCCGATCGCATTGGCGCCGAGGGCAGTGGCGATCATGATCGCCGACAGGCCGACGCCGCCGCAGCCATGCACGGCGATCCATTCGCCGGGCCGGGTGCGCGCCTGGTCGGCGACGGCGCGAAACGAGGTGGCGAAGCGGCAGCCGAGACTTGCCGCCGTCGCATCGTCGATCGTCTCCGGCAGATGCACCAGATTCGTGTCGGCATAGTCGATCGCCACATATTCGGCGAAGGAGCCCCAATGGGTGAAGCCCGGCTGGAACTGGTTCGGGCAGACCTGCTGGTTGCCGGAATGACACTCCCCGCAATGGCCGCAGCCGGAAACGAAAGGCACGGTCACCCGGTCGCCGACCTTGAAGCGCATCACGCCGCGGCCGGTGGCGACGACCCGCCCGGCAAGCTCGTGTCCCGGCACATGCGGCAGGCGGATATCCGGGTCATGGCCCATCCAGCCGTGCCAGTCGCTGCGGCAGAGCCCGCTGGCGCCGACGGAGATGACGACGCCGTCCTCGGAAGGCGTCGGATCGGGCAGGGTGCGGATCTCGGGCGACTTTTCGAAGGCTTCGTAATACATGGCTTTCACGGGCGTCTTCCCTTGCTTAGGTTTGCTCCCATGATGGCACGCGGCACGCCGCCATTCCAACATGTCATTCCATCATTTTTGCTGATGCATCCATCGCTTAAGCCACGGGTACTGCGCACGAATATTGCGGCCCGGCGCGGTTCCCCGGCATTTTCTTGCTTCCGCCTTTCCCGTCGGGATTTGTCCTTGACCCGGCCTACGGCGGCGGTTTTTCCTGTCACGACTTGAGAGGGGAGGGCAACATGGCCGTCGATACATCACCGCGTTCAACCACCTGGACTCATGTCGATGGGGAATGGCTGCCCGGCAATCCGCCGCTGATCGGGCCGACCTCGCATGCCATGTGGCTCGGCTCCACGGTCTTCGACGGCGCCCGCTGGTTCGACGGCATCGCGCCCGATCTCGACCTGCATTGCCAGCGCATCAACCGCTCCGCACTCGCCATGGGCTTGAAGCCGGTGAAATCGGCCGAGGAAATCGCCGCACTCGCCTGGGAAGGTGTTGCCAAATTCGACGGCGCCACGCCGATCTACATCAAGCCGATGTATTGGGGCGAACACGGTTCGCCCGGGAGCGTCGTTTCCGTCGATGCCGAATCGACCCGCTTCGCGCTCTGCCTGTTCGAGGCACCGATGGGCGGCCACGGCGGCACCAGCCTCACCGTCTCGCCCTATCGCCGCCCGTCGCCGGAAACGGCGATGACCGAGGCAAAGACCGGCTCGCTCTATCCCAACAGCGGCCGCATGATCGCCGAGGCGCGCAGCCGCGGCTTCGACAATGCGCTGGTGCGCGATCTCAACGGCAACGTCGTCGAGACCGCCTCCTCCAACGTCTTCCTGGTGCGCGACGGCGTGGTGATGACGCCGGCCGCCAACCGCACCTTCCTCGCCGGCATCACCCGCGCCCGCGTCATGCACCTCTTGCGCAAGGCCGGTTTCGACGTCGTCGAAGCCACGCTGTCCGTCGAGGATTTCCTGGCAGCCGACGAAATCTTCACGACAGGCAATTACTCCAAAGTCGTCGGCGTCATCCGCCTCGACGACCGCAACCTCCAGGAAGGCCCGGTTACCCGCAAGGCGCTGGATCTCTACATGGACTGGGCCCACGGCAGAACCGAGAGCGAGGAGTGAGGAATGGTCCCGCGGAGCGGGAGCAATCGATCCAGTGAATCGATTGCAATGACGAACGCCCGGAGCGCAAGCGTAGGGCTGGAGCGGTTCGGCGCAGCCGAAGCAATCGATCCAGTGAATCGATTGCAGCTGCGAACGCCCGGAGCGCAAGCGCAGGGCTGCAGCGGTTCGAGCTAGCAAGCACAAGTCTGCGCCTCATCCGCCTGCCAACATCTTAGCCGCGGTCACGCCACGGGTTCCGGCCGTCCTTCGGACCGAGCTTCGCAGGTAGCGACCATCGATCCCTTGAAAATAGCATCTCAGGCCAGGTCGTCAGCAGCAATGTGCTGGACTTCGATAATGCGCTGCAAAGGAAGTTGCGCGATCTGGTTCGCTTCCTCGACACGCTCGGCAGAGGGCGCGTCGAAGAGGCAAAAAGACTTCTCTTCCGACGGCACGAAGGTCGAGCGCAGATACCGGACGGGCTTGCCTTGTTCAGTCATTTCGGCAGTCACGACCTTTGCGCGTGCCGCGGCGGCTGAAAGCTGCTGCGGAGTAATGCCGGGCAAGTGTCTTTCGACCATATACTGTGGCATGATGGGTTTCCTTCTGCGTAATGGATGAAGTTCAACCTCGATACGCTCACTTTGTAAGATGATAGCGCCGATCGGCGGTAAACGAAATGAGTATCTACTTCGCCGTAATCTTCACCGATCTCGTCCGTCACTCCGCGGTCTGGAACAATGTCTCACGGGATGCGGCAGCGGGCATCATCACGGAATATCGCTACCTGTCGCAGTCCCTTGCCAGCCAGTACGGCAGGCGGCATGAAAATTTCACGGGGGATGGTCACCTCTTTCTTTTCGAATCCGCCGACGTCGCAGTTCATTTCTCGCTGAAACTTATTGCGTATTGGAAACAACGCCGCCGGTCTCTGGCCGCATCTCAGCACGGGCATGATCTTCCGATCCGGGTGGGCTGCCACTTCGGCGAATGCTATCGGATTGCAGACGACGACGCGTGGATCGGCCGTGCCATCAATATCGCAAAGCGCGTGGAAGCGAGCGCCGACCCGGATACCTTATTTATCTCACAGACCATTCTCGAGCTTATCGACCTTCCTGTTTACAATTTCGAGGATGCTGGAAGTTTCGAGCTCAAAGGCGACTTTCTGCCTTGTCGCCAGCTCTACAGGATGGTGTCCGTCGACCAGGCCGCACTTGCCGCAAGGCCCGAGGACAAAATGACCGCGGAGGACTGGTTCCTGAGAGGGGTCGGGCTCGGATCGGGATTTGCTGATGCGGTGGAAGACGAACTGCGTTGCTATCGCAAGGCCCTGGAACTCCGTGCCACATATCCGGAGGCTCACAACAATCTCGGAATTCTTCTGAAAAGGCTAGGTGACGCCGTGGAAGCTGCCGAACATTACCGGGAGGCGCTCCGCCTTTGGCCGAATTATCCCGAAGGCCATTATAATTATGCGATCCTCCTGCAGGAAATGGGCGATAAGGGCAGCGCGGAAACACATTATCGTGACGCCATTCGCCTTCGTCCCGACTTTGTGGACGCTCGCCTGCGATACGCCGGCCTTCTCGAGGCGAACGATCCGGTTCAGGCCCACTGCCAATACCGAGAGGTCCTTCGTCTCCGACCCGGCTTCGCCGAGGGCAATAACAACTACGGCGTCTTCCTGGAGCGGATGGGAGATATGGCCGGCGCAGAAGCCTGTTATCTCCGAGCTTTGGAGCAGCAGCCCGATTACGCAGAGGCGCACTACAACTATGCCATGCTACTTGAGCCAGGCGACCGCCGCAGGGCGGAGGAAGAGTACCGCGCTGCCATTCGTGCGAGGCCGAATTATCTGGAGGCCCATAACAATCTCGCCGTCCTGCTTCACGAGAACGGGGACTTGCCCGCGGCAGAGCGCCATTACCTCGCCGCTCTGCAGTTGAAACCGGACGACCCGGGTGCGAACTACAATTTGGCTCTGCTCGCTCAGGCAAAGGGCGACGCAGAAACGGCCAGCCGCCATTTCCGACTTGCAGAAGAGTTGCGGAGCGGCAGCTAATGCAGGTCGCCTGAAGTAGGGCATTCCCGCACCGGTCAAGTCATCCACTTGCGATGCTGCGCAATCTATCCACTAACAGATGTGGGGCGCGTCAGAAGTACTCATCTCGCCTGTAGAATTTGCCGTAGAGGTGCGTCAGCACCGAATTGGCTGCCAATTTTTCTTCATCGCCGTCTCCATAAACCAGTTTGGGCGGATCGCTTTCGCTAAAAATGAGAGCGACAAAATGATTGTCACCCACGCCGGCGATCCCTGTCGAAACGTCGCGCCCCTCGATGATCGTACCGTTCTGTGCAGAGCCACTCGCGGCTGCGGCCGCTTCGAAACTCGATTTATTGAAAATGACGTACCACAGCCAAGGATCGAACAAAGGCACGATGACCATCGTCCCAAAACAAATCGGGACAATCATGATAGCAACAAGACGACTCACCATTCCGCGGAGACGACGACGAAATAACGCGACAAATACGCCGATGAACCAAACGAACAGAACGCCCACGACCGAGAGAAAGAGCAGCGCCCCTCCCAATAGATCGAAGAGCCCTCGTAGCCCATTGGCCGAATCAAGCGGCCAAAAATCCAGGGCGCGATGGTAAGCGGCACATATGGTGCCAAGACACGCAGCGGTGACCATTCGCCGAACATTCCAAGTGTCTATTGGCACAACCGACGCACCATCCTGTTGTTTTCATTATCGAACGGTGTTCAGTGAAGTCGAGGCATTTTTGGGGCAGAGCGGTCCTGCTGCCATTGTGTCGCAGTGAAGGGCGACCTCTGAGGTGAAATTACCTCCTCACGTCATCCACTTCCGATGCTCCGCAAATCTCTCCGCCAAGAGATCGATGAACAGCCGCACCTTGGTCGCCAGATGGCTGCGGTTGGGATAGACGGCGTTGATGTTGAACTCGACCGGGCGGTAGTCCGGCATGATCTTCACCAGCCGCCCTTCGGCGATGTCGTCGAACACCACGAAGCTCGGCGCCAGGAAGATGCCCTGACCGTTCAGCGTCAGGAAACGTAGCATCTCGGCGCTGTTGGAGACGGCGTTGCCGGCGATCTTGACGCTTTCCTGCCGGCCCTCGCCATCCTCGAAGCGCCATTCCTCGCCATAGGGATAATAGGCATATTGCAGGCAATTGTGATCGGCGACCTCGGCCGGCCTTTGCGGCATCGGACGGCTCTCGAAATAGGCCGGCGAGCAGACGAGCATATGGCGCCAGGGCGTCAGCTTGCGGGCGACGAGAGACGAATCCGGCGGCGGCACGGTGCGGATCACCAGATCGTAGCCGTCCTCGATCATGTCGACCATCCGTTCGCCGATGCTGAAATCGAGCGAGATCGACGGATAAAGCGCCATATATTCGCTGACAACAGGCAGCAGGAAACGCACGATGGCGCTGCTGGTATAGACCTTCAGCGTGCCGCGCGGCGTGGTGCTGAGTGCGCCCGCCGTCCGGTCCGCCTCGTCGAGTTCGGCCAGGATCTGCGAGGAGCGTTCGTAATAATATTTGCCGGTTTCGGTCAGGCTGACCTTGCGCGTCGTGCGGTTGAGGAGCCGCACGCCGAGCCGATCCTCCAGCGACTGCACATGATTGCCGACCATCGTGACCGACATGTTGAGCCGTCGCGCGGCGGCGGAAAAGCCGCCGCATTCCACCACGCGGCCAAAGACCATGAGACTTGTCAGCCGATCCATATTGCCCTCGGATTATCCGCTGAGAGTTGATGATCCTTCCCGATATAAGCAGATTATCAGAATGAATGGCAGGGTGCATTTTCCTTTCAATCGGACAGGGCCTCTCACAGGGGAGGCCAGGATTGAAGGAGAAGGACGATGGTCGAGTTACCCCGCAAGGACATTTTCGAAGGTGCCAGGCAGGCCGAGCAGATCCTGGCCGAGGAAGCCGCCAGGGCGCCTGTCGCCGAGGCGGCTCCCATGCCGGCCGCCGAAGCGCCGGTTGCGGGTGCTTCCGGAAGGACCGGCCGCAGCATCGTCAAACGCGCCGTCATGGCTGCCGCGCTGCTCGCCGGCGCCGCTTTATCAGGCGATTTCGGCTACCGCTACTGGACGGTCGGCCGCTTCATCGAATCCACCGACGATGCCTATGTGAAGGCCGATTACACCACGGTCGCCCCGAAGGTCGCCGGCTATATCGGGCAGGTGCTGGTCAACGACAATGACACGGTCAAAGCAGGCCAGGTTCTCGCCCGCATCGACGATCGCGATTTCCAGGCAGCCCTTGCGCAGGCGCGAGCCGATCTCAAGGCGGCGGAAGCCGCCATCACCAATATCGACGCACAGATCGCCCTGCAGCAGTCGGTGATCGAGCAGGCGAGGGCGACGATCGACGCCTCGCAGGCCTCGCTGGATTTTGCCGTTTCCGATGCCGCCCGCTCGGCCCGTCTGATCACCAGCGGCGCCGGCACGCAGTCCCGCGCCGAGCAGACCCAGTCGGCCAGGGAACAGGCCGCCGCCGCCGTGGAGCGCGACCGGGCAGCCCTTGTGGCGGCCGAGAACAAGGTGCCGGTGCTCCAAACTGAGCGCGAACAGGCGGTTGCCCAGCGCGACCGCGCGGCCGCCGCCGCCCAGCAGGCCGAGCTTAACCTTTCCTATACGCACATCGTCGCCGCCGTCGACGGCACGGTCGGCGCCCGCTCGATCCGCGTCGGCCAGTATGTCACCTCCGGCACCCAGCTGATGGCCGTCGTGCCGCTGCATGCGGTCTATGTCGTCGCCAATTTCAAGGAAACCCAGCTGACCCATATCAGCCCCGGCCAGCCGGTCGAGATCAAGGTCGACAGCTTTCCCGATATCTCGATCAAGGGTCATGTCGACAGCGTTTCGCCGGCCAGCGGCCTCGAATTCTCGCTGCTGCCGCCGGATAATGCCACCGGCAACTTCACCAAGATCGTCCAGCGCATCCCGGTCAAGATCGCCATCGACGACGAGGCTCTGAGAGGCCTGTTGCGCTCCGGCATGTCGGTCGAGCCGGAAATCGACACCAAAGCTGCCCGGAACGAGACGGCGAGAGGCGAGGGATTATCCGGACATGCCGGATGACCCCGATCATTCCCCGAATGATCCCGATCATTCCCCGAATGATCACCCCAACCCCGTCATGAGAAGGTTTCCGTGAGAACCGGAAAGAGATCAGCCATGGCCACTCTTCAGATCGCCGCAAACAGAAACTCGCTGGCGCGCCCCGCCGTCGCGGCGCCCGCCCAACCCGCCGCCATCAGCCCGCTGCGCATGTGGGTGGCCGTCGTCGGCTCGACGCTCGGCGCCTTCATGGCGGTCCTCAACATCCAGATCGTCAACGCCTCGCTGGCCGATATCCAGGGCGCCATCGGCGCCGGCACGGATGACGGCGGCTGGATCTCGACTTCCTATCTGATCGCCGAGATCGTCGTCATTCCGCTCAGCGCCTGGCTGGCGCGGGTCTTTTCGCTGCGCAACTATCTGCTGGTCAACGCCATCCTCTTCCTCGTCTTTTCGGTCGCCTGTGCCTTTGCCGCCAATCTGCAGCAGATGATCATCCTGCGCGCCATCCAGGGCTTCTCCGGCGGCGTGCTGATCCCGATGGCCTTCACCATCATCATCACGCTTCTGCCCAAACCCAAACAGCCGATCGGTCTTGCTCTCTTTGCCCTTTCGGCCACCTTCGCGCCGGCCATCGGCCCGACGATCGGCGGTTACCTCACCGAGAACTGGGGCTGGGAGTATATTTTCTACGTCAACCTGGTGCCCGGCGCACTGATGGTCGGCATGCTCTTCGCCTCGCTCGACCGGGCGCCGATGAACCTGAAACTGCTCGCCAAGGGCGATTGGCCTGGCATCGTCACCATGGCGATCGGCCTGGCCGCGCTGCAGACGGTGCTGGAAGAGGGCAATAAGGAAGACTGGTTCGGCTCGGATTTCATCCTCCGCCTGGCTGTTGTCGCTGCCGTCTCGCTCACCCTCTTCATCGTCATCGAGTTGAAGACCGCCCATCCGCTCTTGAACCTGCGCCTGCTGGTGCGGCGCAATTTCGGCTTCGGCATCGTCGCGAACTTCCTGCTCGGCATTGCGCTTTACGGCTCGGTCTTCGTGCTGCCGATCTATCTCACCCGCATCCAGGGCTATAATTCCGAGCAGATCGGCATGGTGCTGGCATGGACCGGCATCCCGCAGCTGCTGCTGATCCCGCTGGTGCCGCGGCTGATGAAACGTTTCGACGTCCGCCTGCTGATCGTCGTCGGTTTTGCTCTCTTTGCCGCCTCGAATTTCATGAATGTGCATATGAGCGGCGACTATGCGAGCGACCAGCTGTTCTGGCCGAACATCGTCCGCGCCATCGGCCAGGCGCTGGTCTTCACGCCGCTCTCGGCGATCGCCACGGCGGGCATCGAGCAGGAGAATGCCGGTTCGGCCTCCGCCCTCTTCAACATGATGCGCAATCTCGGCGGCGCGGTCGGCATCGCTTCGCTGCAGACCTTCCTGTCGAAGCGCGAACAGTTCCACTCCAACATCCTGACCAATTCGGTCTCGGTCTTCGAGGAGGCCACGCGCGATCGCATCGCCAGGCTGACGGCCTACTTCATGAGCCACGGCGTCAGCGATCAGGCGCTCGCCGGCCACAAGGCCATCGTCGCCATCGCGCTCAAAATACGCAAACAGGCCAATATCATGGCCTTCAGCGACACCTTTTTCCTGCTCGGTGCCGCCCTCGTCGTCGCCCTGCTCGCAAGCCTGCTGCTGAAAAAGCCCGGTCAACTCTCCGGCGGCGGTGCCCATTAGTTGTCTGAAGGAGGAGATAGCCATGATATCAGCGATCCATGTTCCCGATGCCGATCGGTTTCCGCCAAGGGCCGCCGGCAATGCCGTCAGCACCGGTGCGCTGCTCTCGGTCATCGAATGGCTCTCCGGTGACGAATGCCACGCGCTCGACGAAGCAGGCCTCGTCTCCGGCCTCGGCCGCAGGCTTCAGGCGCTCGGCCTGCCGGTCGACCGGCTGACCCTGCATCTGATGACGCTGCATCCCGAGCTCATCGGCCGCACCATCGCCTGGGCGCCGGGCGAGCCGGTGGAGATCCACGATCGGGAACACGGCGCCCGTGTCGCCATATCGAACACGCCGCTGCGCAAGGTGATGGAAACCCGCGAGCCGCTGGTCGTCGGCATCGGTGAAAGCGCCCATGGACGCTGGCAGCATATCGATGTCTTTGCCGATCGCGGCCTGATGCAGCTCGTTATCGCACCGCTCTGCAGTGTCGACGGCCCGGTCAGCGCCGCCGTCTTCGCCACCAGGCGGCCGGGCGGCTTCACGGCAGTCGAGCAGCAGCTGATCGAACGTATCCTGCCGGCGCTGCGCAACACCAGCGAGCTGCGCATTCTGCGTCAGGTCGAGCTCAGCCTGCTCGACACCTATATCGGCCCGTTGACGGCAAGCCGGATTCTGGCCGGCCGCATCCGCCAGGGCGAGATCGAATCGATGCGGGCGGCCCTGCTGCTTTGCGATCTCAGAGGCTTCACCGAACTGTCGAACCGGCTGCCCGGCAGCACCGTGCTCGGCCTGCTCAATGCCTATTTCGACAGGATCGTGCCGGCGATCACCCGCGAGGGCGGCGAGGTGCTGAAATTCATGGGCGATGCCGTGCTCGCCTTCTTCCCGGGCTACGATGCCGCCCATTCCTGCAGCGCCGCTCTCGCCTCGGCCTGCGCCATCCTCGATGAGATCGACCGTTTCCAGTATGAAGGCATCGGCGTGAAGGCCGGCATCGCCTTGCATTACGGCGAGGTCAGCTACGGCAATATCGGCTCCGGCCGCCGCCTCGACTTCACCCTGATCGGCCGCGACGTCAATCTCGTCAGCCGCATCCAGACCGCCTGCAGCGAGTTGGGCGAGGCCCTGCTGATGTCGGAACCGTTCTGCGAAGAGGCCGGGGCGGGGGGTGTGGCGTCGGTCGGAGCGCACAGGCTGAAGGGTTTTGCGGAGCCGGTGGAGCTGTTTACGATTGTGCGGTAGGTGCGAGCCCGCCCGGCCCAGAGATACGGCATCCCAACGCCCACCTGCATCGAATGCATGACAGCTCTGCCCGAAACGGCTTCGCCTTATCCCCATCTTTCCGACATAGTGGCACCGAAATTCCATACGTGGGAGGAAGAGGCTTATGACCGTGCTGTCCGACGAACAAGGCGAGATCATTCGCGATCTCGGCGTTGCCGCCGAGATCGATCCCGAGCACGAGATCGAGCGGCGGACCGCCTTTCTCAAGGATTATCTCGTGGCGTCGGGCATGCGCGGCTACGTGCTCGGCATCAGCGGCGGCGTCGATTCGCTGACGGCGGCGCTGCTGGCTCAGAAGGCGGTGCGCGAGCTGCGGGACGGCGGCCACGCGGCGGAATTCATCGCCGTGCGGCTTCCCTACGGCATCCAGGCGGACGAGGCCGATGCGGCGAGGGCGCTCGCAACGATCGGTGCGGATCGCACGATGGTGGTCAACATCAAGGCGGCGGCGGATGCGATGCTGGCGGCGGCTCAGAACGGCGGCCTCGCCTTCGCCGATGCCGGCCGGCAGGATTTCATCCTCGGCAACATCAAGGCTCGCCAGCGCATGATCGCCCAGTTCGCGCTCGCCGGCGCGCTCGGCAGCCTCGTCATCGGCACCGATCACGCCGCCGAGGCGGTGATGGGCTTCTTCACCAAATTCGGCGATGGCGCCGCCGATATCCTGCCGCTCGCCGGCCTCAACAAGCGCCGCGTCCGCCTGCTGGCCAAGCGGCTCGGCGCCCCGGACGAACTGGTGTTCAAGGTGCCGACAGCCGATCTCGAGGATCAGCGGCCGCTGCGCCCCGACGAGGAGGCATACGGCGTCAGCTACGACGAGATCGACGATTTCCTCGAGGGCAAGCCGGTCGGCGAGATCGCCCGCCGCCGCATCCTCGCCGCCTATCGGGCGACCGCCCACAAGCGCGCTTTGCCGGTCGCCGTCAACACTCTCTGAGCGCGGCCGACGCTATGGCCGGACCGGTTCGCCGGTCCGTCCGGCCGAGGCGAGATAGGCCTGTGGCGCGAAATAGACGCCGTCGGCATCGAAAGCCTGGAGGTCTTCGGCCTGCAGCGCTTCGCGCACCTTCGGTCGTGCCGCCACCCGGGCCATGAAGCCGTGCAGATCAGGCCATTGCTTGAGGTCGATCGCGGTCCAGGGCGACCAGTTCAGGCAGACGAAAAGATAGGCGTCCGCCACCGTGAAGGCCTCGCCGGTGAGATAGGGTCCGGCGAGACGGCCGTTCAGCCAGGCGAGCCGTTTGGAGATCAGCGCTCGGATCTCCCCATGCACGCCGGAATAAACCGGGTTGAACAGCAGCACCATCGGCTTGTGCAGCTCAGCGGTGATGAAATTGAGATAGGATTGCACCTCGTTGCGGCTGATGTCGCCGAGTTCGGGCAGCAAGGCCGAACCTTCGGCGAGGAACTGCACGATCGCCGGCCCCTCGGTCAGCACCTTGCCGTCGTCGAGCATCAGCGCCGGCACATAGCCGTTGCCGTTGATGCTGAGATAGTCCTTGCCGTCGCTGGTTCTCTGGGTCTGCCGGTCGACCTGAACGAGTTCGATATCCAGCCCCAGCTCCCGGCAGATGATGTGCGGCGAAAGCGAGCAGGCGGCGGCGTGCATATAAAGTTTCATTGCGGTTTCCTCTCCTCATCAGGCGGTCGATGCCGACCCCGATACCGTTGAATATCTGTACTGTTCCGCATAAAATAATTCTCGTCAAGAATTTAATGCGAAACGGTACAAAATATGAAGGATGAGAAGAAGCGCGGCCGCCCGCGGGGGTTCGACGCCAAGGCGGCGCTCGGCAAGGCGCGGGATGTCTTCTGGGACCGGGGCTTTGCCGCCGCCTCGCTCGACAATCTGAGTGCCGCGACCAATCTCAACCGCCCGAGCCTCTACGGCGCCTTCGGCGACAAGGAAGCGCTTTATCTCGATGCGCTGGAAGCCTATCGGCAGGACGGCATGGCGGTGCTGGCGGAAGCGCTCGACCCGTCACTACCGCTGCGCGACAATCTCGCCCGCGTCTATGCCGCTGCGCTGGCGATCTATCTGCATGGTGAGACCGCCGCCCGAGGCTGCCTGCTGATCGGCACGGCGACGGCCGAAGCGGTCGAGCATGAGCGGGTCCGCGCGGTGCTCGGCCGCAGCCTCAACGATTTCGACGGCGAGATCGAAAAGCGCATGCGCCTTGCGGTCGAAAGCGGCGAACTTCCAGAGAGCGCCAACCCGCAGATGCTGGCAAGGCTGGCCTCCGCCGTCATGCATTCGCTCGCCGTGCGCGCCCGTGCCGGCGACAGCCGCGAGGTGCTGGAGGCGATCGCCCGCTCAGGCGTCGAGCTGATCTGCGGGAGCCTGCATGGTTGATGTCTTGGCCTCCCTCGGCCGCACCATCCAGGCATAGGCAGCGCCCGCCAGAAGCAGCAGTGAGGTGCCGAGGAACACCGAGCGCATGCCGATATGCCCGCCGACGAAGCCGCCGAGGATGGGGCCGGCGACCTGGCCGACATATTGCGAGGAGATGGAAAGCCCGAGAATGCTGCCGGCAGCACTGTCCGGCACGCTGTGGCGGATGACGGCGGCGATGCAGGGCAGCAGCCCGCCGAGGGCTGCGCCCATCAGGAAGCGCAGCATGATCAGCTGCCAGGAACTGGTGACGAGCGCCTGCGGGATCAGCAGCAGCCCGGCAACGGCAAGCGCGCCGGCGATGACGGGCCAGTGGCCGATCCTGTCGGCGAGCCTGCCGAGCCGGGAGGCCGAAAGAATGCTGCCGAGCGCGGCCGCCGACATGACGAGACCCGATATCATTGTCACCTCATCGGCCGCCGGCACGATCTGCGCGACATAGACGGTGATGATCGGTTCGATCGACATATTGGCGAACATCAACAGCATGCCGGTCGCCAGCATCGCGATCACAGGGCGCTTGTCGGCGATGGATTTCCAGCCGCCGCTCGCCTTGGCCGCCTGTTTGCGGGCCGGCGACTTCTCCTCCTTGATCAGCAGGGCGGTGGCGAGAAAGGCCAGGAAGATCAAAGCCCCGGCGGCGAGAAAGGTGCCGCGGATGCCGATGATGCGCGGCAGCGCGCCGCCGATCAGCGGCCCGACGAGATTGCCGGCCATGATGCCGGAAGAGAGCACGCCGAGCGCCCAGGCTGAACGGTCCTTCGGCGTCTGCGTCGCCACCAGCACCATCGAGCCGGAGGAATAACCGCCGGCAAGCCCGACGAAGAGGCGCAGCGCCGCCAGCTGCCAGACATTGCCGGCCATGCCCATCAGCGAGATCGCCACCGTCATGCCGAGGCTGGCGCGCACCAGCATCAGCTTACGGCCGTAAATATCGCCGAGCCGCCCCCAGAGCGGCGCGACGAGAGCGGCGGCCAGGAAGGTGGCGCCATAGGCAATGCCCGACCATTGCACGATCGCCGCATGATCGGTCACGCCGAGCTCTTCGACATAAAGCGGCAGGAAGGGAAGCAGCAGCGTCATCGCCACGATCGTGGTGAAGGAGCCGATCAGCGAGACGGCAAGGTTGCGCCTCCAGTAGATCGAGCCGGCTCCAGCGCTGGCCGCGTCCCGTTGCGTGTCGGTCATTCTTGCCTCGGCGTCGATCCTGCGGGCGCCGTGGCGCCGCAAGCTGGATCATCTCGGGTGAAAGTGGTAAAAGGTAACCGATTGCATAATGCAATCGGATAATCGGAGGGTTTTGCCATGAACGAGATGCGATCCAGGCAACAGACTGTCCGCGATCTCTACACCGCCTATCTCGCCGATCGCAAGGACCTTGTCGGCGCCATGCTGACGGAGGATTTTACCTTCTCCAGTCCGCGTGACGACCACATCGACCGGGCGGCCTATTTCGAGCGCTGCTGGCCGAAGGAGCCGGTCTTCCGCGCGATCGAGATCGAATTCCTGGCGGTCGAGGGCGACGAGGCTGTTGTTCGCTATCGCGCCGAAAAACTGGACGGCGGCAGCTTCGCCAACATGGAAAGCCTGCGCTTCCGCGGCGACAGGATCGCCTCCGTGGAGGTCTATTTCGGCCGAAATCTGTAAGTTCGCGGAGACGGCTTAGAAGATGCGCATCGCCGACGTCGCGATGATGACCATCGACACCGCCACCATCAGCGGCCGCACCGGCAGCCGCTTGACGAGCATGGCGCCGAAAGGGGCGGCGATAACGCCGCCGATGATCAGGCCGATCGCCGAATTGAGCTCCGACCAGCCGAGCGTGACGACGAAGGTCAGCGAAATCGTCAGCGTCACCGCGAATTCGGTGAAGTTGGTCGAGCCGATCACCCGCTTCAGATCGTGGCCGCGGCCGACCAGCGTGCTGGTGACGACGGGTCCCCATCCGCCGCCGCCGATCGCATCGAGCACGCCGCCACAAAGCCCGACGGGCGGCACGGCCCAGTCGCGCACCTCGCGCCTGCCCGGTGGCCGAAACGCCTTGTAGAGGATCAGCAGCCCGATCGCGATCAGATAGGCCGAGACGAAGGGCGCGATCGTTTTGCCGTCGATATTGGCGAGCAGGGTGGCCCCGATCGCGCCACCGATCATGCCGGCCGGCGCGAGCCGCGCCACCAGGCGCCAGTCGACATTGCGATGATAGGCATGCGACAGGCCCGACGCGGCGGTCGTGAACATTTCCGCCACATGCGTCATGGCGCTGGCATTGGCTGCCGGCACGCCGAAGGCGAGAAGGCTCGTCGTCGACAGCACGCCGAAGGCCATGCCGAGTGCGCCGTCGACGATCTGCGCGCAAAAGCCCACCACGATGAAAAAGAAGAAGTCCGATGTCATGCGGTCCCCTCGGGCGAATGCCGGCATTATAGTGGAAGCCGCGAATGCGGGGAAAAAATCCTTCTCAGGCGGCAGGCCCGCGCTGCTTCAGTCGGACGATCTTGAAGAAACCGTTCGGAAAGACCGGCAGGATCTCGGCAGCGGCAAAATCGCCGCGGCGCTGGACCCAGGCGAGGATGCGATGAATGCGGAAGGCGGAGGACCAGCCGATGTGGCGCACCAGCGGCGCCACCGCCGTCTCGATCGCGCCCTGCAGGCCGGCGCCGTCGCCGAGCTTGCTGGCGAGGATGATCTCGCCGCCCGGCCTGAGCACCCGGGCGCATTCGTCGAGCGCCCGTTCGGGCTCGGGGACGAGGGTGATGACGAAGGGCAGGCAGACCGCATCGAAAGACCGGTCGGCAAAGGTGAGCGCATGCGCATCCATCACCTCGAGCGCCTGCACATGCGCAAGATTTTCGCGTTTTGCCTTTTCCCGCGCCCGCGCGATCATGTGTTCGGAAATGTCGATGCCGGTCACCCGGCAGTGGCGCGGGTAATGCCCGAGCGTCAGGCCGGTGCCGACCCCGATTTCCAGAATATCGGTGCCGGCTGCGGCGGCGAGTGCTGCCAGCTTGCGGTGACCATCGCGCAGGATGCCGCGATAGACCCGGTCATAGACTGGTGCCCAGCGCTGATAGATTTTCTGCTGATCTTCCGCCCTGCCGCGAAGCTCTGACATGTCGGCGCGCCTCCCTAACCCTTCTTTCAACTCCCGAGAGTAGGTTTCGGTTCCCCGCGCAATGTGACGCAAGGCACGGATTTGAAAGGCGGCTAAGAGCAATTCCAGCAAAAGTGCGTCGCGGTTTTGCGTCCGGAATTGTGTAAAAACAAAGAGATAGAGCATCTTCGTGATTCGAAGAACGGAAATGCTCTGGCCCCGCGGCAGCCTATTTTGCCGGCATGAGCCCGAGTTTTTCGGCGTCCAGCTCGCTGCCGATCTCGACGGATTTCTTTTCCTTATCGTAAACGCAGATCTGGGCGATCAGCCCATTGGCGCCCTTCGGCTTGCCCGTCACCAGAGCGAGCCCATAATGCGAGCTGCCGAAGGGGTCGACGGTGGCGGCGGGCTTTTCGAGCGCGACCGCCGCCTGCTTGCATTTGGCCTCGACGTCGGCGGCGAGCTGCCTCCACGCCTCGTCGGAGGAGGCATGCGCCGCGCCCGAGAGCGAAAGCAGCGCGGCGGCCGCCAGAAGCTGGATTATATTCCTGTTCATATCGGGTCTCCCTTGATCTCTCACAGGCAAAGCGGTTTTCGCGGCGGGCAAGCCGGGCGATTTGCCCGCGCGAATGAAGCCCTGCAACTGAGGCAAATTTTCCTCCGGCCGGTCGTTTTTTGATATTTCGCCGGTTGCCTCTCCGTGCTTCCCCTCCTATGTTCCGCCTCACCTGCCGAGACGCAATCTATTGCCAAGAGGAGATCTGACATGGCTTTCGAATTGCCTGAACTTCCCTATGATTACGAAGCGCTTGCTCCCTTCATGTCGAAGGAAACGCTGGAGTTTCACCACGACAAACACCACAAGGCCTATGTCGACAACGGCAACAAGCTCGCCGCCGAAGCCGGTCTCTCGGACCTCTCGCTCGAAGACGTCGTGAAGAAGTCCTTCGGCACCAATGCCGGCCTCTTCAACAACGCCGCCCAGCACTACAACCACATCCATTTCTGGAAGTGGATGAAGAAGGGCGGCGGCGGCAACAAGCTGCCGGGCAAGCTCGAAGCCGCCTTCGCCTCCGATCTCGGCGGCTACGACAAGTTCAAGGCCGATTTCGCCAATGCCGGCGCCACCCAGTTCGGCTCGGGCTGGGCCTGGGTTTCCGTCAAGAACGGCAAGCTCGAAATCTCCAAGACCCCGAACGGCGAAAACCCGCTCGTTCACGGCGCCACCCCGATCCTCGGCGTCGACGTCTGGGAACACTCCTATTACATTGACTACCGCAACGCCCGACCGAAGTACCTCGAAGCCTTCGTCGACAGCCTGATCAACTGGGACTACGTCCTGGAACGTTACGAAGAAGCCACGAAGTAAGCGGTTTTCATCTGAACATTCGGCACCCGGCGCCCCAAACGCCGGGTGTTTCGTTTTCACGCCAAGCCGTCACATCCCTGTCACCGGCTGCTCCTAATCACGCCCCCATGTCTTCTTTCGCTTCTCCCCTGTTCCGCTTCGGCATCATCGCCGACCCGCAATATGCCGCAATTCCGCCGCATCAGGCGATGGACCGCCACTACGCCAGCAGCCTTGCCAAGGTTGCCGAGGCGATCGAGGTCTTCAACGGCTGGGAGTTGAGCTTCGTCATGACGCTCGGCGATGTCATCGACCGGAGTTTCTCAAGCTTCGACGATATCCTGCCGGTCTATGACAAGCTCCGGCACGAGGCGCTCTTCCTGCTCGGCAATCACGATTTCTCGGTCTCGCCCGGCCATCTCTCCGAAGTCGCCGCGCGTCTCGGCCTGCCGTCGCCCTATTACAGCTTCTCCCGCCACGGCTGGCGCTTCATCGTGCTCGACGGCAACGAGGTCAGCACCTTCGCGCCGCCGGAAGGCCATCCTCATCGGGCCCTGGCTGCCGAGATGCTGGCGGCGCTGCAGGCCAAAGGTGCGGCGAATGCCCATCGCTGGAATGCCGCACTCAGCGACGCACAGTTCGCCTGGCTGGCCGATGAAATCGCCAGCGCTGCCGCCGCCGGTGAACAGGTCATCGTCATGAACCACTATCCGGTGCATCCGCCCTGCGAGCACGGCATGTGGGACAGCGAGCGCATCGTGACGCTGCTCGCCGCGCAGCCCCATGTCGTCGCCTATCTCAACGGCCACGACCATGCCGGCAATTACGGCAAGGCCGGCGCCTGCCACTTCGTCAATTTCAAGGGCGTGGTCGACACCGAGAAAGAAAACGCCTTCGCGATCGTCGAGGTGCATGCCGACCGCATCGAAATCCACGGCTTCGGCCGGGAAGACAGCCGCACGCTGGTTTATTAGCGGCAGGCGGCTCGTTCGTCCTTTGCGGGCTGTCTCGCTACTGCCCGGTTCGCGCGAGTGTTCAAGACCCCTCCCCAACCCCTCCCCACAAGGGGGAGGGGCTTAAACTGCCGCACCCCCTTTCCATATCCGCGCCGTTTCGAGAAGGAACGAGGTGGAGCCCCAGGTAAGTCCCTCCCCCTTGTGGGGAGGGGTTGGGGAGGGGTTTTTCCTAAGGCGCGCCCCATCAAACCGTCACCGGCGCCTCCGTCCACCCGCTCGTCCACAATTCCCTCAAGCTGTCGCCTTCGCCCTTGAAGAAATCCGCGGCCTCCTCACAGTGCTCCACCCGGTCGCTGCGGAAATTGCGGATCGCCTGGCGCAGTTCGCACCAGGCGACGATATTGGCGGTCTGCGAATAGTAGATCAGCGCGATCGGCCGGACCGTTCGCTCGGTCGCGCGGCCGAGTTCGTCGCGGTAGCCGAGCTTCAGCTTGCATTCGTCGCGGATCGCCCGGCGCACGATCGCGAGATCCAGGCCCGCCGGCTGCGCGCTCGAGCCCCAGGCGTACAGCGCCTTGCTGTCCATCGCCTGGCGCAGCGGCGCCGGCACGGCGGCTGATATCTTCCGGTTGACCCGGCGGGCCGCCTGTTTCAGCTCCTCGTCCGCCGTCCGGTCGAGCAGCGCCAGCGACAGCACGATCGCCTCCATCTCCTCGATCGAGAACATCAAGGGCGGCAGGTCGAAGCCCGGCCGCATGATGTAGCCGATGCCGCGCCCGCCCTCGATCGGCACCCGCATTGCCTGAAGGGCTGAAATATCGCGATAGATCGAGCGGACCGTCACTTCGAGCGTCTCGGCCATGTGAGCCGCCGTCATCGGCTTTCTGGCGAGCCTGAGGATCTGAATGATCTCGAAAAGCCGCGAGGCCTTGCGCATTTTTGCCTCTCCCATCCCCAACGCTCCTGACAATACACTGTCAGTTGGGTTCCCGTATAGATCCGCCTATCGGATTGAAAACAATCAGGGTCTTTCCAAAAAGCCCGCAGAACTCAAGGCGGTAACTGACATGAACTACCACGAAAACCTCTGGCTCTTCTTCACCCTTCTGTTCGGCATCATCATCGTGCCCGGCATGGATATGCTCTTTGTGCTCGCCAATTCGCTGACCGGCGGCGTCAGGCGGGGGCTGGCGGCGACAGGCGGCATCATGGCCGGCGGCGCGGTGCATTCGGCCTATGGCGCGGCCGGCGTCGGCCTGCTCGTCACCATGCTGCCGCAGCTTTTCAACGTGCTGCTCTTTGCCGGCGTCGCGTATATGATCTGGATCGGCATTTCGCTGATCCGCAGCTCGATCACCGTCGAGGCGGTCGGGCCGGGAACGGCGCGCTCCGGCTGGCGTGCCTTCCGCCAGGGCGCCGTCACCTGTCTCGTCAATCCGAAGGCCTATATCTTCATGTTCGCGGTCTATCCGCAGTTCCTGAAGCCGGAATACGGGCCGGTCTGGATGCAGGGCCTGATCATGGGAGCCATGACCGTCGTCACCCAGCTCGCCGTCTACGGCACGCTGGCGATGACGGCCGGCCGCAGCCGCGACCTGCTCGTCGCCAATCCCGACGCCACCGCCTTTGTCGGCCGCTTCGCCGGCCTGTTGCTGGTTGCGGTCTCCGCCTTGAGCCTCTGGCAGGGTTGGAAAAGCGCTTGAGCTGTTCGTATCACATTGTTTTTATGGCGATCCGGCAAAACGTGACTATCTCCCGCCATGGATTTTGTCATGCTCCCGGTGCAGATTGGCCGCCGGCCGCCTTGGCCTTCAGAAAATTGGAGAGGAATATGAATTGGAAAGCAGTAGCTGCCGCCGCAGCGATGGCCGCAATAGCCCTCGGTTCGGTGACCGCCGCCGACGGCACGCATGATTCGCGCATTGCCCTGATGAAGCAGATCGGCGGTGCGGCCGGCGCCCTCAGCGCCATCGCCAAGGGCACCAAGCCCTATGACGCCGAAGCCGTGAAGGCGGCGCTGACGACGATTGCCACAACGGCCAAGGTTTTTCCCGATCAGTTCAAGCCGGGCACGGAAACGGGCGACCAAGAGGCGAGCCCGAAGATCTGGGAAAACATGGATGACTTCAAGGCGCGCGCCGCCAAGCTCTCCACCGACGCCGAAACCGCGCTCGCCCAGCTTCCGGCCGATCCCGCCGCTGTCGGCGCCACGGTCAACACGCTGGGCGCCAGCTGCGGCGGCTGTCACAAGGCCTATCGCATCAAGGATTGATAGGCCGTTTGATCTGAACTTGATACACGATCCGCGCCGGCCTTGCTGCCGGCGCGGATCACCTTATTCTCCGCCCGTGCGAGGCCGGTCGCAGAATCGCGCCGCACAGAAAATTCGGCAAAAAGGGGAGGCGGGGCATGATCCGCAGGTTCATCCGGTTACTGCTCTGTCTGATCGGCGTCGCCGTCCTTGGCGGGGGCGCCTTCTATCTCGTCACCGCACCCGATCCGCTGCCGGAAAGCCATTGGGCCGGTCTCGGCGCGCCTGATCCGGTCAATGGCCAGCTGGTGTTCTGGACGGGCGGCTGCGTCAGCTGCCATGCCGCCCCGGGTTCGGAAGGCGATGCCAAGCTGACGCTATCTGGCGGTCTGGCGCTGAAGAGCCCTTTCGGCACCTTCCACGTGCCGAACATCTCGCCGGATGAAAAGGCCGGCATCGGCAGCTGGACGCTTGCGGAGTTCGGCAATGCGATGAAGCGCGGCGTCGGCCCTGATGGCCAGCATCTCTATCCGTCCTTTCCCTACGCCTCCTATGCCCGCATGAGCGATAAGGACGTCAACGATCTCTTCGCCTTTCTGAAAACCCTGCCGAAGAGTGCGAACGTCGCTCCCCCGCATGAACTGCCGTTCCCCTTCAACATCCGGCCGGCGCTCGGCGGCTGGAAATTCCTCTATTTCAACGATCAGCCGCGTGTCGCGCTGGCAAAGAGCGACGACAAGATCAAGCGCGGGCAATATCTCGTCGAGGGCCCCGGTCATTGCGGCGAATGCCACACGCCGCGCGATGCGCTCGGCGGCTTCCAGGCGGGGCAGTGGCTGGCCGGTGCGCCCAATCCGGAAGGCAAGGGCCGCATACCCGATATCACCCCGGCCTCCAAGAGCATCGGCGGCTGGAGCGAGGCCGATATCGCCAGCTACCTCGAAACCGGCTTCACCCCCGAATTCGATTCCGTCGGCGGCTCGATGGTCGATGTGCAGCAGAACATCGCCCACCTGCCGGCCGCCGACCGCGAGGCGATTGCCGCCTATCTGAAGGCCGTGCCGGGCCGTTAGAGCGCGCAGTCTCGAGGCTATCGATGAAGACCAAACCGACTCTTGAACAACTCGATCTCGTCATTACCCGCATGCGTGCCGGTCTTGCCGGGCGCAACGTACTGCTTGCCGGCTGGTTCGACGAGACGATGAGGGCGATGGAGGCGCGCTTCGCCGAAAGGCTGGAAGACCCCCGCGATCTGGCGTCGGCGCGCGCCGCTGCTCTTGCCTTCGTCAAGGCCGCGCTCCACCAATGGGCGACGCGGCCGGCGCATGAAAGGCAGAAGCCGCCGACTTAAGCGATCGATTGCATGTAGCGCATGCCGGTGACCGGCCGCGGGGTGAAATCCAGCTGTTCATAGAAGCGGTGCGCCAGCACGTTGCCGGTGGCGGCGCTGACGGAGAGGTAGCCGCAGCCGGCATTGCGGGCAGTCTCGCGGGCGCGGTCGACGAGCAGTTGGCCGGTGCCGTGGCCGCGATGGCCGTCGCGCACGAAGAGATGGTGCAGGTCCATGCCGCGCTTGCCTTCCTGCGCCCTGTAGAGCGGCACGAGAATGGCGTAGCCGATCAGCCCTTCGCCGGTCTCGGCGACGAGCGCCTGGATCCAGGGCAGCGGGCCGAAGAGATCGCGCTCCAGCTGCTCCGGCGTCGTTGCCGCCGCATCGCCGTGATGGCCGGCAAGCAGGGCGATCATCTCGTTGAGCTCGGGCAGGTCGCGCGGCTTGGCGGCGCGAATCGTCACCACCGATGGGCGCATCAGTGAAATTTCGCTGTCTTCGATTTCGGTCATGGTCTTCGCGTCCTTTGATAGTCTGCCGTCAGGACGCTGCCGATACAACAAAGCCGCCTGACGGCGGCTTGTTGACAATATGATCTGTCGGGCCGCCCTTTACAGGTACAGCCAAAAATACGAGCGGCTCTGGTGCGCGTTTTTGATCATGCAGCATCAATCGTCGGAAATGCCGCATTTGTCAATGGCGGATCGCGCGTGTCCCGTCCCTTGCCGTCCGGTTGGCCAAAGGATCTGCGGAATGCTTTGTGGCAGGAGTGACTACGACTGAACCGCGCACCTCGTGCCCACTGCCATCACGGAACGACGAGAGGATTTCCCAATCAAACACCGTCTGGAGGCACAAAGAAGCAGTTAACGCGGTATTTTCCATCTCGCCCCATCCCTGCAGCGTCAGAACGGTCATCTGTTGGCTGAAGGCAGATGTGATAGTCATGGTCGTGAGATGGAATCTCCTTTCCGTAAGGGATTAACAATAGCTGATTTCTGGTCACAAGATGATGGTCTCCCGGATGAAGGTGAATTGAGAATCCGAATGGCCCTTTCGTGACGTCCGAACTCGGAATCGCTTGGCAGTCACCACCGACATCGTTGCCATTGCAACAGGCGGGTGGGTAGGTCCAACCGCCAGCCGCCATGTGGGCATCGCTCTGTGCGAACAGACCCGTCAGTAAGACCGCAAAAGGCACCACAAGTGCTGTTGCTGGTGAGGAAACCATGGACCGCCCCTCGTAGTCCTTCGGCTTGGTGAGCCAGTTGGATTGTGCGCTCAATTCATGGGGTATGGGAAGCAATAGTTTGTGTGAACGTACATCGCTTCGTTGGGCCGGTAGTTGGTGGCATTTGCTACATAACCCCGGGACGGAGAGGGCGCGGCATGGTCCCTTCGCCCCGTTTACGGGAAGGTGGCGGCAGCCGGATGGGCTACGTATCGGCTATCTCAGAGCCCATCTCCATTCTCTTGATATACTATACCCCCCTATGTTATATAAAACCACCATGTCGCACACTACCCTGCAGAAAAAGAAACTCATCGCCCGCGTCAGCCGTTTGAAGGGGCAGATGGAAGCGGTCGAGCGGGCGCTCGAGGCCGAGCGACCCTGCGGCGAAATCCTGCAACTGCTCGCCTCCGTCCGCGGCGCCCTGACCGGGCTGACCGGCGAGGTGCTGGACGATCATCTGCGCGAACACGTGCTGAATGCCGATGACGACGCGGCGAGGGCGGAGGCGGTCGAGGAAATATCGGAAGTGCTGAGAACCTATATCCGCTGAGTGCCGTGACGAAGGAGCCTGTAATGCGTGCCGGAATCGACAAGGCTGGAATCGATGCCCTTGAACATGATCATATCTTCCTCGGCGCCGATCATGCGGTGAACGAGCGGCGCATCTGGCTGGTGATCGCGCTGACGGCGGTGATGATGGTGGCGGAGATCGCCGCCGGCACGGCCTATGGCTCGATGGCGCTGGTCGCCGATGGCTGGCACATGTCGACCCATGCCAGCGCGCTGCTGATTTCGGCGCTCGCCTATCTCTTCGCCCGCAGGCAGGCGCGCAACCCGCGCTTCACCTTCGGCACCGGCAAGCTCGGCGATCTCGCCGGTTTCGCCAGCGCCATCATCCTGGCGCTGATCGCCCTGCTGATGGCCTGGGAAAGCTGGCTGCGCCTTTCGAACCCGGTGCCGATCGGCTTTGCCCAGGCGATTGCCGTCGCGGTGATCGGTCTTGCCGTCAATCTGATCAGCGCCTGGCTGCTGGCCGGCGGCGGTCATGCCGCGCATGGCCATCATGCGCACGCGCATCATCATGGTCACCACCACCATGATCACGGTCATGGTGATCATGGCCATCACGCCCACGATCATCATGCCCACGACCATCATGCAAAGCCCGGCGACAACAATATCCGCGCCGCCTATCTGCATGTCATCGCCGATGCCATGACCTCGGTGCTCGCCATCGCCGCGCTGACGCTCGGCAGTCTCTACGGCTGGCTCTGGCTCGATCCCATCATGGGCATCGTCGGCGGCCTTGTTATCGCCAACTGGTCCTGGAGCCTGATGAAAGCCTCGGGCGGCGTTCTCCTCGACGTCGTCCCGCACGGCGAGACGCTGCCGGCGGAAATCCGCGAGGCGATCGAGACCGGGGAAGACCGGATCACCGATCTGCATGTCTGGCAGGTCGGTCCCGGCCACCACGCCACCATCGTTGCCGTCGTTACCTCGACGCCGCGCGAGCCGGCCTTCTACAAGGGCAGGCTTTCGGCGCTGACGGAATTGTCGCATGTGACAGTTGAGGTTACGCGCGCCGCGTAATCGGGCAGCGCGACGGCAATAGTGTTGCCGTGGGAACGAGATGCCGCCGCAATCTCGTCTTAGCTCTGTTCTCCGACTCACCGGAGGATGTCATGGATCTCAGCCTTACCCGCCGCCTGCTGCTCGGCTCGGCGCTTTGCCTACCTGCTCTGGGCCTGCCCGCGCCGGCGCTTCCCGCCAATGCCGAGGAGGGGGCCGAGCAGGGGGCCGAGGAAAAGACCGGGGAGGGCGACGATAACGTCGAGAGACGTCTTGCCGCGTTGGAAAAACGCACCGGCGGCCGCCTCGGCGTCTCGGTGCTCGATACCCAGACGAGCATCTCTTTCGGCTATCGCGGCAGCGAGGCCTTTCCGATGTGCAGCACCTTCAAGGCGCTGGCCGCGGGCTTTGTGCTGGCCCGGGTCGACAAGGGCGAGGAGAAGCTCGACCGGCGGGTGACCTACGGCAGGGACAAGCTCGTCGACTATTCGCCGCTCAGCGAAAAACATGCCGGCGCCGACGGCATGACGATCGCCGAACTCTGCGAAGCGGCGGTGACGGTCAGCGACAATACCGCCGGCAACCTGCTGCTGGAAAGCTTTGGCGGGCCGGCTGGTCTGACCGACTGGCTGCGCTCGATCGGCGACGGCACGACCCGTCTCGACCGCACCGAACCGACGCTGAACGAGGGCAAAAAGGACGATCCGCGCGACACCACGACACCGGATGCGATGCTCGATACACTCGGCAACCTGACCCTCGGCTCGGTGCTGACAGAGGCCTCCTCGGACCGGCTGATCGCCTGGCTGGTGGCAAGCACCACCGGCGGCGAGCGGCTGAGAGCCGGCTTGCCCCAGGAGTGGAAGGTCGGCGACAAGACCGGCACCGGTCCGAACGGCTCCCTCGGCGATATCGCCGTGATCTGGCCCCCCGACCGCGGCCCGATCGCCGCCGCCGTCTACATCGCCGAGGCGACCGTGCCGGTAAAGGATCTCAACCCGATCTTTGCCGAGGTTGGGCGGATGATCGTCGAGATGGTGTGAATCGCCAGAAAACCCCTCCCCAACCCCTCCCCACAAGGGGGAGGGGCTAACCCGGAGCGTCCGCCTCGTTCCACTCGAAACGTCGCAGATAGGGAAAACCGGTGCGGCAGGTTAAGCCCCGCCCCCTTGTGGGGAGGGGTTGGGGAGGGGTCTTCCTTTTATCGATCCCCCGCCGCGAAATGCGCCATCCGGCCGTCATAGGCTCTTTTGAAAGCCGGACGCGCGCAGGCACGATCGACTTAGGAGCGCAGTGCCGGAAACTCGCCGGCGGCTCTGACCAGGCTACACCCAATCATATGTCCAGATCGTCAGCGCCCCGGTGATGTCGTTTTTCCACTTGCAGGTTCAATGTGGTTCAAGGCGCAGCCTTCCCATCACGGCAACGTATACGCAATCACATAATCACCAGGCGTGGTGCCGACCGAGCCGTGGCCGCCGGCGACCATGACGACATATTGTTTGTTGTCGTCGGCCGTATAGGTCATCGGCGTCGCCTGGCCGCCGGCCGGAAGCCGCGCCTGCCAGAGTTCTTTCCCGTTCATCACGTCATAGGCGCGCAGGTAATTGTCGACCGCAGCGCCGAGGAAGGCGACGCCGCCCTTGGTCAGCATCGGTCCGCCGATGCCGGGCACGCCGACCTTGAAGGGCAGCGGCAATGGCGTCATGTCGCGGACGGTGCCGTTCTTGTGCATATAGGCGATCTTGCCGGTGCGCAGATCGACGCCGGCGACATAGCCCCATGGCGGCGCCTGGCAGGGGATTTTTAAGAGCCCGAGGAAGGGGCCCATGAAGACGCCGTAGGGTGCGCCGTCATTGCGGTTCAGCCCCTGTTCGCTGCCCTTTTCGTCCTGGCCTCTCGGCGGAATGTCGGCGGCCGGCACCAGGCGTGAGGTGAAGGCGAGATAGGTCGGCATGCCGAACATGATCTGCCGCTCCGGATCGACCGCCACCGAACCCCAGTTGAAGGTGCCGAAATTGCCGGGATAGACGATCGTCCCCTTGAGCGAAGGCGGCGTATAACGGCCCTCGTAATAGTAACGATGGAAGTCGATGCGGCAGGCGAGCTGGTCGAACAGCGACACGCCCCACATGTCTTTTTCCTGCAGAGGCTCGGGCGAGAAGGTGAGATCGGAGATCGGCTGGGTCGGAGAAGTATGATCGCCGGTGATCGCGCCGCCGGGTGCGGGAATTTCCTTGACCGGGATGATCGGCTCGCCGCTGCGCCGGTCGAGCACATAGAGATCGCCCTGCTTGGTCGGGCCCACAAGGGCGGGAACCACCGTGCCGTCCTGCTTCGTCAGGTCGATCAGCACAGGCTGAGCCGGCACGTCCATGTCCCAGAGATCGTGATGCACGGTCTGGCGCACCCAGCGCAGCTGGCCGGTGGCGATGTCGAGGGCGACGATCGAGGAAGAGAATTTCTCGACATTGTCGCTGCGGCCGATGCCGAGCTGGTCGGGCACCTGGTTGCCGAGCGGGATGTAGACCATCCCGAGCGCTTCGTCGACGCTGAAGACCGACCAGCTGTTCGGCGAGTTGGTCGTGTAGGTCTGGCCGTCGGCGATCGGCGTCGTCACGTCGGGATTGCCGGAATCCCAGTTCCAGATCAGCGCGCCGCTATTGATGTCGAAGGCGCGGATGACGCCGGATTGCTCCTCAGTCGAATAATTGTCGTTCACCGCTCCGCCGACGATGATCTTGCCGGCCACCGCCACCGGCGGCGAGGTGGAATAATAATAGCCGGCCGGATTGTAGCGCATGCCGGTTTCCAGATGCAGCACGCCCTGGTCGGCAAAACTGGTGCAAACCTTTCCGTCCGCCGCATCGAGCGCAATCAGCCGGGCGTCCGATGTCGGCAGATAGATACGTTCGGCGCAGGGCTGGCCGGCGGCGACGGTTGGATCGGCATAATAGGTGACGCCGCGGCAGGTCTGGTGCTGTCGGTTGGGGTTCATGCCGGAATTGGCGTCGTATTTCCATTTCTCCTTGCCGGTCTTGGCGTCGAGCGCGATCGCCCAGTTGTGCGGCGTGCAGAGATAGAGCGTGTCCTTCACCTTCAGCGGCGTCACCTGATAGGTCGTCTCGCTGATATCCTCCGGCCGTTTGACGTCGCCGGTCTGGTATCGCCACGCTTCCTTCAGCGTCGAGACGTTCTGGGCGGTGATCTGGTCGAGCGGCGAATAACGCTGGCCGAAAGGCGTGCGGCCGTACTGGTGCCATTCGCCATCCGGCACGCTTCCGCCGAAGGCGGGGTTGGCGGCGACCTTGTCGGCCGGCAGCTCGCCGGCGAGATCGTGCGGGTCCCTCGTCATCGAATAGACGGCGACAAGGATGGCGAGGATGACAGGCACGGTGAGCGGCCAGGGATTGGCGCCATAGGTGAAGCCGGTCGGGCTGCGCAGGCCGAGCGGCCGGCGGATCCACGGCGTCAGCAGCCAGAGCCCGAGCAGGATGATCATGCCGCCGCGCGGTCCCAGCTGCCACCAGTCGAAGCCGACCTCCCAGACCGCCCAGGCGAGTGCGGCGACGACGAGCACCGCATAGACCCAGAGCGCCACCGCCTTGCGCATCAGAAGCAGCCCGGCGGTGATCAGGAACATAAGCCCGGCGAACAGATAGAAGACACTGCCGCCGAGTGTCACGAGCCACAGCCCGCCGCCGCCGAGCGCCAGCCCGATGATGATGAAGAAGATCGAGGTGATGACGATCGCCATAAGGCTGTCTCCCGCTTGATTTCGCCGGGTGAGGGATCGGCGGAAAAGCCCCGCCGATCAGCCAGATAGCGCGAAGGAGATGCCTTTCAACGGCCGCAATTGCCGCAGGCCGTCGTCACGGTACGGTTGTATTGGGGCTGCTCACGTCCCGCAGAAGGTCGCAAGCACCCGTTCGTTCGGCTTCGGCGGTTCCAGATAGGCGGCAAAGCCCGGCTGGTCCTCATAGGGTTTCGAAAGCACGGTGAGCAGCGCCTCGAACAGCGAGAAATCGCCGTTCTCGACCGCGGCCTCGATCGCCTGCTCGACCCGGTGATTGCGCGGAATGAAGGCCGGATTGACGCCGCGCATGGCAATGCTGCGCTCGGCCCCGGTTTGCCGATCGCGTGACAGCCTCTCGCGCCATTGGGCAAGCCAGGCGCCGCAGGTCTCCGCCTCGCGGAAACTTGCCGCAAAGGCGGGCTCCGCGGCCTCATCGCCGGCAAGATCCGACAACCGCCGGAAGGTCAGGGTGAAATCGGCGCCCTGCGCCTGCATCAGCGACAGCAAGGCCTGCACCAGTTCGAGATCGCCGTCCTCTTGCCCGGCAAGTCCGATTTTGTCTCGCATGCCGGCCAGCCAATGCGCCTGGAAGCGTTCGCCATAGGCGCGGATCACCCCGTTCGCCTTGTCGACGGCACCGTCCGGCTCTTCGTCGATCAGCGGCAGCAGTGTTTCGCCGAGCCTTGCAAGGTTCCACTGGCCGATGCCCGGCTGGTTGGCATAGGCATAACGGCCGTGCTGGTCGATCGACGAGAAGACGGTCGCCGGGTCGTAGGCATCCATGAAGGCGCAGGGGCCGAAATCGATGGTCTCGCCGGAGACGGTCATATTGTCGGTGTTCATCACGCCGTGGATGAAGCCGACATGCAGCCAGCGGGCGATCAATGCCGCCTGGCGCTCCGAGACTGCCTCGAACAGCGCGAGATAGGGATTTTCGGCCGCTTTCAGCGCCGGATAATGCCGGTCGATGACATAGTCGGCCAGCGCCCGCACGCCGTCGGTGTCGCCTCTCGCGGCGAAATACTGAAAGGTGCCGACCCGGATATGGCTGGCCGCGACGCGGGTGAAGACCGCGCCCGGCAGCACCTCTTCGCGATAGACCGGCTCGCCCGTCGTCACCGCCGCCAGTGCCCGCGTGGCGGGAATGCCGAGCGCAAACATCGCCTCGCTGATGATATATTCCCTGAGCACCGGCCCGATGGCCGCCCGCCCGTCGCCGCGGCGCGAGAAAGGCGTCGGCCCGGCACCCTTCAACTGGATATCGAAGCGCCGGCCGCTGCGGTCGACCACCTCGCCGAGCAGGATGGCGCGCCCGTCGCCGAGCTGCGGCGAGAAGCCGCCGAACTGATGGCCGGCATAGGCCATCGCCAGCGGTTCGGCCCCTTCGGGGACGAGATTGCCGGAGAAGATCGCAGCGCCGTCGCGCCGCAGCGTCTCGACGTCGAGCCCGAGCTCGGCGGCCAGCGGCTCGTTCAGCTTGATCAGCCAGGGCTCGGCCACCGGCGTCGGCGCTTGGGCCGCAAAGAAGCGCGGGGGCAAGCCGACATAGCTGTTGTCGAACGGAAAGGCCGCACCGGGCCGATTTGTCTCAAGGGCGGAGGTCATGCTTCATAGGTAGGGCCGGGGTGTCTGCGGCGCAAGCCGCTCATGCCGGCTGAACGACCTTCACGAACATTAGGGCGATGCAAGGAATCGTGATCCGCCTTTCCCTCTCGTCAAAGCAGCTTTGCCATAAAGGACATAGCGCCGCCATGATCTCAAGCGTATAGCAGATCGTCTCCCCTTTGGCCTTGTGCCATGTCATCTCCGCGGCCTTGCTGCCTTGTGTGCTCCGCCGCGCCACCGCGAGTGATTCCGGACGATGTCGGATCAGATCTACCAGGCGCCGATGGTTCGGCGCGCCGCGCCCAATTTCCGGGTGATCGCGATGATTGTCGCGAGCGCGATGCTGATGGAAAATATCGACGCGACCGTGCTGGCGACCGCGCTGCCGACCATGGCGCGCGATTTCGCCGTCAGCGCGCCGGCCATGTCGATCGCGCTGACCTCCTATCTCCTCAGCCTGGCGATCTTCATTCCGGCGAGCGGCCGGATGGCCGACAGTTTCGGCTCCCGCACCGTCTTCCGCGCGGCAATCGCCGTCTTCGTCGCCGGCTCCATCCTCTGTGCGCTGGCGCCGACTTTGTCCTTCCTGGTGCTAGCGCGGCTCTTGCAGGGCATGGGCGGCGCGATGATGATGCCGGTCGGGCGCCTGGTGCTGATGCGCAGCGTCGCCCGCAAGGATATGGTCAGTGCCATGTCCTGGCTGCTGGTGCCGGCGCTGATCGGCCCGATCGTCGGCCCGCCGCTCGGCGGCTTCTTCGTCACCTATCTCGACTGGCGCTGGATCTTCTACATCAACGTGCCGGTCGGCATCATCGGCATGATCTTCGTCTCGATCTATATCGATGAGGTGAAGGGCAAGGCGAGCGGACCCTTCGATACGATCGGCTTCGTGCTCTCCGGCATCTCGCTCGGCTCGCTGCTCTTCGGCTTCGAAATGTCGAGCCATGAAGGCGAGGGCGCCTTCTCGATCTTCCTGATATCAATCGGCCTCATCTTCGGCATCGGCTATCTCAGGCATGCCCGCAGGCATCCGTCGCCGATCATGGATTTTTCGCTGATGAAGGTGCCGAGCTTCGGCACATCCGTCATCGCCGGTTCGCTGACCCGCATCACCCAAGGGGCGCAGCCCTTCCTGCTGCCGCTGCTCTTCCAGATCGGTTTCGGCCTGTCCGCCGCCGCGGCCGGCCAGATCGTCATCGCCACCGCACTCGGCGCTCTCGCCATGAAGCCGATGGCGAAGTTCGTCTTCAGCCGGCTCGGTTTCCGCCGCAGCCTCGTCCTCAACGGCATCCTCGGCACGGTCGGCTACGGCCTCTGCGCCGCTTTCCGGCCGGACTGGCCGATGCCGCTGATCTTCATCGTGCTGGTGCTCAGCGCCTTCTTCCTGTCGTTCCAGTTCACGGCCTATAACACCATTGCCTATGACGAGATCGACAAGGAGCGGATGAGCTCGGCGACGAGTTTCTACACGACCTTTCAGCAGCTCATGCTGTCGCTCGGCATCTGCATCGGGGCCCTGGCGCTGCACGGCTCGATGGCCTTCAACAATGTCGAGACGCCGTCGCTCGCCGATTTCTCCACCGCCTTCATCGTCGTCACTCTCATCTCGATCACTGCCACGGTCTGGAACCTGCGTTTCTCGCCGACATCAGGCGAGGAGATCAGCGGTTACAAGGCCAGGCGGACGAAGGTTGATGGAAAAACAAAGACTTGAGACGCGTCGCTTGAATCGAATTCTGCGCGCCGCACTCAGTTCTCACCTCCATGTCAGCCGCCATTTCCGCAAGTTTGCGCACGGTGTTGAGATTGCGCGAGGTGCCGGGTTTCAGCGCCGGCAGCTTCAGTTTCGAACGGCCGGACCCATTGGAATAATGCACATAGATCTCCCGGCCGGCGAGCTTCGCCTCCTCGCCATCCGGCGCCACCATTTTCTCCAGCGCATCGGCGGATGCCTTTTCGGGCAGGAAGTAGACGAGCAGGAAGTTCGGCTTGGCGTCGGGGAAAGGGGCGTTGGCGACGATATCGTCAAGCTCTTGACGGGTTCGCACCATCACGCCTGGATGTTTGCCCATCTTGCGGCCGAGCGCTTCATCGAGTTTTTTCTCGACCGTCTTTTCCGCCTCATCCGAGCGGAAAACCACGTTGCCGCTCTGGATGTAGGTTTTCACGTCGGTAAAGCCGAGGTCTTCGCAAATCGCCTTGAGTTCGGTCATCGGCAAAGAGCCAGTGCCGCCGACATTGATGGCGCGGAGGAGGGCGATGTAGACGGGCATTTCTCTCTCCCTTGACCCTTGTGCCGTGGCCGCCCCTCTGCCCTGCCAGGCCTGGCAAAGCAGAGGGGGGTGCCACACGGCACACCCCAACCCTTTACATTTTCCCCGCCACCTTGATCGCAAACGCATATTCGAACGCAATCTCTTCCAACCGCTGGAACCGGCCGGACGCGCCGCCATGGCCGGCGTCCATATTCGTCTTCAGCAGGATCGGCGCTGCGCCCGTCGTCTTGTCGCGCAGCTTCGCCACCCATTTGGCCGGCTCCCAATAGGTGACGCGGGGATCCGTCAGGCCGCCGAGCGCCAGGATCGGCGGATAGGCTTTGGCGCCGACATTGTCATAGGGCGAGTAGGCTGCGATCTGCTCGTATTCTTCCCGGCTGTCGATCGGGTTGCCCCATTCCGGCCATTCCGGCGGCGTCAGCGGCAAAGTGTCGTCGAGCATGGTGTTGAGCACATCGACGAAGGGAACGGCGGCGATGAGACCGGCGAATTTTTCCGGCGCCATGTTGGCTACTGCGCCCATCAGCATGCCGCCGGCCGAGCCGCCTTCGGCGATGATCTTTGCGTAGGAGGTGAACTTCTGTTGATTCAGATAGTCGGCAGCGGCGACGAAGTCCTTGAAGGTATTCGTCTTCTTTTCCATCTTGCCGTCTTCGTACCAGGCAAATCCCTTGTCCTTGCCGCCGCGGATATGGGCGATGGCATAGACGAAGCCGCGGTCGGCCAGCGACAGGCAGTTGGTGTTGAAGCCGGCCGGAATGGTGATGCCGTAGGCGCCGTAGCCGTAGAGCAGGCAGGGGGCGCTGCCGTCAAGCGGCGTATCCTTGCGATAGAGCAGGGTGACCGGCACCGTCTCGCCGTCCCAGGCGGGCGCAAAGACGCGGCGGGTGACGTAGTCGTCGGGATTGTGGCCGGACGGCACTTCCTGCGTCTTCAACAGCGTGCGCTCGCGCGTCACCATATTGTAATCGTAGAGCTGCGACGGCGTCGTCATCGAGGAATAGGAGAAGCGGATGACATCCGTGTCGTATTCCGCAGCACCGGAGAGCCCCAGCGAATAGGCCTCCTCGGCAAAGGCGATCGCATGTTCCTCGCCGGTCGCCCGGTCGCGGATCATGATCTGCGGCAGGCCGTCCTTGCGTTCCAGCCACAGGAGATGGCGGGCATAGGCCATGTGGCTGATGATGAGCGTGCCGGGCTTGTGGGCGACCACTTCGCGCCAGTTTTCCTTGACCGGATTGTCGACCGGCGCTTCCATGATCTTGAAATCCTTGGCGCCGCCGTCATTGGTGAGGATGTAGAAGACGTCGCCGCCCTCGGTCAGCGAATATTCGATGCCCTCCTCGCGCGCTGCCACCAGCTTCGGTTCCGCCGTCAGGTCCTTGGTCGACAGCAGCCGGTATTCGCTGGTCTCGTGGTCGTGAATGTCGATATAGATGACATCGTCGAGCAGCGAGCCGCCGACGCCCATGAAGAAGCCGGCATCGGCCTCCTCATAGACCAGCCGGTCTTCCGATTGTGGCCGGCCGACAATATGGTGGAAGACCTTCGACGGCCGGTGGTTCTCGTCGAGCGCCGAATAGAAGAAGCTCTTGCCGTCGGGCGCCCAGACGCCGCCGCCGCCGGTATTCTCGATCCGGTCGGCAAGATCTTGCCCGGTCGCGAGGTCGCGCACTTTCAGGGTGAAGAATTCCGAGCCCCTGTCGTCATAGCCCCAGATGCCGCGGCTATGGTCGCTCGTATGGTCGAGGCCGGCGAGGCGGAAATAGGCTTTGCCGGCGGCTTCTTTGTCCCCGTCGAGCAGCACCGTGCGGATCGTCTCGTTGGCAACGTCGCCGTCACGGGGAATGCGGAAATAACGCGGCTGTTCGCCGCCGGTGACATAGAAAGTGCCGTAGGCATAGGCGCCGTCCTTCATCGGCACCGAGCTGTCATCTTCCTTGATGCGGCCGCGCATTTCGGAAAACAGCGCCTTCTGCAGCGGCTTGGTGTCCTCCATCGCCGCGTTCATATAGGCGTTCTCAGCTTCGAGATGTTGGCGGATCTGGGGATCGAGGATCGACGGATCCTTGAACATCGCCTGCCAGTTGTCGGCGCGCAGCCAGGCATAATCGTCCGTGCGGGTAATGCCGTGGCGCGTATCGGAGACGGGCTTTTTCGGTGCGGCGGGCGGTGTCGGCAGGCTCTTGAAAACGGACAAGGAATTGGCTCCGGTGGGAATGTCGGGTTGGCAAGAGATAGAGGCGCGCCGCCGCCGGATCAAGCGGCAAGGCTGCGCCAAGGGTGCGGATGACCTTCCACAGGCAAGGAGGCGGCTCTGCCCGCTTTGCCTTGATGTCACCACAATATTTAAGAAAGTCCGCTCTCGTCGCGCGAAATTTGCACGTGCCAAGCCCCCGGCAAGCTGCCCGGGGCAGGGTGAAGAATGGACAACAGTAAGGGATTTTCTCCACAATGCCGAAACGTCTGCTCCTGTTTGTATCCCTCCTTGGCCTTGCTGCCCCCGCCTTCGCCGTCGATCCCGCCATCAAGAAGCAGCTGGAAAAACTCGATCCCTCGACCCGGCTGGAGCAGAGCTGCGACACCGAGGCGATGAGCCGCATCAACAATGACAGCACCGGCTTCAAGCCCGACAAGGTGATCGCCTATACGTTCAAGGATCCGGTCGCCGGCGACAATTCGCTGCAGGCGCCGGGGGCGGTCTTCCGCAGCAAGGGCGACTGGTACCATCTCTCCTACAATTGCATCACCGGTCCGCAGCATATCAACGTGCGCGAGCTCGATTACCAGATCGGCGACAAGGTGCCGCGCGAGAAGTGGGACAAATATTATCTCTACGATTGATATCGTTGGCCTTGTTCAGGCGGCTGCGGTGACATCCGGCCACATGGCGGCGTGCAGAAGCACGCGCTAAAATCAACGGACCCAATCGTAGAAGCCCCGATATGAACCGCATCCTTTTCGCTTCGGCATTCCTTCTCGCCGCGATATCAGCCGCATCGGCAGAGGAATTGCCGTCTGCGCCGCTGATCTCGGCGGCAACAGTTCCGGTTTCGAAAGCGCCGGCGGTAAAGCTCGTCGAGCCGCATCTGCATATCGCCCGCTCCAACCTCGCCGGCCATGCCCGCATCGCGCTGACCTTCGATGCCTGCATGGGCCAGGCTGACGAGCGCATTCTTTCGACCCTGGTGCGGGAACGCATCCCGGCAACGATCTTCGTCACCGCCCGCTGGCTGAAGCGCAACCCCGCAGCCCTTGCCGTCTTCCTTGAGAATCCCGATCTCTTCGAACTCGAAAACCACGGCCAGAACCATATTCCGGCCGTCGATACGCCGACGCTGATCTATGGCATCGCGTCGGCCGGCTCGGCGCAGGCGGTGAAGCAGGAGGTCGAGGGTGGCGCTGCCGCCATGGCCGCGGCCGGCATTCCGGCGCCGCATTGGTTCCGCGGCTCCACGGCCAAATATGACCTGTCCGCCATCGGCGAAATCCGCGCCATGGGTTACCGCATCGCCGGCTATTCGGTGAACGGCGACGGCGGCTCGCTGCTCGGGGCAGCGATCACAGAAAAGCGCATCGCTTCTGCCAAGGACGGCGATGTCGTCATCTCCCACATCAACCAGCCGACCCATGCGGCCGGCGAGGGGGTGGCGAAGGCGCTGGTCGATCTGAAAGCCAAGGGCACCGAGTTCGTCCGCCTCGAGGATGTCGAGGATATGGGTGACGACAAGACGACGGAGTGATTGAAGACAGGCTGCGGGACACCCCACGCAGCGACAGTCAATGCGGGACCTTACCTCAACTCGCTCCCCATCCGCACCACACCCTCTCCAAACCGCCGCAAGCCCGGTCCCTCCCGGTCGAGCGCGAAATCCTCGAACCAGTCGCGATGCATGCCGGCGAGCATGGCGCCGATCATCTGGGCGGCGAGATAGGAAAAGGTGATGCCGTTGCCGCCGTAGCCGTAGGCTGCGAGCACATGCGGCATCTCGGGCACCGGGCCGATCAGCGGCAGGCCGTCGGCCGTCTCGCCGAAGGTTCCGCACCAGGCATGCTCCACCCGCGTATCCGCCTTCGGCCATAGCCGCTTCATCTTTTCCCGGATTGCCATGGTCTTTGCCGGCAGCTTGCGGTCGCGCATTTCGGGATCGGTTGTGCCATCGTCCTCGCCGCCGGCGACGATGCGGTTGTCGGCTGTCGTGCGCATGTAGAGATAGGGGTGGGTGTCTTCCCAGATCAGCGCCCTGTCGCGCCAGAAATGTGCCGGGTCCTGCGGCACGGTGGCGAGCGCCCAGCTCGAGCTGACGCGGTGCAGCTTCGGCATGTCGAAGCCCGGCATCGAATAGCCGGTCGCAAGCACGACATGGCGCGCCTCGATGAGGTGGCCTGCGTCCGTCTCCGCCGTGACGTGATCGCCTTCGCTGTGAAGCGCCGTCACGGAAGCCTTCACCAGCCTCGTCCCGCGCCGAACGGCCATTTCGATCAGCGCCCAGGTCAGGAGCAGCGGATCGCATTCCGCCGAACTCGGCGAAAAGATCGCCGCATCCCGGTCGATTTCGAACTGGGTGAAGAGATCGGGATGTTCGAGATAGACGCCCGGCAGACCCGCCCGGCGGCGGAGTTGACGCTCCTCCAGAAGGTCTCGTGCCCCTTCCTGATTGGCAGCGAGATAGAGCGTGTTGCGCGGCCGGAAGCCGCAGGCAATTCCGTTTGCGGCAATCAGCTTGGAAAGGCCGGCGACCGCGGCACCACTGCGGCGGTAGATGCCGGCCGCGCGCTCGAAGCCGTAATATTCCTCAAGCTCGGTCAGCGTGCTGTCGATTTCCCATTGCAGCATAGCCGTACTCGCCGACGTGCTGCCGAAGCCGGGCTCCTCCCGGTCGATGATCACAACGGAAAAACCGCGCGCCGACAGATGTTCGCCCACCAATGCGCCGGTGATGCCGCCGCCGATCACCGCCACCTCGGCGGAAAAGCTCTGTTCGATCGGTCGCCATTGCGGCCGTAGGCCGCTTTTCCCCCAGAGAGAGCGGCCGCTGACCATCTGGTCGTGATCGGATTCGTTGAGATCGAGATCGGATGCCACCCACGCCTCCCGTTCAGTTCACTTCGGCAATTGCGGCTGCGGTTTTTCCTCGATCAGCAGTTCATCGATAACAGTCATGACGATCAGCGACAGCGGCAGCGCCAGCATGGCGCCGACGGCGCCCCACATCCACGTCCAGAACAGGATGGCGAGGAAGACGACGAAAGGATTGATCTCCAGCCGCCGTCCCATCACCGCCGGGAAGATCAGGTTTTCCATGAGAAGATGCACGGTGAAGAAGGCTGCGGCCGGCATCAGACCGGTGAACAGGCTGTCATAGGTGAGGATGCCGGCGATCGCGACGGCAAGCGTCATCAGCGTGATGCCGAGATAGGGAATGAAGCTCGACAGGAAGGCGAAAAAGCCCCAGAGCACCGGCGCCGCCAGCCCGCCGGCATAGGCAATGACGGTCATGACCACGCCGAGCCCGATATAGATCAGCGAGGCTGTGGCGAAATAGAAGCCGAGCACCTGTTCGACGCCATTGATGACGCGGATTGCCGCCAGGCGCTGCGTGCGGGTGCGGAAGGTCATGATGATTGCCTTGCGCAGGTTGACGCGGCTGGCGAGGAAGAGCAGCAGCGCCGCAAAGAAGATCATCCCCTGCACCAGTGCCGGCGTCAGGCTTGTTGTCACCACATGCAGCACATTGCCGGTGTTTTCGATCAGTGCCCCGATCGACATCGGCCCGCTTTCGAACGTCGCCGGCGTGATGTGCAGCCATTCGATGCGCTCGAGATAGGGCATGACGCGGTTGATGGTCCGCTCGGCGAAATCAGGGGCTTCATTGGCAAACGCCACCAGCGGGCCGGCGAGCGAGTTGACCAGCAGGAAGATCACCAGCGCGACGCAGCTTGACAGCAACACGGCGTTGGCAAGCCGCGGCACGCCCATTTTGCTGAGCTTTTCCGCCGCCATGCCGAGGATCATGCCGACGACGACGGCGAGGGTGATCGGGATGAGGATCAGCGACATCATGTAGACGGCGGCAAGGCCGAGTATGGCGAAGATGCCGATGATCGCCCAGGCCATGCTGATGTCGAGCCCGTCCTTTTCCAGCCGGTGTAGCGGCGGCGGCGGCAGCTCTTCCGCCGTTTTCTTCAGCGTCTGCGCCCAGGCGCTGGTATGGCGTTCGCCGATGGCGATCTTCTTTGCATGTTTGCGGATGCCGTTGGCGATGCCCATGCGGTGAGGTCCCCGAAGCCCCATTGCTTCGCGATGGAAACGCGCTGATGCGGTTCCGGTTCCGCCAGGTTGCCGCCACTGCCGCCGGCATGACGTATTTCCTGCAGCGCAGGCGGGCGCGATCCCCGTCGACAGCGTCGCGATCTGGCCCGATCCCGATCAATACGCAGCCGTCCGGCTCCGGCACCTTTGACGATAACCCCGCCTGCGGCCCGTTAAAGGCACCGGAAGCGACGGATCGTTCACCATCGCCGAGCGGAAACGGCGGCGGACCGACGGGCATCAATAACCCCGCCGGCACCGAGAAGGTCCAATAGCGACCGAGCTGTGTGCGCGTTAGGCCGACAGCGTCAGGCCGATGCCCCAGGGATCCCTGAGGAAGGTGCCGCCGTCGCGTTTCTCGCTCCTGATCTCCAGTTCGTCGAGCTTGGCGACCGCCGCATCCAGCGTCGCCTTGTCGTTGAAGCGGATCTTGTAGTCCGACAGTCCGGTCATGTTGGCGGCGCGTGCCGTTGCGCCGCGGCTGTTCCAGATATTGGCGGCGATATGGTGATGGTAGCCGCCGGTCGCAAAGAAGCTCGCGCCCGGACGGCTCGCCATCAGCTTGAGGCCGAGCACGTCGCGATAGAAGGCGTCTGCTTTCGGAATGTCGCCGACCTGCAGATGCAGGTGACCGATCGCCGTTCCCGCAACCATGCCGTCCCAGCGGTCTTCGGGCGCACTGTCATAGAGCGCCTGCAGGTCGAGGCGCAGCGTCGCCATATCGACCATGCCGTCCTGATCGAATTTCCACTGTTCGTGCGGCCGGTCGGCATAGATTTCGATGCCGTTGCCTTCGGGGTCGGAAAGATAGATCGCCTCGCTGACCAGATGGTCCGAAGCGCCGTCGAGCACGACATTGTTATGGGCTGCATGGCGCAGCCAGCGCGCCAGCTCGACCCTGTCAGGCATCAGGAAGGCAGTGTGGAAAAGGCCGGCGGCGTTGCGCGGCGCGATAGCGGCGTTCTTGGCTGTCGTCAGCGTCAGCAGCGGCTGCCCGCCGGCGCCCAGCACCTCGCCGCTCGCCGTCTTCTCGATGACCTTCAGGCCGAGCATCGATTGATAGAAGCCGGAAACCAGGCCGAGGTCGGCGACGACGAGATGCGACTGGTCGACATAAGCCGGCCGCGTCAGCGCATAGGAAGTTTCGGTCGTCATGGATTGTTCTCCTGCCCTTGATCCGGCCTGTAGAATGGAAGGCGTACCGGCGGTGGCGGCAAAAGTGCCGCCCGCAGCAAGCTCGAGGAAGTTTCGCCGGTTCATTCGCCTCTGTCTCCTCGGCTGCCGTACTTGACCTCTATATGGCGCATTCCGATTGTTCACAGAAGACACGTTTTTGAGGATGAAGCGTTGAGCAATTGTTGACGATGACTTGCGCCCACTTGATCGCGATCAATGCGATCATATCTTTTTAGAGGAAGCTTATGAATCGCAGTCATGGAGGGAGCCATGTATAGGAAGATTATCGTCGCGGTTGCGCTCGGCGGCATCGAAAAGGGAGAGAAGATCCTCCGCAAGGCGGCGTCCCTGCTCGACGCCGGCGGCGAGATCATCGCGCTCAACGTCATCGAGGATATACCGACCTATGTCGCGGTCGAACTGCCGGCCAATATGGTCGAAGACGCCATGCAGGATAGCCGCGACCAACTGGAAACGCTGGTCGCCACCACCGGTATTGCGGCAACCGTCGAGATCCGCAACGGCCCACCCGCCAAAGCGATCATCTCCACTGCCGAAAGCCATGGCGCCGACCTGATCATCGTCGCCTCGCATGTTCCGGATTTTTCCAACTACTTCATCGGCGCTACCGCCGACCGGGTCGTGCGCCATGCCAAATGCTCGGTGCTGGTCGACCGGCAAAAGATCTGATGTGCGGCAGGTCTTGCGGCCTGTCACGAAGATTTACCGCCTGTGCGCTGAGCCGCAGTTGCGCGCCCGTCTGTTCAATGAGACGATTGCAGCCGGGGTCTGAAACGGATTGGCGTGCATGGCCGAATTCAACGGTATTCGCTGGGTTTACGACAGATATGAACTGATCGCCGACGGCATCGTCCATGGCGTCGGTCTCGTGCTGGCGCTGATCGGCGCCACCGTGCTGATCTTCTATGCTACGCTCTGGAGCTCTTACGGCGCGCTCGCCGCCGCCTGGATCTATGGCGTCGGGCTGGTGCTGACGCTCGCCATTTCCTTTTCCTACAATGCCTGGCCGGTCTCGCCCACCAAATGGTACCTGCGCCGCTTCGATCATTCGGCGATCTTCCTGTTGATCGCCGCCACCTACACGCCCTTCCTCCAGCGCGGCGCCGACGATCCGCTGCTCTTCTCCATGCTGGTGGCGATCTGGCTGTTCGCCACCGCCGGCATCGTGCTGAAATGCGTCTTTCCCGGCCGTTACGACCGTCTGGCCATCCTGCTTTACCTCGCCATGGGCTGGAGCGGCGTGCTGGTGGCCGGGCCTGTCGCCGCGCGTATTCCCTCCGCCTCGATGCTGCTGATCGTCATCGGCGGCGTCATCTATTCGCTCGGCGTCATCTTCCATGTCTGGGAGAAGCTGCGCTTCCAGAACGCCATCTGGCACGGTTTCGTCGTTACCGCCGCCGCCGTGCACTATTCGGCCGTCTTCACCTGTTTCAGCCTGTCGGCGCCGGGCGTTTGACGAGAACATGTCGCGCAAAACCGTGCGCGGCTTTGCGACAACGACATGCGTGAAAACAAAGAGTTCTCGAAGCCGCCGTTTACATCTTCGGGAGCGGGGCGTATGCCATCCCGGCAGTCAATTCGAGCCGGGCAATCATGACAGACGCCGTTCTCCTCCGCGACGCCAGCGAAGCCGATCTTTCCGCTATCCGCGATATCTACAATCACGCCGTCGAACACACGACGGCAATCTGGAACGATACGCTGGTCGATCTCGACAACCGCCGGGAATGGATGAAGGCGCGCAAGGCGCGCGGCTTTCCCGTCATCGTCGCCGAACTCTCGGGCAAGGTCGCGGGCTATGCCTCCTACGGCGATTGGCGGGCCTTCGACGGCTATCGCCACACGGTCGAGCATTCTGTCTATGTCGACAAGGATTGCCGCGGCGCCGGCATCGGCGAGCGTTTGATGCGGGAACTGATCGTCCGTGCCGCAGCCGGCAATATCCATGTGATGATTGCCGGCATCGAGGCCGAAAACACCGCCTCGATCCGGCTGCACGAAAAGCTCGGTTTCCGCATTGCCGGCCGATTTTCGGAAGTCGGCACCAAGTTCGGCCGCTGGCTTGATCTGACCTGCATGGAGCTTCGCCTGCCTCCGGCCTGATCCGGCAGCGCCTTTGTGAAGGCGCTCGCCATCTTTTTATTGTAGTCTGAGCTGTGTAAGAAAGGGGAAGCTGCCTGCTTCGCGAGAGGCGGCTTCAGAACGGCATGCCCGAAATGTCATGCCCGAAAATGCCCGAATGTCATGGAGGTGAACAGTTCAATGGCAATGCACGGATCGTCGCTCGGTCTCCTTGCCCTCGTCCTTCTGGCATTTCCGCCGGTTGCCGCCCGGGCCGCCGATTGCGGCAGCCTGGCCTCGCCGAAGCTCGACTGGCAGGAATGCACCAAGAAGAACCTGATGCTGCAGGGCAGTGATCTCGAAGGCGCCAATCTCATCGGCACCGATTTCTCGCTGACCGACCTGGCCGGCGCCAACTTCAAATCCGCCAATCTCGAGAAGGCGACGCTGGTGCGTGCCTCCCTTGAGGGCGCCCATGCCGAAGGCGCCAATTTCGCCAAGATCGAGGCCTATCGCGCCAGCTTCGCCAATATCATCGGCGAAGGCGCCATCTTCGCCGGCGCCGAGCTGCAGCGGGCCAATTTTGCCGGCGCCCGGCTTGCCGGCGCGAGCTTCGAAAAGGCCGAACTCGGCCGCGCCGATTTCGATAAGGCGGTGTTGACGGGGACGAAATTCTCCTTCGCCAACCTTTCCCGCGCCGATCTCTCCGGAGCGGCCTTCGAAGGTGCGGCCATGTTCGATCGTGCCTTCATGTTCCTCACCCGCATCGAAGGCCTGGATCTTTCGGCCGCGACCGGGCTTGAACAGGCGCAGATAGAGCTGGCCTGCGGCGATGCCTCGACCAAACTCCCGGCCGGCCTCTCCGCCCCGACAAGCTGGCCATGTCCTGCCGAGCATGAGTGATCGCTCGGGGCGTCTGTCGACGTCCACTGTGAAAACCCCTCCCCAACCCCTCCCCACAAGGGGGAGGGACTAAGCTGCGGTCCCCGGCGGCGGTCAAAAGGAGAGGTCTTGCCGATTGTTACTTCTCAACGGTTGGGACGATTGGGGGGTACGTGAAGCGGTGCTGCACGGTTAGTCCCTCCCCCTTGTGGGGAGGGGTTGGGGAGGGGTGAGCGGCACCTGATGAGGGGGCGGTCTCAGGTCTGAATTTCCCTACAACTTCTCCGTAATATAGAGGTGGAATTCCACCGCGCTGCCATCGAGGCTTGCGGCTTTGAGGAATGCTTCCCGCCGCCGATGCACCTGCTCCGCGACCCGTTGCGAGCGAATATTGTCGGGCCTGACGATGGAGACGATACGCGCCAGGCTCAGCGTATCAAGCGCGTAATCTCGACACGCAATCGCCGCCTCGGCCGCATAGCCCTTGCCCCAATGGTCGCGCCACAGGTGATAGCCGATCTCGGGTTCCAGCCCCGCAGAGGTTTCCTGCAATGTGATGCCGCAATCACCAAGCAAGTCGCCGCTCCGCCGATCCGTCACCGCCCAGAGGCCGAAACCGTGGCCCGTATAACTGTCGAAGGCGAGCCGCTGAAACCAGCGTGCGGTTTCGTCGAAGCTCTTTACGCCAGGATAATAGCGCATGCATTCGGCATCGCCGAAAATACGGTGGAGAAGCGGGAGGTCCTCAGGCGTGATCTCCCGCAATATCAGCCGGTCGGTCTTCAGGATGTTTCGCGGCACGGCTTCTCCTCCTTGAACGACATAAAAGGTCAGAGGCTCATCGCATCCGGATGAGCCGCTTGCCGATCGCGGGTCGAGATCGCCTTACTTCCCCGCCTCGAACACCATGGCATGTCCATTGATGCAGTAGCGCAGGCCGGTCGGCGGCGGGCCGTCGGGGAAGACGTGGCCGAGATGGGCTTCGCAGCTGCCGCAGCGGATTTCGGTGCGCACCATGCCAAAGGCCGTGTCGCGATGTTCGGTCACCGCATCGGGCGATACCGCTTCGAAATAGCTCGGCCAGCCGCAGCCGGCATCGAATTTGGTGTCGGAGCGGAAAAGCGGCGCATTGCAGCCGACGCAGCGGTAAAGCCCGGTCTCGAAGGAATCCCAGTAGGGGCCGGTGAAGGCGCGCTCGGTGCCGTGCTGGCGGGTGATGCGGTATTGCTCGGGGGTGAGCTGCTCTTTCCATTCCGCATCGGTCTTATGGATCTTGGCGGTGGTTGCAGTTTCGGACATGCCATGCTCCTTTCGTCGAGGGGCGGTTCCGTTTTGCGAGAAAATGTGGTGCGCCGTCTCCGATTCATCAAGCCTTGGGCACCATCCTGCCCAATTCGCCGTGTACCGCTTTTGGAGGAGGACGCTTGCTCTTACATCCGTTAGGAGTTTTCTGTTAGGGTTAATGTTACGTGCATTGGGGAATCACTGGTGTTTGAAGCAGCAATTGTCCTGCTCTACGGCCTCGTCGCTCTGGCGGCCATGGCGGTCACACTGTTGGAAGGCTGGGCCAACCATGACGGCTTGACGCTCCATCGTCTCGCCGGGCTGTTCGCCTGCCTGATCTGGCCGCTGACGCTTCTGGTCTTCGTTCTGCACGGCGGCATCGCCCGGCTGCTGACGCGTCTTTCCCGGACGACGGCCTGACGGCGGCCCGGACGACAGCCTGATGGCGGCCCGGACGACGGCTTGACGGCGGCCCGGACGACAGCCTGGCGGCGGCCCGGTCGATAGCCTGATTGCCTTCGCCCTATGGGCGAAATCGCTTGAGACCCTCTCCTGTTTCGCCTAAGTCAGAAGACGGGCCGGTTTTCGCCGGCGCTTCGTTTACCGCGGTTGGGGAGGGGACATGGCCGATGTCACGGCTCTGACATTTCTGGCCCTGTGTCTGCCGCTTGCCGGCGCCCTTGTCGCCCCCGTCGTCATCCGCATCTTCGGCGCCAACGGCGCCTGGCTGCTGGCGATCGCGCCCTTGCTGGCCTTCCTGCATTTCCTGCGTTTCATTCCCAAGATCGCGCGCGGCGAAGTCGTTACCGGCGGTTATGCCTGGGTGCCGAGTTTCAATCTCTCCTTCTCCTGGCTCCTCGACGGCCTGTCGCTCGCCTTCGCGCTGCTGATCACCGGCATCGGCACCCTGATCGTGCTTTATGCCGGCGGCTACCTCAAGGCACACAAGGATCAGGGCCGCTTCTTCTCCTTCATCTTCCTGTTCATGGGCGCCATGCTCGGCGTCGTCGTTTCCGACAGTTTCCTGATGCTCTTCATCTTCTGGGAACTGACATCGATCACCTCCTTCCTGCTGATCGGCTTCGATCACGAGCGAGCGGCGGCCCGCCGCGCCGCCCTGCAGGCCTTGGTCGTGACCGGCGGGGGAGGGCTCTGCCTGCTCGCTGGCCTGCTGCTGCTCTGGAACGTCACCGGCGTCGCCCGGATGTCCGAGCTGATGGGATTTGGCGATCTCGTCCGCGAAAGCCCCGCCTATCTCGCTGTCCTTATCCTGGTTCTGGGCGGCGCCTTCACCAAGTCGGCGCAGTTTCCCTTCCATTTCTGGCTGCCGAACGCCATGGAGGCGCCGACGCCGGTGTCGGCCTACCTGCATTCGGCCACCATGGTGAAGGCCGGCGTCTATCTGCTGATGCGGCTCAACCCCATCATGGGGGCGACCACCGCCTGGGAAATCCTTCTGCCTTTCTTCGGCGGGCTGACGCTGGTGGTCGGCGCCGCATTTGCCATCGGCCAGACCGACCTGAAGCTCAAGCTCGCCTATTCCACCGTTTCCTCGCTCGGCCTGCTGGTCATGCTGATCGGTTTCGGCTCGGAACATGCGGTGGCGGCGGCGGCACTCTATCTGGTGGCGCATTGCCTCTTCAAAGGTGCGCTGTTCATGGTCGCCGGCATCATCGATCACGAAACCGGCACGCGCGATATCACCAGGCTCGGCGGCCTGATGCGGGCGATGCCGCTGACATGGATCATCGCAGTTGCGGCGGCGTTGTCGATGGCCGGCCTGCCGCCCTTCTTCGGCTTCCTCGCCAAGGAGGAGATCTATACGGCATTGGTCGGCGGCGATGTCCGCGCGCTGACGTTCACCGCCATAACCGTCTTCGGCAACGCGCTGATGTTTGCCGTCGCCTTCGCTGTCGGGCTGAAACCCTTTCTCGGCCGGCCGCTGGAGACGCCGAAACATCCGCACGAAGCGCCCGTCCTGCTCTGGCTCGGCCCGGCCGTTCTCGCCGCCCTCGGCCTATTTGCCGCGGTCTTTTCGAATTTCACCCACGCTGTCCTGTCCTCGCCGATCGCAGCCGCCATCCGCCAGACCCCCGCCGACATCGACATTTCGTTGGCGTTGCATCCAGGCCTTCCCCTGGTACTCTCCGCCCTGACCATACTGCTCGGTATCGGCCTATACTGGCAGCTCGCGCCCGCCCGCTCGGCGATGGCCGGTTTCCTCAGCGCGGCCGGGCGCGGGCCGGATCACGGTTTCGACCTCGCCATATCGGGGCTTGTCCGCTTTGCCGGCCGGCTCATGCGTGTCCTCCAGCCGGGGCGGCTGCAGATCTATGTCACCTGCACCTTCCTCGCGGTCGCCGCCATCCTCCTCATTCCTCCTGTCGTCTATGGTGAACTGCCGCGCCCTCCCGCCTGGCCGGCCGATGTCGGGCTCCATGAATGGGCGGTCTTGCTGATTGCGGCCTTCGGCCTTGCCGCCGTGCTCGTCGCCCGCGACCGGCTGACGGCGATCGTCTCGCTCGGTATCCAGGGCTTTGCCGTCGCCATCATCTTCCTGCTGTTCGGCGCACCGGATCTGGCTTTCACCCAGTTCATGGTCGAAACCCTGTCGGTGGTCATCCTCGCTCTGGTCATGACCAGACTCCGTCTCTCGCCGGGCGATCGGCGCCCGCTCGCACACGGGCTCTTCGACGGCGCGCTTGCACTGGCTTGCGGCCTCGGCTTCACGCTTCTGCTGATGCGGGCAACGCAGGCGCCGTTCAATGATGCGCTGACGCTCTTCTTCAATACCTATTCGAAATCGATTGCCCACGGTGCCAATGTCGTCAACGTCATCATCGTCGATTTCCGCGGCACCGACACGCTTGGCGAAATCGCCGTCGTCGCCGTCACCGGCCTGGCCATCCTGGCGCTGATCCGTATCCGTGCCGGCAGCGAGCGCAAGCTTGCCGCCAATGATCCCGCGCTGGAGGCGGAGGGCCGATGAACACCCTGATCTTCCGCACCATCGCTCCGTTCCTCACCACGCTGATGCTGCTTTTTTCGGTTTTCGTGCTGTTGCGCGGCCATAACGAGCCGGGCGGCGGCTTCATCGGCGGGCTGATCGCCGCCTCGGGACTGGCAATCTACGGCATTGCCCTCGGCGTCGCCGCCGTTCGCCGGGCGCTGTTTTTTCATCCGCTGTCGATTGCCGGCTTCGGCCTGCTGCTGTCGACGGCAGCCGGCCTTCTTTCCCTGTTTTTTGCCGTTCCCTTCATGACCGGCCTCTGGATCTATCCGGATCTCTTCGGTCTCGAAGTGCCGCTGTCGAGCGTCATGCTCTTTGATGTCGGCGTCTATCTCGTCGTCTTCGGGGCCATCACCTCGATTGCCCTGGCATTGGAAGAAAAGGAGATGGAATGATGGAGCCCCTTCTTTCGATCCTCGTCGGCCTGTTCTTTGCCGCCGCCATCTATCTCCTGCTGTCGAAATTCACGATCCGCATCGTGCTTGGCATCGCCATCCTCGGCAACTCGGTCAATCTGCTGCTCTTTACATCGGGCCGGCTGACGCGCGAAGTCCCGCCGATCATCCCGGCGGGCCTCGACAGCCTGCCCGAAGGCGCGGCCAACCCGCTGCCGCAGGCGCTCATCCTGACGGCGATCGTCATCTCCTTTTCCTTCCTTGCCTTCCTGCTGGTGCTGACCTACCGCGCCTATCAGGACCTCGGCACCGACGACACCAGCCAGATGCGCGCCGCCGAGCCCGACGACCGGCCGCTGCCGCCATTGGGGTATTGATGCGGATGTTTGGCACCACACGGCAGGCCCTCTCTCGCGATAGCGGAGGCCACCCCTGATGGCCGCCCCCACCACCGTCGATCTCTCCGCCGCCCTGATCACCGCCCCGGTGCCGATCGCCCATTGGCTCGCCGTCCTGCCGGTCGTCCATTGCATCGCGCTCGGCGCCGTCCTGCTGATGCTGCGCGCCTATCCGCGCCTGCAGGCCGGGCTTGCCATATCCGGCCTTGCGGGCCTGGCTCTGATCGATGCGGCGCTGCTTGCCAAGGTCGCTGCCGAAGGACCGCTCACCATGGTTATGGGGCGCTGGCTGCCGCCCTTCGGCATCGCCTTCACCGTCGATCTTCTCGGGGCGCTGCTGGCGTTCACCGCAGCCCTTGCAGCGCTCGCCGGCGGCATCTATGCGCTGGCCGATATCGGTGAAAGCGGCCGCCGCTACGGCTTCTTCCCGCTGCTCATGCTGCTGATGGCCGGCGTCAGCGGCGCCTTTCTCACCGGCGACGTCTTCAATCTCTACGTCTGGTTCGAGGTGCTGCTGATTTCCTCCTTCGGGCTGATCATCCTCGGCTCCGAACGCCAACAGATCGACGGCGCGCTGAAATATGCGGTGCTGAACCTCATCGCCACGACGCTGTTCCTGATCGGCGTCGGCATCCTCTATGCCGCCTTCGGCACGCTCAACATGGCCGATATCGCTGCAAGGGCGAGGGATTTGCGCGGCACGGCGCCGCTGATGACGCTGGCGAGCCTCTTTCTGCTCGCCTTCGCCATGAAGGCGGCGGCCTTCCCGGTCAATTTCTGGCTGCCCGCGGCCTATCATACGCCGCGCATCGTCGTCTCGGCGCTGTTTGCCGGCCTGCTCACCAAGGTCGGCATTTACGCGCTGATCCGGGTGATGGTGATGCTGCTGCCGGTAGAACGCCAGGAACTGACCCCGGTGATTGCGCTCGCCGCCGCCGCGACCATTGTCGTCGGCGCTCTCGGTGCGCTTGCCGAAAACGATATTCGCAGGCTGTTCGGCTATATCGTCATATCGGGCATCGGCAACATGCTCGCCGGCGTCGCTCTCGGCGGCGGCCCCGTCGGCGGCCCCGGCGGTGGCATTGATGGCATCAGCGGCGCGGTCTTCTATGCGCTCCATTCCATGGTGCTGATGACGGCGCTTTATCTTGCCGCCGGCGAGATCGCCCGGCGTGGCGGCGGCTTTGCGCTGTCAAATCTCGGCGGGCTCTATCGTCAAAGCGGCGGCTTTGCCGCACTCTCCCTCGTGCTTTTCCTGGCCGCCTGCGGCCTGCCGCCCTTTTCCGGCTTCTGGCCAAAAGTCATTCTCGTCAAGGCCGCGCTCGATCTCGGTGCCGGGTGGTTGTCGGCGGCAATCCTTGCCGGCGGTCTCCTGACGACGATCGCCTTCGGCCGCCTTTTCCTGCTCGCCTATTGGCGCCCGGCGCCGGTCGTTCTGACCCCGTCGAAAGCCGAATGGCGCACCAGCCTGCCGCTTGCCGCACTGACGGCTCTGGTCATCGGCTTCGGCATCCTGCCGGACCGGCTGCTGGCGCTGTCGCAAGCGGCCGCCGCCGGCCTTGCCGATCCGCAGGCCTATCTTCATTCGGTCTTTCCTGGAGGCGTGCGATGATCGCCTTTCTCTTCAACCTGCTGCTGGCCGTTGCCTGGGTCTCTCTTACCGGCAGCGCCTCGCTGCATAATCTGGTTTTCGGCTTCCTGCTCGGCGCGGTGGCGCTCACCATCATCCGCGAGCCCTTCGGCGGCAAAGGATATATCCGCCGCGTCGGCCGGGTGCTTTCGCTTGCCGCGCTGTTCCTGAAGGAGTTGTCGCTGTCGGCCTGGAGGGTCACGCTCACCGTCCTCTCGCCCAATATGAAGCTGAAACCCGGTATTTTTGCTTTTCCTCTGACGGTGACGAGCGATTTCGAGATTACCTTGCTCGCAAATCTCATCACCCTGACGCCCGGCACGCTTTCGGTCGACGTCTCCACAGATCGCCGCACGCTCTATGTCCACGCGCTCGATTGTTCCGATCCCGAGACAGCCAAGCGTGATATCGCCAATGGTTTCGAGCGCAAGATCATGGAGGCCTTCCGGTGATCACACCTGCCGCCATCGTCGCTGCCGCATCCTCGGCCGCCCTCATCATCCTCGGCCTGGCGCTGATTCTGACCGTCTGGCGCGTCGTTGCCGGCCCGACCTTGCCGGACCGCATCCTCGCCCTCGATATGCTGACCGGCATATCAATCGGTCTCATCGCCGTCATTGCGGTCAAGACCGGCTTTTCGCTCTATATCGATATCGCCATCTCGCTCGGCCTTGTCGGTTTCCTGGCGACCGTCGCCTTCGCCCGATTCGTGCTGTCGCGCGGCAACATCAAGTCGCCGGCGCCCACTTCTCCGGCAAAGGCCAACTCCTCGGCAAAGGCCAGCGCAAAAAAGCGTCACGCGGGAGGGAAAAAGCGATGATGGATTATATCCTCGCTGGGTTCACCGCTCTGCTGCTGATATCAGGCGCGCTCTTTGCGCTTGTCGCGGCGATCGGCCTCGTCCGGCTGCCCGATCTCTATACGCGCATGCACGCGGCTTCGAAGGTGGGAACAGTCGGCTCCGGCCTGCTGCTGCTTGCCGCCGGCCTCTATTCCGAGGATCTGGCGATTCTCGCCCGCGCCATTGCCGGCTTCGTCTTTTTGTTGCTGACGGCGCCGGTTTCCGCCCATCTGCTGGCAAGGGCCACCCACCTTTCGGGATATCAGCTCGGCGCCGTCTCGGTGCGCGACGATCTCGGCAAGCGCTGAGCCTATGCCGTTTCGCTGCTTTACCAGATTTATGCAAAACTTATGCACAGGAAGCTGTGAGTAAAGCTTGCCCAAGCGTGCCTTAATTCTTCATCCGTCATTTTTTCTCAAGAAAAACGACAAATAATAATTGGCCTTTTGGCCAAACGATGCTATTTGAAAATGCAAGTAGAGTTCTGATTGTGAATTACAATCGTACTGCTTCCAAGTCCCTCAGTTTTGATTTTTCATGTCTAACTGAGGCCATCGCCTGGGGCATGACGTAGTGGTTTGCAGTCAGGCAGTATAAGAACAGGTCTCGCTCTTCGGAATCTAGGGGTGGATTTCGCGTTTTTCGAAACAGAAGGTCGCTTCCCGTGCTTTTGCTGTTCGCTTCTACGAGGCGGGTCTTTGGCGTATCAGTCAAAGGCCGTTTGAGCATGCTAACAGGAGAAAAAATATGACGGATATGGCGACCGGCAATGCGCCGGAGCTGCTTGTGGAACTGACGGCCGACATCGTCGCGGCTTATGTCAGCAACCATGTTGTCCCGGTCAGCGACCTGGCTAATCTGATTTCCGACGTGCATTCGGCACTGAGCAACACGTCCGTACCGCAGCCTGCTGCGGCGATCGTCGAAAAACAGAAGCCTGCAGTTTCTGTCCGCAAGTCCGTACAGGACGAGCAGATCACGTGTTTGGAATGCGGCGGCAACTTCAAGTCCCTCAAGCGTCATCTGATGACCCATCACAGCCTCTCGCCGGAAGAATACCGCGAGAAGTGGGACCTGCCGACCGATTACCCGATGGTAGCCCCCGCTTATGCCGAAGCGCGTTCGCGCCTGGCAAAGGAGATGGGCCTTGGCCAGCGTCGCAAGCGCGGCCGCGGCTGAGCTTTTTCGAAGCATCGACGACAAAAGCCGGGTTTGCGCCCGGCTTTTTTGTTTGCCGTTTCAAGGCGATGACAATAATCACCCAGTATTTCATACCGCCGAAAATGATTCGAGCGGGTGCCCCGGATAATGTGAGCGATCCCCATCTTATGCTTTGCCGGCGGGCTGAGAATGATTCCTATACTATGAGCGGGTGGTAATATACTCGATTCGGCAGGAAGCGTTTTCCGAATCGATTGGCCGGCCTCTCAAAGTCGATCGGCTACGGTCGCGTTCAGGCCGCGGCTCGAACCCTGGCTTCTTCCCGGATCCTGTTGACCATCGACCGCAGCCCGTTCGAACGCTGCGATGACAGGTTCTCCACCAGGCCGATCTTCGAGAAAATCTCGAAGGCATCGAGACCGGCGATCTCGGCTGCCGCCTTGCCGGAATAGGTGGCCAGCACGATGGCGACGAGGCCGCGCACGATATGGGCGTCGGAATCACCCTCGAACTCCATGACGGGGTTATCGGGATTGCCGGTCGCATGGGTCACCAGCCAGACCTGGCTGGCGCAGCCCATCACCTTGTTTTCGGAGGTGCGCTTCTCCTCGGCGAGTTCCGGCAGCGCCTTGCCGAGTTCGATGACATAGCGATAGCGGTCTTCCCAATCGTCCAGGAAGGTGAAGTCGTCGATGATCTGGTCGAGGGATGCCATGGGAAAGCCTTTCAATCTTACCAGTGCATATAGGTGAAAGACCGGCGGATTTGAACCGCTAAAGCAATTTCGGGAAAAGTGTGACGCGGTTTGGCCGGGAATTGCATCAGTAGAGAAAGAAACGCCGTGAGGGATGGGCATCCTCACGGCGCAGCAATATGCTGAATTAAAACAGGGCAGGCACGTCAGGCATGGGGCATTTCCGCGTCATGCGGACCACCGATGCAAGCTCAAAAAAATGGCACGGTTATGGGCGGATGCCCGTCAGAAATTTCGTCAGATCGCCGGCTTCGGCGTCGGCAGCGGGATCGCGCCGGTCACCACGGTCTGGGCGTCGTCATCGACCGGCGGACGGTACGGCATCGGCTGGTTCAGCGCTGCCTTTGCTTCGCGCGCCTTGTCCTGAATGGCGGGTGCCGCCAGCGACGGCATGTTGAGGGCGACCGGCGCCTGCGATGCGGCAGGCTTTGCCGTCGTCGTCGCCTCGCCCTTGAACTGGCTGTCGAGAAGTTCATAGGCGACGCGGGCGCCTTCACGGGCCCGATAGCCGAGCGCAGTGATGGTTTCGGCGCCCTTGGTGCAGACCTCGGGTTTTTCCGAGCACATGCCACTGAGATAGTCATAGGCGCCGCTTGCCGCCGTGAACGCGTCGGAAAGCTGCAGGTGCGGGCCGCCCGCCAGCGTGTCGGAACTCTCCGTGCTGAAGACGGACAGAAGCACGAGCACAAGGCCAAACCAGAAGGATCCTTTGATCAGAAACCACATTGTCGTTGCCCATCCTGTTTTCCCGTCCGGTTCTTGTCGCCGAATCAGGCCGGTTGTCCGGTGTGTTTTCACCCTACCGCCAAGTTGCGAATGCCGCTTTTCGAAACTCACGCGCATTTGCGGCAAATTTAGTTCAAATTTTAGCGACCGGCATTTGAGGGACATTTCAGTCGAATGCGAGCGATCGCCGTTAAGCATCAGGGCAGCACCTGCTTGCAATTGCAGGGCTTTTGCCGGCTCGCCTTGCCACAGGAGTTAACGCAATGCTGAAATATGAGGAAAATCCGTCGCTTACCTGCTATTAACCACAAAAGGCAAAGAGCCTTCCAGATGCTTCAAAACGGGAATTCCGGCCCTTTCGAGCGGTGAACAGGGCTTTTGCCTTATCCTTTCTTTAAGTCGCCGGGGCCTATTGTCCGGATCGATAGACAGCCTTTTGGGCGGGTATTGCGTGCGTGTATTGAGTGACATTGGCGGCTGGGTGTCGGCCCTCGTAGACCGGGCGGCGACAAGCTGGCTCTCCCGGACGGGTGGCGGCGAAGCCGTGCGCCAACGCGAGCTCGCGATTCTGCGCCGCCTCGTGCTGTTCTCGTCGGCCGCTCTTATTGTCGCTCCTGTCGGCCTTTCGGCGGTCACCAGTCCGGCCGTCGCCCTGCCGGCCGGTGTCGCCATGGTCTGCGCCGCCTTTCTCTTTTCCGCCGTCGGCAGCATCGCGCTCGCCCGTCAGGGTTCGTCCGCCGGTATCGCCACGCAGTCGGCCGAGGATTTCTTCCTTGCCGCCACCCCCGGCCTCGTCTTCTTCCTCGACCCGCACGGCAGTGTGGCGACTGTCGGCGGCCGCGACCGGCGCGATTTCCTCGCCTGGATGCGCGATCCCAAGGGCAGGGGTTTCCTCGAGCAGGTGCATGTCTCCGACCGCATCCTTTTCCTGCAGGCGCTCGACAGCCTGCGCCGGGGCGAGGAGGCCGCGAGCGTCGATCTGCGCCTCGACCGGCCCTCGGTCTCGCGCGATCAACGCCAGTTCGCCTATCTCAGAATGGACATGACCGCCCGGCGCGATGCCGACGGCGAACTTGCCGCCGTCATTGCCCAGCTGCGCGATGTCTCCGTCGAGCAGCAGCTGCGGGACGAAGCCCACAACCGCGCCGCTGACGCCGAATCGGCAAACGACGCCAAATCGCGCTTCCTCGCGGCCGTCAGCCACGAACTGCGCACGCCGCTGAACGCCATTCTCGGTTTTTCCGATATCCTGATCGGCGAATATTTCGGCAAATTCGAAAACGACCGCCAGCGCGAATATGTCGCTCTGGTGCGTGAATCCGGCGCGCATTTGCTGTCGGTCGTCAACACCATGCTCGACATGAGCAAGATCGAAGCCGGCCGCTACGAGCTGATGCTCGATGCCTTCGATATATCGAGCTCGGTCAAATCATGCGAATCGATGCTGGCCTTGCAGGCCAAGACCAAGGGCCTGACGCTGACCAGCCGTATCCAGCGCGGCCTCGGCGAAGTCGTCGCCGATCAGCGCGCCATCCAGCAGATCCTCATCAATCTCGTCGGCAATGCCATCAAGTTCACCGAGGCCGGCGGCGTCGTCTCGGTCGATGCGGCAGCGCGCGACGGCATCTTGAAGCTGACGGTCAGCGATACCGGCATCGGCATCCCGGCCGACAAGCTGGCCTTGCTCGGCCAGCCCTTCGTCCAGATCCAGAACGATTACACCCGCCGTTTCGAAGGCACCGGCCTCGGCCTATCCCTGGTCAAGGGGCTGGTGGCGCTGCACGGCGGCCACTTTGCCATGGCCAGCCAGCCGGGCGAAGGCACGATCATCACCATCGAGATCGCGATGGACGGCTCGGGCGCCAAGCGCGCCGAAGACGCCGGTCATGGCGCGACTGTCGAGTTTCCGCCGCGGCTGAAGGGCGCGGTCAACACAGGTGCAGAATTGGAAGAGGGGCGTTTCGATGGCCGCGCGCAAGCGAAAATCGCCTAAGGGAAGAAAGGGCCGGCAGCAGCCGGGCCTTTTGCTCTCGGGCGCCGCCGCCTTGGGCGGCCTCAGCCTGCAGGGCGCATCCGTGCTCGGCGGTGTCATCGGCCGCAATCCATCGGTTGCCGGCGGCACGATCACCTTTGTCGTCATCTTCTCCTTCGTCGCCGCCAATGCGCTCTGGTATCAGCCGGGCCTGCATCCGCATCCGATTTTCCGCACCCGCGATCCGCAGTCCTCCAATGTGCTCGGCGCCCGCCGTCCGGCCGAGGAGCCGCAGGGCGACGTCACCACCTTCCGCATCGAACGGCCGGAGGATGCCGCCGCCACCACCAATGCAACGCCGGCGCCTGCTGCGCCCGGCCAGCAGCCCAATCAGCAGCCCAGTCAGCTTGTCATGGATATCCAGCAGCAGCTGGTGCGCCGCGGCCTCTATAATGGCATACCCGACGGCATCATCGGCCCGCGCACCAGTGCGGCCATCCTCTTCTTCGAGGAAACCGTCGGCATGCCCCAGACCGGCGATCCGACGCCGGAGGTGCTGGCGGCGCTGAAGATCGATGCATCGGGGCCTTCGACCGTGCCCGCCGAAAAGCCGCCCGAGGATGTGAGCTCGAAGGTGGCGGCGGAAGACCCGGTGGCAGCGGCAATCCGCAGCGCCGAAAAGACCGTCAAAACCGCTCCTTCGGCCACAAAGCAGCTTCCATCGAGCGACATCACCAATGTCGACCTGGTGCTGAAGATCCAGAAGGGTCTTTCCAACATGGCCTATGCCAATGTCGGCGTCGACGGCGTCGCCGGCGAGCAGACCCGCGCGGCCATTCGCCATTTTCAGAAGCACTACAACCTGCCCGAAAACGGCGAGCCGAATCAGGCGGTGCTGAAGAAACTCAAGGAAATCGGCGCTATCTAGAGGGTGTCGCGCAGGCGTACTGCAACCTCTCCGTCCGCGGGCGGCGTTGGGGCGCATTGCCGCCGGCTGCCCGCCAGTCTATACCGCGCCGATGAGATTACGCGCCGACATCTTCGTTTCCGCCCTGCTGCGCCGCGTCTTCGCCGGCGGTGATTTCGCCGCCGTCGAAAAGAAGGGGGCCGAGGAAGCGGGTGCGATCTTCATCCGCCAGCACTTCCGCGACGGCTCGGAAACGCTCTATGCGCCGGCGCCGCAGACCGCCTTCGGCGAGGGAGAGGCCGGCGATCGCCTGTTCGAAATCCGCCTGTTGCGCAGCGATCCGGAAGCCGTGCGCGCCATGTTGGAGCGTGAACGCCGCTTCGACCCGGATCTGTGGATCGTCGAGCTGGAGGCAGAGGAACTGGGCGACATCATCCCGCTTGCGCGGGATGGCTGACGTGAAAAGACGCGCAGTGCCTTGAATTCAGCGAGACCGCCGTCCGAGGACGCGCAGATCGCGTGGCGCAGGCGCCTGATGGATGAAACGGTGGTTTGGCGTTTCCCGAGGGGCCGGCGCGTCAGGCACATCGGGCTTGTATGTGTAGCGATCGGCGCGGCGCCAGGCGTCCACACGTTCGTGGCATTCTTCCGGGTCGAGCGCATCGAGCACCATCCAGCCGCGTGTGACGTTGTGCTGCCGTTCGGCAAGATGCGGATAGAATTTCTCCAGCACGAAGACGGCGTCGAGAAAGCCCATGCCGAGGCTCGTCAGCGTGGTGGCGAGCTGCTGGCCGGAAAGATCGAGCATGATGCGCTCGGCAAGCCAGCGGCTGGCCGACAGCGCATCGGCAAGCGCGGTCGCGAAATGCATCGCCTCGCGCGAGCGGGCGAAGCGCACCAGCAAAGCCTCCTGGATGTCGGTGAGCGTGCGCAGGCCGAGCCTGTCCTCCTCCTTATGACCGAGATGGCCGGCGAGACCGAGGATGCGCTCGCGCAATGCCTCTTCATTGGCAATCCGCTGTTCTTCCAGCGCATCCGCCTCGTTGGTCTCGGTCGGCGCCGGCGTAAGCGGCACCGTCTGCGATTCTGTGATCGGCGCCGACGCGGCCGCCGGCCGCGGCTGGGTCTGGCGCAGCGACACCAGCGCATCGATGACCTTCGGCGAAAGCGAATCGCGGCTGACGATCGCCCTGACATGCGCTGCACCCTGCATGCGGGCGATGGTGATCAGCGTATCGTCGGCGATCGCCTTGGAGGCGGCAAGAAAAGGGGCGGCGATCTCGATCGGCTGGTTGCCGATGAACAGCGCCACGGCGGCCGGCATTGTCGCGCATTGGGACAGTGCTGCGACCGCTTGGCGCTTAGCCTCGTCGGAGGAGGCCTGGAACAGCGGCATGAAAAGCTCGGCAAATTGACGCAGTTCGGACCGTGTCGGATGAGACAGGTTCTCGAAACTGCTGACAGTCGCCATCAATACCACGTCCTTTTTCCTGACGGCCAAGGGGCCCTCTAGGTCTCGAAACCGGTCACGCACACGAACACCCCGAAAACGCCGAACCAAGGGGAACCACGGGTCGATATGCGTTGGCGGGACGCATGCCGGACCACGTCGGTTATGAACAAATCCTACACCGGTAGGGTTAATGCATGCTGAAGATTTTATTAAAATGCACCAGAAATATACACGTCAGGCGTGTCGCGATTTGTTGAGTCGGCAATATAAAATTGCCCCTTGGAACGCGGCGCTGCCGCGATTGCTGATCGCTGATGTGATGGTGGAAAAGGTCAGGCGGCCTTGCGATCGTGCAACGCGTGCAGCAGCGTTTCGCGACTGTCGTAACCGGCCTGATAAAGGTCGAGTGCTGCGGATACCGCAAACTGCGCCTCGGCGCTCCTGATGTCGACGTGCTGTTCCACGCACCAGGCATCGAGCGCACTGCGCAGCACGTCGAGATCCTCAGGCGAGAAAGATGAATTCACCAGCAAAGACACAGCGTGTCCTCCGCATTCCGGCAAGAGCGTGGAAAATCCGCAATCGCTGGAAAATCCGCCGTCGACCGGCGCCCGGAAACGGCGATCGACGAGAGCAACCATACGCGCATTCGAGTTGGCCGCAATTAAATATTTTCATGCAGTATTTCTGCAACACCATCCATTTCGCCGCAGGCAATCCGCTTGGGTCTCCTACAACTACATGATTTATCTATAATTTAATGCGCCGGTCCGCGTCTGGTGCTTTGCACGAGCGGCATGAAACCAAATCAACTCGTTGCGCGTTACTGTGAAAGTGAGGTGAACTGTATTCGGCATCTGCCGAACATTAGTAAACTGTTAACTGTCATCTGTCTCAATTCGGATAGGAACGACGCGATTTGAGTAACTGGATCGTTGAAACTCCTGATCACGGTATTTCAATCTGGTGCCGTGGGAAAGGCGCGAATGCCCTCGGTCCGGCAATCCCGGCACCGCAGGACGCGCCGGCCCGCACATTGGCGGGCAGGGTGAAATCCATCGCAAGTTCATCCGTCTCGGGCAGTGCATGGAGACGAGCATGGCAATAGTAGTCGCATTGGCGGATCGGCTGCCGCGGGCGCCGCGTCGGCCGGACAAGGAGCCCCGCGAAGCCAAGATCCTATGGTTCACCGGCGTCCGCTACGAGCGGTTGGTCGAGAGCCCGAAACGGCGTCGGGCGTCCGCGCCGCGCGTCAACAAGAAGTAACCGCCTTCTCAACCTCAGCGAGCGGTGAATTGCTCGCAGCCGGCTCCCGTCAGGAAGTTCCGCGCCGCCTCGTCGAAACTCGCCTGCGGCGCCAGCGTCCGCAGCACGGCATAACCGTCCGGCCGTGCCATTTCCACCAGGATCGCCTGCTGCAATTCCTGCGGCAGGTTCTTGCGCAGGTCGGTCAGTTGGATCGGACCTCCGGCCAGCACGTCGAGCGCGCCGCCGACCGACGTCCTGTCGTTCATGCTGAAGACCTCGTTGGAGGCGCTGTCGTAAATCGCGATCGACCAGAAGGGCACATTGCCCTTGGCGCTGAAATGCACCGGCGCATCCTCGACATCGAAGGAGCAGACGGCGGTGCGCAGGAAGGGGTCGCCATTGGCAAGGCCGGCCTCGTCATACCGGTCGCCGAGCAGATAGAAATTGTTGAGGTCGCCCTCAGCCTCCACACGGGTCGCCGCATCCCTGCCGGTGAAATGCGGCAGCGACAGGATGATGACGAGGTGCAGCAACGCTGCGCCGAAAAGCCCGGTCAGGATGGCGAAGAAGATCCTAAGCATTGCCGCATCCGGTCTTGGTCAGCTTCGGCATGGCGAGGTCGATCACCCCGGAACTGCCGGCCGTCGGCGTGTCGAACAGCGTCAGCACCAGCCGGAAGGTGCCGGCCTGCGGCAAGGCCAGCCAGTTGCCCGGCTGCGCGGCGGCGGAGATGTCGATCGAGAAGCTGCTGTCGGGCTGGCGCAGTACCGTCCAGGAATTGAGCGCCGAGGGAAGCCCGCTCTTCACCGCCGCCGGATTGCCGCTATTGTCGGCGGTAAAGAGGGTCCACAGCCGGGCAGGCGGCGTCTGCCCGCTGATGCGGTAGCGGCAGCCGGCATTCAGCCGCGCCCCATCGTCATCGACGCTCGCCGTAAAGGTCAGTCCCTCGGCGCTGCCATACAGCAGCTTGCCGGCGCGCGCCCGGTGCGACTTGGCGTAAGGGTCGGCCTCGACAGTCTGCAGCGCCGGAAAAGCCTCCCAGGCGCCGAGCTTGATCGCCCCGAACCCCTGCGTCGCATCCAGCGCATACAGCGAAATCATGATGCCGCCGCCGAAGGCGACGATCAGCGTGATCAGGATGAAAAGGGGAAAGCGAAACACGTCATGACCTTGGAAACCGAGATGAAAGGGTTACCACTGATTCTGGCAGGGTGGAATGCCGCGCCATGAGATGAGCGTCGATTGATCCATGGTTATATCTGCGAAGCCGTCATGCCAAGTGCGGCAATAAGGCTGCCGGTTGGCGCTAAGGAAGACCCCTCCCCAAACCCCTCCCCACAAGGGGGAGGGGCTTGACCTGCCGCACCGGTTTTCCATATCTGCGACGTTTCGGGTGGAACGAGGCGGGCGCTCGGGGTTAGTCCCTCCCCCTTGTGGGGAGGGGTTGGGGAGGGGTCTTTCACACAGCCGGATGGGCAGCCACCGGCAATCTCCCGCGTCAGTCTACTCCGCGCTCGCCACCTTCGCCGGCGCCAGCGGCGCGGCAGTCTTCAGCTTCTCGCCGAGCTTTTTGAGGATGTCGGTCGATTGCACCGAAAGCATGCGCGGCCGGATGAGCTGCGGCAATCCGTCCTGCGGCTTGGCGGCGGCGGTTTTGGCGAGATCCTTTTCCGAGGGCAGGGGGTTCTGGACGCCGGGGATGGCGCGCAGCGTCACACCCTGGTGGGCGTAATCCATGGCGCGCTTGAAGGTCATCGCCGGCAGCGAGCCGCCGGTCATCTCGTTGGTCGAGGTATAATCGTCGTTGCCGAACCAGACGGCGCAGGTGTAGTTGCCGGTGAAGCCGACGAACCAGGCGTCGCGATAGGCCTGGGTCGTGCCGGTCTTGCCGGCGGTCAGGATGCCGTTGTCGAGGGCCGCCTTGCGCGCCGTGCCGACATAGGGAACGCGCGACAGCATCTGGTTCATATAGGCGTCGGCCTGTTCGGACAGCACGCGTTTCGCCGCCGGCTCGTCGCGGTCGAAATCATAGAGCACGTCGCCTTCGTAATCGAGGATCTGGGTGATGCCGTGGCGGCGCGACTGGTAGCCGCCGGCCGGGAAGGTGGCATAGGCGGTCGCCTGGTCGAGCACCGTGACTTCGGATGTACCGATCGGGATGGTGACGTCGTCGCGGATCGGCGTTTCGACGCCGAGGTTCTTGGCCATCGCCCGGATCGGCTGGATGCCGAGTTTTTCCTTGGCGAGCCGCACCGGCACGGTGTTGATCGACTGGGCGATCGCGGTCTCCAGCGTGATGCGGCCGGCGTAGCGGTTCGCATAATTATGCGGGCTCCAGTTGCCCCAGGAGATCGGCGCGTCGACGATCGTCGTCTGCGGCGTCATCCCGCTCTCCATCGCTACCGAATAGGTATAGACCTTGAAGGAGGAGCCCGGCTGGCGCAGCGCCTTGGTGGCGCGGTTGAACTGGCTCTCGCCGTAATCGCGCCCGCCGACCATGGCGCGCACGGCGCCGCCGTTCTCGATCATCACCATGGCGCCCTGCTTGGCGTGATAGGCCTCGCCATATTCGCGCAGCGACGTTTCGACCGAATCCTCGGCTGCCTGCTGGATGCCCATGTCGATCGTCGTGCGCACGATCAGCGAATGCTGGTGGAAACGCGGCGAAAGCCGCTGCACCTCGTCGAAGGCCCAGTCGAGGAAGAAATCGGGCGATTCCACCTCGTTGCGGTCGACGACGGTCGCCGGATTGCGCCGGGCGGCGATCACCTGGCCCTCGGTCATCAGCCCGCTCTGCACCAGATTGGTCAGCACCTCGTTGGCGCGCGCACGCGCCGCCGGCAGGTTGACATGCGGCGCATATTTCGCCGGCGCCTTGAACAGGCCGGCCAGCATGGCGGATTCGGCAAGATTCACATCGGTGATGTTCTTGCCGAAATAGAATTGCGCCGCCGCCGCTGCGCCAAAAGTGCCGCCGCCCATATAGGCGCGGTCGAGATAGGTGGAGAGGATTTCCTTCTTGGAAAGGTTGGCCTCGAGCCAAAGCGCCAGGAACGCTTCGGTGACCTTGCGGTCGATCGAGCGCTCGTTCGACAGGAACAGGTTCTTGGCCAGCTGCTGGGTCAGCGTCGAGCCGCCCTGCACGACTTCGCCGGCCTGGGCGTTGGTGACCATGGCGCGGAAGAGGCCGATGACGTCGATGCCGAAATGGTCGAAGAAGCGCCGGTCTTCGGTGGCCAGCACCGACTTGATCAGCGAATCCGGCAGCTCATCGATCGGCACGGAATTCTGGTGGATGACGCCGCGATGGCCGATGACGTTGCCGTAGCGGTCGGTAAAGGTGACGGCGAAATCACCGCGGTTGCGCCAGTCCTCCTTGGTCGCCTCGAAGGCCGGCTGGGCGAGCAGCAGCATCAGCACGGAACCGGCCGCCCCGAGCGTCAGCCCTTCGCCTGCAAGTTCGAAGACCATGCGCTTCCAGCCGCGCACCCGGAAGCGGCGGAAGAAGATGGTGATGTCTTCCCAGATCTCGGCGGCGCGGAAGCCGGCGTTCCAGACGGTCGAATCGATCCAGGAATCGATGCGCAGCAGAATGTGACGGCTCTTCGCCGGCCGCTTGCCCGCCGCGTCGTTCGCCGTTTTTTCCGGTCCGTTTTCTGGCCCGTTTTTTGGCCCATTTTCTGGGTTGTCCGGATCCTGCACGTCCTGTATTCCCGCCTGATCGCGCTTGCCTCATGTCCGTCCGTCGGAAGGCGATGGAACGCAAGCCTGCATATGGCCGCAAAGCTCTCCGATACCCCGGAAGAGAATTCTTCGGTATCAGGAGCATGCTGAAGAATTGATTGATTTTGTGGCCGATAACAAGAGAGATGCATGACGGTCACGTGAATTTGCGGGCCGCTGTTGCAAGAAACGAACGATGATCGATCTGCCCTTCTGGAAGCGCAAGACGCTTGCCGAAATGACCGTTGCCGAATGGGAAAGCCTCTGCGATGGCTGCGGCCTCTGTTGTCTCAACAAGATCGAGGAATGGGATAGCGGCGATATCTATTTCACCTCGGTCAGCTGCAAGCTGCTCGACGGCGAAAGCTGTCGCTGTTCCAGCTATCAGAACCGCTGGGATTTCGTGCCGGATTGCGTGCAGCTGACGAAGCAGAATGTGCCCGATATCGCCTGGCTGCCGCCCACCTGCGGCTACCGGCTGGTCAACGAGGGCCGCGATCTCTACTGGTGGCATCCGCTCGTCTCCGGCGATCCGGAAACCGTTCATGCCGCCGGCATTTCCGCCCGCGGCCGCACCATCAATGAAACCGAGATCGATATCGACGATCTCGAGGATTACGTCGTCGACTGGCCGCTGACCGTGGGCGAGGAGAAAGCCTAAGCGGATCAGGATGTCACGGCGGCGAGGAAGCGCCGCAGTTCCGTCTCCACATAGGCGTCCACCGGTCCGTCTGCGCCAAATCCCCACCAGGTCAGCGAGCCCTGCCATTGCGACAGCATCAGCCGGGCGATGGTCTCCGGCGCGCTTGCCGATGCAAAACATCGGGCGATATCAGCCGTCAGCGCGGTTCCCCAGGCCGCGCCGCGGGCCCTCAGCATCGGGTCGCGGAAATCCTCGCGAAGCACCAGCAATCCCTCGCCATAGGCAGCAGCATTGTCGCCGTAATCCTGCGACAGGCCGACGAGCAACGCGACGGCGCCTTCCGGGGTTTTCGCCACGCTCTCGGCAAGCCGCGCCGTCTCCGCATCCAGCCGGTCCCAGGCATAGAGCAGGGCGGCCCGCAGCATCGCCGCTTTCGTGGCGAAACGCTGCACCAGCGTCGAGCCGGAAAGGCCGCTCGCTTTGGCCACCGCCGCAAAGGTCGCCGCATCAGGCCCTTCGGAATGGATGACCGCCAGCACCATGGCGAGAAGCTGCTCATCGGACAGTGTACGGCGGCGCGGCATGACATTCCCCTTGCATTCGCCAATTTTATAAACGATCATTCGTTTATAAACAATAGGCCGGCATCTCGGCCGATCCAACTGAAATCTTGTCTGGCCTGGAGGATGGAAAGATGACAGCACAGTTGCGGGAGAAAGTGGCGTTGGTGGCGGGCGCGACACGTGGCGCCGGTCGCGGCATCGCGGTGGAACTGGGCGCTGCCGGTGCCACCGTCTATGTCACGGGCCGCACGACACGCGCCCGGCAATCCGAATATATGCGGCCGGAGACGATCGAGGAGACGGCCGAGCTGGTGACGTCGGCAGGCGGCAGGGGCATTGCCGTGCCGGTGGATCATCTCGTCGCGCCGGAGGTCGAGGCGCTGGTCGCCCGCATCCGCAGCGAAGCCGGCCGGCTCGATATTCTCGTCAACGACATCTGGGGCTGCGAAAAACTGTTCGAATGGGACAAGGCCGTCTGGGAACATTCGCTGGACAGTGGTCTGCGCATGCTGCGGCTCGGCATCGACACGCATCTGATCACTACCCACTACGCCCTGCCGCTGATGATCGAGCGGCCGGGCGGACTGCTGGTGGAAATGACCGACGGCACGGCGGAATACAACGCAACGCACTACCGGCTTTCGCCCTTCTATGATCTCGTCAAGACAAGCGTCACCCGCATGGCCTGGGCTCATGCGCAGGATCTGGCAAAACATGGCGCCACGGCCGTTTCGATCACACCCGGCTGGCTGCGCTCCGAAATGATGCTGGATGCCTATGGTGTCGGCGAGGAGAACTGGCGCGACGCGACCAGGGTGCAGCCGCATTTTGCCATTTCCGAAACGCCGCGCTTCGTCGGCCGTGCGGTTGCGGCCATATCAGCGGATCCCGACCGCGCCCGCTGGAACGGTCAGTCGCTGTCGAGCGGCGACCTGGCCAAGGTCTACGGCTTCGACGATATCGACGGTTCACGGCCGGATTGCTGGCGCTACCTGATAGAGGTGCAGGAGCCCGGCAAACCGGCCGATGTCAGAGGCTACCGCTGAAGCGCTGTCTGTCCCGCGGCTGCGAGCCGGGCCGCCTCGCGAAACGACACCAGCCGCTTCGTCTGCTCGTCCCACAGCACCAGCTTGACGCAGCGCAGGCTGTCCATGAGCGTGATGCGGCCGAGATCGGCGAGTTCGGGATGGTCCCGCAGCACTTCGGGCAGCCGGTAATAGGGCACCCGGCTGGACAGATGATGCACATGGTGGATGCCGATATTGCCGGTGATCCAGCGCAGCACCGGCGGCAGGTCGTAATGCGAGGCGCCGTGCAGGGCCGCATGCTGGAACTGCCAGTCCGGCTTCTTCGACCAGTGCGTTTCCTCGAACTGATGCTGGACGTAGAACAGCCAGACGCCGGCGGCGCCGGCTAGCAGCACGATCGGCAGATGCACCAGCAGGAAGGGGACGATCCCGACTGCCCAGATCAGCAATGCTGCTGCGAGTGCGATGGCAAGATTGGTCGCCATGGTCGAGACCCAGGGCAGGGCGCCGGAGCGCATCATGCCGAAAGGCAGGCGCTGCTTGATGATGAACAGCCATGCCGGCCCGATCCCGAACATCACCGCCGGGTGCCGGTAGAGCCTGTAGCCGAGCCGGCCCCAGCGCGACAGCGCGTTATATTCGGCGATCGTCAGCGTCTCGATGTCGCCGACGCCGCGCTCGTCGAGGTTTCCGGCCGAGGCGTGGTGTTCGGCATGCGCCCGGCGCCAATAATCATAGGGCGTCAGCGTCAGAATGCCGATCGTGCGTCCCACCCAGTCGTCGAGGCGGCGACGGGCGAAAAACGAGCCGTGGCCGCAATCATGCTGGATCATGAACAGCCGCAGCAGGAAGGCGGCGGCGGGAATGACGAGGATCAGACCGGGCCAGAAGCTATAGTGAACGGCCGCCCATGCGGCAGCCCAAAACAGCGCAAAGGGGATGGCCGTGACGGCAAGCTCGAAGGCGCTGCGGGCAGCCCTCGGCTGGCGATATCCGGCAAGGATCTTCAACCAGGCCTTCTCGGCGAAAGGGGCGGGATGTCCCGCGGGTTTTTCCGGGTTTTCACCAGGGGCGTCGAAAGTGGCGACCTCGATTTCCTCGCTCTCGTAGCGGCGTGCGGATTCGATCACTAGAGAACGCCGTGAAAGGCGGCGACCGGCGACGAAGTGTCGACGCGGCCAATTGGTTGAACAAGAGTCATGCTATGTGGCACCTTCCGGCCTTATTCGAAAACACGGGTCACCCCTCGCGCGTCCGGCAGGACGCGCCGCCGCTTTTAACCGCACATCATCCCCAGCGCAAATCGATCTCGATTTGCGCTGCCCTGCGCCGGTGAAGGCGAGAGGCCGCAGGCGATGCAGGCCTATTTCTTCGGAGCACTGCCGTGCGGTGCGCTCTGGGTCGCGGTCTTCATCTGATTGGCGAATGTATTATCCCCCTTCGCCGCCTGCTTGTCCTTCTTCGGCTTCCGGACCTCGCGGTTGCTTCTCAGTTGTCCCTTTGCCATGGATGAATCTCCCTCTGGATCGAAATTGAAGGCGATAGCGCTTTACCCGCCCCTGAACGAACCCGAGGCGCGGCGCTCGCGGGGCAATCCCTGTATAGCATAGCGATTGCAAACGGGTGTGACCGGTTTCGGTGGCGTCTTCGGTTTGCCGAAATAATAATCGAGTGCCTGTGAGAGCATGGCCGGTGAGGTGACACCCTCCCGGAACAGTCTGATCAGCAGCACGGCTGCGACGTTGAAGACCTCTTCGTCGTCGGCCGTGATTTTGGCGTCGTAGCCAGCAGCGTCGAGCACGCCCTGAAGCATGTCGAGATCGCAGGATGTCAGATACGGCCTTTTGGAGGTGGAAGACATCGGTCCTCCTTTCGTCGGGGCGAGGGGTTTCAAACCCTCAGTCGGCAGCGCCCGTGTAATGGCTGCCGAAGCTGAAACCATGCGCCTTTCGCTGAGGCAGCGCAATGGGATTCTTGGCTTCGATGGAGGCGCCTGTGCATGGGCCGCATCTCGATTTCAAGAGAGGCGGCCTGATCCCCGCCTGTCATCTATTAGTGACGGATTTGAACCATGTGCTGAAGGCGGAAATTGATTTTTGGGGCGATGCCTTGCGGATCAGAAAGTAATTCTCGTGTTCGAGAATCGAAACGTCCGAGAGGACGACAAGGTCGCCGTTTTCGATTTCGCGGCGGCATAACTCGACCGGACAAAGCGCCACGCCATGACCGGCAATGACGGCAGTTGCGAGCAAATTGAAGTCTTGAAACACCGGCCCCTTCAGCGTTTGGGTAAACGGCACGCCGGCCTTGTCGAGCCATTGCGCCCAGTGCGCGGTGGTCTCGTCATGCAGCAGATCTGCCGTTGCGATCTGTGTCGCCTGGCGGAAGTTGCCCTTTCGTTCGAGATAGCGCGGGCTGGCAACAGGTTGAGCGGCACGGGAGAAAAGCGGCTGGCAAACGACGCCTTCGGAGGTGTCGGCGCCAAGTGTGATCAGGATGTCGCAGCCGGTTTCACGCAGGCGCTGTTCGGCCATGGCGTAGACCACCCTTATTGTGACATCCGGATGCCTGGCGAGGAAATCGCCGAGCGACGGTATGAGCCATCGCGTCGCGATGGACGGGATGCAGGCGACGGTGATCTCGGATCTGGTGCTGAGCTTCAGCAATTCCGCTTCGATAGAAATTCTCTCAAAGCTGCTCGATAGGATCTCGGCAAACCTTTTGGCCTCCGGTGCCAGCCGCACGCCGCGTTTTTCACGCAGAAACAAGGCGCGCCCGAACCATTCCTCCAAATGACGGATCTGATGGCTGATCGCCGCATGGGTAACGCGCAATTCGTCGCCTGCGCGCGAGAAGCTCGAGAGACGCGCTGCTGCTTCGAATGCTCTCAATGCGCCGAACGGGAGTGTCATCTGTAAGTTTTCCTTACCTGTCTGATGAGGAATCATCATTTGTCCAAGCAGGAAAATCAAGAGACTATGACTGCGTAAAGCAGATCTCCATAACTGCTTGCATGTCAAATTTTCTTACAGAGGGAGAGCGGAATGTACGTGCGCAGCCTGAAGGATGTCGAAACAACGGACCACTTCGTGGAATGGGGCAACGGAACGAGCCATCGTTTGCTGACGGAAAAGGACGGGATGGGCTTTACCCTTTGCCATACGATCGTACGTGCCAACACCGTCTCACTTCTCGAATATCGCCAGCATCTTGAAGCCTGCTATTGCATCGCCGGCGAGGGCGAGGTGGAGGATATGGCAGGCACTGTCTTCCCGATCCGCCAGGGCGACATCTATGTGCTCGACAAGCATGACAAACATCTGCTGCGCGGCGGCCGCGACCAGGACCTGATCCTTGTCAGCGTCTTCAATCCGCCGCTTCAGGGATCCGAGCGGCACAATCTGAACGACCCCTCGGGATCGGCTTATTGACATTGGCCGGATAGGAAGAGCGCGGGGCTTTCTGCGGCTAACGGCCTGTTAAAGCTCGCCTTTGTGGAAATAGGCTTCAAGGCGGTAGCCGTCCGGGTCGATGATGAAGGCGGCATAATAGAATTGCCCGTAATCCGGCCGGATGCCTGGTTCGCCATTATCCGTGCCGCCGGAGGCGATTGCCGCTGCGTAAAAGGCATCGACCGCCGCCTCGTTCGGGGCGACGAAGCAGAAATGCAGTCCGGATCGCATGTCGGCAGGAACGGGGTGTTCGACCTGCATCACCCAGAGACCGACCCTTTCCGGGCCGTAGCCGATCATGCTGTCGGAGTTGGATAGCCGCTCATATCCAAGCGGCGCCAGCGCCGCATCATAGAAACGGCGGGCTCTTTCGAGATCTTTGACGCCGATGGAGACGTGATCGAACATGGACCGAAAAACTCCTTTTCCCGCTCACTCCCAAGATGGCACGGCGCCGGCATTTTTCAACCGCTGGCTTTGAGTGAACGAACAGACCGGCACCGTCATTGCAGCCTGCCTGCTCGTTCACGGTGGCTGGAATGATCGCAAGCACAGATGGCCGGCGGCTTCACGACGCCGGTGCGCCCTTACTGCAACTGCGGCTTTTTGAGAAAGCTGTTGCGGTCGGCCGACTTGATGCGTAGCCAGGCTTCGCGGCCGTTCCTGAGGATGCGCATCGGAATCTCGGCGCCGGCCGGGCCGCTGCTCCAGACCTTACGGTAGAAATCGGCCAGGCCATCGACCTCTTCGTCGCGAATCTCCGAGATGATATCGCCCTGCCGCAGGCCCGCCTCGGCGGCCGGACCGCCTTCGGCGACGCTCATGACCACGACGCCGCCATTGCTTTCGGCGGAGAATGCGCCGAGCCAGGGCCGTGGCGGTTTGTTGACCTGGCCGCGGTTCAACAGATCGTCGAGGATCGGCGTCAAAAGGTCGATCGGCACGACCATGTTGATGTCGGCGACCTCGTCGCCCTGGCTCATTTGCAGGCGAAGCGAACCGATGCCGAGAAGCTTGCCGTCCGAACCGATCAGTGCCGCACCGCCCCATGAAGGATGGGCGGGAGCCGTGAAAATCGCCTCGTCCAGCAGATATTCCCAGTAGCCGGCAAATTCCTGCCGGGCGACGATGTTGGCCTCGACGAATTCGCCGATGCCGTCGGCAAGCACCACGGGATCGCCGGCCTTGGCGCTTGCCGCGTCGCCGAGATCCACTGCCGGCGCGTTCAGCGCCCCCAGCGCCTGCACCAGGCCGAAGCCGCTTTCCTGATCATAGGCAAGCGCATGCGCCGGAACGACACGCCCGTCATGGGTGGTCAGCCAGACCTCTTCGGCCTCGGTGATGAGATAGCCGATGGTCAGCACCAGCCCATTGTCGCGAATGACCACACCGCTGCCCTCCCGGACGGTGCCCAGCGTCTCCGCCGTGAAGGCATCTTCCGGAATGGAGGAACGAACGGCCACAACTGACCGCAGGATTGGATCGATATTCATGCTTTCATCCCGATCGGCGCGACAGGCTGGAAGCCGGCGCCTTCCACCTAGAATAAGTAAGAAGATGGATGGGCGGCGGCAAGACTGCAGGGCGGGAATTTGCCGAAACCACCTCCATGGCGCGGTAGACAGCAGCGTCATGCAACAATATACAGTCAATCCCATCAGCAATCAGACTGACGCGGATTACGACATGAAAGACTGGCATCCCGATCTCGGCCGCAGCAGCAGCCCCCGTTATATGGCGATCGCCGACGTGATCGAAATGGATCTGCGCAGCGGCCATCTGGTGGCTGGAGACCGGCTGCCGCCACAACGCGAACTCGCCAAGCGGCTGAATGTCGACTTCACGACGGTGGCGAGAGGCTATGTCGAGGCGCAGAAGCGCGGGCTTGTCGATTCGCATGTCGGTCGCGGCACCTTCGTCACCGGTGGTGCGGATAGGGAACGCCGGGGTTTCAGCGCCGACGCCGCGCCCGATCCGCGCCGCGCCTCCGTCGTCGATTTCTCGATGAACATGCCGCCGGAACCGGACGATCCGGACTTGATCGCCCGCATGCGCGAGGGCATGTCGGCAGTGGCGGCGAACCTCATTCCGCTGCTGCGCTATCAGGGTTTCGGCGGCGCCGGCATGGACAAGGCGGCTGCCGCCGCTTGGCTCGACCGTCGCGGGCTCAAGCCCTCGCAGGAGCGGATCTTCGTGACGCCGGGCGCCCACCCCGCCCTGCTGGCGATCTTCGGCCTGCTGGCGAAGCCGGGTGAGACCGTGCTTTCGGAAATCGTCACCTATCCCGGCATGCGCTCGATCGCCGCCCAGTTGCGGCTCAATCTGACCGGTCTGCCGATGGACGAGGACGGTATCTTGCCGGACGCCTTTACCGCAGCCTGCGAGAGATTGAAGCCCAAGGCGCTCTATCTCAATCCGACGCTGCAGAACCCGACGACGCTGACCATTCCGGCCAAACGCCGCGGGGAGATCGCCGCCGTTGCCCGCAAATATCACCTGCCGATCGTCGAGGACGATGCCTATGGCTTCATTCCGCTGGAAGGCCCGCCGCCGCTGGCGGCAACGGCACCCGATCTGACCTGGCATATCGGCGGACTGGCGAAATGCATCGGCGCGGGCCTGCGCCTCGCCTATGTCGTGGCGCCCGACAGCAAGGCGGTGTGGCCCTTCGTCAGCGCCATGCGCGCCAACAATGTCATGGCCTCGCCGCTCAACGTGGCGCTCGCCACCCGCTGGATCGAGGACGGCACCGCCGATGCGATCCTGCGCTTCATCCGTAGTGAAGCCGCCGCCCGCCAGCAGATGGTCGCCGCCATCCTGCCGGCCGGCAGCTACCGTGCCGATCCGATCAGTTTCAACATCTGGCTGCCGCTCGCCAATGGCTGGACCCGCTCCACCTTCGGCAGCCACATGCGCTCCTCCGGCATCGGCGTCGTCGCAAGCGACGCCTTCACGGTCGAGGGCGCAGCACCCGAGGCCGTGCGGATCTGCCTCGGCGGCCCGATCACCCGGGAGAAGCTGCAGGGCGCGCTGGAATTCATGGCCCATGCGCTGGAAGGCCCTCCCGAGATGGCCGCCTCGTTCTTCTGACGTTCAAGCCTCACTGACCGTCAGGCGCGTCCGTCGCGCCCAGCGCCTTGTGCGGCGACTTTTGAATGCCGCCACCATGTTCCCTCTATCAGCCGAGATGTCGGAGCCTGTCCGGCTCTTGGTACGACGCGGAAAATCTGCGGTCAGCCCGCCGGTTCACGGGAGGTGTGCGGCATTCTGACGAGTTGACTGGCAATAGCGAGTCAATGTAGCTATATTGTATGCATGCATTGTCGGGCATTGATTGACTCGATGTCCGCGCAAAACAAGGCGAGATCATTATGGAGACCGAATTCCCCCCGCTTCCTCCGCTGCAGACCGGCATCAGGGGACGCTGCCCGCGCTGCGGCCAGGGCCATATGTTCAAGGGCTTCTTGACGTTGCGGCGGGAATGCGAGGCTTGCGGCCTCGATTATTCCTTCGCCGATCCGGCTGACGGCCCGGCTTTCTTCGTCATCTGCTTTGCCTGTATCCCGAGCGTGCTGCTCGGCGTCTGGCTGGAGGTGGCCTTTTCGGCGCCGATCTGGGTGCAGCTATTGGTCACCGGCCCGTTCATGCTCGCCACCTGCATTCCGCCGCTGCGGCCGCTGAAGGGCTGGCTGGTCGCCAGCCAGTATTTCTACAAGGCGGAAGAGGGCAAGCTCGCCTAGATCCGCGATGATTTTAGGCCGACTGGCCTGGAATCTGAATCCGCTCACACCTTTCGGCATCATGCTCTGGGGCCGTTCAGCGTCGCGCGCAGGCGCGGCGTGGCGAAATCGAGCAGCGCCCGCAATTTCAGCGGCACCAATCCTTGCGCGGGGTAGACGAGATGCACCGGCGCCGGCGGCGATTCGAAATCGGCAAGCAGCGGCACCAGCAGGCCTGACGCCTCGGCGCGGGCGGCCTGGTAGGAAAGAACCCGGGTGATGCCGAGGCCGGCGACCGCCGCATCGACCGCAGCCTCGGCGGTGTTGACGGCAAGCCGTGAACGGATCGGCACGGGGAGATCGCGTTTTCCTTCGGTGAAAGTCCAGCTCACCTTCGAGGCCATGGCCTCGAAGGTGATGCAGTCATGCGCGCTGAGATCGCCCGGATGCAGCGGTGTGGCGTGCCGCGTCAGGTAATCCGGGCTGGCATAGACCGTCCGGCGGATCGCCCCGAGCCTGATGGCAATCAGGTTGCTGTCCGGCAGGTTGCCGATCCGGAGCGCCACATCGATATGATCCTCGACGAGGTTCGACAGCCGGTCGCCAAGCATCAGCCGCAGATTGATATCGGCATAGGCCTTCAGGAAGTCCACCACGACAGGCAAGACATGCAGCCGCCCGAAGACGATCGGTGCGGTCATCGTCAGCTCGCCCTTCGGCGCGCTGTATTCGCCGGCCGCCGCCCGTTCCGCCTCTTCCACCCGATCGAGAATTTCCCGCGCCGCCTCGACGTAAGAGCGGCCGGCCTCCGTCAGCGCCACCTTCCGGTTGGTCCTTTGCAGCAGCCGGGCGCCCAGATGTGCTTCCAGTTCCGAAACCTTGCGGCTGACGGTTGCGAGCGGCGAGCGCAGATGCCGTGCGGCGGCCGACAGGCTGCCCTGTTCGACCACGGCCAGAAGCACGGTCATGGCATCGAGGCGGTCCATTCTATCCTTCCATTAATTGGTAATATCCCTTCCGATTATGCATTCTACTGCTTCCCTGTGGAAGGCAATAAATTACGCCGCAGATGGTTCGAAGCGGCCATCGTCAATCCCCCCAACCGGGGCGACCGAAGGAAACCATCATGAAGCTCTATTATCATCCGCTTTCCGGCCATTCGCACCGGGCTCACCTGTTCCTGTCGCTGCTTGGCGTGCCCTATGAGCTGGTCGAAGTCGACTTGGCGGCAGGCGCCCACAAGGCGCCGGAGTTTCTCAAGCTCAATTCTTTCGGCCAGGTGCCGGTCCTCGACGACGACGGCACGGTCATCGCCGATTCCTCCGCCATCCTCGTCTATCTCGCCCGCAAATACGGCCGCACCGACTGGCTGCCGGAAGAGGCGTTGGCTGCGGCGCGGATCCAGAAATGGCTGTCGGTCGCGGCAGGCGAGATCGCCTACGGGCCGTGTGCTGCTCGCTTGGTCACTGTCTTCGGTGCCGATTTCCGCACCGATGAGGTGATCGCCCGGGCGCATCGCATTCTCGCGCTGATCGAGGCGGAACTCTCTGGCCGCAATTTCCTGCTCGGCGACAAACCGGTGATATCCGATGTCGCCCTCTACAGCTACATCGCCAATGCCCCGGAGGGCAATGTCGACATCTCGGCCTATCCAGGCCTCCGTGCCTGGCTGGCGCGCATCGAGGCGCTGCCGGGTTTCGTCGGCTTCCGCAAGACGAAGATCGGCCTTGCTGCATAAACCATCGGGGCGGGGTCGCCGTCCCGTTTTCCCCAATCATGCCCGTAAGGAGGTCCGTGATGCTGGAGCAGACAAGACAGGACGCGCCGTCACCCTGGCATGAGGGTGAACTTGCCATGCAGCGCAGTGTCGGCGTCGTCGAGCGCATGGACGGGCCGGGACGGAATTTCGTCCGCAAGGCGATGCCGGAGCAGCATCGCGCCTTCTTTCCGATGCTGCCTTTCCTCGTGCTCGGTGCCGTCGACGCCAAGGGTGATGTCTGGGCGACGGTGCGGGCTGGGCGCCCGGGTTTCTTGGCCTCGCCGGAGCCGGAACTCCTTGATGTCGACCTGCCGCGCGACGCCGCCGATCCTGCCGATGCCGGCATGGGGGATGGCGATGCGGTCGCGATGCTCGGCATCCAGCTCGAGACCCGGCGGCGCAACCGGCTGAACGGCGTGATCCGCAGGACGCAGGCTGGGGCTTTCCACGTCCGCGTCGGCCAGAGCTTCGGCAACTGCCCGCAATATATCCAGCCACGCTCTTGCGCTTTTGTCCGCGATCCCGATCTGCCGACGGCAATGCAGCCGCTGCGTTCCGGCCAGCTCGACGATCGCATGCGGCGGATGGTCGAGGGCGCCGATACCTTCTTCGTCGCCTCCTATGTCGATCGCGACGGTGGCGAGCGGCAGGTGGATGTGTCGCATCGTGGCGGCTATGCCGGCTTCGTGCGTCTCGGTGCCGACGGCGTGCTGACCATTCCCGATTTTTCCGGCAATCGCTTCTTCAACACGCTCGGCAATTTCCTCGTCAATCCGAAGGCGGGGCTGGTTTTCGTCGATTTCGAAAGCGGCGACATGCTGCAGATGACGGGAAGAGCCGAGGTGCTGCTGGATTCACCTGACGTCGGCACCTTCGAAGGGGCGGAACGGCTGTGGCGCTTCACCGCGGAACAGATCGTGTTTCGCCCGGATGCTCTGCCGTTGCGGTGGAGCAAGGAGACCCCCGACTTGCCGCGTCGCTCCCGCGGGTGAAAGGAGCCGCGGTTCGGCCTCTGAGGTGAAGCGTGGCTTCGGCGACTTGCCAAGATTGTACCGATCAGTACAATGATAACTGCTCAGTACAGGAGCACCCAGGAGAACCTATGTCCAGTCTCGTCCCACCCTTCACCCTTGAGACCGCCACGCGGAAAGTCCGCCTTGCCGAGGACGGCTGGAACAGTCGCGATCCCGAGCGCGTTTCGCTCGTCTATACGCCGGACAGCCGCTGGCGCAACCGCGCCGAATTCGTCAACGGCCGCGCCGAGATCGTCGCCTTTCTCACCCGCAAATGGGCGAAGGAGTTGGACTATCGGCTGATCAAGGAAATCTGGGCCTTCACCGATGATCGCATCGCCGTGCGCTTCGCCTATGAATGGCACGACGACAGCGGCAACTGGTTCCGCTCCTATGGCAACGAGAACTGGGAATTCGATGCCGCCGGCTTGATGCAGCGCCGCTTCGCCTGCATCAACGACCTGCCGATCCGGGAAACCGAGCGTAGATATCACTGGCCGCTCGGCCGGCGGCCGGACGATCATCCCGGCCTGAGCGAGCTCGGCCTCTGAAAGGCGGCGGTGGGTGAAGACCGTCTATGAACGCGCCGACATCGTGCCGCTGCTGGCGGAAATCTTCCGCGAGCTTGGCTATGAGGGCGCGTCGCTCAGCCGCATCACCGAACGCACCGGCATCGGTAAGGGCAGCCTCTATCACTTCTTTCCCGGCGGCAAGGAGGAGATGGCGGCCGCCGTGCTTGCCGAGGTCGACGCCTGGTTCGAACAGACGATCTATCGGCCCTTGAGAACGGAGGACCCTCATCAGGCGATCGCGGCAATGTGGACTGATGTGAACGATTATTTTCGCTCCGGCCGCCGCATCTGCCTCGTCGGCGCTTTTGCCCTTGACGAAACCCGGGAACGATTTTCGACAGCAATCGGCGGCTATTTCCTCCGCTGGGTCGACGCCTTGCGTTCGGCGTTGATGCGGGCAGGCTGTCTGCAGGAGGAGGCGCAGGCGCTTGCCGAAGAAAGTGTTGCCGGCATTCAGGGCGCACTGGTGCTGTCGCGGGCGCTGGATGACACAAAGGTCTTCACCCGATCGCTGCAAGTGCTGGCCAAACGGCTCGATGCCGTGATGCGATGAGGGGTGGTCAAGCCGCTGGGATGTTTATGGCAGCTGTCAAAAATTCGCCCGGCCAGGTCGATTGGCCGGGGGCATTGATCGCCGCTCGAGCTTACATCGCGACGGTTTTGCGTATATCAGCGTTGCTGTTGAGGCTGCTGGGCCGGGCGCGGATTTTCCCGTTCAAGGCGAATCTGGCGCCACTCGTTTTCCATCTGGTCGACGAGGTGCTGGGGAATGGTGGTTTGCGTCGTGGCGGGCGTCTGCATCGGAAGTCTCCTCAAGGCTTCAGGGCAAGAAGATGCATTGCACAAGACAAAAGGCGTGTAAATCAGTAGCTTAAACACTTTAAACGATTAAATTAATTTTAATCGATTAACTCGGGTTTAACCATGTCATTTTGGAGGAGGCGCGGAATGGTTGTCCACATGGACCGCAGTTTCTTTTTCGAGGCGGTGCGGAGCGAGCTCTTCAAAGGAGAAGTGACGCATCCTCAGGTAGTGGGTATCACGGCGATTCTCGACGCCTGGGAAAAGCGGTTTTCCCATGCCGACCGGCGGTGGCTCGCCTATATCCTCGCCACCGCTTATCACGAAACCGCCTATACGATGCAGCCGGTTCGCGAGACGCTGGCGGAAAGCGATGCACGCGCGGTCGAGATCCTGGAGACGGCTTTTGCCGCCGGTCGGCTCTCCTGGGTAAAGACGCCCTACTGGCGGCCGGACGAGGATGGCCGCAGCTGGCTCGGGCGCGGCCTCGTGCAGCTGACCCACAAGCGGAACTATGAGGCGATGAGCGTGCTGACCGGCATCGACCTCGTTGCCGATCCCGACCGGGCGATGGACATGGATACGGCGGTAACGATCCTGATCGAGGGCATGCTGCAGGGCAGTTTTACCGGCCACAAACTCGCCGATCATCTGAACGCGACGACCGCGGACTGGGTGAATGCACGCCGCATCGTCAACGGCACCGATCGGGCGGAAAAGCTCGCAGCCTACGCCATGGTCTTCGATGCGGCGATACGTCCGGATGCCGGGCAAGGACGCTCGCGCGGTTGAAGGCCTGCGGCGAGCGTGTTATCGCGCGGATGATCTCTGAATCTGACAGGAGCTGCCGCGTGATCCGCCATATCGTCTTCTTCACCGTGCAGGAGGAACATCTGCAGGAGGTGAGGGCCGGGCTTTCGATCCTGACCGCCATTCCGCATGCGCGGCTGCTGGAAATCGGCACCAATGTGAAGACCGATCAATTGGGCACCGAGATCGATCTCGTCGTCTACGGCGAATTCGACGACGAGGCGGCCCTTGCCGCCTATAAGGCTCATCCCGATTACCAGCTGTCGATCGAACGCGTCCGGCCGCTCCGGGAAAAGCGCATCGCCGCCGATTACGACAGCCACACGGCGGTGACGCGGCCGCTCTGATTTTCGCAGACATCCGGCTGCCGTGCCATATCCATTGAATTTCAAATGGATGACTGATTTTCCGGATTCGGATCGGCGCGAAGCTCGCTCAACTTCCGAGCCACCGGATTCAACTTTCGAAAAAGCGGCGGCAAGCGATTCAAAAGATTCGCCAAAAGCGGCTGTGCGCTCATTGCGAACTGGCCGCGACAGGAAAGCGGCCCTCGTCCGGATCTCGATGATAATCAGGACATATTAAGAATGGCTGAGTTGGCGGGTCGGGCTCTCAAGGAACGACCGGGCTCGGCTGCGATGCGTGGGCGCCGCGCACCAGCGCCATCAGCATCAGTATGAAGGCCAGCGCCAGGGCCGCGAGAGCGGCGCCGGTGACGAGCGCCGGGCCGATGCCGGCGCGGTCGAGAATGGCGGTGAAGATGACCGGGGCAATGGCATTGGCAAGGTTTTGCGGCAGCGACAGCCGGGCCGCTTGCAGGCCGTATTCGCCCGGCGAAAACAGCGCCAGCGGCAGAAGCGCGCGGGCGACGGTCATGACGCCGGCGCCGAAGCCATAGAGCAGGACGAAGGTGACGAGCATCGGTGCCGACGGACCGGCGACCAGCATCACCAGGAAGCTCGTTGCCATCAGGCCGATGCCCATGGCCGCGCTGAGCAGGGGGTTGCCGCGCCGGCCGAGCAGCATGTCGAGGAACCGTGCCGAGATGCCGAGCACGCCGCGCGCCGAGCCGAGCTGCAGCGCGAACGCCGGTGAGGCGCCGGACTGGCGGAAGATTTCGAGCAGCGATGGCGAGATGCCGAAGGTGATGAAGGTCGTGATCGTCGTCGCCGCGGCAATCAGCAGGAAGGCTTTGCGCCGCGCCGCCTTGGTGAGCGGCACCGGGGCAATGTCGGCCGCGCCGCCTTCGCCACGCGTTGCGATCGGCTTCGGCAAGGCAAAAAGATGCAGCGGCAGGCAGACGAAGAATTGCAGCGCTGCGCAGACGAGAAAGGTCGGGCGCCAGCCGATCGTCTCGTTGAGCAGGCTGAGGATCGGCCAAAAGATGGCGCTCGACAGGCCGGTGAACAACATCAGGATGGCAATGACGCGTTTGCCGTTTTCGCCTTCGCGCTCGACGACGGCGGTATAGGCCGGTGCCGAAAGGCCGAATGCACCGCCGATGCCGATGACGACCCAGGCGCTGGCATAGAGCATGATGCCGTCTGCGGCGGCAAGCAGACAGAGGCCGAGCGCAAAAGTCAGCGAGGCCGCCGAAAGCACCCGGGCGGCACCGTAGCGGGAGAGCCAGCGGCCGGTCGCCGGACCAAGGATGGCGCTGACCATCATCATGATCGTCAGGCCGGCAAACACCACCTCATTCACCAGGCCGAGAGCGGGCGCCACGATCCGGCCCATGACGCCGAGCATGTCGAATGTCGTGCCCCAGCCGATCAGCTGGGTGACGGCCAGCACGGTCACCGTCTGCGCCGAGCGGAAGCGGAAAGAATTTGGCATTGGTGCTGAAAGGGCCTGAATGCGGGAAGCCACGGACATAACAGTTTCAATCGGTCGGTCAAAGCTGCGATCGCACTTACGGCCTGTGCTTTTTCCCAAGGGACGGAAAGATGGAATGGTACAATTTCAGGACGACCGGCGCGTGAAAACCGGGCCGATGCCAGCAACTGCGGGCGCGGCAGCCAAACCGATGCGGCTGCTTCACGGGTGATCGCATTGGGGTCGGCTCAACCTCGTCCTGCCTTTGCAGGGACCATGTTGCTCCCGAGGTCGAAGGCGATTTTTCGCTGCCGGGAAGGCCGCCGGAGCTGGCCGCGGCGGCGGTTTTCAGCAGCCGGTACCGGCTGCCCGCAAATAGTCGAGAACGGTTCTAAATGCCCTGCATTACAGCGCATTCATTTGCCATTCAGGTCGCGTGAGTACATATTCGCAGCACGTTGGCATTACCTTGAAAGCATAGCACATGGCCCTTCCTCTGAGCGTCGCAGCATTGGTCGCCGGACTGGTGGTATCGGCGCCCTCACCGGAGGGCGCGGGCAACCTCGTCCTGCGCGTGGCAGCCGATTGCAGCGCCGCCGCAGCCCAGGTGGTCGAGCAGACGGGCGGCCAGCTCCTGTCGGTACAACCGGTGGGCGATAGCTGCATCATCACCGTTCTGGTGTCGGGCAACGGCCAGCGTCCACGCAAAGTGACGGTAAAGGTTCCGATGTAGGCGGAATCGGTCTATTCAGGACATGATCGATTTGAAGCGGGCGAAGGCGGACCGATGCGCATTCTGGTAGTCGAAGACGACGTCAATCTGAACCGGCAGTTGGCCGACACGCTGAAAGAGGCGGGTTATGTCGTCGACCAGGCGTTCGACGGCGAGGAGGGGCACTTCCTCGGCGATACCGAACCCTATGACGCCATCATCCTCGATATCGGCCTGCCGGAGATGGACGGTGTCACCGTGCTCGAAAAATGGCGCAGCGCCGGCCGCGGCGTGCCGGTGCTGATCCTGACGGCGCGCGACCGCTGGAGCGACAAGGTCGCCGGCATCGACGCCGGCGCCGACGACTATGTCACCAAGCCCTTCCATGTCGAGGAAGTGCTGGCGCGCATCCGGGCGCTGATCCGGCGCGCGGCCGGGCATTCCTCGTCCGAGATCATTTGCGGGCCGGTGCGGCTCGATACCAAATCCTCGAAGGCGACGGTCAACGGCACGACGCTGAAGCTGACCTCGCATGAATACCGCCTGCTTGCCTATCTCATGCATCACATGGGTGAGGTCGTCTCGCGCACCGAACTGGTCGAGCACATGTACGACCAGGATTTCGACCGTGATTCCAACACGATCGAGGTCTTTGTCGGCCGCCTGCGCAAAAAAATGGGCGTCGATCTGATCGAAACGGTGCGCGGTCTCGGTTACCGCATCCAAGCGCCGAAACATGCGAATTAAGTCGCTCACCGCCCGCGTTTTGCTGCTGACCACGGTCTGGTCGACGGTGGCGCTTGTGGTGATCGGCCTTTTGATCTCCACCCTCTACCGCAAGAGCGCCGAACGCGGTTTCCAGGATCTGCTGCGGGCGCAGCTCTATAACGTCATCAACTCGGTGACGATAGGTGATCAGGGGGCGCTCAGCGGCAGCCCGCAACTCGGCGACCTGCGTTTTGCCCAGCCGAAGACCGGCTGGTATTGGGTGGTGGAGCCGCTCGGCACCTATACGACGGCACCGCTGGTGTCGCCCTCGCTCGGCTCGGCGCTCATTCCGGTTCCCTCCGTCGTCGAGGCGCCCTTCGACAAGAATTACGAACGCTACTATCAGGTGACGGATGCCTCCGGCAATCGCGTGCAGGTGGCCGAAACCGAAGTGGTGCTCGATACCGACGGGCGCGCCGCGCGTGTCCGCGTCACCGGCAATGTCGATGTCGTCGAGGACGATGTCCGCACCTTTTCCCATAGCCTCTATCTGGCGCTCGCCGGTTTCGGCGTCGGCAGCCTGATCGTCAACGCGCTGGCGATTCTCTATGGCCTGAAGCCGCTCGACAAGGCGCGTGCCGCGCTTGAGCGCATCCGCGCCGGCGAGAGCGAGCAGTTGAAAGGCGATTTTCCGCGCGAAATCCTGCCGCTCGCCAACGAGGTCAACGCGCTGATCGACAGCAACCGCCGCATCGTCGAGCGCGCCCGCATGCAGGTCGGCAATCTCGCCCATTCGCTGAAGACGCCGATCGCCGTTCTCCTGAACGAAGCGCGGGTGCTGGAAAAATCCCATGGCGAACTGGTGCGCAGCCAGGCGGAATCGATGCAGGGGCAGGTGCAGTCCTATCTCAACCGGGCCCGCATCGCCGCGCAGCGTGAATCCGTGCTCGCCCGCACCGACGCCGAGCCGGCGCTCGAGCGGCTGGTGCGCGTCATGCGCCGGCTGAACGTTGATACCGAATTCGATCTCGTCGTCTCGCCGCCGCATCTGGCCGTCGCCATGGAGCAGCAGGATCTTGAGGAGACTGTCGGCAATCTTTTGGAGAATGCGGCGCGTTTTGCCAAAAGCAAGGTACGGCTTTCGGCCGTCGAGGCCGGCGACGACGTCAAGGGAGCGGAGGCGAGTGCGCGGCGCCATTGGGTGGAGCTCGCCGTCGAGGATGACGGGCCGGGTCTGGAGCCCGATCAGATCCGTGAGGCGCTGAAGCGCGGCCGCCGGCTCGACGAAAGCAAGCCCGGCACCGGGCTCGGCCTTTCGATCGTCACCGAGATTTCCGGTGAGTATCAGGGGCGGCTCGAACTGTCCCGCGGCGAATGGGGCGGGCTCAAGGCGAAGCTTATTCTGCCCGGCATCACAAAGGATGTTGCATGAGCAACTGCTTGATGTCACAAAGATAGTGGCAAATGCATAGCATGCTTTGCCTTAATGCTGACACGGGGACGCTGCACTTCGATCGGCTGAATTTGACCCCTGATCGTGGTTCGACGCAATGATTTTACGCTCGCAAGGCATGATCGCTTCCGCTCTGCTCGTCGCCGTCGCGCTATCCGGCTGCACGACGACGAAGGGTGGCGCGTCGCGCGGCATTTTTTCGAGCAAGCCCTCGGCCTCGGCCGCCTTCCTGACCGCGCTGCAGGGCGGCCTTGTCGGCCGCAGCGGCGTGACCTTGAGCGATAGCGACAAGCAGCGGGCGCTCGAGGCAGAATATCGGGCGCTGGAAGGTGCCGCCGTCGGCCAGCCGATGCAGTGGACCGGCAAGGACGTCACCGGCAAGGTTGTCGCCGCCGCACCCTATCAGGTCGGTTCGCAGAACTGCCGGCAATATACCCATACGTTGACTGTCGACGGCAAGGACACGGTGGTACGCGGGGCTGCCTGCCGCAACGCCGATGGCAGCTGGTCGCCGCTCGGCTGAACCCGGTGAATTGCGGCGAATAGCCTCAAATCTTCGTCATTCCGGCTTTGGCAGTTGGAATGACGGCCCGCTTCACGTATTTGGGCCGCTATGCTGTTCTGGATTCTCGTTGCCGCTCTGACGGCAGTCGTCGCCGCCATCCTGCTTTACCCCCTTCTGCGTGGAGCGAAGGCGGCGGAAAATAGCCGTGCGGGCGAGGCGGCGGTTTATCGCGACCAGTTGCGCGAACTCGACCGCGATCTCGATGGTGGACTGATCACGCCGGAAGAGGCCGATTATGCGAGAGCCGAAATCGGCCGGCGGCTGATCGCCGTCTCCGACGGCGAACCGGGGCAGACGCCGAAAGCCGCACGGCATCACCGTTTCACCGAAGCCTTCGTCCTCCTGCTTCTGCCGGTTCTCGGGCTCTGTCTTTATTTGACGACGGGCAGGCCGGACCTGCCGTCGCAGCCGCTGCAGGCACGGCTCGATAATCCCGGCAACGATGTGGCGGTGCTGATCGCCAAGGCGGAACGCCACCTGGCTGAGAAGCCCGATGACGGCAGGGGCTGGGACGTGCTGGCGCCGATCTATCTCCGCACCATGCGCGTCAACGACGCGCAGGTGGCCTACCGCAATGCCGTCCGGCTTCTCGGCCCGAGCCCGGTCCGGCTCGACGGCCTGGCCGACGCGCTGATGGCGGTCTCCGAGGGCGTCGTGACGGAGGAGGTGCGTCAGGTGCTGGAACAATCGCTGACGCTGGAACCCGACAATCCGCGCGCCCGCTTTTATATCGCCCTCAGTATGGAGCAGGCGGGACGTTCCGTTGAGGCGCGCCAGGCCTTCGAAGCGCTGGCGAAACAATCGCCGGCCGACGCACCCTGGCTGCCCTTGGTCAACGACCATATCGCCATGAACGGCGGCGCGCCGGCAAATCCCGGCGCCGGTCCGGCTGTTCCCGGCAATCCGAGTGCCTCTGGCAATCCGAGTGCCCTCGGCAATCCCACGCAGCAGGATGTGGCAGCGGCGGAGAATATGAGCACCGGCGACCGGCAGCAGATGATCCGTGGCATGGTCGAGAGCCTCGATGCCAAGCTCAGCGCCGATCCGAACAATTTCGAAGGCTGGGTGCGGCTCGTCCGCTCTTACGCCGTATTGAACGACAAGGATCGCGCAGCCGGCGCCCTGAAGCGCGGGCTTGCTGCTTTTCCGGCAGACAGCGAGCAGGGCAAGCAATTGCTGGCGCTTGCCAGCGAACTCGGCCTGCCCACGGAAGGATCATCACAATGACGCGCAAGCAGAAGCGGCTGGCGGTGATAGCAGGCGGCATGGGCTTCATCGCCGCCGCCGTGCTGCTGGTCATGTTCGCTTTCAGCCAGTCGGTCGCCTATTTCTACATGCCGGCCGATCTGGCGAAGACGCCGGTGGCGCCGGAAACCCGCATCCGGCTCGGCGGCCTGGTCGGCGAGGGCAGCGTCGTGCGCGGCGCCGGCTCGACGGTGGAATTTGCCGTCACCGACGGCAGCGCCAATGCCGTGAAGGTCCAATATACCGGCATCCTCCCCGATCTCTTCCGCGAAGGCCAGGGCGTCGTCACCGAAGGCATGTTTACATCCGGCACGAGTGTCTTCGTTGCCGATACCGTGCTTGCCAAGCATGATGAGACCTATATGCCGAAAGACGTGGCCGACAGGCTGAAACAGCAGGGGCTGTGGAAGGAAGGCCAGGGCCAGGAAAGTCCTGGGAAGGAAAATCAGGCCCAGGAAGTGAAAGCGACGCAATGATCATCGAGATCGGCCATTACGCGCTGGTGCTGGCGCTCGCAACGGCGCTCATTCTTTCCACCGTGCCGGTGATGGGAGCTCGCCGCCATGACCGGGCGATGATGGATGTGGCGACGATCGGCTCGCTGGCGATGTTTGCGCTCGTCGCCTTCTCCTTCGGCGTCTTGACCTATGCCCATGTCGTCTCGGACTTCTCGGTCGAGAACGTCTGGGAGAATTCGCATTCGCTGGTGCCGTTGATCTACAAATATTCCGGCGTCTGGGGCAATCACGAGGGATCGATGATGCTCTGGCTGCTGATCCTGACGCTGTTCAGCGCCCTGGTCGCCGTCTTCGGCCGCAATCTGCCGGAGACGCTGAAGGCCAATGTATTGGCCGTGCAGGCCTGGATTTCGGTCGCCTTCACGCTGTTTATTCTGCTGACCTCCAATCCCTTCCTGCGGCTTGATCCGGCGCCGGCCGAGGGCCGCGATCTCAACCCCGTCCTTCAGGATATCGGCCTGGCCATCCACCCGCCGCTGCTCTATCTCGGTTATGTCGGCTTCTCCGTCTGCTTCTCCTTTGCCGTCGCGGCGCTCCTGGAAGGCCGTATCGACGCCGCCTGGGCCCGCTGGGTCAGGCCCTGGACGCTGGCTGCCTGGACCTTCCTCACATTGGGCATCGCCATGGGCTCCTACTGGGCCTATTACGAGCTCGGCTGGGGCGGCTGGTGGTTCTGGGATCCGGTGGAAAATGCCTCTTTCATGCCGTGGCTGGCCGGCACTGCGCTGCTGCATTCGGCGCTCGTCATGGAAAAGCGCGAGGCGCTGAAGATCTGGACGGTGCTGCTCGCCATCCTCACCTTCTCGCTGTCGCTGATGGGAACCTTCCTGGTGCGCTCCGGCGTGCTGACCTCGGTGCATGCCTTTGCCAGCGATCCGAGCCGCGGCGTCTTCATTCTCTGCATCCTGTTGATCTTCATCGGCGGGGCGCTGTCGCTCTTCGGCTTCCGCGCGCCGCGGCTTTCGGCCGGCGGGCTGTTCGCGCCGATTTCGCGCGAGGGGGCGCTCGTCGTCAACAATCTGATCCTGACGGTCGCCTGTGGCACGGTCCTGACCGGCACGCTCTATCCGCTGCTGCTGGAAACGATCACCGGCGACAAGATTTCCGTCGGGCCGCCCTTCTTCAACCTGACCTTCGGCCTGCTGATGGCGCCCCTGATCGTCATCGTGCCCTTCGGGCCGCTGCTCGCCTGGAAGCGCGGCGATCTGCTCGGCGCCCTGCAGCGGCTCTATGTGGTGGCGGGCCTCGCCTTTCTTGCCGCGGTGGCCTTCTTCTATATCGAACATGGCGGTCCGGTGCTGGCGGTGCTGGGGCTGGCCGCCGGGCTGTTCCTGATTCTCGGCGCCATTGCCGATCTCTGGTATCGCGCCGGCATCGGCAAGGTTGCGGGCTCCGTCGCCTGGCGCCGCCTGACCGGCCTGCCGCGTTCGGCCTTCGGCACGGCGCTCGCTCATGTCGGGCTCGGCGTCACCGTGCTCGGCATCGTCGCGGTCACGACCTTCCAGACCGAGCACGTCATCGAGATGAAGCCGGGCGAGACCGCCGATGCCGGCGGCTACAGCCTCAATTTCGACGGCATGCAGGCGGGCAGAGGGCCGAACTATACCGAGGAGCGCGGCCACTTCACCGTCCGGCGCGCCGGTGTCACGGTCGCCGACACCTGGTCGGCCAAACGTCTCTATACCGCCCGCCAGATGCCGACGACGGAGGCAGGTATCCTGACCTTCGGCCTCAGCCAGCTCTACGTCTCGCTCGGCGACGCCACCAAGGACGGCGGCATCGTCGTGCGCATCTGGTGGAAGCCGTTCATCCTCTGCATCTGGGGCGGCGCAGTGATCATGGCTTTGGGTGGTTTCGTGTCTCTCAGCGACCGCCGCCTGCGCGTCGGCGCGCCGCGGAGGAAGGCGAAGGCAAAACCGGCAGCGCCTGCCATGGAGCCGGCCGAATGACGCGCCGCTCCCCACCTCCCTCATTCCTGTGCTTGTCACAGGAATCCAGTGCGCCCAAGTCTTTGGGCGCAGGAGACTCATTCAAGGGGGGAAAAGATTCATTCACAGCGCGGACGCGCCGTGGCTGGATTCCTGTGACAAGCACAGGAATGAGGGGAGGAGAGGTTCGGCGCGTTTCGCAGGTGTCGCAGTTTTTCTCCCGACTCCTCGTTATCCTTTTCATCCTTTTCACCCCCATGTCCGCCTTCGCCGTCAATCCGGACGAGGTGCTGGCCGACCCGGCGCTCGAGGCCCGTGCCCGCGCCCTGTCGGCGGAACTGCGCTGCATGGTCTGCCAGAACCAGTCGATCGACGATTCCAATGCCGATCTCGCCAAAGACCTGCGTCTGCTGGTGCGCGAGCGCATCACCGATGGCGACAGCGACGATCAGGTCTTGAACTATATCGTCTCGCGCTATGGCGAGTTCGTGCTGCTGAAGCCACGCGTCGGCGCGAAGACGGTGCTGCTCTGGGGCGCGCCGGTGCTGCTGGTGCTTGCCGGCGGATTGTCGTTACTCCTCTTTGCGCGCAGGAGATCCGGTAAGCCGACCGGCAGCAAGCTGACGGCGGACGAGCAGGCGCGGCTGAACGAGCTTCTGGAAAAGTGACAGCCTGAAACGGCAATGGTTTGCCACGCCAAGCGTGCCGGGACTTCATCGCAAACATTACCAACTTTTCATTGGCCGGACAGTTCGCAGTAAGGTGCGGCGTCCTATATCTTCATCCATCGACTGATCCGGCGCCGCCGGTTCTGAGAATTAAGAACAAGAGAAGGTGCTCCAATGCTGAAGAATTTCAACGGACGTCCGTCCCTCGCCACGGTGCTCAAGGCTTCTACCGTTGCCGGTATCGCAGCTGCTGTGCTCGCAACCGGCGTTCCGCTCGAAATCACCAAGTCTTATGCTGAAGCCGTGAAAGTTCAGGCGCCTGCCGTGCCGAGCTTCGCCAATGTCGTCGATGCCGTTTCCCCGGCCGTTGTCTCGGTTCGCGTCGAAAACCGCGTCAATCCCGTCTCCGACAACAATGACGGCTTCTCCTTCGACTTCAATGGCCGCGGCTTCGACGACCTTCCCGACGATCACCCGCTGAAGCGCTTCTTCAAGCAGTTCGGCCAGGATCCGAATGACCAGCAGGGCCATCAGCGCCGCTTCGGCCAGAACGGCCCCGGTGGTCCGGGCGGCCCGAATGGCCCGGGCGGCAAGGGCCGTCTGCGCCCGGTCGCTCAAGGCTCCGGCTTCTTCATCTCCGAAGACGGCTACATCGTCACCAACAACCATGTCGTTTCCGATGGCCAGGCCTTCGTCGCCGTGATGAATGACGGCACCGAGCTCGATGCCAAGCTGATCGGCAAGGATCCGCGCACCGACCTCGCCGTGCTGAAGGTCGACGGCAAGGGCAAGAAGTTCACCTACGTCAACTGGGCCGATGACAACAATGTCCGCGTCGGTGACTGGGTCGTCGCCGTCGGCAACCCCTTCGGCCTCGGCGGCACGGTGACGGCAGGCATCGTTTCGGCCCGCGGCCGCGATATCGGCTCCGGTCCCTATGACGATTACCTGCAGGTGGATGCCGCCGTGAACCGCGGCAACTCCGGTGGCCCGACCTTCAACCTCAACGGCGAAGTCGTCGGCATCAACACCGCGATCTTCTCGCCGTCCGGCGGCAGCGTCGGCATCGCCTTCGCCATTCCCGCTTCGACCGCCAAGGATGTCGTCGCCGATCTGATGAAGGACGGCCAGGTTTCGCGCGGCTGGCTGGGGGTCCAGATCCAGCCTGTCACCAAGGATATCGCCGAATCCATCGGGCTTTCCGAGCCGAGCGGCGCCCTCGTCGTCGCCCCGCAGTCCGGATCGCCGGGCGACAAGGCGGGCATGAAGGCCGGCGACGTCGTCACCGCGCTGAACGGGGAAACGATCAAGGATGCCCGTGACCTCAGCCGCCGCATCGGTGCGATGCAGCCGGGCAGCAAGGCCGAGCTGTCGGTCTGGCGCGCCGGCAAGGCCCAATCGCTCACCGTCGAACTCGGTACGCTGCCGGCCGACCAGAAGGATGCGAATGCCGACGACAACAACCAGCCGCAGCAGCCCGAGACGCCGGCGTCCGAAAAGGCGCTTGCCGATCTCGGCCTGACGGTCGGTCCCTCCGACGACGGCAAGGGCCTGGCGATCACCGGCATCGATCCGGACTCCGACGCTGCCGACAAGGGCATCAAGGAAGGCGAGAAGATCACCTCGGTCAACAACCAGGAAGTCTCCACCGCCGCCGATATCGTCAAGGTGCTGAACCAGGCCAAGAAGGACGGCCGCACCCGTGCGCTCTTCCAGATCCAGTCCAGCGAAGGAAGCCGTTTCGTCGCACTTCCGATCAACAGCCAGGGCTGATCCTCGAGAAAACAGGAGCCGTGCGGAGGAAACTCCGCGCGGCTCGATTCTTCTGACCTTTCAAGGATGATCGCGATGAGCGCCGCCCCGCAGGAAGATGCTTTGAGCCTTGCCGAAACGCAGCCGGTGGGTAATGTCGGCCGCATGAAGATTCTCATCATCGAAGATGATCTCGAAGCCGCCGTCTACCTCACGAAAGCCTTTCGCGAGGCGGGCATCGTCGCCGATCACGCCAGCGACGGCGAGGCCGGCCTGTTCATGGGGTCGGAAAACACCTACGACGTCATCGTCATCGACCGCATGCTGCCGCGCCGGGACGGGCTCTCCGTCATCAGCGAGCTGCGCCGCAAGGCGATCCATACGCCCGTTCTCATCCTCTCCGCCCTCGGCCAGGTCGATGACCGCGTCACCGGCCTGCGCGCCGGCGGCGACGACTACCTGCCGAAGCCCTATGCCTTCAGCGAGCTGCTGGCCCGCGTCGAGGTGCTCGGCCGCCGCAAGGGTACGCCGGAGCAGGACGTCGTCTATCGTGTCGCCGATCTCGAACTTGACCGGCTCTCGCATGAGGTACGCCGCGGCGGCAAGGAGATCCTGCTGCAGCCGCGCGAATTCCGTCTGCTCGAATATCTGATGAAGAATGCCGGCCAGGTGGTGACCCGCACCATGCTGCTCGAAAACGTCTGGGATTATCACTTCGACCCGCAGACCAACGTCATCGACGTTCACGTTTCGCGCCTGCGCTCGAAGATCGAGAAGGATTACAGCCAACCGCTCCTGAAGACCATCCGGGGCGCGGGGTACATGATCAAGGACGACGGATGAGCCGCTTCCGGGTTCTCTTCAAGTCCACCGCAGTCCGCCTTTCGGCACTCTATATCCTGCTTTTCGCCATCTGCGCCGCGACGCTCGTCTTCTATGTGACGGCGATGTCGGAACGGCTGCTCACCGGCCAGATCCGCGACGCCGTCAAACAGGAGGTCGAGCAGGTGCAGCGCGCCTATGACAGCGGCGGCATGAACCTTCTGCTGCGCACGATGGAGCGGCGCGCCCGCCAGCCGGGCGCCAATCTCTACGTCATCGCCGGCCCCTCCGGCGATATTCTCGCCGGCAACGTCGCCTCGGTGCAGCCTGGCGTTTTCGAGGAGGTCGGCTGGGCCTCGGCGCCCTTCAGCTACCAGCGTTATACCGACAGCGGCGTCGAGCGCCGCCACAAGGCGATCGCCAATATCTTCGTGCTCGACAACGGCTTGCGGATCCTGATCGGCCGTGACCTCGGCGATCCCGAGCGTTTCCGCCTGCTGGTGCGCCAGGCGCTGATGGTGGCCTTGGCGATCATGGGGCTTGGCGCCATCATCATCTGGTTCGCCATCGGCCGCAATGCGCTGAAACGCATCGACCGCATGTCGGATGCGAGCAAGAAGATCATGGCCGGCGATCTTTCGCAGCGCCTGCCGGTGGGTGGCTCGGGCGATGAATTCGACCGTCTGTCGATGTCGTTGAATACCATGCTGGAGCGCATCGAAAAGCTGAACGAGGGCCTCAGGCAGGTCTCCGACAACATCGCCCATGACCTGAAGACGCCGCTGACGCGGCTGCGCAACAAGGCGGCCGATGCGCTCGATATCGGTGACGGCGAGACGCGGCGCACCGCGCTCGAAGGCATTATTTCCGAATCCGACCAGCTGATCCGCACCTTCAACGCACTGCTGATGATCTCTCGCGTCGAGGCCGGATCGGTCGCTGCCGAGATGTCGGCTGTCGAGCTTTCGGCGATCGTCTCCGACAGCGCCGAGCTTTACGAGCCGGCGGCCGAGGAAGCTGGGCTTGGCCTCAGCGCCAGCGTCGAACCCGGTGTCGAGGTGCAGGGCAATCGCGAGCTGATCGGCCAGGCAATCTTCAATCTGCTCGACAATGCCATCAAATATTCTTCCGATACGGAAGGGGCGGGCATCGTGTCGTTGAAGCTTGCCCGCCGCGCCGACGGCATCTGCCTGTCGGTCGCCGATCACGGGCCGGGCGTTCCGGCCGACCGGCGCGATGACGTGGTGAAGCGCTTCGTCCGCCTCGACGAAAGCCGTTCGAAACCCGGGACCGGGCTCGGGCTTTCGCTGGTGGAGGCTGTGATGGAGCTGCACAACGGCCGGCTGGAGCTCTCCGATACCGATCCCGACAAGCCCGAGCAGCGCGGTTTGACCGTCAGCATGATTTTCCCGGCCAAGGCTGCCTGATCTCTTCCGCCGAAATACGATCGGGTGAATCGCGTATTGGCGGTTTTCCGCCAAAACCCTAGTTTAATGTCGATCGAAGGCGCGGGCTGCGATTCTGCGGGGTCGCTCCTTCCGCCGAAAGCCAGGGAGAACGCATGCTGACGAAATCGACGCATGGCCTGAAGGACGTGGGCGAAGGGCTGCTGCGTCCGCTGAACCAGACGGAGTTGAAGCTGGCGCTGGCCGACCTTCAGGAGGCCGGCAAAAGCGAGCCGTCGGTTGCTGCGGTGCTGAAGACGGAAGGTCCGCTCCGCGATTTCATCGCGGCTGCGCTGACGCTGTCGCCTTATCTGCGCGATATCGTCAATCTCGACCCGGCCGTCCTCGCCGGCGCCATCACCGAGCCGCTGGAACCGCAGATCGAGGCGCTGATCGCCGAGGCCAGGGGCTGCTGGCGACCGGACGGCGAGGGGGCGGCGCCGGCGGAATCGGCGGTGATGACCAGCCTGCGCATCATCAAGCGCAAGGTCGCCTTCCTCGTCGCGCTCGCCGATCTCTCGCGCATCTTCGACGGTCGGGCGACGACGGCCTGGCTGAGCGAGCTTGCCGAAGCTTCGGTTGCCGCTGCGATCGACCATCTGCTGCTGTCGGCGCATGAGGGGGGAAAGCTCAGGCTGCGTGATCCGACGGCTCCCAGCGACAGCTCCGGGCTGATCGTGCTCGGCATGGGCAAACTCGGCGCCTGCGAACTCAACTATTCCTCCGATATCGACCTCGTCGTGTTCTTCGACGAAGAGGCCGGCATCGTGCCCGATCCCGATGACGCGATCGAAGTCTTCCCCCGGATGATGCGCCGGCTGGTGCGCATCCTGCAGGAGCGCACCGCCGACGGTTATGTCTTCCGCACCGATCTGAGGCTGCGCCCCGATCCCGGCTCGACGCCGCTGGCGATCCCGGTCGATGCGGCGATGATCTATTATGAGGGCAGGGGCCAGAACTGGGAGCGGGCCGCCTTCATCAAGGCGCGCGCCGTTGCCGGCGACCTTGCGGCCGGTGGCGCATTCCTGCGCGGGCTTTCCCCTTTCGTCTTCCGCAAATATCTCGATTATGCGGCGATATCAGATATTCATTCGATCAAGCGGCAGATCCACGCGCATAAGGGCCATGGCGCCATTGCGGTCAAAGGCCATAACGTCAAGCTCGGCCGCGGCGGCATCCGCGAGATCGAATTCTTCGTCCAGACCCAGCAACTGATCGCCGGCGGCCGCATGCCGGCGCTGCGCGGCCGGGCGACGGAAGAGACGCTCGGTGAACTCACCAAGGCGAAATGGATCGACGCGGAGACCCGTGACGAACTGACGGAAGCCTACTGGTTCCTGCGCGATGTCGAACATCGCATCCAGATGGTCCGCGACGAGCAGACCCACCTGCTGCCGGAGACGGACGCGGATCTGAAGCGCATCGCCTTCATGATGGGTTTCTCCGACACGCCGAGCTTCGCCGAGCGGCTGGTCGGCGTGCTGAAGACGGTGGAGCGCCGTTATGCCCATCTCTTCGAACAGGAGAGCAAGCTTTCCACCGACACCGGAAACCTCGTCTTCACCGGCCAGGGCGACGATCCCGATACGCTGGAGACGCTGAAGAGACTGGGTTTCACCAGGCCATCAGACATTTCCCGCATCATCCGCACCTGGCATTATGGCCGCTACCGCGCGACGCAATCGGTCGAGGCGCGCGAAAGGCTGACGGAGCTGGCGCCGGAGCTTTTGCGGGTTTTCGGCGAAAGCAAGCGCGCCGATGAGGCGCTGCTGCGTTTCGACAGTTTCATCTCGGGCCTTCCCGCCGGCATCCAGCTCTTTTCGCTGCTTGGCAGCAATCCGGCATTGCTGTCGCTGATCGTCAACATCATGTCCTCGGCACCCCGGCTTGCCGAGGTGATCGCCGCCAGGCCGCATGTCTTCGACGGCATGCTCGATCCCGGCCTGATGGCCGAGCTGCCGACCCGCGACTATCTCGGCGAACGGCTGAAAGGCTCGCTTGTCCAGGCGCGCCATTATGAAGAAGTGCTAGACCGGTTGCGCATCTTCGCCGCCGAGCAGCGTTTCCTGATCGGCATCCGCTTGCTGACCGGCGCAATCAACGGCGAGATGGCCGCCAGCGCCTTCACCCATCTCGCCGACCTTATCATCGCTGCCGCGCTCGATGCCGTGGTGAGCGAGATGTGGGCCGCCCATGGCGACTATCCCGGCGGGCGCATCGCGGTTGCCGGCATGGGCAAGCTCGGCAGCTTCGAGCTGACGGCGGGGTCCGACATCGATCTGATCCTGCTCTATGATTATGACGAAGCGGCTGGCGAATCCGACGGGCCGAAGCCGCTCGACGCAACGCGTTACTTTACCCGCATCACCCAGAGGCTGATCGCCGCTTTGTCGGCGCCGACCGCCGAAGGCGTGCTTTATGAGGTCGACATGCGGCTGCGCCCGTCCGGCAACAAGGGGCCGGTCGCCACCCGCATCAACGCTTTCGGCAAATACCAGCGCCAGGAGGCATGGACCTGGGAGCATATGGCGCTCAGCCGCGCCCGGCTGATCTCGGGCGATGACAGTCTGATCGCCGAGACCGAACAGATCGTCCGGGAGGTGCTGTCGGCCGATCGCGATATTGCCAAGGTGGCGCATGACGTTGCCGAAATGCGCGAACTGATCGAGACGGAAAAGCCGCCCTCCGGCCCATGGGATTTGAAGCTGATCCCCGGCGGCGTCATCGACCTCGAATTCATCGCCCAGTATCTGGCGCTGATTGCCCCCACCAGGGGCGCCGGCATCGCGGTGAACGGGATGAGCACCGGCGAAGCCTTGAAGGTGCTCGGCGACAGGCTGATGGCGCCGGCCGATCTCGACATCTGCCTCGAGGCCTTCGCCCTTTATACCGGTCTTTCGCAGCTGATACGCCTCTGCATCGACGGCGAGTTCGATCCGAAGGACGCACCCGCCGGTCTCGTCGAACTCGTCTGCCGCGCCGGCGATTGCCCTGATATCAGGACGCTGGAAGGCGAGGTGAAGCGGCTTTCGAAGGCAGTCAGGAAGATATTCTTGAACGTGGTGAAGGCCTGAGGGATGCACCCGGAAATCTGCAGAGATTGTCCACGGAGCGATCGCCTGACGAACCGTCTTCTCCTATGCTGCCGTCTCAACTCACGGGAAATGGAAGATGAAGAGCTTCAACTTTGCACTGGCCCCTGAACAGCTCTGGCAGGCCATCAATCCATGGACATTTTATCAGCAGGGATCACAGATCGGTTTCATCAACATCGACCTTGGATCGACGCCGGCCCCCGAAACGGAACAGTCGATTCTGGATGAGGTGGGGAGCTATGGTCGGCAGATCGGCCGCATTGGTGATGCGCTGGAGGTTCTGCTGAAACGTGTTCCGTTGGAGAACCTGTCACAAGACGAACAAGACGCCTTGGCCGTACTCAAAGGTCAGCTTGCCGAGATCCGGCAGATAAAGGAAAGGCAGGGCCGAAAACAGCCCCAAGATCACTCAGGCCAATGAAGAGCTGACTTGGTCCCTTCTGGAAAAGGTTCCTAAAGCTCGGCTGATGACATCTGGCGAGCCTTTTTTGTCCTGCCTGTCTTTTTAAACATCATCCGGAATCCGCAGCGAGATCACCGTGCCCACGGCTTCGCGCGAGCGGATCTTCATGCGGCCGCCATGCAGTGCGGTCAGCGAGCGGGAGATGGCAAGCCCGAGGCCGGAGCCGCCCTTGCTCTTGGCATATTGGCTCTGCACCTGCTCGAAGGGCTGGCCGATCTTCGATAGCGCCGAGCGTGGAATGCCGATGCCGGTATCGGCGATGGTGACGAAGACGGCGCCGTCGACGCGCCGCGTGCGCACCGCGATGCGGCCGCCATTGTCGGTGAACTTCACTGCATTGGAGAGCAGGTTCAAAAGCACCTGTTTCATCGCCCGGCGGTCGGCCATTAGCGTCAGGCCGGAGGAGATCCGCTGATCGATGACGATGTTCTTTTCGGCCGCCGGCATGGCGGTGAAACGCAGGCTTTCCTCGATCAGCGGCACGAGGTCGATGCGCTCGCAGTGCAGTCTGAGGTGGCCGGCCTCGATCTTCGACATGTCGAGAATGTCGTTGATGACGTTGAGCAGATGTTTGCCGCTGTCATGGATATCGCGGGCATATTCGTCGTATTTCAGCGAGCCGAGCGGCCCGAACATCTGGTTCTGCAGGATTTCCGAGAAGCCGAGAATGGCGTTGAGCGGCGTGCGCAGCTCATGCGACATATTGGCGAGGAATTCCGATTTCGCCTTGTTGGCGGCCTCGGCGCGTTCCTTTTCCGCCTGGTAATTGGCATTCGCCGTCGAGAGTTCGGATTTCTGAATCTCCAGCGTCTGGCGCGAGGCGGAGAGATCGCCGATCGTCGCCATCAGCCGGCGTTCGGATTCACGCAGCCGCTCCTGATGGCGTTTCATCAGGGTGATGTCGGTTCCCACAGAGACCCTGCCGCCATCGCGGGTGCGCCGCTCGTTGATCTGCAGCCAGCGCTCGTCGGCAAGCTGCACTTCCGTCGTGCGCGAATAGCCGGGGCCGTCGGCATCGGCGATCCGCCGCTCGATGACCGGGCGGGCCGCGGCGGCATTGACGATCGAGCGCTCGGTGCCCGGCACCAGCACGCTGTCCGGCAGACCGTAGGCCTGCTGGAAATGCGTGTTGCACATGACGAGCCGATCATTCTTGTCCCAGAGCACAAAGGCTTCCGAGGTGCATTCGATGGCGTCGGCGAGCCGCTGATCGGCTTCTGCATAACGCTGAGCCAGCCGATGCTGTTCGGTCACGTCCATGGCGATGCCGATCAGGTGCATGCGGCCGGAATTGCTGCGGATCACCTGGGCGCGGGCGCGCATCCAGACATAGTGGCCGCCGGCATGGCGCATCCGGAAGATCTGATCGACCTGGCCCGAATGGCCTTTGGCGATGGCGCGGGCGATTTCGTAGAGCCCGCCGTCATCGGGATGCATCAGCCGCGCGGCTTCGCCGAAGCCCATCGCCTTGTCGGAGCCCGGCAGGCCGAGCATGTCGTACATCGAGCGCGACCAGAAGAATTCGCGGCTGTCGAAATCGAAGTCCCAAAGGCCGCAGCGGCCGCGCGACAGCGCCGTTTCGACGCGCAGGTTCGATTCCAGGAAGATGTCGTCGGCGTCGCGGGCGCGTTTGACCTGGGTGTAATAGGCATAGAGGATGACCAGCAGGATCGAAGAGATGCCGGCAAACAGCGTGACATTGAGCGCCATCTGCTCGCGCCAGAGCTGGCCGATCTCGTCGAGCGAGGTGGCGGCGACGATATAACCGCCGGCATTGCCCATCAGCGTGATTTCGGCGTAATGCGGCACGCCGCCGATCGTCGTTTCGATGACGTCGGCGCGATCGCCGAAACGCCGGATCGCCGAAACCTCCGGGAAGAAATCGCCGACATTGCTGCCGACATGCGAAAGCCCGGCGGTTGTCGCGGCAAAGACCTTGCCGCTTGCCTGCACGAGCATCACGAAGGCGCCGTTATCCAGCCGGTCCTGCGGCAGGAACCGGGCGAGCCGGGCTTGCGCTTCCGCGGCATCGCCGCTGTCGAAGATCTCGGACGCATCGGCAAACACGGCCGAGGCGGTTGCTGCCGAAAGCGCGGTGGCATGGCGGGCCGAGGCTTCCAGCCGGGAATATTCGCTGACCATGCCGAAGAAATGCGACGCGGCGACGACGAAGAGGAAGGCGACGATCAGCGCCGGAATGGCGCGCTTCAAGAGCAGCTCGGCCTTCGGCAGATGACGGAGAAGCGGCTCCGATGTCGCATGGCCGGAAAGGCTGTCTCGCCAGGCTTTCAGCCCGTCAAAGTCGACACGCAGCCGTCCACCGGCCACGGTTGCCCGCCGCACGTCCATCATCTCTTCGCCTTGTCCCTCGTGTGATTCGCGCGCCGCTCGCTCGAACCTGACCTAGAGAATCATGGGTGATTCGCCTTGTCCAGAGGCAAAGGTAAAAATCCGTTAACTATTTATAATTTCGTGTTTTTCGAGCGATTCGATCGGCTCGGCCGCCGGCCGCCGAATTTTTTGCGACGGCCGGCCGAAGCAAACTACCCTTTAAGCGTGCGCTCGACGATATCGCGCACGTCTGTCGAAAGATCGGGAGCCTGTTCGATCTTGGTCAGCGCCGAGCGGGCATGATCGGCCCGCACCGGTTCCAACGAGCGCCAGGAGCGCATCGAGGTGAGAATACGGGCGGCAAGCTGCGGGTTGCGCCCGTCGATATCGAGGATCTGATCGGCAAGGAAGCGATAGCCTTCGCCGTCGGCGCGGCCGAAGCCGGTCGGATTGGCAAAGGCGAAGGTCCCGACCAGCGACCGCATCCGGTTCGGATTGGTCCGCTTGAACAGCGGGTTGTCCATCAGGGCGCGGACCCGCTCCAGGGTTTTCGCACCGGGAATGCCGGCCTGGATGGCGAACCATTTGTCGATGACCAGCGCATTTTCGGCGAAGCGGTCGCGGAAGCTTTCGAGAGCCTCGCGGGTCTGCGCACTGTCGGGGAAACGATGGGCGAGGATCGTCAGCGCATGGCTGAGATCGGTCATGTTGTCGGCGGCATCGAAGGCGGCCTTGGCGCGGGCCGGCGTCTGCTCGGCATGCGAGAGGTAGGTCAGCGCCGTATTCCGCAGCGCCCTGAGGCCGGCGCTTTTCGCATCCGGGCTGAAATCATCAGGTGTCGTCATCGCGGCGTAAAGGCCGGCAAAGACATCCTTCCCGGCCTCGGCGATCTGTTTCAGGATCGCCTGCCGGCCGGCATGGATGGCGTCGGGATCGTTGTTGCCGCCGAGTTCGCGGGCAATGTCGGATTCGCTCGGCAGCGCCAGCGCCTGAGCGCGGAAGGCCGGTTCGAGGCTCTCGTCGGCGGCTGCCGCAAGCAGAGTCTCGACGAATGTCGCTTCGCAGACGACGGGCTTGCCTTCGCGGGCGTCGCGGGCGGCTTTCAGCAGGTTCGGCAGCGCCAGATCGGTCAGCGCCTGCCAGCGGGCGAAATGATCCGTTTCATGGCGGGCAAGGTGGGCGAGATCGGCCGGGCTCTGATCGAAATGCAGGTTGATCGGCGCCGAGAAACTGCGGTTGATCGAAACGACCGGACGCGAGCCGATGCCATGGAACACCGCCGTCTGCGTACGGCCGGTGAGATGCAGCACCTCGCCGGCATATTCCGCGCCCTCGACCGAGCTCGGCTCGAGTTTGCCGCCGTTTTCGCCGAAGAGCGCCAGGCTGAGCGGAATATGCATCGGCTCCTTGGTCTGCTGGCCGGGCGTTGCCGGGATCATCTGTTCGAGCGACAGGGTGAAGCTGCCGGCGGCCGCATCGTAGCTGCCCGATGCGGTGACCAGCGGCGTGCCGGCTTGATGGTACCAGAGCGAGAATTGCGTGAGGTCGCGCCCGCTCGCATCCTTGAAGCACGTGACGAAATCCTCGATCGTCACGGCCTGGCCGTCATGGCGATCGAAATAGAGGTCCATGCCCTTCTTGAAGTCGTCCTTGCCGAGCAGCGTCGCGATCATACGCGTGACTTCGCTGCCCTTCTCGTAGACAGTGCGCGTGTAGAAATTGTTGATCTCGCGATATGTCGTCGGCCGCACCGGATGGGCGAGCGGGCCGCCATCTTCCGGAAACTGCTCGGATTTCAGATGGCGCACATCGGCGATGCGCTTGACCGGGCGCGAGCGCTGGTCGGAGGAAAATTCCTGGTCGCGATAGACCGTCAGGCCCTCCTTGAGGCACAGCTGGAACCAGTCGCGGCAGGTGATGCGGTTGCCGGTCCAGTTGTGAAAGTATTCGTGCGCGATGACCGCTTCGATATTGGCATAGTCGGCATCGGTTGCGAGCTCGGGATCGGCAAGGACGTATCTGTCGTTGAAGACGTTGAGCCCCTTGTTCTCCATCGCCCCCATATTGAAGTCGGAGACGGCGACGATCATGAAGATGTCGAGATCGTATTCGCGTCCGAACCGCTCTTCGTCCCACTTCATCGAGCGTTTCAGCGCGTCCATCGCATAGGTCGCGCGCGGCTCCTTGCCGTGCTCGACATAGATCTTCAGCACGACTTCGCGGCCGGATAGGGTGGTGAACGTGTCTTCGACGACGCCGAGATCGCCGGCGACCAGCGCGAAGAGATAGCTCGGCTTCGGATGCGGGTCGAACCAGGCGGCGAAATGCTTGCCGGGGCCGTAGCCGGCGCCGCCGAGGAAATTACCGTTCGACAGCAGCAGCGGATTGGCGTCCTTGTCGGCGATGATGTTGACCGTGAACGGCGCAAGCACGTCGGGCCGGTCGAGGAAATAGGTGATGCGGCGGAAGCCTTCGGCTTCGCATTGCGTGCAGTAGATGCCGCTGGTGCGGTAAAGGCCCATCAGCTGGGTATTGGCTTCGGGATTGATGATCGTGGTGATCGTCAGCTCGAAGGGCGCGCTTTCCGGCAGGTCGCGCACCGTCAGGCTTTCCGGTGTCGCGTCATAACGCGAAGGATCCATCTCCACCTGGTCGAACAGCAGGCCCGACAGCGTCAGCTCGTCGCCGTCGAGCACGATCGGTGCGGCGGGATCGGCGCCCGGACGGCGATGAAAGATCAGCCGGGCCTCGACCTTTGTTTCCGTCGGGTCGAGTTCGAAAGTCAGGTCCACGCGTTCCAGCACGAAGTCGGTGGGACGGTAGTCTGCCAGATGAATGACCTGGCCGGTATCTGTTCGCATGGTGTTTCCTGAAGACCGTTATTTGACAACCGCGGAATACAGAGGCGGGCGCACTCTGCCATAATTTGCCGGGCATGATTACATTAAAGTCTGAACTAAACTTAAAGCAAATTGCCCGCGAACACCAAGTTCGCGGGCAAAATATCGTATTGGAAGCGGATGAATGCGGCTGTCGCACGAAAGACGCTATTTCAGATTGAGCGCGGCCTTGATCGTCGCGTCACTTTCGGTCCGCTGCACGACGACGCCGTACCAGCCGAGGCCGTCGTAATCCTCATAGCCGAGGGTGCGCGCGAAGGCGACGATCGAGCCGTTATTGTCGTAGTAGCTTCCTTTCGCCTGCCCAGTAGGGTTGGCGAGGGCGAAATGCGAAAAGAGCAGGGCGGGATTGGTGGTGGCGATCACCCGGCTCTTGCCGTCGAGCAGCATGACCGTCGTTCTTTCCGCCAGCTGCGGCGGCAGATTCGCCTCCTTCTCGACGATCGCCTGGCCCTGGTTCTGCCAGTCGAAATAGACGCCGAGCGTACCGATCAGCCGGCCGTCGAGCTTGCCTTGTTCGCGGACGCCTGTGGCGTAGACGAGCGTATGCCTGTTGTCATGCGTCGGGCTCGCCTTGACCTCGTCGACAATATAGGCGTCGCCGGAGGAACAGGCGGACGCGGCGCGGAACCACGGATCGCCGGCGAGGCTCGTCCCCATGATCTTGCGCTGAAACTTGGGATTGGCGGAGGCGATCACCTTGCCCGAGAGATCGGTCATGACCAGATCGAGATAGACGGTGTAGAAGCGGTTGATGGCGCCGAGACGCTCCGCCGCAAAGGCGACGCTTTCCCGATCCGGATTCTCAAGCGCCTGCCAGAGTGCCGGGTCTGTCGCCCACCAGCGCACATCGGCCGTGCGCTCGAAAAGATTGCGGACGATGAGCTGCACCAGCGTCTGCGCCAGGTCGGTGAGGCGAACGCCCTCCATCTCCTCGACCAGCGAATCCGCCATGGCGCGGCTAAGGCCGATGCGGCCGAGCACGTTGCTTTCGAACCTGCCGGTGATGTCGGTTGCGATCTGCGCCAGCCGCTGCACCTCGTTGGCAACGACCGCAAAGCCCTTTCCGGTCTCGCCGGCTCTTGCCGCCTCGATCAGCGCATTGATCGCCAGCAGCTTGATCTGCTTGACGATATGGGTGTTGTCGGCGCTGAAGCGCTCGAGGTCGGTGCTGATGTCGTCGGTGACGACGCGCATCGAGCGCGGTGTCGCATTCTGCGACTGGGCAATGTTTTCTGCGCTAAGCGGCTTCATCAAATGATCCTGGGAGGGGGCGGCGGGCAATCGTTTGTCGGCGAAGAAAATTTCGAGATCAGCAAAAACGATGCGTGCCTATGGTTTTCAATTGGTTAACACCAAGCGCTCAGAGGTAAACATTTTCGGGCGAATGGCGAAAGAGAGGAAAAAAAATCGACGCGGGCGCGCCCATGCGGCACGATCGAGCCCGCAGCTGAAAGCGATTTTGCGATTCTTCCGCGCTGTGCGCGATTTTTCGCCAATCCGGATTTTCTTTCGTTACGATAGAGGCATCATCCTTTGCGTTCCCGAGTCGAACGCGCCTCCCCGTTGCTGGTAAGTCGATAGAAGAGCCAGGATCATGCACGCGGTTCTCAAAAACCCGATGAGAGGCATTGCGCTGAAAGTCTCGTCGGTCGTGGTCTTCCTGGCCATGCAGACCTTCATCAAGCTGGCCGGCTCGGAGATCCCGCCGGGTCAGGTCACCTTCTGCAGATCCTTCTTCGCGCTTTTTCCAATCATGGCCTATCTCGCCTATATCGGCCAGCTGCGCGCCGCCTTCTACACCGCCAACCCGGTCGGCCATCTCAAGCGCGGCACGATCGGCATCATGTCGATGGCTTTCGGTTTCTACGGCCTCCTGCATCTGCCGCTGCCGGAGGCGATCGCGCTCGGCTACGCCTTGCCGCTCGTCGCCGTCATTTTTGCCGCCGTCTTTCTCGGCGAGACCGTGCGAATCTATCGCTGGAGCGCCGTCCTGGTCGGCTTCGCAGGCGTCGCCATCATCTCCTGGCCGAAACTCACCCTGTTTCGCGATGGCGGCATGCAGGCAGAACAGGCCGTCGGGGCGCTTTCAGTGCTGTTTTCGGCCGTTCTCGGCGGCATGGCGATGATCCAGGTGCGCCGTCTCGTCGAGGAGGAGAAGACGGCGACGATCGTGCTTTACTTCTCGCTCACCGCCTCGGTCTTCTCGCTGGCCTCCCTGCCTTTCGGCTGGCTCGTCCTGCCATGGCCATCGGCGCTCTATCTGATTGCGGCCGGTTTTTGCGGCGGTGTCGCGCAGATCCTGCTGACGGAAAGTTATCGTCATGCCGACGTCTCCACCATCGCGCCGTTCGAATATACCTCGATCCTGCTCGGCAGCATCGTCGCCTATTTCGTCTTCGGCGACGTGCCGAGCGTCACCATGCTGATCGGCACGCTCATCGTCGTCGCCGCCGGCATCTTCATCATCTATCGCGAGCATCAGCTGGGCATCGAGCAGCGGGAGGCGCGCAGGGCCACGACGCCGCAAGCCTGACGCCTGCAAGCTCATGAAACAAAAAGCGAAAAGAATGGTCAATTCTTAGGATAGCGTCATTTCGCAGAATATGTTTGAAGGTGAGAGAGTATCATTTATTCGAAGCTGTGCATGTCTGAATGGCCGCTGATACCGGGAGGGCTTCGGTATTGCTGCTCCGAACGCCGGCCTTTGAGCGGGGGTGAAGAAAAGCACAATGGCATTCACGGCGGAGCAATTGGCGGGGAACTGTTCCTTTCTGGTGAGCATCCGCTTTTTGGCCGGGCAGATGCGCGGCATGTTCGATGCCGGCCCGCGTCTGGCGCGATTGCTTGCTTCGCATCAGCGTTGGCTTCTGACCCAGACGGCCTATGCCCTCAATCTGGAATATGATCCGCGCGACCCGACCTCGGGTTTCACCGCCGTTCGGCTGACCGCGCGCATCACCGCGCATAAGGTGGCCAGCCGCAACACCGTGCTCGCCTTCATCGAAGAGCTCTTTACCTACCGCTTCATTGTCCACACACCCGGCGACGAGCGGCGGCGGCCGCGGCATTTCGAGCCGGCCGATGTCAGCCATCAGGCGATGTTTGCCTGGATTCTCGGCAATCTCGCTGCGCTCGATCTGCTTGATGGTGGTCAAAGGGCAGCGTTTTTCCAGGCAAACCCGACATTGATGCGGCTCGTTCAGCCGCGCATTGCCCGCCATTGCCTGGAAGATGCCGCCTGGCGGGAGCCGCCGGAACAGGTGGCGATGTTCCTCTGGACGGAAGCCGGCGGCCTCGTCGTCGACAACTTCATCGCCCGGATGGATATCGAAAACCCCGAGCCGGAGAGGTATTCCGTCGGCCGCGTCGAAACCCGCGCGCTCGCGGCCGATTTCATGATGTCGCGCACCCATCTGCAACGGCTCCTGTCAAAGGCGGCACAACGCGGCTGCGTCGGCTGGGATGACGAACCCCGCAAGGCGCATCTCTGGATATCGCGGAACTTTGTCGAGGAATACTGCGCCTGGCAGGCGGTCAAATTCGCCTATGTCGACGAAGCTTTCGAATGGGCGAAAGCCCAGATCGAGGAAATGGCCGTCCGATCTGAGAAGGGCTGATCAGGGAATGCTTGCCGCAACGACGGCATCCGCCGGCCCGAGCCGTTCGCGCTCATAGTCCCGCGCGGCGCAGATTGCGGAGCGGATATGCTCGAACGTGTCGACATTGCGCAGAAGCGATATCAGAATTGCAGTCATTTCAAGGGTACTCTTGACGCGAAAGGGCAGGCAAAACCTGCCGCTCAATATTGCTGGAAATCCGAGAAAATTGCGTCGGGGCGCGCTGTGCGGCTGTTGATGCCGGTGCCGCGGGCGATCATCTGTTCGTTCGCGGCAAAGCCGAAACGGCTGTAGCCGTGGGTGGAACGAACCTGGTCGCCGGCGAGGCGGAGGGTTTCAAACCCGCTATGGATAGGACGAAAACGCTTGTTCATGGCCTTGGTTCCTGTGGTTCCTCCCAAGACACAGCTCATATTGCGATGCAGCATTGATTCCGCAATGCATCATGACGGGATGCAGTTATGCGCGCAGCGCATAGATAATTTCATAAATTATTCAATCTTGGCTAATTTCTAAGCAAGGAGAGGGACTTAAGCTTCGCTTGAAAGGCGAGCAGATCATTCCAGGCCAGCCGTTTGTTGACCGGCGCGGTCAACAGATCCTGCGGATGCAGGCTGGCTATGGCAGGAATGACACAGTCGGCGACGGCAATCTCCTTCCAGCGGCCGCGCAGGCCGTGGATCGTGTCGTTTTCGCCGAAGAAGAAACGGGCGGAAAAATTGCCGAGCAGCAGGATCGCCTTGGGTTCTGCCAGCGCGATCTGCCGTTCGATGAAGGGCCGGCAGATGTCCATTTCCGCGGCCGAGGGCGGACGATTGCCAGGCGGCCGCCAGGGGATGACCTGCGTCAGCAGCACGCTTGAGCGCGTCAGCCCGATCGCCGCCAGCATCTTGTCGAACAACTGGCCGGATTTTCCCGAGAAGGGCACACCTTCGCGATCGTCCTCGGCGCCCGGCGCCGAGCCGATCACCATGATACCGCTTGTCGCATCGCCGCTGGCAAAGATGGTCGAGCGGGCGCTGTGCTTGAGGTTGCAGCCGTTGAAGGCTTCGATCGCGGTCTTGAGCTCTGCCAGCGACCGCGCCGTTTCGGCGACGAAACGCGCCTGTTGCACCGCCTCGCCATCCGGGATTGCCGGTTGCGGGCCGGAGGCGGCGGTCGGCGCCGGGCGTGCCGCTGCAAGCGGCCGCGGCGGTGTCCGGCCTTCTCCGGCACCGGGACGTTCCCCGGCGGGAGCTTGCGGCTGCACCTGCGTCGCCGGGCGCCGGGCGGCCTTCATCGCCTCGAACTCGGCGAAGCGGTCGACCGCCTCTTCCTCCAGCAGCCATTCCACACCGGCATCCGCATGGAAATGCAGAAGCGCTGCGAGCTCGGCGGGGGAAAGGTCGTTGGCGGAGATCATCCGACAGGTTTAGCGGAGAGACTGGGGCATGGAAAGGGCAGGCGACAGATTGCCCGTCCGTGCCGGCGCTATTGCACAGTCCATTGCGCGATGTCGTCGCGTTCGCCGATCAGCGCCAGGCCGTGGGCGATCGACAGCAATTCGCCGCCGCTCTCGATCTTGTCGCTGTCGAAGCGCTCGGTGAAAATGCGGCGCACCGCCGGCACGAAGGAGGTGCCGCCGGTCAGGAACACCTTGTCGATGCCGGATGCATCGGTGTTGGTCTTTTCCAGCACGTCGTCGAGCGCGCCTTCGATACGGGCGAGGTCATCGACGATCCAGCTTTCGAAATCGCTGCGCTTGATCGTGCGATGGCCGGCGCGGCCGAGCGGGGCGAAATCGAACGGAGCCTCTTCGGCGGAGGAAAGCGCCATCTTCGTTGCCGAGACCGCCTGGTAGAGCGGATAGCCCTCGTCATGGTCGATCAGGTCGACGAAGATTTCCAGCTTCTCCGGTTCCAGCGCCGTGCGCACCAGTTTCTTGAGATCTTCGAATTCCCGCGAGGTCTTGAAGATCGATAGCTGATTCCAGCGGCTGAAGCTCGCATAGTAGTTTGACGGCACCTCGAGGATCTTGTCGAAGCTCTTGAAATGGCTGCCCTTGCCGATCTGCGGCGCGACGATGTTGTCGATCATGCGCGCATCGAAATGGTCGCCGGCCACACCGACGCCCGAATGGCCGATCGGTGTTGCCGTCAGTTTGCCGGCTCTGGTCTCGAAGCGGATCAGCGAATAGTCCGTCGTACCGCCGCCGAAGTCGGCGACGAGCACGGTCGCATCGGACTTCAGGTTCTGCGCGAAGTAGAAGGCGGCGGCAACCGGCTCGTAGACATAGTGAATTTCCGGAAAGCCGAAGCGCGTCAGCGCCTCGTTGTAGCGCTGCACTGCCAGCACCGGGTCCGGACTGGCGCCGGCAAAATGCACCGGGCGACCGGTGATGATTCGGCTGGTATCATCGGGCCAGCTCTCGCCTGCGTAATGGCGAAGGCGCCGGATGAAGATTTCCATCAGGTCTTCGAAGCTCTGCCGCTTGCCGAAGATGATCGTGCCCTGGAAGAGCGCGCTCGCGGCAAAGGTTTTGATCGATTGCAGGAAACGGCAGTCGCCGGGATTGTCGATGAACTGCCGGATCGCCGCATGGCCCGCCTCCACCTTCAGCGCCGAAGCGCCGAGTTGCGCATCCTTCATGAAGGAGAGCGCCGTGCGCATGCTGTCGGCCGTGCCTGCCGTGCTCGTGAACGCCATCGAGCGCGTCGCCCGACCATCCGTCGTGGCGAGAACCGTATTCGTCGTGCCGAAGTCCAAACCCAGCGCCCGAGCCATGCCCGCACCTCTTCATGCCGATCGTTATTGGAAACGGAGCGCTGCTCCGCAAGGGGCGTGCGAACGCCCGGATCAAGGAGGGCGGGTGATGCCACAGAGGCGTGACACATTCAAGAGGCGCCAAACTCGATCTGATCGAGGCGCACTTCTCCTCCTTGCTGGAAGAAGAAGTGCGCCGCAAGAAGCGTCGATCGGCTATGCCGAACTCAGAGGGCCGTCATCATTCGGCAGCCATGGCCCGTACCTCCTGCATCTGCACGGGCTCCTCGACCTTCTTTGCGCCGATCAGGCGGCCGAGGAAGTTTCCGAACCGGTCCATCTCGACGAAGATGACCGGGGTGATGAACAGCGTCAGCATCTGCGAGACGATCAGACCGCCGACGACGGCAATGCCGAGCGGCTGGCGCAGTTCCGAGCTTGCGCCGGTGCCGAGCGCGATCGGCAGGGCGCCGAGCAGGGCGCAGAAGGTCGTCATCATGATCGGCCGGAAGCGCCGCACGCAGGCCTCGTGGATCGCCGCCGTCGCCTTTTCGCCCGTCGTGCGCATCGTCTCCACCGCCACGTCGATCATCATGATCGCGTTCTTCTTGACGATGCCGATCAGCATCAGCAGGCCGATAAGGGCGATGATCGACAGGTCGAAGCCCATGATCTTCAATGCCAGCAGCGCACCGAAGGCCGCCGCCGGCAGGCCGGAGAGGATGGTGAGCGGATGGATGAAGCTTTCATAAAGCACGCCGAGCACGACATAGATGGTCAGGATGGCCGCCAGGATCAGATAGGGCGTATTGCCCTGTGACTGCTGGAAGATCTCCGCCGTGCCGCCATAGGAGGTGAAGACGTCTGCCGGAACGCTGATGTCCTTCTTGATCTGCTCGATCGCCGCCGTCGCGTTGCTGAGCGACACGCCTTCCGGCAGGTTGAAGGAAACCGTGGTCGAGACCAGCTGGCCCGTCTGGTTGATGGTCACCGGGCCCGTGGTGCGCTGCACATGCGCGAAGTTCGACAGCGGCACCAGACTGCCATTGGAGGAAGCGACGCGAATCTCTGACAGCTTCTGGTCGTCCCAGGGTTTGCTGGTGTCGTATTCGACGATGACGTCGTAGCTGTCGCCGGTCGACTGGATTTCCGCCGCCGCATAGCCGCTGAAGGATTCCTGCAGCGTCGTGCGCAGCGTGTCGTTGTCGATCCCGTAAGCGGCGGCCCGCTCGGTATCGATGACGATATTGGCCTGCAGAGCGTTGTTCTGGGCATCCGAGGTCACGTCGGTGAACAGGCTTCGGTCGCCACGCATCGCCGCCTGGATCTTGCCGGCCCAGAGATTGGTCTGATCGGCGCTCAGCGCCTGCACCACCAGCTGATACTGGCTGGCGGTCTGGCGACCGCCGAAGCGCAGGCTCTGGTTCGGCGTCACGAAGGCCTGCAATCCGGGGATCTTGTTGATCGCCGTGCGCAGCTCGCGCAGCGTCTGGTCAAGCGGCGGGCGCTCGTTCTTGTCCTTGAGTTCGACGAACATCGAGCCGTTGTTCTGCGGTTTGTTCGGGTTGCCGCCGATCGTCGACATCACGTGATTGACCGCCGGGTTGGCCTTGACGGCGGCTGCCGCCTGCTGCTGCAGCGCCTCCATGGCGGAATAGGAAATGTCCTGCCGTGCCTGGGTGCTGATTGTCAGGCGGCCGATATCCTCCTGCGGGAAGAAGCTCGTCGGCAGCGTCATGAAGAAATAGACCGTCAGCGCCACCGAGCCGAGGAAAACCCCGAGGATCGTCAGGCGATGCCGCAGGCACCAGCCGACCGATCTGTCGTAGCCGTTGAGCGTCCGCTCGAAGCCGGCATCGAAGAGACGGATGAGAAGCGGCGGGCGGCTGTGATTGTTGGAGAGCCGCGAGCCGAGCATCGGCGTCACGGTCAGCGAGACGATCGCCGACGAGATGATGGCGATGGCGACCACCATGCCGAATTCGTTGAAGACTCGGCCGACGACGCCGCCCATCAGCAGGATCGGGATGAACACCGCGATCAGCGAAACCGACATGGAAATGATGGTGTAGCTGACTTCGCCGGCACCCTTGATCGCCGCCTCCCGCACCGGCATGCCTTCCTCGACATGGCGCAGGATGTTCTCGAGCATGACGATCGCGTCGTCCACCACCAGCCCCACCGCGAGCGTCAGCCCCAAGAGCGAGATGTTGTCGATACTGTAGCCGAGCACATACATCATGCCGAAGGTCGCAATCAGCGACAGCGGAACGGCAAGTCCGGGAATGATCGTTGCCGTGGCATGGCCGGTGAAGAGGTAGATGACCAGAACGACGAGGCCAATCGTCAAGAGCAGCGTGAACTTGACGTCGGCGATGGCGGCGCGAATTGGCTTTGCGGCATCGTTCATGACGACGGTATTGACCGAAGGCGGAATTTCCGCGTGCAACTGCGGCAGCTTGGCGTTGATCGCATCGACGACATCGACGGTGTTGGCGTCGGGCTGACGCTGGATGGCGAGGATGATGCCGCGCTGGCCGTCATACCAGCTGCCGGTATATTGGTTCTCGACGCTGTCCTGCACATCGGCGACGTCGCCGAGGTGGATCGGCGCGCCGTTCGGATTGGCAATAACCAGCGAGCGGAATTGTTCGGCGTTGGTGCGCTGCGTGTTCGCCGTGATCGTCATGCTCTGCGAATTGTTCTGCAGCGTGCCCACAGGCTGCTGGCTGTTGGCCGCAGACAGTGCCTTGTTGACGGTATCGATGCCGATGCCGCGGGTCAAAAGCTTGTTGGGATCGACCTCGACGCGCACGGCATAGGTCTGTGCACCGTAGACGCTGACCTGGGCAACGCCCGGAAGCGTCGACAGCGACGGCGAGATGATGTCCTCGGCGATCTCGTCGAGCTTGCTGCGCGGCATGGTATTGCTCTGCACCGAGAGCAGCATGACGGGCGCGTCGGCCGGGTTGGTCTTGCGGTAGCTCGGCGGCGTCGTCAGGTTATCGGGCAATTGCCGGGTCGCATGCGAGATCGCTGCCTGCACGTCGGCCGCAGCGGCGTCGATATCGCGGTTGAGATCGAACTGCAGCACGATGCTGCTGCTGCCGAGCGAGCTCGAGGCGCTGATTTCACTGATCCCGGGAATGGTCTCGAACTGCTTGATCAGCGGTGTCGCAACCGACGTCGCCATCGTCTGCGGCGAGGCGCCGCTCAACTGCGCCGAAACGTTGATCGTGGGAAAATCGACCTGGGGCAGGGCTGCGACCGGCACGAGCTGGTAACCGGCAAGGCCGGCCAGAATGACGCCGATGGCAAGCAGCGTCGTCGCGACGGGGCGCTGGATACAGAAATTGGGGATCATTGCTGCGCTCCCACCGCGATCGTCTCGGATTGCTGCTGCCGAGGCTCTTCGGCGGAGGCGACATCAAGCGTCTTTTCGTCGAACTGCTCGTTGATCGCCTGCTGGTCGCTGAGCTGCCCCTGGCCCTCGACGACGACATGGTCGCCGGCCTGAAGGCCCGATTCGATGGCTGTGAAGCCGCCATTGGCGCGGGCAACGGTGACCGGCGTCAGATGCGATTTGCCGTCCTTGGCGACGAAGGCGAAGAAACCGTCCGGGCCGGGGCTGACGGCAACCGTCGGCACCACCACCTGCTGCTCGTCATTGTCGAAATGCACGACGATGTTGACCGACTGGCCAGGCCAGAGCGCGCCGGAGGCATTCTCGAATTTCGCCTTGGCGAGGATGGTGCCCGAGGCCGTGTCGACCGTATTGTCGTAGAAGCTGATCTCGCCCTTGCGGACCTGCCCCTTTGTCGAGGCGGGAACCGTGCTGACCTCGACCGGGCCGGCTGCCAGAGCTTTCTTCAGCACGCGCAGATAACGTTCCTGCAGGTGGAATTTCACATAAATCGGATCGTATTTGGCGATGGTGACGATCGCTGATCCGGCATTGAGGAAGGCGCCCTTGCTGATCGCGATATCGCCGAGCCGGCCGTCGAAGGGAGCGCGGATATCGGTGTTTTCGAGGATGATCTGATCGGAGGCCAGCGACGCCTTGTCGGCATCGACGGTGGCAGCGGCGGTATCGCGGGCGGCGACCGCCTGGTCGAGGCTCTGCTGGGTCCCGGCCTTCTGGTCGAAGAGGTCCTGCGCGCGCGTCAAGGCGGTTTCGGCTTCCGCAAGGGTTGCCGTATCGCGCACGATCATCGCATTGTCCTTGTCGACGGCGGCCTTGGCTGTCCGATCGTCGAGCTTGGCGATCAGATCGCCGGCTTTGACGCTCGCCCCATCCTTGGCGCTGATGCTGACGATCAGGCCCTGTTCCTGGGCGGCAATGGTCGTGTTGTCATCCGCATCCGCCCAGCCGGAAGCGGTCACATCCATCGGCAGCGTCGTTTTGACAGCCGCGACCGTTTTGACGACGGTCGGGCCGCCGCCGCCGCGTTTGCGCCCCCCGCCCTGTTGCCCGCCGCTCTGCGCTTGATCGGCCTGCGCTTGTTGCCTGCCGCCATTGCTGCCGGCCGGCTGCTTGATGAACTGCGAGAGGTACGGAATGCGGGAGGCATAGGGGATCAGATTCCCGAATTGCCAGACGCCGACGGCGGCAACGGCGATAATGCTGACGGTGATCCAAAATTTCTTCATGGGCGAGACCGGTTTTTGGCAAGGTTGCGGGGGCAAGGTTGCGAAATTTTATGCCCTGATAGAACCGCTTATATTGCGGCGCAAAAAAGACATAATTCCGGAGTCGCGATCACTAAGTGGTTATAACGGCTTAAATTTTTGTAATGAATATTCCGTAATATTCAAACTATACTAATATAGACCCAGTGTAACCCGATGCCGTTTGACGGCGCAGGGGCAAGCGGCTCGCGACTAGCCGATATCCATCCGCAAGCCGCCGGGAAAACAGGGAAAAACTAGAGAAGGCAGGTCGTCATGACCGAGTTGAACGCCAGCGAATTTCGCTCTCTCATCACAAGCGTGTTTCCGGAACTCACCGCCTCCGTCTTCAGGCTGGCGGCGAAAAGCTGGGATTCCCTTGCCGTCGACGTCGATGACACGCTGATCTTCAAGTTTCCCCGCCATCCAGCCGCGGAACGAGCGCTTGTCAAGGAAGCCGCCTTGCTCGACATCATCAGGCCGTCGCTGTCGATGGCGGTTCCCGACATGCACATTCACGACGGGCCGCCGATCTTCTCCAGCCATGCCAAGCTCGATGGCGAACATCTGATCGCCGAAGATTACCAGGCGCTTAGCGAAGGCGATCGTCAGCACCTTGCAGATGATCTGGCGCGTTTTTACGCCGAGCTGCATGTGCTCGATGCCGATCGTTTACGGTCGGCCGGCGCCGGGCCGATCCAGCCCTGGCAATCGCCGGAGGCGGTGCGAACAAAGGCTTTGCCGCTGCTGCCACCCGAGATCCGCAGCTTTGCCGAGGCCGTCATTGCCGATTTCGTAGCCTTGCCGCCTGATCCCCACGGCAAGACCTACGGCTTCTTCGACGGCCATGGCTGGAACATGGCCTTCGACCATGCCCAGAGGAGGCTCAACGGCATCTACGATTTCGCCGATTCAGGTTTTGGCCCGCTGCACCAGGAATTCATCTACTCGAATTTCATCTCGCCGGATCTGACCGCCCGCATCGTATCGGCCTATGAAATGCTGACCGGACGCAAGCTCGACCGGCGGCGCATTGCGATCTTGACGGGCTTCCATCGTCTGTCCGAGCTCGCCGAAATCGCGGACGATCCGGCCCATGTCGGATCGATGGTTCAAAGTGCCGCGAGTTGGGCGGCTGTCGCGGCCCATGCCGGCTAATGCATCGGGCCGATGTGATGATTGAAAAGTGTGAGAGCGCCGTCAGACGGAGCGTGCCGCGCCGCCGTCGCAGCGGATCAGCGAGCCGGTGATGTAGCTGGCCGGCTGGCTGCAGAGGAAGGCAGCCGTTGCGGCAAATTCTTCCACCCTGCCGTAGCGGCCGACGGGAATGCGCGCTTCCTTGTCGGCCCGGATTTCCTCCATGCTCTTGCCCGTCCGCTTGGCCGCCGCCCCGTCGAGATCGTCGAGCCGCCCGGTCAGGATGCTGCCCGGCAGGAGCAGGTTGGTGGTAACGCCGAAGCCTGCCACTTCGGAGGCAAGCGTCTTGCTCCAGCCGGCAAGCGCCGGGCGCAGCGTATTCGACAGCGCCAGATTGGCGATCGGTTCGATCACGCCGGAGGAGGCGACCGTCAGGATGCGGCCCCAGCCCTGTGCCTTCATGCCGGGCAGCAGCGCATTGGTCAGCGTAATCACGCGGGCGACCATGGAGAGGAAATAGGTCTCGAGTTTTTCGCCCGTCATCTCCTCGGTCGTGCCGGGCGTCGGCCCGCCGGTATTGTTGACGAGGATATCGAGCCCGCCGAATTTCTCCTTCACCGCCGCCGTCGCCGTCTCGACGAAGCGTTCATCGCCGAGGTCGGCCCAGATCCAGTCGGCCCGGCCTTTGCCCTCGCTATTGATCGTCTTGCAATTGGCCTCCAGCTGTTCGCCGCTGCGTCCGCAGAGCAGCACGTTCGCGCCTTCGCGCGCCAGTGCAACGGCGATGCCGAGACCGAGCCCGCGCGAGGAGGCGAGGACGAGCGCGCGTTTGCCTGTGATGCCGAGATCCATGATTGTCCTCCAAATTTCTCTAGGCGATGTATAAGGCGCAAGCGGCGGAAAAGGAAAGGGAGCACCATTGGTTCCGCCAGGTTTGCGAATTGATGTTGACGTAAGCGTTATAATTTGGCCTCGCAGCGCATATCGTTGTGCGAATTGAAGATTGGCTGTCGTATCCCGGCTCGACAATGCTTTCTCGTTTTGACAAGAAGTGCTTATGAGGAGATGACGGCCGCGTGCCGCCAAGCGGAGACGAGTGAATGACCGAGACGACTGAGCTGCCCGAACGCGAAAGCATGGAATTCGACGTGGTGATCGTCGGCGCGGGGCCGGCCGGTCTTGCTGCGGCGATCAGGCTGAAGCAAGTCAATCCGGAATTGGCGGTCGTCGTGCTCGAGAAGGGCTCGGAAGTCGGCGCCCATATCCTCTCGGGCGCCGTCGTCGATCCGATCGGCATCGACCGGCTGCTGCCGGGCTGGCGCGAGGATGCCGACCATCCCTTCAAGACCGAGGTGACGGCAGACCACTTCCTGGTGCTCGGGCCGGCCGGTTCGATCCGGCTGCCGAACGCGCTGATGCCGCCCTTGATGAACAATCACGGCAATTACATCGTCTCGCTCGGAAACGTCTGTCGCTGGCTGGCGACCAAGGCCGAAGAACTTGGCGTCGAGATCTATCCGGGCTTTGCCGCAGCGGAAGTGCTCTACAATGATGCGGGCGCCGTCATCGGGGTGGCCACCGGCGACATGGGCATCGAAAAGAACGGCGAGCCCGGCCCGAACTATACCCGCGGCATGGAACTGCTCGGCAAATATGTGCTGATCGGCGAAGGGGTGCGCGGTTCGCTCGCCAAACAGCTGATCGCCAAGTTCGATCTCTCGAAGGATCGTGAACCGCAGAAATTCGGCATCGGCATCAAGGAACTCTGGCAGGTCAAGCCCGAGAATCACAAGCCGGGCCTGGTGCAGCACTCCTTCGGCTGGCCGCTCGGGATGAAAACCGGCGGCGGCTCCTTCCTCTATCACCTCGAAGACAATCTGGTGGCGGTCGGCTTCGTCGTTCACCTCAATTACAAAAACCCCTATCTCTACCCCTTCGAGGAATTCCAGCGCTTCAAGACCCATCCGGCGATCCGCGGAACCTTTGAAGGCGGCAAGCGGCTCTCTTATGGCGCGCGTGCGATCACCGAGGGCGGCTACCAGTCGGTGCCGAAGCTCTCCTTCCCCGGTGGCGCGCTGATCGGCTGTTCGGCCGGTCTCGTCAACGTGCCGCGGATCAAGGGCAGCCACAATGCGGTTCTGTCGGGCATGCTGGCGGCCGAGAAGGTGGCGGCGGCGGTTGCAGCAGGCCGCAGCCATGACGAGGTGGTCGAGATCGAAAACGAATGGCGCAAGGGCGACATCGGCAAGGATCTGAAGCGGGTGCGCAACGTCAAGCCGCTGTGGTCGAAGTTCGGCACGGCGCTCGGTGTGGCGCTCGGCGGTCTCGATATGTGGACCAACACGCTGTTCGGCTTCTCCTTCTTCGGCACGCTTGGTCACGGCAAGACGGATGCCCAGTCGCTCGAACCGGCCGCCCAGCACAAGCCGATCGCCTATCCGAAGCCGGATGGTGTGCTGACCTTCGACCGCTTGTCCTCGGTGTTCCTGTCGAACACCAACCACGAGGAAGACCAGCCGGTGCATCTCAAGGTCAAGGATATGGGCCTGCAGAAGCGCTCCGAACATGACATCTACGCCGGCCCGTCGACACGCTACTGTCCGGCCGGCGTTTATGAATGGGTGGAGAAGGATGGGCAGGACGTCTTCGTCATCAACGCCCAGAACTGCGTGCACTGCAAGACCTGCGACATCAAGGATCCCAACCAGAACATCAACTGGGTGCCGCCGCAGGGTGGCGAGGGGCCGGTCTATCCGAATATGTGAGGCGGATTAGCTCCGCCTCGACAATTTTCACGTGCTGACGCCTTCGTGATCGCTTCTCACGGGCGGCCGTTAGCCGTTCATTAACCATAATCTCCTTAGCTTGCGACATCTTCTTGACGCACTAAGGACACATTGATGACGATCTCGCGCCGGGGCTTCCTGATCGCTCTGCCCCTTTTTGTCGCCGGCTGCTCTTCGACCGGCCTGAACAGCCAGACGAATTACGCCGCACTTCCGGATGAGAAATTCCCTTTGAAGCAGGTGCCGATCGACAAGATCAAGCCGGAGCTCCGCCGCCAGGAAGTGGCCTATGAAACCACGCATGCTGCCGGCACCGTGGTGGTCGATACCCCGGCGCGCCGCGCCTACTATGTTCTCGGTGACGGCAGGGCGATGCGCTACGGCGTCGGTGTCGGCCGCGAGGGGCTGGCATTTGCCGGCGATGCCTATATCGGCCGCAAGGCCGAATGGCCGAGCTGGACGCCCACCGAAAACATGCAGCGCCGCGAGGAACGCTATCGCAAGCTTGCCGGCGGCATGCCGGGTGGCCCGAACAACCCGCTCGGCGCGCGGGCGATGTATCTTTATCGCGGCGGCGGCGACACGCATTTCCGCATTCATGGCACCAACCAGCCGCAATCGATCGGTCTTGCCATGTCGAGCGGCTGTATCCGCATGATGAACCACGACGTGATCGACCTCTATAGCCGTGTCGAGGTTGGCGCCAGGGTCGTCGTCATCCAGGCTTGAGCAACCAGATTCATTGAAAAAGCCGCGGCAGCGAATGCTGCCGGCGGCTTTCGACTTTTGTTGGTCCCGGCTGTCGGTCAGCGGCGCGTCGCGGCGATACCCGTGGACAGCGCGACGCCGATGCCGGTGATCACGGCGGCGCTGATTTCGGTGAGGCCGATCGGTTCGCCAAGCAGCAAGCCGCCGCCAAGCGTTGCCAGCACCGGCGTCAGCGCCGTGAAGGCGGCGGCCTGCGTTCCGCCGAGCCTTCTGACGGCAGTGCCGTAGGCCAGCATGGCGACGAGGCCGGAAAGAACACCCTGGCTCAGCGCCTGCAGACCGATTTCCTGGAGAGGAGCCTGCGGCAGCGAGATGCCGAAGGTGAGAGCAAGCGCAGCCATGATCAGGAAGGACCAGACGGCGATCAGCGCGCTGGCCTGCACGGCCGTCAGGCCGGAGCGGCGGAAGGCATGCGTATAGCTCGCCCACAAAACGGCGCCTGCCGGCAACAGCACGAAGCTCGTCCACGGCAGCGAGGCGTCCGTCAGGCTCTGTGTGAGCAGGATCAACACGCCGGCGATGATTGCCGCAAGGCCGGCGATGCGCGTGCCGTCAGGTCTTTCACCAAACAGCGCAATGCCGATCAGCGCTGCGGCGAGCGGCATCGAGCCGCCGAGCAGAATGCCCGAAGAGGCAGCCGGCGTCGAATGAATGGCCAGCGTTGTCAGCAGGAAGAAGACGGCGCCCGAGCCGCATACCATGATCGCCAGCAGATGCAGCGGCAGGGCCTTCGGCAGCAATCCGGTCTTCAGCCAGACGGGTGCAAGCACCAGCGCCGGAATTCCGAAGCGGATCAGCCCAATGTCGATCGAACCGAGCGGCGTTGCGGCGCTGTGTCGGGTGACGAGAAACCACGTCGCCCAGATCAGCACGGTCAGAGTGCCGCCGGCATAGCCCAGTGCCTGCGACGGCGACTTGTCGTTGGAAAATGCAATGGTGGTCATCGTCCTGTCCTTTCGCTGGTCCGGAGCCTCTCCGGTTGAGAAAAGACTAGCGCCAGAGGGCAGGGCATGTCCTTGCTATCTCTGGCTCAAAAATCATGCTAGACGCAATCTTCTGCCAATTGATGCCGGCCGGAATCGCGAAAATGCCAAATCTCGATAAATTCGATATCGCCATCCTGAAGTGCCTGCAGGAGGATGCGCGGGCCACCAATGTCGAGATCGCCGAGAAGGTGAACCTGTCGCCGTCGCCTTGCCTGCGTCGCATCCGCAATCTTGAACGCGCCGGCGTCATCCGCGGCTACACAGCCGATATCGACCGTAAGGAGGTCGGGCTCGGCCTCACCGTCTTCGTCGAATTGAAGGTCGCCCATCACAGCCGCGAGAATTCCGAGGCGCAGCATAAAGCGCTGCTCGCCATCCCCGAGATCGTCTCCTGCTTCCTGATTTCGGGCACGGCCGATTTCCTCGCCGAAGTGGTGGTGGAAGATCTCGCCGCCTACGATCGGCTTCTGACGGAGACGCTGCTGACCCTGCCGAATGTCAGCGACATCCGTTCCAACTTCGCCATTCGCAGCATCAAGACGCATGGTCCATTGAAGCTGCCCGAGGGGAAATAGTTTCGTTGGGCTTGGCGGCGGTTATTCGGGGTCATCTTCGGCCCGGGAGATTGCTGATGCCGGCCCCTCATCCGGCTGCCGCCACCTTCTCCCCGTAAACGGGGCGAAGGGGATATGACGCAACCTCTCCGTTCCCACCGACCTCTCGCAAGGCACGTCCCCTCTCCCCGTTTTTACGGGGAGAGGGTTAGGGTGAGGGGCATCTGCCCCCTCGGTCTTGCCGTCTGCGAGCCCTACAGCAGCGTGCCGCTGAGGATGAGCAGCGCCACCGAGAAGTAGATGACGAGCCCGGTGACGTCGACCAGGGTGGCGACGAAGGGGGCCGAGGCGCTGGCCGGATCGAGCCGCAGTTTCTGCAGCAGGAAGGGCAGCATCGAGCCGCAGATCGAGCCGAAGGTGACGATCCCGATCAGGGCGGCGAACACTGTGATGGCGACCATCTGCCAATGCGGGCCGTAATCATAGAGGCCGGCCGACTGCCAGAAGACGATGCGGACGAAGCCGACGAGGCCGAGGATGGCGCCGAGCACGATGCCGGTCGGCAACTCGCGCAACAGCACCTTCCACCAGTCCGAAAGCTTCAGCTCACCGAGCGCCAGCGCCCGGATGATCAGCGAGGTCGCCTGCGAACCGGAATTGCCGCCCGAGCTCATGATCAGCGGGATGAACAGCGTCAGCACCACAGCCTTCTCCAGCTCGCCTTCGAAATGCTGCATGGCGCTTGCCGTCAGCATCTCGCCGAGGAAGAGGGCGGCGAGCCAGCCGGCGCGCTTGCGGATCATGCCGCCAAAGCCGATCTTCATATAGGGCTGGCCGAGCGCTTCCATGCCGCCGAACCGCTGCGCCGCTTCCGTCGTGTCAGATATCATTGTATCGATCACGTCGTCGACGGTGACGATGCCGAGCACCTGCCCATGTTCGTCGGTAACAGGCAAAGCGAGCAGGTCGTGTTTGCGGATCAGCCGGGCGACATCCTCCTGCTTCATCAGCGGGTCGGCCGAGACCGGCGTGCCCTTCTGGGCCACCGAGAGGATGGAAGCATCAGGCTCGCCGGTGATCAGGCGGCGCAGCGTCACAACATGCATCAGCGCATGGCTCACCTCGTCGAGCACATAGATCGCATAGACGGTCTCGCGCGAGCGTTCGACCTGGCGCACATGGTCGAGCGTCTTGGCGACGGTCCAGCTGTCGGGCACGCTGACGAACTCCGTCGTCATGATGCCGCCGGCGGTACGCGGCGGATAACCCATCAGATGCTGGATGGCGATGCGCACCGGCTCGTCGAGGCTGGAGAACAGCCGGGCGCGGGTCTCGCCGTCGAGTTCGAGCAGCACGTCGGCGACACGGTCGTTGGACATGCCGTGCAGCAGCCGCGCGGCATCCTCGGCGCTGACAAGCGCCAGGATCTGTGCGGCGTTGCGAAGCTCCGGCCGGTCGAGAATATTGACGGCATAGTCGAGCGGCATGCCTGATAGCACGCGGCCGGCGTCCTGGATGGTCAGCGCGTTCAACGCGTCGACGCGTTCGGCGATCGTTGCGCCGCGGCTGTTGTTGATGAAGGCACGGGCGGCATGGCCTGCCCGGAGTGGGAAGCGATTGATATTCATATGAGGCTCGCCTTTCCGTCGATCCGCCGTAGCGTCCCGAACGGGCGAGCCGACAGGAGTCGGTCAGCGCACGAGGGCCGCGTACGGCAAAGGCAATCGACTGCTACTGTCGCTTGGCATCGTGAAGATGGCTCCGTTGAAATCCGCGGAAGACAAGTGCCGTCCGCGTAAGATGCTAGGTGGTCCCGAACGCGAAAAAAGTCAAGCGGGGTAAATGCTTAACGCCAGAATGTCGCACCCCCGCATTGCCGATGGAGAGGCTCAGGCGGCCTGCGCGCTCCGGCTGCGGCGCTCGAGGTGGAACGAGGCGGCAAAGACGAAGAGGCCGAGGAAGGAGAGTGCTGCGCCGACATAACCGGTTGCCGCAAAACCATAGCCCCAGGCGATGACGAGGCCGCCGAGCCAGGCGCCGATCGCATTGGCGATGTTGAAGGCGGAATGGTTGGAGGCGGCGGCCAGCGTCTGGGCGTCGGCGGCGACATCCATCAGCCGCGTCTGCAGCGCCGGGCCGGCGGCAAACCCGCAGCCGACGAGGAAGACCGAGAGGCCGAGCATATAGGGGTTGGCGGCGGTCAGCGAGAAGGTTGTGAGCACGACGATGTTGTAGACGAGCGAGCCGCCGATCGTGCCGAGCAGCGATTTGTCGGCGAGCCACGAGCCGATGAAATTGCCGGCATTCATGCCGACGCCGAAGAGCACCAGCATGATCGGAACGGCTGTTTCCGGCAGCATCGCCACTTGTGTCGTGGTCGAGGCGATATAGCTGAACATCGCAAACATGCCGCCGTAACCGACGGCGGCGATGCCGAGCGTCAGCCATACCTGCGGCCGGCGGAAGGCGCCGAGTTCGCGTGAGAAGCTCGCCTCTTCGGAAACCTTGTCCTTCGGAACGTAGAACCAGATCAGCGCCACCGTCAGCAGGCCGAGCACGCCGACCGAGAAAAACGCCACCTGCCAGTCGAGCGACTGGCCGAAGAATGTCGTCAGCGGTGTGCCGAGAAGGGTGGCGACCGTCAGGCCGAGCATGACGCGGCCGACCGCTCGCGCCCGGCGATGAACCGGCACCATCGAAGCGGCGACAAGGGCCGCCACGCCGAAATAGGCGCCATGCGGCAGGCCGCTGATGAAACGCAGCAGCGTGAAACTTTCGAAGCTCGGCGCCATAGCGCTTAATATATTGCCGGCGGCAAAGATCAGCATCAGTGTCAGCAGCAGCGTTCGACGCGCCATTTTCGCCGCGAGCACGGCGATGACGGGCGCGCCGATGACGACGCCGAGCGCATAGGCGCTGATGACGTAGCCGGCCTGCGGCGTCGTGACCGAGAAGGTGGCGGCGACATTGGGCAAGAGTCCCATGATCGCGAATTCACCCGTGCCGATGCCGAAGCCGCCGCAGGCGAGCGCCAGCTGCACCAGCGCCACGGTCGTTGCCGACGGCAGAGCTTCATCCTGGCTGTCGATGGAATCATTGACGGCGATTTCACTCACGAGAGTTCCTCGATGCGGTTTTCCGATGGCGATGACCGCTGGCGCGAGCGCGGCTGCGAGCCGATCATTCGAATGGCGGGAGGCGGAGGTACGTATCTCCGATATTCCTTATCTATCCCGGATGCATTGGCTGGCGTCGAGTGCGTTTTCTGCAGTGCAGCGTCCTGTTATGTGCATATGTCAGTTGCAATATTTGCATTTCAGCGACTGCTTACCAAAAACGGCCGCGCTTGAAATCGCCGATACCGCAACCATCTCAGGAGCAAAGGCAGGATTGTTTCCGCGCCGGAGACGGGAGCCCTTATGAAGCTTGTAGGCTTTTTCAATCGCGACGGTGGCACCTTCCGGACCACCGACATGCTGGCCTACGAAAAGAGGGCGGAGGAAGCCTTCCGCGACGCAGGACATGATTTCGACGCCATCGTCTTTTCGGGAAAAGAGATCATTCCCGCCATGGAGCGAGCGGCCAAGCGCGACGATATCGACGGCATCGTTGCCGGCGGCGGCGACGGAACGATTTCGGCGGCGGCCTCGATCGCCTGGAAAAATGGCATTGCGCTCGGCGTCGTGCCCGCCGGCACGATGAACCTTTTTGCCCGCTCGCTGCGCGTGCCGCTCGATATCTGGCAGGCGCTCGATGTGCTTGCATCAGGCGAGATCGACAATGTCGATATTGCCAGCGCCAACGGTCGGCCCTTCATTCACCAGTTTTCCGCCGGCCTGCATGCCCGCATGGTGCGTTACCGCAACGCCTACAGCTATCGTTCGCGGCTGGGCAAAATACGGGCGAGCACGAAAGCGGCCTTGGGCGTCATCTTCAATCCGCCGGAATTCGAGGTCGAGTTCGAGGCGGCCGGCATGCGCGAGCGCCGCCGGGTGTCGGCGATCTCGGTCTCCAACAATCCCTTCGGCGAAAACGCGCTGCTCTATGCCGACAATCTGAGAAGCGGCGAACTCGGCTTCTACACGGCAAATCCTCTGAAACCCCTCGGTGTCGCCCGCCTCGCCGTCGACATGCTGCGTGGCAAGGTCCGCGAGAATGCCGATGTCATGGTGATGCACCCGGCCGAGGTGCAGCTGCATTTCCCGAAGCTGCGCTCCAAGGCCAATTGCGTCATGGACGGCGAGTTGCTGCCGCTCGCCCGCGACGTCTCGATCCGGCTGCATCCGGGCGAATTGAAGGTCCTCGTCAAGCAGGGTCTTGCGGCGCAAGTGGATGCGGCCGAACGCCGCGAGCCTGCGGCGTAAGTCGGCCGCGGAAATAATTTCAGAGCCGCGGCAGATAGGTGCGATAGTCGAAATCCGAGACGGTGCGCAGATGCGCCAGCGCTTCCTTGCGCTTGGTATCGCCATAGAGCGCCTGATAGCGCGCGCCGAAAATATCGGCGATGAAGGGCGAGGTGCGGAAGGCTTCGACGGCGCTGAGGAAATCATGCGTCAGCCGCGCCGTATTCGCCGGTATGTGCGAGGGCGTTGTTTCCTCGCCGGGATCGAGTTCGCCGTCGAGGCCGATCAGCATGCCGCCGAGGATTGCCGCCAGCAGCAGATAGGGATTGGCGTCGGCGCCGGCCACACGATGCTCGATGCGGGCGGCCGGCCCGTCCTTGTCGGGTATGCGGATCGCCGTGCCGCGATGGCCGCTGCCCCAGGTGAGATCAACAGGTGCGAACGAACCCGGCTGGAACCGCCGGTAGGAATTGGCGAAGGGGGCGAAGATCAGCTGTGCCTCGCGCATGGTATTGAGCAGGCCGGCTGTCGCCGATTTGAGCCGCTTCGGCTCGCCGCCCTTGGCATCGAGGATGTTGCGGCCTTGCCGGTCGATGATGCTCGCATGCACATGCAGGCCGGAGCCGGCATGGTCGGAATAGGGCTTGGCCATGCAGGTCGATTTCAGCCCGTGCCGCCGCGCTGCCTGTTCGGCGATACGCTTGAGACAGAGGCAATCGTCGGCGGCCGCCAGCGCATCGGGACGGTGCATGAGGTTGACCTCGAACTGGCCGGGGCCGAACTCCGCCGTCGTCGCTTCCGCCGGCAGCCCCTGTGCCTTGGCATAGGCCCTCAGCGTCCCGAGATAATCGTCGAGCGCGTCGACGGCGCTCATGTCGTAAAGCTGGAAACCGTTCGGTTCGCCGCGATAGGTGAGGCTTTCGGGCGGGGAGGGGCGTCCGGTCTCGCGCCAATTGCCCGCCATCACATAGAATTCCAGCTCGGTCGCCACCACAGGCGTCAATCCCCGCGCCGCATAGCGCTCCAATACTGAAGCGAGAATGGCGCGCGGGTCCATGAAACTCGGGCTGCCGTCGAATTCATGCATCGTGGCGAGCACCTGCATCGAGCCCTCGGGCGCCCAGGGCATCGGCGCCAGGCTGCGCCGGTCGGGGATTACCTTGCCATCGGGATCGCCGATCGTTAGCGACAGGCCGGTGATATCGTCATTGTCGTCGCCCCAGATGTCGAGTGATTGCGTCGAGGTCGGCAGGCGGATATCTCCGGCCCAGACCTTGTCTTCTGCGCCCGCCGGCAGCTGCTTACCGCGTAGATCGCCGTTCATGCCGACGATCAGGATTTCGAAACGCGGGTCGCCGCTCTCGGCTTTGCCGTCCATCCTGTCGCTCGCCATGACCTTGAAAATCCTCCGGGACAAGGCCAAGCTCCTATCTCATCGACAGCAGCCTTTCAATCCGCGAAGGTCTTTCACCAGCTATGCCCGATAATTACCCACCCTCGAACCTTGCGGCGATCGACGCCGCGCATCACCTGCATCCCTTCACGGATATGAAGAAGCTGAATGCCGAAGGCACGCGCATCATCCAGCGCGGCGAGGGCTGCCACATCTTCGACGATCGCGGCAGGAAATATCTCGATGGTTTCGCCGGCCTCTGGTGCGTCAATATCGGTTATGGCCGCCGGGAGATCGCGGACGCCGTCGCCAGGCAGATGAACGAGCTGCCCTATTACAACACTTTCTTCGGCACGAGCTCGACGCCCGCGACGCTGCTGGCTGAGAAGGTGACCTCGCATGCCGGGGAACGTTTCAATCATGTCTTCTTCACCGGTTCCGGCTCGGAGGCGAACGACACCTGGTTCCGCATGGCCCGTGTCTACTGGAGCGCCGTCGGCCAGCCGTCGAAGAAGATCGTGATATCGAGGAAGAACGGCTATCACGGTTCGACCGTTGCCGGCGCCAGCCTTGGCGGCATGAAATATATGCATGAGCAGGGTGACCTGCCGATACCAGGCATCGTCCATATCGGCCAGCCCTACTGGTATGGCGAGGGCGGCGGCGATCTCTCGCCCGATGAATTCGGTCTGAAGGTCGCCCGCGAACTCGAAGCGAAGATCGATGAGCTGGGCGAGGAGAATGTCGCCGCCTTCGTCGCCGAGCCGGTGCAGGGTGCGGCCGGCGTCATCATCCCGCCCGAGACCTACTGGCCGGAGATCGACCGCATCTGCAAGGCGCGCAATATCCTGCTGGTGACCGACGAAGTGATCTGCGGTTTCGGCCGGCTGGGCGCCTGGTTCGGCCATCAGCATTTCGGCGTCGAGCCCGATCTTGCGCCGATCGCCAAGGGGCTGTCCTCCGGCTACCTGCCGATCGGTGGCGTGCTCGTCAGCGACCGCATCGCCGATGTGCTGATCAACGAGGTCGGCGACTTCAATCATGGCTTCACCTATTCCGGCCATCCGGTCTGCGCCGCCGCAGCCCTTGAAAACCTGCGCATCATCGAGGAGGAAAGGCTGGTCGAACGTGTGCGCGACGACATCGGCCCCTATTTCGGCAAGGCCTGGGCAGCGCTCGCCGACCATGATCTGGTCGGCGAGGCTGTCAGCATCGGCCTGATGGGCGGCCTGCAGCTTGCTGCCGACAAGGGCACGCGGACCCGTTTCGATAAGCCCGATCGGATCGGCGCGCTGGTGCGCAATCATGCGCTGGCAAACGGTCTCGTGCTGCGCGCCACCGGCGACCGCATGCTGGCTTCACCGCCGCTTGTTATCAGCCACACGGAGGTGGACGAGATGGCTAGGATCACCAAGCTGGCACTAGATGCGGCCTGGAAGGAGCTGAAATCCTGACTTCGTTAGGACCTAAAGCTCGAAATCCTGCGGCTTGGTATCCTCGGCGCCGTGTTTCACGCGTAGAACTACGATGCGGTCGTGATAGGAACGGTAATAGATGCAGCGGTTCCGGTAGGGCAAGCCGCGCAGACCTTCCGAAATGTAGTCGCGGGGCGATCCGGTAAAGTCCACTTCGGCGATCCAGGCGATCTTCGCGGTTAAGTCGGCCAGGAACTCTTGCGCATAATGGGGACTGCTCTCGGCGATATAGCGCCGAATGTTCCGCAGATCCTCGATGGCGGATGGAGCGATAATCAGGCGTTTCGGTTTGATGGCGCTAGCTTTCGTTCATGACGTCTTTGAGGAGATCCGCGCCGGTGGCGTACTCCTTGCCGAGGCCGGTTTCGATCTCGGCATCCGCCACCTGAATGTCCTTGCGTAGCGCCTGCATTTTCAGCTCATGGTCGGCGAGCATCCGTATGCCTGCCCGCACGGCCTCGGTTTCAGTGCCGAACCGGCCATTGCGGACGAGGTCCGACAGGATCCCGTCATAGGTATCGCCTAGGGAAAAGGTCTTTGCCCGCGCCATGTCAAATTACTCCGTGCTCTTACTATATGGCAAAATACAATACTTTTACAATATGTGAGGCGCAGTCGGGAGATGTAAGTGCTGATGGTGCTCAGCTCGGCGGATGAACCCAGGCATAGCCGAAACGGTAGCTATCGTCGCCGCGCCCGTAGACATAGGGCACGCCGATCACCAAGGCTTCGGGGGCGGAGACGCCGAGATTGGCGCGGAGCCACTGAGCCATGGCCGGAGGAAGCGCTTCGTTTTCCCCCTTATGCGGTATGAGCCACACGAGGAGAAGCGGCCGGCGGCCTGAGATATCCGGTTTGAAGCCGGGATAATCCATGGAAAGGACGTGGATGTCGGGAATATCCTGTCTGAGATTGCCGGCGAGCAGGCTGTCGCCGGCAAGGATCGCAGCCGGTTCGGCCTGTTTGCGCAAGATTTCGAGCATCCCGGCATATGGCCTGTTCAGCCGCTCGTAGTGACCGGAGAAGCGCGCGGTCGCCACACTGCCGTAAAGGGCTGCCGGCACGCCGATCATGATGACGGTGACGATGGGCATGAAGCGCCGGAAAGCCTTGTCAGTTTCCTCGCCCGCCGCCTCGATCTTCAGGCAGAAATAAAGCGGCACGATGAAGAGCATCGGCACCAGCCAGCGGTCCTTGATGCCGGCCGCCCCCCCGAAGACGATCAAAAGCAGAATGCCGGTGAGGAAGACGAGCATCATCCGCTCGAGAAGCCGGGTCCATTCCGACTGGGCGGCCAACGCCGAGCGAAGCTTCTTGCCGAAGACGGTCGCGAACACCGCTACGGTCAATCCGGCAAAGCTGATGACAGCGAGAGCGAGAGAGCTGACGCCCATGGCGACCTGCATTGGATAGCTCGCATTGTCGCTTGCGGTCATCTTTTCCAGGGTGCGGGCAGTTGCGAAATCGAGATTGTCCTTCAGCCAGAAGAGATGCGGCAAGGTGATGATGAGCGCCACGGCAGCTGTCAGCGCCAGCCGCCGCTCAAAGATCCGCGGCCGCAGGCGCGCATCCGCCAGCGCGGCAATCAGGGCCGCCGCCGGCAGGATGGCGAAATTATATTTCGCAAGCAGGCCGAAACCGATGCCAATGCCGGCGATGAGATAGGAGGCAAGGCTTGGCTGCTTCAGGCTGCGGATGAAGCCGTAGAAAAAGATGCTGGCTGAAAAGAAGACCGCGACCGTGTGCGTCAGGTCCCGCTGCATCTCAAAAACCATCTGCGGGATCGTCAGCAGCCCGAGCGTCGATATCGCCACCAGCGCCTTGTCGCGCAGGACGAGCCGCGCGGTGAGGCCGTACAGCAGATAGGAGATGAAGAGCAGAAGGTTCTTGACGACAGAGAGGGCGGCAAGCGAGACGCCTGTAATTTGGAAGACGGTATATTGCAGCCAGTTGTAGAAAGGCGGCTGCGGGCCGTAACCGGCTGCGAGCCACTGAGAGCGGAAGACCTGTTCGGCCTCGTCGAGATCGAGCGAATGCGAGGTCGCAAGCCGCACGCCGACCTGAAGCGCGAAATAGGCGGCCAGCAGGATGAAGATCCACCTGATGTCGCGAAGCTTGCTCTCGGTCATCTATTTGGTCCCCGGCTGCACCCAGGCGTAACCGAGTGCGAAATTGTCGCCCTGGCGGCCGAAATAATAGGGAAGCGACAGTGAGCCGATCTCCTGCGCCGCAATGCCCGCCGCCGCCAGCGCCGATGAAAACCGATCCGGCATGACCGCGTCTGCAGCTGTCGCCGTCATCTTGCCGCGCCAGACGATCAGCACCGGCCCCTTGGCTTCGGCATAGGCCGGAATGCCCGGTGCCGGAAAATCCGGGATCACCACCGGCACATCGGGAAATTGCAGCCGCATGTTGCCGCCGATATAGGTGTCGGACGCGATCACCAGCGCCGGTCGCGCCTGTCGCGTCATCTCGCGTGAAAAACCCGCCATCGGCACATTCGGCCTGCTGTAGGTGCCGATCAGCCCGGCGCCGACGACGCGAAAGCCGAGTGCGATCAGCACGCAGGCCATCAGCACCGGCACCACCGGCCGGAACCGGCGAAGCCCGGCGGAAAGGTCGATGCCGGCAGCCTGCATTTTCGCCAGGAAATAGATCGGCAGCACCAGCAGGAACGGGTCGAGCCAGCGCTCGCGCACCGTGGTGGAGCCGGTGAAAAGCACGATGAGCGCGATGCCGGCAAGGCTTGTGAGCATCATCCGCTCCAGCATCCCGGTCCAGCGGTTTCCGGCCGAAAGCGCCCGGATGAAATCCCGGCGGAAGGCGGCGGCGAAGATGGCGACCGGCAGCGCCGCAAAGGCGATGATGGCGACGAGAAAGGCGAGAAGGCCCTTGCCGATCCGCACGATGCCGGCGGGTTCGTTGCCGGCGGCCATCTTGACCAGAGTATCGGAGGAGGCGAATGCGAGATTGTCCCGCAGCCAGATCGCATGCGGCAGGACGATGACGAGCGCGACGGCGACCGCAGCCAATAGGCGCCAGTCGAACGCCCTGCGCCGCCATTCGGTATCGGGCAGGATGGCGATCAGAGCGGCGACCGGCATCAGCGCGAAATTATACTTCGAGATCAGCCCGATGCCGGTCGCAAGCCCGAGAACGAGATAACTCGCCATATCGGGCCGGTCGAGTGTGCGGAAGAAGCCGTAGAGAAACAGCGCGCTGGCAAAGAGCAGCGCCGTCGTGTGGGTCAGGTCCTGCTGGGCCATGTAAGAGACCTGGGGCAGGGTGATCAGCGCCAGCATGGCGATGGCGGCCAGTGCCTGGTCCTTGAGCGCACGCCGCGCGGCGAGGCCATAGAAGAGATAGGACAGGAACAGCAGGATGTTCTTGGGCACGATCAGTGCGCCGATCGACATGCCCGTCAGCGAAACGACGGCATATTGCATCCAGTTGTAGAAGGGCGGCTGCGGGCCATAGCCCGCCAGCAGATATTGCGAGAAGAAGGATTGCTCGGCCTCGTCGAGTTCCAGCGAATGCGGAAGCGCGATGCGCAGCAGGATGTTGAGCACGAAATAAGCCGCAAGCAGCAGGCCCGCGGTTTTGATCGTCCTCGTCGCGCGCTCCAGCATCATGCTGCCGGCTTAGGCTTGGCTTTGATCGTCGAAGATCTGCCGCACGATATAATTCGGAGAGGCGTCGTCGCGGTAATAGGTGCGCGCGATCATCTCCGCCAGGATGCCGGTGGTGATCATCTGCACCGACGAAAGCAGCAGCACGACGCCGACCATCAGCATCGGGCGTGTGCCGATATCGTTGCCCATGATGAACTTGTCGAAGCCGAGATAGAGGAGGATCAGCATGGCGACAGCACCGAGGCCAAGACCAAGCGAGCCGAAGAAATGCCCGGGCCGCGCCTTGTAGCGCATGAAGAACATCACCGACAGCAGGTCGAGAATGACGCGGAAGGTGCGCGAAATACCGTATTTCGAAACGCCGTGCTCGCGAGCATGGTGGGTGACGGCCATCTCGCCGATGCGTGAGCTCGGGACGACGCCGGCGACCCAGGCCGGGATGAAGCGGTGCATTTCGCCCATCAGCTTCACCTGCTTGATGATCGAGGCACGGTAGATCTTCAGGCTGCAGCCGTAATCGTGCAGCTTGACGCCGGTGATGCGGCCGATCAGGTAGTTGGCGCACCAGGAAGGGATCTTGCGCAGGAACAGACCGTCCTTGCGGTTTTTGCGCCAGCCGACCAGGAGATCGAGTTCGCGCCGCTCCAGTTCGGCGACCATCGCAGGAATGTCCTTCGGGTCGTTCTGCAGGTCGCCGTCCATCGTCGCGATCAGCCGGCCCTGGGCGGTGTCGATGCCGGCCTGCATGGCGGCGGTCTGGCCGAAATTGCGCTGCAGCTCGACGATTCTGAGCACCAGCCCGTCGCGTCCGACGAATTTGCGGGCGTTGACGAGCGTCGCATCCGTGCTGCCGTCGTCGACGAGGATCAGTTCCCAGCGATGGGGATAGGCGGCCATCGCGGCCACGACACGCTCGACGAGCGGGCCGACGCTTTCCTCTTCGTTGAAAATGGGCACGACCAGCGACAGCTCGAGCGATTGTACCGGATCATTCGTACCGCGAATGGGCTCTACCGTTGTCTGCAACTTTCATCTCCAAAAGGCCGGGCGGCCGAGCAATCTTACTGCCGCCGCCGCGCTTGCGGAAGGCTAGTACATGAAGTGTCCGCCCGTTGCCAGCGGGCAATGCCGGTTTCCCCGCAATCGGTTGAGCTGCCGGAATGCTATTTTGCGCCTCCCTCCACCCAGGAATAACCGATGGAGAAGGTCTTTTTGCCGTTGCTGAAGAGATAGGGCAACGTCAGCGTGTTCAACTCTTGCAGATGGATGCCCGATCTTTCGAGATCACTCGCGAAGCTCGGGGAAATTGTCGGGTCGTCGGCGGTTTCACCGCGCCAGATCACGAGCACCGGCCCCTTGGCGGTCGCATATTCGGGAACCCCCGAACCGGGGAAGAACGGGATCACGACCGGAACGTCGGGGAATTCCAGCTTCATGTTGCCGGCCACGAACTTGGTTCCGGCCACGATGAGAACCGGCTTGCGGGTCGCGGTCAATTCGGCCGCGTAGCCGGAGAAGGGAACGTTCGTTCTCGTATAGGTGCCGATATATTGAATGGCAACGATCCGCAGCAGAAGGATCGCCAGGATGACGACCATGAAGACCGGCACCACGAGCCGGAAGCGCGCAAGGCCGGCGGAAAGATCGAAGCCTGCGGCCTCCAGCTTCAGGAACAAATAGATCAAAAGAACGAGCAGGCAGGGGTCCAGCCAGCGTTCGTGGATATCGCTCGCGCCGGCGAAGACAACGACACCGGCGAAGGCGATCAGGCTGACGATCATCATTCGCTCGATCACCCGGATCATCGGACTGGTCGAGGCAAGCGCACGGAAGAAATCCCGTCGGAAGGCTGCCGCGATAATAACGATCGGCAATGCGACGAAGCCGAGTACGGCGATGACGAGGGACAACAGTCCCTGTCCGATGCGGGGAAGTCCGGCGGCCGCCTCGTGCTCGGCGGTCATTCGCTCCAGTGTCGGGCCCGAAGCGCTGGCGAGATTGTCGGGCAGCCAGAGCGCATGCGGCAAAACGATCAGAATGGCGATCGCGATCGCCGGCAGCAGACGCCAGTCGAGCAGGCGGCTGCGCCACTTCCAGTCGGGAAGCACGGCGATGAAGGCGGCAAACGGCAGGATGGCGAAATTATATTTGGAGATCAGGCCGATGCCGGTGGCGATGCCGATGACGAGATAGCTCCCGAGCGTCGGCTGGCGAAGTGTGCGGAAATAACCGAAGAGGAAGAGCGAGGTTGCAAACAGCAGGGCAACGGTATGGGTCAGCTCGCGCTGCGCCATCAGCCCCACCTGCGGCAAGGTAATCAGGCTCAGCATGGCGATGGGGGCGAGCAGACGGTTCTTCAATACCTCGCGGGCAGCCAGCCCATAGAACAGATAGCAGCCGAAGAGAATGATGTTCTTGGGCACCGAGAGCGCCCACATCGTGATCCCGGTCACCGAGACGATGGCGTATTGGATCCAGTTGTAGAAGGGTGGCTGCGGGCCGTATCCGGCAAGCAGGTATTGCGAATAGAAGGATTGCTCCGCCTCATCGAGATCGAGCGTATGCGGCAGCGCGATGCGGAGCGCGATGTTCAGCAGGAAATAGACTGCCAGAAAAAGGCTCGCGCTCGTAATGCTTCTGGTAATGCGCTCCAACATCGATCTCCAAGTCAGGCCGGCGAGGCGCCGTCATCTATCGGTCCGCCGCGGGGTTCGATGGCCTTGAAGCGATCTCGCCGCCACCGCCGTCAAACTCCGCCGTTGTGCGCAACCCTCGTTTCTCCTAAAACGCCTGGCGACGGAACCGAGGCCTGTGCCGACGCCAAGCGAGGAATGCCTACTACATGAAGAGTTCGATCGTTGAAAGCCAGCAGTCCTGGTTTATGCGCAACCGCATGACGGCGCTGACGGTCGTAATTGTCGCAGCCTATGCGCTCTTCATCCAATGGTTCTGGGGTTGGCCCGTCATCGTCAGCCAATGGGCCGATGTCGGCGCGGGCCCGGTGATCGGCGCGCTCGTGGCTTTGACGAGCACCTATTTCCTGCGCACCTGGCGCATCTACGATTATTTTCCGCAGGAAACGGCGGGCCGGTTCGCCACCCTTTTCCGCGTCACGCAGATCCACAATCTCCTGAATATCATGCTGCCTTTCCGCACCGGCGAGACCAGCTTTCCTTTGCTGATGCGCACCGAATTCGGCATTCCGCTGACGCGCGGAACCTCGGCGCTGTTCGTCATGCGGCTGCTCGACCTGCACGCTCTGCTCGCCGCCGCCGGCATCGGCTTTGCGCTCGCCGCGGCCGACGGGCTCGTCGCGTGGTCGCTTTGGGCTGTCTTCCTGCTGCTGCCGGTCGCAGTTTTCGCCGCGCGCAAGCCACTGCTGCGCGCCGCCGCCAGGCTGTTGCCTGCGAAGGTGCAGAAATTCGTCACCGAGGTCGAAAACGGTTTGCCGCTTGATGCCGTTGCCTTTTCGCGTGCCTGGGCGATGACCATCGTCAACTGGCTGGTGAAGGTGATCGTGCTTGCATGGGCGCTCGGCCTGATGGGGGTGCTGCCGATGGCGGCAAGCTTCGGCGGCGCGCTCGGCGGCGAACTCTCCTCGGTGCTGCCGATGCATGCGCCGGGCGGCGTCGGCACCTATCCGGCCGGCATCACCGCCGGCGCCGTTGCGCTCGGAGCCTCGAGTGAGCGGGTAGCGCTTGCCGCACTGGCGCAGGCGAGCGTCAACGCGCATCTGCTGATCATCGTCTCGGCGCTGACCGGAACGGCAATCTCATTGCCGCTCGGGCGTCGCGGCAAGCTCTGAAATCCGCTTTCGCAGAAAAGCCTGCTCCGGCTCCTGCCGGCAGAGCGAGAGCGCTTTCTCATAGGCCGCAATCGCTTCCTCGCGCCGGCCGAGACGGCGCAGGAAATCGGCCCGCGCCGAATGGGCGAGGTGATAGGCCTGCAGTTCCCCGCGGCCGAAAATAGCATCGACCAGATCCAGCCCCTTCGCCGGCCCCTCCGCCATCGCGACCGCCACGGCGCGATTGAGCTCGACGATCGGCGAGGGCTGTGCCGCCAGAAGCAGGTCGTAGTAAAAGGCGATCCGCCGCCAATCGGTTTCTTCGGCCGTCGGCGCCCTTGCATGCTCGGCGGCGATCGCTGCCTGCAGCGTATAGGTGCCGATCTCTCCCGGGCGCATCGCCTCGGCAAGCAGGCTCAGGCCTTCCGCAATTTTCGCATGATCCCAGAGCGAGCGGTCCTGATCGGCAAGCAGCACCAGCAATCCCTGCTCACGGCTGCGGGCGGAACGACGGGAATCCTGCAGCAGCATCAGCGCCAGCAGGCCACAGACGTCGGGATGCGGCAGCAGCTTGAGAAGCAGCCGTGCCAGCCGGATCGCCTCCGCTGTCAGGTCAGCGCGGACCACATCTTCACCCGAAGAGGCGGAATAACCTTCGTTGAAGACGAGATAGATGACGTGCAGCACCTGGTCGAGCCGTTGCGGCAGTGCCTCGCGGGCAGGCACCTCGTAAGGGACCTTCGCCGCCCGGATCCTGCCCTTGGCGCGCACGATCCGCTGCGCCACCGTCGGTGCCGGAATGAGGAAGGCATGGGCGATCTCTTCGGTGGTCAAGCCGCAGATTTCCCGAAGCGCCATCGCCATCTGCGCATCGGCGGGAATGGCGGGATGGCAGCAGGTGAAGATCAGCCGCAGCATGTCGTCCTCGATCGGTTCCATATCACCGATCTCCTCGGTGTCGGGCGTGTAGAGGCTGTCCTCGATGTGATGCTGCGCGGCATCGAAGCGCGCTCGTCGTCTTATCGTGTCGATCGCCTTGAAGCGCCCGGTCGAAACAAGCCAGGCGGAGGGATTTCCGGGCAGGCCTTCCACCGGCCATGTCCGTGCGGCCGCAGCAAAGGCATCGTGAAGCGCTTCTTCGGCCCGGTCGAAATCGCCGAGCAGCCGGATCAAGGTCGCCAGCACCCGGCGCGACTGCGTTCGGTAGATGTCTTCGATGACGCGTTCCAATGGTACACCTCAATCCGGCAAGGTCAGCATTTTGACCGGCCTGAGTTCGACCGCGCCGAAACGTACCGAAGGGATCCGCGCGGTGATCTCCTTCGCCTTGGTCATGTCAGGCGCCTCGATGACGTAGAAGCCGGCCAGATGCTCCTTCGTCTCGACATAGGGACCATCGGTGGCGGAGAGCGTGCTGTTGCGAACGCGCAGCACCGTCGCCTGGTCGGGCATCTCCAACGCGTCGGCATGGATCATGATGCCTTCGCGGCGCAGTTCCTCATCGAAAGCGAAATGCGCTTTGACAAGTTCGTCGGTTTCATCAGGCGTCAGCGTCCCGTCCGTGTCGGCGCTGTTATAAATCAGGCAGATATAGCGCATGGCTATTTCCCATCCTGGATGGCGTAAGTCGGACGCACTTCGATCGAGGAATATTTGAGGATCGGAAAACTCGACACGATCGTCTTCGCCTCCTCGATAGTCTCGGCTTCTACAAGCACGAAACCGCCGAGGTGCTCTTTGATTTCGGCAAAGGGGCCGTCGGTCGCAGAGGCTTGGCCGCTGCGCAGGCGGACCGTGATCGCCGTCGACGGGTCATGCAAGGCGAGCGCCACCAGCAGGTGACCGCTCTCGCGCCAGCGATTGTCGCTGATAATGCACTCCTGTGTGAGCGCATCCCATTCGCTCTGAGGGACCTGCTTGCTTTTTTCCGTGTCGAACCAGATCTGGCATAGAAATTTCATTGGTCTCTCCTCATTCAGTTCCGAATTATTTAGCTCCGAATTCGTGGATCGGCCGCACTTCGATCGCGCCGAGCTTGGCGAGCGGGATGCCGGCCGCAACGCGGATCGCCTCATTGAGGTCCTTGGCCTCGATCAGGATGAAGCCGCCGAGCGCCTCTTTCGTCTCGGCGAAAGGACCGTCCGTCACCGACGTCTCACCGCCCCGCACCCGGACTGTTACCGCCGATGTCGGCGGCTGCAGCGCATGGGCGACGATCAGATGCCCGCTTTCGGCAAGCGCCTTGTCATAGTTCAGTGAGTTCGTGCCGAGTTCGGCCTTCTCTTCTTTCGTCCTGGCGCCGAGCACTGCGCCATCGAACCAGACCTGACAGAGATATTTCATTGCAGACAGCCTCCCTGTGAGTGTTGAATGTGAGTGTTCAATAACCCTGGACGACCGAGCTCCACGCATTTCGACAGCGGCGGAAAAAATCTTTTGTGCCGGTCCTCTGTCGAAATCGCAAGCCAGCACTCGACAAGGCTTCGTCGAAACCTGTCGAGGAGAATGGCAATGAGTATTCTTGAAATTGCGCTGGCAAGCCAGATCTGGGCGCGTCGCCATGAAAAGCGTGAGGCAGAGTTCCTCGAAAGCGATGGGCCGAAGATCCTCCAGCGCGTCGCTTTCGCCTTCCTGGCCTTTACCCTGTTGATCGCAGGGCTGAATATGGCCGCCGGCAGGCCGCAGATGCTTGCGCAGCAGTCGGTGCCTCTCGTGACGGACCGATGAGGAAACGGCCTATTGGAAGGCCGTTTCGAAGAAGCTGCGCAGCTTGCGCGAATGCAGTGCTTCCTTCGGCATGGCGGCCAGCTTCTGAACGGCGCGGATGCCGATCTGCAAATGCTGGTTGACCTGCGTGCGATAGAAGGCTGTCGCCATGCCCGGCAGCTTCAACTCGCCGTGCAGCGGCTTGTCGGAGACGCAGAGCAGGGTGCCGTAGGGCACGCGGAAGCGGAAGCCGTTGGCGGCGATCGTTGCCGATTCCATGTCGAGCGCGATCGCGCGCGCCTGGGAAAGCCGCTTCACCGGCCCGCGCTGGTCGCGCAGTTCCCAATTGCGATTGTCGATCGTGCCGACGGTGCCAGTGCGCATGATGCGCTTCAGCTCGAAACCCTCGTAACCGGTGATTTCGGCGACGGCCGCTTCCAGCGCCACCTGCACTTCGGCGAGCGCGGGAATCGGCACCCAGACCGGCAGGTCGTCGTCGAGCACATGGTCTTCGCGCATATAGGCATGGGCGAGGACGTAATCGCCGAGCCGTTGGCTGTTGCGAAGGCCGGCGCAATGGCCGAGCATCAGCCAGGCATGCGGGCGCAACACGGCGACGTGGTCGGTGATTGTCTTGGCGTTGGAGGGGCCGACACCGATATTGATCATGGTGATCCCGGCATGGCCCTTCTTCTTCAGGTGATAGGCCGGCATCTGCGGCAGGCGGGCAAGTGTCGCATCCGTTTCCGGCGCGCTCGAGCCGGGCAGGGTGACGATATTGCCGGGCTCGACGAAGGCGGTGTAACCGTCGCCACCCTCCGCCATCAGTTTGCGCGCCCAGCTGCAGAACTCATCGATATAGAACTGGTAGTTGGTGAACAGCACGAAATTCTGGAAATGCTCGGCATGCGTCGCCGTATAATGCGACAGGCGGGCGAGCGAATAATCGATGCGCTGCGCGGTGAACGGCGCCAGCGGCGAGGGCTCTCCCGGCGGCGGGATATATTCGCCGTTGGCGATCTCGTCGTCCGTGGTGTTGAGGTCGGGCGTATCGAAGATATCGCGCATCGGAATATCGATGAAGGCGTTGGTCGACGCTTCCACATGTGCACCCTCGCCGAAGGCGAAGTGCAAGGGGATCGGTGTCGTCGATTCCGAGACGATGACCGGAACATTGTGGCTCTTCACCAGCAGCGCCAACTGCTCTTTCAAGTAATGCTTGAAGAGCTTCGGGCGGGTGACCGTCGTCGTGTAGATGCCCGGTGCCGTGACGTGGCCGTAGGAAAGGCGCGAATCGACATGGCCGAAGCTTGTCGTCTCGATGCTGACCTGCGGATAGAAAGCACGGTAGCGCGAGGAGATCGGAGCGCCCTGCGCAAGCTCGCTGAAGCTCTTGATCAGGAAAGCCGTATTGCGCTCATAAAGCGCCGTCAGCGCTTCCACGGCCTTGGCCGGATCATCAAAGCTCTGCGGCTGAAAAGGGGGTGGTGAGGATATGTCGAGGGGCGGTAAAGGGGAGATTCGTTTGTTCATGACGCATTATAGAGAGTTGTTTTTGACAAGCAAACGACGTGCGCCGGCAGAATCCGATTATTTTCCTTTTCGGTGTCGGATGCAGTCACTGCACCGATGGCGTGCAGAATGTGCCGGTTCTCTCCAGGCAGGTATAGCTCGCCCCGAAATGCGACTGCGCGCCACCGCCGCCATTGTGCACCACGACCGCCGAAAACGTGAAGGCGAAGATCGCCGCAAACAGCGTGATGATGCTGAAGCGTCTTGCCAGAATATACATGTCCATTGCCTTGCCCCCGATACGCAACTCTATCGTGAGAAGAGTTTTGCCATGGGCCGGCTGAATGGGTGCTGAGATACCGGTTCATCCACCGTTCATGGAAGTCAGCCGGCTAAGGGCTCGGGAACGGATCGCGTCTGTGTTTCGGCGGGCAATTCCAGCCCGTTCGCGACCGTTTGGTTTGTTTTGACGAGCAGGCTCGCAAAGAACTTCGAGACATGCCGGCGTCGGCATGCCTTTGCGCTGCTCCGGTAATTGCGGAGGCGTATTTTCGGCCTCAGAGCCGCGTCCAGGTCTGCGACTTGCAGAGGATCTTCATCACGCAGCCCTGCATCCGCAGCGAATTGCCGGAAATCTTGCCGGAGCCGCTATAGGTCTTCTCGGCGGCCGGATCGGTGATCTCGCCGGCATAACTGCCGCCGGTTCCGGCAAGCGTGCCGATCTTCCGGCCGGCATATTTGCCGGTCTTCAGCGTCACGCAATAACTGCCGCCGCAGGATGCGATCACCGCCGTATCGCCGGCAGCCGTCTTCCAGTTGCCGACAATCGGCTCCTCGGCATGCGCGATGCCGGCGATCACCGTTATGGCTGCGGCGAGAACGAAGCTGCGGATCATCTTTTCCTCCATGATGCCCTTGATGGCGGCGAAAATAGCTGACGCGAACGTAAAGGTAAATATGTGCGGCGGCTTCTCCGGATCCGGGAAAAAAGGCAGGAAAAAGCCGTCTGGCGAGCGTGCCGCTACATCACCTGCTGATTTCATGATGAACAATCCCTTTATTTTCAAAACTGAATCTTTCGTAAAATTCGCGCGAAAGTCCTTAATTCGCAAGGCATCTGATGTTTAACAAAAATCCAAATTTACCAAGCATTTGCACTTTGTTTGTCTCAAATTAATCATGCATTTTAGGCGTTTTTTGAAAGCCGGTTGGCATAGTGAACCCATCAAACGAGCGGGGCAAACCCGCCGGACCGCAAGGGCCGCAAGCCGCGATAGACGGCAAGGCCCGGAGGTAAAACAGGGTAAGTCATAAACATGCTAACAGGGATAAAACCGATGGCACGCTTTGAAATGCACAATGCTGAAACGGCCACCATGGGTGGCGACAACAGCGCCGATGTCTTCTGTGAAATGGGTCTGATGTATGCAACCGGCCGTGGCTGCGACGTCGATCTGGTCGCAGCTCACAAATGGCTGAACATCGCCGCAATCAAGGGTAACGACCGCGCCGCCGAGCTTCGCGCCGACGTGGCCGCCGCCATGGACAAGATGCAGATCGTCGCGGCGCTGCGCGCCGCCCGCGAATGGATGACGGTTCACTGAGACCGTTTCCAACTCAAAATATCGAATAACAACCTCGGAAAAGAGGGGGCTGGCGGGGCGCTTTGGACGCGGCCGACGCCGGGAGAAGAGAACCGCGACCGGATCCTCCGCCGGCCGCGGCTCTTGCTGTTTTACTTTAAAGAGTGAGAGCCGCCCGAAAACCGCTGACACTTTTCGGCATCATGCTCCATCAGCCGATCTGTTTTAGCACCTGCGGCAGCGCGTCTTCGAGAAGCGCCATATCCGCCTCCGGCCCGACACTGACGCGGATGCAGCGATTGAGCGGCGCCACGCCAGGCATGCGGATGAAGACGCCGCGTTCCATCAGCCCGTCGACAATCGCGCGTGCGTAAACGCCGTCGCGGCCGGCATCGATTGCCACGAAATTCGTCGCCGAGGGCAGGGGCTCAAGACCGTTCGCCCGGGCGATGCCGCCGATCCGCTCCCGCGCCGCATGGATCTTCCCGACCACCTCGGCGAGATAGGTCTGGTCCTTGAGGGCGGCGAGCGCTGCCGCCGTCGCCAGCCGGTTCATGCCGAAATGATTGCGGATCTTGTCGAAGGCCTGCGCCGTGCCCGGCGTCGAGATCACGTAGCCGATGCGTGCGCCGGCAAGTCCATAGGCCTTGGAGAAGGTGCGGGTGCGAACGACGTTCGGCAGCTCGATCAGCGAGGCGATTGACGGCAGCGATCCCGCCGGCCCGGTCTCGCTATAGGCCTCGTCGAGCACCAGCAGCGTCGTCTCGGGCAGCGCCCGGGCGAAAGCCACTATCCTCTCGGCATCCCACCAGCTTCCCATCGGATTGTCGGGATTGGCGAAATAGACGAGCGGCGCCTTCTCTCGCTTGACGGCGTCGAGCAGGCCGTCGAGATCCTCGCGGTCGTTGGCGTAGGGAACGCTCACCAGCCGGCCGCCGAAACCGGCGACATGAAAGTTGAAGGTCGGATAGGCGCCGAGCGAGGTGACGACGGGCGCGCCGGGCTCGATCACCAGCCGGACGATCTGGCCGAGCAACTCGTCGATACCACTGCCGATGGCGATATTGGCGGCGGCGACGCCGAGATGAGCGCCAAGTGCTTGCCTCAGAGCGAAATTCTCCGGGTCATTGTATTTCCAGATATTGCCGGCCTCTTCGCGCATCGCCGCAAACACCGAAGGGGCGGGACCGAAGCCGTTTTCATTGGCGCCGATGCGGGCCAAAACGGCAAGTCCGCGCTGGCGCTCGATGGCCTCGGGACCGACGAAGGGAACTGTGGAGGGCAGGGTGCTGGCAAGCGGGGTGAAGCGCGAAAAGGCAGACATGCGACGGCGATTTCCCGGATATCGTGACAATTGGCGAAACAATAGGCCCGGGCACGACCAACGCAAGCAAGATTATTTCCGCAGCGACGGCGCCGCGCATCCTTTCAGACGCAAAGACGCCGGCTCCGATTTAAGGAACGGTGCGGCGGCCTGTCGCCGCTGTTCACGCGCGGAAGATCGGCGCGCGCCGGGCAGCGATCGCTTCCGTGTTGCCGACGAGGAAGTCGGTGCGGACGACGCGGCGCAGAACCTCGGGGTCCAAGATGTTGATGAATCGCACGCCGATGCGTTCCTTGTGGCGGTAGACCTCGGCGCAGCCGATCCGATAGGCGAGGCCGAGAATGTTGAGATAATAATGTTTCGGCAGACCGGCGGTGGTGGACACGACGAACGTGGCGCCGCCCTGCGAGATATCGATGATCTCGGCGCTTCGCATCGAGACGCCGGTGAGGCACGGGCGCACGGCGACGATGCGGGCTGGGCGTTTGACGCTGAATTCTTCCCAGCGCATGTCGTAGACAGCGGACTTGACCGTGGCAAGGTGTGTGGCGCGGAGCATAGACATTCACATTCTCCGTCAGTCATTTGGGGTTTTAATCACAAGCAAGCAGGTCCTGATGATGAGCGGCGGTCTCGATCACGATCAAGCGGATATTAATCCCAACCAAGGTCACATGAATGTTTTGCACATTCGTCAAGGATAAAATTACAATTTTAACGAGTTCAAACTTTGTTCCCAAGCGGGACGCCCGGATGTTCACTATCGGGACGCGGTCCTTCATCCCGAAGTCTCGTTTCAGCCGAAGATTCTGGCGGCGAGATATCCGCCGCCGGCGGTCGGCGCCGTCAGCAAGGTGCCGCAGACCATGTCGACAAGGCTCCTGACGAGCGGTCAGCCGCCAGGTGCGGCCATGTTGGTGATGCCGTACGTGCCATAGGCCGCCAGTCCCAGAATGGCACCATGGAGAAAGGCGGTGGCGATAGGGCCTGCAGCACGGCAAGCACAACTATCTCGGCGGCAAAAAACAGAGAGAAGGTGCCGGCCGGCTCGCGGGCCGATCGATTTTGCCGCAATTTTCCCGAACTCTTTCAATGGCCGGGCGTTCTGCCTTCATCGATGAAGCAGCGCGCTTCGAATGACGACAGCGAGGAGTTGATATGACCGACGTCAAGATCCCTTGGAAATCATGGGTGGTGGTCTGCAATGGAGCCAAGGCTCTGATCATGCGGAATGCCGGCGATGCCACGCTGATGAACCTTAAGGTGCTGGAAACCCTGACGCAGCCGAATGAGCCCGCTCGCGAACTCGGCGCCGACAAACCCGGTCGCAGCCATACCGCCGACGGCTTCAGCCGCAGCGCCGTCGAAGAGACTGATTGGCACGATCAGGCCGAAGCCCAATTTCTGAAACATGTGGCGGAAAAGCTGGACGAACTGGCGCAGGAAAAGGACGCCCCCGGTATCATCCTTGTTGCGCCGCCGAAGGCGCTAGGCGCAATACGCCCGGCACTCAACGCCGACACGCAGGCGGCGATATCAGCGGAATTGGCGAAGGACTACACCAATATGCCGGTCGATGAGATCGAGCGGCATCTGGCTGCCTGAGACGGTCTTCGCAACCGAGGAACGCGGATCGAACGGCCCGCGTTTTTCGTGTCGGATGCGCTGCACACCGACAGCTCACGGAGGGAAAGAGCCTCAGGTTTCGAAGCTCAGTCGCAGCACGTGGTGCAGGAATTCCGGATTGAGCAGCATGTTGAAGCTGATCGTCACCAATTCGCCTTCGCGCTTGACCATGGTTGCGCCGATCTCGTCATGGATGCCGAGGATTTCCAGGAAGAAATGGCTCGGCATTTCCAGGTTCGGGCTGACTTCAAGCAGTGCGCCGGCGAGTGTGATCGTGCGGATCAGGCAGCGCACCTGCGTTCCGGTGCTGAGATGATGGCCGACGAAGATGATGTTGCCCGGCCTGTCGAGATTGAATTCCCTGTAAGCACGTTCCGGCTTGGGGTGTTCTGTGTCGAGGTGCATCTGAAAGGCCCTTTTAGCCTCCGCTTATTCCACGACAGGATATTAGCTGAAGAATGCTGATGGCAGCTTAACAACATCGATAAGATTGACCGTTTCTGTCGGACTTGCGGGAAAATCGCACCGATTTCGTGCAGATTTGCCCCAAATTTGTTCAATCCCCCGCGCACTCGCGCCATTCTTGACATGACGGCGACGTTCGCGCATACAAAGGCCGGTTCGAGGCACCGGCCGCTCGCGGATGAAAATCCATGGTGAAGCCCTCGCGATCATGGTCACGGCCTTTTGTGCATGCTGACTGGCGGCAATGCGAGCTCCCATCCACAGTCGAAGAGCATGCCTTGCGAAGGCTTTACTCCATGACGACGACCTATCCTGCCATTGACGAATTGAAAGCCCAGGCCAAGCGCCTGCGCCAGGCGATGAACGATCGCGGCACCGCGCTGACCCACAGTGCGGCCCTAGAACTGATTGCCCGCCAGCACGGCGCGCGCGACTGGAATACGCTCGCCGCCCTTGCGGCAAAGCCGAATACCGGTCCGAAGACGCAACTCTTCGTCGGGGCCCATATTCGCGGCCGTTATCTCAATCAGCCGTTCACCGGCGAAATTCTCTCGCTTTCGGCCCTGCCGGGCGGCGATCTCCACCGGATCACCATCCATTTCGACGAGCCGGTGGATGTCGTCACCTTCGCGAGCTTTTCGGCCTTTCGCCGGCGTGTGAGCGCCCAGATCGATGCCGATGGCGTGTCGCCGAGGAGGACCTCGAACGGCGTGCCGCATCTGGTGCTCGATCTCTAATTTCCTCTATTTCTCTGAGGCGATCCGTATCCGCATGATTTCAAGTCGGATCGGATCTCGCTCGATATCGAACGGATTCTCCATGACCGATCGTTCCAAAGGCAATGTCTTTCTTACCGGCTGGCTGCCGGGCGTCTTCATAAGAACCGCGGCGCCGATCATCGCGATCACCACCGTCAACGGCCTCTTCACCGTCGTCGACGCCTATTTCCTCGGTGCCTATGTCGGCCCCGATGCGCTTTCGGCCGTCAGCCTGATTTTCCCCGGGCTGATGCTGTTGATCGCCCTGCAGTCGCTCGTTTCGAACGGCATGGCGAGCATCCTTGCCCGCCGGCTCGGGGCCGGCGATCGCCAGGGCGCGGCCAGGCTATTTGCCGGCGCCCATACGCTGGCGCTGGCCGTCACCCTGATCCTCAACATGCTCTACTGGACCGCTGGCCGGCAGATTATCGATATCGGCGCAGCCGGCAACGCCGCGGTAGCCGATGGCGCGACGGTGTTCATGGGCGCGATGATCGCCTTTGCACCGGTCAGCTTCTTCCTGTCGCTGCATCTCGACGGGTTGCGCTGCGAAGGCAAGATCGGATTCATGACGCTGGTGACGCTGTCGGCCTCGCTGCTGAACATCCTCGCCAACTGGCTGTTCATGGCGGTGATGCATTGGGGTGTGCTCGGCTCGGCGGCCGGTTCCATCGCATCGCAATTCGTCTGCCTGACAGCGGTGCTGGTCTACCGCCGGCGCCGGCCGGCAGCACTCAGGCTCTCCCGGGGAGCCGCCCTTGCCGAATGGCGCGGCATCGTCGTTTTCGGCGCGCCGATGAGCCTCGGCTTTATCGGCATATCGCTGGCATCGGCCGCCATTCTGATCAACGTCTCGCTCTGGAGCACGCATGATCATACCGCGACGGTGGCCGCCTACGGCATCATCACCCGGATCATGACCTTCACCTATCTGCCGCTGCTCGGCCTCAGCATCGCCCTGCAGACGATCGCCGGCAACAATCACGGCGCCGGCTTCAAGCTTCGCGTCGGCCGCAGCCTGCAGATCGCCATGCTTGCAGCGCTTGTCTATTGCACGCTGGTGGAGATCGCCGTCGAGCTCACGGCCGGCCGCCTCGGCGCCGTCTTCGTCGCCGACCCCGCCATAACGGCCGAGGTCAGGCGAATTCTGCCCTGGACGATCGGCGCCTATTTCCTCTTCGGGCAGATGCTGATTCTGTCGTCCTATTTCCAGTCGATCGGCGATGCGTCGCGCGCGGCGATCTTCGGCCTGTCACGGCCTTATCTGCTTACCCTGCCGCTCACCTTCCTGCTGCCCTTCATTTTCGGTGAGCAGGGCATCTGGATGGTGCCGGTCTTTGCCGAGGCCGGCATGGTCGTGCTTGCCTTGCTGGTGCTGTCGCAGAACGCCAGACGCCGCGGCTGGCGCTACGGGCTTTTGCCCGTCTGAATGGCAAAGCCGCGCTTCCCGGCGGCTTTGCCTGATGGCTCTATTCCCTGCAGGCCGGACCTGGTATCGCGCGAAGAGCGAAGATCGGCGGCCGGTACTGTGAAATTCGAGCTATGCATGACGATCCTCCATCCGTGTTTGGATGGAGGCAGTGAACCATCAGCGGCGGCTTGGCGCTGTCAGATTATTTAGCGATCGAACGCGGCTTACGCCTTCACCAGCCACTCATGCTCAGCGGCATTGTGGAATTTCCAAATCCGCGTCGGTCCGGCCATGACGTTGAGGTAATATAGATCGTAGCCATGGCAGGCTGCACAGGGGTGGTAGCCCTTCGGCACCAGCGTCACGTCGCCGTCCTCGATCGCCATCGCCTCGTCGAGCGAGCGATCGTCGGTGTAGACGCGCTGGAAACCGAAGCCCTGCGGCGGGTTGAGGCGATGGTAATAGGTCTCTTCCAGGAAGCTCTCGTTCGGCAGGTCGTCCTGGTCGTGTTTGTGCGGCGGGTAGGAAGATGTGTGACCGCCCGGCGTAATCACCTCGACGACCAGCAGCGAATGCGCCGACCTGTCATCCTCAGGCATGATGTTGTTGACGTAGCGCACATTCGTGCCCTTGCCGCGCGTCACCTGCGGATGTGTGCCCGGGGGAATCGCCTTCGCCTCATAGGTGCCGCCGCCGGGTGCCGAGCAGACGGCGAGCTCCAGATCGGTCTCCGCCGTCACCGACCAAGTCGATCCCATCGGGATGTAGAGCGCATGCGGCGCACCGTCGAACGGGCTCATGCGGCCGCCGAGCGTGCCGAAATCCCGGGATCCGGCCGATGCCTTGCCCTTGCCGGTCACCCAGACCAGGCAGACTTCCCGGTCGCCGGTCTCTCCCGAAACCGTCTCGCCCGGTTTGACCCGATGCAGATCGAAGCCGACATAGGTCCAGCCGGCATTTTCCGGCGTGACATGGGTGACGCGGCCATGTGTGCCGGATGGTTTCACCTTGAGGTTTGGCATTGGTGTTTCTCCTCGTAAATTAGCGGGGCGGCCCCCTCATCCGGCTGCCGCCACCTTCTCCCCGAGGGGAGAAGGGACATGTCGCACCGTCTCTTTTCTCCCTTCTCCCCAGCGGGAGAAGCTGCCCGAAGGGCGGATGAGGGGGCTCCTTGCTCCGGCCGTGCCCCAAGTTAAGTCTCTCCCCTTATGGGGAGGGGTCTTTCGTCCCGTTATCCCTTCGGAAAGCCTTCCGTTTCCACCGTATAACCTGCCGCCGTCATGACTCGCATCAGTTCGGCATGGCCGATCTCCGCCATCTTCTGTGGCGGCGCCTTGCGCGGGTCCTGTTCGGCCTCGACGACGAACCAGCCTTCGTAGCCGTAATCGGCCAGCCGCTGGACGATGGCGCCGAAATCGAGCGAGCCATCGCCCGGTACCGTGAAGGCGCCGAGCGCCACCGCGTCGAGGAAGGACTGACGGCTGCGGTCGAGCCCGTCGACCACGGACTTGCGGATGTCCTTGACGTGGACGTGATTGATGCGGGCGTGGTGGTTCCCGATGGCGCGCAGCACATCGCCGCCGGCAAAGGCGAGATGTCCGGCATCGAGCAGCAGGGGAATGCCTGCGCCCGAGGAGCGCATGAAGGCGTCGAGTTCCGGCTCGGTTTCGACGACGGCCGCCATGTGATGGTGATAGGAGAGCGGCATGCCCTGCTCGGCGCACCATTCGCCGAACTCGGTGACGCGGCGCCCATAGGCCTTCATCTCGTCGTCGGAAAGGCGCGGCTTGGTGGCGAGCGGCTTGGAGCGGTCGCCCTGGATGGAGCGGCCGACTTCGCCATAGACGATGCAGGGCGCGTTGACCGCCTTGAACAGCTCGATCATCGGCGCGATGCGGTCCTTGTTGGCCGCAAGCTCCTCATTGACAAGCGTGCCGGAGAACCAGCCGCCGCACAGCGTCACGTCGGCGGCGCGCAGGATGGGCAGCATCTCTTCCGGATTGCTGGGGAAGCGGCGGCCTTGCTCCATGCCGGTGAAACCGGCGCTGCGCGATTGCCGCAGGCATTCCTCGAGGGATACATCGTCGCTGAGTTCCGGAAGGTCGTCGTTCCACCAGGCGATGGGCGACATGCCGAGTTTGGCCTTCATCAACATTCTCCTTAAAGCAGTACGGAAGAGCGGCCCCGCTCTTCCGAAAAAATGACAGTAACCGAATCAGCCGATGCGCTGAGCAGCGCGTGCTTTGATATAGCCTTCGCGCGCCTTGTTGACCTGTTCGCGGGTGCTGACCTCAGGCACCGCGACATCCCACCAGTGGCCGCCGGCTTCCGTGGTAATGAGCGGATCGGTGTCGATGACGAAGACCGAGGTCCGGTCGTTCTTCTTCGAATCAATGATCGCTTGCTCCAGCTCGGCGATCGAGCCGACCTTGACGGCGATCGCGCCCATGCTCTCGGCATGCGCGCGGAAATCGATCTCCGGCATCACTTCGTGATAGGAGTCCTTGAGCAGATTGTTGAAGTTGGCGCCGCCGGTTCCCATCTGCAATCGGTTGATGCAGCCATAGCCGCGATTGTCGAGCAGGACGATGTTGAGCTTGAGGCCAAGCATCACCGAGGTAGCGATCTCGGAATTCATCATCATGTACGAGCCGTCGCCGACCATGACGACGACATCCCGCTCGGGACGCGCCATCTTGACGCCGAGCCCGCCGGCGATCTCGTAGCCCATGCAGGAAAAGCCGTACTCCATGTGATAGCTGCCCGGCGCCGTCGCCGGCCAGAGCTTGTGCAACTCGCCGGGCAGGCCGCCCGCGGCACAAAGCAGCGTCGTGTTCTCGCCGCCGATCGTACGCACGACGGCACCGATCACCTGCGCATCGGAGGGCAGGGCGGCATTGGTGGTCGCCAGCGCCTTGGCCGCAGCCTCCATCCAGACTTTCTTCTCAGCCGCGGCCTTCTCGGCGAGTGCGGCCGGCGCCGTCCAGCCGGATAGGCCCGATGAAAGCGCCTTCAGACCCTCGCGCGCATCGGATACCAGCGGGTGGCTGTCGTGCTTCACCGCGTCATAGGCGGCGATATTGAGGCCGACCATTTTCAGATTGTCGTTCTTGAAGAGCGCCCAGGAGCCGGTGGTGAAATCCTGGCAGCGCGTGCCGACAGCGATCACCAGATCCGTCTCTTCCGCAATCGCATTCGCCGCCGACGTGCCGGTGACGCCGACCGAGCCGAGCGCCAGCGGATGGGTCTCGTTGATCGACGACTTGCCGGCCTGGGTGACGACAACGGGGATGGTATGGGCTTCGGCGAAGGCGGCAAGCTCCTTGGTCGCCTGCGAATAAAGCACGCCGCCGCCGGCGACGATCACCGGCTTCTCAGACGCCTTGATCAGCGCGATGGCATTCGCCAGCTCGTCCGCATCCGGCTGCGGCCGGCGGGTCGTCCAGACCTTTTCTTCGAACAGGCTTTCCGGATAATCGAAGGCTTCCGCCTGAACGTCCTGGCAGAGCGACAATGTCACCGGTCCGCAATCGAGCGGATCGGTCAGGACCTGCATGGCGCGCTTCAGCGCCGAAATGATCTGTTCGGGTCGGGTGATTCGGTCGAAATAGCGCGAAACCGGACGGAAGGCATCATTGGCCGAAACCGTGCCGTCGCCGAAATCCTCGATCTGCTGCAGCACCGGATCCGGCGCGCGGTTGGCGAAGACATCGCCCGGCAGGAAGAGAACGGGAATGCGATTGACGTGCGCCACGCCCGCCGCCGTCACCATGTTCAGCGCGCCCGGGCCGATCGAGGTCGTGCAGGCCATGAAACGTGTGCGGAAATTTGCCTTGGCATAGGCGATGGCGGCATGCGCCATGCCCTGCTCATTGTGGGCGCGATAGGTCGTCAGCTCGCCGCGCACCTGATAGAGCGCCTCGCCGATACCGGCGACGTTGCCGTGACCGAAGATCGCCCAGACGCCACCGAAGATCGGCACCTTCTTGCCGTCGACAACAGTCATCTGCTTCTTGAGGAAATGCGCCACGGCCTGCGCCATCGTCAACCGTATCGTCTTGCCCATCGGGTCCTCCCGCAATCTTTCTTTCGCGTTTTCCTCCCCCCAACCCCTTCCCACAAGGGGGGAGGGGCTAACCCGCCGTGCCGCCGCATTTCACCGCAACCTCGCGTCCGCAAGGAGCTCGTTTGTGGCGTGAAGCGATGCCTCAACTTAAGTCCCTCCCCCTTGTGGGGAGGGGTTGGGGAGGGGTCTTAACTCTATATCCTACTGAAGCCCGCGCGTCTTAAGCCAGGCTTCCGTCAATTGCCGGAAGCGGCCGGCCATGTCGGCGATCGCCTCCTCGTCGTTCATTGTCCCCGAAAGCCAGGCCCGCGCCGGGTCGGCAAAGATCGTCCGGCCGACGGCAAAGCCCTTGACGGAGGGCGCCGCCAGCGTCGCCTCGAAACAGGAGATCAGCTCGTCGGCAGGCGCCTCGAGGCCCAAGAGCACGATACCACGGCACCATGGATCATTCTTGGCGATCACCGCATCGATCTTCTTCCAGGCCTCGGTCGATGCCTGCGGCTCCAGCTTCCACCAGTCCGGCTTGATGCCAAGCGCATAGAGTTCCTCCAGCGCGGTCGCGATCGTATCGTCGGTGAGCGGCCCGTTCTTGCCGGCAATGATCTCCACCAGCAACTCGCGGCCGACCTTGCGGGACGCCTCGAACAGCGTGCGCAGCTTCTCCTGCTGCTCGCTCTTCAAGTCGGCGGGATCGTCGGGATGATAGAAGCACAGGCACTTGATGCAATGGCTGAGTGGCCATTCCACAAGCTGCGAGCCGATATCCTGGCTGAATTCGAAGCGCAGCGGCTTCGAGCCCGGCAGTTCCACAGGCCGGCCGATCCAGGAGAAATTCTTCGTCGCCGCATCGAAGAAGGCGTCGCGGCCGAAGCGTTCGTCGATCAGCATGCCGTAGCCGTCGCGGCCGTTCGAAACCCGCGCCGCCGCCTCGACTGCCAGTCGCTTGAAGGCGACGATCTTGTCGTGGCCGACGCCGAGCTCGTCGGCGACGCTGACGAGCTGCGAGCGGTGGTCGATCGCCAGCGCCATCAGAAGCGGGATTTCGCCGCGCCGGGTCGATGCCCAGTGAATATGGTTGATCGCCTCGTCCTTGCGCAGCGCCCGATGTTGGCTGCCGGTCGTCAGGAAGAAGTCGAGTTCGGCCCAGGTCGGATATTCCGGCGAGCAGAGCAGGCGGGAGACGGCGAAGGCGCCGCAGGCATTGGCCCAGGTGGCGCAGGTCTTCAGTGGCTCGTCGCGCAGGAAGCCGCGCAGAAAGCCGGACATGAAGGCATCGCCGGCGCCGAGCACATTGAAGACTTCGATCGGGAAGCCCTGGCCGATGATGCCGGCTTCGAGGTCGTCGGCGATCGGGCCGTCATAGACGATGCAGCCCATGGCGCCGCGCTTGAGCACGATCGTCGCCGGCGAGAGGCGGCGAATCTCCTTCAGTGCGCCGAGCACGTCGTCGGCGCCGGAGGCGATGAGAATCTCTTCCTCGGTACCGATGATGAGATCGCAATCCGGCAGCGTCTCCTTCATCTTCGAGGAAACCCGGTCGGACTTCACGTAGCGCTCGAAACCTTCCGCATGGCCGGCAAGGCCCCAGAGATTCGGCCGGTAGTCGATGTCGAAGATCACCTTGCGGCCGTTCGCCTTGGCGATGCGGATCGCCTTGCGCTGCGCGGCCTCGGTGTTCGGCCGCGAGAAATGCGTGCCGGAAACGAGAACGGCGCGCGACGACTTGATGAAGTTTTCGTCGATATCGCCTTCATCGAGCGCCATATCGGCGCAATCCGACCGGTAGAAGATCATCGGCGACACGCCCTCGGCTTCGACCGCCAGCAGCACCAGGGCCGTCAGCCGCTCCTTGTCGGTGACGATGCCCTGTGTCGCCACACCTTCGCGCGCCGATTGCTCGCGGATGAAGCGTCCCATCTGCTCGTCGCCGACGCGGGTGATGAGACCGGATTTGAGGCCGAGCCGCGCCGTGCCGATGGCGATATTGGCCGGGCAGCCGCCGACGGATTTGGCGAAGGAGCCGATATCCTCCAGCCGCGAACCGATCTGCTGACCGTAAAGATCGACCGATGAGCGGCCGATGGTGATTACATCAAGCGCCGGCTCCGGCTGTGAGCCCGGATTCGATTGTACCATGATGTCCTCCCGCTAGATTTTGCGCGGCTTCCAGTGCCTGCGAATTTTCAATAATGAAACATCGGTTCCGATATTTTGTCAATTCGGAATGTTTATTCCATTTTCGCTTTCCCAGCTTTTGAGTGCTGATGCTTGCGGCGCCGTTCGGCGATGGCCACCGGCAGCGCCATGGTCAGCGCCATCGAGGCCGACAGCGAGCGGAAGCCGGCAAAATCCGCCTCCGCCACTTCGAACCAGTGCGTCGCGCAAGCAGCAAGCGGCGAGAAGGCCGAATCGGTGATGGCGATGACGGGCACGCCGCGGTCGGCAAGCTCCTGGCTCTGGCTGAGGCTGTCGGCCGCATAGGGCGAAAAGCTCGCGGCGATCGCCGCATCCCTGGGTGTTGCGAACTGCACCATCTCAGGATCGACGCCGTTCGGCGAGGCGACGATCTGGTGGCGGATGTTGAGCTTGGAAAAAGCGTAGGTCATGTGTGCCGTCAGCGGGTAGGAGCGCCGTTTGGCGATCAAATAAATCGTCTCGGCGTCGGCAAGGATATTCACCGCTTTCGTGAACGTATCGCTCTGCACCGTCGCCGCCAGCCGGTTGACCGACTGGCTGGCCGCGGCAATGAAGCCGGAGAGCAGATTGGCGTCCTCGTCGTCGCCGCTTGCCTGCTCCAGCGTGACGAGCCGCTCTTCATAGCTCAACGTCCGGTCGCGCAATCTTTCGCGGAAAATGCTCTGCAGGTCGGAGAAACCTTCATAACCCAGATGATGTGCCAAGCGCACCAGCGTCGAGGGCTGGACGTCGGAGGCAGCCGCAATGCTTGCCGTCGTGCCGAAGGCGATCTCGTCGGGATTGCCGAGCGCGAAAGCGGCGACCTGCGCCAGCCGCTTCGGCATGTTCGCCTTGCGCTCGATGATGGTGCTGCGCAGGCTTTCGAAATCGCGCGGCACACGCGCCTGCCTCTGGGGATCATTATCCATGCTTGCGGCTCACGAGATGAAACAAATATTCCATATTGCCGAACATAGACGATTTCAAACGGCGCGCCTAATTGTTTTTAATCGCCTGTAATTCCAAGCTTTTAAACAATTTACCAGGGGAGGCGCAGGAATGCTTGCGTATGGGTCTCTTGTCAAAATGATCCAAATATTCCAAAAATCCGGCCGCAGTTCCTGGAGGAGACGAAAATGAAGCCACTCGGCATCGGTTTGATCGGCACCGGCTATATGGGCAAATGCCATGCGCTGGCGTGGAATGCGGTGAAGACGGTGTTCGGCGATGTCGAGCGTCCGCGTCTGGTGCATCTCGCCGAAGCCAATGCCGGGCTGGCTGAAGCGCGTGCCGGTGAATTCGGCTTCGAGAAGGCGACGGCCGACTGGCGGGCGCTGATCGCCGACCCGGAGGTCGACGTTGTCTCCGTCACCACGCCCAATCAGTTCCACCCCGAAATGGCGATCGCAGCGCTTCAAGCCGGCAAACATGTCTGGTGCGAAAAGCCGATGGCGCCGGCCTATGCCGATGCCGAGCGCATGCTGGAGACGGCGAGGGGGTCCGGCAAGGTGGCCGCTCTCGGTTATAATTACATTCAGAATCCCGTGATGCGGCACATCAAGACGCTTGTTGGCGAGGGCGCCATCGGCACGGTCAATCATATCCGCGTCGAGATGGACGAGGATTTCATGGCCGATCCCGATGTCTTCTTTTACTGGAAGAGCGAGCTTGCCGCCGGTTATGGCGCGCTCGACGATTTCGCCGTGCATCCGCTGTCGCTGCTCTGGTATTTGTTCGGTCACGTCGAGGCTGTTATTACAGACATGGTCAGGCCCTATGCCGACCGCCCGCTCAGCGAAGGTGGCCGCCGCGCCGTCGAAAACCACGATGGCGCCAACGTGCTGATGCGGCTTGGCGGCGGCATCTCCGCCGTGTTGATGGCGAATCGCGCCGCCTGGGGCCGCAAGGGCCGCATCGCCCTGCAGATTTATGGCTCGAAGGGCTCGATCGTCTACGACCAGGAGCGCATGAACGAATTCGAGCTCTATCAGGCCGAGGGGCGCGGTTCCGAACAGGGCTTCCGCAAGATACTGGCGGCACCGGCCCATCGGCCTTATGATCGCTTCATCCCGGCGCCCGGCCACGGCCTCGGCTTCAACGATCTGAAAATCATCGAATGCCGCGAGTTGATCCGGGCAATTTCCGGCGAGCCGTCGTCGATCGTCACATTTGAAGACGGTCTCAGGATAGAGAAGTCGGTGCATGCCATGGCACAGTCCTTCCATGAGCGTCGCTGGATCGAGATTGGCTGAATGGAAAAGTCGCTTTCCGTTGACGGCGTGTGAGGCAGGGGATAGGCCTGGACGGAGTTGTCGGGCGCAGTTTCGGGAGTGAGATCGTGACGGATAGACTGGTGATCATCGGCGCGGGCCAGGCCGGTTTTGCATTGGCGGCCAAGCTGCGTGCGTTGAAGGATACGCGCCCGATCACCCTTATCGGTGCAGAGGACGTGGCTCCTTATCAGCGCCCGCCGCTTTCGAAAAAATACCTGCTTGGCGAAATGGCCTTCGATCGCCTGCTGTTTCGCGCCGAGCAATGGTATGTCGACAATGACGTCGATCTCCGCCTTTCGACCTGGGCCGAGCAGATCAAACCGGACAGCAGGCAGGTTCTGCTGCAGGACGGCTCCGTTCTCGATTACGGCACGCTGGCGCTGGCCACCGGCTCGACCCCGCGCCGGCTGCCGGCGGCCATCGGCGGCGATCTCGAGGGCGTCTATGTCGCCCGCGACAAGCGCGATGCCGATCTGCTCGCCGACGAGATGCGCCCCGGTCGCCGCGTGCTCATCATCGGCGGCGGTTATATCGGTCTCGAGGCGGCGGCCGTTGCCCGCCATCGCGGCCTTGAGGTCACCGTCATCGAGATGGCCGACCGCATCCTGCAGCGCGTCGCAGCGAAGGAAACCGCCGATATCATGCGCGGCATCCATGAGACCCACGACGTTGTGATTCGGGAAAAGACAGGGCTCAAGCATCTGGTCGGCAAGGATGGCCGCGTCACCGGCGCCGCACTTTCCGACGGATCGGTGATCGACATCGACTTTGCCGTCGTCGGCATCGGCGTCGTGCCGAACGATCTGCTTGCCAAGGAAGCCGGCCTCGAAGTCGCCAACGGGATTGTCGTCGACGAATTCGCCCGTACCTCCGATCCGGCGATCTTTGCTGCCGGCGATTGCGCAGCCCTTCCCTGGCAGGGTGGCCGCATCAGGCTCGAATCGGTGCAGAACGCCGTCGACCAGGCCGAAGCGGCGGCAGCCGTGATCGCCGGTGGCAACGAGCCATATGATCCGAAGCCGTGGTTCTGGTCCGACCAGTATGATGTCAAGCTGCAGATCGCCGGCTTCAATCTCGGTTATGACGAGACGCTGCTGCGCCCCGGCGCCCGCGAAGGCGCCCATTCAGTCTGGTATTTCAAGGAAGGCTCATTGATCGCCGTCGATGCGATCAATGACGCGAAAGCCTATGTAACGGGCAAGAAGCTGCTGGAATCGGGGATCAACCCCGACAGAGCGATTCTCGCCGACCCCTCTGCCGACCTCAAGAGCCTGCTCGGCTGAGTTCAAACCCGGTCCCCGCGGTCGATTGCTGCCGGCGGCAAGGCTGCACTGGGGTTTGCCAAGCTCGTGGCGCGTGCCGGGCGGAAAGCCCGGCATTCTCATCGAAGGGAACGAAGCGCGATCAAATTCCCGGATCGTGACGGGAAATGCGCTCTGTTTGCGCGGGCCTGCCGAAATGCCGCCCCGTTGCATTTCTTCTGGTGAAAACTGAAAAAACCCTTGCATTCACAGACCGCTCACCATAGTTAGGCCGCACCGGAGAGGTGGCCGAGTGGTCGAAGGCGCTCCCCTGCTAAGGGAGTATACGTCAAAAGCGTATCGTGGGTTCGAATCCCATCTTCTCCGCCATCCCGATTTTTCCAACCCACGCCGATCTTCGTTGCTGACAGCGAATCGTCTTCGTTGAACGGGCTGTGCCGCGTGAGCGCCATTCGGGCTATGCCTCATGGCCGCGCGATGAGAAAAATCTCTTCCGCGTCGAAGCAAGAGAATCGCCTGCGGGAATCACATCCTGCCGTCACGCCCCGGCAGCCGGCGAAAGCGGATCGGTGACCGCCCGGTTACGCTTCCGGCAGTGATGATATCCCCCGCAACAGCCCGACTTCGTCAAAAAAGTGTCTCGAATGTGTTGTGAGACGCTTGTCCAATTCTTTACTGGCCTCCGCTAAGCGGCGGCAAAATCAGCGTTTTCTTAACAAAGCATAAAGGAAATCGAGGCCGGCTGCCCGACTTGTGTCCTTTCAGCAACACGGTTTCGTGAAGGCTGTCTTAAACCCCCCATCCGAGTAAGTTGGTGATTGCGTGACGGCTTCGGTCTTGTATTTTCAGCGTCGGAAGCAAGGGCGGCTGATCGTCCACTTCTTGAAACACGGGGATGGGGCAGGGAACGCTGCTCAGCGAAAGATCCCAAACCCGATCGAAACTTTGAATTGGAGGTCATTTATGAACATCAAGAGCCTTCTTCTCGGCTCCGCTGCTGCTCTCGCAGTAGTTTCCGGTGCTCAGGCTGCTGACGCTATCGTTGCTGCCGAGCCGGAACCGGTTGAATACGTCCGCGTCTGCGACGCTTACGGCACCGGCTACTTCTACATCCCGGGCACCGAAACCTGCCTCAAGATCAACGGCTACATCCGTTTCCAGGTTAACGTTGGCGAAGACGTCGGCGGTGATTCTGACTGGGATGCAACGACCCGCGGTCAGGTTCAGTTCACGGCCAAGAGCGACACCGAGTACGGTCCGCTGACCGGCGTTATCGTCATGCAGTTCAATGCTGACAACGCCACGGATCAGACCTCCAAGCTCGACTCCGCTTACCTCGACATCGCCGGCTTCCGCGCTGGTCTGTTCTACAGCTGGTGGGACGATGGTCTCTCTGGCGAAACCGACGACATCGGCTCGCCGGTCACGCTGCATAACTCCATCCGTTATCAGTACGAAACTTCCGACTTCTACGCCGGCATCAGCGTTGACGAGCTGGAAGACGGCCCGTTCTATGATGGCGAAGAAGCCAACAACGTCGGCGTTGCCGTCGGTCTCGGCGGCAAGGCTGGTGCATTCAGCTACCAGATCACTGCCGGCTACGACACCGACAACGAAGAAGGCGCCGTTCGTGCAATGGGTACGGTTGACATCGGTCCGGGCACGCTCGGCCTCGCAGCTGTCTACTCCACCAACCCGAATGCCTACTACAATGCGGCTGAATGGGCTGTTGCTGCCGAATACGCTATCAAGGCAACCGACAAGCTCAAGATCACCCCTGGTGTTCAGTACTACAACAACTACGGCGTTAGCGGCAGCGACTTCGCTGACGGCGATGCTTGGAAGGTCGGTCTGACGGTTGATTACCAGATCGTCGACAACTTCTACGCCAAGGCTTCGGTTCAGTACCTCGATCCGGAAGATGCTGACGACTCCACGACGGGCTACTTCCGCCTGCAGCGTTCGTTCTAATCTGATCTGACTTCGGTCAATCAGGAAAGCCCGGCTCTCGAGCCGGGCTTTTTTTGTATTTTCGACGCATGGCAAATGCGCCGGCGGCCTTTTGATGCGACGTGCTTAGCTTCCATAAGGTTACCGGCAAGCGGCGAGAAAGGCCCGAATCGCTGCGGGGATATTGCCGAGATGCAGCAGGGGTGCGTGTCCCTGTCCCTCGGCAGCGTGAAAGATCAACGTCGAATGCCGCCGTGCCATCTCGCTTGCGGTTTCCTGTGCAAGCAGCGACGTATTTTCGCCGCGGATCAGCATCAGCGGCAGATGGCTCAGCTTCTCGAACGGCTCCCAGAGATCGGGCAGCGGCTGGCTGAAATCGATCGATTCCAGCGCTTCGGCAATCGCCGGGTCGAAATCGGCCACCGGTCTTCCGCCGACGTCTCGATAGAGGGCAAGCGCCATCTCACGCCAGTCTTGCTCTGCAAGCGCGTTAAACGACGCGCCATGATTTTGCTGCAGTATATCGACCGCCTCGCGCCAGTCCGCCGGCTTTCTGCCGCTGTTCAGGTAGTCGCGGATCAGCACCAGTCCCGTGGCCTCGATCACAGGCCCGATATCATTGAGGATGACGGCTTCGAGAAGATCCGGCCGCATCACCGCGATCAGATGCAGGATCAGCCCGCCCCGGGACGTGCCGATGAAGACCGCCCGCTCGATGCCGAGCGCCTGGCAGGCGGCAACGACGTCGCCGGCCTCGATGGCGAGATTGTAGTTCGCCTTGTTCTCATCCCGTGCCGAGTTTCCCCGCCCGCGCGAATCGAGCGCGACCACCCTGCGCGGTGCTGTTATGTCCTGGGAGAGAAGCAGCGCCAGCGAATGAAAATCCCGCGTATTGCGGGTCAGGCCGGGCAGGCAAACGACCGGCAGCCGCCCCGCAGTTGCCGTCTCACTCGGGCTATAGTCGCGGGCATAAAGCTCCAGTCCATCGGAAGACGTATAAAATCGCTCCTGGAAACCGCTTGCGTAAGTATCCGGCATCGTATCCCTCGAGATCTGTTCGATCCCGAAGATGTAGCCTGCTTTTCCACCCGCGCCAAACGGCTTCAGGAAGCGCTGCGTCCGCCGATGAGGTCGCGCTCGATGTCGGTCGGCTGGCCGAGGCGAGCCTTGTACACTTCGTAATTCTCCATCACCCGCTGGACGTAATTCCGCGTTTCGGGGAAGGGGATGCGCTCGATCCAGTCGACGATCTCGTCGATCGGTTTGCCGCGCGGATCGCCGTAGCGGCCGATCCATTCCGGCACCCGCTTCGGCCCCGCATTGTAGGCAATGAAGGTGAGGATATAGGAGCCGCCGAAGGCTTCGATCTGCTCGCCGAGATAATGAGCGCCGAGCGTGGCGTTATAACCGGCATCGGCCGTCAGCTTGTCTTTCGAATAGGCGATGTTGTGGCGCTTGGCCACCGCCTGGGCCGTTCCCGGCAGAAGCTGCAGCAATCCCCGTGCATTCGCCGCCGAAACGGCGGCTGGGTTGAAGGCGCTTTCCTGGCGGGCGATGGCATAGGCGAGTGCCTTGCCGGAACCGGAGATATTGGCATTCGCCGGGATGACGCCGACCGGAAAGGCGAGCGCTGCGACATCGATGCCGCGGCCATAGGCGATCTTGCCGATCTGCAGCGACAGATGATGGTCGCCGGATTGTTCGGCCTTTGCCGCAAGCACGGCCAGTTCGCCGGGGCTCTGCAGTTGGTCGGCGAGCGCAAGATAGAGAATGTCGGCCCGCCATCCATGGCCTGCGGCCTCCAGCCGGGCGATCGCCTGCACCGCTTCGCGCGCCTGGAAGCGCTCTCGGTCGGCCGTGCTCGGCGCGGGATAGGTAACGTTCAGCGTCTTTCGGCCCAGCCGTTCGGCCGCGAGCTGGCCATAGAAGGTGCCGGGGAAGGTCGCAGCCTTCGCATAGAATTCGCTGGATTTGCCGGGACCTCCGGCTTCTGCCGCTCGTCCCAGCCAATACCAGGCGCGGGAAACCGAGATCGGCCCGTTTGATGTCTGGAGGATCTTGCGGAAGTGTTTTTCCGCGATTGTCGGATCCTGCAGGCCGCGAAGCGCGTACCATCCGGCATGGAACTCGGCTTCGACGATATCCGTCGGGCTCGTTGCGGCGTAATTGGCGACGATGCGATAGGCAGGCTTGAACTGTCCCTGGTCGACCAGGCCGCGGCTGACGATACGCTGCTCGTTCCACCATTCGCCGGAGTTGACGAGTTCGCTGCGCTCGGGCGGCATCTGCTCCAGAAGCGCTGCCGCCTCGGCATATTTGTCCTGCTTGCGCAGATATTCGATCCGCGCAAATAGCAACCCGGGATCGCCGCGCCATTTTGCATCGACCGCGTTGAGCAGTGCGCCGGCATTGCCGGCCTTGGCGTCGACGGCGGACCAGGCCTTGTAGAGCGATTGCGCCTCACCCATGTCGCCGAAGCGCTTGGCCTGCGCCACGCGGCCGCGATACATCAGATAGTCCATCCGCGCCTTGTGGTCGGCCGGCGTCAACAAGGCTGAGAATTCGATGAGGATCTTGTCTTCGGTTGCCTTGTCGAGAGCTTCTCCGCGCCAGACCTTGCGGATATATTTTGCCGCCTGCGCTTGCCTGCCTGAGGCAACCAGCGCCCGGCCGAGGATGACGGCGCCCTGCATCGTCTCCGGCGCGGTGTCGCCGAAGGCGGCGAGCACGGCTGATGGGGCGGGGTTTTCGTCATAGAGCGCGCGTTCGGAATAGGCGCGCAGCCGCGAAAGGCCCGGCCAGCTTTTCAGCTCCTGCCCGGCGCTGGCGATTTCATAGGAGGGAACGCCTTTCAATCCGGAAACGGCGATCGCCCAGGTCAGGATATGGCGGTCGAGCGCACCGTCGGGCATGCTGTCGCGGATCGACAACGCCAGCTGCGGGTTCTTGTCGGAAAGCGCGTCGAGGCCGGCTTTCAGGTCGCTGTTGACAGGCGCGACGGCCGGATTGCGCGGAATGGCGCCCGTCGTGATCGATTCCGGCATGGCTGTTTCGGGAATGAAACCGAGCGGCTTGACGCCGGGCACGGGCGTGCTCTCGCCCGGAAGCGGCGACGCTACGCTGCCCCACGCGGCGGCAACAAAGCCGAAGGCGGACAGAATCAGGACAGCTTTCTTCATCCGGGATCTCGCAACGAAAACACGCCCTGCCATTTGGCTAGAGGCATCTTAACGAAACCTTACCGTACCAGGTAAAATTCATTCACATCTGCTATCGGAATTTGCCCTAAACCGAACTCTACGCGCTTGTCGCCATGATTTCGGCGCTCTATGGTGCGCAAAATATTCATGGAATGCGGCCGAAGCAAGGATTTGGTCGTGAGGAGCTTTGCATGTTTAATGGGTCCATTCCCGCCCTCGTCACCCCTTTCACCGATGCAGGACTGATCGACGAAGACAGCTTCGCTGCGCATGTCGACTGGCAGATCAAGGAAGGCAGCGGCGGTCTCGTTCCGGTCGGCACTACAGGCGAATCCCCGACGCTGTCGCACGCCGAACACAAGCGGGTCGTGGAACTCTGCATCGCGGTTGCTGCAAAACGCGTTCCGGTCATGGCCGGCGCCGGTTCGAACAATACGCGTGAGGCGATCGAACTGGCCCAGCACGCCGAAAAGGTCGGCGCGGACGCCGTTCTGGTCGTCACCCCCTATTACAACAAGCCGACGCAGAAGGGCTTGATCGCGCATTTTTCGGCGATTGCCGAGGCCGTCGATCTGCCGATCTATATCTACAATATCCCCGGCCGCTCGGTGGTCGACATGACGCCGGAAACCATGGGTGCGCTCGCCAAGGCGCATCGGAATATCGTCGGGGTCAAGGATGCGACGGGAAAGATCGAACGGGTCTCCGAACAGCGCATCACCTGCGGTAGGGATTTCCGGCAACTGTCCGGTGAGGATGCCACCGCGCTCGGCTTCAATGCCCATGGCGGTGTCGGCTGTATTTCGGTCACGGCCAATGTCGCCCCGCGCCTCTGCGCCGATTTCCAGGCGGCAACATTGGAAGGCGACTATGCCCGCGCGCTGGAATATCAGGACCGGCTGATGCCGCTGCACAAGGCGATCTTCCTCGAGCCGGGTCTTTGCGGCGCCAAATACGGCCTTTCCAGGCTTGGTCGCATGAGCCGCAACGTCCGTTCGCCGTTGCTGTCGACGCTGGAGCCGGCAACGGAAGCGGCGATCGACGCCGCCCTGCGCCATGCGGGCCTGCTGAACTGAGGAGACCGGCCGTCTTCACAAGGCCGGGTCGTTCCCTTACATAAAGGGTAAGAAAAAGGGGGCGCGGCTTCTCGCGCCCTAAGCAATGGAATATCGTCATGGCCCCCAAAGGCAGCCAGCGCGTGGTGAACAAGGTCGTGGCCGAAAACCGCAAGGCCCGCTTCAACTACGAGATCATCGATACCTATGAGGCGGGCCTGGTGCTGATGGGCACCGAGGTCAAGTCGTTGCGCGAAGGCAAAGCCAATATCGCCGAATCCTATGCGTCGGATGAGGATGGCGAAATCTGGCTGATCAATTCCTACCTGCCGGAATATCTGCAGGCCAACCGCTTCAATCACGAACCGCGCCGCCGGCGCAAGCTGCTGCTGTCGGGCCGTGAGATCCATCGCTTGCGCTCTGCCGTCAACCGCGAAGGCATGACGCTGATCCCGCTGAAGATCTATTTCAACGACCGCGGTCGGGCGAAGATGGAGCTGGCGCTCGCCAAGGGCAAGAAATTGCACGACAAGCGCGAATCGGAGAAGGAACGCGATTGGAACCGGCAGAAGAGTCGCCTGCTGAAGGATAATGGCTGACCACATCGGCTGACTGACGATCGCCGCTTCGCACGGCAATCATGGCGTTGCTGTCGCTCGATTCGAGATAAGCGGAGAGATCAGTCCTCGAAGTCGCTCGCGGGGGCGACTTCGGCCTGGCGTGGGGCGCGCTCCGCGGGATCGCGACCGATTTCAGCCTTCAACGACAAGAGATCGATGAAATGATCGGCCTGGCGGCGCAGGTCGTCGGCGATCATCGGCGGCTGGGTCGCCATGGTCGAGATCACCGAGACCTTGCGGCCCCTGCGCTGCAATGCCTCGACGAGGTTGGTGAAGTCGCCGTCGCCGGAGAAGATCACGAGATGATCGACCGTTTCCGATTGTTCCATGGCGTCGATTGCAAGCTCGATGTCCATGTTGCCCTTGATCTTTCGGCGGCCCATGGAATCTGTGAATTCCTTGGCGGGCTTGGTGACGACCTTGTAGCCGTTGTAGTCGAGCCAATCGATCAAAGGCCGGATCGACGAATATTCCTGATCTTCGATCAGAGCCGTATAATAATAGGCGCGCAGGAGATAGCCGCGTTTCTGGAATGCTTTCAAGAGCTTGCGGTAATCGATGTCGAAGCCGAGGCTCTTGGATGCAGCGTAGAGGTTGGCGCCGTCAATGAAGAGTGCAATTTTTTCGCGTGGGTCAAACATGGCTTACCAATCCAATGAGAGCAATCGAAATCAGCAGGAGGTAAATTCAATAAAAACAATTGCTTATGTTTCTATTTCGACCTGATCCATACTTTATCAATTATTCATATATGAGAGATTTAGGGCACGATTCGGCATATTCCAAGCAACCATAGGTAGAATTGTGACGTTCTCCATGGAAATTTAGCTCAGCCGCGGATAAAGACGAGGGGAGCCGGAATGAAAAACTTGTATTTGCCCGGTTTTAATTGTATCGGGCGTGCTAATCCCGAAATGACGACCGTAAAGGACAGGCAATGGCCCGTGTCACAGTTGAAGATTGCATCGACAAGGTGGAGAACCGCTTCGAGCTGGTTCTGCTCGCCAGCCACCGCGCCCGGCTGATTTCTCAGGGCGCCTCGATCACCATCGATCGCGACAACGACAAGAACCCGGTCGTGGCGCTGCGCGAAATCGCCGACGAGACGCTTTCGCCCGATGACCTCAAGGAAGATCTGATCCATTCGCTGCAGAAGCATGTCGAAGTCGACGAGCCCGAGCCCGATCCGGCAAGCATGATTGCCGCCGGCGGTGTTGCCGCAGCCGACAGCGAAGAGCAGGACGACCTGCCGGAAACGATCACTTTCGACCAGATGTCGGAAGAAGAACTGCTCGCCGGTATCGAAGGCCTGGTGCCGCCGGAAAAGAGCGACGACTACTAAGCGCGCAGGCTGATCTCGGGATCGCGTTGATGCGATCCCCCGGTCCGTAAGGGATCGGAAAAAGTTCATGCGATGCAAAAGAGCGATGATTACCAATCGTCAATCTTGCGCCTTTATTGCTTAGGCATATTATTGCCCATGTGTGCGCCAATCGTTGATTGGCGCGCTTTTATTTTTATGGAGTGGCTTTGGAATGATGCGGCAGTACGAGCTCGTGGAGCGGGTTCAGCAATACAAGCCCGATGCCAATGAAGCACTGCTGAACAAAGCCTATGTCTACGCCATGCAGAAACATGGCCAGCAGAAGCGCGCCAGCGGCGATCCCTACATTTCCCATCCGCTCGAGGTCGCCGCAATCCTCACCGACATGCATCTCGATGAATCGACGATCGCGGTCGCGCTGCTGCACGATACGATCGAGGATACGACGGCGACGCGCGCCGAGATCGACGAACTCTTCGGCGAGGATATCGGCCGCCTGGTCGAGGGCCTGACGAAGATCAAGAAGCTCGATCTCGTCACCAAGAAGGCCAAGCAGGCGGAGAATCTGCGCAAGCTGCTGCTCGCCATATCGGATGATGTGCGTGTCCTGCTCGTCAAGCTTGCCGATCGCCTGCACAATATGCGCACCCTCGACCATATGTCGGCCGACAAGCGTGCCCGCATCTCCGAAGAGACGATGGAAATCTATGCGCCGCTGGCTGGTCGCATGGGCATGCAGGATATGCGCGAGGAGCTGGAAGAGCTCTCCTTCCGCCATATGAACCCGGAAGCCTACGAGACCGTCACCAAAAGGCTGGAAGAGCTTTCCAAGCGCAATGAGGGTATCGTCAAGAAGATCGAGGCTGAACTGCGCGACCTGCTTGTCGCAAGCGGCTTGACGAGCGCCTATGTCAAGGGCCGGCAGAAGAAGCCCTATTCGGTCTTCCGCAAGATGCAGTCGAAGTCGCTTTCCTTCGAGCAGCTTTCCGATGTCTACGGCTTCCGCCTGATCGTCGAGGACATCCCCTCCTGTTATCGGGCGCTCGGCATCGTCCACACCCGCTGGCGCGTCGTGCCCGGCCGTTTCAAGGATTATATCTCGACGCCGAAGCAGAACGATTACCGCTCGCTGCACACCACGATCGTCGGCCCCTCCAGCCAGCGCATCGAACTGCAGATCCGCACAAAGCGCATGCACGAGATCGCCGAATTCGGCATCGCCGCCCACACGCTTTATAAGGACGGCGCCACCAATGCCGACGGCGACATCCTGTCGCGCGAATCCAATGCCTATTCCTGGTTGCGCCACACGATCGAGGCTCTGGCCGAGGGCGACAGCCCGGAGGAATTCCTCGAGCACACCAAGCTCGAACTCTTCCAGGACCAGGTCTTCTGCTTCACGCCGAAGGGCAAGCTGATTGCCCTGCCGCGCGGCGCCACCCCAATCGATTTCGCCTATGCGGTGCACACCAATATCGGCGACACCACGGTCGGCGCCAAGATCAACGGCCGCATCATGCCGCTGGTGACGCGGCTTGCCAATGGCGACGAGGTGGAGATCATCCGCTCCGGCGTACAGGTCCCGCCGGCTGCCTGGGAGGAGATCGTCGTCACCGGCAAGGCGCGCGCCGCCATCCGCCGCGCCACCCGCATGGCGATCCGCAAGCAATATGCCGGCCTCGGCCACCGCATTCTCGAACGCACCTTCGACAGGGCCGGCAAGATCTTCTCGCGCGAGGCGATGAAGCCGGCGCTGCACCGGCTCGGCCAGAAGGATGTCGAGGATGCGATCGCCGCCGTCGGCCGCGGCGAGATGTCCTCGCTTGATGTGCTGCGCGCCGTCTATCCCGACCATCAGGACGAGCGCGTCACCGTCAAGCCCTCCGGCGACGACGGCTGGTTCAACGTCCGAAGTGCGGCCGGCATGATCTTCAAGATCCCGGGCAAGGCCAAGCCCGGTGCCGACGGCGGCCATCCGGAAGTCGACAGCGACGTCGATATCGGGCCGATCCGCGGCCTGTCCGGCAATGTCGACGTCAAGTTCGCGTCGACAGGTGCGGTGCCTGGCGATCGCATCGTCGGCATCATGGACCAGGGCAAGGGCATCACCATCTATCCGATCCAGTCGCCGAGCCTGCAGCGTTTCGACGATCAGCCCGATCGTTGGATCGACGTCCGCTGGGATCTCGATGAGGCCAACAAGTCGCGTTTCATGGCGCGCATCATGGTCAACGGGTTGAATGAGCCCGGCACGCTTGCCAAGGTCGCCCAGACGGTGGCAGGCCTCGACGTCAATATCCGCTTGTTGAACACGGTGCGCGTCGCTGCCGATTTCACCGAAATGATGCTCGAGGTCGAGGTTTGGGACCTGCGTCAGCTCAATCAACTGCTCGCCCAGATGAAGGATCTGGATTGCATCGCCACGGTGCGGCGGCTCTACGAGTAGGCCTTTGTTAAGCCTGTCACCGGCTTGACCGGAAAATTGCACATTTTGTGATCGTTTTATGATCGCGATAGCGCATCCGAAAGGCAAGCAATGCACTCAATGCATGGCTGTCTCCATGTTGCGGCGGTAGTAATTAACCTTTGGCGGGACTATCTTCTGGTCATCGAAACGCAAACAGAAGATGAGACAAGATGATGTTTGACCCTATCAGAAAAATTGCTCGCGCCCTTCGCGCTCCGACTGCCCAGGAACGTGAAATGGCCTATTTGAACGGCTCGTTCGATCGTATAGATCTCGAGTTTCGTCAGCGCCAGGTCGACCGCGGTCTGTTCCGCAATCGTTGATACTGGACTTTTATACTTGAGATGAGTGAGGGACGTTATGCATAGCGGACGCCCCTCGGCGTGAAGAGGCTCCTCGCTGCTGAGGGGGAACTGAGTTGTTTTTTCGGCGGTAGCATTTTGCCGCTCTTGTCATGCTCATGTGCGCTGCACTAAATACCGGCCATGTTGTTTCGCCGTCGCAAACCCGCCGGATTCAAGGAAAAGATGCGAGAGCTTCTATGGCCTCGCAAAGGTTTCCTTCGCCCGATCCGTTATCTCTCCATGCGCATCCTGCGCCTGAGCGCTTCGCCGCATGCGGTTGCGGCCGGCGTCGCTGCTGGCGTCTTCGTCTCGTGGACGCCTTTCATCGGCGTGCATTTCGTCATGGCGTTTGTCATCACCTATTTCCTCTCCGGAAGCATGGTTGCTGCCGCCCTCGGCTGTGCCGCCTTCGGCAATCCGCTGACCTATCCCTTCATCTGGGGCATCACCTGGGAGATTGGTCATCTGCTGCTCAGCCGTGAGGATCATCTGGCCGGTCAGACGGTTGATCTGGCCGCCCTCTTTCACAAGCTGAATTTCATGGAGTTGTGGAAGCCGGTGCTGGAACCGATGCTGGTCGGCGCCATTCCGCCGGCGATCGTCACCTCCGTTGCGCTCTATGCGCTGACATTCTACACCGTGAAGGGTTTTCAGACGCGTCGCCACACCCGGCTGTTGGAGCGGGCGCGTCTGCGTCTGGCAAGTGCTGCCGGCGACATGCCGAGCGTATGAGCCTGATCAAGAATTCTTAAGCGACGGAAGGTTCCCGAATGATCATCGGCATTGGCAGCGATCTGATCGACATTCGCCGCGTCGAGAAATCCATCGAGCGCTTCGGCGACCGCTTCACCCATCGCTGCTTCACCGAGGTCGAGCGCGCGCGGTCCGACCGCCGGGCCAATCGCGGCGCTTCCTATGCCAAACGTTTCGCCGCCAAGGAGGCCTGTTCCAAGGCGCTCGGCACCGGTATCGCCCAGGGCGTCTTCTGGAAGGACATGGGCGTCGTCAACCTGCCGAGCGGCAAGCCGACCATGGTTTTGTCGGGTGCTGCCGCCCTGATCCTCGAATCGATGCTGCCCGCGGGCCACAGGCCCGCCATTCATTTGACAATAACGGATGATTATCCCTTGGCGCAGGCCTTCGTGATCATCGAGGCGTTGCCCGAGAACCTCTGATCGCGCCCCCGGAGGCGATGTCGCGCCCTCGGAAGCGTTTCAACGCGACCTCTCGTCGCTTTTGGCGTTGTCGCCATTGCCGCAACCGGTCGAAGCCGCTAGAGAGAACGACAGAAAAATTGCGCCGTCGCGGCGTCTTGAAGGAATAAGACTGCGTGTCCGAAAAAGTCCAAGCCAAGCCGAATGCCCTCTGGGAAAATATCAAAGTCATCATCCAGGCGCTGATTTTGGCGATGGTGATCCGAACGGTGCTGTTCCAGCCCTTTACGATTCCGTCCGGTTCGATGATGCCGACGCTGCTCGTCGGCGACTACATCTTCGTCAACAAGTTCGCTTACGGCTATTCGAAATATTCGCTGCCCTTCTCGCCCGACATCTTCAGCGGCCGCCTGTTCGGCGCCGACCCGAAGCGTGGCGACATCGTCGTCTTCCGCTTCCCGCCAAACCCCGAGGTCGACTACATCAAGCGCTGCATCGGTCTGCCGGGTGACCATGTCCAGGTGACCGACGGCGTGCTCTACGTCAACGGAAAGCCGGTGCCGAAGGTGGCGGATGGTACGTTTACCTCGGATTACAAGCTCGATCCGGGCGCCGATGTGCCGGTCTTCCGCGAAACGCTCGACAACGGCAAGACCTACGACACACTCGACCAGTCTCCCGTGTCGCGTGGTGACAACACCCGTGAATTCATCGTGCCTGAAGGCCATTATTTCATGATGGGCGACAACCGCGACAACTCGCTCGACAGCCGCTTCGACGTCGGCTTCGTGCCGGCCGAAAATCTTGTCGGCCGCGCCAGCGTGATCTTCTTCTCGCTCGGCAACGACACCTCCTTCCGCGAAATCTGGAAGTGGCCGACGAATATGCGTTGGGACCGTCTCTTCAAGGTTGTTGAATGAGTAAGGCGCAGACGCTTTCTGCGGCGGACCGCGCAAAGCTCGAAGGCCTGATCGGTCACGACTTCGCCGAAAAGGAACGCCTCGACCGGGCGCTGACCCATGCCAGCGCCCGCACGGAAAAGGGCGGCAATTACGAACGGCTGGAATTCCTCGGCGACAGGGTCCTCGGGCTCTGCATCGCCGAACTGTTGTTTCGTACCTTCGGCACGGCGGGAGAAGGCGAGCTCTCGGTGCGCCTCAACCAGCTCGTCAGCGCTGAAACCTGCGCTGCGGTCGCCGACGAACTCAATCTTCACCTCTATATCCGCACCGGCGCCGACGTGAAGAAATTGACCGGCAAGCGCATGATGAACGTGCGCGCCGACGTCGTCGAAAGCCTGATCGCCGCAATCTACCTCGACGGCGGCCTTGAAGTTGCCCGCCGCTTCATCCTGCGCTACTGGCAGGGCAGGGCGGTCAGGGCCGATGGCGCCAAGCGCGACGCCAAGACCGAGCTGCAGGAATGGTCGCATGCAAAATTCGGCGTCACGCCCAACTACCGGGTTGATGAACGCAGCGGACCGGATCATGATCCGCGCTTCAAGGTGACGGTGGAAGTTGCTGGCATAAAGCCGGAAACCGGCGTAGAGCGGTCCAAGCGTGCCGCCGAACAGGTTGCGGCGACCAAGATGCTCGAGCGCGAAGGCATTTGGCAGCAATCGCCTGCCGGAAACTGACGGGACAATGACACAAGAAGAAGATATCGCGGCCGACGCTGCCGTAGAAACCAGTGGTCCGACGCATTCGGGCTTTGTCGCGCTGATCGGACCGACCAACGCCGGCAAGTCGACGCTGGTCAACCGCCTTGTCGGCGCCAAGGTGTCGATCGTCAGCCATAAGGTGCAGACGACGCGCGCCATCGTCCGCGGCATCGCTATCCACGACAACGCCCAGATCGTTTTCATGGATACGCCGGGTATCTTCAAGCCGCGCCGCCGGCTCGACCGCGCCATGGTGACCTCGGCCTGGGGCGGCGCCAAGGATGCCGATCTGATCGTGCTCTTGATCGACAGTGAGCGCGGCCTGCGCGGCGATGCCGAAGCCATCCTCGAAGGCCTCAAGGAGGTCAAGCAGCCGAAGATCCTGCTGCTCAACAAGATCGACCGCGTCAACCGCGAGGATCTGCTGGCGCTGGCCGCGAGCGCCAACGAGAAGATCGCCTTCGAACGCACCTTCATGATCTCGGCCGAAAACGGCTCCGGCTGCGACGATGTCATGGACTATCTGGCGAAGACGCTGCCGGAGGGGCCGTGGTACTATCCGGAAGATCAGATCTCCGATCTGCCGATGCGCCAGCTCGCTGCCGAAATCACCCGCGAGAAGCTGTTTCTGCGCCTGCATCAGGAGCTTCCTTACGCCTCGCATGTCGAAACGGAGAAGTGGGAAGAACGCAAGGACGGCTCGGTGCGTATCGAGCAGGTGATCTATCTCGAGCGCGACAGCCAGAAGAAGATCGCCCTCGGCAAGGGCGGTGAAACCATCAAGGCGATCTCGACGGCGTCGCGCAAGGAATTGTCGGAAATCCTCGAACAGCCTGTGCATCTCTTCCTGTTCGTCAAGGTTCGCGAGAATTGGGGCGATGATCCCGAGCGGTTCCGCGAAATGGGCCTCGATTTCCCGAAATAGCCGCGGCAAGGATTTCACCGGGCGGGTGCCAGCCCCTTGTTTCCTTGGAAAAAATCCACCTCGTTGCGGAACGAATCCATGGCTGGAGCATTCCTTGCTCGACGGTGCGCCGAGGGCGGTCGCCGGTTTGCGCGGCCGTGGGGGCAGGTATGGCAACGTCGAGACGCATCCACTCTTTCAAGACCCCTTGCGAGCAATGTCCGTTGCGGCCGCTGCCGCATTTCAGGGAATTCAGTCGCGACGAGCTGGAATTCGTCTCCCGTTTCAAGCGGGGCGAGCTTGCCGTCGATGCCGGCTCCACCATCCTCGTCGAGGGCGCACACAGCGCTCATCTCTTCACCGTGCTCGCCGGCTGGGGCTTCCGCTACAAGATGCTGGAGGATGGCCGCCGCCAGATTCTGAATTACATCATGCCGGGCGACCTGATCGGCCTGCAGGGAACGATCGCCGGCGAGATGCAGCATTCGGTCGAAGCGCTGTCGCCGGTTTCCCTCTGTGTCTTCGAGCGCGACAGGCTGATGACGCTCTACAACAAACACCCCTCGCTCGCCTTCGACATCACCTGGATTGCGGCGCGCGAGGAGCGCATTCTGGATGAGCATCTGCTCTCCATCGGCCGCCGCACGGCGCTGGAAAGAGCGGCCTACCTGATCGCTTTCCTGTTCGAGCGTGGCCGGAAGCTTAATCTCTTCAACGGCCGGACATTCATCCCGATCACCCAGCAGCACATTGCCGATACGCTTGGCCTTTCCATCGTTCACACCAACAAGACCTTGAAAAAGCTTGGTGAACGTGGGCTGATCCGCTGGCAGGAGCGCGGCTGCGAGGTGCTGAACGGCGAGGAATTGATGGCTATATCAGGCTGGGAAGGGCTCGGAGAGAGCAAACGTCCCTTCATCTGACGGCCCGTCGCCCGGAAGTGTGCCGCGGTCGCGGGGCAGCGACATCACGCAAGAATTTCGCAGCATTCCCGGTTCCGCGCGTCATGCAGGAGCCAACCCGCTTGCGTATGTCTTTTTTAAATGCGCATTAGCAGCAGGGAAAATAAGGTTGGCCGTCATCTTTCCTCCGATGTGATTCTTATCGACCGGGCAGAAAAATGTTTTATTCGACAATGGTGGCGGAATTCACCGATAGCGTGCCATGCGGGGCACCGGAGGGCAATGATGTTGGGGAAACGGCCGGGGCGCTGCGACAGGCGCCCGACGAAGGGCAGGGAATCATGAGCGCAATCCGTGTTCTGGTTCTCGAAGACAGTCTGATCATCGCGATGGAGGCGGAGGATATGCTGCGCCTGACCGGCGTCGAGAGCATCGATATCGTCGGCAGTGTGGAACAGGCAAGGGCCGCCATCGCTGCCGAGACATATGATTTCGCCCTTCTCGACGTCAATCTCGGCGAGGGCATGAGCTTCGGATTTGCTCGTCATCTTCTCGATATCGGCATTCCCTTCGGCTTCGTCAGCGGTTATTCCGATACGGGCGATTTCCCGCTCGACTTGCAGCATATTCCGCTTCTGGTGAAGCCTTTCGACGAAACGGCGATGCGCGACTTCCTGCTGCGGCTTTTCCCGGCTGTCGCCTGACATGGCGAAAGCGGGGCGATGACAGCAGCCGGACCTTGGATTGCCGCGCGTCTTATCAGACGTGCAAGGACGCTGTAACGCGTCGCATTATGCGGTAGGATGGATTCGTCAGCCGTGAGGACTTCTTTCGATGCAATGGCAGGACCATGCGATCATCCTGGGCGTCAAGCGCCACGGCGAGACGAGTGTCATCGCCGAGGTGATGACGCGTGATCGCGGCCGCCATCTCGGCCTGGTGCGTTCCGGCCGTTCGCGCGCCATGCAGCCGGTCCTGCAGGCGGGCAATGCCGTCGAGGTTCTCTGGCGTGCCAGATTGGACGAGCATCTCGGTGAATTCCGCGTCGAGCCGGTGACGCTGCGCGCCGCCCGCCTGATGGAAACGGCGACCGCCGTCTACGGTGTCCAGGCGATGGGCGCGCTGCTGCGGCTGCTGCCGGAGCGTGATCCGCATCCGCACCTCTTCGATGCGCTTGAAGTGATCCTCGATCACCTGCACAATCCGGCCGATGCCGGCGAGCTTTTCGTGCGTTTCGAACTTGCGGTGCTGAACGATCTCGGCTTCGGCCTCGATCTTGCCGAATGCGCCGCGACCGGCGCCCGTTCCGATCTCGCCTATGTCTCGCCGAAATCCGGCCGCGCCGTCAGCCGCAGCGCCGGCGCCCCCTGGGCGGACAAGATGCTGCTGCTGCCGCCCTTCCTCAGCGCCGAAGGCAATCATGCGGCCGATTTCGATAGTCTCGCAGCAGCATTCCGTCTGACGGGATTCTTTCTGCATCGCCACGTCTATGAACCGCGCGGCATCGAAGCCGTGGCAGCCCGCGACGGCTTTGTTCAGGCGGCACTGAAAGCGCTCAATCCAGCCTTGCGGACGCTTTCCGCTCCGGATGGTATTTCTGCCTGACCTCCTGTCTTTCCGGCATTTTTTACCGGTGCAAAACATCCTCCGGATTTGGCGGTTTACCCGCATGGCAGCCCTTCCTATGTGTTGGAGACGCCAATCGAGGAGGATCTCATGCTGACCAAAACCGCATCACCAACGACGATCACGCTCTGGAACGGCCGTGAAATTCCGCGTCTCGGCATGGGATGCTGGGCGATCGGCGGCCCCTTCTTCGCCGGCGACACGCCGCTCGGCTGGGGTGAGGTCGACGACGATGAATCGGTCGAAGCGATCGACCGCGCCATCGAACTCGGCATCCGCTTCTTCGATACGGCCTCGAACTATGGCGCCGGCCATTCGGAGGAGGTGCTCGGCCGGGCGATCGGCAATCGCGACGATATCGTCGTCGCCACCAAGTTCGGCTTTGCCACCGATCCGCAGACCAAGCAGGCGACCGGTGCCTTCGCCGATGAGGCCTTCATCCGCCGCTCGGTCGAGACCTCGCTGCGTCGTCTCAAGCGCGACCGCCTTGATCTCCTGCAGTTCCACATCAATGACTTCCCGCTGGAACAGTCGGATGCCGTCTTCGATACGCTGGAAGCGCTACGCGCCGAAGGCAAGATCGATACGTTCGGCTGGAGCACCGATTTTCCCGATCGTGCCGCCCGCCATGCCGGCCGCCAGGGTTATGTCTCCGTGCAGCATACGATGAACGTCTTCGAACCCGTGCCGGAGATGATGGCGGTGATCGAAGGGAAAGGGCTGATCTCCATCAATCGCGGTCCGCTGGCCATGGGGCTCCTGACCGGCAAGTTCACCGCCGAAAAGGCAGTGGGTGCCAAGGATGTACGCGGCGCGGCCCTCGATTGGATGGTCTATTTCAAGGAGGGGCGCATGGCCCCGGAATTCGCCGCAAGACTCGATGCCGTCCGCGACCTCCTGACATCGGGCGGCCGCACACTGACACAGGGGGCGCTTGCCTGGCTCTGGGCAAGGTCGCCGCGCACCCTGCCCATTCCGGGTTTCCGCACCGTCGCCCAGGTGGAGGAAAATGCCGGCGCGCTGGAAAAGGGACCGCTACCGGCCGACGTCATGGCGGAGATCGACGCCGCACTCGGGCATGCGTGAGAGACGGCGAAATTCTCCCCACGCTCCCTCATTCCTGTCCTCGGATCAAGTCCGAGGACAGGAATGAGGGAGGATGTTGCAGCGTTTGAGGAAGAAAGCGCCGCTTCCAATTCCACCTACTATGCCCGTGCGCGAACCTTCAACGCCCAGCCTTCGGGCCTTTCTTCGACGATTCGAACGGTGTCGCCCATCGTGATCCTGCCGCTGCCGCGCGGCGTCACATTCCAGCCGAACAGCGGGCCGGGCACGCGGCGGTCGGCCGACATGCGGATGCGGCCCATGGCCGGCATCGGGTTGGGCACCTCACGTGAGCCGGTCAACTGGTCCTGCGTCGTCATGATGCAGCGCGAGCAGGGTTTGACAAGATCGAAGCGGATGCCTGATATTTCGATCGCTGCCCAGCGGTCCTCAGGCCAGGCCTCGTCGATATCGATGACAATATTCGGACGGAAGCGTTCCATGCCGACGCTGCCTTCGCCGTGGGCGGCGAGATCGGCATTCAGCGCCTTCAGCGAACCGGTCGTCGTCACCAGGATCTGGTAGCCGTCGGTGAAGGTAACCGGGGTGCCTTCGCCGGCCCATTCAGCATTCGCCGTCCGCCGCGCCTGCCCGTCGAAGAAGACGAGCCGCACCTCGCGGCCAAGCCATTCGGAAAGCCGGCGGTTGCTGTCGGGATCGGCGACGGCGGCGCTGACGGTCGATTTCCACACGGTCACATCCATGCGGGTTTCGGGCCGAGGCGGCGGCACCGATAGTTCGGGCCTTCCCTCCATCAGCAGCCGAAAGGCGCCGGGTTCCGGCCGCAGCGTGATGCGCGCGAGATCCGGCAATTCGCGCTGGGTGATGAAGTGGCCCTCGGGATCGGTGATCATCGCTCGCCGGTCGCCGGCCAGTCCGTGGGCATCGATCTCTGCGGCCGGCAGCGCAATGCCGCGGGCACTCTTGAGCGGGTAGATGAAGAGGTCGCTGATACGCATGCCGTTCTCCTGGATCTCGTCTGCTAGATTTCATCCATGAAGGCCGAGAGGAAATCGCGGAGGCTTTTGTCACGCGCGGCCGCCAGCTTGCGGCCGGTCTCGGTCTGGAACCCTTCCGCCAGCTTGAATAGCTTCGTCTGGAAATGGTCAATGGCATAACGCTTGTCGTCGAGTGGGCGGTGTTCCGCTGCCGGGTCGAACGGATCGTAAAGCCCCGATCCCAGCCGTCCGGCGATATAGAAACAGCGGGCGGCGCCGACCATGCCGATCGCGTCCAGTCGGTCGGCGTCCTGCAGGATCTTTGCCTCCAGCGTCTGCGGCGTCACCCCGGCTGAGAAACTATGCGCGGTGATCGCATGTGTCGCAGCCTCGATATCCGCGCCGCTCCAGCCGATGTCTGCCAGGATCGCCGATGCTTTTTCCGCCGCTAAGGCCGATGCTTTTGCCCGCAGCGGCGAATTCTTCTCGACGGCGACGCAGTCGTGCAGCAGCACGGAAGCGGCAAGAACCCGCCCGTCGCCGCCTTCTTCAGCATGGATTCGCATAGCGTTGCGGAAGACGCGCAGGATATGGGCAAGATCATGCGAGCCGTCGTCGCCATCGGCCGCATGCGCAATCAGGGCCGCCGCCAGCGTTTCGTGAGGGGAGAAGGCTTCAGCCTCGAACATCGCGCCACCTGTCATGAGGAAGATAAAGCATCGACTGCAAGCCAACACCGCCAAGCATGTGAAAGGCAGCCGCAATCGCCGCCGATTTTCTAGCGGCTTGCCGTGCGAGTCGCAATCGCGCGGATCTCAGCGCCTGGTGTCAGGGCGACGTATCACGCCGCCGTTCTTGGTGGCAGGGAGAGAAGGTGGGGCACGTCGCGCGCCGGTCTCGGTGGACTGATATGGTAGCCCTGGATCTCGTCGCATTCCTCGCATTCGAGCAGCGTCAGCTGCGCGGCCGTCTCGACGCCTTCGACGGTGACGCGCATGCCGAGTGCATCGCCGAGCAGGATGATCGCATGCATGAGCGCATGCGCTTCCTTGTTGCCAGCGATGTCGCTGACGAAGGATTTGTCGATCTTGATCTTGTCGAAGGGAAAGCTGGAGAGATAGCTCAGCGAGGAATAGCCGGTGCCAAAATCGTCCATCGAAATGCGGATGCCGCGCTCCTTCAGCGCATGTAGGATCGGCAGCACCTCCTCGAGATTCTCCATCAGCACGCTCTCGGTGATTTCGAGTTCGAGCCGCGACGGCGACAAAGAAGCGGCGGCAAGCGCTTCGCCGACGTCCTTGGTCAGGTCGCTGCCGCTGAATTGGATTGCGGAAACGTTGACGGCGACCTTGATGTCTTCCGGCCATTGCGCCGCATCGCTGCAGGCTCGGTGCAAAACCCAGCGGCCGATATCGACGATGAGGCCGACTTCTTCGGCGAGCGGAATGAAATCCATCGGAGGGACGCGGCCGCGGACCGGGTGATTCCAGCGGATGAGAGCCTCGAAGCCGCAGATGCGCCGTTGCGAGAGGTCATAGAGCGGCTGGTAATGCAGCTCGAATTCGTCGGTCTCAACGGCGGCTCTGAGATCTGCCTCGAGCGCATGGCGCAGTTGCATTTGCGCTTCCATCTCACTGTCGAAGAAACGCTCGCGTTTGCGCCCGTCCGCCTTGGCATGCGACAGCGCCACGCCGGCATGTTTCAGCAAGATATCGGTTTCCTCGCCATCACCAGGGGCGATTGCGATCCCCATGGAGACGCTGAGCTCCACTTGTTTCTCGCCGTGGAAAAATGGCTCGGAAAGCTCGTCGCGGATCTGCTCGGCTAGGGCGGTCACGTTCGACGGCTGCTGTCTGGCTGTCTGCAGGATGGCGAATTCATCCGAGCCGAGGCGCGCCAGGACGTTCTTTGAACCGGCCGAGGCTCGGATGCGTTCGGCGACCTGCTGCAGAATCTTGTCGCCGACCGACACGCCCATCGTATTGTTGATCGATTTGAACCGGTCGAGATTGAGGTGAACGAGGGCGATCTGTCCGTCCGGCTTGCGCTCGATGAGCGCCGCATCGACCTGCTCGCGGAAATGGATGCGGTTCGGAAGGCCGGTCAACGGGTCGTGGTGGGCGAGATAGGTGATACGCTCGGCCGCCTTTCGATCCTCGGTAATATCGGCATGCATGGCGATGCTGCTGCCATCGGCAAGGATGGTGACCATGCTCTGGATGGTGCGGCCGTCGTCCATCAGCCACTCGCGCCGACGGATACTGCCGCTTGTTGCGATCGCGGGGGAATGTCGGCCGATTCGCCGGCCGGGCTTGGCGCTGGCGCCCTCCGCACCGCGCATTTTGGCGATGAGATCGGCGATGGTCGCGCCTGGAGTGATATCGTCCTGCCTGAGGCCGAAGAGTTGAGCGAAGCGAATGTTGGAAAGCGTCAGCCGCTGCTCGGCGTCGAAGACGCTGAGACCGAGCGGCAGATTGTTGAGGATGATTTCGAAGAGTCTCTGCTGTCCGTCGAACGCCTGGCTGAGGGCGGATATATTGCCTCTCAGCGCATGGTTTTCCTGAAGCAGCGTTTCCGCGCTTCTCTCGATTTCGTCATAGTCACTTTCATGGACGCGATAGGTCGCGATCACAAGCTCCATCAGACGCTGCGCATCGACCGATCCATCGGCCGTGACGGCCTGGCTGCATTGCTGCCAGAAGAGCGCTTCAGCTTTCATGGAGATGCTTCTTGCGAGACGGCTGCGGCGGCGTTGGTGGTCTCCTGCTGATGGACGTACCTCATGGCGTCGCAAAGCCTTTCCAAAATGAACGTTGAATTGATTTTTTATAAACTGAACGCCTGGGTGGTGTCCCGTGACACCCATTCTGGATGGGTCGGATTAATATTCGGTTGCAGTGCAGCAGCGACGGACGCTTCGTTAGACTTCTGTTTTATATGTGAAAAATCGCTGAAATACCGCGGGGTCCCCTTCATTGGGCGCAAGCGGAAGGCCTGCCTCCTCGCATTCCGTTAACCGTTGTCAATCATCGTTAATAAGAAGTTAACAACTTATTGACGCACTGCGCAAATCAGTTTAACCAGCGAGTCAGCAGTGATTTTCCATCTTCGTATTGCGTACAAACACCACCGGCAAAAGGCGGTGAATGGAGGTTTGTATGACCAGCACCACATCCGTTTCCGATACTTCATATGCTTATCTGGGGACGCTTTCGAGGCTTGATTCCAATGGCGACGGCGTACTCAGCCGCGGCGAACGCGCCGCCGATGAGAAGCCCGGCATCATCAAGGAACTCCTGGAAGACGACAGGACCAATGAGACTCAGCCGAGATTTTCCGGCAGCCTGATTGCGCTGATGATGGACACGCGTGACAGCGGCACGGCAAGCAATATTGCCGTTCCCTATCCTTTGCAGCAGACTGCGCCGACCTCAGGTGATCAGTCGGACGTGCTGTACCGCAACACTTACGGCCAGTTCGACTTTAACGCCGTCGCCTGATCCACTCCCGAATCGGACGATCTGCAGCCGGCCGTTTGGCCGGCTTTTGTCGTCTGATCTTCCTCGATCAGGAACACCTTCCGGGCTGACACGTTCAGAAGGACAACCGGACGGAAGGAGATCTCCATGAAAGCCATGTGCACCATCGCCGCCCTGAGCCTGCTTGCCGTTGCATTGCCGGCGGGCGCTCAGGACAAGCAGACGGCGATCGCCAATTTCGTCGGCAAGGACGGCAAGGAAGACGGCCGCGCGCAACTGACGGCTGCCGCCAATGGCGGCGTGCTGATCGAAGTCGAGATATCCGGACTGCCTGTGAATAAATGGGTGGCCTTCCATGTTCACGAGACCGGCCGCTGCGATGCCGCAACCCACCACGAATCGGCCGGCGGTCACTTCAACCCCGGGAAGGCCGAGCATGGCATCCTTGCCGCGAAGGGACCGCATGCCGGCGATCTGCCCAATCAATATGTCGGACAGGACGGGATGCTTCGGGCGCAGGTCTTCGACGGCATGGTCACGCTCGACGGCAAGACCGACGGTATCCGCGGCCGCGCATTGATGGTGCACGCCAATTCGGATGATTACCGCAGCCAGCCTTCGGGTGATGCCGGGGAAAGGCTGTCCTGCGGCGTCATCCAATAACCGGCTGGCATAAGTTCCTCAGAATCGATTGGGCATAAAATTATCATGTCTTATTGCCGCGTCGGCGCCGGCCTTTTGGCCGTCACCCGGCCATTGGACGTGTTTGCCGGCGCCGCGTCCGATACATCCGCTACCACGGCCGGTTTGTCGGTCGCCTTCTCGTCGAAGGCGAGTTTTACCCGCTTGACCATGTCACGGCTGACCACCCACCAGTCACCGGTCTTTGCCCAGTAGCGCAGCGTCACGACGATCGCGTTGTCATCGAGGCTGTCGATGAAGACGCTTGGGGCCGGTGACGTCAGCACCCGCGAATCGGCTTTGGCCAGGCCCATCAACCTTTCCATCGCCTGATCGAGGTCATCCTCATCGGCGACCTTGATCTTCAGTTCGTTCTGTCGGGTGGCCTCGCGGCTGAAGTTGGTAATCGGCGTATTCCAGAGCGTCGAATTCGGCGCCAGCCGATAAAGCCCGTCGGTAGTCCTGAGTTCGGTTGCAAACAATCCGATTTCACGCACCGTGCCGGCGACGCTGCTGGTCTCGATATATTCGCCGACGCGGAATGGCCTGAGGATCAAGAGCATGATGCCGGCGGCGATATTCTGCAGCGTTCCCTGCAGTGCCAGTCCGATCGCGAGGCCCGCCGCGCCGAGCGCTGCGATGATCGAAGCGGTCTGAACGCCGAATTGGCCGAGCACGGTGATGAACACGAGGATGAGCAGCGCGTAGCGCAGCACATTGGTGAAGAACCGCGCCAGCGTCTCGTCGATGCCATGGACGCGCGACAGGCCTTCATAGGCCCAGCGGCTGGCAAAACCGGCAAGCGCCCAGCCGAGAACGAGCAGGATCACCGCCCCGAGGACGGAGAAGGAATATTGCACCGCCAGCGCGCTTGCTTGGCTGAGCGCCGTTTGCGTGGCGAGAAGGACATCGGCTGCCTGTTGTTGCATGATCTGGCCCTGTCGTTGTGCTTGATCGGGGCCTAGATGGAGCGGCTGGCGGCAGCGTCAACCGCAGGCGCTGTCCCGGATATCAAGCACGAAGGGCGCGTTACCGTCGGCATCCGCACCGCGTCCGATTGCCCGAACCGCCGCAACCAGTCGGCCGCCGCGGTTCAGCAAGGTGTCGCCGATCTCGATCAGCCGGGCATTCGGAGTGGCGAAAGGCGAGGCGGTCCGCAGCCGGCGGGCAAGGCCTTCCTCGCTCTGCTCCGGTGCAAGCGAAAGGGCTGCGATCAGGGCTGCCGCCGGCGATCGCGACACGCCCATCCAGCAATGGATGAGCAGCGGCGTCTCCTGCCGCCACGATGCGGCAAAGTCGATAAGCCCGCGGACATGCGTCTCGTCGGGCGCCACGAGACCGCCGGTACCCTTGAAAATGATATCGTTCATGCAAAGCGTCAGATGACGATCGGCCGCGATCACGCCCGGTCGGTGAAAAGCCTGTTCCTTGGCGATCAGGCTGATCATGTCACGCGCCTTATGGCGCACGGCCATCTCCGCGATGCGCGACAGCGGCGAGACGACGATGAAGCTCACGACACCATCTCCCGCTCGGCTTCGATTGCCGCGAAGCGCTCGCAGAACAGCCGCTGCGCTTCGACCGCCGGCAGCGGTTCCATCATCAGCATTTCCCTGCTGATGCCGCGCGGCTGGCCGAAGAATTTCTGTGCCTCGGCGGCCGTGAAGCCGGCGAGCACGGTCGCCTCGAAATAGGCGGCGATCGTATCGGCCTTCTTGATTCGCTCCTTGAGGTCGCGCGAGGGATGCGGCGGCAGGCCGAAGCGCAGGTGCACGGCGGCCTCCAGCCGCGTTTCCACCGTCTTGTAGCCGCCGCCGACCACGGATTTGAACGGCGAGATCATATCGCCGATCACATATTCGGGCGCATCATGCAGCAGGGCCATCAGACACTCCTGCGGCCGGGCATCGTTGAAGCGGCGGAAAATATCCTCGACGACGAGACTGTGCTGCGCCACCGAAAAAGCATGATCGCCCGACGTCTGGCCGTTCCATCGGGCGACGCGCGCCAGCCCATGGGCGATGTCGGCGAGTTCGACGTCGAGCGGCGAGGGGTCGAGCAGGTCGAGCCTGCGCCCGGAGAGCATGCGTTGCCAGGCACGCGGAGCTTTCGCCGCTGTCACGCGCTGGCCTCGTCGGCACTGGTGGGAAATGCAAGGCCGGACCATTCCGGCAGGACGAGGGAAACGGGTATTTCGCCGGCGAGCAGCGGCGTGCCCGCGGCCATCGCGGCGCCGGCACGGTCGATGCGCACGATCGCAAGTCCGTGGTCGCCTTCGACCGAACCGAGTGTGCCCACAGGCTTACCGGCGGCGGTGATCTCCGTTCCGGTCCCCGGCAAGGCTGTGTTGGCGGAAACGGTCACGACGCGCCGGCGCGCCGTGCCGCGGTGCTGCATGCGCGACACGACTTCCTGGCCGACATAGCAGCCTTTCCGGAAGGAAAGGCCGCCGTTGAAATCCATCAGCACGTCATGTGGGAAGGCGTCCTGCAGGGCGAAGTCCGATCCCGACGTGACGATGCCGAGGCGGATCCGCAGCGCGTCGTAGAGCGCTTGCGCGCCATCGCCGTGTTTTCCCGCCCGGCGAGTGAGCGTGACGCCTGCCTTGGCGAAGCGACTGTCCCGGGCGCCCTGGCCATTCTCGATCTCGTCGGCATTCTCGCCCCAGGAAACGGTGACGCCTTGCTCGGCCCGCGGCGCCAGTGTTGCGGCGGCGCGCAGCTTGTACATCGTCAGCCGCTTCAGCAGGCCGTCGCGCTGGTCTGTATCCGTTTCGATCGCATAGCCGTCGCCCTCCTGCCAAATCATGAAATCGAACAGGATCTTGCCCTGCGGCGTCAGCAGCGCCCCGGGGCGGGCTTCGTCAGGCCCAAGCGCGGCGATATCGGTGGTGATCAGGTTCTGCAGGAAGGATCGGGCTTCCGCGCCGCTGACAGAGAGCAAGGAGCGGTTTTTGAGGAATACGGCTGGCATGGCGGAACCTGTCGCGTTGGTCATCGCTCAGAGGTATGTCTTCGTGAGGTCGATCGCAAGCGCCATGCGAGACGCCAAGGGCGCAGGCAGAAGCGCGTCAATCGCCGGCGGTGAAGAATTTCCATTTGCCGTCAGGCTTGATGCCGAGGCGGTAGAAATTATATCCGCCGAATTCCTGCATATCGGAAAGATCGCCTGCGGTGACGATGCGCAGCAGCTCGACGCGCTCCGGCGGCGTCAGCGACTTCAGATCCTTCTCGGCAAAATAGGGCCAGACATACATTTCATCAGGCGTGCCCTGGCCGACATGCACGAAGCCGGTCGAGATGATGTCGAGCATGATGGCGAGGATTTCGTCTCCGTCGGGATCGCCGGAAAGATCCTTCAGCGTGCCGATCGGATCGTCGGTCGGCTCGCCCACGGTCACCTGCGTCTGCTCGGTGCCGGTGCCCATCAGCGGCCGCAGCCGTTCGAGATCGCCGGAGGCGGCCGCCTCGACGATCTGCTCGCGCATCTTGCGAACCGGCTCTGGCACCTTGCTGATGTCGTAGATCACCTCGACGGGCTTGGATGTATCCTGAGCGCTCGGCGTCTTGTCGACACCCTGATTGTTCTGGCTTTTGACCAGCGGATCGGCCATGGGAACGCCGGGAGTGGTTCCGCCCTGCGGCTGGCTCTGTCCCTGAGCGCTTCCCGGCGCAGCCGGGGCGTCATTGGCCGCCTGGCCGGGGATCTTGTGCAGTTCGGAAAGCGCGTAGGCTGCCGGTGCGAGGGAGATAGTGCCGGCGGCGAGGCTGAATGCAAGCAGCACCGGCGCGAGCGGAATTCGCGAAACTTTCTCTTTACCGGTGCGCATCAAACTCTCTGATATCGATTATTGCAGGGTGCGGTTCGCGGAAAATTCGCCGGCAAGCATGCGCTCACGCAGCGAATCAAGCAGGGCTTCGGCGCTGCTTTCCCCGTGCAATCTGATCGTCTCTCTCAGCGCATGCGCAATAGCAGCATCAGCGATGATCTCAGTCTCGATTCCGTCGGCCATACCGTCGGCCCAAGCCTCGTTCTGGTATTCCAGAGCCGCCTGCATCTTTTCGTGGACGATCATATCGTCGATCTCGTTGAGGCTTGCTTCCATTGTCTTTTCCTCAGAACTTCTCATGTCTTACCGCACTGTTAACAACACTAACAGCCTTTTCCCAAAACGACACGTCCGCATGCGAAAACAGGTTAATTAAACGTCAATTTCCAAAACGCGAGGTAATTTCTGTGGCGAGTGTTGCACCTTCGTTACGGTAGCGCTCTTCTGCCACGATGGCGGCCGGGGTGCAATCCGTATAGACGGAGGCGAAGGCGCGGTAGCCTCGATTGAAGGCCGCCGTGAGCTTTTCTCTGCGCTGCTGCTCGCCGCCGGTCTCCGAATCGAGCAACTGCTGCATGCCGTTTCGCCACTCGTCGCCGCCTGCCGCCTTGCAGAGCGTTCTGAGATAATGCACCGAACCCAACACCTCGGCGAGCCGCGCCAGCTTGTCGTCATAGGGCACGATCACGGCCGGCGGCGGCGCAATCTCCTCCTGCGGAGGCGGCGTATTCTTGCCCCCCTGCGCCATGGTGGGGCCGGCGAGCGCAAGCAGGGCCAGCATAGGCAGGGGCAGAAAAACGCGTCGAACGGGAATCATGCCGATAGTTGATACGCTGAGCATGACGGCAACAAGGCGCTCTCGCAAATTTCCACTTCTATTCGCCGCGCGAAAGGCGCTCCGCGCATTCGAGCACGCTCTGCGGCACCGGCAGAAGCCGGATTTCGTCCACCGTGTACCAGCCCAGCGCCGCCGCATCGTCGGCGGCTTCCGCCACCACGTCACTGTCAGCCTCGACCCGAAAGACCGATAGGAAGAAATGGCTGCTGACGCTGCCGTCGGCCGCATGCGTCTTCAGATCATAGGTCGAAAACAGCCGCGGATTGCGCACCGAGATACCGGTTTCTTCACGGAATTCCCGCAGCGCCGTTTGCTCCGGCGTCTCGCCCGGTTCGCTGCGCCCGCCGGGAAAGGCATACATGTCGGCGGAGGGCGGATTGCGCCGTAACACCAGGAGGAATCGTCCATCGCGCTCAAGAATGGCGGAGGAGGCGGCTTTAGCGGTGGAGATCATGGAGCTGCTCTTGCTGTGACGGCTCATCCTATCCGATGAATATCGCGGAAGAAATGCGAAGGGCTCGAAAGGTGCTTCCGTGACCTACATCATCTACGCCTTTGCCGCTGTCTTCGAGATATCAGGCTGCTTCGCCTTCTGGGCATGGTTGAAGCTCGAAAAGCCCCTCTGGTGGCTGGCGCCGGGCATGGTCTCGCTGGCGCTTTTCGCCTGGCTTTTGACGCTGGTGCCGAGCGAAGCCGCCGGCCGCACCTTCGCAGCCTACGGCGGCATCTACATCGCGGCTTCTCTGGCCTGGCTCTGGCTGATCGAAGCCCGAGTGCCCGATCGCTATGATATCGGCGGAGCGCTGATCTGCCTTGCCGGCGCGAGCCTCATTCTCTTTGGGCCGAGAGGCTGAGCATGTCGCGCAAAGCGGGCAGCAATCGTCGCATCGCGCTTTCCGAAAATCGTTCCGCTTTCAGGCCGATGCGCTGGGCGCCTTGACCGGGCACGAGCCGGGTGCAAAGACAGGCCGATGTGTGGACGTTTCGCCCTGACAATATCGAGCGCCGACCTGCGCGATTTCTTCTCCGGTCTCGATCTCGACGATTTTCCGGCGCGCTACAATATCGCGCCGACGCAGCCGATCCTCGTCGTCATATCGGGCGAGGGCAGGGAGCAGGGCAGCAATTTGCCCGACCGGCGCGCCGTGCTCGTGCGCTGGGGCCTGACGCCCGGCTGGGTCAAGAATCCCCAGGACTTCCCGCTGCTGATCAATGCCCGCTCCGAAACCGCGATCGGCAAGGCTTCTTTCCGTGCGGCCATGCGCCACCGCCGGGTGCTCATTCCAGCCTCCGGCTTCTACGAATGGCATCGCCCATCCAAGGAAAGCGGCGAGCGGCCGCAGGCCTATTGGATCAGGCCGCGCCGGGGCGGGGTCGTCGCCTTTGCCGGGCTGATGGAGATATGGTCCTCGGCCGATGGCTCCGAAGTCGATACCGGCGCGATCCTGACGACATCGGCCAATGCAGGCATATCGGCAATCCACGATCGCATGCCCGTGGTCATCAAGCCCGAGGATTTTTCGCGCTGGCTCGATTGCAAGACACAGGAGCCGCGCGAGGTGGTCGACCTGATGCGGCCGGTTCAGGACGATTTTTTCGAGGCCATCCCGGTCTCCGATCGGGTCAATAAAGTCGCCAATATGGGGCCTGACCTGCAGGAGCCTGTCGTCGTCCAAAAGCCGCTGAAGGCGCCCGAGAAGCAAAGGCCTGATGACGGCCAGCTCAGCTTCTTCTGAAAACGGTATCCGCCATTTTCACTCGGCGCCCTATCCTTCCGGGTGGAAGCACAGCACTTCAAGCGGATTTCTTGATGCTGCCCGGCTTGTTCTTCGCCATCAGCGATGCTGCGACAACGGCCTTCAGGCCGACCGGGCGATAGTTGGCGGCGAGGTCAGGCTTGGCTGTCTGCTGTTCACCGGCACTGCTCTTCTTCGAAGTCACGATACGCTCCTTACCTGGATCTTCCCTGGGTATTTTGTTTTTTGAAGTTTCATCACGAATAGCGACAAAATGGGGACGCAGCTTATCAGGATTTGTAAACGCGCACCATAAATCGCGAGGCTTAACTGAAGCCTACGTTGGTTAATACTTACTGAAGGGAGCGGTTCCGAGAAAAGTGCGAAGGCGGTTTTTCTGGGGAAAGCGCGCGAAACAGCTTCCCCGGCTAAGCATGGACTTTCCCGGGGACCCGTCGCAATGAAAGGCGAGGAGCTTTCCGTCGTTCGGAAAAATCGGGAAATGCTCGCAGATCAGATGTGGCGGCCGATGTCGTCGTCGCCGACGCCGGGTTCCTCGATCGTCAGCGTCCCGTATTTGCGCCGCCATCTCCGCGCGCCGAAGGGAAGCGAAACGAGGTAGGCGGCAACGGTGAAAACCATCACCTCCCACGTGTAGCTCATTAACAGAGCCACATACAACACGACGCCGAGCATCATCGGCAGCACGAGATCGCGCCGCAGGCGGTTGCCTTCCGATTTGCCGGACCAGACCGGCAGCCGGCTGATCAGCAGGAAGGCGATGGCAACGGTGTAGATCGACGAGAGATAGGCAAAGGTGCGATCCGTCACCAGCCCGAGGAAGCCGAGATAGACCGGCAGCAGCACCAGCATGGCGCCGGCCGGCGCCGGCACGCCGACGAAATATTCCGATTGCCAGCTCGCCTTGTTCTCGCGTTCGGCCATGACGTTGAAGCGGGCAAGGCGAAGCCCGGCAGCGATCGCATAGATCAGGGCGGCGATCCAGCCGAGCGAGCGGGCCTGGTCGAGCGCGAAGACATAGACGACAAGGGCGGGCGCGACGCCGAAATTGACGATATCGGCAAGCGAATCCATCTGCGCCCCGAACTTCGAGGTCGCCTTCATCAGCCGTGCCACGCGCCCGTCAATGCCGTCGAGGAAGGCGGCGAGCAGCACCATCGAGACGGCGAGTTCGTAGCGGTTCTCGAAAGCCAGCCGGATGCCGGTCAGACCGGCGCAGATCGCCAGAATAGTGATGAGGTTCGGAAAGACGAGACGGAGCGGGATTTCCCGCAGCCGCGGGCCGCGGGCGGAATCATCAGGTCCATTGGGCTCGAAGGGTGGAAAGGGCGTTTCCATATCGACGTTCCTAGCTGCGGCGGCTGATGATCGGACCCTTGGCGGAGGCGAATTCGGCGATCACGGTTTCTCCGGCAACCGCCGTCTGGCCGAGCGAGACACGCGGTGCCGCACCGGCCGGCAGGAATACGTCGAGCCGCGAGCCGAAACGGATCAGCCCGAAGCGCTCGCCGGCATCGACCGGCTCGTTGGGGTTTGCCCAGCAGAGGATGCGCCGCGCCACGAGGCCGGCGATCTGCACGACGCCGATCTGGCCGTGGCGGGTTTCGATGACAAGCCCATTGCGTTCATTGTCCTCGCTCGCCTTGTCGAGTTCGGCGTTGACGAAGCTGCCGGAGCGGTAGTTGATGCTGACGATGCGCCCGCGCATCGGCGCCCGGTTCACATGGCAATTGAAGACGTTCATGAAGACCGAGATGCGCAGCATCGGCTCGGAGCCGAGGTTGAGCTCGGCCGGCGGCGTCACCATCTGGATCGCCGACACCTTGCCGTCGGCAGGCGAGATCACCAGATCGTCGTCCTGCGGGGTCACGCGTTCGGGATCACGGAAGAAATAGGCGCACCACAGCGTGAAGATCATGCCGATCCAGAAGAGCGGCTTGAAGATCCAGCCCAGGATCAGCGACGCGACGAAGAAGGCGGCAACGAAGGGATAACCCTCCTTATGCACGGGGACGATCGTGTTGCGAACCGTGTTGAACAGGCTCATGCTGCCGGTCTCCTTGCGTTGTCGTTTTTTGCTGGTTAGCGAAAAACCGTCTCCGGGGCAATGCTGTGGCCCCGGCACAGGTTCCGACGCCGGGGTTTCTGAACAACAAAAGCCCGCCGGCGCCGTTCTCCGTGTTCAGCTTTTTCCTGGTTCAGCTCGCCGGAGCAAGCCGCGTGATCACGCCGAGATCGTCGCTTTCGCGCACCTGCTTCAGATGCTCCTCCGCTTGTGTCGCCTCGCGCTGGCGGTTCCACATCGAGGCATAGAGGCCGCTCCGTTCGATGAGGGCGGCATGCGTCCCGCGTTCGGCGATCTCGCCGCTTTTCAGGACGATGATCTCGTCGGCGCCGATGACGGTCGACAGCCGATGGGCAATGACCAGCGTCGTGCGGTTTTTCGACACCATGTCGAGCGCGGTCTGGATTTCCCGTTCCGTCGTTGTGTCGAGCGCCGACGTCGCCTCGTCGAGGATCAGGATCGGCGGCGCCTTCAGGATGGTGCGGGCGATCGCCACCCGCTGCTTCTCGCCGCCCGAAAGCTTCAGCCCGCGTTCGCCGACCTTGGTCTCGAACCCCTCGGGCAGCGCCTCGATGAAATGCGCGATCTGCGCCACCTCGGCCGCTGCAAAGACCTCGCCGTCGCTGGCCGACGTGCGGCCGTAGCGAATGTTGTAGGCGACCGTGTCGTTGAAGAGCACGGTATCCTGCGGGACCATGCCGATATGAGAGCGCAGGCTCTTTTGTGTCACACCGCGGATATCCTGGCCGTCGACGGTGATCGTGCCGCTCTGGATATCGTAGAAGCGATAGAGCAGGCGCGACAGCGTCGATTTGCCGGCGCCGGACGGGCCGACGACGGCAACCGTCTTGCCGGCCGGCACCTCGAAGGAAATGCCCTTCAGGATCGGACGGGCCGGATCGTAGGCGAACTGCACGTCCTTGAAGGCGATCGCGCCCTGGCCGATCCGAAGCTCGGTCGCGTCAGGCGCGTCCTTGACCTCGGCCTTGACCTCCAGGAGATCGAACATCTGCTCGATGTCGGTCAGGCCTTGGCGGATTTCGCGATAGACGAAGCCGATGAAGTTGAGCGGCGCGGAAAGCTGCAGCAGCATCGAATTGACGAAAACGAAATCGCCGACCGTCTGCTCGCCGCGCTGCACGGCGAGCGCCGACAGCACCAGCATGATCGTCGTGCCGATGCCGAAGATGACGCCCTGGCCGAAGTTCAGCCAGCCGAGCGAGGTCCAGACATCGGTCGCCGCCTTCTCGTAGCGCTCCATCGACTTGTCGAAGCGTTTCGCCTCCATCTCTTCGTTGCCGAAATATTTGACGGTCTCGAAATTGAGCAGCGAGTCGATCGCCTTGGTGTTGGCGTCGGTGTCGCTGTCGTTCATCGATCGGCGGATGGCGATGCGCCAGTCGGAAGCGCGGATCGTAAACCAGATATAGGCCCAGACCGTAAAGGCGGTGACGGCGAGATAGGAGAAGCCGTAACCCCACCAGAAGATCGCCGCCGTCAGCAGGAATTCGATGACGGTCGGCACCGAATTGAGGATGGTGAAACGCACGATCGTTTCGATGCCCTTGGTGCCGCGCTCGATGATGCGCGAGAGGCCGCCGGTCTTGCGCTCCAGATGGAAACGCAGCGACAGCTCGTGCATGTGCACGAAGGTCCTGTAGGCGAGCTGGCGCACCGCATGCTGTCCGACGCTGGCAAACAGCGCATCGCGCAGCTGGTTGAGGCCGAGCTGGATCAGCCGGGTGACGTTATAGGCGATGACAAGCGCGATGGCGCCGGCAAGCAGCGGCGGCACGGTGCCGGCAAGATCCATCCTGCCGTTCAAAGCATCGGTCGACCACTTGAAGAAATAGGGGACGAGCAGCAGCACGAACTTGGAGATCAGCAGGAAGACCGAGGCCCAGACGACGCGCATCTTCAGATCGGTGCGGCCGGCCGGCCACATATAGGGCCAGAGGTTGAGAAGCGTCTGCAGCAGATTGGAATCCGAGACTGTCTTGCTGTTTGCCATGCCTGTCTCCAGTCCGGATGGGACTTGCCGCGGTCGCGGCGCTTCGATGCCCGGCAAACGCGGGCCGTGGGACGTGCCTGAAAGCGTTTCCCGCGATCCTGAGCCGCCATCGCCAGATAGGGTGCCGGCCGGACGAATACAACAAGTGCGGGGTTCGGGAAAAACCAGGCCGGGCGGTTATCCCGCCCGGCTCGATCGCCTCGGTTTGATGTTAGAGGTGCTGCTTGGAGAGCCGCTTGCGGTGCAGCTCTTCGGCATTCGGCAACGCATCCTTCGGCAGGCCGAAGATCTGGCCGGGACGGATACGATCGGGATCGGTGATCTTGTCCTCGTTGGCGATGTAGATCGTCGTGTAACGAACGCCGAGGCCATAGGTGCGGCGCGAGATCTGCCACAGCGTGTCGCCGCGGCGAATGATGACCGCCGCATTGTTGGCCGTCAGCGGCGCCTGCTCGATCGTCTTCGGCTGATTGCTCCCGACCTCGTTTGCAGCGGGTGCAGTCGGCTGGGGTGCCGCGGTCAGCTCGGCGATCAGGCTGCCGAGCTTGTCGAGTGCCGCGCCGACGGACTTCGCATCCCCGGGCAGGCTCTGCAGCAGCTTCAGCGCATTGCCGGCGACCTGCGAGGCGGAGCCGGACGTTTGCTTGAAGGCGTCGGGCGCATCGGCGGCCGGGCGGAAGTCGGCGACGGAGCGCAGCGCGAATTCCGTTGCCGAGCGGGCCGCCGCAAGCTGTTCGGCGCCGGGCAGCTTGCCGTCGGCAAACAGCCCCTTCAGCAGGCCGAAGGCCTTGCCGGCTTCGGCCTTGCGCTTGCCGAGCTCGCCCTCGTCGAGGGGCACCATCGTGGAAGCGCCATCCGCGTCGGCGGGACCTGCTTGCGCGGCGACCCTGACCTGATCGCCGGCCGGGCGATTGAAATTCACCGCTGCGCGCACGATCACCTTGCCGGCGGGATCGACGACATCGACGCGGATCTTGTGGTCGCCGACCGAAAGCGCCACCACGCCGTCGATAACGAAATGGCCGTCGGAGCCGGCCGTGTCCTGGCCGACGAGACTATCGTCGGCATAACCGATGACCTTGGCATTGGAACGCGTCGTGCCGGCAATGAAGATCTTGTCGCCTTCGATCTCGACCGCGTTGACCATCACATCTGGCGCATTCGTGTTGTCGGGTGCGGCGGTGCCGGGAATGGCCGGTGTCGTCGCAGCATTGTCGGAGGGGGCGTCGCTGACGTTCGGCGTCTGCAGCGCCAGCTCGCCGGTTGCGGCGGGTGCAGCTGCGGTCTCGCCCGTTGCCGGCTTGTCGGCAGGCGCCGCCATCGGATTGGAGGCATCGGCAACTTCGGTTCCGGCCTTCGGCGCGGTGATGATGCGGCTCGCCGCGCCGGGTTTGGAGACCATGGCGAGCAGATTGGCGCCGTTGCCGTCCTTCGGCACGGAAATGGTCGCGACCTCCTCGGAAAGCGTGCTCTTGCCGTCCTGGCCGGTGAACTTGAGCACGAGCTGGTGGTCGCCGGCCGAAAGCGGATCGTCGAGAACGGCAGCGAAATCGCCGCTCGCACCGACATCGGCGGTCGTCACCACCTTCTCGCCGTCAAGCACTTCGAGCTTGCCGTTCGGTTCGGCGGAGCCGGCAATCACCGTCGAGCCGTCGGGTTCGACGCGCAAGACGTCGAAGGCCGGAAGCTTCGGGCCGGCGGTCGCCGCGGCGTTGTTTGCAGCAGGGGCGGGCTCCGGCGCGCCGGTCAGCGCAGCCTCGGCCTTGGCGATGGCGGCAAGCGCATCGGCAATGTTCTCCGGCAGCGACTGGATAATGGCGAGCGCCTTCGCGCCGCCTTCCCTGGCCTTGGTCGCAATGGCCTGGGTCGCGGGATCGAGCCCCTCGGGGATTGCGAAATCGGCAAGGGCGGTCAGCGCGTTGACAGCCTTGGTCTTGGCGGCGGCGAAGACATCGTCGGCCGGGCCCTTGCCGTCAGCAAACAGCGCCTTGAGCTCACTGAGGGACACGCCGGCATCGGCCGACAGGCGACCCACCTTGTCGGTGACCGCAGCCGCGTCGGCGACGGTCGAGCGCGATGTCTTTGCCGCTTCGTTAACCGTGTTCTTGAGCTCCGTGCTCGCCTGGTTGATGGCGTCGCCGACCTTGGCTGCATCGCCGCCGATGCGCGGCATGACGAAAAACACCATCAGTAGGATTGCGATTACGAGGACTGCAAGGGCCAGCAAGCCGGCACGGTTCTTCATCATTATGTCTCCCCAGGCGGCAATTTGCCGTAGTAACCGAAATTGCTAGCGATTCCCGTTGCTTTTCACAAGCATTCAAAGCAATTAGGCAAGCTAGGCACGCTGCTTTTCAGTCAATTTTCTTGACTGCATTGAAATGGAATAGTTGTTTGCCCCCTATGACCGAGCAATCTGTATCGATTCGATCCATCTGCGTTTACTGCGGCTCCAGGCCGGGACGCGATCCCTCCCACATGGCGGCCGGGCGTGCTCTCGGAAGAGAGATCGCCGAATACGGCCTGCGCCTCGTCTATGGCGGGGGCACCAAAGGCATCATGGGCGCGGTTGCAAGCGGGGTGCTTTCAGGCGGCGGTCAGGTGACAGGCATCATTCCCGAATTCCTGATCGATATGGAAGCGACTCGCCACTCGCTCGGTCAGCTCAACGAACTTATTGTAACCCCTGACATGCACGCGCGCAAACATACGATGTTCGAGCGTTCCGACGCTTTCGTCGCGCTGCCCGGCGGCATCGGCACGCTGGAAGAGATCGTCGAGATCATGACCTGGGCACAGCTCGGCCGCCATGAAAAGCCGATGGTCTTTGCCAACATCAACGGTTTCTGGGATCCGATGATGGAACTGATGCGTCATATGACCGACGAAGGCTTCCTGCACACCGCCCACCGGGTGCAGCCGCTCGTCGTCGACGAGATTTCCGGTATCATTCCGGCGATCATGGCCCAGGCAGCCCAGCTCGCCGCCGATCGTGACGGCGAGGATGAGGTGATTTCGAAGATGTAGGCGGCGCGGGCGGCGCCGGAGCAGTGAAGCTCTTCTGCAGGCAAATTCAGCTGTATGCCGAGACAAGCTGCGTCACCTGAGATCGCATCCATCGGCTGGCGGGATCATTGTCACTTGCCGCCGACCAGACCATCGATATCGGGCTTACTGTTAGATCGAGCGGAACGTCGGCGACCGCCAAGCCGAACAGGCCGGCATACCGCTTGACGATTCTGGTCGGCAGGGTCGCGATCAAGGGTGCTTCCAGGACAGCGGTCAGCACGGTCAGGAATTCTGGGGCTGCTACCGACACGTCGAGCCGCACGTTGATCTGCTTCAATGCATCATCAATGCAGCCTTCGATGGCATCTTTCTGTGAAACCAGTGCATGCTTCAGCCCGATATAGCTGTCTCGGTCCAATGTATCGGGTAGGCCGAGAAGCTTCGGATTGTAGCAACACATCAGCGATTGCTCGAACAGCAGGCTCCGCCGATGTCTGTTGTTGCCGTCATCGTAGCAGCCGACGCCGAGATCGATGACGTTGTCGTCCAGAAGCTTGTGGACCGTCTCTGGATCGACCGCGCGGGCGAGTACCCTGATGCCGGGCGCCGTTTTGTTCAACATTGCGGCGAGACGCGGCACGAGCAACACTTCGAGCTCGCTGGAAAAGCCGATGCGGAATATCTGTTCGGCCTCGCCGGGCTCGAAGGTTCCGGGTGTTACGATCGCCTGCTGCGTACGACTGAGGATCTGCTCGACGGCCTCGGCGAAACGCAGTGCACGATGGGTCGGCTGCATGACCTGGCCGACACGCACGAACAGCTCGTCCTGAAGCAATGTCCGAAGCGTTCCGAGATTGTGGCTCATGGCAGGCTGCTGAATTTTCAGACGAACAGCAGCCTTCGTCACGCTCCGCTCCTTCATGAGCGCATCGAATGCGACAAGCAGGTTCAGGTCGAAAGACCACAAATTGAAATGATCAATGGAGACAATTTCATTCATCGATTTGATCGTTTCACAAATTCTCCCTATTGTCCATAGCCATCAGACAGCGCTGTCCCGATCCCAGTTCAACTCGAAAGGAAGTTCCATGAGCGATCTTGGAAAGGAATATCGTATTGCCGGCGCGACGGTGAGAAAGGTGCAGGAGCAATATCTGCATAACGTGCCGCCGTCGTTTCTCTATCCGGCCGCTGGTTCTGAGGAGATCAAGGCGGTCGAGCCGCGGCTTTCCGCCGTCGATATGGAAAAGGGCCGCGATGCCCTTGTGGTGAGCATACATAGTTGGCTTGTGAGAACGCCCGACCACGTCATCCTGATCGATACGGGCTCGGGCAACGACAAGGAAAGACCGCGTAACCCCAGCTTCCATCAACAGACCATCCCGTTTCTCGAAAGGCTGCGCCAGGCGGGTGTCGGGCCGGAAGACGTCGACTTCGTGATCAATACCCATCTCCACGTCGATCATTCCGGCTGGAATACCGTGCTTGAAGACGGAAAATGGATTCCCACCTTCAAAAATGCGCGCTACATCTTCCCGCGCGCCGAGCAGGAATACTACTCGTCAACGGCAAGCCACAACGACGTCAACATTCCCAGTTCCGGCGTCTATGAAGACAGCGTGCGGCCCGTGATCGAGGCGGGGCTTGCGGATTTCATCGACACCGCTGGCGGTCCTTTCCTGGATCGCTTCACCTTCTTGCCGACACCTGGCCACAGCATCGGCCATATGTCCGTTCTGCTGGAATCGGACAATGAAGCGGCGATTTTTGCCGGCGATGTCATGCACCATCCGATCCAGGTGGAGCGTCCCGACCTCAACACGGTGTTCTGCGAATTCCTGGATCAAGCCGCCCGGTCCAGGCGGCATGTCCTCGAGTTCGCGGCCGACAATCGCGCCATTTACTTCTCCACGCATTTCCCCGGCTCGTCTGCTGGCTATGTGAGCCGCGACGGCGAAAAATTCAGGTGGTCCTATGTCTGAGAACAAGCTCGCATCTTCAGCTTTTGACGCAGGCGAGATCGTATTCGACGAGCATTATGTCGATAGCGGAACCGACGGCATCAAGCTCTATCTCCGCAATAAGCGAAGGAAAGATCACAAGACCTTTCTCGCCGAGAAGACAATCGTGATGGTGCACGGGGCGACCTTTTCGTCCGGAAGTCTTTACGATGTTCCCTTCAACGGGATGTCCTTCATCGACTTCCTCACTCATCAAGGCTTCGATGTCTTTGCGGTCGATGTCAGGGGCTATGGAAAATCGACCCGCCCGCCGGAAATGCAGGCGGAGCCCGATCTCAATCCGCCACTTGTCGCGACCGACACCGGCGTCACGGACTTCGCAACGGCTGTCGATTTCGTCCTTCGACTGCGCGGTCTGAAGGCTGTCAACGTCTTCGCCATGTCGTGGGGCGGCACCGTGGCCGGTGCATATGCTGCGCGCAACGGCGACAAGGTCGTCAAGCTCGCGCTGCTCGCGCCGCAATGGCTGAGCGACGTTCCCATTCCGATCGACCAGGGTGGCGTCCTCGGTTCCTACCGGCTTGTTCCGGTCCAGGCGGCCTTGGCGCGTTGGCTGAGCACCGCACCCGAACGCGCGCGTGAACGTCTTGTGCCGGAGGGCTGGTTCGACCTCTGGGCCAAACTGACCCTTTCCGAGGAGACGTCGCAGGCTGACAGGGAGCAGGGCAAACTCCGGGCTACCAACGGGCCGATCCAGGATATCCGGACCTATTGGCGGGCTGGAAATCCCTACTATCGGCCGGGCGAGATTCGCGCACCGGTGCTGCTGTTGCACGGTGAATGGGACATCGACGTCCCGCTTGATCTGGCGCGGGCCTATTTCGAGCAGCTGACAGGCGCCTCCTACAAGCGATGGGTGGAAATCGGGGAGGCGACGCACCTCGCCCTGATGGAAAGCAACCGCATGCAGGCCTATTCCGAGGTTGCCCGCTTCTTCGATGAAACCTTCCAACCGGAATAGAATTTGAACGAGCGGGCTCCGGGATCAAATCCGGGGCCCGCTTCCTCCATCAGCCTGCCGCAAGCTCGGCGCGGCCATCAAGTCACTCGTTCCCATGACAATACTGATCAACGCCATCCTGGATGCCGGACGAAGTGCCGTCGACATCGCGATATTCACCTTTCTGCCGTTGATGATCGTGACATTCTCGCTGATGCGCTATCTCGAGGGTATGAGCGCCTTGCGATGGATGGCCGGCAAGGCCGACCCGCTCTTCCGATTGTTCGGTCTGGACGGTTTCGGAGCCTTGGCGATTATCCAGCTCAGCCTCGTCAGTTCGGCAGCCCCGGTCGCGGCCCTGTCGCTCATGGCGCACAAACGGACATCGGAGCGATTCATGGCCGCCGCCTTTGCCGCGGTGCTTGCGGCCGCGCCGGCAAATGCCAGTTTTCCGCTCGCAAGCCTCGGTGTCGATCCCGGCTTGATCATCGTCAACGGTCTTTGCGGAGCGCTTGTGGCGTCCACTCTCGCCTGCTGGATGATTGGACGCCGTTCCTTGTTTGAAACGGTCTGTTCCCGTGACACGGCCGATGACCACGTCGCCGCAAGACGCGATCTGCTGGCGGCAATCAACCGCGGTGGCGCAGATGCCGTTCGGGTCATTTCGGCAATTCTGCCGGTGCTCGTCATCTCCCTAGCGATGGTGAGGCTAATCCAAAGCACAGGCGCACTTTCGGCCTTCACGTCCGTTGCGCAGCCGTTGCTTCAGTTGCTCGGCGTCTCGCAGCAGGATGTCCTGTTCTTCCTCACAAAGTGCCTGGCAGGGTCGAGCGCAGCGGTCACGCTGTTACTCGACCTCCACAAGGAGCAGGGCCTTGCGCCTGAGAAGATCATTCACGGGTCCGCATTTCTGCTAAACCCTCTCGACGTTCCCGGTCTTTCCATCCTGATCGCTTCGGTGCCGGCGCTCAGGCCGGTGGCAGGCGTCGCCGTCGTGAGCGCATTGGCCGGGATCGTTGTCCGCACGGCGCTGCTGTCCTGGTTTTAAAGCCGACGCGCTCCGGCTTTCGATGGTTCGATCGTTACGTAGCAACGACGACATCCGTTGGACAGGGACTCCGACCTAGCGCCCGCGGCTTCCCTTCAGCATCGACCAGCTGTAGAGGAACAACCCCGCCCAGATCAGCGCGAAGGCAATCATGCGCGCCGTGCCGAGCGGCTCCTGGAAGACGAAGACCGCGATCAGGAAGATCATCGTCGGCGCGATATACTGCATGATGCCGATCGTCGAAAGCTTCAGCAGCTTGGCGCCGTTGGCGTAGATCATCAGCGGCACGGCGGTGATGACGCCGCAGCCGAGCAGCAGCGACGTATCGGCAAGGCCTGTGCGGTAGAAATGGCCCTGGCCGCTGCCGAATTCGAGATAGAGGATGTAAAGGAGGGCCGGCCCGCTGAGGATCAGCACTTCGAGGAAGAAGCCCTGATTCGGCCCGAGCGGCAGCGTCTTGCGCAGCAAGGCGTAGAAACCCCACGAGATGGCCAGCGTCAGCGCCACCCAAGGGATGCCGCCGCTATCGAAGGCGAGAATGGCGACGGCAAGGGCCGCAAGCGCGATCGCCGCGATCTGCAACGGCTGCAGCTTCTCCTTTAGCAGCACCGCGCCGAGGAAGATGCTGAACAGCGGATTGATGAAATAGCCGAGCGCGGCATCGAGCGAATGGCCGGCGCCGATCGCCCAGACATAGGTGCCCCAGTTGACGGTGATCAGCGAGGCGGTGAGCGCTGCCATCGCCAGCATGCGTGGCGAGCGCAGCGCTGTCGCGATATCATTGGTGCGCCCGAGTACGATCAGCACGATGCCTGCCAGCGGCAGCGACCAGACGATGCGGTGGGCAATCACCTCGGCCGGCGAAATATGCGCCACTGCCTTCATGTAGATCGGCAGGAAGCCCCAGAGCAGATAGGCGGTCAGCGCGAAGGCAAAACCGCGCGGACTGTCTTCGTTCTTGGCCAAGGGAACGGATACATCGGTCGACATCGGGCGTTTCCATCTTTGTTCTTCTTCTGATCCGGCCTAGCTTAAGCGCCGTGAATAGGCCAATTCATTTCGTTGAATGAAGGCTAAAGAATTTAAAGCGGATGGCGGAGCAAACCCGCCGATACGATCCGCCCATTCAGTTGACAGGCTCGGCAAGTTCTTTCATCTGGAGCGCCAAGCGCCAGATCAGGAGCCTCTCACGTGACCCTTACCGTACGCCCGGCAATGCCTTCAGACGCGGCAACGATCCTGCGATTTGTCCGCGAATTGGCCGATTATGAAAAGGCGATCCACGAGGTCGAGGCGACCGAGGAGAGCACGCGTGCGGCGATCTTCGGCGACGGTTCCGTCACGCATGCGCTGATCTGCGAACGCGAGGGTCGCGCCATCGGCATGGCGGTTTATTTCTTCAGCTATTCGACATGGCAAGCGAAGAACGGTCTTTATCTGGAGGATCTCTATGTAACACCGGACGCGCGCGGCTCGGGCGCCGGCAAGGCGCTTTTGCGGCGCCTGGCACAGATCGCGCTGGAAAAGGGTTGCGGCCGCTTCGAATGGAGCGTGCTCGACTGGAACGAACCCTCGATCCGTGTCTACGAGGCGATTGGCGCGCAGCCGCAGAAGGAATGGATCCGCTATAGGATGGCGGGCGAGACACTGGTGGCGTTTGCCCGCGGTTAGCCGAATCGGCGGAACAGACTTATTCCGCCGCGATCTTGCCGGCCAGTTGCCGGTTCTTCATCAGCTTGTAAATGACGGAGTCCATCAGCGCCTGGAATGAGGCGTCGATGATGTTCTCCGAGACGCCGACCGTCCACCAGCGCACGCCGTCGCTGTCGGTGGATTCAATCAGCACGCGGGTGATCGCCTCCGTGCCGCCATTGAGGATACGCACTTTGAAATCGGCGAGCACCAGATCGTCGATCTCGTGCTGGTATTTGCCGAAATCCTTGCGCAGCGCCAGGTCGAGCGCGTTGACCGGGCCTTCGGCATCGGCGACCGACATCAGCGTCTGGCCGTCGATGGTGATCTTGACCACCGCCTCCGAGACGATCTTCACGCGGCCGAGACTGTCGAAGCGGCGCTCGATCATCACGCGGAAGCCTTCGATGGTGAAGAATTCCGGGATTGTGCCGAGCGTGCGGTGTGCCAGCAGCTCGAAGCTCGCATCCGCGCCCTCATAGGCATAGCCGATGGATTCACGTTCCTTGACGATCGAGATCAGCAGGTCGAGCTTCGGATCGTCCTTGGCCACGGTGATGCCGCGCCGCTTCAGCGCATTGATGAAGTTCGCCTTGCCGCCCTGGTCGGAAACCATGACCTTGCGGAAGTTGCCGACGGTTTCCGGCGGCACGTGTTCATAGGTGCGCGGGTCTTTGATCAGCGCCGATGCATGGATGCCGGCCTTGGTGGCGAAGGCGGAAGCGCCGACATAGGGCATCTGGTGGTCGGGCGAGCGGTTGAGCAACTCGTCGAAGGCATGCGAGAGCCGGGTGAGGTTGAGCAGCCGCTCCTCGTCGATCGCCGTTTCGAAACGCGAGGTATAAGCGCTCTTCAGCGCCAAAGTCGGGATCAGCGTCACCAGATTGGCATTGCCGCAGCGTTCGCCGATGCCGTTCAGCGTGCCCTGAATCTGCCTCACACCGGCTTCGACCGCGGCAAGCGAATTGGCGACCGCCTGGCCGGTGTCGTTATGCGCATGAATGCCGAGACAGTGGCCGGGAACGCCCGCGGCGATCACCGCCTCGACGATGGCGCGCACCTCCGGCGGCTGCGTGCCGCCATTGGTGTCGCAGAGCACGACCCAGCGTGCGCCGCTCTCATAGGCCGTTTTCGCGCAGGCGAGCGCATAGGCCGGATTGGCCTTGAAACCGTCGAAGAAGTGCTCGCAATCGACGATCGCTTCCTTGCCGGCGCCGACGGCGGCCTTGACGCTTTCGGCAATGCTTTCGAGGTTTTCCTCGTTGGTGCAGCCGAGCGCCACCGCGACGTGATAATCCCAGCTCTTGGCGACGAAACAGATGGCGTCGCTTTTCGCCTGCAGCAGCCCGGCAATGCCGGGATCGTTGGAGACCGAAACACCCGCCCGCTTGGTCATGCCGAAAGCGACGAAGCGGGCCTGGCCGGTGCGTTTTTCGCTGAAGAAGGCCGTATCGGTCGGATTGGCGCCGGGATATCCGCCCTCGACATAGTCGAAGCCGAACTCGTCGAGCATCGCGGCGATCGCAATCTTGTCCTCGACCGAAAAATCGATCCCAGGCGTCTGCTGCCCGTCCCGGAGCGTCGTATCGAAGAGGTAGATGCGTTCTTTCATGTCGTTTCCTCCCGGCGGGCGGGTGTTGTTGTCCTGCGGATGCTGCCCCTCATCCGGCTGCCGCCACCTTCTCCCCGTTCTGACGGGGAGAAGGGGAATGCCGCACCGTATCGCGAGGCACGTCCCCTCTCCCCGCGAGCGGGGAGAGGGTTAGGGTGAGGGGCTGCCCCGACCCCGGCAATCAGTCTTGCTTCCCGGCAAACTGATCCGTCGCCCGGATCAGCCGATCGAGAATGCCCGGCTCCGAATAGGCATGGCCCGCGCCCTCGATCAGGTGGAATTCCGCCTTCGGCCAGGCCTGATGCAGCCGCCAGGCATATTTTGCCGGGCAGGGCATATCGTAGCGGCCATGGACGATGACGCCGGGAATATCCTTGAGCCGGCCGGCATTGCGGATCAATTGTCCCTCGTCCATCCAGCCGGCATTGACGAAGAAATGGTTCTCGATGCGGGCAAAGGCATAGGCGAACTCCGCCTCCTCGAACTTGCCGCTGGTCGAAGGTTCCGGCAGCAGCGTGATCGTTTCGCCTTCCCAGATGCTCCAGGCCTGCGCGGCTTGAAGGCGCACATTCCTGTCCTCATGCGTCAGGCGGCGATGATAGGCATGCATCATCTCATGCCGCTCTTCCGGCGGAATGGGGGCGATGAAGCGCTCCCACTTGTCGGGGAATATTTCCGAGACGCCGAACTGATAGTACCAGTCGAGCTCGGCCTTGGTCAGCGTATAGATTCCGCGCAGGATGAGCTCGGAGACCCGCTCAGGATGCGTCTCGGCATAGGCGAGCGCCAGGGTCGAACCCCAGGAGCCGCCGAACACCTGCCACGTCTCGACGCCGGCCATCTCCCGCAGCTGCTCGATATCGGCGACAAGGTGCCAGGTGGTGTTGGCGTTGAGATCCGCATGCGGCGTCGACCTGCCGCAGCCGCGCTGGTCGAACAGCATGACGTCGTAGAGATGGGGATCGAAGAGCCGGCGATGGGCGGGCGAAAAGCCTCCGCCCGGGCCGCCATGCAGGAAGACGGCCGGTTTGGCGCCCGGCGTTCCCGAGCGCTCCCAGTAGATCACATGGCCATCGCCGACATCGAGATGACCGGAGGCATAGGCTTCGATCTCGGGATAGAGCGTGCGCAGTCTCTCGGTCATATCTTCACGCCTTTCGCGGGCCAGACGGCGGTATCGTGGTCGGGATGCTGGAAGGAGATGATCGCCTCCTGCCGGGCATAGAAATCCGGGTCCTGGTGAACGGGCGCGTCGAAGATCGTCTCGACCCAGGGGAGGCGGGCCTCGTAATTGACCTGGATTTGCGGTGCGAGATCGCTGCGGTCGTCGAAGGTGCCGATGGCAAGCTCCAGGCCACCCGGATGCCGGTAGGTCATCGGCGTGCCGCAATTGCTGCAGAAGCCGCGCTCGATATTAACCGAGGACTGGAAATAGTTCGGCTCGCCGCGCGTCCATTCCATCCCTTCGTCAGGCGCGGTGACGAGCGCGGAGAAGAAGCCGCCGAATTGCTTCTGGCACATGCGGCAATGGCAGATCGAGGGCCGACCGAGCGCGCCTGATATGCGGAAGCGCACGGCGCCGCACTGGCATCCGCCTGTTCTGATTTTATCCGTCATAGGGTTTCTCCGGGTGGCCAGCTTTTCGTATCATGGTCGGGATGCTGATGATTGGTTGCCGCGATCGCATCTTCGCGCTCCGACGTGTCCGGCTCCGGTTCCAGCGGCAAGCCGTCGATCGCGTGAAACCAGGACATCTTGCGGCCGGTGTTCGATTGCATCACCGGCTTGACCGCGTCGGGATCATCCAGCGAGCCGAGAGCGATGTTGATGAAGTCCGTTTCCGGAATATCGTAGAACAGCGGCGTGCCGCAATCGCCGCAGAAACCGCGCCGCACGAGATCGGACGAGCGGAACCATTTGGGCTCCGCGCGCGTCAGCTCGAAATCCGTGCGCTTGGCCGCCGCCAGCGGCAGAAAATAATTGCCGGCCGCCTTCTGGCACATGCGGCAATGGCAGATATGGGGATAACCGAGTTCACCGCGCGCGCGATAACGAACCGCGCCGCACTGGCATCCGCCCGTATGCCCTGCCGGTTTCGTCATGCGCGATCCTCCGGCGGCCAGACCGGCGTATCGTGGTCGGGGTGCTGATAGGAAACCAGGTCGTGCAGGAAGGAACCGGCCGTCAGATCCGCCTCGGTTCGCTCTGCGGGCAGTTCGTGCAGATGATCGACAAAGCCGATCTTGCCTTCCACGCCCCATTGGATGGTCGGCGGCAGCAACGACGGATCATCGAATGCGCCTGCGGCAACGGCCATTCCATCCGGCGCTTCATAGGTCAGCGGCGTGCCGCAGTCGCCGCAGAAGCCACGCGCGACGAAATTCGAGGAGCGGAAAGTCTTGCGTGCTCCGCGCGTCCATTCGAACTCAGCGCCGCGCACCGAAACCAGCGGCGCATAATAGGCCCCGAACGCCTTCTGGCACATGCGGCAATGACAGATCGAGGAATCCTTGAGGTCGCCGCTGACGCGAAAGCGTATCGCTCCACATTGGCAGCCGCCGGTGTGGGTCTTGGTCATCACAGCTCCGTTCCGATGGTGCGGATAATATGGCTGCACACACTGTCGATATCCCGAAGAATATCATCGTTCCAGAAGCGTAGGACGATCCAGCCGTCTGTCTGGAGACGCTGAGTTCTGATTTCATCGTAGGTGAGATTAGGGGCAAGCGCGTGCTGCGAGCCGTCTATCTCGACGATAAGGTGATGGGTGGGGCATGCGAAATCGACGATATAGCCGGCGATCGGCATCTGTCGGCGGAAGCCGAGGCCCATCAAGCGATGGGCGCGAAGCTCGTTCCAGAGCTTCAATTCGGCGTCAGTCATAGCCTTGCGCATATGCCGGGCATTTGCCCGCCGTTGCGGCGGAACCGGTGTATGCGACATGTCTTGCCTCTCGCTATGACGTGACGGGGGTGCGGCACCCCCCTCTGCCCTGCCGGGCATCTCCCCCACAAGGGGGGAGATTGGCAAGACGCACTGGCCTCGCCAAATCCCGACAGTGTAGCGAGCAGCTTTCGCTGGATCGTACGCATGATCAGGGCGAGCGAGTGCTTCCAGCCGATCTCCCCCCTTGTGGGGGAGATGCCCGGCAGGGCAGAGGGGGGTATATCCAGCCGCCCAACCCATCTTACCGCTTGACCTCCCAAGTCGTCACCCGCTCACCGGTCGCCGCATCCTTGCCGTCCTTCAGCTGGATGCCTTTTGCCGTCAGCTCGTCGCGGATCTTGTCGGCTTCAGCAAAATTCTTCGCCTTCAGCATTTCGAGACGCATGGCGACCAGCGCATCGACTGCCGCCGCGACGGCTTCGTCGATTTCGGCTTTCTTCGGCAATAGGCCGAGGAGGGAAGCCGTTGCGGCAAAGGTAGCGCCGGCGGCGGGATCTGTGTGGGCGGCCTGCGCCAGCGCATGCAACGCCTGAACTGCCGCGACGGTGTTGAGGTCGTCGGAGAGAGCGTTCAGCACGCTCTCATCCGGCTTGGCATCGCCGGCTTCCGTCGCCGGCCATTTGGCGAGCAGGCGTTCGGCCTCTTCCAGCCGCTTGATCGAGAAATCGATCGGCTCGCGGTAATGCGTCATCAGCATGGCAAGGCGCAGCACTTCTCCCGGCCATTTCCGCCCGCCGAAGATCTGCGTGTGCAGCAGATCGTGGATCGTGACGAAATTGCCTTCGGATTTCGACATCTTGCGGCCTTCGACCTGCACGAAGCCGTTGTGCATCCAGACATTCGCCATCACCTCGGTGCCGTGGGCGCAGCGCGACTGGGCGATTTCGTTTTCATGATGCGGGAAGATCAGATCCAGCCCGCCGCCGTGAATGTCGAAGACATCGCCGAGATAACGCCGGCTCATTGCCGAGCATTCGATATGCCAGCCCGGCCGGCCGCGGCCCCATGGGCTCTCCCAGCCGGGTTCGTTATGGCTCGACAGTTTCCAGAGCACGAAATCGCCCGGGTTCTTCTTGTGCGCGTCGACGGCGACGCGGGCGCCGGCCTGCTGCTCGTCGAGCGGGCGCTTCGAAAGCTGGCCGTAGTCCGCCATGGATTTGGTGTCGAACAGCACTTCGCCGGCTGCGACGTAGGCATGGCCGTTGCCGATCAGCTTCTCGATGATCTCGGTCATCTCGACGATATTATCGGTGGCGCGCGGCTCGACATTCGGCTCCAGGCAGCCGAGCTCGGCGACATCGGCGTGAAACTGCGTCTCGGTCTTTTCGGTAACGGCGCGGATCGCATCGTTCAGCGGCAGGCCCGGATGATCCCGCAGCGCCCGCGCATTGATCTTGTCGTCGACGTCGGTGATGTTGCGGGCATAGGTGACGTGATCTTGGCCATAGATATGGCGCAGCAGCCGGAACAGCACGTCGAAGACGATCACCGGCCGGGCATTGCCGATATGGGCGAAGTCATAGACGGTCGGGCCGCAGACATACATGCGGACATTGTCGGGATCGATCGGCGCGAAGACCGATTTTTCCCGCGTCAGCGTGTTGTACAGCTTCAATTCCGGCGTCGCGTCCATTCCATTCTCCCAAAGGCACGATCAGAAAAATAGTGCGACCGGCGGGCCGGGGCGTTTCGCATCTTGACTATCTGGGAGATGAAAACGGCCGGGCCAGCGCTCGCGCTAGCGAATAATCTTCCGGCAGGTAATGCAGATAACCGTTTTCATGGCGCGATTTATGGCGTGGGAATGGCATTTGGTCAAGAGGGATGGGGAGCGATCCGGCGGCAACCGGAGCGACATATCCGGCGACACGATTGCAAGGGCGAGCGCCCGGCGAAGATATGGTGAGCGCGCGGAGGCGCGTCCGCCATTTTCCCGGCGCAAATCGCCAATAGCCAGTTGACAGGCTGCTGAAAACTGGGGGAATGAGTGAGAAACCTGGTCTGGGGAACGATCGGAGCGACGGCAATTCTGATAGTCGCATCCGCTGCTTATTTCGCATACGATTTCGGTATGTTTCGTTTCAACAATCCGTCTTTGTCAACCCATCCGATCCAAGGCATCGATGTCAGCCATCACCAGGGCGACATCGATTGGAAGACGGTTGCCGCGCAGCCGAACGTGCGTTTTGCGATCATGAAGGCCACCGAAGGCGGCGACCATAAGGATTCGAGGTTCGCCGAGAACTGGCAGCGCGCCGGAGAGGCCGGGCTGGTCAGGGGCGCCTATCACTTCTTCACCTTCTGCCGCCCGGGCAGGGATCAGGCGCAGAATGTCCTGGCGACCGTGCCGAATGAGCCGGGAACCCTGCCCATCGCCGTCGACCTTGAGTTTGTCGGCAATTGCGACAAGGTCCCGACGCTCGAGGAAATGGCGATGGAGGTCAACGCCTTCTTCACCGAGCTGAAAGGCACCTTTCCGGAGAAGCCGATTTTCTACGTCACACAGGAGTTCTTCGATCAATATCTGAAAGGCAATGAAGCCCGCTTCCCCGACCATTATTTGTGGCTGCGAAGCGTATTCAAGGAGCCGCAGCAGGAAGAATGTGGTCGCTGGTCGATCTGGCAATTTGCCGATAACGGTACCTTGAACGGCATCCAGGGACCGGTGGATCTCAATGCCCTATGCCCGTCGGAGACGGGATTGGCGCACCTCTTCCCATCCGTTGCAGCGAAGTAAGATCTTCGGCCTATTCCGCCAGACGCCTATTCCGGCAAGCGATAATCGACGAGCTTGTTTTCCCGTACCATGAACAGCTTGCCCGTCTCCGTCACGCCGGGACCGAGCAGCGGCAGGATCGCCTTCGCCACTTCGGAGGGATGCGGCAGCGTCTGAGGATCTTCGCCCGGCACCGCCTGCGCCCGCATGGCGGTGCGTGTCGCACCCGGATCGACGCTGGTGATGCGCAGCGGCGTCGATTGGCTCTCGCCGGCCCAGGTGCGCGCCAGCGCCTCGACGGCGGCCTTGGAAGCGGAGTAGGCGCCCCAGAAGGGACGGCACTTATGCGCGGCCCCGGAGGACAGGATGACGGCGCGGCCGGCATCCGAGCGTGCGAGCAGCGGATCGACCGAGCGGATCAGCCGCCATGTCGCGGTGACGTTGACGGTCATCACCTTCTCGAACACCTTCGCCTCGATATGGCCGATCGGCGAAATCACCCCGAGCACGCCGGCATTGGCGACGAGGATATCGAGCTTGCCCCAGCGCTCGAAGATCGAGCCGCCGAGCGCATCGATCGCATTCATGTCGGCAAGGTCGAAGGGCACCAGCGTCGCCGTGCCGCCGATAGCCTTGATCGCATCGTCGAGATCCTCGAGCCCGCCGACCGTGCGCGCGCAGGCGATCACATGAGCGCCGGCTTTCGCCAGTTCCAACGCGGTGAAATAGCCGATGCCGCGCGATGCACCGGTGACGAGCGCGATCCTGCCTTCAAGATTGATGTTCATCTGCCCCGGTTCCGGATGTGCTTGAAAAGGTAAGGGGCGCAATAAGCGCCCCCGATAGGAAAGTCAAAGCGGAAGCGGCTCAGCCGTTGCTGGCAAGCATCGAAAGCTTGTTGCCCATGGACTCGCCGTTCTTGTCGAGCAGGCGCGTGGGGTAGTCACCGGTGAAGTAGTGATCGGTGAACTGCGGGCGGGCCGGATTGCGATCCTCGCCGCCGACGGCGCGATAGAGGCCGTTGATCGACAGGAAAGCAAGCGAATCCGCGCCGATATACTTCGCCATGGCTTCGACATCGGCATACTGGTTTGCCAGCAGCTTTTCGGCATCGGGCGTGTCGATGCCGTAGAAGTCGGGGAAGAAGATCATCGGGCTTGCGACGCGGATATGGACTTCGCGTGCCCCGGCTTCACGGATCATCTGGACGATCTTGAGAGAGGTCGTGCCGCGCACGATGGAATCGTCGACCAGCACCACGCGCTTGCCTTCGATCATCGCCCGGTTGGCCGAATGCTTCAGCTTCACGCCGAAGGCGCGGATCTGCTGGGTCGGCTCGATGAAGGTGCGGCCGACATAGTGGTTGCGGATGATGCCGTATTCGAAGGGGATACCGCTTTCCTGGGCATAGCCGAGCGCCGCCGGCGTGCCGCCGTCCGGCACCGGCACGACCACGTCGCCATCGACCGGCGATTCCTTGGCGAGGTTCATGCCCATGTTCTTGCGCGTCGTATAGACGTTGCGGCCGCCGACGACCGAATCCGGACGAGCGAAATAGACATATTCGAACAGGCAGAGGCGTTCCGGCTGCGGCTTGCTCGGCTTGCGCGCATCGATGCTGATCGAGCCGTCCGGCTGGATTTCGCAGATGACAACTTCGCCGTTCTCGACGTCGCGGATGAACTTGGCGCCGATGATGTCGAGGGCGCAGGTTTCCGAGCAAAAGATCGGCTTGCCGTCGAGTTCGCCCATGACGAGCGGGCGGATGCCGGTCGGATCGCGCGCCGCAATCAGCTTGGTGCGCGTCATCGCGAGCATCGAATAGCCGCCTTCCATCTGGCGAATGGCGTCGATGAAGCGGTCGGAGGTCGAAGCGTGGCGGGAGCGGGCGATAAGGTGGAGGACGACTTCGGTATCGGAGGTCGACTGACAGATGGCGCCGGTCGCGATGATCTGGCGGCGCAGCGTCAGGCCGTTGGTGAAATTGCCGTTATGGGCAATGGCGATGCCGCCTTCTTCCAGCTCGGCAAAGAGCGGCTGGACGTTGCGCATCGCCACTTCGCCAGTTGTCGAGTAGCGCGTATGGCCGATCGACATGCTGCCGGGCAGGCGGGCGAGCGTCATCGGATTGGTGTAGTGATCGCCGACGAGGCCCATATGGCGCTCTTGGTAAAAGCGCTTGCCGTCGAAAGCGACGATGCCGGCCGCTTCCTGCCCGCGATGCTGCAGCGCATGCAGGCCAAGCGCGGTGAGTGTCGCGGCATCGGGATGTCCCAAAATTCCGAAAACCCCGCATTCTTCATGCAGTGTATCTCCGTCGAGCGGATCGTCGGTCGGGATGGCATGGGACTGGTTCATTTCTGCGGGCCTCTGCTCTCACAAGAATGGATCGGCATTTCCAGAAATAACTGAAGCCCGGCGGAGCTGGAATGCCCGGCCGGACCCCTCATTTCATATCCCGCTCACATGGCGATTGCCGGGAAGCGGGTCAAGCTCTTGAACACTGTGTCAATTCGCGGGCTGCTGCGCAGGTGCGGTCGGTGCGTCTTCCGCCGGAGCCTGGTCGCCCGTCGGCGGATTGGTACCTTCCGTGCCCTGTGCCGGCGGCTGAAGCTTATCACGGATGCTCGCCGGTATCATCTGGGCAAATTGCTCCGGCAGAACCGACTTCAGCTTCACGACCATCGAGTCCAGGAAGGGCTTCGACTTCGCGTCATTGACCCAGGCCGGGCGGTGATCGACATCGACCAGCCAGTTCCAGAAGGCGACGGCGACGACCAGGAGCAGCACGCCGCGCGCTGCCCCGAACAGGAAGCCGAGCGTGCGGTCGAGCGCGCCGACGCGGCTGTCGATGATGAAATCGGCGATCTTCATCGTGATGAAGGAGATGACGATCAGCGCGATCAGGAAGACGACCGCTGCCGACCCGACGATGGCGATGCGGTCGTCATCGGTGTATTTCTTCGCATAGGGCAGCAGGTAGGGATAGAGGTAATAGGCCGCCGCCGCCGAACCGCCCCAGCTCGCGATCGACAGAATCTCGCGCGAGAAGCCGCGGACCATCGCCAGCACGGCGGAGAAGAGCACGACGCCGATGACAATACCGTCGAAAATCGTAATGGGCATGTAATTTCAACTCCAGGACTGCCGCTTGGCGGCCGTGTCGTGCCTTATCGTGTGCCTCCTATATCATCACCAATCTTGGCAATGAAAGGATCAAACCTCGTCTTCCACACGCAGCGCTCCCTTCGATCCGGCGATGCGCGCGACCAGATCCGGCAGGCTTTCGACCTCGCTCCAGCGACCGCCTGAGCCCTTCGGCAGTTCGGCGGAGGCGGACGGAAGCAGTGCAGCGGAAAAACCCAGCTTCTCGGCTTCCTTGAGGCGCTGGGCGGTGTGCGCAACCGGCCGGATGGCGCCCGACAGGCTGACTTCGCCGAAATAGACGCAATCGGCAGGAAGGGCAATACCGGCAAGCGAGGAAACCAGCGCCGAGGCGACGGCGAGATCGGCCGCCGGTTCGGTGATGCGGTAACCGCCGGCGACATTGAGATAGACGTCGTGCTGGCCGAGCCTGACGCCGCAATGGGCTTCCAGCACCGCGAGGATCATCGACAGCCGGGCCGAATCCCAGCCGACCACGGCGCGCCTGGGCGTGCCGAGCGAGGTCGGCGCCACCAGCGCCTGCACCTCGACGAGCACGGGGCGCGTGCCCTCCATGCCGGCAAAGACGGCGGCACCCGGCGATTTCTCGTTGCGCTCGCCGAGGAAGAGTTCCGAGGGGTTGGCGACTTCGCGCAAGCCTCTGTCGGACATTTCGAAGACGCCGATCTCGTCGGTCGGGCCGAAGCGGTTCTTGACCGTGCGCAGGATGCGGTAATGGTGGCCGCGATCGCCTTCGAAATAGAGCACGGCGTCGACCATATGCTCGACGACGCGCGGGCCGGCGATCTGTCCGTCCTTGGTCACATGGCCGACAAGCACCATGGCGGCCCCGGTCTGCTTGGCGAAACGGATCATCGCCTGCACGCCGGTGCGCACCTGCGTTACCGTTCCCGGTGCGGATTCGGCCAGTTCGCTCCACAGCGTCTGAATGGAATCGATAATGACGAGATCCGGTCGCTTGCCCTCGGCAAGCGTCGCCAGAATGTCCTCGACATTGGTTTCGGCCGCCAGCATCACGTCGGTATCGGCCGCCGCAAGGCGTTGCGCCCGCAGCCGGACCTGGGCCACGGCTTCTTCGCCGGAGACGTAGATGATCTTATGGCCGCGCCGCGCAAGGGCGGCGGCCGCCTGCATCAGCAGCGTCGATTTGCCGATACCGGGATCGCCGCCGATCAGCACTGCCGAGCCGCGCACGAAGCCGCCGCCGAGCGCCCGGTCGAGTTCCGACATGGCGGTATGGATGCGCGGCGCCTCCTCGATCTCGCCCGACAGCGCCGTCAGCGTCACCGGCCGACCTTTTTTCGGTGTCTTGCCGGGACCGGAGCCGATCCCGCCCATCGGATCTTCTTCGACGATGGTGTTCCACGCGCCGCAGTTCTCGCATTTGCCGGCCCAACGGTTATGAACGGTGCCGCAGCTCTGGCAGATGAATTGTGTCCTGGCCTTCGCCATCAGTGATTGCTTTCGATAAATCTTCAGGTGAGGTCGCGCTCGTGAAACCCGATCGTGCGATCTGTCCGAGCTATTGCTGATCTGGTTGAGGCGCTTGGCGGAGGCGGCGGGATCTAATTGTCGGTTGCCGCAGCCTCTTGCAGAATAAATGCCGTCAGCTCGTCAGCACTGTTGAAAGATAGGAGCCGGCCCATGTCGATATCGTCTTGCCCCTCTTTGATCAGCGCCCGGAGCTTTGCAATCTTCGTCTCGCGTTTGCGCATGGCTGACTCCTCTGCGGCAGATATAGCAATCTGCGGAGAATATTCCTACTCCTCGGCGACATAGCGCCGCTCGTGGCGCAGCCCCATGCTGGTCAGGATCTCGTATCCGATCGTGCCTGCCGCCCGGGCCACGTCGTCGACCGGCACGTTCTTGCCGAACAGCTCGACATAATCGCCGGCGCGCACGGCATTCTCCGGCAGGTCGGTGATATCGAAGATCGTCAGGTCCATGGTGATCCGGCCCGCGACCGGCACCTTGTGTCCGGCGATGAAGCCTTGCCCGCCTTGCGGCACGGCCTGGCGCAGCGGCACGCCGCCGCTCGACTGGCTGCGCATGTAGCCGTCGGCATAGCCGGCAGAGACGATCGCCAGCCGGCTGTCGCGGCGAAGCTGCAGCGCCCGCCCGTAGCTGACGGTTTCGCCGGCCTCGACGCTGCGCACCTGGATGATGCGGGCTTCCGCGGTGGCGACCGGCCGCATCGGGTTCGTCATGCCGCTGACCGCCTCGCCGCCATAGAGCGAAATGCCCGGCCGCGTCAGGTCGAAGTGATAATCCTCGCCGAGAAAGATGCCGGCCGAGGCGGCAAGACTTGAATCGATGCCTTCATAGGCGGCGCTAACCCTGTGGAATGATTCGAGCTGGCGCCGGTTCATCGCATGGCTGGGATCGTCGCCGCAGGCAAGATGGCTCATGACCAGCACCGGCGCGAAACTGGCCGGCCGAGAGACGTCGTCGGCGAGCGCGATCGCATCGTCCATGTGCAGTCCGAGCCGATTGAAGCCGGTATCGACATGCAGCGCGCAGGGGTAATCGCCGTAATCGGCAAGCACGGCCATCCAGAAGGCAAGCTGCTCGTCGGAGGAAATCACCGGTACCAGATCATTGTCGAAGAAGCGCCGCTCGGTGCCCGGCCATATGCCTGACAGCACGAAGATGCGGGCGTCCGGCGCATAGAGGCGAAGTGTGACGCCCTCGTCGACGGTCGCAACGAAGAAGTCGCGGGCGCCTGCCATATAGAGCGCTTCGCCGGCATCCTCGATGCCCATGCCATAGGCATCCGCCTTGACGACGGCGGCAGCACGCGCCGCACCGGAGCGGCGCGCCATGTCGCGCCAGTTTTCCGTTAGGGCCGCCAGGTCGACGGTCAGCCGCAGGCCTGCGGATGCAAAAAGATCGTCGTCTTCGAAGGGAATAGGAAAATCTGTCATGAATCGCCGTGAAATAGTGGAAGGAAACCGCCTGGACCAGTCTAGAGAGCATTGCGGTTAAGGGAAAGCGCAGGCAGCCACATACCACCCTTTGCTTCTTGCACGATCACTTTTGTTCAAGACGCATGCCGGCTTCGGCGTTAATCTAATCGGATGCACAACGTATCACAGAAAGAGGCGGCAGACGCCATGCCGCTTGCCAACGTGGAAAGGGCCCGCTTCTGGCGGGATGGCCGCTTCCGCGATATGGAGTGCCTGAGCGCCACTTTCCTGACGCACGAATACGCGCCGCACGCGCACGATACGTTCAGCATCGGCGCGATCGAAAGCGGCACTCAGATCGCTACTCTCAGCGGCAGGAAAGAGGAAACCGGCCCGGGTGATTTTTATCTCATCGATCCCGGCGTCGTTCATGACGGCACGCCCGGCGGCGAAGGCTATCGCTATCGCATGATCTATCCGGATACGAAGTTGTTCGTCGATATTCTGGAGGATGTCACGGGCAGGGCCTTCCACGCGACGCCGTCCTTCTCCAGTGCGCTTCCGCGCGATCCGCAACTTGCCAATGCGTTTCATGCCGCCCACCGCACGCTCGAAAGGGCAGCAGGCGCGCTGGAGACCGATGAAAGCATGTTCTCGGTGCTGGCGGCGATCTTTGCGCGCCACGGCAGCACGATCGTCGTGCCTGTCGATACGCAGGAACGAAGCGCGGTCGCCCGCGCCCGCGACTATCTCATCGAGAATTTCGACAGCGATGTCGGCCTCGAGCAGCTGGCCGGCGTGGCGGGATTGAGCCGCGCTCATCTCATCCGCGCCTTCCGCAAGGAATATCACATCACCCCGCATGCCTTCCTCACCGATCGGCGCGTGCAGGTGGCCCGCCGCCTGCTGCGGCAGGGGCGCATGCCGGCCGACATCGCGCTTGAATGCGGTTTTGCCGATCAGGCGCATTTCACCCGGCACTTCAAGGCGCGCACGGGCGTAACCCCCGGCCAATTCCGCACCGGCTGATCACTTTCGTTCAATACAGCCATGGCGGGCTGGGCTAAGCCTCCGCGATCTTGATCAGGAGGTTGCCATGTTGCAGCACAGCCGGCCAGCCGGTGAATTTCTTATCGGCGAATTTCTTGCCGGAATGCGCGCCATCTTTCCGCTTGTCGTCGCTGTCCTGCCGATCGGCCTCGTCTTCGGCGCGGTCGCGGCCACCAAGGGCATTTCGCCGCTGGAAACGACGCTGATGAGCGCACTTGTCTTTGCGGGCGGCTCGCAATTCGTGGCGATGGACATCTGGACGCATCCGGCAAGCTGGATCGGTGTCGGCTTCGCCGCCCTACTGGTCAATATCCGCCACGTGCTGATGAGCGCGTCGATCGGCACGAAAATGCAGTCCTTCCCTGGCATCAAACGCTATATCGCCATGCTCTTCCTCGCCGACGAGCTCTGGGCCATGGCGGAATTCCGCGCCGGTAGCACACGGCTGACACCCGCCTGGTATGCCGGCATCGTCGCGCCGTTCTACCTCACCTGGGTCGGCTCGTCGCTGACGGGCGCTCTGCTCGGCGCCTTTCTCGGCAATCCTGCCGTCATCGGCTTCGACTTCGCCTTTCCGGCGGTTTTCGTCGTGCTCGTCATGGGCTTCTGGAAGGGCCCGGAAACCGGCGCCGTCCTCGCCGCAAGCGGCGTTGCCTCCGTTGCGGTTCATCACTTCGTGCCCGGGGTCTGGTATATCGCCGCCGGTGCGCTGGCCGGGCTGGCAACGGCCCTCTGGCAGGGCAGGGCGCGGGAGCAAGCGGCATGACGCTCGACCTCAACACCCTTATCGCCATCCTCGCGATGGCTGCCGCAACGGTCTTCACCCGCGTTGGCGGCCTCGTGTTGATCCGTTACATAGAGGTGGACGAGCGGCGGAGAACGGCGATCGAAGCCATTCCGCCGGCCGTGCTGATGGCTGTCATCGCCCCGACCGCCTTTGCCGTCGGTTGGGCGGAGACGCTGGCCTGCGCGGTAACCGCCATCGCTGCGCGCCGCCTGCCGATGCTTGCAAGCGTCGTGGTTGGTGTGACGACGGTCGCCCTGTTGCGGGCCGTTGGGCTCTAAAGCGGTTCAGCTTAACGGAAGCGCAGAACCGCTCTAACCTTTTGCTTTTACGCAATTCCCGGCAAAAGCGCTTCGCGCTTTGCCAGGCAAAACCGCTTCACACCTTTCCTGGAATTGCTCTAAGGGAAATCGACGCGGGAAACCGCGTCAATGTTCCTCGTAATGGGTGAAGGAGGGATCGGCGAGGTCGGCGAAGCGGGTGAATTCCGACTGGAAGGCGAGCTTCACCGTGCCTGTCGGCCCATGGCGTTGCTTGGCGATGATGACGTCGGCCGTGCCCTTCACCTTGTCGAACAGCGCTTCCCATTCCGGATATTTCGGATCCTGGATGTCGCGCGGCTCCGAATTTTTGACGTAGTATTCCTCACGGAACACGAAGAGCACGACGTCGGCGTCCTGCTCGATCGAGCCGGATTCGCGAAGGTCGGAAAGCTGCGGCCGCTTGTCGTCGCGGCTTTCGACCTGACGCGAAAGCTGCGAGAGCGCGATGATCGGAACGTTGAGCTCCTTGCCGAGCGCCTTGAGGCCCGTGGTGATCTGGGTGATTTCCTGCACACGGTTGTCGCTTGACTTGCCCGAGCCGGTCATCAGCTGGATGTAGTCGACCACAAGGACGTCGAGGCCGCGCTGGCGCTTGAGACGGCGTGCGCGCGCCGAAAGCTGGGCGATCGAGATACCGCCGGTCTGGTCGATATAGAGCGGCACCTTCTGCATCATCATCGAGCAGGCGACCAGCTTTTCGAAATCGGCATCGTTGATGTCGCCGCGGCGGATCTTCGAGGAGGAGACTTCCGTCTGCTCGGAGATGATACGGGTGGCGAGCTGTTCGGACGACATTTCGAGTGAATAGAAGCCGACCACGCCGCCGTTTTTGGCTTTCATGCTGCCGTCCGGCTGCACTTCGCCTTCATAGGCGGCGGCGATATTGTAGGCGATGTTTGTGGCAAGCGAGGTCTTGCCCATGCCGGGGCGTCCGGCGAGCACGATCAAGTCCGAACGCTGCAGGCCGCCCATCTTGGAATCCAGCGAATGGATGCCGGTGGAAATGCCGGAAAGCCCGCCGTCACGTTCCTTGGCGACGGCCGCCATGTCGATCGCCAGCGCCACCGCATCGTTGAAGGCCTGGAAGCCGCCGTCGTAGCGGCCGTTTTCCGCCAGTTCGAAAAGGCGGCGCTCCGTATCCTCGATCTGCGACTGCGGCGGCATGTCGAGCGGCGCGTCATAGGCGATGTTGACGACGTCCTCGCCGATGGTGATCAGTGCCCGGCGCAGCGCCAGATCGTAGATTGCCCGGCCGTAATCCTCGGCATTGATGACCGTGACGGCGTTGCTGACGAGGCTTGCCAGATATTGCGAAACCGTCATGTCGCCGACCTTCTCGTCGGCCTTCAGGAAGGTCTTGATCGTCACCGGATTGGCGATCTTGCCCATGCGGATGATATCGCCGGCGACCTCGAAGATCTTCCGGTGCAGCGGCTCATAAAGATGGATCGGCTTGAGGAAGTCGGACACCCGGTAATAGGCGTCGTTGTTCATCAGGATCGCACCCAGAAGTGCCTGCTCGGCTTCGATATTGTTGGGTGCTTCGCGATAATGCTGCTCCGACGGAGCAACAGCTGCAATCTTTCGAGCGGCGTCGTTCATCATCATCCGTTCTGTCTTTTTCCAGTTCCGGATTTGCAATTCCGGACGCGAAAATCAAGAGGCTGCGAAAGGAGGGGGGGCTCGCTTCGTTTAAATCCTGAACGCTGTGCACGTTGTTCGACTTCTCCACAGTCCTGGGCGACACAGTGGAGAAATACTGGCAGTGTCACCCGCACGACACGGTATGGCGCCGACTCAGCCCATCCGTTTCGGAGAACATTATTTTAGCGCGACGCGATAAGGCTCGCAGCAAAAACATCCGGAAAATCCCCAACGAAAAAGCCCGGCACGATGGCCGGGCTTCCTGTCGCGGATCGCTCCGACGAGAATTATGCTTCGTCTTCGTCGATGCCGTCGGCTTCCGGATCGAAGAAGTCTTCAGGACGCAGTGCGTCTTCGTCGACGCCGTAAATCGCGTCGACCGAGGTGAGTTCTTCACCCTTTGCCTGGCGCTCTGCCTCTTCGGCGGAGCGGGCAACGTTCAGCTCGACGTGGATTTCGACTTCGGCATGCAGCTGCAGCTCGACCTTGTGCAGGCCGATCGCCTTGATCGGCGTGTTCAGGTGAACCTGGTTGCGGCCGATGTTGAAGCCTTCGGCGGCGAGAATCTCGACGACGTCACGGGCGGCGACCGAACCGTAAAGCTGGCCGGTTTCGCCGGCGGAGCGAACGACGATGAAGGACTTGCCGTCGAGAACGTCGGCGACCTTCTGGGCTTCCGACTTGCGCTCGAGGTTGCGGGCTTCGAGCGTCGCACGCTCGGATTCGAAGCGGGCCTTGTTGGCGGCGTTGGCGCGCAGCGCCTTGCCGAGCGGCAGCAGGTAGTTACGGGCAAAGCCATCGCGAACCTTTACGGTTTCGCCCATCTGGCCGAGCTTGGAGATGCGTTCGAGAAGAATGACGTCCATTTTCTTTTCCTTTCTTGTGTCTCAGATTTTCGTATCGGATTGTTTGGGGGCATCGGCATCTTTCGTCGGGGTCAGCGCGATCGCTTTACGCGTATCGCTGAGACCGAGAACGAGGATGAGGAAAGCGGGCAGCAGCATCAGCATCGATGCCAGGTAGCTGAGGATGAGGGCCGGCAAACGCCAGTCCTTGCCGCGCGTGCGGAAGTGCAGCGAGGCGAAGCCGGAGAGCATGAAGCCGGCGCCGAAAGTGCCGATGACGGTCGCACCGATTAGCGCCGGAACGCCGCCGAAGAAGCAGGCGGCAAGCCCGGCGAGGAAGATGAAGATCGAGTTGCGGTTCATGCGCAGCGACGACGGAATGTCCTCGCGCGGGCGAAGGCCGAGACCGGAGGCGGCGACGATGCGCACCGCAAAATAATAGGCGGCAAACAGCATCGAGACCCACATGCCGCCCTGCACGGCCGGCAGCATCAGCACGATCAGCGATTTGGTCTGCGCGGTCGCCGCCGGATCGGGCATGAAGTCCGGTTGCTGTTCCTTGACGGAGGCGATCAGCAGATCGACGATCTGATCGGTGATCGCAGGCCCGTAGCCGATGATCACGCCGATGACGATGACGGCGAGTGTCACCAGGCCGCAGAGATGCAACAGGATATCGGAGAGCGGGTACCAGGCAAGCAGATGGTCGGGGCCGCCGAGTTCGGAAGCGGGACGCGCAAGATTGGCGAGATGGCTGAGCCAGCCGGCCGGCAGCAGCGTCACCAGCGTCATGATCAGTGCAAAGGACGGCGACATGACGATCGCGCCAAGTGCCGCTGCCATGACGACCGCCGCGATCGCGGCGGCATTGCCCCAGCCGAGCCCGACGATCAGGATCGGCAGTGCCGAGGCCGTATAGAGAAGCGCGCTGAAAAACGACGGCTGCATGCTCGCCCCCAGCATCAGCAGGAAGGCGGTCAGTCCGGCGAGTGCGCCGATCAGCAGCGTTCTAAGGTTCGGTCGTTTCAAGGTCGCTGTCCTGCTTCATCAAGCAGTTAGAGGATGTTGCTGAATCGAATTCAGAAACGTCTCAACATGGGTTTTAAGAGTTCCGATCCGCGCCCATCGCGGAAGGGAGAAGGGAAGGCACGAATGCCTTCCCTCTGAGTTGGTCGTGTCAGCCGATCAGGCGACGACGTAGGGCAGCAGGCCGAGGAAACGGGCGCGCTTGATCGCCTGGGCGAGTTCGCGCTGCTTCTTCTGGGAAACAGCCGTGATGCGGGACGGAACGATCTTGCCGCGCTCGGAAATGTAGCGCTGCAGCAGGCGTACGTCCTTGTAGTCGATCCGCGGCGCGTTGGCGCCGGAGAACGGGCAGGTCTTGCGGCGGCGATGGAACGGGCGGCGGACCGGAGCGGAGGAAGTTTCAGACATATCTTAGATCTCCCTTATACGCGGTCTTCGCGCGGACGGCGCGGACGGTCTTCACGGTCGCCGAAGCCACCTTCACGCGGCGGACGCGGGCCGCGGTCGCCGAACTCGCGGCGCGGGCCGCGGTCGCCACCTTCGCGCGGGCCGCGGTCGTCGCGGTCGCGCTTCTGCATCATGGCAGACGGGCCTTCTTCATGCTTCTCGACGGCGATCGTCATGTAGCGAAGAACGTCTTCGCTGATGCGCATCTGACGTTCCATTTCCTGGACGGCAGCAGCCGGTGCATCGATGTCCATCAGGGCGTAGTGTGCCTTGCGGTTCTTCTTGATGCGGTAGGTGAGGGACTTGAGGCCCCAGTTCTCGATACGCCCGACCTTACCGCCGTTAGCTTCGATCACACCCTTGTACTGTTCTACGAGGGCATCGACCTGCTGAGCGGAAATATCCTGCCGGGCAAGGAATACATGTTCATAAAGAGCCATGACAGCTTTGCCTTTCTTGCGTTTGGTTCAACCCGATATTCGGCGGCTAAGCCTCAACGACTGCTCCTGATTGGGCGGACCCAGGCAAGAAAGCGTTTTCCGAGACGGTCGAGAGCGGAGACACGGGAGGCTGGAACGCTTCCGTTCCGAACGATTTCCGCATGGAAACCGGCCCTCCGTTCAGCCACCAGCCAGAAGACCGGGTTAACGAACAGGGCGGCTTATACGGATTTTTCGGGCAAAGGCAAGCGCAATCGGACGCCGAAAACCGGATGTAAACCGGTGACCGGCGTCGGATATGCTCTAAAGGAACAGAGTTACAGAGTCAGCGGATACTGCCGGTGCACCTTGGCGATCTCCGCCAGCACCTCGCCCGAAAGCGTCAGGTCGGCCGCGCCGATATCGATTTTCAGCTGCTCCATCGATGTCGCACCGATGATGACCGAGGCCATGAAGGGTCTGGACCGGCAGAAGGCGAGCGCCATTGCCGCCGGGTCGAGGCCATATTTGCGAGCGATCGCCAGATAGGCTTTGGTCGCCGGTTCCTGCAGCGGCTGCAGGCGGCCGCCGATGTCGTGGTTGATCGAGCCGCGCGACCCCTTCGGCCTGCCGCCATCGACATATTTGCCGGTCAGGATGCCGCCGGCGAGCGGCGAATAGGCAAGCAGCCCGACATCCTCGTGATGCGAGAGCTCGGCGAGGTCGAGATCGAAATGCCGGTAGAGCAGATTATATTCGTTCTGGACGCTGGCAACCCGCGGCAGGTTCTTCTGTTCCGACAGCGTCAGGTATTTCTGGATGCCCCAGGTGGTTTCGTTGGAAAGGCCGATCGCCCGGATCTTGCCCTCTTTCACCAGCGCTGCGAGCGTTTCCAGGATGTCGAGCATGTTGGCGACGGCCTTGTCGCGATCCTGGGTGAACGGGTTGTAGCCCCAGTTCTGGCGGAAATGGAAATGGCCGCGGTTCGGCCAATGGATCTGGTAGAGGTCGACGTAATCGGTCTTCAGCCGCGTCAGGCTGGCTTCGAGCGCCAGGCGGATATTCTTGGCATCCGCCCCTTCGCCGCCGCGTATATAGTCGCGGCCGCGGCCGGCGACCTTGGTGGCGAGCACGATATCGCCTCGCTTGCCGGTCTTCTTGAACCAACTGCCGATATAGTCTTCGGTCCAGCCCTGTGTTTCCGGCGAAACCGGGGTGGTCGGGTAGAGTTCGGCGGTATCGAAGAAATTGACGCCCTTTTCGACAGCGTAATCCATCTGCGCATGGGCGTCGGTTTCGCTGTTCTGCGAGCCCCAGGTCATGGTGCCCAGGCAAATCTCTGAAACGGAAATGTCGGTGCGGCCTAGCGAATTGTACTTCATCAGAAAACCTTGGGAGTAAGGAGACTGGCTGGGAGGGCCTTGCGCAAATCTAGGCTCGATTTGGCAGAGCGCAAGAGTAAAAACCGGGCTTTTGCGCGGGTGCGAAAGGCTTTGCGCAGAATGCGCCGCCACTTGACTCTGCCGGAAAGAATGTCAATTGGAGGCAAAACAGCCTCAAGGGGCGCAATCAGGGGCAAGAGCCAGGGACATGAGCATGACCATCGCTTTCACTTTTCCCGGTCAGGGCAGTCAGGCCGTCGGCATGGGCAAGGACTTGGCCGAAAATTTCGCCGAGGCCCGTGCCGTTTTCGACGAGGTCGATGAGGCGCTCGGTGAAAAGCTTTCGGACGTCATGTTCAACGGTCCCGAGGACACCTTGACCCTGACGGCCAATGCCCAGCCGGCGCTGATGGCCGTCTCGATCGCCGTCGTCCGCGTTCTCGAAGCCAAGGGGCTGGATCTGAAGTCCAAGGTCGCCTACGTCGCCGGCCACTCGCTCGGCGAATATTCGGCACTCTGCGCCGCCGGCACCTTTTCGCTCGCCGATACGGCGCGGCTCTTGCGTATTCGCGGCAATGCCATGCAGGCGGCCGTGCCCGTCGGCGTCGGCGCCATGGCCGCGATCATCGGCCTCGAACATGCCGATGTCGTTGCCGTCTGCGAGGAAGCGGCCGCCATCGGCGCGTGCCAGATCGCCAACGACAATGGCGGCGGCCAGATCGTCATCTCGGGCGAGAAGGCGGCCGTCGAGAAGGCCGCCGGCCTTGCGACCGACAAGGGCGCCAAGCGCGCCATCCTGTTGCCGGTCTCCGCTCCCTTCCATTCCAAGCTGATGGCGCCTGCGGCCGAGGCCATGCGCGCCGCACTGGCAACGGTTGCCAAGTCCGATCCCGTCGTGCCCCTGATCGCCAATGTCCGCGCGGCCCCGGTGACCGGCGCCGACGAGATCGCCGGCCTCCTGGTCGAGCAGGTGACCGGCCAGGTCCGCTGGCGCGAGACGGTGGAATGGTTCGCCGGCAATGGCGTGACGACGCTTTATGAACTTGGCTCCGGCAAGGTGCTGACCGGCCTTGCCCGCCGCATCGACAAGACGATCACCGGCATCTCGGTCAACGGTCCGGCGGATATCGACGCGACTGTTGCCGCCCTCATGGCCTGATTGCTATCTCCAGATATAAGGAACGCTTCCATGCTCGATCTTTCCGGCCGCAAGGCTCTCGTCACCGGCGCATCGGGTGGTATCGGCGAGGAAATCGCCCGCCTTCTTCATAAGCAGGGCGCCATCGTCGGCCTGCACGGCACCCGCGTCGAGAAGCTGGAAGCGCTGGCGGCCGAACTCGGCGAACGCGTCAAGATCTTCCCGGCAAACCTCTCCGACCGCGACGAGGTCAAGGCGCTCGGCCAGAAGGCCGAAGCCGAACTCGAGGGCGTCGATATCCTCGTCAACAATGCAGGCATCACCCGCGACGGCCTGTTCGTGCGCATGAGCGACGAGGATTGGGACGCCGTTCTCGAAGTGAACCTGACCTCGACCTTCCGCCTGACGCGCGAATTGACGCATCCGATGATGCGCCGCCGCTATGGCCGCATCATCAACATCACCTCCGTCGTCGGCGTCACCGGCAATCCGGGGCAGGCCAATTACTGCGCCTCCAAGGCCGGCATGATCGGCTTCACCAAGTCGCTCGCGCAGGAAATCGCCACCCGCAACGTGACGGTCAATTGCGTGGCGCCCGGCTTTATCGAAAGCGCCATGACCGGCAAGCTGAACGACAAGCAGAAGGAAGCGATCATGGGGGCGATCCCGATGAAGCGCATGGGCACCGGCGGCGAGGTTGCTTCGGCGGTCGCTTATCTCGCATCCTCCGAGGCTGCCTATATGACGGGCCAGACGCTGCACGTAAACGGCGGCATGGCGATGATCTGAAACGACAAACCGCCGGCATGGGGATATTTCCGCCAATAGCATGTTGAGCAATCACGAAGCGTTGATTTTCTGGCTTTGCGGCAGACATAAAGCATGTTAAGCGGGCCATGACTGTCAACAGTCGTCCCGAGAAAGCAGACGGACCGGCGGGCTTTTTGCAAGCCTGGGACATCTCCGAAGCCGGGTAAACGAGTTTGCCGAGGATGTCTGAAAACATCGCAGGCTGAAACAGGGTAGGGGTGCCGCAACGGCATTCCGATCAGGACATAAGGTCGAGGAAACCGACATGAGCGATATCGCAGAACGCGTAAAGAAAATTGTTATTGATCATCTTGGCGTCGATGCCGACAAGGTCGTCGAGAGCGCCAGCTTTATCGACGATCTGGGCGCTGACTCGCTCGACACGGTCGAACTGGTCATGGCTTTCGAAGAAGAATTCGGCGTTGAAATTCCCGACGACGCTGCCGACTCGATCCTGACGGTCGGCGATGCCGTGAAGTTTATCGAGAAGGCCCAGGCCTGATCCTGTGATTTTGAGAAAGGGCGGGCCTGGAGTCCGCCCTTTTCTTTTCGGCATATTTTTCCATAGAACATAAGAGACGGGGGGAAGCACGCGATGAGACGTGTCGTCATCACAGGTACCGGCATGGTGTCACCCTTGGGATGCGGAACCGAGGTGACGTGGTCCCGGCTGCTTGCCGGCCAGAACGGCGCCCGCCTCGTCACCGAATTCGAGGTCGACGACCTTCCCGCCAAGATCGCCTGCCGTATTCCGATCGGCGACGGTACCGACGGCACCTTCAATGTCGATCAGTGGATGGAGCCGAAAGAACAGCGCAAGGTCGACCCCTTCATCATCTACGGCATGGCCGCCGCCGACATGGCGCTCGCCGATGCCGGCTGGCATCCCGAGACCGATGAGGACCAGATCGCCACCGGCGTGCTGATCGGCTCCGGCATCGGCGGCATCGAAGGCATCGTCGAGGCAGGTTACACCCTGCGCGACAAGGGCCCGCGCCGCATCTCGCCCTTCTTCATTCCCGGCCGCCTGATCAATCTCGTCTCCGGCCAGGTCTCGATCCGCCACAAGCTGCGCGGACCCAATCACTCGGTCGTCACCGCCTGCTCGACGGGCGCGCATGCGATCGGCGATGCCGCGCGGCTGATCGCGCTGGGTGATGCCGATGTCATGGTCGCCGGCGGCACGGAATCCCCCGTCAGCCGCATTTCGCTGGCAGGTTTTGCCGCGTGCAAGGCGCTGTCGACCCAGCACAATGACGATCCGCAGAAGGCTTCGCGTCCCTATGACCGCGACCGTGACGGCTTCGTCATGGGCGAGGGCGCCGGCATCGTCGTGCTCGAGGAACTGGAACACGCCAAGGCGCGCGGCGCCAAGATCTATGCGGAAATCGTCGGCTACGGGCTGTCGGGCGACGCCTATCACATCACGGCACCCTCCGAAGACGGCGAGGGCGCCGGCCGCTGCATGGCGATGGCGCTGAAGCGCGCCGGGCTGACGCCGGCCGATATCGACTATATCAACGCCCACGGCACCTCGACCATGGCCGACACGATCGAACTCGGCGCTGTCGAGCGGCTGGTCGGCAATGCGGCGTCGAAGATCTCCATGTCCTCGACCAAGTCGGCGACCGGACATCTTCTCGGTGCTGCCGGGGCGATCGAGGCGATCTTCACCACGCTTGCCATCCGCGACAATGTCGCGCCGCCGACGCTCAATCTCGACAATCCCGAACGCGAGACGGCGATCGATCTTGTCCCGCACAAGGCGCGTGAGCGAGAAATCAATGTGGCGCTGTCCAACTCGTTCGGGTTCGGCGGCACGAACGCGTCGCTCCTCCTGCGCCGTTACGTGCAATAGAAAGTCCTGCGCGGCGCAACGGGTGTCCCTTACGCCGCGACGGCCGGTTCTCTGTGTTGCGTCGCACGGCGTGCGGGAGCATAACGACCGGCGACGGCGCCGTTGAACGGCGGCAGAACCTGCTTTTGCCGCATTGCTTCGCGAAATAGCGAAGTGAGGGTCAAGTTTTAGAGGATTGCCGGTGAGCGATACGACGAACCAGAGCAACGATACGCAAGGACAGAAGGGACCGATCATCCCGAAGTCGCCGAGCGAAGCCCTGCGTCCGGAGCGCGTTCCGGAACCGCCGAAACGGTCCAAGAAAGCCCGCGGCCAGGTCGTTCTTTTCCTGAACTTCATCATGACGATGGCGGTTCTGGTCTGCGTCGTCGCCATTATCGGCTTCTACTATGCCACATCGACCTATCGGAACCCCGGTCCGCTGCAGACCAACACCAATTTCATCATCCGCAACGGTGCTGGCCTGGCCGAAATCGCCTCGAACCTCGAGCGCAACGCGATCATCAGCGATGCCCGCATCTTCCGCTATCTCACGGCAACACATCTTTCTGCCGGTGAGAGCCTGAAGGCCGGTGAATACGAGATCAAGGCCAGAGCCTCCATGAGCGATATCATGGAGCTTCTGAAATCGGGCAAATCAATTCTCTATTCCGTTTCCTTCCCCGAGGGCCTGACGGTCCGCCAGATGTTCAACCGTATGCTGGAGGATAAGGTGCTGGAAGGCGATCTGCCGGCCGCCCTTCCGGCCGAGGGCAGCCTGCGCCCGGATACCTACAAATTCTCGCGCGGCACCAAGCGCTCGGAAATCATCCAGCAGATGGCGGCGGCCCAGCAGAAGATCGTCGATCAGATCTGGGACAAGCGCGACTCCTCGCTGCCGCTGCGCTCCAAGGAAGAATTCGTGACGCTCGCCTCGATCGTCGAAAAGGAAACCGGCGTTGCCGACGAACGCGCCCATGTCGCTTCCGTTTTCCTCAACCGGCTCGGCAAAGGCATGCGCCTGCAGTCCGATCCGACCATTATTTACGGCCTCTTCGGCGGCGACGGCAAACCGGCCGACCGGCCGATCTACCAATCGGACCTGAAGCGGGACACGCCATACAACACCTATGTCATCAAGGGTCTGCCGCCGACGCCGATCGCCAATCCCGGCAAGGATGCGCTCGAAGCCGTCGCCAATCCCTGGAAGACGCAGGATCTCTATTTCGTTGCCGACGGCACCGGCGGCCATGTCTTCGCAGCCACGCTCGAGGAGCACAATGCCAACGTCAAGCGCTGGCGCAAGCTCGAGGCCGACAAGGGTTCGGACCCGAACATCGCAGTCGACGGCCAGCCGGAAGAGCAGCCGGCCGATAGCGGCGCCACCGTCGTGCCGCCGAAGAAAAAGAAGATCAACTGATAGTTTCTGGAGGCTCGCATGGCTTTGCAGTCCATGACCGGTTTTGCGCGGCGCGAGGGAACGAGCGGCCGCTGGCGCTGGGCATGGGAATTGCGCTCAGTCAACGGCAAGGGCCTTGACCTCAGGCTGCGCCTGCCGCCCGGCCTCGAACGCATGGAGGCAGAGGTGCGCCGCCTCGCCGGCGAAAGTTTCAGCCGCGGCAATCTGCAGGCATCTCTGTCGGTCACCGCCGACGAGAACCGCTTCGAGGCGGTGCTCAACAGGCAGGCGCTCGCCGCCGTGCTTGCCATGCGCGAGCAATTGGACGGTGTCATCGATCCGTCGCCGCTGAAGCTCGATACGCTGCTTCTTGTGCGCGGCATCGTCGAATTCCGCGAAGGGGAGGACGGCGAAGAGGCGCTCGCCGCCCGTGACGCCGATATCGCTGCCGGCCTGATGGCGGCACTTTCCGATCTCAGAGCGATGCGGGAACAGGAAGGCTCGGCGCTGACCCGCATTCTGCACGAGCATGTCACGACGATCGAAGGCCTGACACGGGCGATCGAGGCCGATCCTTCGCGTTCGCCGCAGGAGATCGCTGCGCGGCTTGCCGCGCAGGTTGCCGCGTTGATGGACGGCATGGCCGCCCTCGACCGCGACAGGCTGCATGCCGAAGCCGCATTGCTGGCGACCAAAGCGGATCTGCGCGAGGAAATCGATCGTCTGAAGGCGCATGTCGCCGCGGCGCGCGATCTCCTGGTGAAAGATGGTCCGGCCGGCCGCCGGCTGGACTTCCTTGCACAGGAATTTAACCGCGAATCGAATACCATCTGCTCGAAGTCGAATGCCTCGGCGGTCACCGCTGCCGGCATCGAGTTGAAAGTCGTCATCGACCAGTTCCGCGAGCAGGTCCAGAATTTGGAGTAAGACATGAAACCGGCGAAATCCTCGCCCGTGCAGATCGCCCGCCGCGGTCTGATGCTCGTCATCTCGTCGCCGTCCGGCGCCGGCAAGTCCACCATCGCGCGCACGCTGCTGGAGAAGGATAGGCAAATCGGCCTCTCCGTCAGCGTCACCACGCGCCAGCGCCGCCCGAGCGAAATCGAGGACGTGCATTATCACTTCAAAAGCGTGCGCGAGTTCGAGCGGATGCGCGACAGCGACGCGCTGCTCGAATGGGCCGAGGTGCATGGCAATTTCTACGGCACGCCGCGCGAACCGGTCGAGCAGGCCATGGCCGAAGGCCGTGACATGCTCTTCGATATCGACTGGCAGGGCGCCCAGCAATTGCAGGAGAAGATGTCGGCCGATGTGGTCTCGATCTTCGTGCTGCCGCCGACCATGACCGAGCTGCAGTCGCGGCTGCATCGCCGCGCCGAGGATTCCGAGGAGGTCATCCAGACGCGCCTCGCCAACAGCCGCGCCGAGATCGCCCACTGGCGCGAATACGACTACGTCATCGTCAACGACGATCTCAACGCCGCCTTCGACGCCGTCCAGTCGATCGTCAAAGCCGAACGCCTGCGCCGCGACCGCCGCCACGGCATGTTCGACTTCGTCCGAGAATTGCTGGAAGAGACGCCGTCGCTTTAGCGAGCTGGAACGCCCTCGGCGGCGATTCGCCGGTGTTGGTGGCGAATTGCCGGAGATCGGTCGCTGTCGAGCGCCAGACTACCACGAGCCTCGCTTGCGCAACCATGCCGACGCCTTATCCAGGCCGCCGAAGGGAAAGACGTGGATGTGCGATATCAAGGACTGTTTCGCAAGCGGGTATCGTTCGATAGGCGCCACGAACATCTCTGGCGAGTAACCGGTTGCAAGCGTCAGGAAGTTTCCGGAGTGACGCGTCAGCAGTGACAAAGAGTTGCCGATCCCGCACAGGCTTCCGTACTTGATCAGGGTTGTGATTTTCGCCGGTCCGGCTGCACCGATATGGATCGGAATACCGATGCCAAGGTTTTGGAGACCTTCGGCCCATGCCAAAGTCTTTTCGGCGTCGAATCCAAATTGCGTCACTATCCGCAAGCGTGCGTCGGTGCGCTCGGCGAACTCCCGTTTCTGATGGAGCGCTTTCATCGCGATCGCTTCGGAAAAATCAGGACTCCCTTCCGGATGCCCGGCTATGGCAAGGTCGGTAATCCCGAAGCGATCAAGAAGCCCGGTCTCAAGGAGGTCCATCGAGGATTCAAACGGCCCGGTTGGAGATTTGACGCCGCCTGCGATCACGAGGACGTCGGTGACACCAGCCTCTTCTGCAAGCCGTCCAATACGCTGCTCCAGAGCCGTCCACGAAGCGATCCTTCTCGCCGCCAGGTGCGGCACCGGAATACAGCCTGCGTCTCGCAGCCGGCGGGCGGCGGTCAGCATCTGTGCATCCGCCTCGTCCGATCCGATATCCGTCAGGTAGACCCGAACGCCTGCCGGCAACAGAGTTGCAATCTCGCTCACCATCGGAACCTGCTTCGGCAACATCTCGATCGAAGCGGGAAGCACTGGAGTTTCAGTCAAAACTTGTCCGGTCATTTCTGTACTCACGAAGAGAGGCCGCGGCCGCGATGTTCCGGACAATGGCGGGGTTTTACGAGCAGCGCAGTGGTTGCCGCGCCATATTATCGCCCGGTTGCGCAGTCGGCTTGTGCTAATCTCGTGGAGCGCGTGTTTCGCCATCGGCGCGCTCAAGGAGCAAGGTGCCCTGATGTGTAGCGCGGCCTGATCTCTTCGTTCTGACACTGGCCTAAGCGGGCCTGCTGCCTGGCCGTGTCTGGTCGGTGTGACGTCCCGCTGCGCGCTGTTGCTGCGATCGCCTTAAAGGGTGTTCGCCAACAGGCAGAATTCCTCGACCGACAGGGTCTCCGCCCGACGCGCCGGATCGATCCCGGCCTTGACGAGCAGGCTCTCGCCGCCGAGCGGTTTCAGGCTCTGGCGCAGCATCTTGCGGCGCTGGCCGAAGGCCGCCTGCGTCACCTTTTCCAGATTGCCGACAGTGCAGGGGATCGGGTTTTCCCGGGGTGTCAGATGCACCACCGTCGACGTCACCTTCGGCGGCGGCGTGAAGGCCTGCGGCGGCACGTCGAAGGCCATCCGTGCCTCCGTCCGCCAGCCGCAGAGCACGCCGAGACGGCCATAATGGTCGTCGTCTTCACCAGCGACGATACGCTCGCCAACTTCCTTCTGGAACATCAGCGTCAGCGACTGCCAGAATGGCGGCCAGGCCTTCGGCAGCAGCCAGTTGACCAAAAGCTGCGTGCCGACATTGTAAGGCAGATTGGCAATGATCTTGACCGGTCCATCAGGCGCCAGCGTCTCGAAATCCGTCTTCAGCGCATCGCCTTCGATAACCTCCAGCCGGCCGGGATAATGATCGGCGATTTCGGCGAGCGCCGGCAGGCAGCGGGCATCCCGCTCGACGGCGATGACCTTCCGGGCGCCGAGCGCCAGGATTGCCCGCGTCAGCCCGCCGGGGCCGGGGCCGACTTCGAAGATCGTCGCCTCTTCGAGCGGACCGGCCGTACGGGCGATCTTCTGGGTCAGGTTGAGGTCGAGCAGGAAGTTCTGCCCGAGCGCCTTGCGCGCATCGAGGCCGTGACGCTGGATGACGTCGCGAAGCGGCGGCAAGCCATCGAGTGCAGCCATCAGCGACGGCTTTCCTGAATGCGGCCGAGCTGGGCCGCAAGCTTCAGCGCCGCAACGAGGCTCTGCTCGCGCGCCAGCCCCTTGCCGGCAATGCCGAAAGCGGTGCCGTGATCGGGCGAGGTGCGCACGAAGGGAAGCCCGAGCGTGACGTTGACGCTGTCGTCGAAACCGAGTGCTTTAGCCGGGATCAGCGCCTGGTCGTGATACATGCAGACGGCGGCGTCGTATCGGGCTCGCGCCTCGTCATGGAACATGGTGTCGGCGGGCAGGGGGCCGATCGCATCGATGCCCTCGTCGCGCAGGTGCTCGATCGCCGGGCGGATGACATCCTCGTCCTCCTTGCCGATCGTTCCGTCTTCGCCAGCATGCGGGTTAAGGCCGGCGACAGCCAGCCGCGGCGCCGCGATGCCGAAGCGCTGCCTTAAATCTTCATGGGCGATCCGGCAGGTCTCCATGATCAGTTCGCTGGTCAGCGCCTGCGGCACGTCTCGGATCGGAATGTGGATGGTGACCGGAATGGCCCGCAGCTTCGGTCCCGACAACATCATCACCGGCGTCACCGGCCGGCCGGTCGCTCTCGTGGCGAGATCGGCGAGAAATTCGGTGTGGCCGGGGAACCGGAAGCCTGCTTCGTAGAGCACCGACTTGGCGATCGGGTTGGTGACGACCGCCAGCGCTTCGCCGTCGATGACGAGCGACACGGCTTTCTCGATCGCCGCGATCGTGCCTTTCGCCGTTGCCGCATGCGGCTCGCCGGCAACCACTTCGATACCGGCAGGCACCGGCATGACGGGCAGCGCATCGGCAAACATGCCGGCGGCCTCGCTTGCTCTATCGGTCTCGCGGATCAAAACCGCCAGGTTGAGCTGGCGCGCTCTCAACGCCAATACGCCGGGATCGCCGATCAGGAAGAAAGGCGGCAGCCCGAGTTCGCGCCGCCGCAGCCAGGCCATCAGCGTAATATCCGGCCCGATGCCGGCGGGGTCGCCCTGGCTCAGCGCAAGCGGTCGCGAAAACGGTATCGTCATCGCAGCTCAACGATAGGCGATCTGCGCCTTCTTGCGCAGTTCATCCAGGTACTTCTTGCTGTTTTCGTTTTCCGGGCTGGCGTCCTTGCTGCCCTTGGACTTGCCAAGGTCTTCCTGGCGGAAGACCATTTCGGCCGCCTGGTCGTCGGAAACCTGGCGCTGGCTGCAGATTGCCAGATATTCGACGCCCTTGTCGGTGACGCGGGTCCCTGTCGTATTGCCTTTGGCCTGTTCGACCAGCGGCTTCCAATCCGGCGGGATTTCGGGGGCGAGCATGCGGCCGAGATCGCGCACGGAAACGTCGCGCATCGTCGCGGCAAAGACCTTCGATTGATCGCAGCCCGGAAACTTCGAGCGCGATGCCTCGGCTTCGCCCTTGCGCTTGCCGGTGATGGCGTTGCGCTTGGCTTGCGGAATGACGAAGATGATCTGCTGCAGCATATATTCGGTCGTCACCGGCTTCTGCTTGTTGTTCTGCATCATCCGCGAGACGAGGTCATAGTTCGACAGCCGCGAGGTCGAACCGTAGCGCGCGTTGACCACGCGCGGCCAGCTCATCTGCACGGCGATGAAACCCTTGAAATGGTCGACCCCGACGCCGGCGCGATCGAGAATCTGCGACATCTGCTCGACGGAAAGCTTGTTGCCGGCCGAAAAGCGCGCGAAAGACGCATCGACGTCCTGCTGCGAGACCGACATATGAACGCGGGCGACCTCCTGCCGCTTGAGCGACTCGTCGATCAATTGCTCCTCGGCAGCCTTGGCGTCGGCCTTGGTATGCTGCAGCCGCAGGAAGGCCTGGCGCTTGGCGACATCGCCGCTGGTGATGGCCGTGCCGTTCACCACGGCCTTGACCTCGCTTGCCGCAAGCGCTGGAGCGGCAACACCCGTCAGCAAGGCAAGCGCCGCCCCGGCGAGCAACGTGGTTATGGCTTTTTTCGCGTCAATCATCCGTTGACCTCCCGATAGCGTCGCGAGCCGTTGTTCGCGGCGTTTTTATCACAGTGCGAGACAGGCGGACATCGCTTCCGTCACGGCGCGAAACCCCTATGCCTCAGATATCGACTGGCGGCAATGTCCTGCACAGGCTTACGGCGAAAGAATGGCTTCAGGCCATGTTTGCGCCGCCTGCCCGTCATTGCACGGTGTCGGTGCCGATCTTGATATCGCCGAGCGTGCGGAAGGTCAGCCGTGCGCCGATCGTCCAGTCACTTGCCGTTTCGTCGTCGGAGTCCCTTGTATCCGTATAGGCGATCGTGAAGATCGTGCATTCGTCTTCGTAGGTGAGACCGAGCGTCCGGCGGCTGAGCACGTCATTGTTCAGATCCCAGGCGATGCCGCCGAAGATCGACCAATAATCCTTGAACTTGATTTTACTGTTGGTCTGGATCTCGTCGTTGTCCTCGGCAAAGCCATATGCCGGCTGGGCGCTGAGATGGGTGTAGGTCACCTGCGTCTGGAAGGTGTCGTTCTGGTAGGCCGTCGTCAGGTCGCCGCGGCGGAACTCGAAATCCTTCTCGTCGAGACGATAGGAGGCCGTCACCGAAACGCCGTAGGGTGTCTCGACGCCACCGAGGCCGACATAATCGGAGCGCGTGGTTTCAAGGCCGGAATCGGCGCCGACATTGACGAGGTCGTCGGTCGCAAACGAGTTCTGGCCGGCAATCTGATAGGATTGGCCGAAGATGCCGTGCAGCTTGTAGCCGCTGTCGAACGTGCCGGTGTACTGGACGCCGACATTGGCGCGGGTGCCGCCTTCGACGCGGTCGTAGCCCGAGAATTTATCGCGGTCGAACAGCGACGTGGCGTCGAAGACGAAGCTCTGCGCATCCTCATTCGGCAGGCGGCCGGCGAGCTGCTCGTCGGGGCGGGCATAGATCTGCGCGATCGGCTCGAGGATATGGGTGCTGTTATCGGTCGTCATCAGGATCGGATAACGCATCTCCAGCCCGGCCGTGAACATCGAGCGGGTAGCGGAATTGTCGTCGAGATAATTGCCGGCATAGGGAACGCCGTTGGCATTGACCGGACTGTCCATGTTAAGCGCGAAGGCATCGCCGCGCGCGGCCAGCAGTGGCGTGATCACCAGGCCGGTCGGTGTGACATAGGTGCGCTTCCACTCCAATTCGCCGGTCAGCCGCGAGGTCTGGCCCTTCAGGCCGCGAAAGCGGTCGAAGCCGTCGACGGTGTAGAAGTCGTCATGGGTGCGCGAAATATTGGTCAGGTTGACGTCGGCCGAAAGCTCGCCGCCTGCCAGCGGCTGCGGTGCCACATAGTGATAGTCGAGCGACGGATAGACGATCGCCTGCTGCTTTTCGGCCGTGTTCGTGCGGTCGGCATCCTGGACGTCGAAATAGAACGCCCGCATGTCGAAATAATTGCGTTTCCCAAGCCCGGTCAGGTAGATCTGGTTGGTGTGATCCGTGCCGGTCAGGTCCCGCAGCTTGTAGGTCTTCGAGAAATTGTTGTCGCTCTGCACCATGACGTCCCAGCCGAACGTCCAGCGCGGATTGATGCGGAATTCGGCCTTCGACGCCACCATGCCACGCCGGCTGGCTTCGGCATCGCTGGTGCCCGAGCTGAAATTGTCCGGCTTTGCCTGGTCGATCCCGGCGACGCGCAGGATATGCGTACCGTTTTCGAAGCGCTGGCGGAATTCGCCTTCGACGAGGAAGCCCTGGGCGGTGTAGCCGGTGGTGGTGACCGTCGCGTCCATGCTCGGCGAGATCACATAATAATAAGGAATGGAAAGTCCGAATCCGAGATTCTGCGACAGGCTCATCGTCGGGAAGAGAAAGCCCGACTTGCGCTTCACCGTATTGTCGGGAACCTCGATGAACGGCAGGAAGGCGATCGGATAGCCGAGCAGCTCGAAGCGCGCACTTTCCAGACGGATCGTGTGCGTCACGCCGTTCTGGATCACGCGCTTGGCCTTGACCTGCCAGAATGGCGCGCGCTTCGGATCTTCGGCGCAGGGAAGGCAGGCGGTGTAGACGCCCTTGTTGAGAATCATCTTCGTGCCGCCGACGCGCTCGCCGCTTTCGGCGACGATACGCGTATTGTCGGTGGTTTCGATGCGCAGCGAGTTGAGGAAACCGTCGGAAAAATTGTCGGTCACGTCAAGGTTGTCGGCATAGATGCGGTTGCCGTCGGGACTGACCATCTCGACATTGCCGAGCGCCATCATCCGGCCGGTCTTCTGATTGTACTCGACCTTCTGCGCGACCATTTTGTAGCCGCCATAATTGATCTGCACGCCGCCGACCGCCGACACCAGGTCGGCGTCACGGTTATAGACGAGTTCATTGGCCGAAAGCAGAAGCTTGGCCCCTTCAGGAATCTTCTTCTCTATGTTTTGTTCGGGCGCGCTGGCCTGGCCGTAGGAGGCCGGAGCGCTGCCGAAATAGGAACATGAAGCCGCACCGACAAGCAGGGCAACCAACTGTTTACTAAAATACTTGCGGTCGCCTGCCGCCACTAGCCGTCCTCCTGATGAAGCAGAATAGTCGCACCCAAGGCCAGCGCAACGACCACCGGTATCCACGTCGCCACGAAGGGGGGCACGACTCCACTGCTTCCGAATGCCTTTACAAGCACGGTGATGACATAAAGCACGAAGCCCGAAAGGATGCCACCCAGAATCACGGAGCGGGATTGGTTGAACCGGCTAAATTTTAGGGACACTGTTGCAGCAATGAAAGTCATCGCCACCAGCAGCAATGGCTGGGACAACAAGGAGTTGAATTGCGTCTCCAGCGCCTTGGTCGAGATGCCGAAGGATTTGGCCGCGGCAATGCGGTTGGAAAGGTCAAAGAAACCAATTGTTTCCGGCGCCGTCAGCCGCTCCTGGACGAAGTCCTGTTTCAGATTGGTGCGAAGTTGAACCGAAGCTTTACGCACGGGGATTTCGCCAGGCTTGCGCTCGACAACGTTGTTAAGTTGCCAGTAACCATCTTCCAATTTCGCCGTCGCGGCATCCTGTCTCAGAATGACCTGACCGCTTGAATCGAAATGGATCAGCACGGCGTCGATCAGCTTGGTTCCGTTCTCCTGAACCGTATGGGCGCCGATGATGACATCGTCCCGGCCGCTGATCTGGCGCAGCCACGGAATCTGCGGCGCCTTGCGCAGAACCGCGTTCTCGCCGCGCCAATCGGATTCGACGAGCAGCGCCTGGCGCTGTCCCCAGGCGGCAAGCGGGTTGAGCGCCGTCATTGTCAGTATGCCGAGCAGCAGCGAACCGGCGATGAAGGGGGACATGAACTGCCAGACCGAAATGCCGGCTGCGCGCGTGACGACGAGCTCATATTTGCGGTTGAGCCCGATCAGCACCGTCATGCCGACGAACAGCGCGATGAAGGGCACGGTCTGCTGCAGGATGAGCGGCAGGCGCACGGCGGTCATCAGGATGCCGCCGCCGATCGTATAGCCGGGCAGGCCGGACATGCGGCCCGCCGTCTCGCTGAAGTCGAGAAGGAAGGAAATCGCCGAGACGCCGATCAGGAACCAGCCCATCGTCACCAGGTAGCGGCGAAAGAAATAACGCGACAATGTCCCGAACATCATTGGGCGGCATCCCTGCCGGTCCTGCCGGTGGCTGCAAGCAGCCTTTCCTGCATCCGTCTCCAGAAAGTCGACATCCGGTCACGAACGAAGGAAGGCATGGCCAGTCGTTTGTGCAGGCCGAGGAAGACGATCGAGACGATGCTGCTGACGATCGGTAGGGCATAAAGAACGACAATATATTCAGGGTCGGTATCGATCTGATTGGCCGCATAGAAAGCCGCCCATCTGAGCGCGAAGGCGTAGGCGAGCGCGCTCACCATCGGATGCAGCCGCGCTTCGCGGTGCGAGCGCGCATCGCCGGCGATCGCCAGCGAAAATAGCGCAAAGACGACGGGCAGAATCCAGTCCGTCAGCCGGCGATGCAGTTCGGCGCGGTAGCTCTGCGGCCGGATCGTATAGTCCTTGTCGGCCGGATCCGGATTGATCAGGAACCACAGGTCACGGTCGCTGGCGCGCAGCGTCGCCTGGCCGCGATTTTCGGTCATGTCCGAGAGGTCGAAGGAGTAGGAATCGAAATTGATCACCGAGACGTTGCCATCAGGCGTTTTGCGGTGCACTTCGCCCTGATGCATGATCAGCGTCGTGCCGGTATCGTCGACGGCGCCTTCCTTCGCATAATAGATCAGCTCGTAGGCCGGGTCGCGCTCGTCGGCGACGAAAAGGCCCTTCAGCATGCGGCCGGCCATCCGCTTCGAGATCTGCACATAAAGGCCTTCATCCAGCTTGCGGAAGGTCTTCTCTTCGATCACCGAGGAGAGCAGGTCGGCATAGGTCTCGGCGATCATCTGGCGCACGACGGTCTTTGCGCGCGGCTCGACGACGTTGTCGACGAAGAAGGAAAACACGCTGACGACGGCGGCAAGCAGCAGGATCGGGCGGATCAGCACGCTGCGCCGCGCTCCCGCCGCGTCGATGACGGTGAGTTCGGAATCGTTGTTCATCGTCGTCAGCGTCTGAGTGATCGCGATAACGAGGGCAAAGGGCAGCACGACGGGAATGATCGACGGCAGGATCATCGTCGCGAGCTTGGCGAACGAGCCGATCGACTGGCCGCTGTCGGTGACCAGGTTGATGCGCTGCAGAACCTGTGTCGTCCAAATGATCGCCAGAACGGGCAGGAGCGCCACGAGAAACATCTGGCCGACGCGCCGCAATATGTATGTCTCGAGTAGTTTCATGCCTGCCCTTGAAAGCACCTGCACGCCCAAACGGCTTTGCAGGAGAATCCCTCTACGCTCTTTGTCGCGCTTTTGCGACAAGCTGGTGTCAAAAATTCATTCAAATTTCAGAATTTTTTCGATGCTGTTGCGACTCAGTTAATGCCAGCAACGCGGCGAAGACGACAAGCGACGAAAGCCATCCGAGAACGACGTCGGAAAGGTAATGCGCGCCGAAGGATAGCCGCATCGCCGGGGTAAGGATCGAAATCGCCGCGACGGGGGCTGCCACTGCATAGCGAAGGGATTTGGGAACGAACAGCAGAAGGCAGAAGAGCCAGCCGGCGCTCGCTGCCTCGCCTGAGATGAACGAGCAGTTCGAGATGCATTTTCCGGCAAGCGAACCTGCCTCGACGAAATGCAGCGTACCGCCGAAAATATCCGTCTGTATCGGCCGCGGCCGGCCCCAATGTTCTTTCAGGATAACATTGACGAGCAGCACCGGCCCGATCAGCAGCGTTCCGAGCGAGACTTTCAGCTTGTTTGCCCGCTCGGCGTTGAAGGTGGCGCCATGCTGCTGGTAACATTCGATGAGTTTCCACGCCATGACGATCGCGACGACATAGGGCAGGCGGAAGAAGATGGTGCGCAGCAGGTCGAAATTTCCGGAATCGCGATAGGGAAAGCCGCCGCAGATGCTTCCGGGGGCCGCCGTCGCGTCGCAACCCGTGGCCAGGAAAAAAAGCTGGGAAAAATAGATGTCTATCGCAGGGAAGGCGCGAAAGACGGCAAGCAGCGCCCACCAGGTCCAGAACAGCAGCATGAATGCGCCGAAAGTCGTTTTCGGCAGGCGGATTGTCAGGCTCCGCCACGGATTTTTCGGAAAAACGGTCAACGCGAATATCTACGAAACTGACGAAAACATGAGGGCCGTGATGGCCGCGGGCGACCATAACAATTGTCGCCGGCCATTGACAGACCCGCCAAACGCGAAATTATCCGCCAGGGACGGATTTCGAGAATCCCAGCGGAGAAGACATGTCAGCAAAGTTCGAAATTTCATTCGCAAAGTCGGCAAAGCTCAGTGGCGGCCTGGCGATCTTGTTGAAGACCGCAGACGCCGACAGCCCTGCGGGCGCCGACACAGTCGATCCGGCCGGCGTGATCGCCAAGGCTGCCAGGATCGCCCGATTCTCCGCGAAATCCATGAGCGCGCTCGATATTGTCGCCCCGGAAGGCGCCTCCGTCGAGCGCATCGTCGTCATCGGGCTTGGCAAGGCCGCCGGCCTCACGCCCCATGATTGGCTGAAGGCCGGCGGCGCTGCGGCGGCGAAAATCAAGAATACCGACAAGGCCGCCGTCTTCATCGACGTGCCCGGCCTCGAGACGAGCGCGCGGGCAGCCGCCGATTTCGCCCTCGGCCTGCTGCTGCGCGCCTATAGCTTCGATACCTACAAAACGAAGAAGGGTGACGACGAGGAGAAGCCGACGAAATCCGTCAAGGTGACGGTCGTCACCGCCGATCCTGCCGGCGCCAAGACGGCATTTGCCGATTCCGAAGCGGTCGCCGCCGGCGTCAATCTTGCCCGCGACCTCGTCAACGAGCCGCCGAACGTGCTTGGCCCGGTCGAGTTCGCCGCCAAGGCGAAGGAACTGGAAAAGCTCGGCGTCGAAGTGGAGATCCTGACCGAGAAGGAGATGCGCCGGCTTGGCATGGGCGCGCTTCTCGGCGTTGCCCAGGGCTCCGTGCGTCCGCCGCGCCTGGCGGTCATGCAGTGGAAGGGCGGCAAGGCCAAGGATCGCCCCATCGCCTTCATCGGCAAGGGCGTCGTTTTCGATACCGGCGGCATTTCGATCAAGCCGGCCGCCGGCATGGAGGACATGAAGGGCGATATGGGCGGGGCCGCAGCCGTCACCGGCCTTATGCATGTGCTCGCCTCCCGCAAGGCCGCCGTCAACGCCGTCGGCATTATCGGCCTCGTCGAGAACATGCCTGACGGCAACGCCCAGCGTCCGGGCGATATCGTCACCTCGATGTCCGGCCAGACGATCGAGGTGATCAATACCGATGCCGAAGGCCGCCTCGTGCTCTGCGATGCCCTCTGGTACTGCAACGATCGTTTCAATCCGCAGTTCATGATCAATCTCGCCACTCTGACCGGTGCAATCGTCGTGGCGCTCGGCAACGTGCATGCCGGCCTGTTCTCCAATGACGATCAGCTTTCCGCCCGGCTGACGGCAGCCGGCCTTTCCACCAACGAGAAGCTCTGGCGCATGCCGCTCGGCAAGGACTACGACAAGCTGATCGACAGCAAGTTCGCCGACATGAAGAACACCGGCGGCCGGCAGGCTGGCTCGATCACCGCGGCGCATTTCCTCAAGCGCTTCGTACAGGATACGCCCTGGGCGCACCTCGATATCGCCGGCACGGCGATGGGCTCGCCGCAGGATGAGATCAACCAGTCCTGGGGTTCCGGTTTCGGCGTGCGCCTGCTCGACGAACTCGTTCGCACCCATTATGAAGCCTGATGACGGACGTTCTCTTCTATCATCTGACCGAAACCAGGCTGGAAGACGCGCTTCCGCCGCTGATCGACAAAAGCGTCGAGCGCGGCTGGCGCGTTGCCGTTCAGACGCGTGAGCCGGCGCGGCGCGATGCTCTCGACGCGCATCTTTGGACTTTCCGCGAGGAGAGCTTCCTGCCGCACGGCATCGATGAGGGCGATTTCGCCGAAAGCCAGCCGGTGCTTTTGACCGTGACGTCAGGCAATGCCAATGCGGCGACCGTGCGTTTCATCATCGACGGCGCCGAGCCGCCGGCGGTCGAGGCCTATGAGCGTATCGTCTTCATGTTCGATGGTCACGACCAGGAGCAGTTGGAGACAGCCCGCGCGCAGTGGAAGAAGCTGAAAGGCGAGGGGCATAACCTCACCTATTGGCAGCAGACCACGGAAGGGCGGTGGGAGAAGAAGGCCTGACGTCGCTTCTCGGGCCACACCGATAACGGCATGCATAAAACAAGGAGCCAAGGGCGTCGTATCGATCAAGTTTCGATGCGACGCCCTTAGCGTTTCGGTCAGTCGTGGAACGCCTCGACGAACTTGCGCTTGCCGAGCATGAAGGCGTCGGCGACGTGGCGCAGCGGCGCGAGATCGACATCCGATTTGCCGGCCTTGATGATTTCGGCGAAGCGATGGTAGAGCGAGGGATATTCCTGTTCCGGCTCGGCGAAGGTCAGTGTGCCGTCGACCGAAAGCTTGGCGCCGCCTTCGGCAAGAACCATCTGGCCGGCCGCCGTTTCCGCAACGATGTCCCAGCTCTGCTTGCCGGTCTGGCGCCAGTCGAATTCGGCATGAACGGGCAGGCCGCCGGCATCCTGGAAGCGAATGTCGGCAGCGATGGGCGCATCGCGGTTTTCAGGGAATTCGAGCACGGCTCCCGTGATGAAGATCTGCCGTGGCAGGATGTGGGTGACGATCGAAAGGGCGTTGATGCCGGGATCGAAAACGCCGAGACCGCCGGCCTGCCAGATCCAGTCCTGGTTCGGATGCCAGTGGCGGACATCTTCCTTCCAGATCACGTGCACGCTTTTGATCGTCGTGGAGGCAAGAAACGCCTTGGCAGCTTCGACGGCCGGCGCATAACGCGAATGCCAGCTGGCAAAGAGCGAGGCGCCCTGTTTGCTCGCAAGCGCCTCGAGATCGGCCACTTCGCTCAGCGTTGCGCCGGGCGGCTTTTCCAGGAAGACATGCTTGCCGGCGACGAGCGCCTTATAGGCGGCCTCGTAGCGATATTGCGGCGGCATGCACAGCGAGACGGCATCGATGGAAGGCTCGGCGTCGAGCATCGCCTCGATCGTCGTATAGCTGTTGATGCCTTCGACGGTGCCGTGGCGGCTCGCCGTAGCGACGAGCTTGAAATCCGGGTTCTTGGCGATGGCAGGAAGGTGCTGGTCGCGGACGATCTTGCCGACGCCGACGATGGCGAGGTTGATTGGAGACATGGTTTCGCTCGAGCCTGTGAAAAGTATGATTTATTGCGCTTCTTTTAGCAGAAAGGAGAGCGTCGACAAGCTCTCCCCTTCATTCTCTTCTATCCTACCGCATGATGGCCCATCTACCTCCTACCTCATGATAGTTTGGCGAAGGAAGCTGTAACCCATCGCCGCGCGGGCGGCGCGCTCTTCGGAATTGCCGTCGCCGCCATGCCCGCCGGAGCCGAATTCATGGAAGAGCGGCCGGTGTCCTGCCTCCTCCAGCCGCGCGGCAAAGCGGCGCGCATGCGAGGGATGCACACGGTCGTCATTGGCGGAGCTTTCGATATAGATCGGCGGATAGGCAAGCTCCGTTGCCGGCCTGACATTGTGAAGCGGCGAATAACCGAGCATGAAATCCCGGTCTTCCGGCATCTCCGGATCGCCGTATTCGTCCATCCAGGCCTGTCCTGCGCTGAACAGGTGGAAGCGTGTCATATCGAGCACCGGCACCTGGCACCAGACGGCGCCGAAATCCTGTGGGTAACGCGTCAGCATCACCCCGGTCAGCAGGCCGCCATTGCTGCCGCCCTGGCAGGCGATCCGTGACGGCACGGTATAGCCGCGGGCAACGAGATCGCGGGCGATGGCGACGAAATCGGCAAACGCCCGGTCTCGCCCCTGCCGCTTGGCGCTGCGATACCAGTCGGGCCCGAATTCGCCGCCGCCGCGGATATAGGCCTGCACATAGGCGCCGCCTTGCTCGAGCCAGCGCCCTGTCACGCCGGAATAGGTCGGCGATAGCGAGACATCGAAGCCGCCATAGCCGTAAAGCAGCACCGGCAACGCCCCCTTGGTCCAGTGCTTCGGCAAGACCAGCCGGTAGGGCACTTTTGTTCCGTCTTCCGAGACAGCTTCCAGCAGTTCGGATGACATATCGGTCGCATCGAAATAGCGCGGTGCAGCCGCGACGAAAATCGGTCCGGGCTCTGTGCTGCGATCCGACAGTTCCAGCCGGTAGCAGGCCGGTGGCTGCAGGAAGCCCTGGCCGACGATGTAGAGCGTATCGTCGCCGAGGTGCAGATCCGCGTGCAGCGGCCTGAAATAAGCCGTCTGCATGTCGGCCGGCAGCGCGATCTCGCGCTGTTCGGCATCGGGCTTGCTCAGGTCCAGCACCAGGAGGCGCGGCCGCAGCCGGTCGGAAATGATGAAGACGCACCACTGGCGCATCAGCATCATCTGCGAGATCGACTGGCCCTCGCCAGGCTGAAACAGGATCCGCTCCGGCCCGAGCACTGAAGTCTCAGAGGTGGGGTCGAAGCGCTGCAGCACGAGGCTGCCGGTGGCGACGCGCTCATCGGTCTTCGCCCGCCAAAGGCAATGATCGTGATTGAACTGGAAGTCCGCCTCCTCAGGCAGATCGATGCGCCGCCGTGCGCCGTCGTTGCCGATCAGGAACGCGCTCGAAACGCCGATCTCGTGGGCGGCGACGAAAATGTCGATCAGTCCGGCGTCCGCCGAAGCGCCCGACAGAACAGGGTCGATGACGAGATTGAAACCGTAGACGTCCTCGTCGGCGGCCTCGAACATGATGGCGGCCTCTTCCGGCCGCTGCCCGCGCTTCAATCGCCGCCCGACGCGCGGCCATCCCGAGCGGGTTGCCGAATATCGGTCGATGGAGCCGAAATAGCAGATCTCGTCGCGGCTCAGCCAATTGGCGTGCGAGCGCGCCGCAGGCGTATCGAAACCGCCCTCGACGATCTCCTTCCTCTCGGCGTCGAATTCGAGCAGCCGGAGAAGGTCGGAGCCGCCGTCCGAAAGCGTGAGAAGCACCCGCGTCGGCTCCCACGGGCAGGTGACGACGCCGCGCCAGTTCCAGCGCTTGCCTTCGCCGGCGCAGAAGGCGTCGAGATCGAACACCGGCTCCCATTGGGCGTCCGGCAACGGCTCCTGGTCCGCCGGCAGACGGAGCCAGAGGCCGAGCGGATTGTCCTTGCTCTGGCGGAAATCGAACAGCCACTCGCCTCGGCGCATCGGGACGATCAGCCTGTCCTGCCGCTCGATCAGCGCCTTGATCGCATCGCGATCCTCGGCAAATTGCGGTGTTCTCAATGCCGCGTCGGAAAGCGCGTTGTGTTCCTCGATGAACTTGCGGGTACGGAGATCGTCGTCCGTTTCGAGGTGAAGATTCATGTCCGACCTGCCTGGTTCCGTTGACGTCGCATAACTAACGCATCGGTTCGAAAATCGAAATCGATTTCGGGTGGACGCGTAGATTCAAGTCTCGCGGCGTCCTTTGGGCGCCTGACGGATGCACGGCGATTTGGCCAATATGTCCGACGATTAGGATGAAGATAGTGCCGGCCGCGCGAGGCCGAGATGTTCGCGCAGGGTCGAACCATTGTACTCGGTGCGGAACAGGCCGCGCTCCTGCAGGATCGGCACGACCATCTGCGTGAAGTCTTCCAGCCCTTCGGGAAAAAACGGCGGCATGACGTTGAAGCCGTCGGCGGCATGGCTTTCGAACCATTGCTGCATCCGGTCGGCGATCTCGGTCGGTGTGCCAAGCACGATATGGTGGCCGCGGCCGGCGGCAACGCGCAGCGCCAACTGGCGGATGGTCAGATTCTCGCGCCTTGCAAGCGCGGTCAGCAATTCGGCGCGGCTGCGCAACTGGTCGGAGATCGGAAGGTCCGGCAGAGGGCCGCCGATGTCGTAATCGGCAAGGCTGTGGCCAATGCGTTCTTCCAGAAGCGGCATCGCGCTCCTGGTATCCGTCCACTTGTCGAGCTCTGCAAGCTTGTCCGCGGCCTCCCTGGACGTACGGCCGATCACCGGCAGGAAGCCGGGCATGACGGCGAGGTCGTCCGGCTGGCGCCCGAAGCGGACGGCGCGTTCCTTGACGCTCTTGTAGAAGGCCTGCGCCTCCTCGCGGCTTTGCTGCGCGGTGAACACCACGTCGGCGGTGCGGGCGGCAAGATCCTGGCCGGGGCCGGATGAACCCGCCTGGATCAGGATCGGATGGCCCTGCGGTGCGCGCGGAATGTTCAACGGCCCCTTGACCGAGAAGTACTTGCCCTTGTGGTCGAGCACATGGATCTTGGCGGGGTCGGCATAGATGCCGCTCTGCTTGTTCTTGATGAAGGCGTCGTCGTCCCAACTGTCCCAGAGACCGCGCACCACGTCGACGAATTCCTCGGCCACGGCGTAACGCTCGTCATGCTCGGGATGCGCCTTGGAGAAATTGTTCGCCGTGCGGGCATAGGATGTCGTGACCACGTTCCAGGCGGCGCGGCCGTGGCTCAGATGGTCGATCGAGGCGAAGGCGCGGGCGGTGTGATAGGGTTCGCCATAGGTTGTGGATGCGGTTGCCGCCAGGCCGATCTTGTCGGTCACAACGGCCAGCGCGGAAAGCAATGTCAAAGGTTCGAAGCGGGCGATCGTCGAGGGATGCGCATCGACGCCGCTGGTCAATCCGTCGGCCAAAAAGACCATGTCGAATTTCGCTGCTTCGGCGATCCGGGACACGCGTCTCAGCAAGTCGAAATTCTCGCTTCCCGCCTCGGCGTGAGGATGGCGCCAGCCGGATACGTGGTGGCCGGCTCCCTGCAGGAACAGGCCCAGATGGATTTCTCTTTTGCGGGTCATGGGAATTCCTTCGTCAAACGAGGTTTGGGGCGACATCCTGGTTGAGCAGCGCCAGCAATCGGCGAAGATCGGCAGTGCTGCTCATTGTCCGGACGAGCGACGGGATATCGGCGTAGGCGGGATGGCACGCCGTTGCGTCGCGAAATTTTTCGGTCGGATCAGTGATCCCCGGCAGGCCGTCGTAGCGGCGCTGGATCGTGCTGCCGTCGTGAAGCAGGATATCGACGATGACGAAGCGGGTCCGGGGATCGCTCGACATGCGCGGCGCGCTGTCGTCATGGCGCCGGTGGGTGCGGCGGGCAAGTTCCATCAGCCGCGGCGCAACAGGCTGTTCGTCGAAATGATCGAGCCGCAGAGCGCCGTCGATCAGGGCGGCGGCAAATACGTATTCGGGACTGAAGCGCGCCTCGATCCCATTGGTGGGCCTGCTCACCACCAGGGCCGCATCGGCGCCCGGCGGGTAGGTGAACGTGATGCGCTCGATCGCCTCGGCGCCGAGGCCTTCCTCGTTGAGGCCGATGCCGACGGAAGCGACCGGATGGCTGGCGGTGCAGCAGGGATAGGCCTTCAAGGTCAGCCCGGGCGCCACGATCTGCCATGGCGAACCCCAGTTTTCGGTCAGGGCCGAGGGGTGTTCCGCGCCGAAGGCATAGGCCGAATGGAACCCGGTGGGATGATCGAGGAAATCGCGTGCGCCGCCGAAGCCGGCCGCTGCCAATCGCGCCGACAAGAGCCCGGATCTCGCCGCCATGCCGGCATGAAAGGGTTTGGCGTCCGTGCCGAACTGCAGCCGCAGGCCTGACGATTGCGTTGCCGCAAGGCCGAGCGCGATGGCGGTCTCGTCGATCGAGGCGCGTGTCAGATGAGCGATCGCGGCAGCCGCGCCGACCGTGCCGAGCGTTGCCGTGGCGTGGAAACCATTCTCGTAATGTTTCGAGCCGAGCGACAATCCAAGCCGCGCCATGGCTTCGAGCCCGACGATATAGGCGGCGACCAGTGCATTCGCGGAAAATTCGCGCTCGGCCGCGAATGCCAGCAGGGCCGGGACGATCACCGTCGTCGGGTGGCCGCGCACGCTTGCGTGCACGTCGTCGTAGTCGAGGACATGGCCGGCATGGCCGTTGACGAACGCCGCGATCAGCGGATCGGTCCGGCGCGTGCTTCCGAGCAGGATCGCTTCGCCCGGGAGATGGGCGCCGATGGCATCGGCCAGAATGCCGGTCGTTCGGTCCCGGGCGCCTGCGATCGCGCAGGCGAGAAAATCGATGATCGCCGCACGGGCCGCGTCCACAGCCGCAGGATCCTCCAACGGATCCGCAGAGATGATTGCCTGGGCAAACGCCGAAGTCAGGGGTGCGAATGTGGTTGTCATGACGAAACCCTAGTTGTCTTCGCCGCGCATCGGCCCGCGCCCACCGGCCAGGCCGCCGACGAATTGGCGGATGCGTGGATTGTCGAACCTATGAAAAATCTGTTCGGGGGAGCCGTGGTCGACGATGCGGCCGTTTTCGGTGAAGACGACGGTGTCGCTGATCTCCTCGGCGAAGCGCATTTCGTGGGTTACCAGAATGCTGGTCATGCCGTCGCGAATGAGGTCGCGGATCACCCACAGCACCTCGCCAACCGTCTCGGGGTCCAGCGCAGAGGTGACTTCGTCGAACAGCACCAGTTCCGGCTTCATCGCCAGCGCGCGGGCAATCGCGACGCGCTGCTGCTGGCCGCCGGAAAGCTGGCCGGGATAGGCGTCGGCCTTTTCCGAGAGCCTCACCTTGTCGAGCAGTTCGCGCGCCCGTTTTTCCGCCTCGCGCCGCTCGACGCCGAGGATGCGGGTCGGGGCCAGCACGATATTCTCCAGCACCGTCAGATGGGGAAAGAGATTGTATTGCTGGAAGACGATGCCGACGCGCTTGCGCAGCGCGATGCGTTCGCTTTCCCTGGCCAACTGATCGACGCGGGTGCCGTCGACCGTGATGCGGCCGTGCTGCGGCGTCACCAATGCGTTGATGCAGCGCAGGATCGTCGACTTCCCAGAGCCGGACGGGCCGATGATGGAAACCGCATTGCCCCTGTTGACGGTCAGATTGATGCCCTTCAGCACCTCTGTCTGGCCGAAGGACAGGTGCACGTCCTCCAGTCGCACGATCGCTTCGTCTTTTGTTGTATTCATCGTCTCAGATCCTCAGGCCGCGTTGAAACGTCGCTCGAGGCGTCGTGTCAGGCGGGCGATCGGGTAGCAAAGTATGAAGAAGGCGGCCATCACCACGATATAGGCGATGATCGTGAAGTCGAGGCGGCGCACGGAGGTGCTCGCATCCGTTGCCGCATGCAACAATTCATGCACGCCGACCAGCGAGGCGAGCGACGTGCCCATGGTGATGGAGGCCAATACGTTCATCCATGGCGGCAGCGAGCGCCTGAGGCATTGCGGCAGGATGATCCAGCGCAGCGCCTCGCTGCGCGAAAATCCGAGCCCCTTTGCCGCTTCCCACTGCGTGGTCGGGATCGAAAGGATGGCGCCGCGGGTGATCTCGGCCACATAGGCGCTTGCCGGTATGGCAAGGCCGATCACTGCCTTCAGCCAATCGGGGAAGGGCAGGTAGTTGCCGGCCACCACGATTTCGAAGGGAAAGATGTAGGTCGTCGCGAAGATCAGCACGAGGTGCGGTGCATTGCGAAAGACCTGCACATAGGCGACCACAGGGTAGCGCACCAACCTGTAGGACGCCAGTTCCAGGATGCCGAATACGGCTCCGAGCGAGGTTCCGAGCATCATCGCGCACAGGCTGATGACGACGTTCATCATGAAGCCGGAAGCGAGATAGGGAAACCACGTCACCAGCTCGCGCCCGAGCGTCAGGTCGGCCAGCGACCAGACGAGGATGACGAGCGGCAATGCCACGAAACCGATATTGCGCAGCAGATGGCTGCTCCTGCGCGGCTTGGAAAGCGCCAGTGTCGTCATAGGCCATACCCCGGCACGGCGAGCTTGCGCTCCACCCACAGGCCGATCCGGGCAACGGCGAGATTGATGATGCTGAAGAACAGCAGGATGACGATCATCAGCGACACCACGTTGTCGCGCTGGGTCCACACCATGATCGAGGCATAGGTAATCTCGCTGACCGCAATCGCATTGCCCACCGTCGTCAACTTCACCAGATTGATGAGATTATTGACGATCGCCGGCAGCGAGGCCCGAAATGCCAAGGGAACTTCGACGTAACGAAGGATCTGCAGCTTGCTGAAGCCGATGCCGCGCGCCGCTTCCACCGTGGCCGACGGCACTGCCTCTATGCCTGCGCGGATCGCTTCGGCGTGCAAGGCGGCGATGTGCAATCCGACCACCGCCACCACCCAGAAGAACGGCGTCAGCGGATTGTTCTGCGCTCCGCCGACCAGGTTCGATACGAATGTATTGAGCACAAGGAAGCTGAACATCAGCTGCACCAGAGTCGGGGTGTTTCGGGTGATTTCCACGAAGGCGCGCACCGGCGCCGATAGCCAGAGCCTGCCCGATGTGAGGCAGGCGGCAAACAGCAGCCCGGCAATCAGGCTGACGGGAATCAGCAAGACGATCAGATAAAGCGTGGTGATGAAGCCGTCACGCCATATCTGCGCCTCGTAGCCCGTTGCCAGGAATTCGTAGTTCAGGCCGAGCCTGTTCGCCAAAGTGACGAACAGGCTGGTCATGCTGGTATCCTGCATGTCGATCCGCCAGTGCAACCTGTCTTACTTGCTGGCCGACAGGGTCTGGCGCTCCTGCTCGAGATATTCGGTATTGCGGAGCCGGTTCGCCTTGGCAAATTCGAGGAGCTTTCCCGACGCATGGAGCTGCCGGATCGTTTTATCGAGCGCCTCGGCCGTCTCCTTTTCGCCCTTGCGGACCCAGATTACGGAATCCGAAGGCAGCAGCTCGGTCGGGAAGAGGATGGTGTAGTCCTTCCACTCCTCGGGCCGGTCCTCCAGCAGCAGGCCGACGGTGGCGCCGACATGGACGGCTGCGACGCAGTTGCCGCCCTGCAGCGCCAGCAGCGACTCCGGCTGGCTCGGCAAGCCCTTTACCTCGGCGCCATATTGCTCGATCAGCGGCTGGGTGAAGTTCGACCCTTGCGAAACGCAGACCGGCTTTCCCTTGAGATCGGCCCAGTCCTTCAGTCCGCTGTCCTTGCGTCCGACGGCGGCGCCGCCGCTGCGGTCATAGGGTGTCGGCACCCAGTCGAGCACTTTGGCGCGATCCTCCGTGTATTGCATATTCGCAATCAGGATATCGACCTTGCCTTGCTGGAGAAATTGCACGCGGTTCGGGGGAGTGACGGTGACCGTTTCGAGTTTGACGCCGAGATCGTCGGCGAGTGCCTTGGCAATATCGAGATTGTATCCCTTCTGCGTCTGTGACGTCGGATCGATATAGCCAAAGGGGGCGCCCGACAGGATGACGCCGACGGAGAGGGTGCCGCGGGCTTTGATGCGATCAAGCGTGGCGTCCGCGAATGCTTGCGTTGCCGCCAGCAGCGAGATCGACATGGCGAGGAGCGCCTTCGGGAAAATTTTGCGTGACATGTTTGAGCTCCGTTTTTGAAGGAAGGGCTGAGGGATCAGTTCATGATCTCGAGCAGCGCGAGGCTTTTTGAACTGCATATTTGGGTCGCCCACAGTCGCCACCTGGCAAACAGGCGAGGCCGAAAAGGCTGGCGACGGCGTCAGGGTAATGTCGATCACGGCTCACCTTCAGGCCCGTTGAAGCCGCCGGCTTGGAGAAGAGCTGCGGCCGTCTTTCGGGCGACGTCTGCGGGCCTTGCTTCCGGGCGCAGCACCGATCCGGCAAGAGCGCCTTCGTAGAGAAGGAGCAGTTGCTCGCTGAGGTCGTCGTAGGCGGGGCCGAGCGGGACGAGCCGGGCGAAGAGTTCGCGAAGAAATAGCTTATGCGCGTAGGCCACGTCGCGTATCGCGGCGGAGCCGGGATTTTCCGTCACCGCAATGAGGAAGGCGCACCCCCGAAAGGCCTCGGTGCGTGTCTTGTCGGACAGGCTGTCGAAAATGGCGAGAATCGCAGCCGCACCGCTTTTGCCCGAGATCAGCGCCTCCATCTGGCCGCTGACAAACGTATGGCGCTGCTCGAGATAGGCAATGATGAGGTCCTCCTTGCCGCCGAAGTGACGGTAGAGGGTGGCGCGGGCAATCTTCAGCTCCCGGACGATCTCGTCGATGCCGACCCGATATGTGCCGCGCCGGTAGAAGAGATCGCTGATCGCATCGAGTATTTTGGCGCGAAACGACAGCCGGAGGGACGGGGGCATGGTGATCCATTGAGAGAGAAGGAACGTTCTTTCTCAAAAGATCATTATCATGATAGATTATATAGATTTTATTTTTCGAATTGAGTGCACGCCTTGGAAAATCTTCCGCCTCCGCCGTGGTTTTGGCCATCGCCTCAACCAACATTCCAGGCAAAGCGCGAAGCGCTTTTGCCGGGACGTGCGTTAAAACAAAAAGTTAGAGCGGTTCTGCGCTTCCGTGAAAAGCTGCACCGCGCTAGCGGATCGTTACGAAATCGGCCGAGGCAAGGACGTTGTTCGGCACCGGCGCCTTATTGAATTTCAGCGTCACCACCTTGTAGCCCTCGGCTTCGAGATCCGAAAGCAGCGTCGGCAGCATGGTCGCCGTACGTTTATGGATGTCGTGCATGAGGATGATGCCGCGGCCGCGCTTGTGCAGCAGGTCCATCGTCCGCTGCGTCACGGAGAGCGGCGTTGTGGCGAAATAGTCCTTGCTGTCGATATCGACATCCATGACCACCATATCGCGCATGGCGATCGCGGTGCGAAGCCTGTGGCTCTCGGCAAGATAGGGGAAGCGGAAGAAGGAGACGTCGGTTCCCGTCGCCTTGGTCACCGCCAATTCACCCTTGATCACCTCGGCCATCGCCGCGTCGAAATCGAGCGAACTCAGGTTGGCGTGGTCATAGGTGTGACTGCCGATCGTATTGCCGTTCTCGGCGACCTTGCGGGCGAGCGCCGGATGCAGTTCGGCCATTTCGCCGACCATCATGAAGGCGCCCTTGACGCCGAACCGGTCGAGGATCGCCAGCACCTTGTCGGTCCGGCCCGGAATCGGGCCGTCGTCGAAGCTCAAGATCACTTCCTTGTCCTGCAGCTTGAGATCGGCAAGCGAGGAAACCTCCAGCGTCCGTCCGGCCAGATGGTGCCAACCGGTCATGCGCGGTGCTTCATCATCCTCGGAGCGCTTGCTGGAAAGCGTCCGTCCCTCAGGCGCAATCACCGAGGCGGTTTTGATCGAGGTGTCGGGGGCCTGTCTGGTGGTGCTGCAGGCGGAGAGGGCGGCCGCGAGGGCGATGCAGGCCAAGACGAAAAAGCGATGCATGGAAAGGGCTCAACAAATCAGTAACGAATGTTGAGACAACCTTTCGAATTATGGTTAACGATCGGTTGAGATCGGCGGGAATTGTGTTGATGCGCGGCACTTCGCCGCGTTTTCGAGAGCATGATGCCGAAAAGTGTCAGCGGTTTTCGGGCGACAACATGCTCTCATTCTAAGGCCGGTGGTTATCCGGCCATCGCTTCTTCGTATTCGGCCGACAGCATCAGCCAGTCTTCCTCGGCGGCCGCCAGTTTCGCCGCAGCCTCGCCGCGCTGCTTTGCCTTCTCTGCGGCCTTGGCGGGCGTCTTTTCGTAGAGAACAGGGTCTGCAAGTTCCGCGTCAAGCGCCTGAATCTGTTTCTCCAGCTTCGCCGTCAAGGATTCGATTTCGTTGATCTTTTTCCTGAGTGGCGTCAGCGAGGCGCGCTTTTCTGCGTTGAGCTTGCGCTGTTCCGCCTTCGACGTCGCGTCTTCAATCAGCTGCGGCTTTTCTTCTTTTTTTTTACCTGAGGTAACGATCAGGTCGCGGTATTCGTCCATGTCGCCTTCGAAGGTCGTCACCGTGCCGCCATTGACCAGCCACAGCCGGTCGACCGTCGCCTCGATCAGGTGACGGTCGTGCGAAATGAGGATGACCGCACCTTCATAGTCGTTCAGCGCCTCGATCAGCGCCCGGCGGCTGTCGATGTCGAGGTGGTTCGTGGGTTCGTCGAGGATCAGCAGGTTGGGCGCATGGAAGGCGGCAAGCCCCATCAGCAGCCGGGCCTTTTCGCCGCCGGAAAGATCCTTGGCGGCCGTTGCCATCTTCTCTGTCGCAAGCCCCATCTGGGCGACGCGGGCGCGCACCTTGGCCTCCGGCGCGCCGGGCATCAGCCGGCGTACATGTTCGACCGGCGACTGCTCGGGAATGAGATCGTCGAGCTGGTGCTGCGCGAAGAAGCCGATCTTCAGGCTCGGCGCCAGCTTCACTTCGCCGCTTTCCGGCGCGAGCCGGCCGGAGATGAATTTGGCGAAGGTCGACTTGCCGTTGCCGTTCGAGCCGAGCAGGGCAATGCGGTCGTCATTGTCGATGCGCAGGTTGAGGTTCTTCAGGATCGGCTTGCCGGGCTCGTAACCGACGGCGCCGCTCTGGATGGCGACGATCGGCGAGGCCGGCTGCTTTTCCGGCTCGGGAAAGGTGATCGGCGTGACGTGATCCTCGATCACCGCGGCGACCGTTCCCATACGCTCGAGCGCCTTGACGCGCGACTGCGCCTGGCGGGCCTTGGAGGCCTTGGCCTTGAAGCGGTCGATGAAGCTCTGCAGATGTTTGCGCGCCGCCTCGTTCTTGGCCTTGGCCTTGGTCTGCAGCTCGTCGGCCTCGGCCTTCTGCCGCTCGAACTGGTCATAGCCGCCGCGATAGAAGGTCAGCTTCTTCTGGTCGAGATGCACGATCGAATTGACCGCATTGTTCAGGAGGTCGCGGTCGTGGCTGATGATGATGACGGTATGCGGATAGCGGCGGATGTAGTCTTCCAGCCACAAGGTGCCTTCGAGATCGAGATAGTTGGTCGGCTCGTCGAGCAGAAGCAGGTCCGGCTCGGCAAACAGCACGGCGGCAAGGGCAACGCGCATGCGCCAGCCGCCGGAGAAGGAGGAGGCGGGACGGGCTTGCGCGGCCTGGTCGAAGCCGAGGCCGGCGAGAATGCTCGCCGCGCGCGCTTCGGCCGAATGTGCGTCGATATCGACGAGACGCATCTGGATTTCGGCGATGCGGTGCGGGTCGGTCGCCGTTTCCGCTTCGGTGATCAGGGCTTTGCGTTCCTTGTCGGCGGCAAGCACGATCTCGATCAGCGCGTCTTCGGTTGCCGGTGCTTCCTGGGCCACCTGGCCGATGCGTGCCGCCTTCGGGATCGACACCGATCCGGTCTCCGAGCCGAGATCGCCGGTGATGACGCGAAACAGCGTCGACTTGCCGGCGCCGTTGCGCCCGACGAGCCCCGCCTTCGTGCCCGAAGGCAGCGAGACGCTGGCATTGTCGAGAAGCAGGCGCCCGGCTATACGGGCGGAAATATCGGTAATCGTGATCATGGCCGGCGTTTTGGCCGAAAGTGGCCGCCAAGGCAAGAGCATGCTCGTCCGCGGCAAGGCGGCTTGTTCCGCGGCGAGCCGCTCGTCCGCCTTTAGCGGCCGAAGGCCTGCACCGGCTGACGCGGGTTCGACTGCGCGGCGAAAAGCGCCACGCGTGCATTGGCCTGAAGTTGCCCTGGAGATGCGGCATCGGCGCTGAGCGCCACGCCGATCGAGATGGTGAGCCGGCCCGGAGCGATTTTGTCGGATGTCGCGAAGACGAGATTGTCTTCGACCGAAGCACGCAGGCGCTCGGCGATCGCCATGGCATCCTGCATGCCGACATTGGAAAACAGGAAGGCGAATTCGTCGGCTTCCGTGCGGGCGACGAAGTCGTTCTTCTTGATCGATTTGCGGAAGAGGCCGGCGAGCTTCTTCAGAAGCTTGTTGCCGGCCTGCGTGCCGTATCTGTCGTTGAGCTCAGCGAAATTGTCGATATCGACCATGATCAGCGCGTTGCCGGCCGCACCTTCTTCGCGCTCATAAAGCTCTGCTATCACCCGGTTGAATGCGATGCGGTTCGCCAGTCCGGTGATTTTGTCGGCAACGGTGGCCGATTGCATCGCCGAGATCCCGCGTTCCAGCACTTCCAGCGCCTTGATGTCGTCCTGAAGCCTGGCGCCGATGTCCATTTCCGCCGAAAGTACCGCGGCAAGCGAGGCGGAGAGATAGTCGACCTCGCTGGTGAAGGCGGCAAGGCTCTGGTCTTCGTGGCTCGAGACCGATTTCAGGATCTGACCGCAGGCGCGCGCAAAGGCATCTCTGTGTTTGAGACCTTCGGCAAGCCTCTCCGCAACGTCGCGCAGCATCCGGCTCGCCTCGTTCCGCGACGTCTCGCCCGCCAGTCCGCAATGGCCGACGAGCCGGTATTTCAACCCGAGTTCGTCAAGCATCGGCTGTTGCGGCTGGGACCCGAGTGCGGCGATATCCTGCGCAAGTCCGGCATTGAGCCCGACGATTGCCTCGTGGAAGAGTTCGTAGTTGCGCGGCAGTGCGGCAACGTTCAGGCGCGCCATATGCTGGGCGATCCTCTGGATGTCCGTCATCGGCGACGGGCGCGCGGCCTCGCGCGGCACCAATGCGTTTGCGCTTGCATTCTGCATGACGATCCCTCGCGACCCGGCCTATCTCTCACATCCCGCTATGCCTGCAAGCATTTAAGAGAGGCTGAATTTTCAATGGGAAACCTGGGATTTACGGCACGAGCGGTTAATGCAACCTTGATGGCGAGACCTCACGTCCACCCGCGACTTTCGCTGGGTCACCTGTTCCACACATGTAGCGCGCAAGATCAAATGGCAACAGAAACTGCAGTGACGGACGCCCACCGTCGACGTGTTTTCCGATTCATGCTTTAACGCATGCACCGGTAAAACTGGCAGGGGTTCTCGATGGCCGGCCGAACTACTTTTCTATGCACGCTATTAATTTCTGCGTTTACAGCCACTTATGTATACGCAGACTGGCAAGGCACGCGGTGGGGTCAATCACTAGAAGAGCTAAGAGCGAGCGAAAGGCAACTTCAGCCCGTGGTTGGGGCCGCGATGGAGGACCGTTCCCTTCCGGCATATGGAAAGCCGCTTCTTTCGGGGCCTTACAAGGCAGGGGCTGAGAAGTTTTCTGCCGATTATCTATTTAATAGCAACAAGCTTTCTGCAGTTGTTCTCTATATGAGCGATCGAGAGCAAGCCGTGAGGGTTAATGCACAGCTCCGCGCACAATACGGTAGGCCAGAACTCGATGACCTCGACCTTGGTCCTCCGACATACTGCACGACGGAGACGCGGACTTGGCGCGACAGCGAGCGGGGAAACCTTGTCACGTTTCGAGGCCGAATTTGCAGGGCGGAGACATCGCAATACCTTATCTACAGGCCGATCGTCGGATCGATGAAGAGTGGCTTGTGAGAGGTATCAAGTCTGATGACAAAGCGCGATGAGGACGAGAAGCCTCCCGAGAAAAAGCAGGAAATCGAATATTATCTTGAGCTTAGAGGCGGCAGAGAGATCAAGGCATTCATAGATTTCTTTAAAATTATGAAGTCGCTTTTCTCACGAAAAGACTGAACGCGAAGGCGATCGAAAGCAGATACCGCTCTGCACTGAGGTGCCATTTGAACTTGCGCTGCTATTGTTGCATCTCTTGCCGCGAAATCCACCCGAAGCCTTGCGTTTAAGAGCTTTCATGTGATCTTGGGGGGGCATAAGGCCTCACATCCACTCGCGGCCCTCGCCACGCAGGAAGTAGATGAGATCCAGCTGGAGGCTCGGTTTGCCGAGTGCTGTCAGCGTCATATGGCACTGGCCGCGATGATGGGTCTGGTGGTTGAAGAGATGGGCGAGCGCGGGAGCCAGCGGCTGGGTGATCTCGATCGGCTGCGTCACGGGCACATAGGTGAAGTCGGCAGCCAGGGTGGGTTCATCAAGTGTGCCCGTCCAGGCAATGATCCGTTCGTCCTCGGCTTGGCGCGCAGCGGTCAGCGCATCCAGCGTTTCGAAGAGAATAGCATCGAGTGTTGCCGGCGCTTCGCCGGTGCCGGTGAAGCGCTTCATCCATATCCGGTCGGCGACGAGCAGATGATTGAGCGTGCGATGCAGCGAGCCGAAGAAGGCGCCGCGATCGCTGCGGAATTCCGCGTCGCTGAGTTCGGCCGCAGCCGCATAGACTCGGGCGTTGGCCCAGCGGTTATAGGCGGCGAACATCCTGTAATGTCTGAGCATCTGGTTCCCCTGGTCATCGCCCCAGTCTAACCCGTTTCTCCCGCAAATCGCGGTGATGCGCCCATGAAATTTCCTGATTTGATCACGGGCGTTTTCTGTCGTCGAATGAATGCAGCTTCGATCTCGAAAGGACTGTCATGACCAGAGCCCTCTATTCCCTCTGCGGCGCCGACGAACGGCACTTCTTCTCGCCCCATTGCTGGAAGGCGGTGATGGCGCTGGCGCATAAGGGGCTCGATTTCGAGGAAATTCCGACGACATATGCCCGCATCCGGGCGATCGGCGGCGGCGTCTCGTCGACCGTGCCGGTGCTCGACGACAACGGCCGGCTGATCGCCGACAGTTTCGACATCGCCCTCTATCTGGAGGAGGCCTATCCCGAGCGGCCGTCGCTGTTCGGCGGCGAGGGCGGCAAGGCGCTGTCGCGCATGGTGGAAGGGTATTCGCAGATGATCATCCACCCGGCGATCATGCGCATCGCCCTTCTCGACATCCATGCGAACCTCGACGAGGGGGACAAGGCCTATTTCCGCGAGAGCCGTGAGGTCAGGCTCGGCAAGCCGCTGGAAGTGGTTGCCGCCGGCAGCGAAGCGGAGAAGGCTTCTTTCGGCGCCAAGCTGGAACCGCTGCGGCACATGCTGAAGTTCCAACCTTTCATCGGCGGGCAGGCGCCGCTCTTTGCCGACTATATCGTCTTCGGCGCGCTGCAATGGCTGCGTGTCTGCGCCGGTCTTGCCATGCTGGCCGCCGATGATCCCGTCATGGCCTGGTTCGAACGCTGCCTCGATCTCCACCAAAGCCGGGGCCGGACTGTGACAGCGGCGTGAAATTGCCGCCGACCTCTTGTTTTCGGGCGTTGGGGCGGGTAAAGACCGCCCACTTTTCCCGAGAAAACAGAGGATTTGACTATGGCGATTGAACGCACCTTCTCGATGATCAAGCCTGACGCAACCAAGCGCAACCTGACGGGCGCCATCACCAAGATGCTCGAAGATGCCGGTCTGCGCGTCGTCGCTTCCAAGCGCGTCTGGATGAGCCGCCGCGAAGCCGAAGGCTTTTACGCCGTTCACAAGGACCGTCCCTTCTTCGGCGAACTCGTCGAAGGCATGACCTCCGGCCCGACCGTCGTCCAGGTGCTGGAAGGCGAAGGCGCCATCCTCAAGAACCGCGAAATCATGGGCGCGACCAACCCGGCCAACGCTGACGAAGGCACGATCCGCAAGGTTCACGCGCTGTCGATCGGCGAAAATTCCGTTCACGGTTCGGATGCTCCGGAAACGGCTGCTCAGGAAATCAAGTACTGGTTCTCCGACACCGAAGTCGTCGGCTGAGACCACGCTTCGGCATTGGCTTGCAATGCCTTGAATTGACTCTCGAAAGCCGGGGCTCGCCCCGGCTTTTTCTATAGTGCGCCTTTTCTATGCCAGGCATCTACGCCGGGCACTTGTCGGTGTTCGAAAAATCGACGCTGCCGTCAGGCTTGAAGACCTCGGGGTTCTTGTCATAAAGCGCGCCGATGACGAGCGGCTTGCTCGGCAGCACCGTCTGGTCGAGGTCGGAGCGGAACTCGGTCTTCAATTTCTGCAGCACCTTGCCGTCCTTGTCGACCAGCCGGACGCTGACGGAGTAGGGACGGTCCTTGCGCACGCAGTGCAGCTTTTCGCTCTGCAGCGCGATCTTGTCGTCGATCGGATAGATCTTCTGGTTCAGCACCAGCGGATCGCCGCCTTGCGGATTTTCGAATTCGGCGATGATCAGAGAGCCGTCGGGGATCGGCCCCGTCTTCTTCAGCGTCAGCAGATAGGTGGCGCTGGCGACGCGATAGTTGAAGACGAAGAGATGGCCGGTGACCTCGACCAGATTTTCGGCCTGGCGCTGGCAGGCGGAAAGTAGAAGGCCTGTTGCAGCCGCTGTGACGATCAGATGTTTCCTCATGGCGTCTCCTCCTTCTTGCGGCGGTAGTGCCGGTTGGCCTTGGCGCGGTTGCCGCAGACCGCCATGTCGCACCAGGCCCGGCTCCTGTTCTTGCTGCGGTCGATGAACAGCCAGCCGCAATTGCCGCAGATCTTCATGCGCTGCGGATCAGGCATGGCGATCAGCCGCAGCACCGAATGGGCGGTGGCCGCGGCCAGGCTGCCCGGGCTTGCGTTGCGCAACGTTCTCGCCGTCGCTTCCAGCAGCGCGGCCAGCAATTGGTCGTCGCCGCCATCGAGTATACGCTTGCGGAAATAGAGGTCGATTGCTTCCCGCAACGCGATGAAATCCGTCTCGTTTTCCGCCGAGACCGGTGCGATATCGCCGAAGAGGGCACGTTCGGCGCAGAATTTTGCGGCCGCCTGCGGAAAGCCCCGCATCTGCTCCCCGATCGCAAAGCGGTCGATCCGCCGCGCTGAATCGTCGCGCAGAACGACGCTGTTGGCGACATCGAGCGCCAGTGCGCCACCGGCAAAGCGGTGAGGGGTCCAGGAAAAGCTCATGATGAAATTATAACTGGCGAAATAGGTTTTACCAGTTATAATTTTCCTGACGCGGAGTGTTCCGGAATGGCTTATCTTCTGCAGCAGCTGGCAAACGCGGTTCCGCTGGCCGCCCTCTATGCCGCGCTCGCCTTCGGTTATGCCGTCGCCTTCGGCGTGACGAAGCGGGCCGACATCACTTATGGGGCGATTTTCGCTTTCTCCGGCCAGATCCTGCTGCTGTTTACCGAGCTCGCCTATGTCAGGTTCTGGCTGGTGCTGCCGGCCGCCCTTGCCGTCGGCGTCGGCGCGGCGATCGTCTATTCACTGGCCGCGGGCCTATGGATCGGCCGCGCGATCATGCTGCCGCTCGCCAGCAAATCGCCGAATACGGTCATCGTTGCCGCCCTCGGCATCATGATCGTGTTGATGGAGACGGCGAGGCTTGCCGCCGATACAAGGGCCATCTGGCTGCCGCCGTTTCTGAACGGCACGGTGGTCTTCTGGAGCGACGGTCCGTTCAAGGTGACGCTTACCCATATTCAGCTGATCGACACGGCGCTGATGGCAGCCATCGTCGCGATCGGGACGCTGATCCTGAGGCGCACGGGCTGGGGCCGCGTCTGGCGGGCGGTCACCGATGATCCGCTGGCCGCCGAGCTTTGCGGCACCAGCGCCAGCCGCGTCTTTCTCGTCGCTTATGCCGCAGCTAGCCTCGTCGCGACGATCTGCGGCATCCTCGCCACGTTCTATTACGGCTCGATGGATTTCGGGGCCGGCCTGATGTTCGGGCTGAAGGTGCTGCTGATTGCCGCTGTCGGCGGTTATTCCGATCCGCTGCGCTCGGCGGGCGGTGCCGCCGGCCTCGCCGTCGTCGAAACCCTATGGGGCGCCTACGGCCCCTTCGTCTGGCGTGATCTGGTCATCTTCTCGCTGCTGGTCTTGATCCTGGTCATGAGCCGCAGGGAGCGCGTGGTGCTCTAAGAAATTCCAGCAAAAGTGCGCGGCGGTTTTGCGTCCGGAATTTCGTCAACAAGAAAGGTAAGACATATCCGTGCTTCGAAGAAAACGGAGATGTCCTACCTTATTTCCACTTGTCGCGCGCGGTATCGTCGGCGTCTTTCGCCGAGACCCAGTCGCCCGCGGCGCCGTCCTTGCCGTGCTCCTTCTTCCAGAAGGGAGCCGCGGTCTTCAGGAAATCCATGACGAAATTGGCGCCGTCGAATGCCGCCTGCCGGTGCGGCGCGGCTGCGACGACCAGCACGATATTCTCGCCGGCCGCGATCTTGCCGTAGCGGTGGATGGCGGTCAGCCCGAGCAGCCCGAAACGGGTGATGGCAAGCTCGCCGATGCGCCGCATCTCCGCTTCCGCCATGCCGGGATAATGCTCGAGTTCGAGGGCAGCCAGCGTGCCGCCCTCATCACGGCAGAGGCCGGAGAAGGTGACGACGGCGCCGATGCCGGCTTTGTTCTTGGAGAGCCGGTCGACCTCGGTTTGGAGGTCGAAGTCTTCGTGCTGGACGCGGATGGTGGGGGTGATGGTCACTTTGCAGACCTCCGTCGATTTGGAAGGTCATCGCTAACCCCGGTCTCCCTCATTCCTGTCCTCGGACTTGATCCGAGGGATGTCACAGGAATCCAGCCACGGCGCGTCCGCGCGGTGAATGACTCTATCTTTCGGCGATTGCTTCTTTCGCGCCCAAGGACTTGGGCGCACTGGATTCCTGTGACAAGCACAGGAATGAGGGAGGGAAACGAAGGCGCAGTCCTAGCCATTGTATGCTTCCAAAGCCCGACGGGGGCGGCAATCATCCCCCCGTCATCGGCGGAAATATCCCGATCTCCCGTGCCGCACCGATCGGTTCGTCATGCTCGACATGCTCCATGTCGAGCGCCACGCGGATCACCTCGGGATATTGAAGTGCGGTCTCATATTCTTCGCCCAGCGTCTTCAAATGATTCAGCAGATCGGCGACGGTGACGACGGAGGCGGGGAGGTCTATCTCCTCCTCGCCCTTGCCGATGCGTTCGCGCACCCATGCGAAATAGACAAGCCGCGTCATTCCTCGTCATCCACGATATGTTTCAGCCCGGCGCGGAAATAATCATAGCCGGTATAGATGGTCAGCAGTGCGGCGATCCACAAGAGCGCGATGCCGGTCTGTGTCGTATAGGGGAAAATCTCGTCTCCGGCCGGGCCGGCAAGCAGGAAGGCGATGGCGACCAGCTGAAGCGTCGTCTTCCACTTGGCGATCCGCGTCACCGGCACGCTGACTTTCAGCGCCGCCAGATATTCGCGCAGGCCGGACACCAGGATCTCGCGGCAGAGAATGGTGATCGCCGCCCAGATCGACCAGCCGGCAATGGTCTGGTCGGCGGCGACCAGCAGCAGGATCGAGGCGACCAGCAGCTTGTCGGCGATCGGATCGAGCATCCGGCCGATATTCGAGGTCTGGTTCCAGATGCGCGCGAGATAGCCGTCGAGAAAATCGGTGATCGAGGCGATGACGAAGATCCACAGCGCCACCCAGCGCGCCGTGTTGCTGATCGACAGCCTGCCTTCGATGAAGAAGCAGAGAACGATCAGCGGTACGGCGAGGATCCGGCCGTAGGTCAGAAGGTTGGGGATGCTGTACGCACGCGATGCCATGGGATCGTTTCTCTGTATTGATGCGCCGTTACAGCGCCGCGCGTCGTTCCGGGACGCGCAAAAGACGCTGTAACACTCTGAATATCCGCATCGTGATTTCCGAAAATCGAGTCCGATTTTCGGGCCGATGCGGTAGATGACGGCTTTGACCGCGGACCGTCAACATTCTTTCTGTCTTTTCACTGCCTTTGCGTGGAATTTGCGACGGACGCCGGTTATTTCGCGGCGTCGTCGTGGAAATGGTTGTAGACCTGCCTGGCGACCGCTTCCGAGATGCCTTCCACCGTCATCAGGTCGGAAAGCGCAGCGCGCGAGACCGCCTTCGCTGTGCCGAAATGCTGAAGCAGTGCCCGTTTGCGCGACGGGCCGATGCCGCCGATCTCGTCGAGCGGGTTCTTGACCATCTCCTTCTTGCGCCTTGCCCGGTGCGAGCCGATGGCGAAACGATGCGCCTCGTCGCGCATGCGCTGGATGAAATAGAGCACCGGATCGCGCGGCGGCAGCGTGAAGCTCTCGCGCCCCGGCGGGAAGAAGCGCTCACGCCCGGCATCGCGGTCCACGCCCTTGGCGATACCGATCGCGGTCACGCTGTCGGTGATGCCGAGTTCGGCGAGAATGGCACGCACCGCGGTCATCTGCCCCTGGCCGCCGTCGATCAGGATCACATCGGGCCAGGCCGGGAAGGGCATGTCGGCGGCGTCGGCGGCGGCTGCCGGCGTCGTCCGGTCGGGAATGCCTTCCTCCTTGATCAGCCGCGAGAAGCGCCGCGTCATCACCTCCTTCATCATGCCGAAGTCGTCTCCGGGGGTGATGTCGGTCGATTTGATGTTGAACTTGCGGTATTGGTTCTTGACGAAACCTTCCGGCCCCGCAACCACCATGCCGCCGACGGCATTGGTGCCCATGATATGTGAGTTGTCGTAGATCTCGATGCGCTGCGGCGCATAGGCAAGCCCGAACGTGTCCTTGAAGCCTTCGAGCAGCCGCGATTGCGACGCCGTCTCGGCGAGCTTTCGCCCATGCGCCTCGCGCGCATTGCCGACGACGTGATTAACTAGATCGCGCTTCTCGCCGCGCTGCGGCACGAGGATGGAAACCTTGTGAGCGGCCTTTTCGCTAAGCGCCGCGGCGAGCAGTTCCATCTCCTCGATCGTTTCCGACAGCATGATCTGTTTCGGCACCGGCTTGTCGTCGTAGAACTGCGCGAGGAAGGCGTTCAGCACTTCGGCGCCGGTAAGCTGCGGGTCGGCCTTGGGGAAATAGGCGCGGTTGCCCCAGTTCTGACCGGTGCGGAAGAAGAACACCTGGATGCAGGAGACGCCGCCCTCGTGATGGATGGCGAAAACGTCGGCCTCCTCGACACCGGCCGGGTTGATGCCCTGGTGGCTCTGCACATGCGACAGGGCCGCAAGGCGGTCGCGATAGATCGCGGCGCGCTCGAAGTCGAGGTCCTCGGCCGCCTGGTTCATCGCCTCGGCCATATGCGACTTCACCTTCTGGCTCTTGCCGGACAGGAAGTCCTTCGCCTCCTGCACCAGTTCGCCGTAACCCTCGTCGCTGACCTCATGGGTGCATGGCCCGGAACAGCGCTTGATCTGATAGAGCAGGCAGGGACGGGTGCGCGTTTCGAAGACGCTGTCGGTGCAGGTGCGGATCAGGAAGGCGCGCTGCAGCGAATTGATCGTGCGCCCGACGGCACCGGCCGACGCGAAAGGTCCGAAATAGTCGCCTTTTCGCGCCCGCGCACCGCGATGCTTGAAAATGGCCGGCGCCCGGTGGTCGCCGGTGATGAGGATATAGGGAAAGGACTTGTCGTCGCGCAGCAGCACGTTAAAGCGCGGCCGCAAGCGCTTGATCAGATTCGCTTCCAAGAGCAGCGCTTCGGTTTCCGTGCGTGTCGTCACGAATTCCATGTTCGCGGTCTGGCGCACCATCTGGGCGATGCGGTTGGAATGCACGCGGCCGACGGCGTAATTGCCGACGCGCTTCTTGAGGCTGCGCGCCTTGCCGACATAGAGCACGTCGCCCTCGGCATTGAACATCCGGTAGACGCCGGGGCTGTTCGGCAGCCGCTTGACGAACTCGCCGATCAGTTCGGCGCCGACGAGCCCGGTCTCGTTGAGGCTGCCGGCGTTCCAGTCGACCGTGGTCGCAAGGGGGGCCGCGGCGGAAACGTCGCCTTCCACCTCGATATCGTCTTCGCTCTCATCCGTATCGTCGTAGAGAACGCCGCCATCCGGCAGCTTTCGTCCGTTCATTCCGTAATCTCCGCCACGTCGGGCGTCTGCCAGGCAAGGTGCTGGCCGCCGTCGAGGGCAATCATCTGGCCGGTGATCGAGGGCGTGTCGTAAAGGAAGCGAATCGTTTGTCCGAATTCCTCCAGCGCCGGCCCTCGCTGCAGGATAAGGGCTGAGACCTGCGCTTGGAAGTCCTCCTGCGCCTGCCGTTCGCTCGGCATCGCCGGGCCGGGGCCGATGGCATTGACGCGGATATCAGGCGCCAAGGCCTGGGCAAGCGTCTGTGTCGCCGTCCACAGCGCCGACTTGGAGAGTGTATAGGAATAGAAGCTGGGTCTGAGTGCCCAGACCCGCTGATCGATGATGTTGACGATCAGCCCGGCGGCCCCGGCGGGCATCTGCTGCGCGAAGGCGGCAGCCAGGATCGAGGGCGCGCGCACATGCAGGTCGAAATGCAGCGCCCATGTGCCGGCGTTAAAGTTGCGGACGGAATCGTGCTGGAAGACCGACGCATTATTGACCAGCAGATCGAGCGGCCCGAGCGCTTCCGACGCTCTTTTGACCAGCGCGCCTGTTTCGCCGATATCGGTCAGGTCGGCCTGAAGTGCTGCCGCCCGATATCCCTTTCGCCGCAATTCCGCCACCAACTCTTCGGCTTCGCCGAGGGAGCCGTTCGCGTGGATCGCGACGGAAAAGCCATTTGCAGCAAGGTCTTCGGCGATTGCCCGGCCTATTCTTTTGGCGGCCCCGGTTACAAGGGCTGAGCGAAGTCTTTTGTGGTTCAAAATCCTGCCTTCTGATCCCGCGAGTCTGTCTGCCGACTATATAGGCGCGGGCGAAGATTATATAAATAGGGCGCTGCGGTTGCGTCCGCGCGCGGGATATTCTATGTATTATTTGAGAATGCGATTTCATAAAATAAGTATTTTAAGTTTAACCCTTCAGTAAGGTTAATGAATTGTATGTTGCGTCAAAGCAACATCGAATTTCAGCCATGCGGCTGCCACAATGATATCACAATTTGGCTCTTTCAAATCCGCATTTGAGTTCCAATTTCAGTCTCGATCCGGAAGGGACATCTGGCAATATCCCGCCAATGCTTCACTGATAGACAGATGACAAGCGGTGCGGGACTGAAAGGAGACTAAGTATGCGTGTACTCATTGCTGGCCTCATGGCCTCCGTTTTTGCAATTGCCGGCCTCTCGGCAGCTCAGGCGGCCGATGCCGTCGACCAGATTCCGGAAGCACCGGTCGCCCAGGATGCTCCGGTCAAGCCGGCTGGCAACTGGGAAGGCTTCTACCTCGGCGGCGCCGGCACCTACAACATGGGTAGCTTCGGTTCCGACCGCCACACCTATGGTTTCGGCGGCCAGGTCTTCACCGGCTACAACTGGCAGCAGGGCCAGATCGTTTACGGCGTTGAATCCGATCTCGGCTACAGCGGCGACGACGTTTCGCAAGGCGGCGTCAAGAACAAGTATGGCTGGAACGGCTCCGTCCGTGGCCGCGTCGGCTACGACATGAACCCCTTCCTGCTGTACGGCACGGCCGGTCTGGCCATCGGCGACGTCAAGGTTTCCGACGGCACCTCGGACGAAAGCAAGACCAACTACGGTTATACGGTCGGCGCCGGCGTCGAAGCCTTCGTGACCAACAACATCACGACGCGCCTGGAATATCGCTACACCGATTACCAGAGCAAGGACTACGACCTCGACTCCGGCAGCTTCTCGCGCGGTTACGACGAGAACAGCGTCAAGCTCGGTATCGGCGTCAAGTTCTAAGCCGGACAGCACGATCCAAACATAAAAGCCGGGCACGTTGCCCGGCTTAATTTTTGACAAACAGCGATCTTTATTCGGGGTCATCCTCGTACCCTGATTGCCCCTCACCCTAGCCCTCTCCCCGTAAACGGGGCGAGGGGACGTGCCTTGCGAGAGGCTGGTGGGGAACCGAGAGGTCGCGGCATGGTCCCTTCGCCCCGCGCGCGGGGAGAAGGTGCCGGCAGGCGGATGAGGGGCCGTCGTCTAGCTTTTGCAGACACTCAGCCCTGGGTCTTGAGCTCCGGATAGGCGGGGAATTTCTTTTCGAACTGCGCCAACCAGTCGATCAGCGGCGCATGATCGGCTTCCCACTGGCCCTTGAAGCGCAGGTCGAGATAGCCGAGCGTGGCGGCCAAGGCGAAATGTCCGCCGTTGAGCTTCTTGCCTGCTTTCGGCGGATTGGCGCTGAGATGCGCAAGCCCGCTCGTGACCTTCTTCCATTGCCGGTCGATCCACGGCTGGTGGATCTTTTCCTCATCGCGAAAGCGCCGCTCGTACATGATCGCCAGCAGGCAGTCGCAGATGCCGTCGCAGAGCGCCTCGAGGACTTCCGCATCCGTGCGTTTGCCCTTCTTGGAAGGGTAGAGCTTGCCCTTCGCCAGCCGGTCGAAATAATGCATGATCGCCACGCTGTCGAAGACCGCGGCGCCGTCATCGATGAGAAGCGTCGGGATCTTGCCGAGCGGATTGTTGTCCACCAGGATCGCCGGCCCGGCATTGGTGTCGACCCGGACGGCATTCAATTCCAGGCCCAGGAAATGCGCGGCCATCCGCACTTTGCTGGAATAGGGCGAGGGGGACGACCAAAGAAGCTTCATGGGATACCTGACGAGTTTCTAAAACTGCGGCGGACTATTCCCGAAGCCTCTTGCCCGGTCAATCGTCCCCCAGCAATCGTCCCTCAGTCAATCATCCTTGACCGCCTTGGTCTCGCCGCGCAGCCAGAAGGCCCGGTGCGAGGCGAAGCGGTCCTGCGCCAGATGGTCCTTCAACGCCGGCAGCAGCTGGTGCAGCTCGTCCTTCAGCGTGAAGGGCGGATTGACGATGACGAGGCCGGAGCCCGTCAGTCCGGTGATGCCGCGGTCGCTGCGCACGGTCAGTTCGGCGCAGAGCATCTTCGGTATGTCGAGCGCCTGCAGCCTCTCGTGGAATTCCTTGATCGGCGCACCCTTCTTCAGCGGATACCACAGGCAATAGGTGCCGCCGGGAAAGCGGCGATAGGCCTTTTCCAGCCCCTCGGCCAGCCGCTGATATTCGTTCTCTTCCTCGAAGGGTGGATCGACGAGCACGATGCCGCGCTTCTCCTTCGGCGGCAGATGCGCGCCGAGCGCCAGCCAGCCGTCGAGCTCGGTGATGCGGGCGTGGTGATCGCCCTCGAACAGCCGGTGCAGCCTGAGGTAATCCTCGGGATGCAGCTCCATTGCCGACAGGCGGTCCTGCGGCCGGAACAGCATGCGCGCCAGTTTCGGCGATCCGGGATAGAAGCGGATGCCGCCCTCCGGATTGAGCTCGCGGATTGCTGCGAGATAGGGTTCCAGCAGTTCGGAAACCTGCGGCCCGAGATCGGCCTGCATCAGCTTGCCGATACCCTCGAGCCATTCGCCGGTTTTCTGCGCTTCCTCGGAGGAGAGGTCGTAGAGCCCGATGCCGGCATGCGTGTCGAGCACGCGGAATGCCCCATCCTTCTTCTGCATGTAGCGGATCAGCCGCGCCAGCACGGCATGTTTCAGCACATCGGCAAAATTGCCCGCATGATAGATGTGGCGGTAGTTCATTTTCGCTGATGTCCGTATGAATTCGCGTTATCGAGAGTTTTTGTGGCTTTTGGCCGCAGAAGCCTTGCAATATACAAAGGCCATGAACATTGCGACCCCCATCCACGCCAAATCCCCGAAGCTGGACAGCAAGATCGGCCACACGGCCTGTCCGCATGACTGTCCCTCCACCTGCGCGCTCGAGGTTGAAATATCCGAGGATGGCCGCATCGGCCGCGTGCGCGGCGCAAACGATCATTCCTATACGTCAGGCGTCATCTGCGCCAAGGTCGCCCGCTATGCCGAACGGCTCTACCATCCCGACCGGTTGATGCATCCCTTGCGCCGTGCCGGCGCCAAGGGGGCAGGGCAGTGGCAGCAGATCTCCTGGGACGATGCGCTTGACGAGATCGCCGAAGCCTTCGTGCAGGCCGAGGCGAAGGACGGCAGCGAGGCGATCTGGCCCTATTTCTACGCCGGCACCATGGGCTGGGTGCAGCGCGACTCGATCGATCGCCTGCGTCATGCCAAGCGTTATTCCGGCTTCTTCTCCTCGATCTGCACCAACCCCGCCTGGACCGGCTTCACCGTGGCGACCGGTGTGCTGCGCGGGCCGGATCCGCGCGAGATGGGCCGCACCGACTGCGTCGTGATCTGGGGCACCAATGCGGTCTCCACCCAGGTCAACGTGATGACCCACGCCATCAAGTCCCGCAAGGAACGCGGCGCGAAGATCGTCGTCATCGACATCTACGACAACCCGACGATGAAGCAGGCCGATATGGCCCTGATCGTCAAACCCGGCACCGACGCCGCACTTGCCTGCGCCGTCATGCATGTCGCCTTCCGCGACGGTTACGCCGATCGGGACTATATGGCGAAATACGCCGACGATCCCGAAGGTCTCGAAGCGCATCTGAAGACGAAGACGCCGCAATGGGCCGCTGCCATCACCGGCCTTTCGGTCGAGGAGATCGAAGCCTTCGCGCGCCTCGTCGGCACGACGAAAAAGACCTTCTTCCGTCTCGGCTACGGCTTCACCCGCCAACGCAACGGCGCGGTCGCCATGCACGCGGCCGCCTCGATCGCCACCGTTCTCGGTTCCTGGCAATATGAGGGCGGCGGCGCCTTCCATTCGAATACCGATATCTTCCGCATGAACAATGCGGAATTGACCGGCCGGTCGATGAAGGATGCCGATATTCGCATGCTCGACCAGTCGCAGATCGGCCGGGTGCTGACCGGTGATGCAGTGGCGCTGCGCCATCGCGGTCCGGTGACGGCCATGCTGATCCAGAACACCAATCCCGCCAATATCGCTCCCGAGCAGCGCCTCGTCAGACGCGGCTTCGCCCGCGACGATCTCTTCGTCGCCGTCCACGAGCAGTTCATGACCGAGACGGCCGACATCGCCGACATCGTCCTTCCCGCGACGATGTTCGTCGAGCACGACGACATCTACCGCGCCGGCGGCCAGAACCACATCCTGCTGGGACCGAAACTAGTCGAACCGCCGCCAAGCGTGCGCAGCAATCTCTTCGTCATCGAGGAACTGGCCAAACGCCTCGGCGTCGCCGATCGGCCCGGCTTCGGCTTCACCGCCCGCGAGATGGTCGACCGCGTGCTCGAAGCGAGCGGCTTGCCGGATTACGAGCATTTCCTCGAGCATAAATGGTTCGATCGCCAGCCGGCTTTCGATGACGCACATTTCCTGAACGGCTTTGCCCATCCCGATGGCAAGTTCCATTTCCGCCCGGACTGGATCAATCAGCCGGCGCCGAACAAGCCGCCGGCGGCGATCGGCGTGCTCGGGCCGCATGCCGAACTGCCGGCCTTCCCCGATCAGGTCGATGTCATCGAAGTGGCGGATCCCGAGCATCCTTTCCGCCTGGCCACGTCGCCTGCGCGCAACTTCCTGAATTCGAGCTTCTCCGAGACCAAGACCTCCCGCCAGAAGGAAGGCCGGCCCGAGGTGATGATCAATCCGGCCGACGCCGAAGCCGGCGGCATCGCCCATGGAGACCTTGTCCGCATCGGCAACAGCCGCGGCGACCTGCGCATCCACGCCCGCATCACCACCGAAGTGAAATCGGGTGTGCTGATCGCCGAGGGCCTCTGGCCGAATAAGGCGCATGTCGACGGCGAGGGTATCAACGTCTTGACCGGCGCCGACCCGGTCGCGCCCTATGGCGGGGCGGCCGTTCACGACAACAAGGTCTGGCTTCGCAAGGACGCAATATGATGCAGCCGAAATCACGCGTGAAGATCGTCAGCGAGGAAACGCTGTCGAATGGCTGGACGCGGTTGAGCAGCTATCTGCTCGACTATATCGACCGCAAGGGCGCGACCCAGCGCCTGAAGCGGGAGGTCTATCACCGCACGCCGGCCGCCTGCATCCTGCTTTACGATCCGACACGCGACCTCGTCGTTCTCGTTCGCCAGTTCCGGCTTGCCGTGCATCTTAATGGCGATCCCGCCTGGATAGTCGAGGTGCCGGCCGGCCTTCTCGACGACGATCATCCGGAACAGGCGATCCGCCGCGAGGCGATGGAAGAAACCGGTTACCAGCTGCGCGATGCGCGCTTCTTGTTCAAATGCTACACGTCGCCGGGCGCCTTTGCCGAAGTCGTCCACTTCTTCGTCTCGCTGATCGACATCGCCGACCGCGTCGCCGAAGGCGGCGGCCTGGACGAGGAGCACGAGGATATCGAGGTCCTGGAAATCCCGCTCGACGAGGCCACCCGGATGATCGAAACCGGCGAGATCTTCGACGCCAAGACGATCATGCTGCTGCAATGGGCTGTGTTGAACAGAAATAAACTTCGCTAGCGGATGAGCGGTCTGGGCAAGCCGCTGGGTTGGGCCGAAGACGGTTTCGCTATCGCGGTTGTGGCGTTTGAAATTTCATACGTTTGTCACGAAGCGGTTCTATCCGCTGCGGTCTGTCAATCATCGATGCGGTCAGGAGAAAGCCCATGTGGCTCAGCAATTTCACCCTCGTTCTCCCCAACGAGGTGGTGAGTGAAGCTTCCCTACGTGTTGAGGATGGCGTCATCGCCGAGATCCGGCCGGAGTTGGTCGCGGGTGCCGCCATCGATGGCGGCGGGCGGCTGTTGATGCCGGGGTTTGTCGACCTGCACGGCGACATGATCGAACGCGAGATCGCGCCGCGGCCGAACGCGACGATGCCGATCGATTTCGGCATCCACGAACTCGACAAGAAACTTGCCGCCGCCGGCGTCACCACGGCCTTTGCCGCGGTCTCCTTCGCCACCGAAAGCGTCTACGGCCACGTCCGCTCGCTGGAGACGACCTCGGCGGTGATCGAGGGCATCAACCGCCTGCGCGACGATCTCTTGATCGATCACCGCGTCCATGCCCGCTACGAAATCACCAATGTCGGCGCCGCCGCCGCCCTCGAGCGCCTGCTGAATGCCGCTCAGATCGACATGGTCTCGCTCACCGACCACACACCGGGCCAGGGCCAGTACAACAATCTTCAAAGTTACATCCTCAGCATTTCCGAGCGCCGCGCCATCTCCGAGGACATGGCGGCCGAGATCGTCGCCAAGCGCATCGCCATGCGCAACAACCCTGAAATCGACGCCAAGCTGCGAGAGATCGTTGCGCTGTCGCTGAAGCATAAGCTGTCGCTTGCCTCGCATGACGACGACAGCGTCGAAAAAGTCGCCGAGATGCACGACCTCGGCGTCACCATCAGCGAGTTTCCGGTCACGGCACCGGCGGCCGAAGAGGCGCGCCGCCGTGGCCTCTGGACGCTGATGGGCGCCCCGAATGCGCTGCGCGGCCAGTCGATGTCCGGCAATCTTAGCGCGCTGGACGCCGCCAAGGCCGGCCTGCTCAGCGTCATCGCCGCCGATTATCATCCGGCCGCCTTCGTGCCCGGCATCGTCAAGCTCGCCGACATGGTGGAAGGTGGCCTACCGGCCGCCGTCGCCATGGCGACCGGCAATGCCGCCCGCTCCGCCGGTCTTACGGATCGCGGCGAAATCGCCCTCGGCCAGCGCGCCGATCTGGTCGTGGTCGAGCCGGGCAACATCAACCGCATCCGCGCCACCTTCCGCGCCGGCCGCTTCGTCTACAGCGACGGCACGCTGCACCCGCTGCGGGCGCTGGCGGCTTAAGCGCGGTCGCCCAAGGCTGCGGTTCGTTGATTTGCCCCTCACCCTAACCCTCTCCCCGTAAACGGGGCGAGGGGACGTGCCCTGCGAGAGCGAGGTGGAAACGGAGAGGTTGCGGCTTGGTCCCTTCGCCCCGTTTACGGGGAGAAGGTGGCGGCAGCCGGATGAGGGGCGGCCATTCGCGCCGCGCAGCAACGCGCTTAAGCCCGGTCGCCGATCATAGAAATCAGCTGAGCCTTGGGCGCGGCAATCGAAGCCTCAGCACCCACCGCCTTGCCACCGTCCATCGTCACCCGGCCCTCGGCAATGAGCCGCAGCGCCTGCGGATAGATCTGATGTTCGACGGTAAGTACGCGCGCGGCAAGGCTTTCGGCCGTGTCGCCGGAGAGAACGGGGACGGCGGCCTGGCCGATCGTCGGCCCTTCGTCCATGGCTTCGGTGACGAAATGCACGGTACAGCCGGCGATGCGCATGCCGGCGTCGAGCGCGCGCTGATGGGTATGCAGGCCTGGAAACAGCGGCAGCAGGGAAGGGTGGATGTTGAGCATCCGGCCTTCGTAACGCTGGATGAAGGTCGCAGTCAGCAGCCGCATGTAGCCGGCCAGGCAGAGAATGTCGGGCGAAAGCGTGTCGAGTGCGGAAAAGATCGCCGCCTCATGTGCCTCCTTGCTGGCATAGTCCTTGCGGGGGAAGGCGAAGGTGGCGATGCCTTCGGCGGCTGCCTTGGCAAGCCCTCCGGCCTCCGCCTTGTCGGAGATCACGCCGACGATCTCGGCCGGATAGTCGGCGGCCTTGGCCGCCGCAACCAGCGCCATCATGTTGGAGCCGCTGCCTGATATGAAGACGACGACGCGTTTGCGCGGCGTGCTCATAGGGCAAGCGTGCCCTTGTAGACCGTACCGGCAGCACCTTCGTCGCGGGCGATCATCCGGCCGAGGGTGATGACCTTTTCGCCTTCGGCTTCCAGTGCCGCGGAAACCGCCGCGACATTCTCGTCAGCGACGACGACGATCATGCCGACGCCGCAGTTGAAGGTGCGCAGCATTTCTTTCGCCTCGACGCCGCCGGATTTGGCGAGCCACGAAAACACTGGCGGCACCTTGACGGCATCGAGATCGATCTCGGCAGCCAGCTGCTTCGGCAGCACGCGCGGAATATTCTCCGGGAAGCCGCCGCCGGTGATATGGGCGAGCGCCTTCAGCGCACCGGTCTCGCGGATCGCCTTGAGGAGCGGCTTCACATAGATGCGGGTCGGCTCGAGCAGCGCTTCGCCGAGCTTCTTGCCTTCGGCGAAGGGTGCCGGCGCATCCCAGCCGAGGCCGGAGAGTTCGACGATCTTGCGCACCAGCGAGAAACCGTTGGAATGGACGCCGGAGGAGGCAAGGCCGAGGATCACGTCGCCCTCGGCGATATCGCCTGAGGGCAGCAGCTTGCCGCGTTCGGCAGCACCGACGGCAAAACCGGCGAGATCGTAATCGCCGGAGGAATACATGCCGGGCATTTCGGCGGTCTCGCCGCCAATCAATGCGCAGCCGGCCTCGCGGCAGCCGGCGGCGATGCCGCCGACGATCGCCGCACCCTGGTCGGGGTCGAGTTTGCCGGTCGCGAAATAATCGAGGAAGAACAGCGGCTCGGCGCCCTGGACCACGAGATCGTTGACGCACATGGCGACGAGGTCGATGCCGACAGTGTCGTGATAATCGGCATCGATGGCGATCTTCAGCTTGGTCCCGACGCCGTCATTGGCGGCGACCAGAACCGGATCGGTAAAGCCCGCGGCCTTGAGATCGAAGAGACCGCCGAAGCCGCCGATCTCGCCGTCGGCGCCGGGACGCCGGGTCGAGCGCACCGCCGGTTTGATCTTCTCGACGAGCAGGTTGCCGGCATCGATGTCGACGCCCGCGTCGCTGTAGGTCAGGCCGTTTTTCCCAGACTGGCTCATGCTGGTCTCCGATGGCTATTTCAGGCGGCAGACGCGCCGCGTCATCTGCCGGTCGCAATTGCATGACAGGGGCGTTTATGCAAGCGCTGCATGGCAAAAGCCCCCAATTTCCCGCGTCTTCTCGCAGGCTTTCCGGGATTTGCCGCGACAGGGTTGACCATCTTTGCGCCTGCATCCTATGTGCTGAATGGCCGCTTCGGTTCGGATGCGGCGTTTGGCGGCGGAAAGCGATCAGCGGAGAAGAGATGCCACAGCAAGTCAGCGGCAACAGTCTCAAACGTCAGATCTTCTTCTGGCTGGCAGTGCTCGTCTTCTTCATCGCCTTTCTCTACGTCTTCAGCTCGATCCTCCTGCCGTTCATCGCCGGCATGGCGATCGCCTATTTCCTCGATCCCGTGGCCGACCGGCTGGAACGCCTGGGCCTCAGCCGCATGATGGCGACGGTCGGTATCCTCATCGCCTTCGTCATCGTCTTTGCGCTGGCGCTGATGATCCTCATTCCCGTGCTCGTCAGCCAGTTCAACGACTTCGCCGAGCGTCTTCCGGGTTATATCAGCCAGCTGCAGCAGTTCATCAGCCAGTCGCAGAATTCGCTGCTGCCGGACTGGGTCAAGAGCCAGGCCGGTACGATCAAGGACAATTTCTCCGGCATCCTCTCCGAAGGCATGGGCTTCTTGACCGGGCTCTTCGCGCAGATCTGGAATTCCGGCAAGGCGATCGTCGACGTCATCTCGCTGCTCGTCGTCACCCCGGTCGTCGCCTTCTATATCCTGCTCGATTGGGACCGCATGGTCTCCAAGGTCGATCAGTGGATCCCGCGCGATTACATCAGCGATGTCCGCCAGATCGCCAAGGAGATCGACCAGGCGATTGCCGGCTTCATCCGCGGTCAGGGCTCGCTTTGCCTCATCCTCGGCATTTATTATGCCGCCGGCCTGTCCCTGGTCGGGCTGAACTTCGGCCTGCTGATCGGCCTCTTCGCCGGCATGATCAGCTTCATTCCCTATGTCGGTTCGATGGTCGGCCTGGTGCTCGCTGTCGGCGTGGCGATCGTCCAGTTCTGGCCGGATTATTTCTGGATCGGCCTGGTGCTCGCCGTCTTCTTCAGCGGCCAGTTCCTCGAAGGCAACATCCTGCAGCCCAAGCTCGTCGGTTCCAGCGTCGGCCTGCATCCGGTCTGGCTGATGTTTGCGCTTTTTGCCTTTGGCGCGCTCTTCGGTTTCGTCGGGCTTCTCGTCGCGGTGCCGGCGGCCGCCGCCGTCGGTGTGCTTGTTCGTTTCGCGCTTTCGCGTTACCTTCAGAGCGATCTTTATTTTGGCGGGTCATCCAGTGGCCGCGCCCGGAAGACGAAATCAGTTCCCAATGAATGACGTGAAGAACGCTGATCCGAAGCGCAAGGCCGGAGAGCAGCTGCCGCTCGCCTTTTCGCACGATGCTGCCAGCGGGCGCGACGATCTGCTGATCTCGGAGCGTCTCGCTGCGGCGGTTTCGATCGTCGACGCCTGGCCGAACTGGCCGTCGCCAGTCGTTATCCTTGCCGGCCCGGTGGGCTCGGGCAAATCGCATCTGGCCGGCATCTGGAAGGAACACAGCGGGGCGGAGATCATTCATCCCAAGGTCGGCTCCGATGCCGCCGTTGCGGCGGCGAACGGCCCCGTTCTATTTGAGGATGCCGACCGTTTCGGCTTCGACGACAACACGCTCTTCCACGTCATCAACAGCGTACGCGAAAACGGCACCAGCCTGTTGATGACAAGCCGTCTCTGGCCGATGTCATGGCCGGTTTCGCTGCCCGATCTGCGCTCGCGGCTGAAGGCTGCGACCGTCGTCGAGATCGGCGAGCCCGACGAGGCGCTGTTGTCGCAGGTGATCGTCAAGCTCTTTGCCGACCGGCAGCTTTATATAGATGACAAACTCGTGCTCTATATCGTCAACCGGATGGAGCGGTCGCTGAACGCCGCCCAGACGATCGTCGAAAGGCTTGACCGGCTGGCCCTGTCGCGAGGCACGAAAATCACCCGCACTCTTGCCGCTGAAGTATTGAATGAATTGGGAAATTCGGAGCCGGCCGATTGACTGTCACAGTTCCGTCGTGAAACTGATATAATTGCCGTCGGCGATTGAGAACGGGGTAAGCGGACCATGGATAGCGCAGTCGCAGAACATCAGGAACTCACGCCTGAGATCAACGATAACACCCCGCCGCTGGAAGAGTTGCTCAAGAGCCCCGAGCGCTTCATCAACCGCGAATTCTCCTGGCTGCAGTTCAACCGCCGAGTCCTGGAAGAAACGCTGAATACCGAGCATCCGCTGCTCGAGCGCGTCCGCTTCCTGTCGATTTCGGCCGCCAACCTCGATGAATTCTTCATGGTGCGTGTTGCCGGCCTCGAAGGTCAGGTGCGCCAGAACATCGCCATCCGCAGCCCCGACGGCAAGACGCCGGCCGAGCAGCTCGATTCGATCCTGCAAGAGATCGACCATCTGCAGATGGAGCAGCAGGCCTCGCTTGCCGTGCTGCAGCAGTATCTCGCAAAGGAAGACATCCTGATCGTGCGCCCCGGCGCCTTGAGCGATGCCGACCGCCAGTGGCTGGCCGCCGAATTCGAACAGGCGATCTTTCCGGTTCTGACGCCGCTGTCGATCGATCCGGCCCATCCGTTCCCCTTCATTCCCAATCTCGGCTTCTCGATCGGCCTGCAGCTCGTCAGCAAGAACGGCCGCGAGCCGATGACGGCGCTGCTGCGCCTGCCGGTGGCGCTCGACCGTTTCGTCCGGCTGCCCGATGATGGAAATACGATCCGCTACATCACGCTGGAAGACGTCGCCAACGTCTTCATACACAGGCTCTACCCGGGCTATGAGGTGCAGGGCTCCGGTACGTTCCGCGTCATCCGCGACAGCGATATCGAAGTCGAGGAAGAGGCCGAGGATCTCGTCCGTTTCTTCGAAACGGCACTGAAGCGCCGCCGCCGCGGCAAGGTCATCCGCATCGAAACCGATTCCGAAATGCCGGCCTCGCTGCGCCAGTTCGTCGTTCAGGCGCTCAGCATCCCCGAAAACCGCGTTGCCGTTCTGCCCGGCCTGCTGGCGCTGAACACCCTGTCGGAGATCACCAAGGCGCCGCGCGACGATCTCAGGTTTCAGCCCTATAATGCGCGATTTCCCGAGCGCGTCCGCGAACATGCGGGCGACTGCTTCGCCGCCATCCGCGAGAAGGACATGGTCGTTCACCACCCCTACGAATCCTTCGACGTGGTGGTCCAGTTTCTTCTCCAGGCTGCGCGCGATCCTGATGTCCTGGCGATAAAGCAGACGCTCTACCGCACCTCCAACGACAGCCCGATCGTGCGCGCGCTGGTCGACGCCGCCGAAGCCGGCAAGTCGGTGACGGCGCTGGTGGAGCTCAAGGCCCGCTTCGACGAAGAGGCGAACATCCGCTGGGCGCGCGATCTCGAGCGCGCCGGCGTGCAGGTCGTCTTCGGTTTCATCGAGCTCAAGACCCACGCCAAGATGTCGATGGTCGTCCGCCGTGAGGAAGGCAAGCTCAGAACCTATTGCCATTTGGGAACGGGCAATTACCACCCGATCACCGCGAAGATCTACACGGACCTCTCCTATTTCACCTGCAATCCCGTCATCGCCCACGACATGGCGAATATCTTCAACTTCATCACCGGTTACGGCGAGCCGGAACAGGGCATGCAGCTTGCGATTTCGCCCTATACGATGCGCCCACGCATCCTGCGCCACATCGAGGAAGAGATTCAGCACGCCAAGAACGGTGCGCCGGCGGCGATCTGGATGAAGATGAATTCGCTTGTCGATCCCGACATCATCGATGCGCTCTATCGCGCCAGCCATGCCGGCGTCGAAATCGATCTCGTCGTGCGCGGCATCTGCTGCCTGCGTCCGCAGTTGCCCGGTCTCTCGGAGAAGATCCGCGTCAAGTCGATCGTCGGCCGCTTCCTCGAACACAGCCGCATCTTCTGCTTCGGCAATGGCCACGGCCTGCCGTCGGACAAGGCGCTGGTCTACATCGGTTCGGCCGACATGATGCCGCGAAATCTCGATCGCCGCGTCGAGACCATGGTTCCGCTGACGAATCCGACCGTTCACGAGCAGGTCTTGTCACAGATTATGCTCGGCAACGTGATTGACAATCAACAAAGCTACGAGATATTGCCCGACGGTACGTCGCGGCGCATGGAAGTGCGCAGGGGCGAGGAACCGTTCAATGCGCAGCAGTATTTCATGACCAATCCGAGCCTGTCGGGCCGTGGTGAAGCTCTGAAATCCAGCGCGCCGAAACTGATCGCCGGCCTGCTCGAAGGCCGCAACAACAAGTAAAACTGGACCATATGGTTGAATCTGAAGCCCAGGGGCGCCTTCCAGGGATCGCCCCGGTCTCCGTCGTCGACATCGGATCGAATTCCATTCGTCTCGTCGTCTACGAAGGCCTGTCCCGTTCGCCTACGATCCTCTTCAACGAAAAGGTCCTCTGTGGCCTCGGCAAAGGCATAGCCGTCACCGGCAAGATGGATGAAGAGAGCGTCGCCCGGGCTCTGGCGGCGCTGCACCGTTTCAAGGCCCTGTCCGATCAGGCGCGGGCCGCCACCATGTATGTGCTGGCGACGGCCGCCGCCCGCGAGGCGAGCAACGGTCCCGATTTCATCCATCAGGCCGAAACGATCCTGCAGCGCCACGTCCGGGTGCTCTCGGGCGAGGAGGAGGCTCGTTTCGCCTCGCTCGGCATCATCAGCGGCTTCTTCAATCCCGATGGCATTGCCGGCGACCTCGGCGGCGGTTCGCTTGAACTGATCGACATCAAGGGCAAGGAGGTCGGCAAGGGCATTACGCTGCCGCTCGGCGGTCTGCGCCTGTCGGAATATGCCGGCGGCTCGCTTTCCAAGGCCCGGACCTTTGCCCGCAAGCAGGTGAAGACGGCGAAGCTCCTGGCGAAAGGCGAGGGGCGTACCTTCTATGCCGTCGGCGGCACCTGGCGAAATATCGCCAAGCTGCACATGGAGATCACCAACTATCCGCTGCACATGATGCAGGGTTATGAAGTATCGCTCGAAGCGATGATGCTGTTCCTCGATCAGGTGGCGACCGCGCGCGATTCCAAGGAACCGGCCTTTCAGGCGGTCTCCAAGCATCGCCGTTCGCTGCTGCCCTTTGGCGCCATCGCCATGAAGGAAGTCTTGAGCGTCATGAAGCCGTCGGTGATCTCCTTCTCGGCGCAGGGCGTGCGCGAGGGATATCTCTTTTCGCTGTTGTCGGAAGCCGAGCGCCGCGCCGATCCGCTGCTGGCCGCTGCCGGCGAGCTGGCGATCCTGCGTGCCCGTTCGCCCGAGCATGCCCGTGAACTGGCGGAATGGACCGGCCGCATGATGCCCTTGTTCGGTGTCCAGGAAACCGAAGAGGAAAGCCGCTATCGTCAGGCCGCCTGTCTGCTTGCCGATATCAGCTGGCGCGCCCACCCCGACTACCGCGGCCTGCAGGCGCTGAACGTCATCGCCCACTCCTCCTTCGTCGGCATCAGCCATCCCGGCCGCGCCTTCATCGCGCTCACCAACTACTACCGTTTCGAGGGCCTGCACGACGACGGCGCCACCGGCCCGCTGGCCCAGATCGCCACCCCGCAATTCATCGAGCGCGCCAAGCTGCTCGGCGGCATGCTGCGCGTCGTCTACCTTTTCTCGGCCTCGATGCCGGGCATCGTCAGAAGCCTGACCTTCCGTAAATCAGTGAACCCGGACCTCGACCTCGAATTCGTCGTGCCCCCCGAATACCGCGATTTCGCCGGCGAACGCCTGGACGGCCGCCTGCAGCAACTGTCGAGGCTGACGAACAAGAGGCTGGCGTTCCGGTTCGAGTAGGGTAGTCCCGCTGTTGCCGTATTCGGCCGCTTTGCTTTTGGTGCCGAAGCCTCGCTCCTCCCTCATTCCTGTGCTTGTCACAGGAATCCAGCGCGCCCAAGTCCTTGGGCGCGAAAGACTCTTTTCTCTTGCTGTATCGATTCAATCACGGCGCGGACGCGCCGTGGCTGGATTCCTGTGACGAGCACAGGAATGAGGGAAAAACGTAGATGTTCGCGACCAAATAAAAAGGGCGGCACTCTCCGCACCGCCCCCGTATTCCGTATCAAAACCCCGAATTACTTCGCGTTCAAAAACTCGCCAACCTCGAGCAGGCTGAACTCGTTATTGTCGGCCTTGTCGACAGCACGGCCGGCGGAGAAGGGCAGGTTGTTGTCGTTGCCGATGATGATGTGGGTGGCGTCGACGCGGTCGACGTTTTCGATCGTCACGAACGGCATGTCGTAGACGCCGTCCTTGCTGCCGGCCTTCTTCTTGTTGTCGGGGTCCTGAATATCCAGGAGGTCGATATAGCCGATCTTGCGAACGGCCTTGCCGACATTGGCGTCGTTGAACTCGATCTTGTAGACGCGCTTCAGCTCGGCCGGAGCCTCGAAGCAATCCGGCTTCGGCTGCTTCGGGTCGGCGCAGGCCTTGTCCTTGGTGCCGGCGCCGCTGTCGCGTTCGATGACCAGAGCGGTCGTGTCGTCGAGCATGTTGAAGTCGCCGATCGAAACGCCCTTGTCTTCGAACGGATAGAGCCAGCTGCGGCCGGTCCACTTCTTGGAAGCGACGTCGAATTCGATGACGCGAACGGCGGTATGGCCATCGACCGTCTCCATCGTGCCGTCATCCTTGTAGAGTGCGCCTTCGAGCAGGCCGTAGAGTTTGGCGCCGTCCTTCGACATGGCGAGGCCTTCGAAGCCGCCGGAACGCTTCAGGTTGAAGACCGGCATCTTCGCGGCCGGGTTGCCGGGAAGCTGGATCAGCGGATTGTCGGGCGAAAGCACCGGCTTGCCGTCGAGCGTCGTCGCGATGACGTCCGTCAGATGGCCCTCGGTGTCGATTTTCAGGATGTAGGGACCGAATTCGTCGCCGAGCCAGAAGCCGTCGGCAACGGGCTGGATCGATTCGATATCGAAGTCGGCGCCGGTGAGGTACCGCTTGTCGGTGCCTTCGAGCACGATCGGGAAAGGCGCGATCTTGTTCGGATCGGAAAGGAAGAGGTTCTTGACGACCTCGGCCTTGTTGGCTGCCCAATCGAATTTCATCTGGTGCAGGAAGAGCATCGCGTCCGACGAATTGGCCTTCGAGCCGAAGCCGTTGTCGGTGAGCGTCCAGAAGGTGCCGTCGGCCATCGTCTTGATGCCCGAGAAGCCCTGGATCGCCTGACCGTCGAAGGGCAGTTTCAGATCGGTGACACGGGCGCCGTCCTTGCCGGGAACCGTGCCGAGCGCCTCGGTGCGCTTGCGGTCCGCCGTGGTGAACTTGCCGGAATGCTTGAGGAATTCGGGAGCGTCGGTCGGGGCGGGAACCATAGTATTGGCAGGCAGGATCGCCTGGCCGACGAGCTTGGCCGGAAAGTGCTGCTGGTCGGCTGAAGCGGAGCCGGTTATCAGGATGAAAAGCGCTACGGAAGCAAGAAGGACGTTCTTCATAATATCCCCATGGAACGGATGCGAATGGCTTCCGCTTAGCAGGGCTTCCGTGTCAGCGAATTGACGGTTGAGTGAAGCTTTGGTGACGCCGGCTGAAAGCGTTTGCTCAGCCGTGCAGAATGACTGCGGGCGTGTTCAGCACGGTGACGGCGCGGGAGGAAAGCGCCATGACGCCGAGTGGCTGGCCGCGCCCCCTGACGGCATGGGTGCCGAGGTCCTCGCAGGTGATGTCGTCCGGAAATTCCATCCGCCGGGCAAGCTCTGCGGAGATCAGCACCGGCCGGTTCAAGGTGCGGCAGAGCGCCTCCAGCCGGGCGGTGGTGTTCACGGTGTCGCCGAAATAGCTGATCTTGTGATGGTCGACGCCGATTTCGGCGGTGATGATCTCGCCGCCATGAAGGGCGGCCCGCAGCTTCGGCACCTGGCCGTAATTTTTCCGCCAGCCGGCGGCATTGGCTTCGATATCGGCAAGGATGTCGAAGATGCAGCGCACGCAGCGCGCATTCTTGACGCCGCGGGCAAGCGGCCAGGTGATGATCGCCGCATCGCCGACATAGTCGTTGATCAAGCCCTTGTGGCGTCGAACGGGCTCGGCGAAGGTCGCAAACAGTGAGCTCAGCAACTGTTGCGCTCTGAGGTCGCCGTGCTTTTCGGCAAAGGCCGTCGAATCGACCAGGTCGATGAACAGGAAGACGCGCTCTTCCTTGACCGGATTGCGGTAGCGGCTGATGAGCATGCTGAGGAAAACTTCTCGGCCGAGCAGTTCCCGCACGCGCAGGATGAAGATCAGTATCGTGCAGACCGCCAGCGCATAGAGGAAGACCTTGAACGGCATGACGACGAGATCGAGAAGCGACGTCGGATTCAGCATGCCGAGCGACCAGAGCAGCAGGCCGGCGCAGGCAAAGCCGATGCTCATCAGGATCTCGTAGATCACCAGTTCGGTGATAATGAAGACGAAGGTCGGCAGCTTCTGGATGCGCCTATACAGCCCGCGAAACAGCACTTTGCGTTCGAAGGCGAGGATCGGCATGCCGATGAACAGCGCGAAGATCGCCCCGATCACCGGCGTCTGGGTGGAGTAGAACATCAGATCATAGACGACGCCGCTGGCAGCCAGAACGATCGTGATCAAGATCCAGTTCTGCGTCGGAGATATTTCCCGCATACGGCCCTTTCGCCTTGATGGTTCTCCCGACCATTGTTTCAGCTGGGAAAAAAGCGTCAAGCGAATTCGATGACAAGCTCAGAGGCTGACGGTGTCGACTTTCCGGTCGACGAAGCGCAGAGCGATCTGACCCTGGATCAGCTGTAGCGCCGGCACGCCGAAAAGATCGCGCCGCCAGCCGTTGAGGGCCGCGACATCGGCCTTCTCGCCCTCGGCGGCGATCCTGTCGAGATCCTCGCTGTTGGCGATTACCTTCGGCGCCACGCCGTGTTTTTCCGAAACCAGCTTCAGCAGGACCTTCAGGAGTTCGACGGCGGCAGCGGCCCCTTCGGGCGCCTGCGTCTGGCGCGGCACATGTGGCATATCGGCTTTCGGAAGAGCAAGCGCCGCATTGACGGCCTCGATGACGGATGCGCCGGAGGTCGAGCGCTCCCAGCCTTTCGGAATGGTGCGCAGCCGGCCGAGCGCCTCGGTATCCTTGGGCTGCTGCTGGGCGATTTCGTAGATCGCATCATCCTTCAGCACCCGCGAACGCGGCACGTTGCGGGCCCGCGCCTCGCGTTCGCGCCAGGCGGCGACATATTTCAGGATCGCCAGCTCCTGCGGCTTGCGCAGCCGCATCTTCAGCCGCTGCCAGGCATCGTCGGGATGCAGGTCGTAGGTTTCGCGCGCCTCGAGAATGTCCATCTCCTCGGAGAGCCAGGAGGTGCGGCCTTCGCGATCGAGTTCCGCCTTCAGCGACAGGTAGACGTCGCGCAGATGGGTCACGTCGGCCAGCGCATATTCCAGCTGCTTCTCGGAGAGCGGCCGGCGGCTCCAGTCGGTGAAGCGCGACGACTTATCGATATGGACGTTCTTGATGCGGCTGACCAGCTGATCATAGGAGACGCTGTCGCCGAAACCGCAAACCATGGCGGCGACCTGGGTGTCGAAGATCGGATGCGGAATGAGATTGCCGCGATTGAAGATGATTTCGATGTCCTGGCGCGCCGCGTGAAAGACCTTCAGCACCTTCGGATCGGCCATCAGCTCGAAGAAGGGCGCAAGGTCGATGCCCTTGGCCAGCGGATCGACCAGAACTTCGGTTGTCGGGCTCGCCATCTGGATCAGGCAAAGCTCCGGCCAGAAGGTCGTCTCGCGCAGGAATTCGGTGTCGATGGTGATGAAGTCGGACTTGGCCAGCTCTTTGCAGGCGGCCGCCAAATCGGCGGTGGTTTCGATCATATCATTTCATTCGCAAGGAAAAGGTCGGTGGAAACCTTCCTTCTCCTTTCGCTTCGATATGTCAATACAACAGCATACGCTTCGAGCACTGCTGGCTAAGAATTACGTCCAAACTGCGGCAAAGCGGGGCACCTCAACTCACCCTGAGATAGCTGGTCATCCCCGTCTTCTGGTGTTCGATGATATGGCAATGCAGCAGCCAGTCGCCGGGATTGTCGGCGACGAAGGCGAGCTGCACCTTCTCGTCCGGCTGGATCAGATAGGTATCGGTGGTGAGCGGCATCACCGTCCTGGTCGAGGAGGAGATCACCGTAAAGCTCATGCCGTGCAGATGGATCGGATGCGCATGCGGCGTCGTATTTTCGAGATTGAAGATATAGCTCTTGCCGAGCTTCAATTCCGCCAGCGGCGCCGTCGGATCGGGCGTGTCGCCCGGCCACGGCACCTTGTTGATGGCCCAGAAACTGTAGCCGAGCGTGCCGCAGATGCTTTCGACGGCGGTATTCTCCGCCGTGGCGCTCAACACCAGCGGGATCTGTTCGGCGGCGGAAAGATCGGCCTTTGCCACCGGATTTTCGACAAGCGGCCCGAGATCGCCGATCTCGCGCTTCAGCGACGATCCGACCGCACGCAGGCTGGCGATCGTCTTCGGCGTCGTGCCGCGGATATCTTCGAGCGTCGCGACGGCGCCCTCGCTGTCCGGCATGCACACGGCAAGATCGAGCCGCTGACCCGGCCCGATCTGCAGGAGGTCGAGGGGAAAGCGTTTCGGTACCGGATTGCCGTCGATCGCAATCACGCTCGCATCGGCACCTTCCATCTTCAGCGAGAAGATCCGCGTCACGTCGGTGACCGCAATGCGCAGCCGCACCAGCCCGCCGGCCGGCGCGTCATATTGCGGCTCCTGATGCCAGTTGGCGGTGCGCACCGTGCCGTAAGTGCCGGACTTGGCGGCGTCGCGCGGCCGGAACGGGGCGATGAACTGGCCGTCGCCGCCGAGCCGCCAGTCGCGCAGGTTCAGCACCACTTCGGCATCGAACTTAGGATCGGCCGGATCTTCGACGACGATGATGCCGGTCATGCCGTGCCCCATCTGCGTCAGCGTGTTGCAATGCGGATGATACCAGAAGGTGCCGGCATCGGGCGGCGTGAAGGCATAGTCGAAGCTGTCGCCGGTATAGATATAGGGCTGCGTCATGAACGGCACGCCGTCCATGCGGTTGTCGATGCGAAGTCCGTGCCAGTGGATCGTCGTCGGCTCGTCGAGCCCGTTTTTCAGCCGCGCCGCATAGGGGCGTCCCTTCATCATCCTGAGCACCGGCGGCATGCCGTCATGGCCCCAGCTCATGATATCCCGGGTCGGCCCTGCCTCGGTCAGCACGGCTTCGGTTTTCACGGCCGTCAGCAGCTGCGGTTCGGGGGGCGCCTCGGCAAACCCGAATTTGCCGGCAACGCCCATGCCGATACCATAGGCGCCCGCGACGGCGGATGCCTTCAAGAGGTTGCGGCGAGTGAGCAGAGGCATGCGGGCGCTCCATGGGTTGGAATGCCGATCCTTTTAAAGTTGACAGGCACCTTCATCAATATGGCAAACGCGGCCAAACTGCCGCAGCTTGACGGTCGCAGCCTCGCCATAAACGCGCGGGCTGCGCGCGCCAAGTCTTGACAAATCGGAGCGTCCATGCGCTTTTCCGCCCGATTTTCTTGTCGGTGCGGGAGAGCCATCAGAGCCCCTTGCTGCCGTCTTCAAGCCAGATACCGGGAATTGAGATGATGCATCGCTATCGCAGCCACACATGTGCAGCCCTCCGCAAGTCGGATGTCGGCGCCAATGTCCGGATTTCCGGTTGGGTCCATCGCGTTCGCGACCATGGCGGCGTTCTCTTCATCGACCTGCGCGACCATTACGGCATCACCCAGGTCGTTGCCGATCCGGATTCGCCGGCCTTCAAGCAGGCCGAACAGGTTCGCGGCGAGTGGGTCATCCGCATCGACGGTCTGGTCAAGGCCCGCACCGAAGACACCGTCAACAAGAACATGGCAACCGGCGAGATCGAACTCTACGCCCAGGAGATCGAAGTGCTCTCGGCTGCCAAGGAGTTGCCGCTGCCGGTCTTCGGCGAACCCGACTATCCGGAAGACGTCCGCCTGAAGTACCGCTTCCTCGATCTTCGCCGCGAAACGCTGCACAAGAACATCGTCAAGCGCACCCAGGTCATCTCCGCCATGCGCCGCGAAATGGGCAATGTCGGCTTCACCGAATATACCACGCCGATCCTGACGGCCTCCTCGCCGGAGGGCGCGCGCGACTTCCTCGTGCCCTCGCGCATCCATCCCGGTACCTTTTATGCCCTGCCGCAGGCGCCGCAGCAGTATAAGCAGCTTTTGATGGTCGCCGGCTTCGACCGCTATTTCCAGATCGCTCCGTGCTTCCGCGACGAAGACCCGCGCGCCGATCGTCTGCCGGGCGAATTCTACCAGCTCGACCTCGAAATGAGCTTCGTCGAGCAGGAGGACATCTGGGACACGATGGGCCCGATGATGACTTCGATTTTCGAAGAATTCGCCGAGGGCAAGCCGGTGACCAAGGAATGGCCGCGCATCCCTTACGACGAGGCGATCCGCAAGTACGGTTCCGACAAGCCGGATCTGCGCAACCCGATCGTGATGGAAGCGGTGACCGAGCATTTCGCCGGCTCCGGCTTCAAGGTCTTCGCCGGCATGATCGCCTCCAACCCGAAGGTTGAGATCTGGGCAATCCCGGCAAAGACCGGCGGCTCGCGCGCCTTCTGCGATCGTATGAACGCGTGGGCGCAGAGCCAGGGCCAGCCCGGTCTCGGCTACATCTTCTGGAAGGAAGAAGAGGGCAAAATCGCCGGTTCCGGTCCGCTCGCCAAAAACATCGGCGAGGAGCGTACCGAGGCGATCCGCACGCAGCTCGGCCTCGAGGCGGGCGACGCCTGCTTCTTCGTCGCCGGCGAGCCGTCCAAGTTCTACAAGTTCGCAGGCGAGGCGCGCAACCGCGCCGCCGACGAACTGAACCTGATCGACCGCGACCGCTTCGAGCTGTGCTGGATCGTCGACTTTCCCTTCTTCGAATACAACGACGAAGAAAAGAAGATCGACTTCGCCCACAACCCGTTCTCGATGCCGCAGGGCGGCCTCGATGCGCTGCTGAACCAGGATCCGTTGACGATCAAGGCCTACCAGTACGACGCGGTCTGCAACGGCTTCGAAATCGCCTCGGGCTCGATCCGCAACCAGTCGCCAGAAACCATGGTCGCCGCCTTCGAAAAGGTCGGGCTCAGCCAGCAGGATGTCGAAGACCGTTTCGGCGGCCTCTACCGCGCCTTCCAGTACGGCGCGCCGCCGCATGGCGGCGCTGCCTTCGGCATCGACCGTATCGTCATGCTGCTCGTCGGCGCCAAGAACCTGCGTGAAATCTCGCTGTTCCCGATGAACCAGCAGGCCCAGGATCTCTTGATGGGCGCGCCGACCCCGGCAACCCCGACGCAGCTGCGCGAACTCTCGATCCGGCCGATCCCGCCGGTCAAGAAGGACTGAGAGGGCAGGCTGCCCGGCACCGTGGCCAGCCCCGTCCTTCGAGGCCCCTTACGGGGCACCTCAGGATGAGGCTGGAGAGAGGTGGCGGCTCGGCTCAAGGGAGCGCGCGGGACCCCGCAACGTTGTCCCACGCGGCAGGCACCACGATCAGCCCTCATCCTGAGGTGCCCCGTAAGGGGCCTCGAAGGACGGGGGCGGGTGGCTCAACCACTTCGGGCACCTCAGAAGACTTGAAGAACTCAGAAAGACAAAAGGCCCGGCAGCGGAACTGCCGGGCCTTTTTCGTCAGATCGAAGCGATCAGTCGTTGGCCGAAACCTTGACGCCGAGCACCTGCGGCAGCGTGTTCGGAGCGCCCATGGCAGCACCGACGATCGTCGGGAACGGCACCGGCTTTTCGGGAGCGGCCTTGACGGTCAGGCTCTTCGGGTCGTCGAGGAAGGTGTTGACGGCAGCCGAAACGGCGTTCTGCAGTTCCGGGATATTGAGCTGCGCCAGCATGATCGGCGTCATCGCCTTCAGCGAATCCGCCATCTGCTTGCCGGACATGTTTTGCTGCGAACCGGCATAATCGAGCGCACGCTTGGTGATCGACGCATCTTCGAAACGCACCTGTGCGGCCTCGAAGGACAGTTGCTGCATCAGGCCGAGCATGGCAAGGCCGAGCGCCTGCTGCGACTGTTCCTTGTTCGGATTGGCTTCGGATTCCTTCATCGCATCCTGCATCGATTTCATGAAGGCCATCGTGTAGCCCGAGATCTTGAAGCCGAGGTTCAGTTTGCCGATGTTGGTGAAGTCGAAGGCGAATTCCGAAATGTCGATCGTGCCGGGGGCGAGTTCCCAGGCGCCCTTCATGGTAATGTCGCCCTGGACGTGCTGCAGGGCGAGCTTCTCGATCGCGTCCTTGCTCTGCGGGTCTTCGGCCTTGCTGAGATCGGCCTTCATGCTTTTGAAGGCGCCGTCGAAATCGAAGCCGGATTCATCTTCGCGAAGTGTCAGGTTCATGTCGGTCTGGAGCAGCGAGAACACTTCCGTGCCGTCCTTGACCACTTTCAGCGGGCCGGTATGGGCGGTTTCGTAAAGCATCATCGTATCGAGGGAGTCGCCGCCGGCCGTTGCCGGCACGGAGATGCCGCCGAGCGTGAGTTCCTGCGCCGTCACGGTCACGCCGTCTTGGGTCTTGTTGATGTCGGGGAAGGCAGCTTCTTCGATGTAATAGCCGCCGTCCTCGTCTTCCTCGACGCCGGAAAGGGTGATTTCGCCGATGGGCAGGCTTTCGCCGCCGGTCGGCTTGACGGTGACATTCTTCAAGGTCACGGTCGTGCCGTCGATATCGATATTCTCAGCCGCAATCGTCCCGCCCTGAGCGGCATAGGCGGCATTGATCTTCTTCAAGAGATCGGTGCCGTCGAGAGCAAAAGCCGAGCTGGCGAGCGAGAAAAAGGCGGCGCCCGACAGCATCAGCCGCGTTGTCCGGTAAAAGTTCATGGGTGATTCCTCTGGTGGCGTGTGGCGGTTTTGAATCTGCAGTTACGCTACTACGGATTGGGCCCGCTTTATATTTGCGGACTTCTAAATTTCCGTTGAAAGGAACGGCAAACGAAGTCCAAATTGCGGCGAAGCGTTTGTCTCATCCTTTGATGTCATTCCGAAGACTTCATCCACAGCTGCAATGGCCTGGATTCCTTGCCCGCCGGGCTCTTCTGAGCTAGTCAAGGACCCATGGGACAAGAGATTTTGCCGCCTTCGGGCGGAGACGACGACAACATCCAGCCGGTCGACCTCAAGGCAGCGCTCGAGCAGCGCTATCTCGCCTATGCGCTGTCGACCATCATGCACCGCGCTTTGCCTGACGTGCGCGACGGGCTGAAGCCTGTTCATCGCCGCATCGTCTATGCGATGAACGAGATGGGGCTGAGGCCGACCTCGGCCTTCCGGAAATGCGCCAAGATCGTCGGCGAGGTGATGGGTAACTACCATCCGCATGGCGACCAGTCGATCTACGATGCGCTTGCCCGTCTCGCCCAGGATTTCTCGCAGCGCTACACGTTGGTCAACGGCCAGGGCAATTTCGGCAATATCGACGGCGATAGCCCCGCCGCCATGCGTTACACCGAATCGAAGATGACGGCGGTCTCGGAACTGCTGCTCGAAGGCATCGATCAGGATGCCGTCGATTTCCGCGACACCTACGACGAATCGAATTCCGAGCCGGTCGTTCTTCCCGGCGCTTTCCCGAACCTGCTTGCCAACGGCTCCTCCGGCATCGCCGTCGGCATGGCGACCTCGATCCCGTCGCACAATGCCCATGAGCTTTGCGACGCCGCCCTGCATCTGATCAAACATCCCGATGCCACCGTCGAAAAGCTCGTCGAATTCATTCCCGGCCCGGATTTCCCCACCGGCGGCATCATCATCGACAGCCGCGACAGCATCATCGAGAGCTACCGCACCGGCCGCGGCGGTTTTCGCGTGCGGGCGAAATGGCAGACCGAGGATCTCGGCCGCGGCGGCTACCAGATCGTCATCACCGAAATCCCCTTCCAGGTGCAGAAGTCGCGGCTGATCGAAAAGATCGCCGAGCTGCTGATCGCCCGCAAGCTGCCGCTTCTGGAAGACATCCGCGACGAATCGGCCGAGGACATCCGTGTCGTCCTGGTGCCGAAGACCCGTAGCGTCGACCCGACCATCCTGATGGAATCGATGTTCAAGCTGACGGAACTGGAAAGCCGCTTCCCGCTGAACATGAACGTCTTGTCCATGGGCCGCATCCCGCGTGTCATGGCGCTGAACGAGGTGCTGAAGGAGTGGCTGGATCACCGCCGCGAGGTCCTGCAGCGCCGCTCGCGCTTCCGCCTGGCGGCGATCGACAGGCGTCTCGAAATCCTCGGCGGCCTGCTGATCGCCTATCTCAACATCGATGAAGTGATCAGGATCATCCGCGAGGAGGATGAGCCGAAGCCGGTCATGGTGGCGCGCTGGGATCTCACCGACAATCAGGTCGAGGCGATCCTCAACATGCGGCTGCGCTCTCTGCGCAAGCTTGAAGAGTTCGAGATCCGCAAGGAATTCGACGAACTCACCAGGGAAAAAGGCGAGATCGAAGCGCTGCTTGGCTCCGACGACAAGCAGTGGCAGACGGTCGCCTGGGAAATCGGCGAAGTGAAAAAGAAGTTCGCCAAGGCGACCGAGGTCGGCCGCCGCCGCACCCAGTTCGCCGACGCACCCGAAGCCGACGAGGAAGCAATCCAGCAGGCGATGATCGAGAAGGAACCGATCACCGTCGTCATTTCCGAAAAGGGCTGGATCCGTGCGCTGAAGGGCCATATCGCCGATACGGCGACGCTGACCTTCAAGGAAGGCGACGGCCTGAAACTCGCCTTCCCGGCGCAGACGACGGACAAGATCCTGATCGTCACCACGGGCGGCAAGGCCTTTACGCTTGGCGGCGACAAGCTGCCGGGCGGTCGCGGCCACGGCGAGCCGCTGCGCATCATGGTCGACATGGATAACGATCAGGCGGTGTTGACCGCTTTCGTCCACGATCCCGCGCGCAAGCAGCTGATCGTCTCGACTGCCGGCAACGGTTTCGTCGTTGCGGAGGCCGAGCTGGTCGCCAATACGCGCAAGGGCAAGCAGATCATGAATGTGGCGCTGCCCGAGGAAACGCAGCTGCTCGTGCCCGTCGTCGGCGACCACGTCGCCGTCGTCGGTGAAAACCGCAAGCTGCTGGTCTTCCCGCTGGCGCAGGTGCCGGAAATGTCGCGCGGCAAGGGCGTGCGCCTGCAGCGCTATAAGGATGGCGGCATCTCAGACGTCCGCTGCTTCGCGATAGCAGACGGCCTCGTTTGGGAAGACAGCGCCGGCCGGACCTTCACGAAGAACAAGGACGAGCTCGCCGAATGGCTGTCCGACCGCGCCACCGCCGGCCGCACCGTGCCGAAGGGCTTCCCGCGCAGCGGCAAATTCGCCGGCTGAGGCTTTGCAGCGTCCTGCGTCTGTTCATACGCGCTAAGGACGCTGTAACTCTTTGATTTGCCCCGGAAGTAAATTCCGCGCTCGGCTCTTGGCGGGCGCGGGAACTCCTCTATCTCATTCCCGTTACCCAAAATAGGAGAAGGCCGCTTCCGGGGCTGGCGGAATGGCCGGTGTTTACGTGCGCCTGGGAAAGGTGCGCGCCCTTACCGGAGGAAAATCGATGCCCGCCAGCACTATCAAATTGCATGTCAGCCACACCTACAGGGTGCCGCCTGCGGTCGTCTACGACGCCTGGCTCAATCCCGAAATCGCCCGCCGCTTCCTGTTTGCCACCGATGACGGTCACGTCATCCGCGCCGATATCGATCCGCATGTCGGCGGCCGTTTCTTCGTCGTCGACCGTCGCCCGACCGGCGATGCCTTTCACCAGGGCGTCTTCCTGGAACTGAAGCGCCCGCAACGCATGGTCTTCAGCTTTTCCGTCGAGGAGCACGACCACAATTGCGACCGCGTCGAAATCGACATCGAACCGCTCGGTGGCGGCAGCCGTCTGACGCTGACCCACGAAATGTGCGCCGAATGGGCCGAACACGAGGAAAAGACCCGGCGGGGCTGGGCGCATGTTGTGGAAGGGCTAGGCAGGGAGCTGGAGCAGCAACAATTGAAGCCTACCGGTTGAGCGCTATGCTGAAATCCCGAAGGAAGCGGGTCGCACCCTCTTCGTCGATCTCGCCGGCGGCGACCGCAAGAACGAAGGCGTAGAGATTGGCATCGGTCGTTTCGATCTCGTAGCCGTTTTCGAGAAGGAACACACCGGCGGTGACGATCGCGATCCGCTTGTTGCCGTCGACGAATGCGTGGTTGCGGGCAAGGCCGAAAAGATATGCGGCGGCGAGTTCGATGACGTCGTCGCAGCCGTAGTTTGCCTTATGCATTGGCCGGCCGAGGGCAGACTCCAGCGCGCCTTCGTCACGCAGCCCCGCGAGGCCGCCGAACCGCTCGATCTGCATTTTCTGCAGGCTCTCCACCAATGGTCGCGTCAGGAATTTGAAAGCCATTATTCGGCCAGCTTTTTCAAGGCGACCTTATATTTGTCCATGAAATATCGCGCCGCCTCGAGCTGACGGGACAAATCCTCATCGGCGGGCTTCAAGGTGATGCCGCCATTCTCCAGCTGTAATTCCACTGAGTCGCCCGCCTTCAATCCAAGACGGTCGAGAGCTTCCTTGGGGATGATAATGCCCTCGGAATTGCCGATCTTGCGGATTGTAACGTTCATGATTTCGTCCTCTGTGATAACGGAGTTATAACATGAGGATGCGCAGGCGACAATGTCCTATTCGGCTGGCTGGCTGATGTGCTTCCTCCGCACCATCCAGGCGGAATGCCCTGCGATTGCCGCCACCAGGATGCCACCGCCGACGAGTGTCATCGTCGCCGGCGTTTCGGCAAAGATCAGCCAGACCCAGATCGGCGCGAGCACCGTTTCCAGGAGATAGAACATGCCGACTTCAGGCGCCGAGAGGTAACGCGGCCCCGTCGCCAGGCACCAGAAGGCGACCGGCATCATGATCGCGCCGTTGAAGAGGATCCAGCCTGGATGGGCGATGGCAAGCCCTGAGGGCAGCGCCTGCGCGAGGCCGAGCGCGGCCGGCAGGATGGCGGCCAGCAGTGGCACGAAGCCCATTTCCCGGCGCGAGGCACGCCCGATCGTGATGGCTGCGGCAAGTATCAGCGCGCTGAGAAGCGCCATGGCGTCGCCGAAAACATGGCCGCTCGCAAGCCCCTCATGCACGATCAGCCCGACGCCTAAGATCATGAACAGCATGGCGATCAACGTTGCGGGCTGTGGCTTCTCCTTGAGGAAAATCCAGGAAAGAAGCGCAGCGAACATCGGGTTGAAGGCGACGATGAAGACGACGTTGGCTGTGGCCGTGTTGAAGACGGACAGCACGAAGGTGAGGGACGAGATGCCGTAGAGCAGGCCGGCGATCAGGCCGGGCCGCCCGGGAACGAGGACCGGCCATTTGCCCGAGGCAAGGCGCATTGCTGCAAGGATGACGAGCGTGGCGACAACCGTTGCAGCGCTTCGCACTCCCAGGACCGACCAGATGTCGCCATCGCCGAGGCGGACGAGCGGGATATCCATAGAAAGCGCCAAGCCGCCGATCGCCGTCAGCAGCAGGCCCTTCCGGTGGTCGGAAAGAGCGGTGGGGAACATTTAGTCTGGGGTGCTTTCGCGCATCGTGGAGGGATCGAAACGCTCCCAGCCGCGCGGGGTCAGATGTTCCTGCGGCTGGAAGCGTGTCTTGTAATCCATTTTTCGCGACCCTTGAACCCAGTAGCCGAGGTAGACATGCGGAAGGCCGAGCGCTTTGGTGCGCCTGACATGGTCGAGAATCATGAAAGTGCCGAGCGACCGCCGCTCGACATCCGGATTGAAATAGGAATAGACCATCGAGAGCCCGTCGCTCATCGTGTCGGTCAGCGCAGCGGCAAGCAGCTCGCCCTTCGGCCGCTGCTCCAGTCCGGAGCCTTCCTCGCGCCGGCGATATTCGACGATTCGCGTGTTCACATGCGTATCTTCCACCATGATCGCATAATCGAGCACGGTCATGTCGGACATGCCGCCCTGCTGGTGGCGATAATCGAGATAACGCCGGAAGAGCGAATATTGCTCGCTGGAAGGCTGGGCGGCGAATTCGGTGGCGATGACGTCGGAATTGGCGGCAAGCACCCGCTTCATCGATTTCGTCGGTTCGAATTCCTGGGCGAGAATGCGTACGGAAACACAGGCGCGACAGGATTCGCAGGCCGGGCGGTAGGCGATATTCTGGGAACGGCGGAAACCGCCCTGGGTCAGGATGTCATTCATCTCGGCGGCGCGCGGGCCGACCAGATGAGTGAACACCTTGCGCTCCATCTCATGCGGCAGATACGGACAGGCAGCCGGAGCCGTCAGATAAAACTGCGGGGATGGCGTTGTCTGCGTATTCATCTGTCGCGGAAATTTCCTTGTCGAAACCGTGCCGTTTCTTGACAGCATGACCTAAGAATAGAAAACGTCAACAGCAGGGCGGGCTTCGCCTTCATTTCAGTCTTCTAATTTGAGATATGGGGCGCCGGCACGCCCCGGCAAAGAGAAAGCGGAGACTTTATTTCGTCTCCGCTTAAGGGTTCTGCCGTGTTCGCTGTCAGCCGCTCAGGCGGTACGCACCGTCACCGTGCCGACAAGCAGGTCGTGGATGAGACGGCTGCGCTCGGTAAACAGACCGGCAAGCAGGATGAGCGGCGTCAGCACCGAGTTGAGGATCCAGAACAGCGCCAGATGCACGATCGCCGTCAGGAAATCCATCGGCCGCCCATCGACACGCACGATGGCGATCCCCATGGCGCGCATGCCGAGAGAGGCCTGGCTCGACCCGCCCACCGTCAGGCCGAAGTAAACGCCGGCCACGATGACGAAGAGGGCAGGGTAAAGCAGAAAGCCGAGCCCGAGCGTCAGGATCGACAGGAAGAACAGCACGACCGCGGCTGGAATCCAGAGCAGCGCCACGATGACGTAGTCGAGGATGAAGGCGAAGACACGGCGGCTCAACACGCCGCTATAGGCGCGCCAGTCCTCCGGTGCGGCATAAAGCGGATTAGGGTTGTAGCTCATCTCAATCTCCTGCGGAAAAGCGATGCCGCTGATATGGTGTCAGCTTGCAGAAATACAATAATTCTCCCGGAATCACCGCTTGGCGAGGATTTTCGCCACCTCGACCGCGAAATAGGTGAGGATGCCGTCGCATCCCGCCCGCTTGAACGACAGCAGCGTTTCGAGCATCGCCCGTTCGCCATCGATCCAGCCGTTCATCGCCGCCGCCTTGATCTGCGAATATTCGCCGGAGACCTGGTAGGCGAAGGTCGGCAGGCCGAAGGCCTCCTTCATCCGCCAGCAGATGTCGAGATAGGGCAGGCCGGGCTTGACCATCAGCATGTCGGCGCCTTCCTCGACGTCGAGGGCCGCATCGCGGATCGCCTCGGTGCCGTTGGCGGGGTCGATATAATAGGTCTTCTTGTCGCCTTTCAGCAGCCCCCCGGTCGAGATCGCCTCGCGATAGGGACCGTAGAAGGCGGAAGCGAATTTCGTCGCATAGCTCATGATGCCGACGTTCTGGTGGCCGGCCGCATCGAGCGCCATGCGGATCGCGCCGATGCGCCCGTCCATCATCTCCGACGGCGCGATGATGTCGGCGCCGGCATCGGCCTGCATCACGGCGGCGCGCGCCACCTGGTCGACGGTCTCGTCATTGACGATCTCGCCGCCTCTCAAGATGCCGTCATGGCCGTGGCTGGTGAAGGGGTCGAGCGCGACGTCGGTGATGACGCCGATATTGGGCACCGCCTTCTTGATCGCCGCCGTTGCCTGATTGATCAGATTGTTGGCTTCGAGGCTGTTGGAACCTGTCTCGTCGCGCAGTTCCATCTCGATATTGGGGAAGGTGGCGATCGCTGGAATGCCGAGGCCGGCGGCTTCCCGTGCTGCCTCGACGGCTTTGTCGATGCTCATGCGGTTGACGCCGGGCATGGCCGGGATCGGATCGATAATGCCGGAACCCGGCACGACGAAGATCGGCCAGATCAGGTCGTCGACGGTCAGCCGGTTCTCCTGCACCAGCCGGCGCGTCCAGTCCGCCTTGCGGTTGCGCCGCATGCGGCGATGGCCGGTGATGTCGTCGACGAGATGCGTCCTGTCCTGCATGATATCTATCCCCAGCCCATTCCATTTATCGGTGCGCTCATTATCATGGCGCCCGGAAAATCCAAACCGGACGATTGGCCGCGGCGGAAAAACTGCTTGTAACGATACGCTCCCCAACCGATGTTTGCGCCATGGAAACCGATTCCCCGACGATACCGAAACGCACGCTGGCCGACATTCTCTTCATTCTCTTCCTGAGACTGGTCGCCGTCTCCTGCTTCTGGTTCGGCCTGCAATATTGGGCGATGCTCGTCGGTTATTCGCTGGTCGGCGCCGGCCGCTTCGATCTTTTGAGCCTGCCGTGGAAGGTGGCGAGCACCAGTCTCGCCGTGCTCTTTCCCGTCGCGTCCCTCGGCCTCTGGCTGACCGTCTCGTGGGGACCGGTCATCTGGGTGCTGGCCGCCGGCGGCCAGATCCTGATGTATGGCTTGCTGCCGGATATTTTCGGCCCCAACAAGCTGATCATCCTGCTGCATGTCATCGTCGCCGTCGTTTACTGGATTTTCCGCCTGCTGCTCTGGCTGGAAAAGCGCCGGCAGCGCCGTCAGGTAAGTGTTGATTTACCCTGAGACAACGTGGAGTTACCAGTAAGGCTCCGTTAAGCCTGCGGTTTAAGTCGAATTTTATATGTATTCGATAGGGTCTCACTCAAGGCGGGAAGAAAACACACCGCCAACCAAACAGTGAGGCAGTCAATATGAACACGAAAATCAAGCCGCAGGCGGTATCGAACTTCCGTGACCAGCAGGATCAGGGCATCCGTGATCTTTACATGGAATCCCTTCATCTTGTTGAACGTCTTCACCGTCGTCTTCTCGACGTCATCAAGGATGAGTTCGACCGTCAGGGCCGCAGCGACGTCAACGCCATCCAGGCGCTGCTCCTTTTCAACATCGGCAATTCCGAGCTGACCGCCGGCGAGCTGCGCTCGCGTGGCTACTATCTCGGCTCCAACGTTTCCTACAACGTCAAGAAGCTGGTCGATCTCGGCTTCATCAACCACCAGCGCTCGCGCATCGACCGCCGCTCGGTCCGCATCAGCCTGACCGAAACCGGCCAGGACATCGCCGAAACGGTCGCCAAGCTCTACGAACGCCACATCACCTCGATCGACAAGGTCGGCGGCATCGGCACCGACGAGTTCACCCAAATGAACAAGCTGCTCCAGCGCCTCGACCGTTTCTGGAACGATAGTATCATGTACCGTCTTTGAGACGATACCCTACTGTTGACGCTTCCATATTAGAATGCTCTAACTGGCGCGAAAGTGCCTAAAAGGGCACTAGGTGGCACTAAGTGGCGCTGGTTTGCGCGCCACTTGCGCGCCAGTAAATCCGACCTCCATTCGGCACCTTAAGCGCAAAGCGGCTTTCCCTCCGCGATGCGCTTTTTGCTATTTGCACGGCCATGCATCGTACAGCGCGGCCTGCACCAGACCCTCGGCGTCTTTCTGGCGGTTCTCGGGATGATCGGCGAGATACTTGCAAACGACATCTCGCGCTTGGCGCAAAATCATTCCGTCTGGATAGCAGATGAAGCCACCCATCCGATATTTCCGCGCGAACGTCACAACATCGCCGGATGGCGCTTGATCTAGCGTGCTTAGCACTGAGAGGTCATAAGCGCTTTTGTCTATGACGCCCGCGACGTAGCCTGATACTGCCTCACGATTTCCTTGGCACAACTCGTGAAGCTCGTTGCCGGTATAAAAGCCAGCCTGGGCAGTGCCTGCCATAGCGAAAAGCGAGACAGCGAGAATCGCGCGCATGAAAATCCCTCGTGAGTTGCGGGGGATGGTAGCCGAGCGGCGGCTGGAATCAACTGGCGGGCGTTTCCTCAATGGGGAGAGCGCGGATGCTATTTGCCATGAAGTGATAGGCTTGACGGATGATCGGGCGACTGTCTGGCTCTATAGCGTTCCATATAACGACAGAAACTGGAAAGCGGCCAATGCTGTGGCGGAAATGCTCCGTGGTATGGAATACCGCGTGGATATCTCATCTTCACGGCCTCTAAAATAAAAGCCCTCGGAAGAGGGCTAACCAATGAGGCTGGGAAGTCGGAAGAAGAGTTGTGTCTCGGCTTTGTTCATCCTCACGAGGAAGTTGATGGCTTGCCGTTGGTCGACGTTGGGCGTCTGGCTGTTTCGCTGCAGCACGACCTATACCAGCTCATCGTCAGCCTGCGGCGGGGGCGGGGACATGCCCCAGATAGTTCCGTCATTGTCGATGTAGCCATCGTAGAGCGGCGGGTGGTCGGTGCCGCTCACGTAAAGCTCGATGATCATGATGTTGCTCCAAAAAAAGCGGCCCCCTGCAATGCCGTTGGACAGGGGGTCGAGTTACCGACTACGCCTGCCTGAACAGTAAGCAAACGCGCACAAGCCCTTGGTGGCACATTTACTATGCGCTGACGGATACGATCCGGAAGTAAGCCTACTTCACGCGGCGCGGGTTCGCGGCGGCCGCTCCATAGGCTGCGGCAGTAGTCTTGACCGGCCATGCTTTCCTTTGCCGGAAGCGTCGTTAAAGGCCACTTTGGCCAGAACAGCAGACGAGGCGGCGGTGCTGGCGGAGCGGTTAGTGAGGGACTTACTGCCGCCCTCCATGGCTTCGTGGCTCGCGGCGCAGGAGGTCAAAGCTCGAATGGGTATGGAGCCGTTCCCACGGGTTCCCGAGCCGGAGAAGACGCCGGAAATGCGGGAAGCGGTTTCGACGGTCCTGAGATCCCTTTCTGAGATTCTGGAGCCATCGTCCGGGCGTCGCCCTGAACTGGCGGTCGAGATCGCAAAGCTCTTTGCGGCGTTCAACCTCTACACGGGCGACGCCGCTAAATCGGCCGCACAGGTCGAGGTATGGGGCGAGCAGCTGGGCGAGTTTCCGCTGTTTGCCATCCGGAAGGCTTTTCGGTGGGCCGTGCGAGGTGAGGGGAAGATACCGTCACTGGCATCCTTCATCTCGGACGTGAAGTTGGCGATGGGATTGAACGTTCAGGAACGGAAGCGTCTTCTACAGCAATGGTCAAAACAACAGCATGTTTGCTACTTGAGAAGGCCTTGCGAATGATTCCAGCGGAGTGAAAATGCCAAAGAAGAACCTCGATGTGCAGGACTTTCCCTACCAGAAATTCAGCCAACTGCTAGGTCTCTTGCAAGAGCAGGATGAGCGAGGACTGATATTATCTGTTGCCTCTTTTGCTGAGGAGAGCTTGCGTCGTCTCATATTGGCTTACATGCGCGACGTGAAATCAGCAAAAAAACTAATAGACGAGTTTGGTGCGCCGCTAGGCACGTTCTCATCTCGGATTGCGACAGCCTATGCTCTAGGGCTCATCAATGACACGCGGTTGCAGATCTTGAGCATATTCGGCAAATTCGTAATGAATTCGCGCATAATTGGTCAGGCGTGTCTTTTGAAACCGCCTCCATCAAGGGGCATATCGCCGCCCTTAGCGACGGTAGGGGTTATATCGATCGTGATGCCGAACCTAAGTTTGATAAGGTGCGCCGAACGATGTCTGACTTGATCGCACAGATGGAGATGCTTGCCGAACGTATCAAAGTGCTCGATCTGCGTCTCAAGCCAATAGGCGCTCATGCTTCGGAGTTGACTCGGCAGAACAAAATAGAACAAAGGCGCCATGAACAGGCGCAAAGGTGAACTTACCCCATCAGCCATCGACCGTGGATGGCCCTTCCAAATCATCCAGCCGCAAGAGCTATCGCTCGGGAAGCTCGGGACAGAACAGTCTGACTTTTGCGGGAAGCAGAAGCTGATGCGCTGCGCTCGCGGCCACTCAATCTTCCATGAGGACCGGCACTACAACGTCCATTGCTTCGCTACCAAGGCAGGGGCTTAAGTCTTCCTCGATCGGTACGGCGGGGAATGGTTCGACCCGAAAGAGCGGGGGAAGGGGCTGAACTGGAATCGCTGGAATAAAAGATCAAGCGGCGGGACGGCGAGCGAAACCTGAAAAGGCCCATACCAAGGCGGAGCCGACCGCAAGCACGAGCAGCGGAGGTAGCAATGCGGCCAAAACGACTGGTTTGGTGCGCAGAAATTTGTCACCGCCCTCTGCAGGTTCCCAGCCGAGTTCGTCGTAAAGCATTTTGCTGACCTTCCCGTGACTATTGCCATTGTAGAAGGGGAACAGCGCGCGAAATTTTCTCTCCGGATACCAACATGCGGAACCTGGATTGCGAACGGTATTCCATGGTTCCGGGGCCAGTCTTTGAGAATAATCCTTCCCCTCGGTTCCCCTTGCTTTACCGCAGGGCACCGGGAGATCTGCATAGATGTCGGGATCGCCGGACCACCACTCGTCGCGCTCAATCGAGTCCCAGCTGATGAAGACGAATACTGCAATCCAGATTATGCTTAAAACCAGCCAAAGCCGGAAAAGCCCGCGTTTGATATTCATATTTTCAACACCCCGAACAACGAAATCAAGCCACGTTCCATCCGAAATAATTGAAAACAACCCTCAGAATCCATCCCAAAGCATAGAACTCAATAGGGAAAAGCAGGGATTCGAACAACAGGGCACCATACCGATTGAAATTTTCGGTATGCGTCAAGTTCCACCACGCCAATCTGATTGCCATAATGCCGCAAACAAGCATCATCGCCAGAATAAGGGTTCTGAAGGTATATTCGTGGCTGTAGCCGATAAACATGAATAAGAAATAGGTGAGAGAAATGCTCTTAGGCTTGAGCCCTTTAGGCTCCTTCTTAAAAGCTTCTTTAATGACTTCTTCTCCAACCTCTACTACTTCGTGACTGTCCATAGCCGCCCCACCTCAACTTAGACGTTTTTATATTCATACCATGCGGGTAGAGGAATCCCTAGATCGCGTAAGCCCGTGGGAGGTTGGGGCGCAGCTCGGCCACAAAATGCCGGGCTACAACATCACCGAAATGTACGCATTAGCCTCGCCCGACTACCTCGAAAAGGCCGCTGAAGCGATTGAAAAGCTCCTGCGCACCGCTATCCCACTTGATGCTCCACTAATCGAACGGGGACGCTGACGCGCCAATTGCGCGCCAGTCGTTCAAATTTCTGCAATTGTCATAATTCTCAAGCGCTTCTGGAACGACTCGATCATGTATCGTCTCTAAGATCCCTGACCTCCTTCAGGGTTGCAGAAAATCGGACGTGTTCCCTGCACGTCCGATTTGCCGTTTGTGCCCCCGTGGCATCTTTGCAACGCAAGCCAGGCAAGCATAATCGCCTGTATTCAAGCCGTTTTTTAGCCGTTATTAACCCGCACGGTTTACCCCGTCATATGGTTCGTTGCGTCGTATTCCCGGCAGCCGGCAGTACTCAACCGGCCTGGCAACACGAATTGGCCATATTGGTGTGGCAGCGAAAGGCTTAACAACCGGCGCTTTCAATGGACCGATCAGGAATGTTCAGGCTTCCGCATCGCAATCTTGTGATGGGGCAAGCGGGATTTTTTGATGTGCCGGGACAAGGAATGGACAGGGATCTGCGTTAAAGCGCAGTGATTTCGCAAAGAGCCGCGGCTTCTCTTTACCGTGGCATTCAGTGGTTGGGACTATGTCGAAGAAAAACGGAAATGAAGCTCTCTCGCGCCGCGCCTTCCTTGCGTCCGCGGCAACGGTTGGCGCCAGTGCGATCGCCGCGCCGGCCTTCGCGCAATCGGCGCTCGATACGCTGATCAATGCGCCGCGCCGCGGCAACTGGGACGACCAGTTCGACGCCAAGGCGGCTTCGCGCACGGCAAGCGCCGTCGTTTCCAACACGCCGATCCTCGGCCCCCAATCGGTTGCGAGCGCCCAGCAGGCGGTCATGCAGTATCAGCAGATCGCGGCCGCCGGCGGCTGGCCCGAGGTCAACCCCGGTGACCAGCGCCTGCAGCTCGGCGTCAGCCATCCCGCAGTCCAGGCGCTGCGCCAGCGCCTGGCGATCACCGGCGACCTGCCGCGCGAGGCCGGCATGTCGAGCGCCTTCGATTCCTATGTCGACGGCGCAGTCAAGCGCTTCCAGGCCCGCCACGGCCTGCCGTCCGACGGCGTTCTCGGTGAATTCACGCTGAAGGCGATGAACATCCCCGCCGATGTCCGCCTGCAGCAGCTGAACACCAATATCATCCGCCTGCAGACTTTCCCCGAGGATCTCGGGCGCCGCCACGTGATGGTCAATATCCCGGCCGCCTATGTCGAAGCTGTCGAGGATGGCAGTGTCGCGACGCGCCACACCGCCGTTGTCGGCCGTCTCAGCCGCCCGACGCATCTCGTCAACTCGAAGATCTACGAGGTCATTCTCAATCCTTACTGGACCTCGCCGCGCTCGATCGTCGAGAAGGACATCATGCCGCTGATGCGCAAGGATCCGACCTATCTCGAAAAGAACGCGATCCGCCTGATCGACGGCAAGGGCAACGAAGTCGCTCCCGAGACCATCGACTGGAACGGCGAGGCGCCGAACCTGATGTTCCGCCAGGACCCCGGCAAAACCAACGCCATGGCCTCGACGAAGATCAACTTCTACAACAAGAACGGCGAGTACATGCACGACACGCCGCAGCAGGGCCTGTTCAACAAGCTGATGCGCTTCGAATCCTCCGGCTGCGTCCGCGTCCAGAACGTGCGCGACCTGTCGAACTGGCTCTTGCGCGAAACCCCGGGCTGGAGCCGCCAGCAGATGGAGCAGGTGATCGCAACCGGCGTCAACACGCCGATCAAGCTCGCCACGGAAGTTCCGGTCTATTTCGTCTACATCTCCGCCTGGGGCATGCCCGACGGCATCGTCCAGTTCCGCGACGACATCTATCAGATGGATGGCAATGCCGAGCTGGCGCTCGATACCACGGCCGGCATGGAACAGCCGGCCCAATAAGCGGCGACCTCTGCATCGTGATGTGAGAACCGCGCTTTCGGGCGCGGTTTTTTTATGCCGGGGAGGGTAGCCTCTATGGGTCGCCCAGCTATCCGCAGGTTGCGGCCGCAAAACAGCATGGAGCGCGCGGTTTGCTCAGCAAATGTCGTTCTTCGTATTGCCCTTGCCACAGCGGAAGGATAATACCTCACCGCATTCCAGTTGAGGAGCCCGCCCATGACCAATGCTTCCACCGAATCCTTCTTCAATCGCTCGCTTGCGGACGTCGATCCGGAGATTTTCGGCGCGATCGGAAAGGAACTCGGTCGCCAACGGCACGAGATCGAACTGATCGCTTCCGAGAACATCGTCTCCCGCGCCGTGCTGGAAGCCCAGGGCTCCATCATGACCAACAAATATGCCGAGGGTTATCCCGGCAAGCGCTATTACGGCGGCTGCCAGTTCGTCGATATCGCCGAGGAACTGGCGATCGAGCGCGCCAAGAAGCTGTTCGGCGTCAATTTCGCCAACGTCCAGCCGAATTCCGGTTCGCAGATGAACCAGGCCGTGTTCCTGGCGCTGCTGCAGCCCGGCGATACATTCATGGGTCTCGACCTGAATTCGGGCGGCCACCTCACGCATGGTTCGCCGGTCAACATGTCCGGCAAGTGGTTCAACGTCGTTTCCTACGGCGTGCGTGAAGGCGACAACCTTCTCGATATGGACGAAGTCGCCCGCAAGGCCGAAGAGCACAAGCCGAAGCTGATCATCGCCGGCGGCACCGCCTATTCCCGCATCTGGGACTGGAAGCGCTTCCGCGAAATCGCCGACAGCGTCGGCGCCTATCTGATGGTCGACATGGCCCACATCGCCGGCCTCGTCGCCGGTGGCCAGCATCCGTCGCCGTTCCCGCATTGCCATGTCGCGACGACCACGACCCACAAGTCGCTGCGCGGCCCGCGCGGCGGCGTCATCCTCACCAATGAAGAGGATCTGGCGAAGAAGTTCAATTCGGCCGTCTTCCCCGGCCTGCAGGGTGGCCCGCTGATGCACATCATCGCCGCCAAGGCCGTCGCCTTCGGCGAGGCGTTGCAGCCGGAGTTCAAGGAATACGCCGCCCAGGTCGTCAAGAACGCCCGGGCGCTGGCCGAAACGCTGATCGCAGGCGGCCTCGACGTCGTCTCCGGCGGCACCGACAACCACCTGATGCTGGTCGACCTGCGCAAGAAGAATGCCACCGGCAAGCGCGCCGAGGCAGCGCTTGGCCGCGCCTACGTCACCTGCAACAAGAACGGCATTCCCTTCGATCCGGAAAAGCCCTTCGTCACCTCGGGCGTGCGTCTCGGCGCGCCGGCCGGCACGACGCGCGGCTTCAAGGAAGCCGAATTCCGCGAAATCGGCAACCTCATCGTCGAGGTTCTCGACGGCCTGAAGGTCGCCAATTCCGATGAAGGCAACGCTGCCGTCGAAGCCGCCGTGCGCGGCAAGGTGGTCAACCTCACCGACCGCTTCCCAATGTATGACTACATGGGATAAGGAGTAGCGATGCGCTGCCCCTATTGCGGTTCGGAAGATACTCAGGTCAAGGATTCGCGTCCGGCGGAGGATAACACCTCCATCCGCCGGCGGCGTATCTGTCCGGATTGCGGCGGTCGCTTCACCACCTTCGAGCGTGTGCAGCTGCGCGAGCTGATGGTCACCAAGAAGACCGGCCGCAAGGTGCCCTTCGACCGCGACAAGCTGGTGCGTTCCTTCGAAGTGGCACTGCGCAAGCGCCCGGTCGAGCGTGACCGCATCGAGCGCGCCGTTTCCGGCATCGTCCGCCGGCTGGAGAGTTCCGGCGAGACCGAAATTTCCTCCGAGCAGATCGGCCTGCAGGTGCTCGAAGCCATGAAGAGCCTCGATGATGTCGGCTTCGTGCGTTATGCCTCCGTCTATCGGGATTTCTCGCTTGCCGAGGATTTCGAGAAGGTCATTTCCGAAATCAACGCCAAGATCGCCCGCGACCCGCTGGACGGATGAACCATGAGCATTACGCCGGATGACGAGCGTTTCATGGCGGCGGCGATCCGCCTGTCGCGCCGGCATCTCGGCCGCACTACCACCAACCCCTCCGTCGGCTGCGTGATCGTCAGGGACGGCGTCGTCGTCGGCCAGGCGGTCACTGCCGTCGGCGGCCGCCCGCATGCCGAGCCGCAGGCGCTCGCCGAGGCGGGTGCGGCTGCCCGCGGCGCCACCGCCTATGTGACCCTCGAACCCTGCTCGCATCACGGCAAGACGCCGCCCTGCGCCGAGGCGCTGATCGCCTATGGCGTCGCCCGCGTCGTCATCAGCGTCACCGATCCCGATCCGCGCGTCTCCGGCCGCGGCATTTCGATGCTGCGCCACGCCGGCATCGAGGTGGACGCCGGCGTGCTGGAGGCGGAGGGCCGGCATTCGCTCGCCGCCTATCTCACCCGCCAGACGAAGAACCGTCCCTATGTGACTCTCAAGCTTGCCGTTTCCGCCGATGGCATGATTGGCCGCGAAGGGGAGGGCCAGGTGGCGATCACAGGCCCGGAGGCCCGCGCCGAGGTGCAGGCGCTACGCGCCGAAACCGATGCGATCCTCGTCGGCATCGGCACCGCGATATCGGATGATCCGCTGCTGACGGTCCGGATCCCAGGTCTTGAAGCGCAGTCGCCTGTTCGGATCGTCCTCGATCCCTCTCTTGCGTTGCCGTTGACGAGCAAGCTGGTTCAGACGGCTCGGCAGGTGCCGGTAATCGTGGTGGCGAGTGAGGAAGCGTCATTATCACAGGCGGAGGGGAGTGCTCCGCCCACCGACCCTACCGACATAGACTCCCGCCGTACCGCACTCGAAGCCGCCGGTGTCGAGGTTGTCTATTGCAATCCCTATCATCCGGAAATCCTGCTGCCGGCGCTTGCAACACGCGGCATTTCCTCGCTTCTGGTCGAGGGCGGCGCAAAGACGGCGCGGCTTTTTCTCGATGCCGGCCTCGTCGATCGTATCCAGCTTTACCAGGCGCCCGTGGTCATCGGTGAGGGCGGTATTGAATCCCCGTTGCGGGCAACCGACATACCATCCGGTTTCGCCCATCGGGGCACGTCTCTATTCGGCGTTGATCGCCTGGACGAATATGAAAGAGAGAATTGATGTTCACCGGAATTGTCACGGATATCGGTACAATCGAAAGTGTTTCAGCGTTGAAGGAAGGCATCAAGCTCCGCGTCGCGACCGCTTATGATCCCTCGACCATCGATATGGGCGCCTCCATTTCCCATTCCGGCATCTGCCTCACCGTCACCGGCCTGCCTGATGAAGGCAGCAACGGCCGATGGTTCGAGGTCGAGGCTTGGGAAGAGGCGCTGCGGCTGACGACGATCGGCACCTGGCAGCAGGGCAGCCGCATCAATCTCGAGCGGTCGCTGAAGATCGGCGACGAACTCGGCGGTCACATCGTTTCCGGCCATGTCGACGGCAAGGCGGAAATCCTCTCGGTGACATCGGAGGGCGACGCCACACGTTACCGCCTTCGCGCCCCCGAACATCTGGCCAAATTCGTCGCTCCCAAGGGCTCGATTGCGCTCGACGGCACCTCGCTGACGGTCAATGCGGTCGACGGCACGGATTTCGACGTCCTGCTCATCCGCCACACGCTCGAAGTCACCACCTGGGGCGACCGCAAGGCCGGCGATTTCGTCAATTTCGAAGTCGACACCATGGCGCGCTACGCCGCCCGGCTGGCTGAATTCCCGAGCGCATAACCCCGAAAATCGATAGCTCACCAATCCGGAGACAGCTTCGTCAGATACTGGCCGTAGGCGCTCTTGCCGAGCGTCGCCGCGAGTCTGGCGAGGTCGTCCTGCGAGATGTAACCCATGCGCCAGGCGACCTCTTCCGGGCAGGCGATCTTGAAGCCCTGGCGTTTCTCCAGCGTGCTGACGAAACCTGCGGCATCGTGCAGGCTGTCCGGCGTGCCGGTGTCGAGCCAGGCATAGCCCCGGCCCATCAGTTCCACGAACAGCTGGCCGCGCTCGAGATAGGTGCGATTGACATCGGTGATTTCCAATTCACCGCGCGGTGATGGCTTCAGGTTGGCGGCGATATCGACCACCTGCTGGTCGTAGAAATAGAGGCCGGTTACCGCCCAGTTCGATTTCGGCTCCTTCGGCTTCTCCTCGATCGACAGCGCATTCATCTTTTCGTCAAAGCCGACAACGCCATAGCGTTCCGGATCGGTGACGTGATAGGCGAACACCGTCGCGCCTTCCCGCCGGCTCGTGCCGGATTTCATGATTTCCGGCAGTCCGTGTCCATAGAAGATGTTGTCGCCGAGAACGAGTGCCGAACTGTCGCCATGCACGAAGTCGGCGCCGATGATGAAGGCCTGGGCAAGGCCGTCCGGGCTCGGCTGTACGGCATAGGTCAGCGAAATTCCCCATTGCGAGCCGTCGCCAAGAAGGCGCTTGAAGGCCTCGACGTCGTGAGGCGTGGTGATGATCAGCAATTCCCTGATACCGGCGAGCATGAGCGTCGTCAGCGGATAGTAGATCATCGGCTTATCGTAGACCGGCATCAACTGTTTCGAGACGGCCTGCGTGATCGGATGCAGACGCGTGCCCGTGCCGCCGGCCAGAATAATCCCCTTCATGCTCATCTCCCTAAAGACCTTTATTCAAAAGGTCTCGCATGACAATCTTCATCGACGGCTTCCACTCCGGCAGCCGGATTCCATATGCTCTGGCGAGCTTGTCGCCGTTGAGACGCGAATTGGCGGGACGCTTCGCCGGTGTCGGATAGTCCGCCGTCGGGATGCGCTTGACGTCGACGGTTCTGCCGCCGGATCTACGAAGTTCCGCGAATATCTCTTCGGCGAAATCAGCCCAGCTTGCTTCGCCGCTCCCCGTCAGATGAAAGGTGCCGCGGAGCGATGGCGTGGGGTCCCCTACAATACGGGCTGCGATCGCAAGAATCGCGTCGGCGATATCGAGCGCCGAGGTCGGGCATCCTGTCTGATCGGCGACAACGCCGAGATGATCGCGCGTCTCGGAAAGCCGCAGCATCGTTTTCAGGAAATTGGCGCCAAAGGGCGAATAGACCCAGGCGGTGCGCAAGATGACGTGGTTCGGGTTTGCCGCCGCGACGGCCTTTTCGCCCGCAAGCTTAGAACGCCCGTAGACCGAAATCGGCGCTGTCGCATCCTCTTCGGAATAAGCGGAGGCCTTGTCGCCGCTGAAAACGTAGTCGGTCGAAATGTGGATGACCGGAACCCCGATCCGCGCGGCAGCCTCGGCAACCGCCCCGGCGCCCGCCGCGTTGACGGCAAAAGCAAGGTCGGCTTCGCTCTCGGCCTTGTCCACCGCCGTATAGGCGGCGGCCGAGACGATCACATCCGGGCGCAAAGCCGAGAAGGCGGCTGCGATACTTGCGGGATCCGCAAGGTCCATTTCCGGGCGCCCGACGACGCTGACTTCGACGCTCGTTTCAGCGCCACGTCTGAGCAGCGACTGAACGACCTGGCCCTGTTTGCCGGTGACGGCAATGCGCATCGCTTATCGTCCCTTGAAAACGCCGAGGCGTTCGCCGGAGTAGACGTTTTCGCGCAGCGGCCTCCACCACCATTCGTTTTCCAAGTACCATTGCACCGTCTTTTCTATGCCGGTTTCGAAGGTCTCTTGCGCCTTCCAGCCAAGTTCGCTTTCAAGCTTCGAGGCATCGATCGCATAGCGTGCGTCGTGGCCCGGGCGGTCCGTGACGTTGGTGATCAGACGCGCATGCGGTCCCTTGTCTTGGTAGACGCCGTCGAGAATAGCGCAGATGCGATGAACGACATCGATATTCCGGCGCTCATTGCGGCCGCCGACATTGTATTTCTCGCCGAGCCGGCCCCGTGAAGCGATCGTAAAGAGCGCGCGGGCGTGGTCTTCGACATAGAGCCAGTCGCGGATATTCGCGCCATTGCCGTAAACCGGAAGAGGCTTGCCCTCCAACGCGTTCAGGATCATCAGCGGAATGAGCTTTTCCGGGAAATGGAACGGACCGTAATTGTTGGAGCAATTGGAGACGACGACGGGCAGGCCGTAGGTGCGGTGCCAGGCGATTGCCAGATGGTCGCTCGCGGCCTTGGAGGCGGAGTAGGGCGATGATGGATCATAAGGCGTCGTCTCCTCGAAGAGGCCCTGGTCGCCGAGCGAGCCATAGACCTCGTCCGTGGAGACATGCAGAAAGCGGAAGGCACTCTTGCTGCACGCGTCGAGCCTATCCCAATAGTGCCGTGCAGCATCCAGCAGGCTGAATGTGCCGACAATATTGGTCTGAATGAAATCGGCAGCGCCCGAGATCGAGCGGTCGACATGGCTCTCTGCCGCAAGATGCATGACGATATCAGGACGGAAGGACGCGAATGCTTCCTGCATCCTGGCGTGGTCGCAGATGTCGGCACGCAGGAATTGATAGTTGGGGGCCGCTTCGACGGATTTCAGCGATGCCAGATTTCCGGCATAAGTCAGCGCATCGACGTTCAGCACCTCGGCGCCGATTTCATTGACGAGATGGCGCACCAATGCCGATCCGATGAAGCCCGCTCCGCCCGTGACCAATATGCGCATCGTAGATCAATCCTTGGGTTGCTGCAGCGAATAGGAAAAATGGCTTGGCAGATCGGCGAGCCGCGGCAGCGTCTTGTCCTTGTCGGATGAGACCATGTCTCTCTCATCGAAGGGCCAGCGAATGCCGATCATCGGATCATTCCACGCGATGCCCCGATCATGCTGCGGGCTGTAGGGTGCGGTTACCTTGTAGCTGATGACGCTGTTCGGCTCGATCGTTACGAATCCGTGTGCGAAACCGGCCGGTATCCAGAGCTGCATGCCGGTGTCCGGCGAAAGCTCCTGAGAGAGCCATTTGCCGAAGCTCGGCGACCCCACGCGGATATCGACGACGACATCCATGATCCGCCCGGCAAGGCAGCGCACCAGTTTGCCTTGCGCGAACGGCCCTATCTGGAAATGCAGCCCTCGGACGGTGCCGGCCTGCGCCGACAGCGATTCATTGTCCTGGACGAACGTGACGTCGGCCACATTTTCCCGGAACCAGGCATCCTTGAATACTTCGGAGAAATAGCCGCGGTGGTCGCCGAAGCGTGGCGGCGTGATTGTAACGATGCCCTCGATGGCCGCAGTCTCAATACGCATGGCTTACCTTTTCTGCGGCTTTCATCAAGCGCCTGCCTTCATGACGCTCATCAGCATCTCCGCCTGCGAGCGGCTTCGCATGGCAGCAAAGCCTGTCGCGGCAATGGCATCGCGCTCTTTGGCATCTGCGATCAGCTTGTAGCAGCGCTCGATCATGGCGTCATAGGGCTCAATTGCCAAGCCGCCGATGAAGGGCTGGAGGTCTGGATCGCGGATGTCGCCTTCCGTCAGCACGCAAACCTGATTGGCGAGCAGATAGGAAATGCGCACGATCTCGAAGACGCCGCTCGCATAATGATGGATGTTGATCACGATCTTGGAACGGGCAATTGCCGCATCGCGTTCCGCACCATAGATGTTGAAGAGATGCGCGACCTTGAGCCCGCGGTCCTTCAGCGTCTTCAGGATATGGTGGCGGCGTTCGTTCATCGAGCCGTAGAAGAGCACGTCGATATCTTTGACGGGGTTGTGCTGAATCTGGCTCAGGCAACCGCTGTAACCGATTTCGAGCACACCGGCGTGATCGATACCCTTGGCGGCAAGATTTTCGCGGTTGCGCGGGCTGTAGTCGAGCACCGGCATCGCTCTCAGGATCGACGTATAGCGCGAATTGATCCAGCTGCTTTCTTCGGACACCTGCTCGAGATTGATGACGACGCTGTCCTTCGGCAGATGGCCGACGATTTCGGCGGGGAGAAGATTGCCGCCGTAGATGATCGGCGCACGGCCGGCAAATGCGCTCATATCGCGGACGATCGGTGCCGAGCCGCCGAGTTCCTCGAAGGCGCCTTGCAGGCCGAGCGCGACTTCGTCGAAGGCGTGGCTGTGATTGTAGTTTTCGGGCGTCACGATCCAGATGCAATGACGGTCCTTGTGTGCCTGCCATCCGCCGCTAAAGGGCTGCAACGCGTTGCCGGGCGGCTGCTCGATTTTCGGCGCGGCTGGTATAGCGGGCCTTTCCGTCCGTGCCGGCTGCTGCGGCATCTGGGAGGCGCCCGCCTGCGGAGCATAGGCGCGCATCAATTCGCGGCCGCCGATGAACTGGCCGCGCGGCATCCAGGCGGGCGGATCGTCAGCCATCCAGATCAAATGCGGCTGCTTGACGAGCGGCTGGCGGCCTTCCTGCCACGAGGTCAGGAGAGCCTCGTCACGGCTCTTCAGAAAGGCTTCCTTGGCGGCAAAGAGGCCATGCAGCATCCGGCCGAGGCGGGTCCCGAACTTCCATTCGAAATCGGCGAGAGCCGGTACGAAGGCGGCGATTTTCAATCCGGAGGCGGCAGCCTGCTGGACATAAAGCCCGAGCAGGCGCTCGATCACGAAGGGGCGCATCTTCGCGTTGGCATCGCGCGAATAGTGCGCCGTACCGGCATAGGCGGCGCCGGCCGGCGTGCCGGCGCGCGCTTGATGTTCCAGCGATTCGAGAATGCGTTCGCAGAAAGCGAAATAGCCGGACCAGAATTTCCGGTTGCCGCAGAAATAGTTGCAGAACGCGAAGGCAGTCTTGTCCTGCGGCGGCGCGATCGGATAGCCCAGCTCCTGGATATGAAGGAAGATCGGTTCCATGCCGGGATGACCGCCAAGCAGCGAATGTTCCCAGACGTTGCTGTAGATCGCGGCGTGGCCGATCAGCGGATTGTAGAGATAAGCATCCGCACCTTCCGCCCTGGCCTTTTCCGCCTCCGTGACGAAGGATGGGAAGCTCGTCACGGACTTCATCTCGAATTTGCTGGAGAGCAGCCCCCAAAACACGTCGTCACCGAGGCCGATCGCTTGGTGATGCTGATGCAGGGTGAGGAAGAGTTCATATTCGCGGGTCGTAGCCTGCGTATTGAACGAGATGTCGAGCGGCATGGCAGCCGCGTCGAGCTGGCTACGCTGCAAAGGATCGAGATAAGGCTGATAGATGATGACCGACCCCGTGCCGGCTGCTTTCTCCGTAAGAAGCGCCAGATCAGGAAGACCGGCTGGCAGAGCGGAAATGGGCTGATTGATCGTCAAGGCATCGTCCTTCGTGCATGGCCGCCGCCTCCGCGATTTACGAAACGGCATTCGGGCTGGTTTGCGTATCGACTATTGGATGTGAAGCTTGCGCCACACTGTTTGCAGGACTTTCGCTGGTCGGCCTGGAGTGATTGCGGGAGCCAGACCTATCGGGGGTCGGTTTTCTCTAGCCAGGCTTTGTTAGCTCAGCCGCTTCTGCTGCCAGTATCGCAAAGAGTTGCGATACTGCGTTTAGAAATGGGCCGGCTCGGTTCATACGCCGCTTCTATAGACCCCATCATTCGATACGGTCGCGATATCTCCGAACAAGGACCCGGGCAGGTTATTGCCATAGAGTTCGGCTAGCCGTTTGATGAGAAGGTAGCTTCCCAGGCGCTCCTGGCAAAATGAGATCGCCCGTTTCTGCACCGGATCTTCGGCCTGAAACGGTTGATATCGTTTCGCAAATTCAAAAGATGGCGCGACAAGACGCACAAAAGCATCCAGCCACCAGTCTGTCGGATAGGTGCCGAGTTCAATGCCTCCAGGGATAAAAGTCCCGGAATTGAAAAAATGCAGAGATTCGGCTTGTGTTAAAGCGTTTGTTTCGATCGAGCATGCCGTATATCTGAGGAGGTCAACAATATTGTGGAAACGTGCATAGTGTTGAGAAATGTTGTAGAGATTCAACGGGCGGGGAAGAAAGAAGTTTTCTAAGAAAAAATCAGGATCCTCTGGTCTTGTTATTTCTGTTTCTTCTGAAGTCGCTGTATTCATCCCTGGATAATCAGGATTCGGTGTTCCGATTTTTAGTCTCGTTAAAAATTTACGATATTGCCAGATGGTAATGTTGCGATGTTTTGCCGGTTCTTCCGAAGCAACTTTTGCAACTACGATCGTCCCCAGCGACCCTGACAGTTTCGCGTGAAGCTCCTCCGGCTCGCTGAAAAAATCATAACCGGGAATAACATCCATGCCCCTATTGTCCAAAGGAGGCTTAGAATTGAGCCATATGATTTTCGAGCCCTCCGGAGCGGGGTAGCTCGGCAAATCCTTATGGCAAACAATGAAAATGGTCATATCTGTGATCAGCCTCTTATGGATAGGGAGTGTCTGCCGGCTGCAATTACCACGCGGTCGGCCCGTCAATGCTTACTTGTGTCAACGTGGCGGACGTCGGTATTTTCAAGCGTTTTGCCAGCTGTCAGCGGAAGGGGTGCGAAGGTATCTGCCTTGGTAAGGTCTCTAAAGCGCGTTCCTTGCGCGTAGCAGGTGCGAAGCCCGGACGATGGGACCACCGCGGGGTTTGAATGTGTTTTGTCGCTAGGCAGCCCGCTCGGGGTGAAGAATTCCCTAGCGCGAAAACTGAATGACTTCGCCATTGTACTGCGTGCGCACCGTCTCGCGAAACCCGAGCTTGGCAGCGACCCGTAGCGAGGCCTGGTTCTCCGGGCTGATGATGCAGCTCATCGGTTTTCCCGGGAAATGCGCTTCCGCCCAGCCGATCAGCGCGGTCAGCGCTTCGGTGGCGTAGCCGCGGCCGTGCGCTGAGGGCGTCAATGCCCAGCCGAGCTCCATCATTCCCTCGATCGAGGGATCCATCTCCCGGCGGGATTCCATGAAGCCCGCTTCGCCGATGAACCGACCGTTCGCTTTCTCGACGATTGCAAGAAAGCCGAAGCCCATATGGTGCCACATGCCGGCCAGGCGCAGCATGCGGCTCCAGCTCTGTTCCCGCGTCGAGGCCACGCCGCTGATGAAGCGCACGACGTCCTCGTCCGCCCACAATGCTGCATGCGCCTCGAAATCGTCGAGGCGGTGAGGGCGAAGCGTCAGCCGCTCCGTTTCGAGGCTCGGAATATCGGTCATTTCGGATCCTTATGGAATCGCGCCCTCAGACGCCGGGCTCGCCGTCCCAATAGTCGAGATCGCCTTCCGGCCGTCCGATGTGGCGGAAGTGCCCGGCTTTTGTGCCGTCCCTGTTGGTCTTGGCAAGGAACTTTCCGGAATCGGGATATTCGACGATTTCAGTCTTCGCCATCGTCGAGATGCCGAGATAGATGAGGGTGGCCGTGCCGGTGTTGATGATCTGGTGCGCCGTATCCGGTCCGCCGGCCGGCGCGCCGAGCAGGTCGCCTGCCTTGATCGGATGGCGCTCGTCGCCGAAGCGGTATTCGCCGGCGCCCGCGATCACATAGAAAAGCTCGTCTTCGACATGATGATTGTGGAAGGGGCAGCCCGATTTGCCTGGCGGCACTTCGTTGTAGCTGACGCCGAGGCCGGTCAGGCCGAGAAGCGTGCCGAACGAGGTGTCGGCGCTTTCATAGAACTCGCCCTGTTTCCAGTGGTCGAGTTTCAGACCGGCGAGATTGATCACCGCCTTCGATTCCCTAGTCATGATGTCCTCCTGTTGCAGCAAGAGAAGCCATCATCTGAGGAAAATTCAATGCCAATCTCAAAAATCCCCGGCATGGGCGGAGAGGAGACCGCCGCCCATGCTGTGAGCGCCGCATGTCGGATAGGACGCCACGACGCTCGATTCCGTTCACCCCACGCATCCCGCAAGATCGGTTTCGATTTTCCGGGATGCGCTGAAGCCGTCAGCGGACATAGAAGGTCAGGCTGCCGTCGGCTGCCTGCTCGGCATTGACGATGTTGCGGACATCGACGCCTTCATTGTTGAGACGGTGGGCAAGCGACCTGTTGGCGTCGATCGAGGCCTGAATGCCGCGAACGGCTTGGCCGGAACGTTCCGGCGCCGAGCGCGGACCGGTGCTTTCGTCGTCGAGGTTGCGCCAGTTGTGGACCTGCTCGACATTGAAATCATTGCCCTGGAACGTCCGGAGTGTCTGCTCGATGCCTTGGGCCGTGTTCATCCCGAGGCTTTCGGCCCGGCTGACGCCGGCAAATGCGAGGGAGGAGAGGGCGGCTGCGATGGTGAGGGTGACAACGCGGTTCATGATGGTATCCTTTCATCTGCTTTGACGGTCGGCTGTCTTTGCAGGGGATCGTCTGCGTTACGATATGGAATTGGCGTTCGCCCTTTCGCGATTCAATGGGTTAAGCCACTGAAAAACCATTAAGAATTGTTCATGAAAACGGCCTTCGAATTGCCGTTTTCCAGGCATCCGCGAGAGCGGGGTTCAAGGACCTGCCCGGCTTTGCCGGCGCAGCACGGCTATCCCCTTACGGATATTTCTTCTTTGGCATTGCGGCATCGGCCGAAAGTGCTTGCCATTCTGATGAAGGCATGTTTTGACCGCGGGCTGCCGAGTGGAAAACGCCCCACAAAACGAAGGTGAACCATGCCGAGAGAGACCGCTCCCCATATTTTGATCGTTGAAGCCCGCTTCTACGACGACATGGCCGATGCCCTGCTCGAAGGCGCGACCTTCGCGTTGCAGGAGGCCGGCGCCACCTTTGAGGTCGTCACCGTTCCCGGCGCATTGGAAATTCCGGCAGCGATTGCCATGTCGCTCGATGGAGACGACAATGGCGGCACGCATTATGACGGCTATGTCGCCCTCGGCATGGTTATCCGCGGCGAGACCTATCACTTCGATATCGTGTCGAATGAATCCTCGCGCGCCTTGATGGATCTCGCGGTCAGCGAGTCCCTTGCCATCGGCAACGGCATCCTGACCGTCGAAAACGACGAACAGGCCTGGGCGCGCGCGCGCCGCTCGGACAAGGACAAGGGCGGATTTGCCGCTCGCGCAGCTCTGACCATGATCGAGCTGAAGCAGAAACTGGGTGCATAAAGAATGAACGACGACAAGACGGAACGGCCGGTCAAGACTGCGAACCAGCGGGGCGCTGCCCGCCTTGCTGCCGTTCAGGCGCTTTATCAGATGGATGTCGGCGGCACCGGCGTGCTGGAGATCGTCGCCGAATACGAGGCGCACCGTCTTGGCCAGGAACTCGACGGCGCGACCTATCTGAAGGCCGATGCCGCCTGGTTCCGTTCCATCGTCTCCGGCGTCGTGCGCGATCAGGTTCGTCTCGATCCGCTGATTGCCGCAGCCCTGCAGGATGATTGGGCCCTGTCGCGCCTCGACAGCACCGTGCGCGCCATCCTGCGCGCCGGCGTCTTCGAGATTGCCGACCGCAAGGACGTTCCGGTGGCGGTCATCGTCACCGAATATGTCGAGATCGCCCAGGCCTTTTTCGAGGACGACGAGCCGAAGCTCGTCAACGCCGTGCTCGACCGCATCGCCAAGCAGGTCCGCGGCGAGGCGAAGAAGTAAGTCTTTAGCCGCCAAACAATCTCCCTAAGTCTTTCTTCGCACTGCAACGGTTTTCGCCCGTTGCGGTCTTGACGCCACGTGATCGACCACGCAATCTCCGCACCGCTTAGCTGTGCATTTCTGTGGAGAGGAAGGCGAGTCGGCGGCGTATCTGCCGGAGGAGGAGTGATCTCCGGCCTATGGGAGGAAAGAGCGAAATGACCATTCTTTTATGCGTAATTGCATGCGGTCTGCTCTCGGTGGTCTATGCCGCCTGGGCAACCCGGTCGGTGCTTGCCGCCGATCAGGGCAATAGCCGGATGCAGGAGATCGCGGGTTATATCCGCGAAGGCGCTCAAGCCTATCTGACGCGCCAGTACAGAACCATTGCCCTTGTCGGCGTTGTCGTTTTCATCGCAGCCTGGCTGCTTCTTTCCGCCGAGGCCGCCATCGGCTTCCTGATCGGCGCCGTACTATCAGGTGCTGCCGGCTTTATCGGCATGCACGTCTCCGTCCGCGCCAATGTGCGCACCGCCCAGGCGGCTTCCGCCAGCCTCTCCGCCGGCCTCGACATCGCCTTCAAGTCGGGTGCGATCACCGGCATGCTGGTGGCCGGTCTCGCACTGCTCGGCGTCTCCATCTACTATACCATTCTGACCGTCGGCCTCGGCCATGAGAGCGGCTCGCGCGAAGTCATCGATGCGCTGGTGGCGCTCGGCTTCGGCGCTTCGCTGATCTCGATCTTCGCCCGTCTCGGCGGCGGCATCTTCACCAAGGGCGCCGATGTCGGCGGCGACCTCGTCGGCAAGGTGGAAGCCGGCATTCCCGAGGACGATCCGCGCAACCCGGCAACGATTGCCGATAACGTCGGCGACAATGTCGGCGACTGCGCCGGCATGGCCGCCGACCTTTTCGAGACCTATGCGGTTTCCGTCGTCGCCACCATGGTCCTCGCCGCGATCTTCTTTGCCGGGGCGCCGATCCTTCAGTCCGCGATGATCTATCCGCTGGCGATCTGCGGTGCCTGCATCATCACCTCGATCATCGGCAGCTTCTTCGTCAAGCTCGGCTCGAACGGTTCGATCATGGGTGCTCTCTACAAGGGCCTCATCGTCACCGGCCTGCTGTCGATCGTCGGTCTTGGCGCCGCCACCTCGCTGACGGTCGGCTGGGGCTCGCTCGGCACGATCGGAGGCGTCGACATTTCAGGCACGCACCTCTTCTTCTGCGGCGTCGTCGGCCTCGTCGTCACCGCGCTGATCGTGGTGATCACTGAATATTATACCGGCACCGGCAAGCGTCCGGTCGTCTCGATCGCCCAGGCTTCGGTCACCGGTCACGGCACCAATGTCATCCAGGGCCTGGCCGTCTCGCTGGAATCGACGGCGCTCCCGGCGATCGTCATCGTCGGCGGCATTCTCACCACCTATCAGCTCGGCGGCCTTTTCGGCACCGGCATTGCGGTCACCGCGATGCTGGGCATTGCCGGGATGATCGTCGCGCTCGACGCCTTCGGGCCGGTGACGGACAATGCCGGCGGGATCGCCGAAATGTCGCATCTGCCGCCGGAAGTGCGCAAATCCACGGATGCGCTCGATGCCGTCGGTAACACGACCAAAGCCGTCACCAAGGGTTATGCCATCGGTTCGGCCGGTCTCGGCGCATTGGTTCTCTTCGCAGCCTACTCCTACGACCTCAAATATTTTGCGGCGAATGGCGACAAATTCCCTTATTTCGCCGGCATAGGCGACATCTCCTTCGATCTTTCCAACCCCTATGTGGTGGCGGGATTGATCTTCGGCGGTCTCGTTCCCTACCTTTTCGGCGGTATCGCAATGACCGCCGTCGGCCGTGCGGCCGGCGCGATCGTCGAGGAAGTCCGCCGTCAGTTCAAGGAAAAGCCGGGCATCATGCAGGGCACGGAAAAGCCGGATTACGGCAAGGCCGTCGACCTTCTGACCAAGGCGGCGATCCGCGAGATGATCGTGCCGTCGCTGCTGCCGGTGCTGGCGCCGGTGGTCGTCTATTTCGGCGTGCTTCTCATCTCCGGCTCCAAGGCCTCGGCCTTTGCTGCGCTCGGTGCATCGCTGCTCGGCGTCATCATCAACGGCCTTTTCGTCGCCATCTCAATGACATCGGGCGGCGGCGCCTGGGACAATGCCAAGAAGAGCTTCGAGGATGGCTTCGTCGATAAGGACGGCATGCGTCACATGAAGGGCTCGGATGCGCACAAGGCCTCTGTTACCGGCGATACCGTCGGCGATCCCTACAAGGATACCGCCGGCCCGGCCGTCAACCCGGCGATCAAGATCACCAATATCGTGGCGTTGCTGCTGCTTGCCGTTCTCGCCGGTTGACGCAACACCGCGGATGACTGCCCCTAACCCTCTCCCCGTAAACGGGGCGAGGGGACGTGCCCCGCGAGAGGTTGGTGGGGAACGGAGAGGGTGCGGCGTGGTCCCTTCGCCCCGCAAGCGGGGGTCCGAAGGACGGGTCGAGACACGTGGCTCGATCCCGGTCAGTGGCGGCAGCCGGATGAGGGGCCGGTGGCGGCAATCTCCCGCGCCGAAGATGACGCCAACAAAAAACCCGCCGGAGCGATCCGGCGGGTTTTTCGTATGAGGCGTATGCGATCAGCGCAGGCTGCTTGGGTTCTGCGGCGTGCCGCCGGCGCCGCCGCCGAACAGGCTGCGGGCCGCGCTCGCGGCGCTGCCGCCGGAAAGCATCTGCTGCAGGAAGGTGAGTTCCTTGCCGCCGGTCGGCGTGACGCGCCCGATCGTGTCGAACACCTTGCCGTCCTGCAGCGTGTAGTTGGCGCGGCGGGTGACAACGCCGTCCTTGTCGAAATAGATCGCCAGAACGCTCTGGTCGACGACCTTCAGCTTCTGGAAGGCGACGGCACGGGTGCGTCGCTGCGAGATGTAATAGAAGACTTCGCCGTCGAAGGTCGCCGTCGTCGACGGGGTGCCGAGCGAAAGCAGTACCTGCTCGCGGCTCGATCCTTCCGGAACGAGGTTCAGCGACTGCTGGTCGGCGACATAGCCACCATTGAGCACGGTGCTGGTCTGGCAACCGGAAAGGGCTGATGTGGAGGCGATTATCAAGGCAATGGCCGCACTGCTGAAGAATTTCACGTCAGACTTGAAATACCGTTTCTTCAACGACATCTACTCCCTTGAGTCTCGATAGCAGCCATTTGGGGCCTTGCACGCTTACCTCCTGCAAAACCATTGTGGCCATTCCGGGTCGAATATCCCGAATTCGCTTCGCTGACGCATCGAAGGCGTCGTCCCGAAACAGGCCACGATCGGCATTGCAATTCGCGCCTGCTTCGGTAAACCAGCTTTCGAAATCATGCAACAAGGCCAGAGGCCGGCCGGCGTGAAGAATGAGGCATTTCCGGAAAAAACAATGATCTTCGGGCTCTTCCGTAAGAAAAACAACAATCAGGCAATCGTCGACAGGCAATATGCGGCGCTGACGGCGGCCGCGCGCATGCCGGAGATCTATGAGCGGCTCAATGTGCCGGACACGGTCATGGGCCGTTTCGAGATGCTGTCGATCACCATGATTCTGTTTTTTCGCCGCACGCGCAGCTCCGCCACCAGTGGCCAGGAGATTGCCCAGGAGATCGTCGACGCCTTCTTTCAGGATATCGACTATTCGATCCGCGAACTCGGCATCGGCGACAACAGCGTTCCGAAGCGCATGAAGAAGCTTGCCGGCATGTTTTACGGTCGGCTCGAAGCCTATTCGAAGGCGATGGATATAGGCGATGCCGAAGCGCTCGCTCTTGCTCTTCAACGCAATATCTACCCCGAAACCGCCGCACCGGCCGATATGGCCGGCCTCGCCGGATGGATGATGGCGGCGGAATCGCATCTGTCGGCCCTCGCCGAAGAGGTGATCGCCACCGGTGGGGCAACGCTGCCGCCGGTTGCCTGAAGGAGGAAACGATGAAGAACGATCGGGACGAAGTTCCCTTCTCTTATCACGTCAAGGTCGGCCACATCTCGGCCAACCCCGTCGAGGTCCATGTCGAGGCCGACGCCAACGAATTGAAGGCGCTCGCCAAAAGCTGGAACGTCGTCTCCGTCGACAATCTGAGCGCCGATCTGCAGATTGCCCGCTGGAAGCGCGACGGCGTGCGCATCAAGGGCCGCGTTCAGGCGAAGATCGTCCAGTCCTGCGTCGTGACGCTGGAACCGGTCGAATCCGCCATCGACGAGAGCTTCGAGCAGATCTTCGTGCCGGAGGGCTCCAAGCTTGCCCGCCAGCCCGGCAACGACGCCGGCGAGATGCTGCTCGATCCCGATGGCCCCGATCTGCCCGAGACCTTTGTCGGCGATACGATCGATGCAGGCGAGGTGGTTGCCGAATTTACCGCGCTCGCGATCGATCCCTATCCGCGCAAGGAGGGCATCGAATTCGCAGGCCATATCGAGGACAGTGGCGAGAACGACAAAAAGCCCTCGGCTTTCGCTGCTCTCAAAGATTGGAAAAAGGACTGAAGCGTCTCTGGCATTTGATATAATTCAGTTGTAAGCGACGCCAAAACCGGTATTTTGGCCGAAATTTCGCCCTCGGCGAAAAGAAGGATCAGGGACGCGTGATCAGAATATCTCTCGACCTCATGGGTGGCGACTTTGGTCCCCAGGTTGTCATCCCCGGCGCCGCAAAGGCGTTGGATCGGCATCCGGATATTTCCTTCGTTTTCTACGGTCTCAAGGAACAGTGCGATCCGGTTCTCGCCAGGTTTCCGAAACTCAAGGAAAAATCGCTCTTTCACGACTGCGAGCTCGCCGTCGGCATGGACGAGAAGCCGAGCCAGGCGCTGCGCCGCGGCCGCTACATCTCCACCATGTGGCGTTCGATCGAGGCGGTGAAGACGGGGGAGGCCGATGTTGCGGTCTCGGCCGGCAACACCGGCGCGCTGATGGCGATGGCGAAGTTCTGTCTGCGCACCATGGCCAATATCGAGCGGCCGGCGATCGCCGCGATCTGGCCGACGCTGAAGGGTGAGAGCATCGTGCTCGACGTCGGTGCGACGATCGGTGCCGATGCCCAGCAGCTGATGGATTTTGCCCTGATGGGCGGCGCCATGGCGCGTGCGCTGTTCGAGGTCGAGCGTCCGACGGTCGGCCTGCTGAATGTCGGCGTCGAGGAGATGAAAGGCCAGGAAGAGGTCAAGGAGGCCGGTCGCCTGTTGCGCGAGGCGAACATCGATTCGCTCGAATATTCCGGTTTCGTCGAGGGCAACGACCTCGGCAAGGGCACGGTCGACGTCGTCGTCACCGAAGGATTTTCCGGCAATATCGCGCTGAAGACGGCCGAAGGCACCGCCAAGCAGATCGGCGAATATCTGCGCGCCGCCATGTCGCGCACGCTGCTTGCCCGCATCGGCTATCTCTTCGCCAAAAGCGCTTTCGATCTGCTTCGCGAGAAGCTCGATCCGAGCAAGGTCAATGGCGGTGTGTTTCTAGGCCTGAACGGCATCGTCATCAAGAGCCATGGCGGGGCGAATGCCGAAGGCATCGCAGCCGCCATCGAAGTCGGCTATGACATGGCCAAGAACGGCCTCAATCAGAAAATAGACAACGATCTTAAGAAATATCATGCCAAGCGGCTGCCCCCGATGGGCCCGGAAGCTGCATGAGCGATGGGGTTCAATCGAAGATGATCCGTTCAGTGGTTCGCGGGTTCGGAGCCGCACTTCCGAAGCGCGTGATGACCAATGGTGACATGGAGGCGATCGTCGACACATCCGACGAATGGATCGTCCAGCGCACCGGCATCCGCCAGCGTTATCTCGCCGGCGATGACGAGACGACGGCGTCGCTCGGCGAGGCCGCCGCGCGCGCGGCCCTTGCCAATGGCGGCCTGACGCCAGCCGATATCGATCTTATCATCTGTGCCACATCGACGCCGGATAACACCTTTCCGGCAACCGCGGTCAACATCCAGAACCGTCTCGGCATGAGACACGGCTTCGCCTTCGACGTCCAGGCCGTCTGCACCGGTTTCGTCTATGCGGTCACGACGGCGGATGCCTATATCCGCGGCGGGCTTGCAAAGCGCGTTCTCGTCATCGGCGCCGAAACCTTTTCGCGCATTCTCGACTGGAACGACCGCACCACCTGCGTGCTTTTCGGCGACGGCGCCGGTGCGATCGTGCTCGAAGCGGGCGAAGGCGAGGGCACCGTTGCCGATCGCGGCGTGCTGACGGCACATCTGCGTTCCGACGGCTCGCACAAGGAGAAACTGTATGTCGATGGCGGCCCGTCGACGACGGGCACCGTCGGCAAGCTGCGCATGGAAGGCCGCGAGGTCTTCAAATATGCTGTCGGCATGATCACCGATGTCATTCAGGCGGCCTTCGATTCCACAGGCACCACCGCCGACGACCTCGATTGGCTGGTGCCGCACCAGGCCAATCGTCGCATCATCGACGGCTCGGCGAAGAAGCTGAATATCGATCCGGCGAAAGTCGTCGTAACGGTCGATCTGCACGGCAATACCTCGGCCGCCTCGATCCCGCTCGCCCTTGCGACCGCTGCCGGAGACGGCCGCATCAAGAAGGGCGACCTGGTGATGCTCGAAGCGATGGGCGGCGGCTTTACCTGGGGTGCCGTTCTGCTGCGCTGGTAGTGCGTAAATCCGGAAAAACCGGCGGCGAACAAGAGCTTGACCGTGACGCGCAAGACAAATACTCTTTGCGCGATTTCACAAAATATTTGAAATGGGCGGGGAAACCATGACCGGAAAAACAGTGACGCGCGCAGACCTGGCGGAATCCGTTTTCCGAAAGGTCGGGCTTTCCCGGACCGAATCCGCGGAACTTGTGGAAACGGTCATCGACGAGGTTTGCAACGCCATCGTGCGTGGTGAAACCGTCAAGCTTTCCTCCTTCGCCACCTTCCAAGTGCGCGACAAGAACGAGCGGATCGGCCGCAACCCCAAGACTGGCGAGGAGGTTCCGATTTCCCCCCGCCGGGTCATGACTTTCAAGGCGTCGAACGTGCTGAAGACGCGCATCCTCAAGGCGCATGTCTCTCGCAAGGTCAAGCTGAAGCCGCAGAATCCGGCCTCCTGAGCATCGGCCTTCCGTTTCTAAACTGGCATTTTTTGCTTTTGCACTGTCCATCGTTGTGCGCAACGTCGAGACATGACTTGAATTGTCGACGCCAAACCGTTGAAATATGATGAGTCGCCGTTGGATCGAGCCGCGAGGTCGCGTAGCAGTATGACGTTGGACAAGAGCCCCGATGCCTTTCGCACCATCAGCGAAGTCGCAGACGATCTGGATCTGCCGCAGCATGTGCTGCGCTTCTGGGAGACGCGGTTTCCGCAGATAAAGCCGATGAAGCGCGGCGGCGGCCGCCGCTATTACCGGCCCGAGGATGTGGATCTCCTCAAGGGCATCCGGCATCTGCTCTATGATCACGGCTATACGATCAAGGGCGTGCAGAAGCTTCTGAAAACCAACGGCAACAAGTTCGTCATATCGGTCGGCCATGGCGATCTTGCCAGCGTCGAGGCGCTTGCGTCGGGCGTGCAGGAGGCGAACGCCGGTGAACCGCGTGTCGGCATGGCCGACGAAGACCAGATTGTCGGCCGCGCCAAGCCGCCGATCACCCGCCGCTTCTTCAATTTCGTGGCTGGTGACGACGAGCAGGAAGTTTCGATCGGCAAGTCGAGCGTCGGCAAGGAAGACAGGGCATTGCTGCAGGAAGCGCTCTATGACCTGCTGGAATGCAAGCGTCTGCTCGATCAGGTGCGCTGACCGGGAAGGTTCCAAGGCGCATCGCGTGAAGCGCGGTTGAAGCGAGGCGCTTTCGCTCCTTGTTTTTGCGTGTCGTTATTCCGGAACCGACGCACACGTCCGGGCGGCATCCATCAGGATTCGGTAAGCCGCTTCATCGCCTGCTCGAGTTCGCTGAGCTGGAAGGGTTTTTGCAGCACCGGCAATGTGCTCGGGCTGCTGCCGGTGGGGGCCGCACCGTACCCCGTCGCGTAGACATAGGGTTTGCCGCGTTCGTCGAGTAGTTTTGCGACCGGGAGCGAACTTTGCCCCGCAAGCGAAACGTCGAGAATGGCAGCGTCGAAATCCGCGTCCCTGGCGGCAACAAGCGCCCGTTCCAGATCGGGCGCGCTGGCGCAGACCCGGTAGCCGAGATCGGCGAGCATGTCCTCAAGCAGCATCGCAATCAGCGCGTCGTCTTCGACGACGAAGATGTCTTTCATGTTCCCGTCCACCCACTTCCCCTTGCCGGGCATGGCGATTTATGTGGAACTCCTTGCACGCCTCGTCAAGACGTCACGCCCGCAGTGCGATAAACAGCATATTGCCGGGTGAAATTCGATGTGTAAAAGCTGGTATGCCGTCTTCGCGGCGGCTCTTGCATAATTCCTTAAATCGGAATCGACTCGGGAATAAAATTATGCAGAACTTCAAAGTGTTACAGTGCCCTTCGCGCGTCCGAAAAGCCCGCTTGGCGTTGTACGCGAGGGATCTTGAATGGATTTTCTGAGCGCCACGGATTGGCTGCGTCATAGGCCGGGTTATACATATCCGCTGGCCGTTGCCTTCGTTGGCCTGACGTTTCTTCTCAAGCTTGCCGCCAGCGACTATCTCTCGGGCTTTCCTTTCCTGAGCTTTCTTCCGGCGATATTGCTGGCGAGTTTCATCGGCGGCGCCGGGCCGGGCTTTGTCGCGGCCATACTCGCCGCTTTCATTGTCCAACAGTTTTTCGTCGAGCCGCACGATATCTTCTGGCCGGTCAGCGCCGGCCAGTGGGTCGGCCTTTCGACTTACCTCGTCAATGCGGTGATCATCATCGGCCTGATGGAGATGATCATCATCGCGCACGGCCGACAGAGCCGCCTGCGCGATGAACTCAACAGCTTCAATGCGCGCCTCGAACAGACGGTGGTCCAGCGCACCGCCGAGCTCAGGCATGAGATGGAGGAGAATGCCGCCGCTCAGGCGCAGGTGCGCCAGCTGCAGAAAATGGAGACGATCGGTCAGCTCACCGGGGGCGTCGCCCATGATTTCAACAATATGCTGGCGATCATCATCGGCAACCTCGATCTCGCCCAGCGGCGCATGAGCGGAAACGAAGATCCCCGCCTGCCGCACTCGATCCAGAATGCCAAAGACGGCGCCCAGCGGGCTGCGGTCCTGACCGCGCGTCTTCTCGCTTTCTCGCGCCAGCAGCCGCTCGCCCCCGAGGTGATCGATCTCAACAAGCTGGTCGGCGGCATGTCGGAGCTGCTGCGGCGTACGCTCGGCGAGCAGATCCGAATCGAGACCGTGCTGGCCGGCGGCCTCTGGCCGTGCTTTGCCGATCTGAGCCAGCTTGAGAACGCCATCCTCAACCTTGCCGTCAACGCCCGCGACGCCATGCCGGGCGGCGGGCATCTGACGATCGAAACGGCCAATACCGAACTCGACGAACGGTATTCACGCATGCATTCGGAGGTCGAGGCCGGCCAATATGTGATGATCAGCATGACCGACACCGGCACCGGCATGTCGCCCGAGGTGATCGAGCGTGCCTTCGATCCGTTCTACACCACCAAGGGACCCGGCAAGGGCACCGGTCTCGGCCTCAGCCAGGTTTACGGCTACATCAAGCAGAGCGGCGGCCACATCAAGATCTATTCGGAAATCGACAGGGGCACGACGGTGAAGATCTATCTCCCCCGTCGTGTCGGCGTGACGGACGCCCGGTTGAATGCGTCCGGCGCCCAGCCGATCCCGCAGGGCAGCGTCAACGATACAATCCTGGTGGTGGAGGATGACGAGAACGTCCGCATCATGACCGCCGAAAGCCTGCATGAACTCGGTTACACCGTGTTGCAGGCGGCAAGCGGCATGGAGGCGCTTCTCGTTCTGGAAGAAAATCGGGACGTCGATCTGATCTTCACCGACATCGTCATGCCGCAGATGAGCGGACGCCAGCTTGCCGATATCGTCCAGGAAAAATGGCCGTCGATCCGGATCCTCTACACGACCGGCTATACTCGCAATGCCATCGTCCACAACGGTGTGCTCGATCACGGCGTCTCGCTGCTCGCCAAGCCCTTCAGCCTGGAGCAACTCGCTTACAAGATCCGTGAACTTCTAAATGTACCGGCGAGAGTGGAAGGCGAGAGGACGTAAAGCCGCACGACTCCACGCCCACCGTTGGGGATCGCGTTATTCCAGGACCTGGATCACGCGCCGCGTCTTCGGCTCGACGATGACGCGCCGCTCATTGACGACGGTATAAGCGTAGCCGTCGATATTCGGCACGGTGTGCACTTCGACGGTATCGGGTAGCATCGCGCCGACCTCGATATCGCCGTCATAGACGACGGACGGCGTCTGTTGCTCCATCACATAGGTGCGCACCTCGCCGGGCAGCACGACGGAGCCGGTCGGTGCGGGATCGGTGACAATGACGGTGCTCTGCGCGAAGGCGGCGGAACTGATGGGCAGTATGGCGGCCGCAGCCAGCATGATCTTGCGCATGGGATGTTCTCCTTCTTCAACCTGAGACATCAAGGCAACGCCAGCCGCGCGGCATAGTTCCGCGCGGCCTTCGCCGATGGGGAAGACAGACGCCATGAGCAGTAATTAAGTTGTTGATAAATCAGTTTATGCACCATACGGTTGAGCTGCTCGAATCACGTTCAGTGTGCGTTCGTTCAGGGGGCGGCAGGGGCGTGTTTTTTACTCTTCGTTAACCATGTTGGCGATTTATACCCTGTGAACGGCCGGTCGGTCGTTGATTCGAAGGTCCGTCGCGTTTCGGTTTGCGAATGGATATCTGAAAGACGAATGCGGCGGCTCGAGACATGCGTTTGCGGAAGACGATATCGCTGATGGCCGTAGTGAGCACGATGGCCGGCTGCACGTCGACAGGCGGTGTACGCCAGCCTTCCGGGCCCGAAACCGTGGCGCCTGAAAAGGCGCTGGTCCTGCCGCCGCCGGGCGGCCCCTCGATCGTCAGTGTCGTCGAGCGCAAGCGTGGCAACGGCGTCGAGCAGACCGTATCGCTCTTTACCTCATCCTCCGTGCCCGGCCAGAATTTTCTGAAGGTCCAGTTCCTCGGCGCCTCCGGGGCCAATCCCGGGGCGGGCGATGCGGGCTTCAGCATGATCAATGAGAGCGGCATCCGTCGCGAAGTGGCCCGCGCGGCCCCCGGCGTGCCGATGGCGACGTCGGCGACCTTCCTTCAGAACGCTTACGGGCCCTTCGGCTACGCCTCCGGCCGCAGCCCTGCCGGCGACAGCTGCATCTATGCCTGGCAGCAGATCCGCTCGAGCGTCAACGCCACGAGCCAGGCGCGCAATTTCGGCATGATCCAGCTGCGCCTGCGTCTTTGCGACGCCAGGGCGAGCGAGCGCCAGCTGCTCGGCATCGTCTATGGCTATACCGTCACCGGCACCTTCGACGGTGCGACCTGGAACCCCTACGGCAATCCGCCGCCGGCCGATGCCGCGCTCGGACGCACCGGCGCGCCGGTCTATCCCGACGAGGGCGGTTATCGCGCCAGCCCTATGCCGATCGGTTATGAGCCGGCGCCTGCCATCGTCAGCCGGCCGCGGGTCGTTCCCGTGCGCAGCGCTCCGGCGTCGCAGCCGGCTGCGGGTGCGACATCGTTGCCGGCCCCCATCGGTCCGCGCGTGCCGCTGCCGGGCGAGGCGCCGCAGACGAGCGCAATGCCGGCCGCAGTAGCCGAGCCGGTCGAACAATCCGCAAGGGCGATCGGTGTCACCGTGCCGTCGCCGGACTGCATAGGCGACGCGGCCTTGACGGCCGCCTGCCGGCAATAACGAGCATGCCCGGAGCGCCGAATGGCGGTTCCGGTTGAGCAATTTCGAAGGAACGTCGATGCGCAAAGCCCGCAGTGTCATTATATGGGCCGTGGTTTCGCTCTGCATGATCGTGCTGATCACGCTGCCGGTCAATTTGCAGACCCAGCTCATCACCAGCATCACCGTCGTGACGGTCATGGCGCTGATCAAGGTTTTGAAAGGCGAGGGGACCTGGCGCCTGGTGGCGCTCGCCTTCGGAACCTCGATCGTTCTGCGTTATGTCTACTGGCGCACCACCAATACGCTGCCACCTTTGAATCAGCCTGAGAATTTCATTCCCGGCCTGCTGCTCTATCTTGCCGAAATGTACAGCGTCGCGATGTTGGCGCTCAGCCTCTTCATCGTCGCGACACCGCTGCCGCCGCGCCCTTCGCGCGCCGCCAATCCCGGGCGTCTGCCCCATGTCGATGTCTTCGTGCCGTCTTACAACGAGGATGCCGGGCTTCTCGGAAACACGCTGGCCGCCGCCAAGGCCATGGATTATCCGGCCGACAAGCTGCATGTCTGGCTGCTTGACGACGGCGGCACCCTGCAGAAGCGCAATTCCGGCAAGCTGCTCGAAGCCCAGGCGGCCGCCGCCCGCCATATCGAGCTGAAGCAGCTCTGCGAGGATCTCGACGTCAGCTACCTCACGCGCGACCGCAATGAGCATGCCAAGGCCGGCAATCTCAACAACGGCATGAAACACTCGAGCGGCGAGCTCATCGCCGTCTTCGATGCCGACCACGCGCCGGCCCGCGATTTCCTGCTCGAGACCGTCGGTTATTTCGAAGACGATCCGAAGCTCTTCCTCGTCCAGACGCCGCACTTCTTCATCAATCCCGACCCGCTGGAGCGCAACCTGCGCACCTTCGACAAGATGCCGAGCGAGAACGAGATGTTCTACGGCATCATCCAGCGCGGCCTGGATAAATGGAATGCTGCCTTCTTCTGTGGTTCGGCGGCGGTTTTGAGCCGCAGGGCGCTCGAATCTCAGAACGGCTTTTCCGGCATCAGCATCACCGAGGATTGCGAGACGGCGTTGGCGCTGCACGGCAGCGGCTGGAACAGCATCTATGTCGACAAGCCGCTGATCGCCGGTCTGCAGCCGGCCACCTTCGCCAGCTTCATCGGCCAGCGCAGCCGCTGGGCGCAGGGCATGATGCAGATCCTGCGCTTCCGCTTCCCGTTGCTGAAGCGCGGCCTGTCGATCCCGCAGCGCCTCTGCTACATGTCCTCGACGCTGTTCTGGCTCTTCCCGTTCCCGCGCACCATCTTCCTGTTTGCGCCGCTCTTCTATCTGTTCTTCGACCTGGAAATCTTCACCGCCTCCGGCGGCGAATTCCTGGCCTATACGCTGGCCTATATGCTGGTGAACCTGATGATGCAGAATTACCTCTACGGGTCGTTCCGCTGGCCATGGATTTCCGAGCTTTACGAATATGTTCAGACGGTGCATCTGCTGCCGGCCGTCGTCTCCGTCATGCTCAATCCGCGCAAGCCGACCTTCAAGGTTACCGCCAAGGACGAATCGATCGCCGTCAGCCGCCTGTCGGAGATCAGTCGTCCGTTCTTCGTCATCTTCGCGGTGCAGATCATCGCGCTCGTCATCACCATCTACAGGATCTATGCCGAGCCCTATAAGGCCGACGTGACGCTCGTCGTCGGCGGATGGAACCTCATCAACCTGATCATGGCCGGCTGCGCCCTCGGCGTCGTTTCGGAGCGCGGCGAACGCGCCTTGTCCCGCCGCGTCCGCGTCAACCGGCGCTGTGAATTCGGCGCCAACGGCAAGTGGTATGCGGCCTCGATCGAGGACGTCTCCGTCCACGGCGCAAGGCTTCACATCTTCAACAAGCAACTCGATGAGATGCTGGTCGGCGCCCTCGGGGAAATCCGCTTCCGGCCCTATAGCGGCGCGGAACTGGAAACCCTGCCGCTGATCGTCCGCAATATCGAGCCGTCGGGCGACATCAGCAATGTCGGCTGCCAGTACGTGCCGAAAAGCGCGCTCGACCATCGCCTGATCGCCGACCTGATGTTTGCCAATTCAGGCCAGTGGACCGAGTTCCAGGCGGCGCGCCGCCGCAATCCGGGCCTGATCCGCGGCACGATCTGGTTCCTCGGCCTGTCGCTCTACCAGACCAGCCGCGGCCTCATTTATTTCTTCCGCAGCATGCGGCCGGAGCGGGAAGCCCAGCAGCAGGCGGCAAAGGTCAACGCCGGATGAGAAGAATCGTCGCCGCCTCCCTTTTACTGCTGAATGCCTCCGCCTTCGCCCAGGCGCAGACGGCACCCTTCGACATGTCCGGCGAGCGACCGCCCGGAGCATCCGTGACCCCGAGATTGACGCCGGCCACGCCGCCGGCAGCGCCTGCACCGGCTCCCGTCACGCCTCCGGTTTCCGTATCGCCGGCACCCGCAACCCAGGCTGCTCCCGCACCCGTTCCTTCGGCGATCGCCGTCCAGCCGCAGCCGGCAGTACCGGCGCTCCAGCCAGCCGCGGCGGCAAATGCGGCTGCGCCGCCGCACTCCGGCGATATCCGCCGCTATGTCGTGCCCTTTTCGAAACTTGGTCTCGCCGGCGAATATGATCGCCGGTCATGGTCGGTCTACCTGACCCCGGAAGAGGCGGCGGCCAAGGCGAGCTTCACTTTCGCCTACCAGAATGCGGTCGTCGTCGCGCCTGAAGCCTCGGCGTTGACCGCCTATCTCAATAACCGCCCGATCGGCCAGCAGCGCGTCGGTTCGCCGGATGGCCCGTCGGCCGTCACCTTCGAGGTTCCGCCCGGTTTGCTGCAGCCCGGCGCCAATCTCGTCACCTTTGAAGCCGCCCAGCGCCACCGCACCGATTGCAGCATCCAGTCCACCTATGAATTGTGGTCGAATATCGATCCGGCCGGAACCTATCTGAGTTTTGCCGGCACGGACGCTGCACTGCTGGCGGGCGCCGATGCGATCCGCGCCATCGGCGTCGACGGCGCCGGCAAGACAGAGTTCGACATCGTCGTTCCGGCGCTGGAGCAGCCGGGAACCACCAGGCCGCTGCTTCGACTGGCGCAGGGCCTGTCGGTGTTGAGCAGCATGCCGAACCAGATCTTTGCCTTCAGCGCCACGGCGCTTCCGGCTGCCGGGCCCGGAAAGCTCAGCGTGCTCGTTGGTACCGCGGCGGAGCTGCGGCCGCTCTTTCCCGGCCTGCCGCCCGGCGCCGAAAGTGCGGCACTCGCCGCTTTCGTTACCGATCCTCGCAGCGGCTCGCCGGTGCTTCTGATCAGCGGTCCCTCCTGGCAGGCGGTCTCCTCGGCGATCGATACCATTGTCTCGCCGACGGACAGGTCCTCCGATGTCCGCCGTGACGTGCTGACCACCGAGCGCTGGAGCGCGCCGAACGCGCCGCTGGTCTTTTCCGATACCAGCATCGCCTTGTCCCGGCTCGGCGTGAAGACCACCGAATTCTCCGGCCGGCGGCTGCGGACCAGCTTCAATATCGCCGTGCCGGCCGACTTTTATGCCAATGCCTATGGCGAGGCGAAGGTGCTGCTCGATGCCGCCTATACCGATAACGTGCTGCCCGGCAGCCACATCGATATCTACGTCAACGACAATATCGCCTCCACCGTGCCGATCACCACGACGTCGGGCGGCATTCTCCGCCATCTGCCGATCCGGGTGACGATGCGCCACTTCAAGCCCGGTCTTAACACGATGGCGATCGAGGCGATCTTGATGACCAAGGACGATGCGGCTTGCGCGCCGGGCGCAACCGCCGGCGCGACGCCGCGCTTTGCCCTGTTCGATACCTCTGAGCTGCATATTCCGGATTTCGCCCGCGTCGGTCAGCGTCCGAATCTGGCCGCCATGGCCGGCACCGCCTATCCCTATGGTCGGGCCACGGAACCGACGCCGCTCTTCATCGACCGCATTGACGCCGACACACTTTCGGCCGCCGCAACCCTGCTTGGCCAGATGGCGATCACCGCCGGCCATCCGATCGCCGTCGAAACCGTCGCCTCGCCGAATATGATCGGCGATCGTGATGCCATCTTCATCGGCTCCATCTCGCAGATGCCGGCAACCGCGCTGTCGCAGACCAATATCGCCACGGCGAGCCAGGCCTCCTGGCGTCCCGTGACGGATGCGCAGCCGGGCGTCGTCGACACCGTCACGGCCTTCGAGGAGTGGAATTCCAAAGTCAGCGGCGGCGTCTTGCACAGCCGCGTCATGGCCTTTCGCGAGTGGGTGTCGCGTAATTTCGATATCTCCCGCAGTTCGTTGCAATTCGTGCCCGGCGCCGAGGAGATTTTTACACCGCCCAACGCCGCCACGCTGCTGGTTGCACAGGGCTCCAGCCCCGCGGGAACGGGCTCGTGGACGGTGGTGGCGGCGCCGTCGGCGAAGGATTTGCGTGAAGGGATCGAGGTTCTGACCGCGCAGCTGAACTGGCCGCAGCTATCGGGCCACATCACCACCTATTCGGGCAAGACCGGCAAGATCGAGGCGGTGCCCGTCACCCGTTTCGATTTCGTGCCGTCCATGCCCTGGTCGATCGCCAACTACCGCCTGATCGCCGCCAACTGGCTGTCGACGAACATCCTCTCCTATGCCTTCCTGCTGGTCGTCTTCGTGCTTTTGATCGGGGTCACCACATCGACGATGCTCAAAAGGCTGGGTCGGTCGAAATGAGGCGATTGCGCGCACTCCTGCTGGCGGCAACGGTCGCGCTTGCCCCGGCGGGCGGGCCCGCCGTCGCACAGCAGGCGATGATCAATGCCGCCGCATGGTCGGCCTACAAGGCGAAGTTTCTCGATGCGACCGGCCGCATCGTCGATAACGGCAACGGCAATATCAGCCACAGCGAAGGGCAGGGTTATGGCCTGTTGCTTGCCTATCTCGCAGCCAACCCAGCCGATTTCGAGCAGATCTGGTATTTTACCCGCACCGAACTGCTGCTGCGCGACGATGGCCTGGCCGTTTGGAAATGGGATCCGAACGTCAAGCCGCACGTGGCCGATACCAACAATGCCACCGATGGAGACATGCTGATTGCCTATGCGCTGGCGCTTGCCGGCACGGCGTGGAAACGCGACGACTATATCCTCGCCGCCTCCCGCATGGCGCAGGCTCTGCTTGCCGAAACCGTCGCCAGGTCCGAGGGCCGGACCTTGCTGTTGCCGGGAACCCAGGGTTTTACCGGCGGCGACCGGGACGATGGTCCGGTCGTCAACCCGTCCTACTGGATTTACGAGGCGATCCCGGTAATGTCGGCGCTTGCGCCGTCGGATGCCTGGAAAAAACTGTCGGATGACGGCGTGGAACTGTTGAACACGATGCAGTTCGGCCCGCGCAAGCTTCCGGCCGAATGGGTGAGCCTGCGCGATAAGCCGCGGCCGGCAAAGGGGTTCGACGCCGAGTTCTCATATAACGCCATCCGCATCCCGCTTTACCTCGCGCGCGGCGGCATCACCGACAAGGCGCTGCTCGTGCGCCTGCAAAAGGGGATGTCGCAAGACGGCGTTCCCGCCACCATCGATCTGACCACCGGCCGGCCGAAGACCCTGCTGTCGGACCCCGGTTATCGAATTGTTAACGATGTTGTGGCCTGTGTTGTCGATGGGACCAAGCTGCCGAGCTCGGCCCTGCAATTCGCGCCCGCGCTCTATTATCCATCCACCCTTCAACTGCTGGGGCTGGCTTATATCGGGGAGAAGCATCCGGAGTGTCTGTGAAGTCTTCTCTCGTGGCGGTTTCAGCGGCAGTGGTGGTGGCGAGCCTCGTCACCGGCCTGAAGGACCGTGCCGCTCTGCAGGAAAGGTTCGGTCTGGCGTCTGCCGACAAGCCGGCGCCGGAACTGATGATGATGGGCCGCATCAAGCCGACCGATTCTGCCGGCAATTCCGAATTCAATGCGCAGCTCGTCGCCGACAAGATCGAGGCGATCACCTCCTCGCCGCCATCGGCAGCGGATACATCAGATTCGAATGCCGTCGCGCAGCAGCCTGCAACGCCATCCGCCGCGCCGCCGTCTGAGCCTCAAGCGGCGAGCCCACCGGCGCCGGTCACGCCTTCCATCGTTTCCGAGCCGCCGGCACCGCAGCAGGCCGCCGCCCCGACGCAGCCGGCCGTCGATGAAAGCGCGCTTCGTTATTTCGCCAGCCGCGGCGACAAGGTGCGGCTGCAGGCCGAAATTTCCCGCCTTCAGGCGCTCTACCCGAACTGGGTTCCGCCGGCCGATCCGCTCGCCGTGCCGCAAAACGGCGACAAGCAGCTCGAGGCCATGTGGCAGCTCTATTCGGATGGCCGTTATGCCGAACTGCGCAAGGCGATCGCCGACCGTCAGGCAGCCGGCGCCGGATGGCAGCCGCCGGCCGATCTGCTCGATCGGCTCGACGTCGCCGAGGCCCGCGCCCGCCTCGTCAACGCTTCGGACCTCAAGCAATATGCGACGGTGGTCGATATCGCCGCCGCCACGCCGAGCCTGCTGACCTGCAGCGAGGTCGACGTTCTCTGGCGTGTCGCCGAAGCCTTCATTCAGACGGAGAGGGAACCGCGCGGCCAGGACGCCTACACCTATATCCTGAAGAATTGCACCAATCCGGCCGAACGACAGGCAACGATCGAAAAGGCCTCGACGCTGCTTTCCTATCAGCCGATGCAGGGGTTGCTCGCGCTGGAGAAGCCTGCCGCTGCCGACGGCAGCAGGGAATTCGATGCGATCCGCGACAACCTCGCCCGACGCTTCATGGCCGAAGGCAACGACGATCCGAAGCTCGCTATCGCGCCGGACTATGTCGCCCGCCTCGAAAAGCTCGCAGAAAGCCAGGGCCTGGCCTCCGACGCGCTGCTGCTCGGCTGGTACCAGCTTCGCCGCAACAACGACGCCGATGCCGAAAAATGGTTCCGCGCCGCCCGCGCCAAGCAGGACTCGGCGGCGGCTTCGCAGGGGCTGGCGCTGGCGCTGATCGCCCGCAAGGCGCCTCAGGAAGCCGAGGACGTGATGTTCCGCTGGCGCGCCGAGTCCGATGATGCGAGCGCCACCTATCTCGCTGCCACCGCCAACCTGATGGCGCTGCAGCCGCCGGCCGATCTCGCCGAAGACGTGCTGCATCGCATCGCCGCCGAGGTCATTGCCCGCAAATACGTGCCGACGGCGCAGCAGTTCGGCTGGTATGCCCGTTCCCTCAACCAGTTCCAGACCGCCGCACGCTGGTTCGAGACCGCGCTTGCCTGGAAGCCCGATGACGAGCCCTCCGCCTATGGGCTTGCCGTCACCCGCGAACAGCTGAACGACCGCAAGGCCGTGCTCGCCATCCAGCATGCCTGGGCCGGCCGGTCGACGCGCATCACCAATCTTGAAGACACGTCTTCGCTGAGCCCGAATGGCGCTCCGCTGCCGCCGGCAAAAGGCCCGATTGCCTCGCAGCAGCCGGTTCAGCCGGTGCCGCCGCAGCGTCCCGCCGCCACGGCCGAGCCGCTTCCGGTCGAGCGACCCACCGCACTGCAGCCAGGGCCTGATGCGGCCGTTCGCACGGCAAGATCGGGGATGCAGACGGTCACTGTCCAGCGCGGTCCGCGCCAGACACGCGGCTGCTCGACGACCGTCGATGCGGCGCAGCTCGGCCCGTCCGACGCGCTGTCGCGCGGCTGGTGCCTGATGGATATCAACCGGCCGATGGAAGCGATCTCCGCCTTCGAGGCGGCATTGCAGAGCCCGCTCCGCAAGGATCGCGAAGACGCCGCCTACGGCCAGAGCCTTGCCTATCTGCGCGCCGGCCTTTCCAGCAATGCCGCCGTCGCCGCCACCAAGGCGCCGCAGAGCCGCCAGCGCGCCGCCGAGCTCCAGGTGGCGATCCTCGCCGACCGGGCGCTTTCGGCCTTCGACGCCGGGCGTTATCGTGAAACCCTCGTCTATCTCGATCAGCGCGCCCAGCTGCAGCAGGAACGTATCGACCTGATGGTCCTGCGCGGCTACAGCTACTTCAATCTGAAAATGTACGGTGATGCGACCCGTATCTTCGAAGCCGCAGCCGCGACCGGCAACCGCGATGCCACCCGCGGCCTTGCCGACGTTCGCAAGGTCACCCATCCCGACGTCAACGATTAGCGTTGACGTCGATGTCGCCCTCCGCTACTCGCCTGTGTAGTTCAAAATGTTCCGGCGCCCTTTGCGTGTCTTAAAAGGCGCGCGGCGCTGCAGCGCCCGCAAGGAAACGCCCGTGCCCGCTCTCCATGACATCCTCGACAAGTCCTACGACGCCTTCCTCTTCGACATGGACGGAACGCTCTTGAATTCCATCGCCGTCGTCGAGCGCGTCTGGAGCGAGTGGGCAAGACGCCATGGCTTCGAACCGGAGGTCTTTCTGAAGACGATTCACGGCATCCGCGCGTCCGACGTGATCCGCGGGCTCGGCCTGCCAGGCGTCGATCCGGCCCATGAGGCGGACCTGCTGCTTGCCGAGGAGATGGAGGATGTCTCCGGCATTGTTGAAATCCCCGGCGCCATCCGCTTCCTCTCTGCCATTGCCGATGGCAAATGGGCAATCGTCACCTCGGCGCCGATCGAGCTCGCCAGGCGCCGCATGGCTGCGGCCGGCATCCCGATGCCGAAGGTCATCGTCAGCGGCCAAGAGGTTAAATCAGGCAAGCCCAGCCCCGAGGGTTATCTGCTCGGCGCAAGCCGCCTCGGCGTCGATCCCTCGAAATGCCTGGTCTTCGAAGATGCCGTCGCCGGCATCCTCGCCGGCGAGGCCGCCGGGGCCGACGTGACGGTGATCACTGAAACTCACGCGACACCTTTCGAAACGCCGCATTTTTCGATTCCCGATTACCAGGCATGGCAGCCCCGCCAAACCGCCGAGGGCCGGCTGACGATCGCTGCGATCTGAACATTCCGACAAACCGCCTCTTTTTGTCGGAGGCAAGGTTTTTCTGCTTGCATTGCGCGCGCTGAAAAACTAAACGAAGCAAGCCGTTTCGGCAGGTCGGGGCGTAGCGCAGCCCGGTAGCGCACTTGACTGGGGGTCAAGGGGTCGCTGGTTCGAGTCCAGTCGCCCCGACCATTTATCCCCTTGAAATCCAGTCAGAACATCACGCTTCATTGGTGGCCACTCTCGCAGTCATTGAGAAGAACCGTGGACCTTCAGTGCGGTTTCTGAGCGATCGCGATCATCGATTTTGCCAAGAGCGGAATTCTCCCGACATATTCGAAGTCGACGTCTTCGAAACCTGTGTCCAGCAGCAGGGTGCTCAATGTTCCGGGAGACCAGAATTTGATGTGGCCATGGTCCTTGAGCGGCATGAAATGGTCGTCCATCTTGCCGCTGACAGCCAAGGCCAGATTTTTCCAGTACCCGTGAAAAGGCGTCGACATCACCGCGATGCCGCCGGGCTTCACCAGATCGTACATGGTGGCCGAAAAAGCCTTGGGGTCATAAACGTGTTCAACCACTTCGAGGCTGATCACCGCATCGAAGGTCCCATACCGGCTGGATAGATCTTCGTAGCCGGAGCCGATCTCCAGCGGAAGATCGGGATGGGCCGTCCTTGCTTTCGCAATACCGTCCGCGGACGGATCGACACCGACGACGTCATAACCTTTCCCGGCAAGCACGGCTGCAGCACCGCCGGTACCGCAGCCGAGGTCGAAGACCGCCGTTTCATTTGCCTCCTGAAAACTGTTCTCGAGAACATCGACAACGGCCGGCAAAATATAGGAATGGGCGGTCGTCTGCTTGGCATGCACATAGGTCGTCGCGTCTAGTTCGATAGACATTTTGCCTCCTGGAGTAGTGGGCTCGTCAACCCGATGATACGCAGACACAATGGTACGGCGGACTTTGACGGCAGTGTGGTCCCCCTGTGGTATTAAAGTGATTAGCACCGAAGGCGTTCGCAGCCGCTGGGAGCGCCCGGCCGTTTGGCTAGGCCGTTTGGCTAGGATTGACAGGGTGCCGGGAAGGTGCTGAAAACGGGCCGTAATGTCCCCGTCGCGGCTCAAACGGTCGCTGGATCGGACCCCGCGCTTTAACTATTTAAAATGAATAGCGTGATAAAACACCCTTTGAAGGTGTGGATTGAACAAATACAACAGTTCTTTTTGTGCTATTTCAATCCAAAAAAGGCAGTATTTGTTGAAATTTGTTAAGACTACATCAGGTTTAGAGTGGATAACCCGTTTTTGATGTTGAGTAAACGTGAAATCTCTTCGCATTCGTGTGAATATGTGTAGATTAACATTATCCTTGGTCACGATAGCCTAGTGCGAACCCATGGTGGATATGAAGCAGAATCTCACTTGCAGGCAGGCCCTCTCCGGTGCGTTCCAGGCCCTGTCGGACGAGGCCGTCAAAGCCGGCTGGTCGGAGGGTGATGTTGCCCTCGCGCTCGCCGAACTCGCCGAGGAGCGGGTGATCGAGCTTACCGCCAAGGTGATCACGGAAGGCTTTATACACCCCCAGTTCGCCGCCGGCGGCCGCCGCGGCTAATCCACAGCAACAATCCCGCCGTCTTCGCCGTCATGAAGAAGCCCGCCGCGCGGGCTGCGCAGCCCGTCGAGCGCATTCAGGCAGTGTCGGCGCGACGATAGTGATGCCTTGGCTTGCCTGGCTATCGTTTGAGATATTCGACGGCTTCCCAGACGATGGAAACGATCAAGCAGCTCTCCGGAGAAAAGCCCCGGACGGAGGAGGGACGGCGTGTTTTACCCAACCTCCGGATCAGCTGGTCCTACCTCCAAGGCCGCCCAAACGCGCGAGACGAAATTTTGTTCCCTAATTTTGTTTTGGGGGAATTTGCATAGTTGCTAAAGTTCAAGCCCTCGCGCATAATCGCTTTTGACGGTTGCGGAGGGCGGCCGGCAATGCAAGCGTGAATGCGTTTGCCCTCGGAGGAAATGCGGCGTGATGTTACGATCATCAATCCATCCGCATGATTTACCGCTGTTTTCGGAAGATCTCGATCTGCTGTCTGGGGTGCTCGACAAGGTTTGCGACGAGCGCGGCCTCGTCAGGACGACGCCCGAAGCCGAGCGGATCGGTGCGGTCATCATTCAGCTCTACCGGCAGGGCGTGAAGGACAGCGGTAAACTCGCCGATCTTGCAAAGACCTATCTCTGATACTCTATTCTGCTCGATCGAGGCACCGTTCTTGCGATGCTCGTCGCGGTTCCCTGCGGCTTGCTGAACCGCCCGGATTGCGGGTTGGTTCAGTCGTCGTTGGCGGCGTTGAGGTTTTCCGGCCGGATGCCGTCGTCGCTGGAGGTGCGGGCGCGCAACCGGATGCCGGGGCCGCCTTCATCCTGATTGCCGCTCGACAGAAAGATGATGCCGTGCGCCTCAAGCGTGCTGCGCACATCGAACAGCGCATGCGGCTCGCCCGCAAACTCGCCGGTCTCCAGCGCCGCTACGGTCTCGACCGGCAGGCCGCTTGCGGCGGCGAGCTCTTCGATGCTCATCCCGATCATGGCGCGTGCGCCGCGTATCTGTGTTGCTGTTATCATGACCGAAAATCTAGCGCATTCACCGCAGTTCTCAAGTGGCGCGGGCCGATCAGGCGTCCTTCAATTTCACCCCAAACAGATCGTCATGCATGCGCTCGACCGCGATCCCCATGCCTCCCATCAGGGCGGCCCGGTTTCCGAAGCGGCTGATTTCGATACGCGGCGGATAGGGCGTGCAACGCGGCAGGAAATTCCGGATGGCGTTGACGAGTTCAGGTCTTGCGCCGATGCTGCCGCCGGTGATCACCAGCTCGGGATCGAGCGTTGCGCCGATGGCCGCAATGGCGACCGCCACCAGCCGCGCCGTCTCTTCGATCGCGGCCGCAGCACTGGCCTCTCCTGCATTGAACGCGGCGAAGAGCTCGGCCACGGCGGATGCGTTGCGCCCGCCGAAACCGATGTAGCGGCGCAGCATTGCGACGCTGCCGACCGCGCTCTCAAAGGTTCCAAGCGTAAACCCGCCGGGATCGAAAGCATCTCCGCCGAGCGGAAGATAGGCGATCTCGCCGGCCGCGCCCCGCGCGCCGCGCAGCAGGGCACCGTTGGCGATGATGCCCATGCCGACGCCCGTTCCGAGCGCAATGAAAGCAAAATTGCCGGTCTCGACACCGTGTCCCCGCCACCTCTCGCCTTGCGCGGCCAGGTTGACGTCATTTTCGACGATGACCGGTATGCCCATCCTGTCGCTGAAGACCTGGCGCAGATTGATGGCGTCGATGCCGGGAATGTTCGGCGCCACATTGATATGGCCGGTGGCCGGATCAAGCACGCCGGGGCTGCCCAGAACAGCGAGACGGAGCTTGTCGGCAGTCGTCCCGGCCGCAGCCGCGAGTTCGACGATCAGATCGCTGAACTGATTGACGAGATGCATTCCGCCGCGCGGATCGGTGGCCACTTGGGTTTCGGCCACCACATTTCCTAAGAGATCGCAGATAGCCGCAGCGATCTTGGTGCCTCCGAGATCGATGGAGGCGGCCAGGCCCGCTTTGGCATTGATTTCGTAGATGATCGCATTGCGGCCGGGGCGACCATCGGTCTGCCCGATCGCTTTCAGCCATCCGTCATCCTCGAGGTCGCGCACGACATCGGAGATCGTCTGTTTCGATAGGCCGGTGAGCTTGGCGATATCGGCGCGGGAAATCGACCCACTCGCCAACACGGTGCGGATCACGGCATTGGTTGAGATTTTTCGTGCGATCGGAGTCTGTGCGACAGAAGGGGTCATTGCCATCCCGCTAGCTCGGTCCAATTAGTTCGGAGCATATACTTAATTAGGGCGATATTGGCTGGCCATTATCGCGGTACGGCGCATACTTGGCTTTATCTGAGCGTGTGTACGCATTTTCAGTACACCGTGGCCATGGATTTGTCTATGTCCTTGACAAACGGAGGGCCGCCTGTAGGCTGGGATCAACGCGCGGGGATTGCCAATGATAAAGCCCTCGACTGATGGACAGCTTTTCGCCGAAGACGGTGTTTTACTGCCGATAATGGCGCCACGCCTTCAGGCGGATGTTCATCCGGACGGATATGCAGATCTCGCCCTTTGGGGCGCCGGCAGCCTGGGCCGCGTGAGATTTTCTGCAATCGGGGGCCCTTATAGCTATGCCCCGAACCGTATGGTTTCCAAACATGGCGGCGTCTTTGTCGCGCAGTCGCTGCCGGTGATGTTGATCCGCGGTGTGCGCCTTCAGGGTGTCTATCCCGCGCGTCGTTGCGCCTGGTGGCACGAGCCGGATGGACAAAGTGCGAGGGCGAAGCGCACTCGGACCCAGCATCGGCAGAGTTTCGAAATGGCCTGGGGCGTTCTCATTGTCGACGCTCCCGGCCCGGATCTGCGGATTGCCGTCGGCGCTTCGAGAGACGAAGCCGAAAACGCTCTCAACCTCGCCAGCGAAGCGATCATTGCCGAAGCCGCCGAATATGTGGCGCGGTGCGATCTGACGCCCGAGGCCGACCCGCTGATGCGCAGCATGGTCAGCCAGGGGATCCATGCCGCCCTTTCCAGCATCCGGCGCGACGAAAACGGCGCCTTCGCCGGCCTTGCCGCGGGGCAGGCCTATAGTGCGCCGGCGCGGACCTATTACCGCGACGGCTATTGGACGATGCAGCCGCTCCTGACACTTGCTCCCGAGGCGGTGCGCGACGAAATCCGGCTGCTGGCCAAGGGCGTGCAGCCGGATGGAGAAGCCCCGAGCGGCGTAATCTTGACAGGGCCTGCGCAATCGCAGGCCTGGCAGCACTTTGTCGCCGATAGCAAGGCCAATCCCAAAACCCACAAAAGAGCCGTTCCGGAGTACCATAACCGCCCGCAGGATTGGTGGAGCGACCACTTTGACAGCCCGCTTTTCTTCGTTCTTTTCCTGAGCGACTATGTCGGCGCAACCAAAGACTTTGCGGAGGTGGAGCGACACTGGCCAGTCGTGAAGGCGATCGTCGATCGCTATCTCGGCCTGGCCGGCCCCGACAGCGTTCTGCCGCTGAAGCCACGCAACGACCGGGACTGGGCCGACAACGTCTATCGTGAGGGCCTGGTCTCATACGATCTGGGTCTTTTCGTCGGCGCCATGGACGCGGTGGCAAGGCTTGGCGAGGAACTCGATCCCAAGCTTGCCGAACGCGCCCGCAGGACAGCAAGCCTTGCCCGCCAGGAAATCGAGGCTAAACTCTTCGTCCCGGCGACGGGAGGATATGTCGACTACGGAACGCCTGGCGCCTTTGTCGAAGATCATCTGGCTCTCGACAGCCTGACCTTGTCGCGATTTGCAGCGATTTCGCAACAGAAGGCCGTTGGATTGCTGAAAGCTTTTGAAAGTAAACTGGAAACGCGCCACAATCAGGAGCAGCCCTATGGCAGTTGGGGGGTGATGTGTGCCTATCCGCCCTTCAAGCGGCAAAGCGATCTGCGATCCAAGACCGCGTTTCCCTACCGCTACCATAATGGCTCGGACTGGCCCTATTGGACGGGCGCCTATGCCGAAGAACGCCTTCGCCACGGACTTGGAGGTGCGCGCTACGCATTGACGCGCTGGTGGCAAACCTGTCTCGACAATGGCTGGATCGGTGCGGTGGAATACTTCTCGCCGCCTTACGGGCGCGGTTCCCTGCTGCAGGGCTGGAGTACCATGCCGGCGGCGGTTGTTTTAAAATATGGGCTTGACGCGGCAAATTCGGAGCCAATGTCATGAGCGCGCGATCGGCTTCAACCGGGTTCTTGATCGATCCGCATGGCAAAGGCGACGGAGCCATCACGCTCGAATTCGGAAAAGCCAAGGTGACGGTAAAAACCTCTGGCGCGTTGGTTGTTCGGGTCGACACCGAGATGCACCGCTTTGATCCCGTGCTTTCGAAGCGCCTGAAGCTCGGTGCTGATCATCCTGCGTCCCCAGCCGCCTGCCTGAAGACCGGGAAGAATGTTGATGTGAAGATGCGCCGGGTAATCGTCTTGAAGCCAGGTCGTTCCGCTGCGCGGATTTTGAATGCGTTCCACCACGTCGGCATCGCGCGCACGGGTAGGCGTCAATCCGGCGATCTGCTGGCGCACGAACGGCCACCAGTTTGCGGCCAGGTCTTTGTCGAATCCGCTGGTATCGGGCGCGCCCACGACATAACCGACCGGCCGGTCGCCCTCAACGAGAATGAAGGCAAAGTCTCTGGCAAATTTGAGATAGGGGACCGACCAGATGTAACCGGGCAGATGCGGGTCGCTGTAAAGCGCGCTGGCATCCTCGCCGCCGTTGGCGGTTTTCAGGCAGATGTCGAAAAGAGCTTCGGTATCGGCTTCAATCGCCGGGCGGATGAAGCAGTCGGTGTCCATCGCTTTGCCACCTCCTGCGTGGCGCTTTGTCGTCATAGGTCGCGAGAGAGACTCAATGCGTTGACGATTACCTCAGATTCGCGGGCCCGGCAAAGGCCTGGGCAAGGAAACGTTCGGCCGGTGCCAGGGGCAAGGTTCGGACGGGGGAGTGGAGAATAAACCAAATGAGGTGGAGCAGATGAAAAGAACCGTGAAATCGATCAGCATACTGCCGGCATACCGATTGAAAGCCGCTGTCGCGCTTGCTGGCGCGGCGCTTATGAGTTTCGGCCTTTCCGCCGCCCGCGCCGACGACCTGGCCGTGTGGGACGACCAGACCTTCGAAGGCCAGAGCGCCGTCATCGAGCAACTGAACAAGGAGTTCGAAGCCGCGCATCCCGGTGTAACGATCAAACGTACCGCCCGCACCTTCGACGACATGAAGCTGACGCTGAAGCTTGCGGTTTCGGCAGGCGATGGCCCTGTCATCACCAAGGTCAACCAGGGCGCCGGCGACATGGGCGCGATGGTCAAGGAAGGCTTGCTCCTCCCGGTCGACGAGTACATCAAGAAATATGGCTGGGATAAGCGGCAGTCGGATTCCGTGCTTGCCCGGGATCGCTGGGACGGACCGAAATTCGGGGTCGGCAAGACCTACGGCATCTCGGGCCTCGGCGAGATCGTCGGTCTCTATTACAACAAGAAGATCCTCGACGACGCCGGCGTGGCGCTGCCGAAGACCTTCGAGGAGCTCTTGGCCGATCTCGACAAGCTGAAGGAAAAAGGCGTGGCGCCCTTCATGATGGGCTCGGCAAAACAGCATCTGGCCCTGCATATGATCGGCGCCATCGATCAGGCACATATCGACGCGGCCAATCGCGCCGAGCTTGACGACCTGATCTACGGCAAGGGCGGCTCGTGGAACACCAAGGGCAACATCGAATCGGCCAAACTCGTGCAGAAATGGGCGCAAGGCGGCTATTTCTACCCCGGCTTCGAGGGCATCTCCGGTGACGACGCCGTCCAGCTTTTCATATCGGGGCAGGGCGCATTCCTGATTTCCGGGACCTGGTACTTCGGTGACATGCAAAATAATCCGGATATCGGCTTCATGGCCATTCCCGCTCCGAAGGGCGTTTCCAAGCCCATGAGTGTCGGCGGCGTCGATCTTGCCTGGGCGATCACGAGCCTGGCCAAAGACAAGGCAAAGCAGGATCTTGCCGGCGAATACATCGACTATATGGTTTCGGAAAAGGCCGCTGAAAGCTGGGCCGCTGCCGGTTATCTTCCCGCAACATCGCTGCCGGCTGATGCAAAGCCCAAGCTCACGCCGCTCCTGACCTCAGGCATCGAGATGTGGAAGACGCTCAACGCCAATGACGCGCTCGGCCATTACCCCGATTGGTCCAGCCCGACGATGCTGAAGACGATCGACGACAACACGCCACTTCTTCTGTCAGGCAAGATCACGCCCGAAGCCTTTGTCGATGCCATGGACAAGGATTATCAGGCCTATCTGAAGGACAAGAAATAACAGCGCGGGCGCTGGTCATGACCGCCCGCCCGGCGGTCGTGGCCTGCGTCTTGTCGATCCTGAAAGAGCGCTGAGAGCTCTGGCTTGCCGCGCGACGACCAGAGCTTTGGCTTCATGGAGTACTGGATGAAACGCTCCGCACTTGACGGCTCGCAGCATACCAATTTTATCTATCTATTGCCCGGATTGCTGCTCTACGCGGCTTTTGTCTTTGGACCGATTATCGCGGCTTTGGGTTTGAGCCTGACCAGCTGGGACGGCTTGACCATGCCCAGATGGGTGGGCCTCGGCAATTACGCCGATCTCTTTTCCGACAGTCGTTTTTACATTGCCTTGCGCAACAATGCCGAGCTGATGATCTTCTACTGCGTCCTGCCGCTCGTACTCGGCATCACGCTTGCTGCCTGCGTCTGGAATTTGAAGCAACGCGAACAGCTCGCCCTTCGGACATTCCTGTTCCTGCCCTACATCATGCCGACCGCCGTGTTGGGCATCATCTGGGCATGGCTCTACAATCCTGCATTCGGCCCGTTCAACCAGTTTCTGAGAGCCGTCGGATTGGGCAGCTTCGCATTACCCTGGCTCGGAGATTTCAATTTCGTGCTTCCCGCGGTCGGGATCGTTGCGACTTGGTATTTCTTCGGTTTTTGCATGGTCATCTTCCTCACCGGAATTCAGCGCATCGACCCGTCTCTTTTCGACGCTGCCAAGGTCGACGGCGCTTCGGCGCGAAAGACCTTCTTCTGGATAACGCTGCCGCTTCTCATGCCCGAGATAAGGGTGGTTTTGCTGTTGACTGTTATCGCGTCGATCAAAAGCTTCGACCTGATTTTCACAATGACCCGCGGCGGACCCGCCAATGCGACGCTGGTGCCGAATATCTACATGTATCAGCTCGGCTTCGAGCTCAATCGGTTCGGCGCCGCAGCCGCCATCGCCATTGTCGGCGCGTTGCTGACCTTCGCAATCAACTTTGCAATTCACCGGCTGGTGGGCTCAAAAAGTAAAGGATTGGCTTGATGAGCCGTTCGTCCAACATCCCCGCCGCCAGTTTATTCCTTCGCATTGTCCTCTGGCTTCTTGCTTTCGTCACGATCACGCCGTTCCTGCTTCTGCTGCTGACGTCGATAAAGAGCAAGCCTGACGTTCTCAGGGGCGCATTCGCCTTGCCGGCCTATCCGCATTTCGAAAATTACGTCGACGCTTGGAATGCCGGGCATTTCAACATCTACTTCTGGAATTCGATCACCGTTGTCATACCCGTCGTTGCCGCCAGCGTCTTTCTCGGCCTGCTCACGGGCTTTGCCTTCGCCTACCTGTCGTTTCCGTTCCGGCGCACGCTGTTCGCCATTCTGACGCTTGGCATGATGGTGCCGGCGGAGGCCTTCATCATCCCGCTTTATTATGAAATGCGGTATCTCGGGCTGATCAATACCTATGCGGCTCTCATCGTGCCGCAGATTGCGATGTCGATCCCATTCTCGACGATCTTCCTCGCCAGCGCGATGCAGCAATTGCCGGAGGAAGTTCTCGAAGCGGCGGTCCTCGATGGCGCCGGACGCTTCTATATCCTGCGCAAGATCGTTATCCCGCTGATGATACCGGCAATGTCGACGCTGGCGCTTTTCCTGTTCATCTGGACCTGGAACGAGTTTCTCATTCCGTTCATTCTGGTCAATGACGACGCCTATCGGACGCTGCCCCTCGGCATGCTGTTTTTCCAGGGACGCTACACCGTCAACACGCCGGTTCTGACCGCCGGCGCGGTGATCGTGATTTTCCCGCTCATTCTGACCTATCTGGTTTTCCAGCGGCGGTTTATTGCCGGCTTGACGGCAGGCGCGACGAAATAGACAGGCACGCGCTTGGAAGCTATGGCCTGCGGCCGCGCTTGTGGCGCACTTCCAACGCCGCACAGCCCCAGACCGTGCCGAGCAGCAGATAGACGTGGCGCCAGTGGTCGATATCGATGACGTTGCCGATCGTCGCATGGCCGAGCACCGAGATCCAGGCGATCATCAGAAAGGGCTGCCACGGCCGGTCGAGCAGCAGGTATCGGAAGCCGAGCGCCAGCGTCCAGGCGAGCATGCCGACATAACTGACGAAGCCGAGCCAGCCGTAGGTCGTCAGCGATTTCAGCCAGATATTGTGCTCGTCCTCGGGAAACATCGTGCCGAACACCAGCGGGCCGATGCCGAGCGGGCGCTCCATCATCATGGTGAAGCCGATCCGGTGGCGCTCGAAGCGGCCGAGATGCTCGCCGTCATATTGCTGCACCAGCTGGGCGCGTGTCGAAAACAGTTCGGCGACCTTGGGGATCTGCAGCGCCACCAGCAGCGAGGCGACCAGCATGATGATCGCCGCCAGCGACAGGACCAGCACCCGCAGGCGAAAGGCGCCGCTGCGCTCCTTCAGCAGCATGATGAAAATCAGCAGCCCCACGCCGAGGGCGAAGAGCCCCCAGGCGGCGCGGGAAAAAGAGAGGAAGATGCCGAGCGCCAGCACGAGCAGGGCGGCGGCCTTCAGCGGCGATTTCCTCAGGTCGCCGACCAGGATGCCGTGGACGAGATAGAGTGACGGCGGCACCAGGAAGGGACCGAAGACGTTCGGGTCCTGGAAGGCGCCCTTGGCGCGGTCGTAGAGCGTGAAGATTTCCGCGCCGGGAAAGGCGTGGAAATAACCGAGTATCCCCAGCGCCGATGTGGCGACGGCAGCAAAAGCCCAGGCATTGAAGATCAGCGGCAGCCGCTTGTGACTGTCCTCGATGATCGCTGCGTAGAAGACCGCCGTCAGCGCCAGGAAGGTCGAAACCGCAATATACATCGGCCCCGTCGCCAGATCCTTCATCTGCGTCAGCGACAGCATGCCGCCGATGTTGAAGGTCAGTAGCAGGGCAAGCAGCGGCGCCACGCCGCGGGAGATCTTGAGGCCGAGGATGAACCAGAGGCCGATCAGCCCCGCCATCCAGAGTTCATAGGGCGCCGGCTCGTCGATCACGAAACCGGAGAGGAAGACGCCGAAGGCGACGAAGGCCGAGCCGATCAGGCGCAGCGTCATCCGCTGCGGTTGGGCGACACGGGGATATGTCGCCTCGATCGCGCTCAATAGGCGTTTTCCGTGTTGAGCAGCCGGATCGGCGTCAGGAACAGGATTTTCAGATCGAACCAGAGCGACCAGTTCTCGATGTAATAGAGGTCGTAGGCGGTGCGGAACTTGATCTTCTCGTCATTGTCCACTTCGCCGCGCCAGCCGTTGATCTGCGCCCAGCCGGTGACGCCGGGCTTGACGCGGTGACGGGCGAAATATCCCTCGACGACATCGGAAAAGGCACGATCGCGGGCCTGGGCGAGAACGGCATGCGGGCGCGGGCCAACCAGCGAGAGTTCGCCCCTCAGCACATTGAAAAGCTGTGGCAATTCGTCGATCGAGCTCTTGCGGATGATACGGCCGACGCGGGTGACACGCGGATCGGCCTTGGTCACCGCGGCCTTGCCGGTGGGGTCGGCCATGTTGGTGTACATCGAGCGGAACTTGAAGACGTTGATGACTTCGTTGTTGAAGCCATGCCGCTTCTGCATGAAGAAAACAGGGCCTTCGGAGGTTGCCTTGATGGCGATCGCCGTCGCCACCATCACCGGCCAGAGCAGCGCCAGCGCGACAAGGGTGAAGAAAATATCGAAGCCGCGTTTGGCGACGGAATCCCAGTCGCGGATCGGCTTCTTGAAAATGTCGAGCATCGGCACCGAGCCGACATGCGAATAGGCGCGCGGCCGGAAGCGCAGCCGGTTGGCATGCGCGGCAAGGCGGATATCGACCGGCAGAACCCAGAGTTTCTTCAAAAGGTCGTAGATACGCGCCTCGGCCGAAAGCGGCAGGGCGATGATCAGCATGTCGATGCGCGTCAGCCGCACGAATTCGACGAGTTCGGCGACCGTGCCGAGCTTCGGATAACCGGCAACCATGATCGGCGAGCGCTTTTCGCCGCGATCGTCGAAGATGCCGCAGATGCGGATGTCGTTGTCATCCTGCTGTTCGAGGATACGGATCAGCTCCTTGGCCGGCTCGCCGCCGCCGACGATGACGGCGCGCCGCTCCATGATGCCGTTGCGCGCCCAGTTGCGGATGCCGTAGGCGACGAGGAAGCGTTCGGCCGCAAGGAAGAGCGCGCCCGCGACGAACCAGGGGGTATAGGCATCGACCATTGCCCATGTGGTGCCGCGAACGAGCGCGAACAGGCCGACGGTCAGAAGAAGTGCGATCGTCCACGACGCCAGAATGCGCGGTATCAGCCGCAGCTTCGCACGAAGTGCCGGAATGGTGTAGGCATCGGCAAGCTGCAGGCCGATGACGGTCAAGGCCGCAGCGATCGCCGCCATGCCTGCCCGCATCAGCGTGGAATCGTTGCCGTCGCCGGACCAGAAAAAGTGGGTGATCAGGGCAATCGAAAAGAGCGCGAGGAATTCCAGCAGCCGCAATTGCCCGATGATGATGACAGGCGAATTGGTCCCATCGCGGAACTGTTCGGCGATCTGCCGGGCAAAGGGATTGATTTCTGTGGGATCGGAAGGTCTTTCCTGACCCGCGTCACCGCGCGCCTCGATGTCGGAGACCTGCCTGCGCAGGGCTTCCACGTCGAATTGATCGCCTTTTTCCAGCTTGTTCATGGGGGCTTTTCGCTCGTTGTCAGCAAGCGAAGTACCAGAAAGCCCCTAAGAAATATTTACGAGGCGGCGGGCGTTGCCTGACCGGCGTGCGGGATCGACGAGCTCATGGTATAATTTCAAGACATCGCGCGCCATGACGGCGGAGGAAAACACCGCCTTCACCGCTTCCGGCTTCGGCATCGTCCTGGCGTGCCAGTCGGGTGTGCTCAGTGTTTCCGCCATGACGCGGGCGAGGTCGTCGGAATTGCCGGCCTCGACAAGTGCGGCGCTGTCTGGGCCGAGCACCTCGGGAATGCCGCCGACACGGCTGGCGATGATCGTCTTGCCGGCGCCGAGCCCCTCGAGCACGATATAGGGCATGGCTTCGGCGCGCGAGGGAACGACGAGGTTCTGCGCCATGGCGAAAGCTTCGTGGACGCGCATCGCCGGCAGCATGCCGATGCGCTTGCCGAGGCCGCGTTCGACCATCATCTCGCGGTAGCGGTCGCGATCCGGCCCGTCGCCGATCATCAGCGCCGACAGCGGCCTGCCGAGCAGCCGCTCGGTCTTGGCAAAGGCATCGACAAACAGATCGGGACCCTTGAGGTCCCGGAGCATTCCGACATAGATGAAATGTACGGCATCCGAGCGGGTGGGGATCGGCTCGAAATCGCGCTCGCCGATGCCGTTATAGATCAGTTTCGTCTTCGTCCGCGGTCTGCCCACCTTGCGCGTATAGGTGTCGCGCTCATATTCGCAGATGAAGACCAGCGCATCGGTGAAATATTCCTGCAGGCGCTCCATCCTGAGGACGAACTGTCCACCAAGCGAGGAGCGCGAATAATGCAGGCTTCCGCCATGCGCGGTATAGAGGCGGGCTACGCGATACCTGTTCACCCGCAGGGCTGAGCCGGCAAGTCGCGCGAGCACGCCGCCCTTGGCGCCGTGTCCGTGCAGCACATCCGGCCGCAAACTTTTGATTTTCTTATATGTATCCCACATCGTCGCAATGTCGGACGGGCTGATCGAGCGCCGGATCGGCACGCGTGTCAGGCCGAGCGAGAGATAGGGTCTTATATCGTCGAACAGGCTGTCCTCGTACTCGCCGCCGGTCGAGCTGTCGCAGAGGATGCCGATGTCGTGGCCGGCCTTGCTGTGCTCCTCGACGAGGTCGCGGACATGGCGGAAGATCCCGCCGACCGGCGACCTGAAGCAATGGAGGATGCGGAGCGGCTGCTGTTCTGTCATCGCTCAAAAGAGCCGTTCGCGGACGTAGATCGTGTCGCCGGCGATGATCGGCCCCGATATGTTGATGCGGCCGGTCAGCACCTGTCCGTTGATCTTGCGGGTAACGTCGACCATGTTCTGGTTGGCGCGGCTGGTAAAGCCGCCGGCAACCGCGATGGCATTCTGCACCGTCATGCCGGGGACATAGGCATACTGGCCGGGCTGGCCGACTTCACCCATGAGGAAGATCGAACGGTAGCGATCGACATCGATGGTGACGTCGGGGTCGCGAAGATAACCCTGCTGCAGTTTCTGGGCAATCTGCCCCGAGAGTTGCTGCAGGGTCCGGCCGCGGGCAGGGACCTGGCCGATGAGCGGGAAGGCGATATAACCGGCCTGATCCACCGTATAGGTGTTGGTCAGGCTCTGCTGGTCAAAAACGGTCACGCGCAACCGATCGCCGCTGTCGAGCGTATAGGGCTGGATGGTCGCCTCGTTAAAGGCCTTCGGCGCCGGCTTATACGTCGTGCAGCCGCCCAATGCCGCCGTCATGGCTGCAAGGCTCAGGGCCAGAAGAATCTTGGGCTGGACGACAGACATCCGTTCGTGCTCACAGAAAATGAACTTGGTAGAGCCGTTATCGATCCGTTAGGGTTAATGCCCGGTAAAGGCCGCTTGCAATTTCCCGCGTTCCTTCACCGGCGTTGCTCATTACTCTGCAAGATTGCCATTAACCGTTGAGTTACCATGGTCGTTTACGCTTGCGGCACCTTTGTTGTGGAGTAAGAGCATGTCCGGCGTAGTGCGTGATCAGGATGTGGACATCGACCTCGGCCAGTTGGTCCGCGCCGTCTGGGCGCGGCGGCTCAGGATTTTGACGATTACTCTCGTGGGGGCGGGCGTCGCCTTTGCCGGCGCCAAGATCATGTCGCCGCAATATCGCAGTGAAACCCGCGTCCTGATCGAACCGCGTGCGCCGGCCTTTGCCAGCACCCAGCAGGTCAACGACGCCGGCGCCGGTCCGCTGATGGACGAACTGAATATCGCCAGCCAGGTGCAGCTGCTGCAATCGGCCGATCTCTTGAAGAAGGTCATCAACGACCTGAAGCTTTATAACCTGCCGGAATTCGACGATGCCGCCAACGGCTCGGCGATGGCCAGCATCCTGGTGAAGCTGCATCTGAAGAAGAACCCGCTGGAAAATCCGCCGGAAGAGCGGGTGATCGACGCCTTCGTCGAACGCCTGCAGGTCTACCAGGTGCCGGGGTCGCGCGTCATCGGCATCAGTTTCACCTCGAAGGATCCGAAGCTCGCCGCCGCCATTCCGAACGCCATGGCGAATGTCTATCTGTCGACCCAGAGCGGCGCCAAGCTCGATTCCAATTCCGAAGCGACACGTTGGCTGGAGCCGGAGATCGAGGGCCTGCGCCGCAAGGTCAGCGAAGCCGAGAAGAAGGTCGCCGAATACCGCACCTCGCACGGGCTGCTGCAGACGAACGGCACGACCACCTTTCCGGCCCAGCAGCTGAACGATATCTCCGCCGAGCTGACCCGCGTGCGCGGCGACAAGGCCAATGCCGAGGCGAGGGCGCAGGCCGTGCGCAATGCGCTGTCTTCGGGCGAGGCCTCCGATACGCTGCCAGACATCATGTCCTCCCAGGCGATCCAGCGGCTGAAGGCGACGGAATCCGGCCTGCAGTCGCAAATATCCGATCTGCAGACCAGCCTTCTCAACAGTCATCCCAGGCTGAAAAGCCTGCGTGCCCAGCTTTCCGATATCCGGGGCCAGATCCGCCAGGAGACGCAGAAGATCCTGGCGAGCATCGAAAACGAGTCCAAGGTCGCGGATCTGCGCGCCAGCGAGCTCGAGCGCCAGTCGGCCACGGTGCAGGCCAACAGCGCCCGCGCCGGTGAAGACGAGGTTGGTCTCAATGCGCTGGAGCGCGAGGCGACCGCCCAGCGCCAGCTGCTCGAAACCTATCTGGTGCGCTACCGCGAGGCCGCGTCCCGCGCCGATAGCAATTCCAGCCCGGCGGATGCTCGGATCGTTTCCAAGGCGATCGAGCCGGTCGATCCCTATTTCCCGAAGGTGGTGCCGATTGTCGTCGTTGCTGCCGTCGCGACGCTGATCATGAGCGCCATTATCACCATGCTCGCCGAACTCTTCAGCGGCCGGGCGCTCCGCCCCGTCGATGCGTCTCCTGAAGCAGTCGAGGCGGAAGCGGTCGCCGAGGAGACGGATGTTCCGCAGGCCGCGCCGATCGCCGCAATCGCCAGAAAGCCCGTCCAGCCGAGCATGCTCGCGGTGGTCGCTGACGAAGAGCATAGGGTCGAGGACGTGACGGCTGCTGACGAGGCAGCCGAGGACGACAATGAATTCTCCATCGCCTCGGTTGCGGACTATCTCAGCGACAGCCGCGCGCCGCTGGCCATTGCGATATCTCCGACCGGTGACGATGGTTCGGCGGCGACGGTTTCGCTGACCCGCATGCTCGCCGACGCCGGCCACCGTGTCATTCTGATCGACATGACCGGTTCCGGTTTCCCCACAGAACTGATGGCCGAGGATCAGGGCGCTCCTGGCGTCACCGATCTGTTGTGTGGCGAGGCCGCCTTCGGCGACACCATCCACGGCGACCGCCTGTCCGATGCCCACCTCATTCCGCAGGGCCGGAGCGACGTGCGCCGCGCGATGCGCGGTGTCGACCGGCTGTCGCTGCTACTCGATGCGCTCGCCGCCGCCTATGACCTCGTGGTGGTCGAATGCGGTTCGGCCGATGTCGCCGGCGTCTCGCGGCTGACGCGCAGCCGGGATGTCGAGATCATCCTCTCGCTGCCTGAGCTCGAGGAGACCATTTTCGTGGCGCTGATGACGGAATTCCAGGCTGCGGGCTACGAACGCGTCGTGCTGATGTCGGGCGGCGACGGGGCGGAGCAGAGGCTTGGCCGGGCCGCCTGAACGGTCAGCCGATCCGTGCCCGGATGCTCTGGGCGAATTTGTAGAGCTTGGGGCGCGCCTTGATATGCGCCTTGCCGCGGGTGACGATCCGGTGCGCCGCGCCGGCGGCGACGCCGAACGGCGAGACCGGCAGCACCACGTCGTAATGCGCCGTCTCCACAGGCGCCCAGGAACGCTTGTAGGTCTGGTCGCCGAGGCCGAAATCGAACAGCGCGATACCCTTGTCATGCAGTCCCGAGATGGTCTGCCAATAGAGGAATTCGCCGGGGCTCGTATCCGGCACCAGTTCTTCGTCGATCGCGCCGAATTGGCAGATGATGTGGTCGCCCTTGCGTGAAATCCCTGAAATCGCGGCGATGCGACCCTGATTTTCGCCCTTGAGCCGCAGCACATGCATCTGCAGCCCAAAATATCGGCTGGCATCATCTCGTTTGTCGATAAGGCCGTGCAGGAAGGCTTGGGTCTCCTTGTCGGCGAAAACGTCGGGCAGGCCGAGGCTGGCGAAGCGGGCGCTCTTCAGCCGGAAGAAAATATCGAGCAGGCCGTGCTGTTCTTCCGATGTCTCGGGGATAAGGTATTCGAAGCCGCCGGCCGCCTCGAGGCGCTTCGACTGAATACGGAATTTCTTGCGTCGGTTCTTGGCGTTGAGCTGTTTCAGCGTCTCCTCGAAGGTGGGGAGGAACGGCAGCTGGTAGGCGTGATTCTGGTTTTGCACCATCGGCAGCCCCGCAAGCGGGCTCTGCCGCCCGCGCCATTCCAGCGGAATGTTCTGCAAGAGCAGCAGATCGGCGCGGCCCTTCAGCGCCTGCCGGAGCCGGCCTGCGAAGTCGTCGGGATCGATGGTTCCACCGGTTTCGGCAAAGCCTTCCGAGAACAGGCCGGTATTGATGTTGCTATGATCGGCGGCGATGAATTTTGCGACGGAAAACCCGCGGGACTTGACGATCTCGACCGGCAGAATGAACGCGGCCTGGCCGGCATAGGTGCCTTTGAGGATCGCAAGCGGCCGCTGAAAGGCGTTCACCCAGGCGGCGCACCAGTCATAACTCTGATGCAGTGACTGGAGATTGTCGCGCTCCAGCGCCCGCCATTCCTCCTCCAGCGGCTGCATCGCGTCGAAAACACTGATATCGACTTCGGCCATGGCGAGTTTCATGCTCAGCTGGCGCAGGCGCGAAATGGCCGTTTGGGCCAGCGCCCCGTCCTCCGACGGCTGTTCATGAACATCGAGCTTTTGCGTCTGCACGGGTTTTCTCCGGTCAAGAATGCTGAACGGGAAAGTAGGAATGCAGGACGTATATTTGGTTTACTCGCAGGCGATGGGCGAGGTTTTCCGCCGATCACGGTTATTCGGCCGTTAATGGCGCTAAAGCATGTCGCGCAAAAGTGTGCAGCGGTTTTGCGACAACGACATGCGTAAAAACAAAGACCTAAAGCGCGACAAGCGAATCTGAAAGATCGCGACGCGCTTTAGCGCTGCCGCGGCCCGGCCATCCATTTGATGATCACCATTGCCGGCAGCACCCAGAGCAGGCCGGTCAGCAGGAAATAGAGCAGGTGGCCCCACCAGGGCGCGTTGCCGAGCGTTGCCACCGCGATCGTATTCGCCACCAGCGCGTAGGCGAGCACGAGCACGATGATCAGGATCGTGCCGATGAATTTGCGGAGGCGGATGGGCATTGCTTATCTCTCGGCAGGGGCGGGACGAACCGGCGCGACGGCATGCCGCAAAGGTTCGGGGCTTGTTTTGCATGAGCCGGTGGGGCAAATCAACTGCCGGATAGAAGGAGACATCATGGCCGTCGCAAACCTGACCACGGAACAGGCGATCCTGAGCGAAGTGCGCAAGCAGAACCGCAACCGCCGCGCCTTGCGCTTCTGGCTTGGTTTCGTGCTTTTGGCGCTCTTCTGTCTCGTGCTCGTCGGCGGCGCGACGCGGCTGACCAATTCCGGCCTGTCGATCACCGAATGGAAGCCGATCCACGGCGTCATCCCGCCGCTCTCGGCTGCCGAATGGGAGGAGGAATTCCGCCTCTACCAGCGTATTCCCGAATTTCAGCAATTGAACAGTTCCATGACCGTCGACGAGTTCAAGGGCATCTTCTGGTGGGAATGGGCGCACCGGCTGATCGCCCGCGGCATCGGCGTGATTTTTGCGCTGCCGCTCCTCTATTTCTGGCTGACCGGGCGGATCGAAAAGCGCCTGCGCTGGCCGCTGGTCGGCATTCTGGCGCTTGGCGGCCTGCAGGGCTTTATCGGCTGGTGGATGGTGTCCTCGGGCCTGTCGGTCCGCACCGATGTCAGCCAATACCGGCTGGCGACGCATCTGGTCATGGCCTGCCTGATCTTTGCCGGCTGCATGTGGATCATGCGTGGTCTCTCGCCCCATTCAAACGATCCGGCGCCGGCCCGCAGCTCGCGCGGTTTTGCCGCCGCGATCGCCGTTTTCGCGCTGTTCCAGATCTATCTCGGCGCTTTGGTGGCCGGGCTCGACGCCGGCTTTTCCTATAATACCTGGCCGCTGATGGACGGCGCCGTCATCCCCTCCGATCTGCTGATCCAGCAGCCTTTCTGGATCAATGCCTTCGAGAACCCGAAGACGGTGCAGTTCATTCATCGCATCGGCGCCTATACGCTCTTCGCGCTGACCTTGATCAACATGGTGATTGCGCTTCGCGCCGCACCCTGGACCACCCACGCACGCCGCGCCGTGCTGCTCTTTGCGCTGGTGACGCTGCAGGCGGCGATCGGCATCGCCACGCTGCTGATGCAGGTGCCGCTTCACTGGGGTCTGCTGCATCAGGCCGGCGCCCTGGTGGTTTTCGGTTTCGCTGTCGCCAATTGGCGCGGCTTTTACGGCGAATACCCCCACGGCACGATGATCGCCGAGCACGATTGACGGAAGAGCCTTCGTTCTACCGCAGCACGCCATCGAGCAGCGGCATGCCGATGATCGCTGCGGCGGCGATCAGAACGTAGCAGGCGATGCGGAAGGTCCGCTCCTCGGCGAGCCCGAACAGTTTCGAGCCGCCGTAGAGCCCGACCGCATAACTCGGCAGGATGACGGCGGTGAGCGCGAAGACGGCGGGCACGAACAGCCCGCCGAAATAGTAGCTGATGGCGCTGAAGACGCTCGAAATCGAGAAGTAGAGCACGACATTCGCCCGAACGCGGGTGAAGTCGCTCTTGCCGCCGAGCCAGTAGGCGACAACCGGCGGCCCGCCGAGTTGCGCGGCGCCGCTGAAAAGCCCGGCGATCAGCCCGACGCCGCTGGTCAGCGGTGCGGACGCCTCACCGTGATAGCGCCATCCCGACACCAGCAGCGCAAGCAGGCAGCTGGCGATGATCGTGATGCTCCAGCGCAGGAGCAGCGGGTCGAGCAACGCCAGTATCGCCGTGCCGGCCGGCACGCCGAGCGCAGCACCTGCCGCCATGATGAAGACTTCTCGCCGGTTGGCGACCCGCCAGGCCGGCGGGATCATGCCGAGTGAGGCGATGCCGTCGATGACGAGCAAAATCGGCGAGATCAGCTTCGGCCCGACGATCGCGCCGCCGAGCGGTACGAAGATCAGCGCGGCGCCGAAGCCGGAAAAGCCGCGGGCGAGCCCGGCAATGAAGGCAAAGGCCATCAGCGCATAGATGCCATGGTCGGGAAGGGCTGCGGTAAACCATGCGTGCACGCCATCGACGAGCGCATCGAGCGTCATGACATCAGGCTCCGTGATTCTGGGATCGGCGGCGGGGACGGTTTGCTCTCATAGCCCATTCGGCACCGATGATCGAGCCGAAAGCGGTGTTGCGGCCGCCGAGGCGGACGGCCGCAAGGAAGGTTCCAGAGGAAGAACTCGGCGCAAGCTCGAGCGGCATTCACGTCGATGCCGCTGGTCACGCCTTACGAGGCGAGCATCAGGTCCATGTTCTGGACGGCGGCGCCTGATGCACCCTTGCCGAGATTGTCGAGCAGTGCCACCAGATTGACCTGCGCAGCGCCAGGCGTGCCGAAGACGAAGAGCTTCATCGTGTCCTTGCCCTCGAGCTCGACGGCGTTGACACGGGAGAGCGCCTTGCTTTCTGCGAGCGGCACGACGGTGACGATATCCTTATCCTGGCCGGCATAATGGGCGGCGAGGGCGGCGTGGATGCTTTCCATCGTCGTGCCCTCGGCGAGGTCGCCGAGATGCAGCGGCACCTGAACGATCATGCCTTGCGCGAATTTGCCGACCGACGGCGAGAAGATCGGCGCGCGGTCGAGCAGACCGTGCACGGTCATTTCGGGCACGTGTTTATGGGTCAGCGGCAGGCCGTAGAGGAAATGCGGTGCGGTGATCGCATCCGGGTGATCCGCATTTTCCATCTGCGCAATCATCTGCTTGCCGCCGCCGGTATAACCGGAGACTGCGTTGACCGTAATGGGATAACCGTCCGGCAGGATGCCGGCGGCGCGCAGCGGCCGGATGAGGCCGATCGCACCCGTCGGATAGCAGCCGGGATTGGCGACGAAACGGGCGGCCTTGATCCTGCCTGCCTGCGCGCCGTCCATCTCGGCAAAGCCGTAAGCCCAGCCGGGATTGACGCGGAAGGCGGTCGAGGTGTCGATGATGCGCACATTGTTGTTGGCCGAAACCATCTGCACCGCTTCCTTCGATGCGTCGTCGGGCAGGCAGAGAATGGCGATGTCGGCGCTGTTCAGCATGTCCTCGCGCAGGGCGGCATTGCGCCGCTCGGCCTCGGGAATGGACAGAAGCTCGACATCGCGGCGGCCGGCCATGCGCGTGCGGATCTGCAGACCCGTCGTGCCGTGTTCGCCGTCGATGAAGATTTTCGGTGCCATGTTAAACCTGCGCTTTCAATGGGTTCTGAAGGTTTCCGGATTCAATTTGAGCGATGATAAATCAGCCTTGTGACACGGCGATGGCGCGTCGCTCGGCATGAAGCCCCAGCATATACATTGCCACCGTTGCCCCCGCAATGGCGGTGATATCGGCATGGTCGTAGGGCGGCGATACCTCGACGACGTCGGCGCCGCGGATATCGAGCTGGTGCAGGCGCTGCAGCACCGAGAGGATCTTGGCGCTCGACGGCCCGCCGGCAACCGGCGTGCCGGTGCCGGGCGCAAAGGCCGGATCGAGGCAATCGATATCGAAGGTCAGATAAGCCGGCGCACCGCGTGTGTGGGAGATGATCGCCGAAGCGATGTCGCCGGCGCTCATTTCCTCGACCTGATGGCCGTAGAGAATATTGACGCCGCAATCCTCCGGTGCATGGGTGCGGATGCCGATCTGGATCGAGCGGTCGGGATCGATGATGCCCTCGCGGACGGCCCGCGCGACGAAGGAGCCGTGATCGATGCGCCGGTCCTCGTCGAACCAGGTATCCTGGTGCGCGTCAAACTGCACGAGCGCCAGCGGCCCATGTTTTGCCGCATGGGCCTTCAGCAGCGGCCAGGTGACGTAGTGATCGCCGCCGAGCGTCAGCAGAAAGGCGCCGCTGTCAAGGATGGCATTCGCCTGGCGTTCGATGGCCGCGGGCGTATCCTGGTGATTGCCGTAGTCGAGCAGGCAATCGCCGTAGTCAATCACCGCCATCTCGGCGAAGAGATCGCGATTGAACGGATATTGCGGATCATTGTCGAAGATCGCCGAGGCGCGCCGGATCGCCTGCGGTCCGAAGCGCGTGCCCGGCCGGTTCGACGTGGCGGCATCGAAGGGAATACCCCAGACGGCCACGTCGACGCCGGCAAGCTCCTTGGTGAAGCGGCGGCGCATGAAGGACAGCGCCCCGGCAAAGGTCGGGTCGCCGGCGGCGGAGGTGAGGCTGGTCGCCGTGAAGGCGTGGTCGATGGATTTGTTCGCCAAGAGGGGCTCCTTTTTCGGTCGTGAAAGGTCAAGGCGCCGATTACGGGTAGGCGACCGGGCGACGAATTACAAGCGATCGCAAATGGAGCGGCGGCAAAAGCGTGCCGCGGTGCGGCGCCTTCGCCATGATGTGAGCGTCGAAAAAGCAGGGGAGGCGACCCACGAAAACAAAAAAGGCCGGGTTGCCCCGGCCTTCGTAATTCCGTCTGTCCGAAGCGATTAACGCTTGGAGAACTGGAACGAGCGGCGGGCCTTTGCCTTGCCGTACTTCTTGCGTTCGACGACGCGGCTGTCGCGGGTCAGGAAGCCGCCCTTCTTCAGCACCGAGCGAAGGCCCGGTTCGAAGTAGGTGAGCGCCTTGGACAGGCCGTGGCGAACGGCACCGGCCTGGCCGGAGAGGCCGCCGCCGGCAACGGTTGCGATGATGTCGAACTGGCCGTCGCGGGCAGCCGCAACGATCGGCTGGCGCAGGATCATCTGCAGCACCGGACGAGCGAAATATTCCGCGAATTCCTTGCCGTTGACGATGATCTTGCCGGAGCCCGGCTTGACCCAGACGCGGGCGACGGCGTTTTTGCGCTTGCCGGTCGCGTAGGAGCGGCCGAGCGAATCGACCTTGCGGACGTGAGCCGGAGCAGCAGCTTCGGAAACCGTGCCGAGATCCTTCAGGGAGGAGAGGTCAGCCATGATCAGGCGCTCCTTACGTTCTTTTTGTTGAGCGCGGCAACGTCGAGGGCGACCGGCTGCTGGGCTTCATGGGGATGGTTGGAGCCGGCGTAAACGCGCAGGTTCTTCATCTGGCGACGGCCGAGCGGGCCGCGCGGAACCATGCGTTCGACGGCCTTTTCGAGGACGCGCTCCGGGAAGCGGCCTTCGATGATCTGGCGCGCGGTGCGTTCCTTGATGCCGCCGGCAAAACCGGTGTGCCAGTAGTAGACCTTGTCGGAATACTTCTTGCCGGTGAAAACCACCTTGTCGGCATTGATGACGATGACGTTGTCGCCGTCGTCAACGTGGGGGGTGAAGGTTGCCTTGTGCTTGCCGCGCAGGCGCATAGCGATGATGGAAGCGAGACGGCCAACGACCAGCCCTTCGGCGTCGATGATCACCCACTTCTTCTCCACCTCTGCAGGCTTCTGGGAGAAGGTTGCCATAGTGAATACTCTCTTTTGAGACCCTTGGCCCGAGGGCTTGAAGGGCGTTTCTTGTTGCTTGGATTGGCAGGCTTGCGGCATGCCAAAAAGAAAGCAGCCCGGACAGGCTGCATTCTGGGCGGTCTATAGAGGGAATGGGACATCAGGTCAATATCAGCGTTCCCGAGGCCTGGAAAAATAAGCAAGTAAAAACAATTTGTTAGATATATGGTATTATGTTACCACACATTAATCGGCTAAACAGCGGCGTGCCTGACGCTTTTCGCACCTCTGTCGGCGTTGAAAGAGCATAGTGGCCGAAGGTGGCCGCTAACCCTTGAAGGCGCGCAGGCACTTCATCATTTCGCGAAGGCCGCGCGTCAGATGTTTGTCCCGGCGCACGACCATGCCAAGGCGGCGTGTCAGTTTCGGCTGCAGCGATGACGTGGTCACCAGGCCGGCGCGCTCGCGCTTCAGCGCCAGCCCCGGCAGGATCGACCAGCCGAGGCCGACGGCCACCAGTTCCTTGATTGCCTCGATGCTGCCGAACTCCATCGCCGGCCGGATCCTGGTGTCCGGGGCGGCCAGCCACGCATCGATTGCCCGCCTTGTATTGCCGCCCTCATAGAGCAGCAGTGTCCTGTCGCGCATGAAGGCGGCGTCCGGTCCGCCCTCGGGGATGAGACTGCCCGCCGGAGCGACGGCCAGCAATTCCTCCTCGTAGAACGGTTCGATCTCGAAGTTGCGCCCCGAGGCCGGCAAGGCAACGACGGCGATATCGAGGCTGTTGGCCTCCAGATCGCGCAGGACGTCGTCGGCATCGCCGATGCGCACGGTGATTTCCAGGCCGGGCATGGATTTTCTGGCGGCGGCAATGGCGCGCGGAAGCAGGTGGATGGACGCCGTGCCGCCGCTGCCGATGCGCACGCGGCCGCTGGCGCCGTCCCTGTAGGGCATCATCGCTTCTTCCGCGGCGGCCGATTCCTGCAGAAGGCGCCTTGCATGGGCGAGCAGGTCGAGGCCTGCGGCGGTCGGCTGCGCGCGCCGCCCGACGCGCTCGATCAGCCGGACGCCGAGCCGCTGCTCAAGCCCCTTGACCTGCAGGCTGACGGCCGGTTGCGTCAGTCCCTCCTTGTCGGCGGCGGCGGTGAAGCTGCCGAGATCAGCGACGTTGACAAAGGTTGCGAGCTGATCGAGGTTCAGCGCCATACAAAACTTTTCCTTATGCAAATCATAATATCCATAAACTTCCTTCGCGGGGTTTTCCAGCCCATCCTTCAGCCGTTCAAAAAAGGTAGAAGAGATGACCATGGAACTGAGCGAAATCCTTGAGACGCCTCGCCGCGATATCGTTCGATCGAAAATGCGCCGAACGGCGCGCTGGGGCCGGCGGCTGCTGGCCATCATCGAGCATCGCCTGGAAAAGCGCCGCAGCCGCCGCACGCTTTGCGAACTCACCGACGACGAGCTTTGCGATGTCGGCCTGACCCGTGCGGAGGCGAAGGGCGAGATATCGAAATCCTGGTTCTGGTCTTGACGCTGTCACTGCGGAAAGAGCCGATCCCGCTCGAAATTGCCGGCGCCTTGTGGCAGAACATCTGTCTGAAAATCGAGCGCAGGGAGCATCATCATGGCCGAAATCGTATCCTTCCCGGACGCAGACAGGTCGGATAGGTTGCTGCAACGCTCGCTGCGCGACGGCGTGCTGCGCCTGGTGCTCAACGACCCGCCGGCCAATGCGCTTTCGATCGCGCTTCTCGAGGCGCTTATGGCAGAGCTGGATAAGGCCGAATCGGATGCGGATATCCGCGTCGTCGTCATCGCCTCGACCGGCAATGTCTTTTCCGCCGGCCATGATCTCAAGGAACTCACCGCCCATCGCGCCGATGAAGATCAGGGCGCTGCTTTCTTCGAGCGGGCCTTTCGGCTCTGCGCCGATCTGATGCTGAAGATCGCCCATCTGCCGAAGCCCGTCATCGCCGAGATCGACGGGCTGGCAACGGCGGCCGGCTGCCAGCTCGTCGCCTCCTGCGATCTGGCGATCTGCACCGACACGTCGACATTCTGCACGCCTGGCGTCAATATCGGCCTGTTCTGTTCGACGCCGATGGTGGCCGTCTCCCGTGCCGCCCATCGCAAGCAGGCGATGGAGATGCTCTTGACCGGCGAGACGATCGACGCCTCGACCGCCAAGGATTTCGGCCTGATCAACCGTATCGTGCCGAAGCAGTATCTGGCGCAGGTGGTTTCCAAATATGCCGGAGTGATCGCCAGCAAATCGCCGCTGATCCTGAAGATCGGCAAGCAAGCCTTCTACTGGCAGCTCGAACTGCCGGTCGAGGCAGCCTATGATTATGCCGCTAAAGTGATGGTCGACAACATGCTGACGCAGGATGCGCAGGAGGGGATCGGCGCCTTCCTCAGCAAGCGTATGCCAGCATGGAAGGGTGAGTAATTACGCCAGTTTGAGAACCAGCCCGCCGAGAGCGATGACGACGCCGGCGACGTAGCGCCAGATGCTGGCTTTTTCCTTGAAGACGGTGATCGAGATCACCAGCGCAAAGAGGATCGCGGTTTCGCGCAGGGCCGCGACGGTCGCGACCGGGGCTTTTGTCATCGCCCAGAGCGCCAGCCCGTAGGAAGCGATCGAGCCGGCGCCGCCGATGAGGCCGCGCCACCAGTTGCGACGGACATGACGCGCCACGGCGACAGCGCCGCGCTGGGAAGCCGCCCAGGAAAACAGCAGCACTGGCGGCAGCAGAGACATCCACAAAGTGTAGGAAACCGCATTGCCGGAGATGCGCGCGCCGATGCCGTCGACATAGGTGTAGCTGGCGATGACGCAGGCATTGGTAAGCGAGAGCAGGACGGCGCGGCTGCTGCCGCGCCGCGCCTCCAGCGCAAGTGTCAGCACGCCGGCGCAGATCGTCACCGTGCCGGCGAGCGCGCCGGCGGAAAGATTTTCCTTCAGGATGAAGCCGCTTGTCGCGGCGATCAGCAGCGGCGCGCAGCCGCGCATCAGCGGATAGACGAGGCCGATATCGCCGGCCCGGTAGGCAGCGGCCACCAGCTGGAAATAGGCGAACTGCAGGATGGCCGAGATGCCGATGAACGGCCAGGCCGCGCTGTGCGGCAACGGCAGAAATGCCAGGAACGGAAGTGCTGAAACCGCGCCGCCGGCCGAGATCAGCGCCGCATCGAGGGACTTATCGCTGCCGGCCTTGACGATAGCGTTCCATGTCGCATGCAGCAGTGCGCCGAATAGAACGAGCAGGATGACGTCGAGTGGCAAGGGGGTGATCCGCAAACAGGTGGGAAAAAGAAAACGCTTCGCCCTGGACCGGGCAAACTCTTGAAAAGACAACTGGCATTTGCACGAAAATGTACCGGAGGCAGTCCCGGATACGTTCATATGTGGAATACCATCCTTTCAATATGCAGACAATGTTGGGCTGCCGTGGCAATTTTTACGTGCGCGCGATATGCGTTCAATCGGCGCAATGCTTTCAACTATGAGCTGTTTCTAATTTACGTGAGAACGTGAAGGGGGTTTATCGTGAACAAAAGTAGAAATGGCGTGGTAGGAATTCGAAGTGGTTTATTCTATGCTGCTGAAATATAGATATTATTCTATAACTTTGAAATAGCTGAAAAGCAAAGCCACTGGTTGTGTTATCTTTAATAAATCGCAGCGCGCGATTGAGTTCGAAACTCCCGCAACCGCGAAAGCGTCGCGGTTCGGTATCCCGTGCGATGGTGAAAAATATCAGAGCTGATACTGCGGAACGAACAGCATCCCGTCAAGGTTGTCTATGTTCTGGCAGTTCAGGACGGGGCAGCGCGGGTCGTCTTTCGAGGGGATGTGGGTCCACTCCGCATAATCGGTCGCATCGCAATAATGGCTGTTGCGGACATAGCGATCGTAAAGCGGCAAGCCACGGGGCGACTGGTAACGGAAGATAACGGCGCCCTGATTGTGGATGGCGGCGCGCACGCTGGCGCAGCTCATGGTGAGCGGGTTGTAGCGCGAAATCGCCAGCGCCGACGAGGCGGCGAGCACGAAGATGAGGGCAAGAGCGATTTTTTTCATCGAATCATCCTCAGAAGGCGTCCGATTATATATACGGAAAAGCCACGCCGCCGGTTTCACGAAAAATGCAAAAAAATGCGCGCCGTGTCGGCGGGCTTTCGGGAATGGAGAAGCGACCATGAACCACGACGCCTATACGGATGATTATCTCGCTGGAATCCTGCATTCCGTAAAGACCATCGCGCTGACCGGCGCGTCGCCCAATCCGGCGCGGCCGAGCAACGGCGTCATGGGTTATCTGCTGTCGCGCGGCTACGAGGTCATTCCCGTCAATCCGGGGCAGGCGGGCAAGCAGATCCACGGCCGCACCGTTTATGCCCGGCTCGCCGACATTCCCGTGGCGATCGACATGGTCGACATGTTTCGCGCCGCCGAATATCTGGATGGGGTGGTCGAGGAGGCGCTGGCGCTGCAACCGCTGCCGCAGATCATCTGGGCCCAGCTTGGCGTCCGGGACGATGCCGCTGCCGCAAAGGCGGAGGCCGCCGGCATCAAGGTGGTGATGAACCGCTGCCCGGCGATCGAGTACCCCCGTCTCATTGCCTGAGTCGCGGTTCGCTGAGGCGGATTTTCCACCGAACGCCCATGGGTTGAAACGGATCGCGATTAACTTTCATTCGCGGCAGGCTATGATCCTGCCCGTCAGCAACAACTGGAGGACGACATGGCCAAGAATGATCCGGGATTCAACACGTTGGCGATTCATGCCGGCGCCCAGCCCGACCCGGCGACCGGCGCGCGGGTGACGCCGATCTACCAGACGACTGCTTTCGTCTTCGATGATTCCGATCATGCCGCCGCCCTCTTCGGCCTGCAGGCCTTCGGCAACATCTACAGCCGCATCATGAACCCGACGCAGGCCGTGCTCGAGGAGCGCGTCGCAGCGCTCGAAGGCGGCACGGCAGCACTTGCCGTCGCCTCCGGCCATGCGGCACAGATGATCGTCTTCCACACCATTATGCGCCCCGGCGAGAATTTCATCGCCGCCCGCAGGCTCTATGGCGGCTCGATCAACCAGTTCGGCCATGCCTTCGAGAATTTCGGCTGGCAGGTGCGCTGGGCCGATTCCGCCGATCCGGCAAGCTTCGAAAGCCAGATCGACGAGAAGACGCGCGCCATCTTCATCGAGAGCCTTGCCAATCCCGGTGGCACCTTCGTCGATATCGCCGCCATCGCCGATGTCGCCCATCGCAACGGCCTGCCGCTGATCGTCGACAATACGATGGCCACCCCCTACCTCATCCGCCCGATCGAGCACGGCGCCGATATCGTCGTGCATTCGCTGACGAAGTTTCTCGGCGGCCACGGCAATTCGATGGGCGGTCTCATCGTCGACGGCGGCACCTTCGACTGGTCGAAGTCAGGCAATTATCCGATGCTGTCGAGCCCGCGGCCGGAATATAACGGCATGGTCCTGCACGCCACCTTCGGCAATTTCGCCTTTGCGATCGCTGCCCGCGTGCTCGGCCTGCGCGATCTCGGCCCGGCGATCTCGCCCTTCAACGCCTTCCTGATCCTGACCGGCATCGAGACGCTGCCGCTCAGGATGCAGCGCCACAGCGACAATGCGATCGCCGTCGCAAAATGGCTGAAGGCGCACAGCAAGATTGCCTGGGTGAATTATGCCGGCCTCGACGACGATCCGAACCACGCGCTGCAGCAGCGCTACTCGCCGAAGGGCGCAGGCTCCGTCTTCACCTTCGGCGTCAAGGGCGGCTACGAGGCGGGCAAGACGCTGGTCGAGGGGCTGGAGCTCTTCTCCCATCTTGCCAATATCGGCGACACCCGCTCGCTCGTCATCCATCCGGCCTCGACGACGCACCGCCAGCTGACCGACGAGCAGAGGATCGCGGCCGGCGCCGGCCCCGATGTGGTGCGCCTTTCCGTCGGCATCGAAGACGTCAAGGACATCATCGCCGATCTCGAGCAAGCGCTGTCGAAGATCTGAGATCAGAGGACTCCATGACGACCACGGCAAATTTCATCACCTTCGATATCGATGGCGTCGAAGCCGAGTTCGGCGCGCCGGAGCCCGACCGCATCATCTCCGGCGATCCGCAGTTCCGCAGCTGGAACCTGGAGGAGGCCGAAGGCGGCCTCTATTCCGGCATCTGGGAGGCGACGCCGGGCAAGTGGCGGATCGTCTACGAGGAATGGGAATATTTCAGCCTGCTCTCCGGCCATTCGATCGTGACGGAGGACGGCGGCGAGCCGGTTCACCTGAAGACGGGCGACCGGATGATCCTAAGACCCGGCTTCAAGGGAACCTGGGAAGTCGTTGAAACGACTCGCAAGGATTATGTGATCAAGGTTTGAGCCGAGGCGGCGAGCTAACGATGCCGGGCCTGTGCCGGTTTGCGGCGATTATGGCGCGTTTCTCCCAAAATGCCCGCGTCTCTTTCCTCAATAGAAGGCATTTGATCTTTCCAATTAATGGAACCTACATCGTCAACTGCTAGACCTTGTCTGCAGCGCATTGCGGACATGATGTCTCCTGCCGTCACCACAGACATGGCCTTACAATTGATCTTTTCGGGATTGGCATGTCGTCGAATCTTGCGGGTAGGCACGTTCGGACCCAAACGTCTTCCATCATCGCAACAACCGTTTGCTTCCTTGTCGTCGCCCTCGTGCTGACCGGCCTCATGGCTCATGTCGTCGCCACGATGACCCGGTCTGCGAACGAGATCGATGATGCCAGGGCCAGCCGCGCCGCCCGTGCGGCGATCGCAGCCTTTGTGGCCCGCCTGGGCTCGACGACGACGGACAATGCAGTGTGGGACGATGCCTATAAAGCGATGTCGTCTCCGACCGCCGCCGATTGGGCCTATGAGAATTGGGGAAAGACCAGCGAGGATTACGCGCTCTATGACGGCGCGATCGTCATCGGCCCCGATCGGTCTTCGATTATCTCCGCCTATGCCAAAGGCAAACCCTTCGAGCCGGGCGCATTTTTCGGCGAAGCCTTTTATCGCCAGGTCGGTGCTGCGGCCGATCCGGCGCGGGAGCCGGTCGTGAATTTCATCAAGACCGAAAGCGGTATCGCGCTGCTTTCATCGCAGGCAATCCAGCCATTCGAGGCCGCCGGCGAGCTTCCGAAGCTCAGCACGCTGAGCTTCTATAAGGAGTTTACCCAGGAAGTTCTCGACACGCTCTCGAACGAACATGAGCTCGATGGCCTGCACCTCGAGGCGGCGCCGAAGCCAGGATTTCTGAGCACGCCGATCACGGACATGAAGGGGGCCGCTATCGGCTATCTCGTCTGGCCCAGCAAAGCTCCGGGAAGCACGGTGTTTCGTCAGGTGACCCCTTATGTTGCGGCCGCTATCGCCATCCTTGTTCTGTTCCTGGTCGCCGTTCTGCTGGCCGGCGCGTCCGAGGCGCGGCGGCTGCGCCAATTGGCGCAAGCAGCGCTTTTCGAAGCGGGCCACGACAGCCTGAGCGGCCTGTTGAACAGACATGGGCTTCTCAGCCTGCTGGAGGATCTGCAGAGCTCGGATTCCTCACCACTCCAGCTCTATCTGGTCGATCTTGACGGCTTCAAGGCCGTCAACGATGCCTGGGGGCATGCGGTGGGCGACGATTTGATCCGGATGGTTTCGAGCGCGCTGACAGCCTGCCACCCCGAAGTCGTTGCCGCAGCCCGGCTGGGGGGCGATGAATTTGCGCTGGTGCACGTCGGATCCGCCACGTGCCAGGATATGGAAAAGACCATCCTGGCGCTGTTTGCCGAGCCCTTCAAAATCGACGGACGGACGATCGAGGTCGGAGCAAGCATCGGTGCTGCGACGCGCGACGGAGACGTCGAGCCGTTGGAGCTTCTGCGCAGAGCGGATATGGCTCTCTATCGTGCCAAGGCCAATGGCAGGGGTCAGGCGATCGAATACGACCCCGAACTCGACCAGGAGCGCCAACGGATCGCCGAACTGGAAAGCCTGTTGAAAAATGCCATCAGCAGCGGCGCCATCGAAGCGGTTTTCCAGCCTCTCGTTTCTGCCTCGACCGGTGCCGTGACCGGTCTTGAAGCGCTGGCGCGCTGGCGAACGGAAGCGGGAAATGTCAGCCCGGAGATTTTCATTCCCCTGGCCGAAAGGTGCGGCCTTATCGATGCGCTCGGCGTCCACATGCTGAGAACATCGATCGAGCATGCCAAGAACTGGCCCGATCTGGCATTGTCGGTGAACGTTTCGCCGGTTCAGCTCTGCAATCCGGAATTTGCCGCCGAGGTGATCTCGGTGCTGCAGGAGCTCGATTTCGATCCGAACCGCCTGACGCTGGAGATTACCGAAGGCGTTCTGATGACGAACCCGGATCAGGCCCGGCGCTCGATCGATCAGCTCAAGCGCGTCGGCATCAAGTTCGCGCTCGATGACTTCGGCTGCGGCTACGCCAGCATCGGTGCACTGCGGCAGTTCGGCTTCGACCGCATGAAGATCGACCGCTCGCTGGTCTCCGCACTCGACCAAGGCGCAAATGGCGCCGACGTCCTTCGGGCAACCATCTCGCTGGCGAGCGCTCTCAAGATTCCCGTGACTGCCGAAGGCATCGAAAACTCCCATCAGGCTGCGATCCTGCGAGATGCCGGATGCGATCAGCTTCAAGGCTATCTGATCGGAAAGCCCATGTCGGCGCACGATATCTCCGGAAAGCTGCGGGAAGACGCGGCGGCGTGATGCCGCTGGGGTTTCGGCATCCGCCCGGTATCGATGGCATGTGGCTGCCAACTCCGTTCCGAAACCCTGAAAACGACATTTCCCCGGATGACTGCGGTCATCCACCACCGGTGCCGTTCCCGATGTCGATCTACGACAACATCGCCTACGGCATTCGCCATCATGAGCGTCTCAGCAAGGCCGAGATGGACGTCCGCGTCGAGCAGGCGCTGCGCCCGGAGGTCCTGCTTCTCGACGAACCGACATCGGCCCTCGATCCGATCTCGACCGCCAAGGTGGAAGAGCTGGTCGCGCAACTGAAGGGCGAGTTCACTATCGTCATCGTCACCCACAACATGCAGCAGGCAAGCCGCATCTCCGACAACACCGCCTTCATGTATCTCGGCGAATTGGTGGAATACGGCCCGACCGCCGAGATTTTCCAGTCGCCCAAGGTCAAACGCACGGAAGATTATATCACCGGCCGCTACGGCTGATCAGCGATCCCGGGATCACCATCGCAGATCCAGCCGGTCCAGCCCGTGGAAATGGTAGACATCCTTGACCACGGGAGTCTTTGCCAGCCTCAGGCCGGGAAGCCGTGCAAACAGGATCGGCAGCACGACATTGAGCTCCAGCCGGGCCAGGGGTGCGCCGATGCAGAAATGGATGCCGGCGCCGAAGGAGAGGTTCGCCGCCTCGTTGCGATCGGGGCGGAAGGTGAGGGGATCGGTGAATTTCGCCGGGTCGAGATTGGCGGCGGCGAGAATGAGGCTGACCTTGTCGCCGCGCTGGAAGGAGACGCCGTCGATTTCGGCGGGCTCCAGCGCCCAGCGCTGGAAGATGTGAACCGGCGCGCAGATGCGCAGGGTTTCCTCGACGGTGCGTTCCGTCGCTGCTTCGTCGCGGAAGAGTTCCGCCGGATCCGAGCCGCTGTCGAGGATGGTGCGCACCGAATTGCCGATCTGGTGCACGGTCGCCTCGTGCCCGGCATTGAGCAGCACGATCGTCGTCGAGATCAGCTCTTCCTCGCTCAGATACTGGCCCTTGTGCTCGGTATGGATCATGTGGGTCAGCAGATCGTCGCGCGGGATCGCCCGGCGCTCTGCGATGACGGTCCTGACATAATCGGAAAATTCCTTCGCCGCCCGTTCGGCCTCGTCCTCCTGTTCGCGCGTGCGGCCGAACATGTACATGCGGACATAGGCGTGCGACCAGGCGAGCAGTTGCGGTCCCATCTCCTCGGGAATGCCGATCATCCGGGCGATCATCGTCACCGGGATGATGTCGGCAAAGGCCGAAAGCAGCTCGACCTCGCCCTTCTCCGCGAAGCCGCCGATCAGCCGGTTGGCGAGTTCGGCAAGCTCCGGCTTCATCTTCTCGACATGGCGCGAGACGAAGGCGCGGTTGACGAGCGTGCGCAGCCGCGTGTGCTCCGGCGGTTCGATTTCGAGCAGGGAATAACGTTCCGAGAGATCGAAACTGGTAAGATGCGGCATCGGCTCGGCAAGGCCGAGCTCCTCGCGGCTGGCGATATGCAGGATCTGCCGGCCGAAGCGGCGGTCGCGCAGCAGTCCGTTCACATGGTCGTAGCCGGTGAAGAACCACTGCTTCTGCTCGCTCCAGTAGAATGTCGGGCAATGGGCGTGAAGCGCGGCATAGACGGCATTCGGATTGCCGTAGAAGCCCGGATTGCGGGCGTCCAGCGAGACGTGGCGGCGGGTAGCGTCGATCGAAAGAAAGGGCGGTATCATCATGCCCCGAGGCTTAGCGGATTTGCCGGGCCTCGAAAAGATGTCGGGGCAGGGGGCGTTCTCGACCGCGCGTCCAAGGCTGCGCGGTCGGATGCTCCATCACTTGAGGATTTGCTCACAACCCCGAGAATCGATTCCGGTTTCCGGAGTCTTGACCTAGCCGGCACGCGACAGCGTGCCCATGCGCCGCAACGCCTCGACCTGATCGTCGACCGTCGGCACGAGTTCGCCGGCGGTGCTGCTCGGCGTGGCCGGCGCCGGGGCTGCGGCCTCGGCTTCGCCGAAGGTGACCGTGCAGTTGCGGCCGGCGGCCTTTGCCGCATAGAGCGCCCGGTCGGCAGCCGAGATCAGCTTGTCGATATTGGCGTCGATCGAGGCGGCGAGCGCGATGCCGATGCTGACGGTCGCCGGAACGATCGCTTCGCCGGTGCTGATGGGAAGACGGCAGAATTCGGTGCGGATCGCTTCGGCGATCGCCTCGGCTTCCGTCTGGTCGGCGACGGTGGCGAAGGCTGCGAATTCTTCGCCGCCCATACGGCCGAAGATGTTGTTCGGAATATACTGGCGGGCCATCCGCGCGAAGGCGGTCAGCACGGCATCGCCGGACTGGTGGCCGAAACGGTCGTTGACGCGCTTGAAATGGTCGAGGTCGAAGAGCATCACCGCGACCTGGCGCTGGTCGTCATGGGCCTTTTCCTGGATGGCGCCGAAATAGCCGAGCAGGCCGCGGCGATTGAGGACGCCCGTCAGCGAATCGGTCAGGGTGAGGGCGCGCAGGTGCCGTTCGGAGCGTTCCATGATCAGCCGGCAGGTGAAGGCGAAGGCGATGGTCAGCAGGAAGGCGCTTGCCATGGCGGAGGCGCCGCCGAGATTGGTTGCCTCGATATCGCTCGGCAGCGTCAGCGCCATCGTCAGCGCCGAGCCGAAACACAGGCAGCCCTGGATGACGAACACGCCCATCAGCTTGACCCGGGTGCGCTCGCGGCGCATGTCGCCGGCGGCAACCGCGAGCGCCAGCGCCGTCGCACCTGTCGCCGAAGCGAGATTGTAGAGCACCACCCGGTTCGAATAATCGTTGTTGACCCAGGGCAGGAACACACCGGCCAGCCAGATCGCCGGCGGCAGCAGCGCCCACCATTCGATCCGCTTGCGGTCGAGCGCCAGAAAGCCCGCCACCCAGGCGCTCTGGCCGAGCAGCGCAATGGCATTGCCGATCTCTATGGACAGCACGCTGGGGACCTGGCCGCGCAGCGCGATCATCGCAAAGCCGATGCCGGTCAAAAGGAAGCCGAGGCCCCAATAGAGATAGGCCTCGTTGCGGACATTGTGGCGCCAGGCGACGAACAGCACCAAAGCGAGCGTCATGGCCTCCGAACACCAGATGGCGAGACCTGTAGCGATATTGAACACGGCAGCAACCCCTTGCCCGTCGGCCCCTCTCTGTTGGGCCTTTGCCTGTCGGCCCTGTGCAGGCCTGTCTGTTGGGTCGCATCCTTGCCGAGGAAGTTCGCCACTTCCTTAATGTTGCGGCACTGCGGCATGGTTTTCGGCCGATATCTGCCGGTAGGCTTTCCGTCGGGTAAACGTGTGTGAGCATCGTCGAATGGAGTAAGGCTTCCTTCATCTTGTCACGGAGAAAAGCCGGGGGAGACGGCGCCGAGGGCTCGCCGTCGACAGGCGTTTGGGGGAAAGAGGCTCCGAACGGCCGCCTTGCCCCGCCTTCTTAACGTTATCCCAATGCGTGTCTTGAAGAGGAGGGCCGGGACACTCTATGTAGGGATAAGACATTTTCTTTGATTCCCGGCGCCGGCCGGCGAGACGTTGACAAAGGACGCACATGAGAAACCCAGTCGATACCGCAATGGCCCTCGTGCCGATGGTCGTGGAACAGACCAACCGCGGTGAACGCTCCTACGACATCTATTCCCGCCTGTTGAAGGAACGCATCATCTTCCTGACGGGTGCCGTCGAAGACCATATGGCGACGCTCGTCTGCGCTCAGCTTCTCTTCCTCGAGGCCGAAAACCCGAAGAAGGAAATCGCCCTCTACATCAATTCGCCGGGCGGCGTCGTCACCGCCGGCATGGCGATCTACGATACGATGCAGTTCATCAAGCCCGCGGTTTCGACGCTCTGCATCGGCCAGGCCGCCTCCATGGGCTCGCTGCTCCTGGCTGCCGGCCACAAGGACATGCGCTTCGCCACCCCGAATTCCCGCATCATGGTGCATCAGCCTTCGGGCGGCTTCCAGGGCCAGGCTTCGGACATCGAGCGCCACGCCCGCGACATCCTCAAGATGAAGCGCCGCCTCAACGAGGTCTATGTCAAGCACACCGGCCGCACCTATGAGGAAGTTGAAAAGACGCTCGATCGTGACCATTTCATGGATGCGGACGAAGCCCAGGGCTGGGGCGTCATCGACAAGGTTCTGACGTCGCGCCTCGAAATGGAAGGCGAGCAGGCCTAGTAATTAATTGGGATGGTGTTTTCCTCGCCACAGTTCTATCTCATTTGTGATCGAACAAGGCTTTCATCCGGCGACGAAGACGCTAATAGTAACTATTAATGCTATGTTGAATTTTTGTGACATAGCATTTGGCATTCGAAGGGGAATTCGTTGCCGCCGGAACCCGGACATGATTGATTGGGCCCGGTTCGTAGCCCCTGAAGCCCTTCTCGGCAAAGGCTCCGGAAACGGAGTGCCGCCAGGAGCTGATAGAGTGGACCGCGATTTCGCCTTGAAATGCGGCGTGCTGGAAGGAAAGTGATATGAGCAAGGTCAGCGGCAGCAACGGCGGCGACTCCAAGAACACGCTTTATTGTTCGTTCTGCGGTAAGAGCCAGCACGAAGTCCGGAAACTGATTGCCGGGCCGACCGTCTTCATCTGCGATGAATGCGTCGAATTGTGCATGGACATCATCCGCGAGGAGAACAAGTCCTCGATGGTCAAGTCCCGCGACGGCGTTCCGACGCCCCAGGACATCATCAAGGTTCTCGACGAATATGTCATCGGCCAGCGGCAGGCGAAGAAGATCCTGTCGGTCGCCGTGCACAACCATTACAAGCGCCTGGCGCACGCCTCCAAGAACGGCGAAGTCGAGTTGGCGAAGTCGAACATCATGCTCGTCGGCCCGACCGGCTGCGGCAAGACCTATCTTGCCCAGACGCTTGCCCGCATCATCGACGTTCCCTTCACCATGGCCGATGCGACGACGCTGACCGAAGCAGGTTATGTCGGCGAAGATGTCGAAAACATCATCCTGAAGCTGCTGCAGGCGGCCGACTACAATGTCGAGCGTGCCCAGCGCGGCATCGTCTACATCGACGAAGTCGACAAGATTTCGCGCAAGTCCGACAACCCGTCGATCACCCGTGACGTCTCGGGCGAGGGCGTGCAGCAGGCGCTCTTGAAGATCATGGAGGGCACGGTCGCTTCCGTTCCGCCGCAGGGCGGCCGCAAGCACCCGCAGCAGGAATTCCTCCAGGTCGACACGACGAACATCCTGTTCATCTGCGGCGGTGCTTTCGCCGGCCTCGACAAGATCATCTCCGCTCGTGGCGAGAAAACGTCGATCGGCTTCGGCGCCACGGTGAAGGCCCAGGACGACCGCCGCGTCGGCGAAGTCCTGCGCGAACTGGAGCCGGAAGATCTGGTCAAGTTCGGCCTCATCCCCGAATTCATCGGCCGTCTGCCGGTCCTTGCGACGCTCGAGGATCTCGACGAGGACGCGCTGATCCAGATCCTGTCCGAGCCGAAGAATGCGCTGATCAAGCAGTATCAGCGCCTGTTCGAGATGGAAGACGTCGAACTGACCTTCCACGAGGATGCGCTGCGCGAAATCGCCCGCAAGGCGATCGTCCGCAAGACCGGCGCTCGCGGCCTGCGCTCGATCATGGAGAAGATCCTGCTCGACACGATGTTCGAACTGCCGACGCTGGAAGGCGTGCGAGAGGTCGTCATCTCCGAGGAAGTGGTGCGCGGTTCGGCCCGTCCGCTCTACATCTATGCCGATCGTCAGGACGAAAAGGCCAACGCTTCGGCGTGATCTTGCGGCTTTCCTATGATTATTTTGGGGGCTTGCCATCGGCAGGCCCCTTTCTATTTGAAAAACCATCCAAGGCGCTGTTAGTATTTTGCCGGTGGGGACGGGAATTGCCTTTGCCGATGTTGCGCAAAGGAGAGTGCTTGGCAATGATGCGGTGATTCCGTAAGCCTCTTGTTGGCGTTTGTATTTTAGCCGGGCCGGAAGTGGTAAGCGCCGGTCCAGCCACGCGCTTCATAGTGTTGGCGTTCCGTTGTAACAAAGCTGTCACATCCGGGGAACGCGGGCGTTAGCGTGGCTTGAAAAGCGTAGTCAGGACCTCCACTTGTAGAGCCAAGTGAGAGTGCCGGCCGGTCCCAAGCGGCCGTGCAGAGAGCCCGGCAACGGGACGATGGAAAGGACTAAAAAATGACGAAGAAAACGTCTGTAGCGAGCAGTACTGCCTACCCTGTTCTGCCTTTGCGCGACATCGTGGTTTTCCCGCATATGATCGTGCCGCTGTTCGTCGGACGGGAAAAGTCGATCCGTGCGCTTGAAGAAGTCATGGGTTCCGACAAGCAGATCATGCTTGTGACGCAGATCAACGCCAGTGACGACGATCCGGATCCTTCGGCGATCCACAGTGTCGGCACCGTGGCGAACGTGTTGCAGCTCCTGAAGCTGCCCGACGGCACCGTCAAGGTTCTGGTCGAAGGCCGCGCCCGCGCCGAGATCGATACCTATACCAGCCGCGAGGATTTCTATGAGGCGCTCGGCCATGTGCTCGAGGAACCGCACGACGATCCGGTCGAATTGGAAGCTCTGTCGCGTTCGGTCGTCTCCGAATTCGAGAGCTATGTGAAGCTCAACAAGAAGATTTCGCCTGAAGTGGTCGGTGCTGCCAGCCAGATCGACGACTATTCCAAGCTCGCCGATACGGTCGCCTCGCATCTGTCGATCAAGATCACCGAGAAGCAGGAGATGCTGGAAACCACCAGCGTCAAGGCTCGCTTGGAAAAGGCCCTCGGCTTCATGGAAGGCGAGATCTCGGTCCTGCAGGTCGAAAAGCGCATCCGCTCGCGCGTCAAGCGCCAGATGGAGAAGACCCAGCGCGAGTACTACCTGAACGAACAGATGAAGGCGATCCAGAAGGAACTCGGCGACGGCGAGGAAGGCCGCGACGAGATGAGCGAATTGGAAGAGCGCATCGCCAAGACCAAGCTGTCCAAGGAGGGCCGTGAAAAGGCCGATGCGGAGCTGAAGAAGCTGCGCCAGATGAGCCCGATGTCGGCGGAAGCCACCGTCGTGCGCAATTATCTGGATTGGCTGTTGGGCATCCCCTGGGGCAAGAAGTCGAAGATCAAGGCCGATCTCAACAATGCCGAGAAGATCCTCGAAGCCGATCACTTCGGTCTCGACAAGGTCAAGGAGCGCATCGTCGAATATCTGGCCGTGCAGGCCCGTGCCACCAAGATCAAAGGCCCGATCCTGTGCCTGGTCGGCCCTCCGGGCGTCGGCAAGACCTCGCTCGCCCAGTCGATCGCCAAGGCGACCGGCCGTGAGTATGTCCGCATGGCGCTTGGCGGCGTTCGCGACGAAGCCGAAATCCGCGGTCACCGCCGCACCTATATCGGCTCGATGCCCGGCAAGGTCATCCAGTCGATGAAGAAGGCGAAGAAGTCCAACCCGCTCTTCCTGCTCGACGAGATCGACAAGCTCGGCCAGGATTATCGCGGCGATCCGTCTTCGGCCCTGCTCGAGGTGCTCGACCCGGCTCAGAACTCGACCTTCATGGACCACTATCTGGAAGTCGAATACGACCTGTCGGACGTGATGTTCATCACGACGGCGAATACGCTGAATATTCCGGCGCCGCTGATGGACCGCATGGAAATCATCCGTATCGCCGGCTACACCGAAGACGAAAAGCGTGAGATCGCCAAGCGGCATCTGCTGCCGAAGGCCATCAAGGAACATGCGTTGCAGCCGGAAGAATTCTCGGTCAGCGACGACGCCCTGATGGCGATCAGCCAGCAGTACACCCGTGAAGCCGGTGTGCGCAGCTTCGAACGCGAACTGATGAAACTCGCCCGCAAGGCGGTCACCGAGATCATCAAGGGCAAGACGAAGTCCGTTCACGTGACGGCCGCCAACATCTCCGACTATCTGGGCGTTCCGCGCTTCCGCCACGGCGAAGCCGAGGGCGAGGATCAGGTCGGCGTTGTCACCGGTCTGGCCTGGACGGAAGTCGGCGGCGAGCTCTTGACCATTGAAGGCGTGATGATGCCGGGCAAGGGCCGCATGACGGTCACCGGCAATCTGAAGGACGTCATGAAGGAATCGATCTCGGCGGCGGCCTCCTATGTCCGCTCGCGCGCTGTCGATTTCGGCATCGAACCGCCGCGCTTCGACAAGAGCGACATCCACGTGCACGTGCCGGAAGGCGCGACGCCGAAGGATGGCCCCTCGGCCGGCGTCGCCATGGCGACCGCGATCGTCTCGATCATGACCGGTATCCCGGTGAACAGGCATGTCGCCATGACCGGTGAAATCACCCTTCGCGGCCGGGTGCTGCCGATCGGCGGTCTCAAGGAAAAGCTGCTGGCTGCACTTCGTGGCGGCATCAAGAAGGTGCTGATTCCGGAGGAAAACGCCAAGGATCTGGCGGAGATTCCGGATAACGTGAAGAACAGCATGGAGATCATCCCGGTCTCCCGCATGGGCGAGGTAATCAAGCATGCGCTGATCCGGCGGCCGGAGCCGATCGAATGGGACGGCACGGTGGAAACGCCTGTCATCACATCGGTCGAAGGCCTTGATGAGACAGGCGCAACCATAGCGCATTGAATGGCCTCGGCCACATTTATGCCCCATTGGAGCAAAACACGGAAAAAGGCTGGCGAAAACGCCAGCCTTTTTTGTGAAAACGTCATGGAGACGCTTGCTTTTCCTTGATTTGCAGGGCTTTTGGGTTCCCGGCGGGCCTGATGAAACCTATTCGGCGCCTAGCTTACTATTGAGTCGTTTCATACCATTTAGAAAGGGGTGGAAACATGAACAAGAATGAACTCGTGTCCGCAGTCGCCGAAAAGGCAGGACTGACGAAGTCTGACGCGGCTTCCGCTGTTGACGCGGTTTTTGACGTTGTCCAGGCTGAACTCAAGAACAAGGGCGACATCCGCCTCGCGGGTTTCGGCAGCTTCACCGTTTCTCATCGCGCCGCAACGAAGGGCCGCAACCCGTCGACGGGTGCTGAAGTCGATATTCCGGCTCGCAACGTGCCGAAGTTCACGCCCGGCAAGGGCCTGAAGGACGCCGTCAACGGCTGATCTGGGATTGTCCGCCAGCCGGAAACGAGACCGGCTGTGCAGGATTTGAGAGGGGGTTCGGCTTGCCGGACCCCTTTGCTGTGCCGGACCTTTTTGGTTTGGCTGACCTTGCCGCTGAGCTCCCTTTGATCTACGAGATTTCTGTTCTCAGGGCGGGGTGAAACTCCCCACCGGCGGTAAAGGGCTTCGGCTCAAGCCCGCGAGCGCCTGCTTCTGCGCCATGCGGGAGAAGGGTCAGCAGATCCGGTGCGATTCCGGAGCCGACGGTTAAAGTCCGGATGGAAGAGAATGAGTGTCGGCCGTGCGAGGGGCAGGGGGCTGCCCTGTGTCGCCTGGTCGTGGCTCATACGTCCTGATTTATGTTGGTCCCTAAGTCGTGGATGAAAGACATGAATCAGACTTCCCTCGCTGGCGAGCCGTCCCGCGCCGTTGTCGGCGCCCTCTGGATGGTCCTTGCCGGCATCGCTTTTTCGCTTCTCAACGTCGTCACTCAATGGCTGACGATGAAGCTTGCCTTCCCCTCGGCCTCGGCCGCCTTCTGGCAATACGGCTTCGCCTTCCTGTTTTCGCTGCCCTTCCTTCGCCGGCTCGGCCTTGCGGCGATGCGCACGCGCTATCCCTGGCGCCACGTCGCGCGCGTCGTGCTTGCCGCCCTGGGCGTCGAGGCGTGGGTTGCCGGTCTTGCCGCCGTGCCGATCTGGCAGGCGATCGCACTGGTGATGACCTCGCCCTTCTTCATCATTCTGGGCGCCCGGCTTTTCCTCGGTGAGCGCGTCGGTCCGGCCCGCTGGGCGGCGACCGCAGCCGGTTTCACCGGCGCGATGATCATCCTGCAGCCATGGTCGGACGGTTTTGGCTGGGCCGCACTCCTGCCGGTGCTCTCGGCGCTGCTGTGGGGCGCCTCGTCGCTGATCACCAAGAGCCTGACCGGCATCGAGCGACCGGAGACGATCACCGTCTGGCTGCTCGTTCTGCTGACGCCGATAAATGGCGGCCTGGCGCTTGCGGCGGGCTTTGCCGTGCCGACGGGTGCTACCCTTGCCCTGTTCCTGCTGGCGGGGCTCTTGACCGCGGCGGCGCAGTATTTTCTGACGCTTGCCTATGCCGCGGCGGACGCCGCCTACGTCCAGCCTTTCGACGATCTGAAGCTGCCGCTGAATGTGCTGGCCGGCTGGCTGTTCTTCGGTTATGCGCCGGCGGGTTACCTCTGGCTGGGAGCGGCCCTCATCCTGTCCGCCTCGCTCTTCATCATGCGAAACGAGATGCGCAGAGAGCGCAAACCCGCCTGATCTGTTCGGGGGCAAAATGTCGCATCTGTCATGCCTCTGTCACGCCGCTCCCGCAGAAAACTCATGTTTCGAATGTTCGACACATGGGGGATGTCATGACAATTTCATCGCGCAAGGCAGCGCTTGCTGCCGTGCTTCTCGCATCCGTTGCCTTTCCGGCTGCGGCCGAACCGGTCTTCAACCGGATCGCCTCTTTCCCGGTGGCCCGGAACCTGCCTGATGACAAGGATAAGCTTTCGGCCACGTCGGCCGAAATCATTACCGCGACCGACGACGGCAACACGCTGATCTATAGCGACAGCCCGCTCGGCGCGATCGGCTTCATCGACATTACCGACGCCAAGGCCCCGAAGGCCGGCGGCGCGCTGATGATGGATGGCGAGCCGACATCGGTCACTTCCAGCGCCGGCAAGGCGCTGGTCGCCGTCAACACCTCCGAAAGCAAGGGCAAGCCGTCGGGCCGCCTTTCGATCGTCGACGTGGCGACGAAGAAGATCGAGAACAGCTGCGATCTCGGCGGCCAGCCGGATTCGATCGCCCTCAACAAGGACAAGACGCTCGGTGCCATCGCGATCGAAAACGAGCGTGATGAAGAGGTCAATGACGGGAAGATCCCGCAAATGCCGGCCGGCGACCTCGTCGTCTTCCAGCTCAAGAACGGCACTGTCGATTGCGGCACCATCAAGCATGTGGCGCTGACCGGCCTTGCCGGCGTCGCGCCCGAAGATCCGGAGCCGGAATTCGTCGCCTTCAACGGCTTGAACGAGATTGCGCTGACGCTGCAGGAAAACAACGAGATCGTCATCATCGACGCCAATAGGGCTGCCGTGAAGACGCACTTCTCCGCCGGCAGCGTCGATTTGGCCGGCATCGACACCAAGCGTGACGGCGCCCTGAAATTCACAGGCGAAGCCAAGGCCGTTCCGCGCGAGCCAGACGCCGTGAAGTGGCTGGATGATAACCGCCTCGTCATTGCCAATGAAGGCGACTACCAGGGCGGCTCGCGTGGCTTTACCATCTTCGACAAGACGGGCAAGCTTCTCTACGAATCGGGCGCTTCCTTCGAACGCGCCGTCGCTCATATCGGCCACTATCCGGAAAGCCGCTCGGGATCGAAGGGCGTCGAGCCGGAGGGTCTGGAAGCCGCCAAGTTCGGCGATGAGCAGTATTTCTTCCTGCTCGCCGAGCGCGCTTCGGTCGTCGGCGTCTACAGGGATACCGGCGCCGATCCCGAGCTCGTGCAATTGCTGCCGTCGGGGATTTCGCCGGAAGGCGGGATCGCCATTCCCGCACGCAATCTCTTCGCCACAACCAACGAACTCGACCTCGGCAAGGACGGCGGCGCCCGCTCGCACGTGATGATCTATCAGCGCGGGGAAGGTGAAAAGGCCTATCCGCAGATCGTCTCCGCCGACAAGGACGGCAACCCGATCGGCTTTGCAGCCCTTTCGGGTCTCGCCGCCGTTCCTGGCAAGCCGGGCATGCTCTACGCCGTCAGCGACAGCGTTCTCGGTTCGCAGCCGACGATCTACACGATCGACGCCAGCCAGAAGCCGGCCGTCATCACCGACGCCCTCGTCGTCAAGCGTGACGGCGCCCCGGCCCAGAAGCTCGACATCGAAGGCATCGCCGTTGCCGCCGACGGCTCCTTCTGGCTCGCCTCGGAAGGTTACAGCGAGCGTCTCGTCCCGCATGCCCTTTACAACGTCAATGCCAAGGGCGACATCAAGGCCGAGATCGCCCTGCCGAAGGAGCTCGTCGCCAACGAAATTCGCTACGGCTTCGAAGGTGTGACCATTGTCGGCACCGGCGACGATGCGACGCTGTGGATGGCGGTCCAGCGCGAGTGGGCTGACGACGAGAAGGGCTTCGTCAAGCTCGTCTCCTACAATCCGAAGAGGAAGGAATGGGGCGCGGTGCGCTATCCGCTTGACAGGACGGAAAGCGGCTGGGTCGGCCTGTCGGAAATCTCGGCTCACGGCGACAGCGTCTACATCATCGAGCGCGACAACCTCATTGGCGACGCCGCCAAGCTGAAGAAGCTCTACAAGGTGGCGATCTCGGAGCTGAAGCCCGCCAAGCTCGGGACAGAGCTGCCTGTAGTCAAGAAGACCGAAGCCCACGACTTCCTCGGTGAACTCAAGACCGCCACCAATGGCTATGTGCTCGACAAGCTCGAAGGCTTCACCTTCGACGCCTCGGGCAAACCTTACGCGGTTACCGACAATGACGGTGTCAGCGACTCCTCCGGCGAGACCCTGTTCTTCCCGGTCGAGCTGAGCGCGACGAACTGAGTGGTCATAGACCGAACAAATGAAGGAGGCCGGGCGAAAGTTCGGCCTTTGTCGTTGTTGGATCGTATGGCCGTCCTGCCGGCGGGCGGACGGAGGGCCAAGCCCACGTAAAAAGCGCAGCTGCGCCCGTATTCCTCGCTGCCCTTGCTCCAGAAGCCACCCCACCCTCCGTCCTCCTCGGGCTTGACCCGAGGATCCACGCTGGCCTTTATCGTCAGCGGGCATGGATCCCAGGCTCGAGGCCTGGGATGACGGAGAGTGGGGGCTGTTCTTGCCAAACTCGACGTCGGCGCAGCGGATAGATGCGTCGCGCTTCATGATCCAACGAACTGCCGCGTGGCCCCATCATCCGCCCTGCAGCCACCCGCTGGGGAGAAGAGGAAATCGAGCGGTCGCAGCTATCCCCTTCGCCCGGCAGGTGGGCGTCTCGCCCCAATCCTGACAAAGAAGCAGCACTCCGGCCCTACCAGCGCTGATGCACATGCGGCGCGATCAGCCGCTCGTAGATCTCGCGCGTTGCTGCCATGACATCGGCTGAAAGCGGCGCAAGGTCGGCAGCGGCTGCGTTGGCTTTCGCCTGCTCGCCATTGCGGGCGCCGGGGATGACGACGGTGACGGCTTCGGCCATCAGGATCCAGCGGAGCGCGAAGGCGGCCATCGTGGCGCCCTGGGGCACCAGCTTGCGCACCTCTTCCACCGCCTGCAGGCCGACCTCGAAAGGCACGCCGGCAAAGGTCTCGCCGACATCGAAGGCTTCGCCGTTGCGGTTGAAATTGCGATGGTCGTCGTTGGCAAAATGCGTCTCCCGGGTGATCTTGCCGGAGAGCAGGCCGCTTGCCAGCGGCACGCGGGCGATGATCGCTACATTCCGGCGGCGCGCTTCCTGGAAGAACAGGTGATCGGGGCGCTGGCGGAAGATATTGTAGATGATCTGGATGCTGACGACGCCGGGATATTCGATCGCCTTCAGCCCGTCCTCGACCTTTTCGACGCTGACGCCGTAGCCCTTGATCTTGCCGGCCTGCTGCAGCGCGTCGAGAGCCTCGAAGACTTCGGGCTGGTAAAGCACCTCGCGCGGCGGGCAATGCAACTGCACGAGGTCGAGGCTGTCGACGGCAAGATTTGTCAAGCTGCGGTCGATGAAGCCTTCAAGATTGGCCTTGCTGTAGCCTTCCGCGACATGCGGGTTGAGGCGGCGCCCCGCCTTGGTGGCGACCATCGGCCGTTCGCCGCCACGGGTTTTCAGCACGTCGGCGATGATTTTTTCCGAGCGGCCGTCGCCATAGACGTCAGCCGTATCGATGAAGGTCATGCCGGCATCGAGCGCGGCATTCAGCGCCGCGCCGCCGTCCGCCTCGCTGATGTCGCCCCAGGAACCGCCGATCTGCCAGGCGCCGAAACCGACATTGGTGACCGTGAAGGGCATGCGGCCGAAAGCATGGTGTTTCATGAAAAAATCCTTCGTAAGTGATGAAAGACACTGGCCTATCAGGCAGGCGACTATGCGGCAATTGTCGATCCGGCCTTGATTGGGCGCCTCGATGAAATATCGTTCCGCGGCAAGGCTTCAACTGCAATGAAAAGGAAAGACCATGGAGATCAAACCCGCCGGCTCCAGCCCCTCGACGAAGCCGCCGGCCGACTATTTCACCGGCGCCGTCCGCCAGGATCCGTTGATGGAGCCGCCGGCGCCGGCCCGAGTGAAGGCAACCTCCGTCACCTTCGAACCCGGTGCCCGCACCGCCTGGCATACGCATCCGCTCGGCCAGACGTTGGTCGTCACCTCAGGTAAGGGCCTCGCCCAGAGCTGGGGCGAGGAAATCCGCGAAATCCGCGCCGGCGACACCGTCTGGTTCGCGCCGGGTGAAAAACACTGGCATGGCGCTGCCCCGGACACGGCAATGGTGCATATCGCCATTCACGAGGCGTTGGATGGCAAGCACGTCGACTGGATGGAAAAGGTCAGCGACGCGCAATATTCCGGCAAGGCCTGAGCCAATCAAAGCCGTTTCAGGCAATAGGAAAAATGCGCGTGCGATTCGACCGTCAGGAACTCGAATTGCCAGCCGTAATCCTTGCAGAATTTGGTGACTGCCTCGACGACGCCATAGACGATCGGCTTCACCGTGTTGCCGGTGCAGAAATCATGCCCGGCAATGCGCCCCGTCCGCTTCACCTTCTTGTCGCAGAGCAGCAGCTCCTGCCAGGTGAGCTCGAAGGAATGGTCGGTATCGATATAGGCCCAGTCGAGGAAATCGTCCTCGAATTCGGCAAGCTTCTCGAGCGACGTGCCCTGCATCAGATGCAGCCGGCCGGCCGCGATCTCGGCCGCGAAATTCGTATGGATCGCGTCGAGCCCGGAGCTGTAGCGATCCATCGACCAGGGATCGATGAGATAGAGCTGCGCCGGCCGGTTCTTTTCCAGGATCTCCGCCGTATATTCGCCGAAGGCGGCACCCACCTCGACGCCGATGCCGCCGTTCGGGATGCGGTAAAGCAGCTCGCCGCGATCCGGCAGCAGCCGGGCGTTTTCCATATGATGGGCGCTGAGCGGAGTGCGCGGCATGCTCGCCCGGAGCGCCTGCCTGTCTTCACGTGTCTTCATCTTTGAACTCGGGATTGCGGGACCGACGGCCCTGATGCGGTTTGACGAGAAGGTAGGAGCGACTGATGTCGATGACAACCGCATGACAGGAATTTGCTTCTTTCGGACAAACCGTTAAGTTGCCCCTGTGGACTGACGGAAAAGCCTCGGGAGGAGCGATTTCATGAGACGCATGTGGCCTGAAGAATTCAACGCCATCATCAGCGGAGCGGAGGAGGTGACGTTGGAAGCACCCGCCGAGGCCGGCGAAGCGCCGCGCAAGGCGCTGAAGGCGCGAATCACCATGCAGGATTACGAGCGGATCTGGCCGCTCGCAGAGATGCGTTTCCGGCTTGGCGACAGGGATGGCAAGGCCATCACCCTGATCACCACCAACCCCCATTACCACGCCTGGCACCCGAAGGACGGCGGCAGCGTCGATTCCGTGTCGGACAGCGGCCGCCACTACAAGACGGATTATCTCGTCGTGCACTTCCTGCTCGACGACGTGAAGGAAACATCTCCGGCCTGATAGGCCGAGGCCCGGTGCGGCCGGAAGCCGCACCGGCGTTTGTTGACGCCGAGTTGATCCCGACGCTGATGACAACAGCGGCGATATCGCTAAGTTTGGCGAACCATATTCTTTAAAAAATTTGGAGGTTCCCGTGACGGGCAACGTGCTGGATATCCCGGTCAAGACTGTGGATGGACGCGAGACCACGCTCAACGACTACAAGGGCAGGGTGCTCCTTGTCGTCAATGTCGCCTCGAAATGCGGGCTGACGCCGCAATATGAGGGGCTGGAAAAGCTCTATGGCGAAAAGCGCGAACGCGGCTTCGTCATCGCCGCTTTCCCGGCTAATGATTTCAAGGGCCAGGAGCCCGGCACCGACGCCGAGATTCTCGATTTCTGCACCAGCACCTATGACGTCACCTTCCCGATCTTCTCGAAGATCTCGGTCAAGGGCGAGGCTCAGCACCCGCTTTACCGGCAGCTGACCAAATCGGGTGTGGCAACCACGGGCGAAGGCCCGATGCGCGAACGCCTGAAATCCCACGGCCTAGCAGGCGGCGACGAGGACGACATCCTCTGGAACTTCGAAAAATTCCTGATCGGCCGCGACGGCAAGGTTGCCGCTCGATTTGCGCCTGACGTGACGGCAGATGATTCGCGGCTGGTTTCGGCGGTGGATAAAGAACTGGCGAAGGGATGAATGGCGGGCAATGCGCGCGCCAGACAGAGGGTCGCTCACTCCCGCGATCGCGCTGTCGAATCGAAGAGAATGAGCAAGCGCCCCGGCGGAGTTCATCAATGCCGCGGGAAAAACGCCGCTTCGGAATCCCGAAATTCACCGCTTCGGGAATCCGAAATCCGCGGCGTTTCGCGCGGTGATGGCAGGAAAAAACACCCAATGATTTCAATCTCGCAGCCAATTTCGGGAATCCGAAGTGCTATATAGAGTCTGGTGGGAGTTCCCAGCCAAGGCACCTGGCCACGAACCGGAGACCCTGTGGCAGTCACAGAGCCACGGATGCCATCGGACGACCAAACGCGTCTGGGCTGCAATGATTCGCAAAAGCAGAGCAGGCTTCAGATCCCAAGCACGGTCACAAGCGGCGGCGTAAAGTCCTTGAAGCCGAGTCTCGGCCAGTCGCACCTGATATCAAACTGCGTCTTTGGCACGTGGCGCTGGCATTTCGGATTCGTCTTGAAGGCGTATCCGGGCAGGCTGACATAGATGGCACTTGGCGTGCAAAAGGCAATCGCGATGCACAGGGTCAATGCGGAGCTGAGAGCCCTCACGGCACACCTCCAGGCGTCATAAGCCTCCAAACGCGGAGACTTTCCGGGCCGCGATTCTCCCACTTTTGCCGAGCCCCATCCATTCGCCCAATAGGAGGTGGAAGGTGGGCCGGAGTAGTCCGTTTTGGTGGAGCGCAACCTTTCTGGCGGCGCGCAGCCTCTCGACCCGGCAGGCGCTATAGGATCAGCGAGCCAATGGGGACCAGATATGCCGACGAAGCAGCCGCAGGGGATCAGTCTGCCAGCCCGCGATATCATGCGGCCATTTTGGTATAGCAAAGGAAAAAATGGTGGGCGATGAGAGACTCGAACTCCCGACATCCTCGGTGTAAACGAGGCGCTCTACCAACTGAGCTAATCGCCCATCGCTAGCGAAGCCGGATCGGCCTGCCGCGTTGGTGGCCGTGATCTATGCGGATCGCGGCAAAACCGCAAGAGTGTTTGTGAAGATTTTTTGATTTTTTTGGCGGCGGTCGCGCTCGCTGCCGTGTCGACCGGGCGCGGCGGGGCTGTGGATAAGGGGGAGGGGAAGGCGGTGGGCATGTCGGCTTCGGCTGTGCCGTCGGCTTCGATCGGGCGTCCATGCTGCCGCGGGAAACGGAATTGCCGGCTTTTCCTTGGCTCCCTGCGGGCTTTGCCGAAACAATTCAACGGCTGTCATGGTTTTGTCTCCAAACCTGCTTGACACTAAAAGACGAACCCCGTAGTTAGCCGCTCATCGAAACGGGCAGCCGTTTTGGTGAGGGTGCGAAGGCATCCGGATTGCTTGAAATGAAGTGCGGGTGTAGCTCAGTCGGTTAGAGTGCCGGCCTGTCACGCCGGAGGTCGCGGGTTCGAGCCCCGTCACTCGCGCCATTTCAAAGCCGGCGTCAACTTGTCGCCGTCCGGTTCTTCCGTCCGTTATGCGCGGGTGTAGCTCAGTCGGTTAGAGTGCCGGCCTGTCACGCCGGAGGTCGCGGGTTCGAGCCCCGTCACTCGCGCCATTTTCTTCTGAAAGCCATGCAGTTTCCAGTGGTCAGACATGCAGCTTCAGGCGGCTTGGGCGAATTTGTCGCGACATCGTTGCATCTGCTTGATAATGTCCGCGCGCGACGCGTCGAATTGCCTCTGTAAATCTCTTGCGCCGGGGCTTCGGCTGCGCTAACCACGGCTTGTTGCAACGCACGTTCGCTTGCCGGGCATTTGCCCAAATGTGCCGCCTGGCGCCTCCGGCAAGCAGGGATGAACATGATGACTGAACTGCTCAGTTCCTATATTCCGATCGCCATCTTCATCGGTATCGCGCTCGTTATCGGCTTGGCGCTGCTCATTGCGCCGTTCGCCGTCGCCTTCAAAGCGCCCGATTCGGAAAAGCTTTCGGCTTACGAATGCGGCTTCAACGCTTTCGACGACGCCCGCATGAAGTTCGACATCCGTTTCTACCTCGTGTCGATCCTCTTCATCATCTTCGACCTCGAAGTCGCCTTCCTCTTCCCTTGGGCTGTTTCCTTCGGCGCCATCGGCTGGTTCGGCTTCTGGTCCATGATGGTCTTCCTCTTCGTGCTGACCATCGGCTTTATCTATGAATGGAAAAAGGGAGCCCTGGAATGGGAGTAGCCCCTGTGAGCAATCAGCCGCTCGTTGCCCAGCAGCCGAAGGGGATCATCGATCCCTCCACCGGCAAGCCGATCGGCAGCAACGACGCCTTTTTCGGCGAGATCAACAACGAGCTCGCCGACAAGGGTTTCCTCGTCACCTCGACCGACGAACTGATCAACTGGGCCCGTACCGGCTCGCTGATGTGGATGACCTTTGGTCTTGCCTGCTGCGCTGTCGAAATGATGCAGCTGTCGATGCCGCGTTACGACGTCGAGCGCTTCGGCTTCGCGCCGCGCGCCTCGCCGCGCCAGTCCGACGTCATGATCGTCGCCGGCACGCTGACCAACAAGATGGCGCCGGCGCTGCGCAAGGTCTACGACCAGATGCCCGAGCCGCGCTACGTCATTTCGATGGGCTCCTGCGCCAATGGCGGCGGTTACTATCACTATTCCTATTCGGTGGTGCGCGGCTGCGACCGCATCGTGCCGATCGATATCTACGTGCCGGGCTGTCCCCCCACGGCAGAGGCGCTGCTCTACGGCGTGCTTCTGCTGCAGAAGAAGATCCGGCGCACCGGCACGATCGAACGCTAAGGGTTAAGGACTAGGCATATGAGTGAAGCCCTGACTGAGCTTGCGTCCTACCTTGGCGAAGCGCGCGGCAATCTGATTGCTGCCTCGCAGCTGAAGTATGGCGAGCTGACGCTGACGACGACGGGTGAAAACCTGATCGCGCTGCTGACCTTTCTGCGCGACGACGCCAAATGCGGCTTCGTCAACCTGATCGATATTTGCGGCGTCGACTGGCCGCAGCGCGAGCTGCGTTTCGACGTCGTCTATCACCTGTTGTCGCCGAAGCAGAACCTGCGCATCCGCGTCAAGGTCGCAACCGACGAAGATACGCCGGTTCCCTCGGCCTGTGCGGTCCACCCCGGCGCCGACTGGTTCGAACGCGAGACCTGGGACATGTACGGCGTGCTCTTCACCGGCCATCCGGATCTGCGCCGCATCCTCACCGACTACGGCTTCGAAGGCCACCCGCTGCGCAAGGACTTCCCAACGACAGGCTTCGTCGAAGTCCGCTACGACGATGCCGCGAAGCGCGTCGTCTATGAGCCGGTCGAGTTGAAACAAGAGTTCCGAAACTTCGACTTCATGTCGCCTTGGGAGGGCACGGAGTATGTGCTGCCGGGGGATGAGAAGGCGAAGCAGTAAAGGCGAATAGTGAGTAGCGAATAGCGAATAGTTGGAAGGGGCGGGCAGACGATAAACTCCTATAAGGATCTCAAAGTCTGGCAGATGGCGATCGATCTCGCGGTGGATTGTTATCAGCTGACCAGAAAGTTTCCCAAGGAGGAGGTTTACGGTCTGACGGCTCAGATACGCAGGGCGGCGACTTCGATCGCAGCCAATATTGCTGAAGGACACGGACGTGAAGTCACGGGAAGTTTCATTCAGTTTCTGCGCATCTCCCAAGGTTCGCTGAAGGAATTGGAAACGCATATGCTCATCTCTCATCGCATCGGTCTGATCGGCGAGGGTGAGTTCGGGCAGATGACCGGAAAGTGCGACGAGATCGGACGAATGATTCGAGCGCTGATACGGAGTCTCCAGGAGAAATGATGAGACCGAACGAAACTATTCGCTATTCGCCATTCGCTATTCGCTTGATTGGCAACGCGTTTGGCATGGAGCAAGCAGCATGACCGAACATAACGTCCGCAACTTCAACATCAATTTCGGACCGCAGCATCCGGCGGCGCACGGCGTTCTTCGTCTTGTCCTGGAGCTTGACGGCGAAATTGTGGAGCGGGTCGATCCGCATATCGGCTTGCTGCATCGCGGCACCGAGAAGCTGATCGAGACCAAGACCTATCTGCAGGCCGTGCCCTATTTCGATCGTCTCGATTACGTCGCGCCGATGAACCAGGAGCATGCCTATGCTCTGGCCGTTGAAAAGCTGCTCGGCATCGAGATCCCGATCCGCGGCCAGCTGATCCGCGTTCTCTATTCGGAAATCGGCCGCATCCTCTCGCATCTGCTGAACGTCACGACGCAGGCGATGGACGTCGGCGCGCTGACGCCGCCGCTCTGGGGCTTTGAAGAGCGTGAAAAGCTGATGGTGTTCTACGAGCGCGCCAGCGGCTCGCGCATGCACGCAGCTTACGTCCGTCCGGGCGGCGTCCACCAGGACCTGCCGGAAAAGCTCGTGCAGGATATCGGCGACTGGTGCGATCCCTTCCTGAAGGCGCTCGACGACATCGACAATCTGTTGACCGGCAACCGCATCTTCAAGCAGCGCAACGTCGATATCGGCGTCGTCTCGCTGGAGGATTGCTGGGCCTGGGGCTTTTCCGGCGTCATGGTGCGCGGTTCGGGTGCGGCCTGGGATCTGCGTCGCGCCCAGCCCTACGAATGTTATTCCGATCTCGAATTCGACATTCCGATCGGCAAGAACGGCGACAACTACGACCGTTATCTGATTCGCATGATCGAGATGCGCCAATCGGTGCGCATCATGAAGCAATGCGTCAACCGCCTGCTGTCGGATGCCAAGACCGGTCCTTATTCGTCGATCGACGGCAAGGTCGTGCCGCCGAAGCGCGGCGAGATGAAGCGCTCGATGGAAGCGCTGATCCACCACTTCAAGCTCTATACCGAAGGCTACCACGTGCCGGCCGGCGAAGTTTACGCCGCCGTCGAGGCGCCGAAGGGCGAGTTCGGCGTTTATCTCGTCTCCGACGGCACCAACAAGCCGTATCGCTGCAAGATTCGCGCTCCCGGTTACGCCCATCTGCAGGCGATGGACTTCATGTGCCGCGGCCATCAGCTTGCCGACGTCGCAGCCGTTCTCGGCTCGCTCGATATCGTCTTCGGCGAGGTGGACCGCTGATGCAGCGTCTGCCGCTTGCCGTCGCACTCCTTCTTGCGGCATCCGGGGTTTCGGCTCAGGAGGCCGATACCCTCGGCACGCCGCTCGGCCATAAGGAAGTGACGCCGCCGGCGGCACAAACGTCCATGGGCGATCTTTTGTCCAAGGGCTATCAGATCAAGGCTGCCATTCCGAATGGCAGCAAATTCGTCGTATTTATGCAGAAAGACCAGTCGGCCTATGCCTGCGAAATGCAGTCTTTGACCGCTTCGCGGTGTGGAACCCTAAACTGATAAGGCGTGAGGAAGAATGTCCGTTCGTCGATTAGCCGAAGATCAATTTCAGCCTGCCGCATTCGCTTTCAGCGATGAAAATGCGGTCTGGGCGGACAAGACGATCCAGAAATACCCCTCCGGCCGCCAGCAATCGGCGGTCATCCCGCTGTTGATGCGGGCGCAGGAGCAGGACGGCTGGGTCACGCGCGCGGCGATCGAAAAGATCGCCGACATGCTCGATATGGCCTATATTAGGGTGCTCGAGGTCGCGACCTTCTATACGCAGTTCCAGCTGCATCCCGTCGGCACGCGCGCCCATGTCCAGGTCTGCGGCACGACGCCCTGCATGCTGCGCGGCTCGGAAGCGCTGATGTCGGTCTGCAAGAGCAAGATTCATGCCCACGCCTTCGAGCGCAATGCCGAGGGGACGCTGTCCTGGGAAGAGGTCGAATGTCTTGGCGCCTGCGTCAATGCCCCGATGGTGATGATCGGCAAGGACACCTATGAGGACCTGACCCCCGAACGCCTCGAAGAGATCATCGATACCTTTGCCGCCGGCAATGGCGCCAGCATCAAGCCGGGCACCCAGATCGATCGCATATTCTCGGCGCCCGAAGGCGGCCTGACCTCGCTGACGACGGAAGAGCCGAAGGCAAGGACACGCGCCAAAAAGACGGATGCCGAAACCATTTCGGCCCCGGTCGACGCCGCCCCGGTTCCGCCGTCGGAGGCTGCCCGCCCGAAGAGCACCGATGCCGAAACCAATGCCGCCCTGAAGACGCCGGCAACGGCGCCGAAGGCCGCTGCCAAGAATGCCAAGGCTGCCGAGCAGCAGCCGATATCGGGCACCGCGGCTGCCGAACCGGCGCCGGCGCCCGTCAAGGCCGAAGCTGCCTCGGCGGCAAAGCCTGCTTTGACCGACAAGAACCGTCCGGCCGGCATCGAAAAACCCGCCGCACCGGATGATCTGAAGATGATTTCGGGCGTCGGCCCGAAGATCGAGGCGACGTTGAACGAGATCGGCATCTTCACCTTCGCGCAGGTCGCGGGCTGGAAGAAGGCCGAGCGCGAATGGGTCGACGGCTACCTGAACTTCCGCGGCCGCATCGAGCGCGACGACTGGGTCAAGCAGGCCAAGGCGCTCGCCAAGGGCGGCGAAGCGGAATATATCAAGGTCTTCGGCAAGAAGCCGCGGTAAGAGGTGAAGCATGTTACAAGATAAAGACCGCATCTTTACCAACATCTACGGCCTCAAGGACAAGTCCCTGAAGGGCGCGATGAGCCGCGGCCACTGGGACGGCACCAAGCAGATCCTCGAAAAGGGTCGCGACTGGATTATCAACGAGATGAAGGCATCGGGCCTGCGCGGCCGCGGCGGCGCCGGTTTCCCCACGGGTCTCAAATGGTCCTTCATGCCGAAGGAAAGCGACGGCCGCCCGCACTACCTCGTCGTCAACGCCGACGAATCGGAGCCCGGCACCTGCAAGGACCGCGACATCATGCGCCACGATCCGCATACGCTGATCGAAGGCTGCGTCGTCGCGAGCTTCGCCATGGGCGCCAATGCCGCCTATATCTACGTGCGCGGCGAATATATAAGAGAGCGCGAAGCGCTGCAGGCGGCGATCGACGAATGTTATGACTACGGCCTGCTCGGCAAAAACAACAAGCTCGGCTGGGACATGGACATTTTCGTCCATCACGGCGCCGGCGCCTATATCTGCGGCGAGGAAACCGCGCTGCTCGAAAGCCTGGAAGGCAAGAAGGGCCAGCCGCGCCTGAAGCCGCCGTTCCCGGCTAATATGGGCCTCTACGGCTGCCCGACGACCGTCAACAACGTCGAATCGATCGCGGTCGCGCCGACCATCCTGCGCCGCGGCGCCGGCTGGTTCTCGGCCATCGGCCGTCCGAACAATGTCGGCACCAAGCTGTTCATGCTCTCCGGCCACGTCAACAAGCCGTGCACCGTCGAAGAGGAAATGGGCATCACCTTCCGCGAACTGGTCGACCGCCACGCCGGCGGCATCCGCGGCGGCTGGGACAATCTGCTCGCCGTCATTCCGGGCGGAGCATCCTGCCCGATCGTTCCGGCCAAGGACATCATCGACTGCCCGATGGATTTCGACGGTCTGCGCGGCGTTGGTTCCTCCTTCGGCACGGCCGCCGCGATCGTCATGGACAAGTCCACCGACGTCATCAAGGCGATCGCCCGCATCTCCGCCTTCTTCAAGCATGAGAGCTGCGGCCAGTGCACGCCGTGCCGCGAAGGCACCGGCTGGATGTGGCGCGTGATGGAGCGCATGGCCAAGGGCAATGCCCAGAAGCGCGAAATCGACATGCTGTTCCAGGTGACGAAGCAAATCGAAGGCCACACCATCTGTGCGCTCGGCGACGCCGCCGCATGGCCGGTGCAGGGTCTGATCCGTAACTTCCGTCCGGAGATCGAAAAGCGCATCGACCAGTATACGGCGAGCGCGCTCGATCACGGTGCGGTTCTGGAGGCGGCTGAATAATCATGGCGGACAAGGCATCCGATAGCAGGAAGAAGGAGGAGGCAGCCGATTTCGCGGCCGGCTTTGGCCGACTTGCTGCCGAGATGCTGGAAAATGCGCGGGCGATGCCGGTGCATCCGCTGATGGCGCAACCCGCCGCAGCCTTTGCCGCCGCAACGGCGATCGGCTTCGGTCTGTCGACGCAGATCGCCGGCGCTTTCTTCGGGGCCTTCCAGAGTGCTCTGGAAACGACCGGCAAGGTCGCGGCCGCCCTCGATGATACGCCGCCGGACGAGCCGGCGCCCGATGTCGAGATCCGGCCGGAGAATATTCGCCCTACCGTCAAGGCTTTCACAAAGCCGGCGGCCGAAAAGAAGGCAGGGCCGACATTGACCGTCGTCAGGCCGGTCAGCGAGCCGAAGCCGGTCAGTGAAGCGAAGCCGGTCGGCCAGCCGAAGCCCGCCGTGAAGGCAAAACCGGCTGCGCGGGCTGTCAAGGCCGACGATCTCAAGCTGATCGCCGGCATCGGCCCGAAGCTCGAGCAGGTGCTGAACGGCAAGGGCATTCGCAGTTTCGCCGAGATTGCCGCCTGGAGCGACGAGGACATCGTCAAGCTCGATGCCGAACTCGGTTTCAACGGCCGCATCGGCCGCGACGACTGGACTGGCCAGGCGAAAGTCCTGGCAGGACGGGGCCGTAGAAGGAAATGAACTGTCCGGCCGGATCAATCGGCCGGAAATATGGGCAGATCGGCGGACGGGCGGGGGCCTCACGCTGCAGATGCCGGTGCGGGTTCCGGACCTGGAACGCGCGATAGAGAATTTGGGCGACATCCGCTGTCGGCAGGACGAAAGATCCGGCTTGGCAATGAGACTGTTGCAAAAATAGGTTTGTTTGCCGTCATCAGGCAAACGGGAAACAGGACTGAGCGACGATGGCAAAACTGAAGATTGACGGCAACGAGATCGAAGTTCCGGATCATTTCACGCTGTTGCAGGCGTGCGAAGACGCCGGCGCCGAGGTTCCTCGCTTCTGCTTCCACGAGCGCCTGTCGGTTGCCGGCAACTGCCGCATGTGCCTTGTCGAAGTGAAGGGCGGCCCGCCGAAGCCGCAGGCTTCCTGCGCCATGAGCGTGCGCGACATCCGCGGCGGCCCGAACGGCGAACTGCCCGAGGTCTTCACCAACACCCCGATGGTCAAGAAGGCCCGCGAAGGTGTGATGGAATTCCTGCTGATCAACCATCCGCTCGATTGCCCGATCTGCGACCAGGGCGGCGAATGCGACCTGCAGGACCAGGCGATGGCTTTCGGCATCGACACCTCGCGTTATCAGGAAGACAAGCGCGCGGTCGAAGACAAGTATATTGGCCCGCTGGTCAAGACCGTGATGAACCGCTGCATTCACTGCACGCGCTGCGTCCGCTTCACCACAGAAGTCGCCGGCATTTCCGAACTCGGCCTGATCGGCCGCGGCGAGGATGCCGAGATCACCACCTATCTCGAACAGGCGATGACCTCCGAACTGCAGGGCAACGTCGTCGACCTTTGCCCGGTCGGCGCGCTCACCTCCAAGCCCTTCGCCTTCACCGCGCGCCCCTGGGAATTGAACAAGACCGAATCGATCGACGTCATGGATGCCGTCGGTTCGGCGATCCGCGTCGATACCCGCGGCCGCGAAGTGATGCGCATCCTGCCGCGCGTCAACGAGACGATCAACGAAGAGTGGATCTCCGACAAGAGCCGTTTCATCTGGGACGGCCTGAAGACGCAGCGCCTCGACCGGCCTTATGTCCGCCGCGACGGTCGCCTGCAGCCGGCCACCTGGGCCGAAGCCTTCGGCGCCATCAAGGCCGCCGTCAGCGCCACCTCGGGTGACAAGATCGGTGCGATTGCGGGCGACCTCGCTTCCGTCGAGGAAATGTATGCGCTCTCCGAACTGGTGAAGTCGCTGGGATCGGCCAATCTCGACTGTCGCCAGGATGGGACGGCACTCGATCCGTCGCTCGGCCGCGCCAGCTACCTCTTTAACCCGACGATTGCTGGCATCGACCAGGCGGACGCGCTGCTGATCATCGGCGCCAATCCTCGCTTCGAGGCGGCGATCCTCAACGCCCGCATCCGCAAGCGCTGGCGCCGCGGCAAGTTCCCGATCGGCGTGATCGGCGAGCCGGGCGAACTGCGTTACAGCTATGATTACCTCGGCAGCGGTCCCGACACGCTCAAGGATCTGGTCGATGGCGGCCACGCCTTTGCCGACGTCTTGAAGAACGCTGCCAAGCCGATGATCATCATCGGCCAGGGCGCGCTGTCGCGCAGCGATGGCGCCGGCGTTCTCGCCAGTGCGGCCAAGCTTGCCGGTTCGGTCGGCGCTGTTGTCGAAGGTTGGAACGGCTTTGCCGTCCTCCATACCGCAGCGTCCCGCGTCGGCGGCCTCGACCTCGGCTTCGTGCCGGGTGCCAAGGGCGCCAACGCCGCCGAAATGCTCACGGCGATGGATGTGCTCTTCCTGCTCGGCGCCGACGAACTCGACTTCACCGCGAAGAAGGCCAAGCTCACCGTCTATATCGGCTCGCACGGCGATAACGGCGCCCACCATGCCGACGTCATCCTGCCGGCCGCAGCCTATACCGAAAAGTCCGGCACCTGGGTCAACACCGAAGGCCGCGTCCAGATGGGCAGCCGCGCAGGCTTTGCGCCGGGTGATGCGCGCGAGGACTGGGCGATCATCCGCGCCCTTTCCGACGTGCTCGGCAAGAAGCTTCCCTTCGATTCGCTGAGCGAATTGCGCGCCCGGCTCTATGCCGCTTTCCCGCATTTTGCCGCCATCGACGAGATCGCCGAAACCGATAGCGCCCAAATTGCCGCAGTCGCGAAAAAAGCCGGTAAGATGAACAAGTCAGGGTTTGCGTCGCCGGTCAAAGACTTCTATTTGACGAACCCGATCGCGCGTGCCTCGGCTGTCATGGCCGAGTGCTCGGCATTGGCCCGCAACAACTTCAAAGTCGCGGCAGAGTAAGGGCAGGGGACTATGGATTCTTTCTTTTCGACCTATGTCTGGCCGGCGATCATCATGATCGGTCAGTCGCTGCTGCTTCTCGTTTGCCTGCTCGTCTTCATCGCCTATGTGCTGCTCGCCGACCGCAAGATCTGGGCGGCCGTGCAGTTGCGCCGCGGCCCGAACGTCGTCGGCCCCTTCGGCCTGTTCCAGTCCTTCGCCGACCTTCTGAAGTTCGTCTTCAAGGAGCCGATCATTCCGGCCGGCGCCAATAAGGCAGTGTTCCTGCTGGCCCCGCTGGTGACCGTGCTTCTGGCGCTGTCCACCTGGGCGGTCGTGCCGCTCGCCGACGGATGGGTGATCGCCAACATCAATGTCGGCATCCTCTATATCTTCGCGATCTCATCGCTCGAGGTCTACGGCATCATCATGGGCGGCTGGGCTTCGAACTCGAAGTATCCGTTCCTCGGCGCGCTGCGCTCGGCGGCGCAGATGGTGTCCTATGAAGTCTCGATCGGCTTCGTCATCGTCACCGTACTGCTCTGCGTTGGTTCTCTGAACCTGACCGATATCGTCAATGCCCAGCATACCGGCCTCGGCACCATGCTTGGCCTGCCGGCGTCGTTCCTCGACTGGCACTGGCTGTCGCTGTTCCCGATGTTCATCATCTTCTTCATTTCGGCGCTTGCCGAGACGAACCGTCCGCCTTTCGACCTTCCGGAAGCCGAATCGGAACTCGTCGCCGGCTTCATGGTCGAATATGGCTCCTCGCCATATATGATGTTCATGCTCGGCGAATATGCGGCCGTCTGCCTGATGTGCTCGCTGACGACGATCCTGTTCCTCGGCGGCTGGCTGCCTCCGGTCGATATCTGGATCCTCAACTGGGTCCCCGGCATCATCTGGTTCATGCTGAAGGCCTGCTTCGTGTTCTTCATGTTCGCGATGGTCAAGGCTTTCGTCCCGCGCTACCGCTACGACCAGCTCATGCGTCTCGGCTGGAAGGTCTTCCTGCCGCTGTCGCTCGCCATGGTCATCATCGTTGCATTCGTGCTGAAGCTGATGGGTTGGGCATGATCATGCCAGCTCTCGTTTCCGGCAAAATTGGAGGTTGAAGATGGGAAGCTTGTCCAGCTCCATCAGCTCGCTGTTCCTCAAGGAATTCTTCGGCGCATTCTTTCTGTCGATGCGCTATTTCTTCCGCCAGAAGGCGACGATCAACTATCCCTTCGAGAAGGGTCCGGTTTCCCCGCGCTTCCGCGGCGAGCATGCGTTGCGCCGTTATCCGAACGGTGAGGAACGCTGCATCGCCTGCAAGCTCTGCGAGGCGATCTGTCCTGCCCAGGCGATCACCATCGAGGCCGGTCCGCGCCGCAACGACGGCACCCGCCGCACGGTGCGCTACGACATCGACATGGTGAAGTGCATCTATTGCGGCTTCTGCCAGGAAGCCTGCCCGGTCGACGCGATCGTCGAAGGCCCGAATTTCGAATTTGCGACGGAAACGCGCGAAGAGCTCTATTTCGACAAGGCGCGCCTTCTCGATAACGGCGACCGGTGGGAGCGCGAAATCGCCCGCAACATCGCGATCGATTCGCCGTACCGCTGATTGGGTTTTGAAATGCCGCGATGGAGCTCTGCTGCTCCTGTCGCGGTCAATATGCACAGGAGCTTTGCCGGTCAGCCGCGCAAGGCTCTATCGGGCAGAAAAACTCCCGGCTGCCCGGGGGAAGATGAAAAAGGCACCAACATGGGTCTGCAGGCTCTATTTTTCTATCTTTTCGCCTTTGTCGCGATAGCGTCGGCGTTCATGGTCATCTGGGCAAAGAACCCGGTTCACTCGGTTCTGTTCCTGATCCTGGTGTTCTTCAATGCGGCCGGTCTTTTCCTGCTGCTCGGTGCCGAATTCCTGGCGATGATCCTGCTGGTCGTCTATGTCGGCGCCGTCGCCGTTCTCTTCCTCTTCGTGGTGATGATGCTCGATATCGACTTCACCGAATTGAGGGCAGGGGTTCTCGAATACGCGCCGATCGGCGGGCTGATCGGGGTGATCCTGGCGGCCGAACTGATCGTCGTCATCGGCGGCAGCGTCATCTCGCCTGAGATCGCCAAGTCGGTCGCGATGCCGATCCCTGCGCTGACGGAACGCACCAATACCGCCGCCCTCGGCGACGTGCTCTACACCAACTACGTCTATTTCTTCGAGATCGCCGGCCTGGTCCTGCTGGTCGCCATGATCGGTGCGATCGTGCTGACGCTCCGGCACCGCACCAATATCAAGCGGCAGAATATCCCGAGGCAGGTTGCCCGCACGCCCGCCACCGCCGTCGAGGTGGTTTCGGTCAAGCCCGGGCAGGGCGTCGTCTAAGGCAGGTCAAGGAACAAAGAACATGGTCATCGGACTTTCCCACTACCTGACGGTCAGCGCCATCCTCTTCACGCTCGGCGTCTTCGGCATCTTCCTCAACCGGAAGAACGTCATCGTCATCCTGATGTCGGTCGAACTGATCCTGCTTGCCGTCAATATCAATATGGTCGCCTTCTCCTCCTTCCTGAACGACATCGTCGGCCAGGTCTTCGCGCTGTTCATTCTGACGGTCGCGGCTGCCGAAGCGGCGATCGGTCTTGCAATTCTCGTTGTCTTCTACCGCAACCGCGGCTCGATCGCGGTCGAAGACGTCAATATGATGAAGGGCTGAGTGACTCATGTTCCTCTATAAGGCTATCGTCTTTCTTCCCTTGATCGGTGCGATCGTCGCCGGCCTTTTCGGCCGCGCCATCGGCGCCAAGGCTTCGGAATATGTCACCAGCGGCCTGATGATCATCGCCGCCATCCTGTCCTGGATCGTCTTCTTCAACGTCGGCATGGGCCACGTCGAAGGCGGCCCGATCAAGGTCGAGGTGCTGCGCTGGATCCAGTCCGGCGGCATCGACGTCTCGTGGTCGCTGCGCGTGGATACGCTGACCTCGGTCATGCTGATCGTCGTCAACACTGTCTCGACGCTGGTGCATATCTATTCGATCGGTTACATGCACACCGATCCGCATCGTCCGCGTTTCTTTGCCTATCTCTCGCTCTTCACCTTCGCCATGCTGATGCTGGTGACCGCCGACAACCTCGCCCAGATGTTCTTCGGCTGGGAAGGCGTCGGTCTCGCCTCCTATCTCTTGATCGGCTTCTGGTTCAAGAAGCCGTCGGCGACCGCTGCGGCGATGAAGGCCTTCATCGTCAACCGCGTCGGCGACTTCGGCTTCGTGCTCGGCATTGCCGGCGTCTTCGTACTGTTCGGCGCGATCAACTTCGACACGATCTTCGCCAACGCCTCGAACTTCGCCCCGCATGAAGGCGGCGGCGAGGCGAGCGAAGTGATCCTCAACCTCTTCGGCATGCAGCTCGACAAGGCGCATGCGCTGACCGGCGTCTGCCTGCTGCTCTTCATGGGCGCGATGGGCAAGTCGGCGCAGTTCCTGCTGCACACCTGGCTGCCGGACGCGATGGAAGGCCCGACCCCGGTCTCGGCCCTCATCCATGCCGCGACCATGGTCACCGCCGGCGTCTTCCTCGTCGCCCGCATGTCGCCGCTGTTCGAACTGTCGCATGATGCACTGACGGTCGTCACGGTCATCGGCGCGATCACCGCCTTCTTCGCGGCAACCGTCGGCCTGGTGCAGAACGACATCAAGCGCGTCATCGCCTATTCCACCTGCTCGCAGCTCGGCTACATGTTCGTGGCGCTCGGGGTAGGGGCCTATGGCGCGGCGATCTTCCATCTCTTCACCCATGCCTTCTTCAAGGCGCTGCTCTTCCTCTGCGCCGGTTCGGTCATCCATGCCGTCGATGGCGAGCAGGACATGCGCTACATGGGCGGCCTGCGGCCGCACATCAAGTGGACGTTCTGGATGATGATCATCGGCACGCTGGCGATCACCGGCGTCGGCATTCCCTTCACGCCGATCGGCTTTGCCGGCTTCTTCTCCAAGGATGTGATCATCGAGGCGACCTACGCATCGCATTCGCCGGTCTCGGGCTTCGCTTTCTCGCTGCTGGTCATCGCGGCTCTGTTCACCAGCTTCTATTCCTGGCGCCTGATCTTCATGACCTTCTTCGGCAAGCCGCGCGCTTCGCACGAGGTCATGCACCACGTCCACGAGTCGCCGCAGGTCATGCTGGTGCCGCTCTATCTGCTGGCGATCGGCGCGGTATTTGCGGGCGTGATCTTCGAAGGCCGTTTCTACGGCGAGGAATATGCCGAGTTCTGGAAGGGCGCTCTGTTTACCGGCGCCGAGAACGAACTCGTCGAACAGTTCCACCATGTGCCGGCGCTCGTGGGCCTGAGCCCCTTCATCGCCATGGTGCTCGGTTTCATCACCGCCTGGTACATGTATATCCGCTCGCCGCAGACGCCGCGCGTCCTCGCCAAGCAGCACCGTGTGCTCTACCACTTCCTGCTCAACAAGTGGTACTTCGACGAACTCTACGACTTCCTCTTCGTCCGCACGGCCAAGGCACTCGGCCGCTTCCTGTGGAAAAAGGGTGACGTCGGCGTCATCGACACCTACGGCCCGAACGGCGTTGCCGCCCGCGTCGTCGCCGTCACCGACCGCGTCGTCCGCCTGCAGACCGGTTACCTCTATCACTATGCCTTCGCCATGCTGATCGGCATTGCGGCGCTTGTTACCTGGATGATGCTCGGGAGTTCCTTCTGATGACCGATTGGCCTATTCTTTCAACGGTCACCTTCCTGCCGCTCGCCGGCGTGGTGCTCCTGCTCTTGATGAATGGCGACAGCGAAAGCGGCCGGAGGAACGTGCTGGGGATCTCGCTGATCACCACCGTCTTCACCTTCATCGTCTCGCTCGTCATCTGGATCGGCTTCGACAATGCCAATCCGGGCTTCCAGATGGTCGAAAAGCTTGACTGGCTCGGCACCGGCATCGGCTACCACCTCGGCGTCGACGGCATCTCCATGCTGTTCGTCATCCTGACGACCTTCCTCATGCCCTTCTGCGTGCTGGCCAGCTGGCTGTCGATCGAGAAGCGCCTGAAGGAATACATGATCGCCTTCCTCATCCTGGAAACGATGATGGTCGGCGTCTTCGTCTCGCTCGATATCGTGCTCTTCTACGTCTTCTTCGAGGCGGGCCTCATTCCGATGTTCCTGATCATCGGCGTCTGGGGCGGCAAGGACCGCGTTTATGCGAGCTACAAGTTCTTCCTCTATACGCTGCTCGGCTCGGTGCTGATGCTGCTCGCCATCATGGCGATGTACTGGCAGGCCGGCACGACCGACATCACTGCGCTGCTTGCCTACAAGTTCCCGCCGGCGCTGCAGACCTGGTTATGGCTTGCCTTCTTCGCCTCGTTTGCCGTGAAGATGCCGATGTGGCCGGTTCATACCTGGCTTCCGGATGCGCACGTTCAGGCGCCGACGGCGGGCTCGGTGATCCTGGCCGGCGTGCTCCTGAAGCTTGGCGGCTACGGCCTTATCCGCTTCTCGCTCGGTATGTTCCCGGTGGCGTCCGATTATTTCGCGCCGTTGGTCTTCGCCATGTCTGTTATCGCCATCATCTACACCTCGCTGGTGGCGATGATGCAGGACGATATCAAGAAGCTGATCGCCTATTCCTCGGTGGCGCACATGGGCTACGTGACCATGGGCATCTTCGCCGCCAACATGCAGGGCGTCCAGGGTTCGATCTTCCAGATGCTGTCGCATGGCATCGTCTCCGGCGCGCTCTTCCTCTGCGTCGGTGTCGTCTATGACCGCACCCACACGCGCGAGATCAACGCCTATGGCGGCCTCGTCAACAACATGCCGAAATATGCCGTCGCCATGATGGTCTTCACCATGGCCAATGTCGGGCTTCCCGGCACCTCGGGCTTCATCGGCGAATTCCTGACGCTGATGGGTGTCTTCCGGGTCAATACCTGGGTCGCGCTCTTTGCCGCCACCGGTGTCATCCTCTCGGCCGCCTACGCACTTTGGCTCTATCGCCGGGTGATCTTCGGCGCGCTGGAGAAGGAAAAGCTGAAGGCGCTGCTCGATCTTTCGCCACGTGAACAGCTGATCCTCTATCCGCTGGTCGCGCTGACCATCTTCTTCGGCGTTTACCCGGCTCCGGTCTTCGATGCGACGGCCGCCTCGGTGGATCTGCTGGTCAACAACTACACGGCCGCCGTGCACGCAGCGCAGAATATTGCGCTGTCTATGAATTGATGACGGGACTTATCGGACATGACCGCTGAAACAATTCTCCTCAGTCTGCATCTTTCCGCGCCGGAGCTCATCCTCGCGGTCGGCGCCCTTGTCCTGTTGATGGTCGGCGTCTTCTCAGGCGAGCGGTCGGGCCTTGTCGTCACCGGCCTCGCCATCGTCCTGCTGCTGGCCTCCGGCCTGTGGCTGCTCTTCGTGCCGGCAGAAGGCCTTGCCTATGGCGGCGTCTACATGGCCGACGGCTTCTCCCGCTTCATGAAGCTGGTGGCGCTCATCGGTTCGCTGGTCGCCCTGTTCATGACGATGGGGCACGCCCGCGAAAATCAGCTCGACAAGTTCGAATTCCCGGTTCTCTTGGTGCTGGCGACCCTCGGCATCCTGCTGATGATCTCGGCCAACGACCTGATCTCGCTCTATCTCGCGCTGGAACTGCAGTCGCTGGCGCTCTATGTCGTCGCCGCGATCAACCGCGACAGCCTGAAATCGACCGAAGCCGGCTTGAAATATTTCGTCCTCGGTGCGCTGTCCTCCGGCATGCTGCTCTACGGCATGTCGCTGGTCTACGGCTTCACCGGCCACACCCATTTCTCCGAGATCGCCCAGGCGCTGTCGGTCGAGGGCGCGCGTTCGCTCGGCCTCGTCTTCGGCCTGGTCTTCATCCTCGCCGGCATCGCTTTCAAGATCTCGGCCGTTCCCTTCCACATGTGGACGCCTGATGTTTATGAAGGCGCGCCGACGCCGGTCACCGCCTTCCTGGCCGCAGCCCCCAAGGTTGCCGCCATGGCGATGATGACGCGCATCGTCATCACTGCCTTCCAGCCGGTGCTCGCCGACTGGCAGCAGGTCGTCGTCTTCATCTCGATCGCCTCGATGCTGCTCGGCTCGTTCGCGGCGATCGGCCAGAAGAACATCAAGCGACTGATGGCCTATTCGTCGATCGGTCACATGGGCTATGCGCTGGTCGGCCTTGCCGCCGGCAACCAGACCGGCGTTTCCGGCGTCATGCTTTACATGGTCATCTACATGGTCATGACCCTCGGCACCTTCGCGATCATCATGTCGATGCGCCGCAAGGACGGCACCGTCGTCGAGGAGGTCAACGATCTCGCCGGCCTGTCCACGACCAACCCGTTCATGGCCTTGGTGCTGACGGCGCTGATGTTCTCGCTTGCCGGCATTCCGCCGCTGGCCGGCTTCTTCGCCAAGTACTTCGTTTTCGTCGCCGCCATCGAAGCCAAGCTTTATGCGCTCGCCATCATCGGCGTTCTCGCCTCGGTCGTCGGCGCCTACTACTATCTGCGCGTCATCAAGCTGATGTGGTTCGATGAAGCGACCGGCCAATTCGCCCGGGTTTCAGGCGCACTGCGTCTGGTCTTCGGTCTCTCCGGCCTCTTCGTCACCGCCTATGTCCTCATCGGCGGCCCGATCGGCGGTGCGGCAGAGCTTGCCGCCGCGACGCTGTTTTAATGGCTTCCGACGGACGGCGCCGGATATCGCTCGGCGATTTCAGGCACGATGCTCTGTCGGAAACATCGTCCACCAATAACGAATGCCTTGCCCGGGCCCGGGCAGGCGACGGCGGCAATCTCTGGGTGACCGCCGAACGACAGACCGGCGGCCGCGGCCGCCGCGGCAGGCTCTGGGTTTCCGAACGCGGCAATCTCTACGCCTCTCTTCTGCTGATCGACCCGGCCCCGATGGAGCGCCTCGGCTCTCTGCCGCTGGCAATCGCCGTTGCCGTGCACCAGGCGATCCGCCGGGTGCTGCCGCTGGGCGCCGAGCCGCTCGAGGTCAAATGGCCGAACGATATCCTCATCGGCCGAAAGAAGACCTGCGGCATCCTCGTCGAAGGTGAAAGGCTGCCGGACGGCCGCTACGCGCTGATCGTCGGTATCGGCATCAATGTCTCGGTCATGCCGGATAATCCGCTCTACCCTGCCACCTGCCTGCGTCAGCAGGGAAGTACGGCCTCGCCGGAGGAACTCTTCGCCCATCTCTTCGCGGAGATGGCGGAAGTGCTTGAAATATGGGATCAGGGCCGGGGCATCGGCGAGATCACGGCGCTCTGGCGCGCGATCGCCTGCGGCATCGGCGAAAAGATCACGGTGAATTTGCCGGACCGATCGATTTCCGGCCAATTCGCCGGAATTGATGATAATGGCTTGTTGATGCTCGATACCGGCGCTGGCAGGATAATGCCCATTGCCGCCGGTGATGTGTTTTTTGGATAGCGGAAAAAACGAAAATTATGGCGAAACAGGACGAGTTGGTATTCCTGCCTCTGGGCGGCGTTGGCGAGATCGGCATGAATCTCGCTCTCTATGGCTACGGCCCGCCCGAGCATCGCCAGTGGATCATGGTCGATTGCGGCGTCACTTTTCCCGGCCCCGACCTGCCGGGCGTCGACCTCGTGCTGCCCGATATCCGCTTCCTCGCCAGCGAGCGCAAGAACCTCAAGGCGATCATCATCACCCATGCGCATGAAGATCATTATGGCGCGCTCGCCGATCTCTGGCCGGGACTCAACGTGCCGGTCTATGCCTCGGGCTTTACCGCTGGTCTGCTCGAAGCCAAACACGATTTCGAGAAGGCGACAATCGGCGAAGTCCCGGTGACGCCGTTCAAGGCAGGCGATACGATCAATGCCGGCCCCTTCAGCATCGAGGGTGTGGCCGTCAACCATTCGATCCCCGAGCCGATGTCGCTGATGATCCGCACGCCTGTTGGTAACGTTATCCACACCGGCGACTGGAAGATCGACCATGAGCCTTCGCTCGGGCCGCTGACCGACGAGACGCGGTTCCGCCAGCTCGGCGACGAGGGCGTGCTGGCGCTGATGTGCGATTCCACCAATGCGCTGCGCGACGGTGTTTCGCCCTCCGAGAAGGATGTGTCGGAAAGCCTGCGCAAGATCATCGAGAATGCCGAGGGCCGGGTGGCGATCACCACCTTCTCGTCGAATGTCGGGCGTATCCGCACCGTTGCCGAGGCGGCCGAGGCGGCAGGCCGCGAAGTGTTGCTGCTTGGCAGCTCGCTGAAGCGCGTCGTCAACGTCGCCCAGGATATCGGTCTGATGGAGGGCGTGAAGCCCTTCATCTCCGAGGAAGAATACGGCTATATCCCGCGCGACAAGGTCGTCGTCATCCTGACCGGCAGCCAGGGCGAGGCGCGCGCAGCCCTTGCCAAGCTCTCCCGCGACGAGATGCGCAACGTCGCCTTTGCCGCCGGCGATATCGTCGTCTTTTCCTCGCGCGCCATTCCCGGCAACGAGAAAGCAATCCAGGATATCAAGAACGGCCTCGTCGAGCAGGGCGTGCACATCATCACCGATACCGAAGCCCTGGTCCACGTGTCCGGCCATCCGCGCCGCAACGAGTTGCAGCGGATGTACGAGTGGACGCGGCCGAAGATCGTCGTGCCGGTGCATGGCGAGGCGACGCATCTGACGGCGCATAAGGAACTTGCCGAGCAATCCGGCATCGCGATCGTGCCGCGCGTGCGCAATGGCGATATCCTGCGGCTGGCGCCCGGTCCCGTCGACGTGATCGGCGAGGCGCCGCATGGCCGCATCTATAAGGACGGCTCGCTGATCGGCGATTTCGACGAGATGGGGATCGGCGAACGCAAGAAGCTCTCTTATGTCGGTCATGTCGCTGTCAACGTCGTGCTCGACGCCCGCTATGACATCATCGGCGATCCCGATCTCGTTTCGATCGGCCTGCCCGTCTATGACGATGAGGGCGAAGAGATGGAAGATACGCTCTTCGACGCAGCGATCAGCGCCATCGAAAGCATTCCGCGCGCCCGCCGCAAGGATATCGACATGCTGCAGGAGGCCGTGCGCCGCGCCATCCGCGCAGCCGCCAACCACGCCTGGGGCAAGAAGCCGGTGGTCACCGCCTTCGTCACCAAGGTCTGACCATGCTCGGCCGGGTCAACCATATCGCCATCGCCGTTCCCGATCTGGCAGTGGCGACGGCCGCCTATCGCGACACGCTGGGGGCTGCCGTATCGCAGCCGCAGCCTCTGCCGGAGCATGGCGTCACCGTCGTCTTCGTCGAATTGGAAAACACCAAGGTCGAATTGCTTGAGCCGCTCGGGGCTACCTCGCCGATCGCAGCCTTCCTGGAAAAGAACCCGTCCGGCGGCATGCACCACATCTGCTATGAGGTGGAGGATATCATTCTCGCCCGTGACCGGCTGGTCGAGGCGGGCGCCAGAGTGCTCGGCGATAGCAAGCCGAAGACCGGCGCGCATGGCAAGCCGGTGCTCTTTCTGCACCCGAAGGATTTCTTCGGCACGCTGATCGAACTCGAACAGGCCTGAGCTCGGCTGCGGCAGAGTGACCCAAAGGCGGCGAAACGTTTTGCCCGCTTTGAGTTGGCCGACATTTCGCCGTATAAGGACGCCATATCACCGCGGCATCAACGGGAACCATAATGCTCCAGATCTTTCTTCAGGGATTTGCCGTCTACTTCATCATCTGGTGGATGACGCTTTTCGCTGTCCTGCCGATCGGTCTGCGCACCCAGGCGGAAGACAATGATGTCGTGCTCGGCACCGTTCCGAGCGCGCCCGCCCGGTTTCGCGCCGCCTTCGTCTTTTCGCTGACGACGCTGATTTCGGCGGTGATCTACGGCCTCTGGTATGTCTGCGACACCTATTTCGGCTGGGGCTTCGACGCCCTTCCACAACTCGGGCCGAGCTTCTATTAAAAGCTAGCTTTTGCTCAAACTTTGGGCAGATGTAAATTCAGCAGACGGTATACCGTCATATCAATGTCATGCTTTTACGGCAAAGAGCTCACGTAACGGAATGAAGCCCATCTCCTAACGGAAGGCGAGGTGGGTTTTTGAGTGCGATCGGGAGCCGAAAAACCAAAAAAAAACAAGGCTAAAAGCCTTGTTTTAAGTATCGCGTGATCTGTAACCGTTGCCGGGGCTGCGACGAGCGCGCCTAAGATCTGATCCTCCCAAGACTTGACCGCGAATTCGGCAAGAATTTATCCTCCTTGCCTGTTTTGTGAGCTAAAGCTAGCTCAAACATTGGGCTTTGTCATCAGCTTTTTTTGCATTTTTGCTACACTCTAGCAAATTTTTTCTGTTGACAAGATTTTCGTTCAAGTCCTTATAAACACGCGCTTTTTCACGCCATTTCATTTTGCGGGTGCGAACATGCGCATGCGGGAGGTTGCCGACGCCAGTTGCGGGTTTCCTTCCCGCCGCGAAGCGGCTATGAACGCTCCCGACATTAATCATTGTCTTTCGATTCCGCCTGTTGCGGGATCCAACCGCCTCGGAATCCGCCATGCGTCTGTCCCGCTATTTCATGCCCATCCTCAAGGAAAACCCCAAGGAGGCGGAAATCGTCTCCCATCGGCTGATGCTGCGCGCCGGCATGATCCGCCAGCAGTCGCAGGGCATCTATTCCTGGCTGCCGTTGGGGAAGAAGGTTCTCGACAAGGTCAACAATATTATCCGTGAGGAGCAGAACCGCGCCGGCGCCATCGAGCTTTCGATGCCGACCCTGCAGTCGGCCGAGCTCTGGCAGGAAAGCGGCCGTTACGACGCCTACGGCAAAGAGATGCTGCGCATCAAGGACCGACAGGATCGTCCGATGCTGTATGGTCCCACCAATGAGGAGATGGTGACGGATATTTTCCGCTCCTCCGTCAAGTCCTACAAGGACCTACCGCTCAATCTCTATCACATCCAGCTGAAGTTCCGCGACGAGATCCGCCCGCGCTTCGGCACCATGCGCTCGCGCGAATTCATGATGAAGGATGCCTATTCCTTCGATCTGACGCGCGAAGGGGCGGAGCATTCCTATAACAAGATGTTCGCCGCCTACCTCAGAACCTTCGATCGGCTCGGCCTGCGCGCCATTCCGATGCGCGCCGATACCGGCCCGATCGGCGGCAATCTCAGCCATGAATTCATCATCCTCGCCGATACAGGCGAATCCGAAGTCTTCTGCCATAAGGATTTCGTCGGCTTCGATATCCCCGGCGAAAGCACCGATTTCGACAGCGTCGAAGGCCTGCAGGCGATCTTCGACAAGTGGACCTCGCTCTATGCGGCGACTTCCGAAATGCATGACGAGGCGGCCTTCAACGCCGTTCCCGAAGGCGACCGGCTTTCGGCCCGCGGCATCGAGGTCGGCCACATCTTCTATTTCGGCACGAAATATTCCGAGCCGATGGGCGCGAAAGTGCAGGGACCGGACGGCAAGGAACACTTCGTCCACATGGGTTCCTACGGTATCGGCCCGACACGCCTTGTTCCCGCCATCATCGAAGCATCGCATGATGACAACGGAATCATCTGGCCGGCCTCGGTCGCGCCCTTTGATGTCGTGGTGATCAACATGAAGGCGGGCGATCAGGCCTGTGACGATACCTGCGAGCTGATCTATGCCGCGCTCACGAAGGCCGGCAAGGATGTGCTCTATGACGATACCGACGACCGGGCCGGCACGAAATTCGCGACCGCCGACCTGATCGGGGTGCCCGTCCAGATCATCGCCGGCCCGCGCGCGGTCGCCAACGGCGAAGTCGAGGTGAAGGATCGCAAGACCGGCGCCCGCGAAACGATGACCATCGAGGCGGCGATCAACAGGTTCGTGGCTTAAGGAAACGGAGGCGAAATGGCAGAGGCAGCAGTGGACCGGAGTTCAAAATCCGGCTTGGGTCCGGCTGGCAGGCCATTTTCCACCTTCGAACGCCTCGTGGCGTGGCGCTATCTGCGCGCCCGCCGCAAGGAGGCCTTCATCTCGGTGATCGCCGGCTTCTCCTTCGTCGGCATCATGCTCGGCGTGGCGACGCTGATCATCGTCATGGCTGTCATGAACGGCTTCCGCACCGAGCTCGTCTCGCGCATCCTCGGCATTAACGGCCATATGATCGTCCAGCCGGTCGACGGCCCCTTCACCGATTATCCCGCCCTCGCGAGCAAGCTCGCCGCCGTGCCCGGCGTCAAGATGGCGCTGCCCTTGGTGGAGGGCCAGGTGCTTGCCTCCGCCCAGGCCGGCGGCAGCACTGGCGCGCTGGTGCGCGGCGCCCGTGCCGACGACCTCACCAAGCTCAAGACGATCTCCGACAACATCAAGTCAGGCGATATGGTCGGTTATGCCTCTGGCGACGGCGTACTGATCGGCACCCGCATGGCCGACCAGTTGGGTCTGCGTGTCGGCGATCTGATTACGCTGACGTCGCCGGATGGTGACATTACGCCCATGGGCGTCAGCCCCCGCATCAAGTCCTACAAGATCTCCGGCCTCTTCGAGATCGGCATGTCGGAATATGACTCCTCGATCATCTTCATGCCGCTTGAGGAAGCGCAGCTTTATTTCAATGCCGAGGGTCTGGTGCAGTCGATCGAGCTCTTCGTCGATCACCCCGACGATATCGACACTCTCAGGCCCAAGGTAGAGGAGGCGGCCGGCCGCCAGATCGCCATCACCGACTGGCGCCAGCGCAACCAGACCTTCTTCTCCGCACTCCAGGTCGAGCGTAACGTCATGTTCATGATCCTGACGCTGATCGTGCTTGTTGCGGCGCTGAACATCATTTCCGGCCTCATCATGCTGGTGAAGGACAAGGGCAGCGATATCGCCATCCTGCGCACCATGGGCGCCAGCGCCGGTGCGATCATGCGCATCTTCTTCATGACCGGAGCGGCGATCGGCATTGTCGGCACCGTCGCCGGCGTTCTGCTCGGCGTTCTCGTCTGCGTCAACATCGAATCCGTCCGCCAGTTCTTCTCCTGGATGTCGGGCACCGTGCTCTTCAATCCGCAGGTCTATTTCCTCAGCCAGCTGCCGGCCGAAATGGATCTCAGCGAAACGATCTCGATCGTCGTCATGGCGCTGACGCTCTCCTTCATTGCGACCATTTTCCCCGCCTGGCGTGCCTCAAAGCTCGATCCGGTGCAGGCCCTGCGCTACGAATAAGGAATGCCGCCTTCATGAAACGCAACGTCGTTCTCAAGCTTACCGGCGTCGAGCGCCATTACGGGCAGGGCGATACGCTGCTGCCGATCCTGAAGGGCGCGGATTTTTCGATATCGAAAGGCGAAATCGTCGCCCTCGTCGCCCCCTCCGGCACCGGCAAATCGACGCTGCTGCATGTCGCCGGGCTGCTGGAGCATCCGGACGGCGGTGAAGTCACCATCAACGGCCATGCCTGCGATGGCCTGAGCGACGATAAACGCACGGCGATCCGCCGCAGCGAAATCGGCTTCGTCTACCAGTTCCATCATCTCTTGCCGGAATTCTCGGCGCTCGAAAACATCATGATGCCGCAGCTGATTGCCGGGCTGTCCTGGAAGGAAGCCGGCGAGCGGGCCGGCCAGCTTCTCGATTACATGCGCATCGGCCATCGCGGCGCCCATCGTCCCGGCGAGCTTTCCGGCGGCGAGCAGCAGCGCGTCGCGATCGCCCGCGCCGTCGCCAATGCGCCGGCCCTGCTTCTTGCCGACGAACCCACAGGCAATCTCGACCCGGATACGGCAAGCTACGTCTTCGACGCACTGGAAGCGCTGGTGCGCCAGTCCGGCCTCGCCGCCCTCATCGCCACCCACAATCACGACCTCGCCCGCCGCATGGATCGGCGCGTGACGATTTCGGACGGCAAGGTCGTTGATTTCTGACGGTCCGCAGTGGCTTGAAGACCCCTCCCCAACCCCTCCCCACAAGGGGGAGGGGCTTAACCTGACGCACCCGTTTTCCCATATCTGCGACGTTTCGAGTGGAACGAGGCGGGCACTCCGGGTTAGTCCCTCCCCCTTGTGGGCAGGGGAATCGCATATAAGTATTGCGTCTGTTGAGCTGATGGATTCAGTAGCGGCTTTCTCTGATTTGGGGAGAGCCGATGTCTTTGTTGATCTCGATATTGCGAGAAGTTCACGATCCGCGCGACGTGAATGCCCGGCACGATCTGGGGGAGCTGTTGTTTCTGGCGCTTTTGGCGACGTTGTGCGGTGCCAAGACTTGCGTGGAGATAGCGGAATTCGCCGAGGCGCGGCAAGAAGAACTTGGCGAGATCGTCGCGCTGCGGCATGGCGCGCCGAGCCACGACACGTTCAGCCGGGTGTTTCGGCTGCTCGACCCGGCGGAACTGGAGCGTGCGTTCGGCGCCTTCATGACGGCGTTGCGGGGCGCGCTCGGCTTGCCGGCGCCCAAGGGCGTAGTGGCGATCGACGGCAAGTCGCTGCGGCGGGGATACGACAAGGGCCGCGCCTTCATGCCGCCCTTGATGGTGAGCGTCTGGGATGTCGAAACGCGGCTTTCGATCGCAGCGATGCGTGCGCCGGGCGGCGACGAGATCAAGGCGACGCTCAGTGTGCTCAAGGCGTTGACGCTGAAGGGCTGCACGGTGACGGCGGATGCGCTGCACTGCCATCCGGCGATGGCCGAGGCGCTGCTTGCGACCAAGGCGCATTACGCGCTCGGGCTGAAGGCCAATCATGGACCGCTGTTCACAGCCGCCGAAGCCGGCTTTGCGGCGGCGACCGATCTCGCCGTCTTCGAGACCCGCGACCGCGCTCATGGCCGAGAGGAGCAGCGCCGTGCCTCGGTGCTGCCGGTCGACCGCCTGGCCAAACGGCCCAGCCTGCCCGGCCTCAAGGCGATCGGCCGCATCGAGGCGGTGCGCACTGGCGCGGACGGCAAGCCAAAGCAGGCCGTCCGGTATATCGCTCTCTCCAAAATTCTCACGCCGAAAAAACTCGCCGAAGTCGTACGCGCCCACTGGTCAATCGAAAACCAGCTCCACTGGACCCTCGACGTCATCTTCAACGAGGACGATGCTCGAACCCGCAAGGACAACGGACCGCAAAATCTTGCTGTCATCCGCAGGCTGGCACAGAATATCTTGCGAGCCCACCCTCTCGACAAGCCCATGGCAAGCAAAATGCGCAGGGCAAACTGGAACAAAGAATTCTTCTTCCAGCTCTTTGCTTATATGCGATAGCCCTGCCCTTGTGGGGAGGGGTTGGGGAGGGGACTTTCGCAAAGGCGGACGGGGAACGGAGAGGCGCGGGATGTCTCCTTCGCCCCGCAAGCGGGGTCCGAAGGACGGGTCGAGATACGTGACTCGACCCCGGTCAGTGGCGGCAGCCGGATGCAAGGGGCTGATCTCGCCGACTTCCCCGGACAGCACTCAGGGGATGACCAGCCCGCCGCGATAGTCGAGCACATAGGCCCTCCGGCCCTCGACCACGATGCATTCCTGGCCGCTGAAGCGTGCACAGCCGCCGTCGCTGTGGTCGATGTAACGGCCGAACGGATGGTCGAATTCCATGCCGCCGAGAAACCGGCCCTCGCGATACATCGTCGATAGTGCCGCCTTGATCACCGTCCCGGCTGCAGCGCCATCGATGAGCTCGGGCGCAATGACGCAGCCGAAATAATTCATCGCCCAGACGGGCTCGCCGGCAAACCACACCACCTCCTGGCCGGCGAAATCGGTGCCGCCGAAATAGCTGTCGAGATAGCGCCAGTCGCCGCTCTCATAACCGATATCATGGGAACCCGGCCGGCAGGGTGCGCGTGGCACACTGCCGCCGACATAGGTCGCAGCCTTCGCCTCCACGATGAATTGGTTCAGCATCGCAATGTCGAGCATGTCATTCTCCTCTCGGCCGGATGCTGGCAAATATGCCGCGGCATGTAAAGAACATAAAGGGAACATATGTCGGAATTCTGGGGACCGACTTGGGCGGCCGGCCGCCGAGCAGAATGGCGGATCCGTCGAAGATTGGGACTGGCAGGCTGCTCCCGTCGGATCGAACCCAGGCACCACGCGAATCGCCGAGCGCTTTCCGAGATTCGCCAAACACAAGAAAGAAGGAAAAGATTCCTGTTGACAACAGAACATACATCGAACAAATTGAAAACATAACGAGTAAAGGAGAGCCAAATGACTGACATGATCCGTGATATCGCAGCATTCACCTCCATCGCAATGTTCGTTGCCAGCTTCTCGCTGATCGTGATGGCGATCTGAAATTTTCAGGGGACCGCATGGCTGTCATGCGGTCCGGACGCGGGACTTCTTCTGGACATCATCGCCCTCTATGTCGACAATGCGTCCGATTCATTCGGGTGATTGGGAAGGCATGTCATGGCGGATACGGCAAAGGGTTCTACGGCTGAGGCGACCGGCGGCACGCCGGGCTTCATCCACCTGAGGGTCCACTCCGCCTATTCGCTTCTCGAAGGCGCCCTGCCGCTGAAGAAGATCCTCTACAAGGCGACCGGCGACAGCCAGCCGGCCATCGCCATTACTGACACCAACAACCTGTTCATTGCGCTCGAATTTTCCCAGAAGGCGATGGACGAGGGCCTGCAGCCGATCATCGGCTGCCAGGTCTCGATCGACATGGAAGACGGGCTGGAGACGGAAAAGCGCGGCGGCCAGCAGGCCCTGGTCAAGCTGCCGTCGATCGTTCTTCTGGCTGCTACGGATGCCGGTTACGAACGGCTGGTCGATCTCGTCAGCCGCGCCTATCTCGGCGGTGAAAGCAACCAGGCCATTCATGTCAGAGCCTCTTGGCTGGAAGAGGCCGGCACGGAAGGGCTGATCGCCTTGACCGGCGCTCTGACCGGACCGGTCGATGCGGCGATCAGGGACGGTCATCCCGCCCAAGCGGAAGCCCGGCTGCTGATGTTGAAGCGTCTCTTCGGCGACAGGCTTTATGTCGAGCTGCAGCGCCACGGCACCTACGACAAGCGCCACGAGCAGAAGATCGTCGGGCTCGCCTATGCAAACGATCTGCCGCTGGTGGCAACCAACGAGGCCTTCTTCCCTACCCGCGACGATTACGACGCCCATGACGCGCTGATGGCGGTCGCCCACAACGCCATCGTCTCCGACGACAGCCGCTTTCGCCTGACGCCGGATCACTATCTGAAGAGCCGGGCCGAGATGGCCAAGCTCTTCGCCGACCTGCCGGAAGCGCTGGAAAATACGATCGAGATCGCCAGGCGCTGCTCCTTCGTGCTGAAGACGCGCAAGCCGATCCTGCCGCGCTTCACCGGCGCGACCGACGACGCCGAGGAGGCCGAACGCGCCGAGGCGAGCGAGTTGCGCCGCCAGGCAGTCGATGGGCTCGATATGCGGCTTGCAACGCTCGGCATGTCGCCGGGTTACGAGGAAAAGGATTATCGCGAGCGGCTGGATTTCGAGCTCAGCGTCATCGAGCGTATGAAGTTCCCCGGCTATTTCCTGATCGTTGCCGACTTCATCAAATGGGCCAAGCAGCATGATATTCCGGTCGGCCCCGGCCGCGGTTCGGGCGCAGGCTCGCTGGTCGCCTACGCCTTGACGATCACCGACGTCGATCCGTTGCGGTTTTCGCTGCTGTTCGAGCGCTTCCTCAATCCGGAACGCGTTTCGATGCCCGACTTCGACATCGACTTCTGCCAGGACCGCCGCGAAGAGGTGATCCGCTACGTCCAGGCCAAATATGGCCGCGAGCAGGTGGCGCAGATCATCACCTTCGGTTCGCTGCAGGCGCGTGCCGCCCTTCGCGATGTCGGCCGCGTGCTGGAGATGCCCTACGGCCAGGTCGACAAGATCTGCAAACTCGTGCCGAACAACCCGGCCAATCCGACGCCGCTGTCCAAGGCGATCGAGGAGGAGCCGAAGCTGCAGGAAGAGGCGGCGAAAGAACCGGTGGTCGCGCGCCTGCTCGACATCGCCCAGAAGATCGAGGGGCTTTACCGCCACGCCTCGACGCATGCCGCCGGCATCGTCATCGGCGACCGTCCGCTCTCCAAGCTGGTGCCGATGTATCGCGATCCGCGCTCCGACATGCCGGTCACCCAGTTCAACATGAAATGGGTGGAGCAGGCCGGCCTCGTCAAATTCGACTTCCTCGGCCTGAAGACGCTGACGGTGCTGAAGGTCGCCGTCGATTTCGTCGCCAAGCGCGGTATTAGCGTCGATCTCGCCGCCATTCCTCTCGACGACAAACCGACCTACGAGATGCTGTCGCGCGGCGAGACGGTCGGCGTGTTCCAGGTGGAAAGTGCCGGCATGCGCAAGGCGCTGATCGGCATGAAGCCGGACTGCATCGAGGACATCATCGCACTGGTGGCGCTCTATCGCCCGGGCCCGATGGAGAACATCCCGACCTACAATGCCCGCAAGCACGGCGACGAGGAGCTGGAATCGATCCATCCGATGATCGACCACCTGCTCAAGGAAACCCAGGGCGTTATCGTCTATCAGGAACAGGTGATGCAGATCGCCCAGGTGCTCTCCGGCTATTCGCTTGGTGAAGCCGACCTTCTGCGCCGCGCCATGGGTAAGAAGATCAAGGCCGAGATGGACCAGCAGCGCGAACGCTTCGTCGTCGGCGCCGTCAAGAACGGCGTCTCGAAGCCGCAGGCCGACAATATTTTCGAACTGCTGGCGAAGTTCGCCAATTACGGCTTCAACAAGTCGCATGCGGCCGCCTACGCCATCGTCTCCTACCAGACGGCCTATATGAAGGCGCATTATCCGGTCGAATTCCTCGCCGCCTCGATGACGCTCGACATGTCCAACACCGAAAAGGTCAATGATTTCCGCCAGGATGCCAAGCGTCTGGGCATCGAGGTGATCGCACCCTCGGTGCAAACCTCCTTCCGCCATTTCCAGACCGGCGACAACCGCGTCTATTATGCGCTCGCCGCCCTCAAGGGTGTCGGTGAATCCGCCGTCGACCATATCGTCGAGGTGCGCGGCGACAAGCCCTTCGCCGGCATCGAGGATTTCTGCCTGCGCATCGATCCGCGCCAGGTCAATCGCCGCGTGCTCGAAAGCCTGATCTTTGCCGGCGCCTTCGATTGTTTCGATATGGACCGCGCCCAACTGGCTGCCGGTCTCGACCGCATTCTCGGTTATGCCCAGCGCGCCCAGGAAAACAAGCTGAGCGGCCAGTCGGATATTTTCGGCAGCACCCTGACCTCGGGCCCCGAAAAAATCTCCCTGCCGCCGTTTTCGCCCTGGCTCCCCTCGGAGCGGCTGCTCAAGGAATTCCAGGTGCTGGGTTTCTATCTCACCGCTCACCCGCTCGATTCCTACAACAATATCCTGCAGAAGATGCGGGTGCAGACCTTTGCCGAGTTTTCGCAGGCGATCAAACAGGGCGCAGCCAATGCACGGCTTGCCGGCACGGTCATTTCCAAGCAGGAGCGCAAGACCCGCACCGGCAACAAGATGGGCATCATCGTCTTTTCGGATTCGTCCGGCCAGTTCGAAGCGGTGCTGTTTTCGGAAATGTTGAACCAGTACCGCGACATATTGGAGTCGGGAAAATCCTTCGTGCTGACGGCGACCGGCGAGGAGCGGCCGGAGGGCATCGGCCTGCGCATCCAGACGATCCAGTCGCTGGAGGAAAAGTCGCTGCAGATGCAGAAGGCACTGCGCGTTTATGTCAGAGATTCCGGGCCGCTGAAGATGGTCGCCGGCCATCTGAACGCCAAGGGCGACGGCCTCGTTTCCTTCATCGTCATCAAGGAGGACGGCAAACGCGAGGTGGAAGTGGCGCTGTCGGAGAAATACCGCATCACGCCGGAGATCGCCGCTGCCCTTCGCGCCGCCCCCGGCGTCGTCGACGTTGAGCTTGTCTGATCAATCCGGGTGATCGCGATCAACCCGGGTGATCGTGATCAGCCCCGGGTGATGGTGATGAAATCCGTGCCGTCGCCGGTTTCGCGGCCAAGGCCGGTATCGGAGATCGTCAGCGTCGAGCCGGGCGCGATCAGCGCGTCGATCCTGCGGCGGGTTTCGTCGGGGATCGTGATGCGGCTGAGCGAACGGGCAATCGGCCTGCCTGTGACGATCGAGCTTTCCTGATTGCTAATCCCGAGCCGCTTCATCGTCTCGCGGGAGAGATTGTTCTCGAGCGTGATGCCGAGCCAGTCCGCCGTGCCGGCTTGTTCATCGACGGCATGCAGCGTGAAGAAATGCGTGCCGAGTGCCAGGTCCGGATCGGCGATCGTTACCGGCGCTTCGAAGATCGGCTTGAAGGCCTGGCGCACCATGATGACGCCGTTCGGCGGCTCCCCCTTGCCGGTTGCGGCATAGACAGCCTTGAGCAGCGCGTCGGAGATCAGGCTCCTGTCGCCGGCAAATTCCGCCGGCCGCAGCGTCTTGAAGGCCTTGATCGCCTGCACGGTCGATGGGCCGAGTAAGCCGTCCGGATCGCCGGCGGAAAAGCCGAGCTGGTTGAGCAGGGTCTGGACGTCGATGACCGTCTCGCGCAGCGTCCGGCGGGTGATCAGCATGCTGATCGGCTCGGACGGCGGCTCGGCTTCGCGTGTTGCGGCCGGCTGCACTATCGGCGTCGGCATCGCCGCCGTGTCGTTCATCGCCACCTGCACCGGTTTTTCGGGGCTGCCGGGCATCGAGGGCCGCAACTCCACATCCGAAAGCAGCTGCATCGGCACCGGTGCGTCGGGATGGAAAAGGGTGGGATGGTCGATCGGCTGCGGCACCACTTCACTGTTGCTGATGATGACGGGGATGCCGGGCTCGGTCATTCCATAGAGCATTTTTGCGAATGCGCCGGGCATGCGCACGCAGCCGTGCGAGGCTGGATAACGCGGCACCGAATTCGATTCGTGCAGCGCGATGCCCGACCATGTCAGCCTCTGCATGAACGGCATCGGCGCTGCCGAATAGAGATTGGATTCGTGGTATTTCTGCTTTTCGAGCACCGAGAAGATGCCGCTCGGCGTCGTGTGCCCGTCCTTGCCGGTCGAGACCTTCGAGGTCGCGACGACCTCGGTGCCGTCATAGACCGCAAGCGACTGCTTGTCCTTCGAGACGATGATCTGCAGCGTGCGCGCATCCGCGGCGAGAGCAGGGTGCACGAGTGCGGTGGCCGACAGCAAGGCGAGGCCGAAGACAAGACGCGAGAACATGATACCCAACCATACGCAATACTGGTCCGGCACATTATGGGACGAAGTTTAAGGAAGATTTTATAGGCCGGAGCCCCGACGCTCTATCACTTTGAATCTGCGCATAATCCTTTCCGAAAATCGATTCCGATTTTCGGGGTTATGCGCTAGTGATCGCGCTTGCCGCTGCCGAAGGTGTAGCCGGTCTCGACGGTGTTCTTGCCGAACTTGTCGCGCAGCCTGTCCATCGCCGCTTCGGCGGCCGCCCGCCGGCCGGATTGCCGGTCGATGAGATCGGGCGGATCGGCGCGGGCGGCATCGCCGAGATCGGTCACGCCGATGCCGAGCAGGCGGAACTTGGTGCCGTCAGTCTCCTTTTCGAGAAGCTCCAGCCCGGTGCGGAAGATCTTGTCGGCAAGCTGGGTCGGGTCTTCGAGCTTGCGGTTGCGCGTGCGCAGCTTGAAGTCGGCGGTCTTCATCTTCAGGACCACGGTGTGGCCGGCGATATCGTTCTTCTTCAGCCGCCAGGAGACCTTTTCGGATAGGTTTCGCAGGATCGGCACCAGCTCCTCATACCGCGAGATGTCGTCGAAGAAGGTCGTCTCGGCCGATACGCTCTTGGCGGCATCGTTGAGATGCACTTCACGGTCGTCGATCCCGCGCGACAGCCGGGCGAGCCGCTGGCCCATGCTGCCGTAGCGGCGCATCAGGTCGTTTTCCTCCATCTGCTGCAACTGGCCGATGGTGCGGATGCCGTCCGCCTCGAGCGTCGCCGCGAACGCCTTGCCGACGCCCCAGATCGTGGTGACGGGACGCGGCGCCAGGAACTCGACCGCTTCCTCACGGCCGATGACGGAAAAGCCGCGGGGCTTCTGCAGATCGGAGGCGACCTTGGCGAGGAATTTGCAATAGGAAAGCCCGACCGAGACGGTGATGCCGATCTCCTTTTCGATGCGGCGGACGAATTTGGCGAGTGTGCGCGCCGGCGGATCGTGATGCAGCCTCTCGGTGCCGCCGAGTTCCAGGAACGCCTCGTCGATCGACAGCGGCTGCACCAGCGGCGTCAGTTCCTGCATCAGGGCCCGCACCTGCCGCCCGACCCGGACATATTTCTCCATGTCGGGGCGGATGACGATCGCCTGGGGACATGCCTCCAGCGCCTTGAACATCGGCATCGCCGAACGCACGCCGTGAATGCGGGCGATATAGCAGGCGGTGGAGACGACGCCGCGTTTGCCGCCGCCGATGATCACCGGCTTGTCGGCAAGTTCCGGATTGTCGCGTTTTTCCACAGCCGCGTAAAAGGCGTCGCAATCGATATGCGCAAGCGTCAATGCATAGAGCTCGCGATGGCGCACGAGGCGGGGGCTGCCGCAGGAAATGCAACGGCGCGCTTCGCCCTTCTGCTCGGCAAGGCAGTCGCGACAGAAGCCGGGTGTCTTGTCGGGCGCGGGTGTCATCGTGAGAACAAAGATTGAACGCCGGGACATTACGCCTTAAGCTTGCGAGTCTCAAGAGAGGGCGGGAGCTTTGCCTTGGATAACGATCTTCGTTTCGAGCCGGTGACGGCAGAACGCTGGAGCGACTTCGAAACCCTGTTCGGCCCGCAGGGGGCTTTCTATAATTGCTGGTGTGTGGCGCTGCGCCTGCCGCATGCGATAAGGACCAAGATGGCGGCCGACGAGCGCAAGGCGCATATGCGGGATCGGATCAAGGCAGGCCCGCCGCCGGGCATTCTCTGTTATGCCGGCGACGCGCCGATCGCCTGGGTGCAGGTCGGGCCGCGTCACGACGTACCGCAATTCAATTCGCCGCGCACCGTGTCGCGGCCGCTGGAGGAGGGCGATGCGCATGATCCTTCCATCTGGGCCGTCAGCTGCTTCTTCCTGCTGCCCGGACTGCGCGGCAAGGGAATGAGCCATCGCCTGCTCGCCGCGGCGATCGATCATGCGCGGGGCCAGGGCGCGCGGCGGCTCGAAGCCTGTCCGATCGATCATGTGAAACAGTCGAAATCCGTGACGCTCTGCATCGGCTCGACGGCGATCTTCGATGCAGCCGGTTTCGAGACGGTGGCGCGGCGCAAGGATGGCCGTCCGCTCATGCGGCTGGAACTGCACGACTGACCGTGCCGGACAGAAAATGCGCCTGGATGAGCTCGGCCGCATGCGCCCAGTCGGCGGCGCGGGTGATGTCGTCGTCGGCCGCCGGTGCGAAACGATGGACGGGCGAGTTCGGCATCAGGTGAATGAGCAGGCAATCGGCGACGTGATCCCTGACGGAATGCAGATTGCGCGCCATATCGTCGATGAAGACAACGGGAAGGGAGCGGCTGGCATGCAGGGCGTGAACGATCGGCCCCTTGGGCTCTTCGGTGGCAAGCAGCGGAAAGAGCAGGCCGATCCTGTCGAGCAGGCGGCGGCGCTGCTCCTGGAAGCGCGGCTGCATGGCCGTCAGGAACAGCACGTCGGCCTCTTGCGAAAGCCGGTCGAGAGTGTCGACGACATGGTCGAGCGGGGTCTGCCACAGCTCCTGCGCTGCGAAGAATTCCTCGATCAGCCGGCTGACCTGCCGGTCCCCGATCTCCGTACCATCCGCCTGCGAGACGATGTTGCCGTGAAGCTTGAAGGAGCGCGGCAGAAACGCGTGCCCCTGGCTCTCAAGGAAAAGCTGGAAGGGACCGATGAACTGCAGCACGACGTCGTCGACGTCGCAGACGATCAGCGGCCGTTGGCCGAGGCGGATATGCGAAATATCAAATTCCCCGCCGCTCACTGTCAGTATTCCCCGGAATCGAGGCCGGGCGAGGAGAAATGCCGCCAGGCGGCGGTCACCGTCTCCGGGCTTATGCCGCTCGCCGCGCAGAAAGCCATCGCCGTCGGTTCGTGGTTCATCAGGAAATCCATCATGCCGGCGAGGAAGCCTGGATCGTTGACGGCGCTACGCACCTGGCCGGGTGCGACACCGGTGAGCGCCAGGAAGCGGCCGAACATGTCGGGATCGTCGGCAAGCCAGCCGAGCACGGCGATCGCGGTTGCGTGCGGGTCGGCGGCCTGTTGTTTCGAAGTCTTGAAGTTGCTTTGCATTTCGAGGGGTAAGTTACCTTTTCTTCAACCAAATACCGCTAGCGTGCGCTATCGGTTTCACGCAGCTTTTGTCCGCATGTGCCTTCCTCATGGGACGAACCGCTGCGCGAACGGACGTAGGGACAGCTTGTCATGCCCAAACAGGTGATGATTGTAGAAGATAACGAGCTCAACATGAAGCTCTTTCGCGACCTCATCGAGGCGTCCGGCTATACGACGATCCAGACCAGAAACGGCATGGAGGCGCTCGATCTGGCGCGCAAGCATCGCCCCGACCTCATCCTGATGGATATTCAGCTTCCCGAGGTCTCCGGCCTCGAAGTCACCAAGTGGCTGAAGGAAGACGACGAGCTGCACGTCATTCCCGTCATCGCCGTCACGGCTTTCGCGATGAAGGGCGACGAGGAGCGGATCCGCCAGGGCGGCTGCGAGGCCTATGTTTCCAAGCCGATCTCGGTTCCGAAATTCATTGAGACGATCAAGACCTATCTGGGCGATGCCTGACGCATCGGAAAGACAATTATGACTGCGCGAATACTGGTGGTTGACGATATTCCGGCCAATGTGAAGCTGCTCGAAGCGCGGCTGCTTGCGGAATATTTCGACGTGATGACCGCAGCCGACGGCTACACGGCGCTGGCGATCTGCGAGCGCAACCAGGTCGATCTCATCCTGCTCGACATCATGATGCCTGGTATTGACGGTTTCGAGGTCTGCGAACGGCTGAAGGCCAGCCAGAAGACCGCCCATATTCCGGTCGTCATGGTCACGGCGCTCGACCAGCCGGCCGATCGCGTGCGCGGTCTGAAGGCCGGCGCCGACGATTTCCTCACCAAGCCGGTCAACGATCTGCAGCTGATCTCGCGGGTGAAGAGCCTGCTGCGGTTGAAGACGTTGAGCGATGAGCTGCGCATCCGCGCCGACACCGCCCATACGATGGGCATCGACGACCTCGCGCGCTCAGGCGAGGGCCGCGCCGACGAGACCGCTCAGGTGCTGCTCGTCGACGGCCGCGCCAATTCGCAGGAGCGTCTCATCAAGGCGCTGAAGCCGGTCGCCGACGTGCTGGCGCTCTCCGATCCGCAGGCCGCCCTGTTCGAGGCGGCCGAAAGCGCGTTCGATCTCGTCATCGTCAACGCCAATTTCGACGATTACGATCCGCTTCGCCTCTGCTCGCAGCTGCGCTCGCTGGAGCGCACGCGCTTCCTGCCGATCCTGATCATCACCGAGCAGGGCGCCGATGAGATGGTCGTGCGCGCGCTCGATCTCGGCGTCAACGATTACATCATCCGCCCGGTCGATCCCAACGAACTGGTTGCCCGCAGCCTGACGCAGATCCGCCGCAAGCGCTATAACGACCGCCTGCGCGCCAGCGTCAAGCAGACGATCGAGCTTGCCGTCACCGATCCGCTGACCGGCCTCTATAACCGGCGCTATCTCGACAATCACCTGAACGTGCTGTTCAACCGTTCGATGGCGCGGGGCCGGCCGCTTTCGGTGCTGATCACCGATATCGACCGCTTCAAGCAGGTGAACGACACCTTTGGCCATGATGGCGGCGACGAAGTGCTGCGGGAATTTGCAAACCGCGTCCGTTCGACCATTCGTGGCGCCGACCTCGCCTGCCGCTATGGCGGGGAGGAATTCGTGGTCGTGATGCCCGACACCTCGCCGGAGATCGCCGCCACTGTCGCCGAGCGCCTGCGCGCGGCCGTGGAAAGCACGCCCTTCATGCTGAAACGTGCCGGTGAGGCGCTGAACGTCACCGCGTCCTTCGGCATCGCTTCGCGGATTGCAGCAGTGCTGACGCCGGACCAGCTGATGAAGCAGGCGGATCTCGCCCTTTACGAGGCCAAGAATACCGGCCGCAACCGCGTGGTTGCCGCAGCCGCCTGACGAATCATTTGCCGTCATGGTCGCCATTTGCGAGTTATCCACCGCGGTAAGCGAAGTGTTACCGATTTTTAATTTCGCCTACGCGATGCGAGGTGAAAATTTTAGAACTCTATAGCCCAAAAATGGACTTTCGGCGTTGTTGCGGATCCGTCGCTGCGCGACAGTCTTGACGGCGTCGAGGCTCTGGCTCCGGATGAAATGGGGACTATAAAAAATGCCCGTCGCCTGCAGGCGCAAATAGAGTGCGGCGACGTCACCTCACGTAGGGGGAGGGGAGGCGTAAGTTATTAGGTTATATTGTCGATTTTCTTGGCGCGATCCGGCGTTAGGCTTCGGCGCCAAGCAGAGCCGACAAATCTTTGTATGTCCCAAAATCGGACTTTTAACCATAGAATCAAGCTAAGAAATTTCACCATTAAGAATTTGTTGATTTTCTTTCATTTTTGCGCAAATTATCGGCTCATAAGAGAAGCGCTCCCGTTGAGGAGTTGTCGATACCCCATGATGCTCAGGTCCGCCGCATCTCCTGGGTCGTGGGGTCGGTCGGCTGGTACGCAAATTATAGCGGTTCCTCGTGCCGTTTTGCATGCTGGTCGACCCCCTTACACGAAAACGCCGCCACTTCCCGAAGATGGAAGGGCGGCGTTTTTCTGTTTGCGCTATCATCTTCCGGTGAGGATCAATTCGGCCAACAAAAAACGCGCAACCCGAAGGCGCGCGCTTTTTAACAGCCCAGAGATCAAGTGATTACTTGATCTTGGTTTCCTTGAACTCGACATGCTTCTTTGCAATCGGGTCGTACTTCGTCTTCGTCATCTTGTCCGTCATCGTACGGCTGTTCTTCGTCGTGACGTAGAAGAAACCGGTGTCGGCTGTCGACAGCAGCTTGATCTTGATTGTTGTAGCCTTGGCCATAGTCGTCCTGCCTTTAAGAAAATGAAAGCCGTGGAAGCCGGATGGGCTCCACGGCAAATTCTGGCGCGAAACTACGAATCTTGCCCGAAAAGTCAAGTCCGTTTTCGAATGAACATCAGTCTGATGCCGGAAAGTAGGGCGTAAAGGCCGAAGAAGGCGGCAATTGCCCAGGCAAACCCGTTATTTCCAGCGACATCGATCGCCGCGCCGATCGCCTGCGGCCCGGCCACGGTTCCCATCGCATAACAGAAGACGAAGGCGGCATTGGCGGCGGCAAGGTCGGAGCCCGTCAGCCGCGAGCCGAGATGGCTGAGGCCGACCGTATAGAGGCCGGAGACGCAACCGCCCCAGAAAAGCAGAAGCCCGGCCATCAGCAGCCAGTTGTCGAGCAGCAAGGGCAGCATCATCGAGCCGACGAACCCCATCAGCGCCATGCCGGCCAGAAGCGGCCGCTTGTCGGAGATGCGGTCGGAAAGCAGGCCGAGCGGGATCTGAAAGATGACGTTGCCGACGCCCATCATGGTGAGCAGAAGGGCTGCCTGCGATTCGGTGAAATGGGCGCGCACCGCAAAGACCGGGAAAAGCGAAAGGCCGCCCGCTTCGACCGCGCCGAAGATGAAGACAGCCGCCGTCGCCGTCGGCACCAGGAAGACGTAGCGCATGAAATGCAGCTCCGGTTTTTCCTCGAGTATCGGGCTTTCGTCGCGGGCGATGAAGATCGGAATGGCGGCAAGCAGGATGGCGCCGGCGCCGATCAGGAAGGGGAAGATGCCGTCGCTGCCGAGGATCGAAAACAGCAGCGGCCCGGCCGCAAAGCCGAGCGACAGCACGGTCGCATAGATGCCGAGCACGAAGCCGCGTTTGGAAGGCGGCGAAGCGGCGTTGATCCAGAATTCGGAGAGGATGAACAGCGTCGTCGTCGCGCCATGGAAGGCGAAACGCAGCGGAAACCACATCCAGAAATCCTCGGCATAATAGAAACCGAGGGCACTCAGCGCCGAAATCAGCACGGCCCAGAGCATTGTCGGGGCAACGCCGTATTTATGGGCGAGCTTGGTGGTGATGGGCGCGGCAGCCATCGCCGCGACCCCGGCCATCGCCGTGTTGAGCCCGATCAGGGTGGACGAGATGCCGCGTTTTTCGAGGATGATGCTGAGAAGGGGCAGCCCGAGGCCGATTGCTATGCCGACGGCTGAGATCGACGAGATGGCTGCCACCAGAGAAGGCCAATGGATTTCCTCGACATCGCCCGGTGTGCCGTTTCTCGGCTGAGACATTTATCCATCCTTAGAAAGCTACGCGAGCGAATCGGCCGGTCACCTCACACAGAAAGACACAGGCGTGCCAAATCCAGGTGACGGGCGGCGTTTCGCAGTATTTCCGATGTGAGTGACCACCTGCGGAATGTAAAGCCTGTTCAGACAAGAAAAGCTTACCATGTCAAGTCGTTGAGGATCGTCGGCTGCCCGGGGCGGTGATCGGTGGAGCGCTGCCACTACACGTCAAATATGTCTGGAAGGTGAAGGCGCTGAAGCGATTGCGGCCCAGTCCCGCCTAGTCCGGCCGGCCGGGGATGTCATAATCGTCGGGATCGTCGCTCCCTCCACCGAAACCGTGCATGCGCAACGCCCATTGCAGGCCGATGACCCCGCCCTTGATCGGCTGGATCGAGGCAAGCGCCGTGATGACGGTGATCGGCGCCCAGATGGCAAGATGCACCCAGACCGGCAGCACGAAGGTCAGGTCGGTCAGCATATAGCCGCCGACCACGACGTGGCCGAGAACGAGGATGACGATATAGGGCGGCAGGTCGTCGGCGCGTTGGTGATGCATCGCCTCGCCGCAGGCGGCGCAATGATCGACCGGCTTCAGGAAGGCGCGAAAGAGCTTGCCATTGCCGCAGGCCGGGCAGCGGTTCATCAGTCCGCGCATGATGGAGCGCCCGACCGGGCGCTCGACCTCGGACGAATCCCCGTAGCGGACTGCCGGATCGGTCGGTGTGGGCATTGCGATTTCCTCTAGTGCCGTCCACGCGGCGGCCGTGTTCCCGGTTTCTTGCGCATCTGACCCTTGTCGCGGCGGCCGGCTTTGTGGAACGAGCGCACCGCCGTCGGCACCTTGCGCCCTTCGCTGACCATCTCGAAACGCAGCGCCCCGGCAAGCGGGATCGCCTCGGCAAGCTTCACCGTGACGTTGTCGCCAAGGCGATAGCCAAGCCCTGTCCGTTCGCCCGAGAGCGCCTGATGCGCCTCGTCATAGATGAAATAATCGGTGCCGAGCGTCGATATCGGGACGAACCCATCGGCGCCATAGTCCGGCAGGACGACAAAAAGTCCGGATTTCGTCACACCCGAGACCCGTCCGGCAAATTCTTCGCCGACCCGGCCGGCAAGGTGATGGGCGATCAGCCGGTCGACCGTCTCGCGCTCGGCGGCCATCGCCCGGCGCTCGAAGGTCGAGATCTCGGCGGCGATATCGTCGAGCGTGGCTTCTTCGTCGGGGGTGATGCCGCCTTCGCCGAAGCCGAGCGAGCCGACGAGGGCGCGGTGCACGATGAGATCGGCGTAGCGGCGGATCGGCGAGGTGAAATGGGCGTATTTCATCAGGTTGAGGCCGAAATGGCCGATATTCTCAGGGCCATAGATCGCCTGGCTCTGCGAGCGCAGCACCATCTCGTTGACCATGGTCTGGTGCGGCGTGCCGTCCGCCTTCGCCAGAATGCCGTTGAAATTGTTGGCGCGCATGTTGCCGCCCTTGGCGAGCGGGATGCCGAGCGTGGCCAGGAACTCGCGCAGGATTTCCTGCTTGGCGAGCGTCGGGCCGTCATGGATGCGGTAGATCAGCGGCTGGCGTTTCTTTTCCAGCGTCTCGGCGGCTGAGACGTTCGCCTGGATCATCATCTCTTCGATCAGCTTGTGGGCATCGAGCCGCGGCGGCACGACGACGCGGTCGACGGTGCCGTCGGGCTTCAGCTGGATCTTGCGCTCCGGCATGTCGAGTTCCAGCGGCTGGCGCCGGTCGCGTCCACGCTTCATCACCTCATAGGCATGCCAGAGCGGCTTCAGGATCGGCTCGAGCATCGGGCCGGTCCGATCGTCCGGCTTGCCGTCGATCGCCGCCTGCGCCTGCTGGTAGGAGAGCTTGGCGGCGCTCTTCATCATGATGCGATGAAACGTGTGGCCGATCTTGCGGCCTTCGCCGGAAAAGCTCATGCGCACGGCAAGCGCCGGGCGGTCGACGCCCTCCTTCAGCGAGCAGAGATCGTTGGAGATGCGCTCCGGCAGCATCGGCACGACACGATCCGGGAAATAGACGGAGTTGCCGCGTTTCAGCGCCTCGCGGTCGAGCGGCGACTTGGGCCGCACATACCAGGAGACGTCGGCGATCGCGACGGTGACGACGACGCCGCCGGGATTGTCGGGCGAGGGGTCGAGTTCGGCGTACACCGCGTCGTCATGGTCCTTGGCGTCGGCCGGGTCGATCGTGATCAGCGGCACGTCGCGCCAATCCTCGCGATGCGACATCGTCGCCGGCTTTGCATCTTCCGCCTCGGCGATGACGGCGGGAGGGAAGACATGCGGGATGCCGTGCGCATGGATGGCGATCATCGAGATCGCCTTTTCCGAGCCGACGGAGCCGACGACGGAAAGCACCTTGGCGCGCGGCAGGCCGAAGCGGCCGAGACGGGCGATTTCGACTTCGACCAGGTCGCCGTCCTGAGCGCCGCCGGTGAAGTCGGGATCGATGACCATCTCCTCGCCGCGCCGCTCGATCGGCAGCAGCCGGCCGCCGCCACCGGGCGCGGTGCGGAAAACGCCCATCGAGGCGCCGCGGCGCTTGTCGATCACCTTGATGATCCGCGCCGTATAGGCCGGACCGCCGCGATCGACGGCCGGGAAGATCTTTGCGAGGATTCGGTCGCCGAGACCGGCGACGGGCGCCTTGCCCTTGCCCTGGCGGCCTGCGGGCGATTGCTGGCGGATGGCGACGGCCGGCGCCGCGCCCTGGTCCTCCGGCCATTCCGCCGGCCGGCCGATCAGATCGCCGTCCTTGTCGCGCGTGGTGATATCGAGCACGGTGACCGGCGGCAGCGCACCGGGACGGATCAGCGACTTGCGGCTCTTCTGCAGCATGCCTTCCTGCTCGAGCTCCTGCAGCATGTGCTTGAGCTCGACGCGGTTGTCGCCCTTCAGGCCGAAAGCCTTGGCGAGTTCGCGTTTGGAGGCTTTCTGCGGATGATCGGCGATGAAACGCAGGATCACCTCGCGTGAGGGCAGGGCGCCGTGCACGATGTTCAGCGGCTCGACGGCGGGAGCATCCTTGCCGGCGCGGCCGATCTTGCCCGGACGCTTGCCCGCAGGGTTCATTCTCTCGCGCGGTATTCTGCTCACGTCAGGCCTTTTTCGATTTCGCCGGCGCTTTCGCCTTCGTTGTCTTCGGCTTGGCCGCCGTCTTGGTGGTCTTGGCTTCGGCGGCCGCCGCCTTCGGCTTGGCTTTCGCCTTGGATGCCTTGCCGGCGGGCGCCTTGCCGGCCTTTTCGGTGATCAACGCAAGCGCCTCCTCGACGGTGATCGCCTGCGGATCCTTGCCCTTCGGCAGGGTGGCATTGACCTTGCCCCAGTTGACATAGGGGCCGTACTTGCCGTCGCGAACGGTGATGGCGCCGCCATCCGGATGATCGCCGAGCGTCTTCAGCGCCGCCGGCGTGCCGCGGGCACCCCGGCCTGGCGCCTTGTTCGCCTTTTCGGCGATAACGGTCACGGCGCGGTTGAGGCCGACCGAGAACACGTCCTCGACGGTTTCCAGATTGGCGTAGGAACCGTCATGCAGCAGGAACGGTCCATAGCGGCCGATGCCTGACGAAATCATCTTGCCCGATTCCGGATGTTTGCCGATATCGCGCGGCAGCGAGATCAACGCCATCGCCTTTTCATAGTCGATATCCTCGGGCTTCCAGCCCTTCGGCAGCGAGGCGCGTTTGGCCTCCTTGCCGTCGCCGCGCTGGATATAGGGGCCGAAGCGGCCGGACCGCAGCGTCAGCTCCTCGCCGGTCGTCGGATCGGTGCCGAGGTTCTTCGGCTCGTTGAGGGCTGCACCATCCGCTTCTCCGCCGTTTTCGGAGGAGAGCTGGCGGGTGTAGTTGCATTCCGGATAGTTCGAGCAGCCGACGAAGGCGCCGTATTTGCCGAGCTTCAGCGACAGGTTGCCGGTGCCGCAGACCTGGCAGATTCTGGGATCGCTGCCATCCTCCCGCTTCGGGAAGACCAGCGGCGCCAGCGCCTCGTTCAGCGAATCCAGCACATTGGTGACGCGCAGTTCCTTGGTATCTTCGATCTGAGCGAAGAAATCATTCCAGAAATCGCGCAGCACCTGCTTCCAGTTCAGTTCGCCGGCGGAAATCCGGTCGAGCTTTTCTTCGAGATCGGCGGTGAAGTCGTATTCGACATATTTGGTGAAGAAGCTTTCGAGGAAAGCCGTCACCAGCCGGCCCTTGGCCTGCGGGATCAGCTTGCGCTTGTCGATCGTCACATAATCGCGGTCGCGCAGCGTGGCGAGCGTCGCGGCATAGGTGGACGGGCGGCCGATGCCGAGCTCTTCCATCTTCTTGATCAGCGAGGCTTCCGAATAGCGCGGCGGCGGCTCGGTGAAATGCTGCGTCGAATTGATCTTCTGCTTGGCGAGCGTCTCGCGCGCATTGATCTCCGGCAGGCGGCCATCCTCGTCGCCGTCGTCGCTCTGCTCTCCGTCTTCCTTCTGATCCGTATAGGCGGCGATGAAGCCGTCGAAGCGGATGACCGAGCCGACGGCGCGCAGGCCGGCCTTCTCGCCCTTGTTGTCGGCGGTGATTTCAGCCGTGGTGCGCTCGATCTCCGCCGAGGCCATCTGGCTGGCGATGCCGCGCTTCCAGATCAGGTCGTAGAGGCGGATCTGGTCGGCATCGAGGAATTTGCGCACGCGGTCGGGCGAGCGGTAGAAATCGGTCGGACGGATCGCCTCGTGCGCCTCCTGGGCGTTCTTGGCCTTAGTGGAGTAGAAGCGCGCCTTCTCGGGCATATAGCGCTCGCCGAACTGGTCGACGATGGCGCGGCGCGCAGCCTCGATCGCTTCCGGCGCCATCTGCACGCCGTCGGTTCGCATATAGGTGATGAGACCGACCGTCTCGCCGCCGATATCGACGCCTTCATAGAGCTTCTGGGCGATCTGCATGGTGCGCGAGGCGGAGAAGCCGAGATTAGAGGAGGCGGCCTGCTGCAGCGTCGAGGTCGTAAACGGCGGTCCCGGATTACGCTTGACCGGCTTCGCCTCGACTGTGTCGACGACATAACTTGCGCCTTCGAGCAATGCCTTCAGCTTGCCGGCATCCTCGCCGTTGCCGATTGCGCGCGGCTGGAGCCGTTTGCCGTTTGCCGAAACCAGCCTGGCCTCGAACTCGTCGCCGCGCGGCGTCTTCAGCAGCGCCGAGAGATTCCAGTATTCTTCCGAAATGAAGCGCTCGATCTCGGATTCACGGTCGCAGACCAGGCGAAGCGCCACCGACTGCACGCGGCCGGCCGAACGGGCGCCGGGCAGCTTGCGCCACAGCACCGGCGAAAGATTGAAGCCGACGAGATAATCGAGGGCGCGGCGCGCCAGATAGGCGTCGACCAGCGGCACGTCGATGTCGCGCGGATCGGCCATCGCGTCGAGCACGGCCTTCTTGGTGATGGCATTGAAGACGACGCGCTTGACCGGTTTGCCGTTCAGCACCCGCTTCTTGTTCAGCATGTCGAGAACGTGCCAGGAAATCGCTTCGCCTTCGCGATCCGGGTCGGTCGCGAGAAACAGGCCGTCGGAGGATTTCACCGCGTCGGCAATGTCCTTCATCCGTTTGGCCGAGGCGCCATCGACCTCCCAAAGCATTTCGAAATCCTGATCAGGAAGAACCGAGCCGTCCTTGGCAGGCAGATCGCGCACATGGCCGAAGGAGGCGAGCACTTTGTATCCCGAGCCCAGATACTTGTTGATCGTCTTGGCCTTGGCAGGCGATTCCACCACTACAACATTCATGATGATTCTCTAAAAAGGGAAACAACGCCAGCGGCAAAGCCAGCGCGACACACACCGAAACATGGATACCGGCTCTCCGACATGGACAGGGAAATCGCTGCGGTCAAGGGGTTTGCTGCAATTTTACCTCTTGCATCCGTTGCAGCCAAAGGGAGATTGTGAAGAAAACACAATTTTAGATAGACTATCGAATGTTTTCGACACAGAGGTTCGGCAATTCTCCGATATCGTGCAAAGTTCAATCGGAAAGCGAGACGAGGCCACCCTGATGCCGATGCAGCCTGCCTGATATATCGAGCTCCAGAAGAATGAGATAGACCGCCGATGCCGACAGGCCGGTATGGCGGATGACGTCGTCGATCTCGACCGGCGTCGGCCCGAGCGCATCGATGATGCGAGCCCGGTCGGAATCGCCGGGCGGCATCGTCATCGCCTTGCCGTCACCTGCCGGTTGCTCCGCCATCGATGACGGGAAAAGCTCGAATTGCGCCAGCGGCGCCAGAGCTTCGACGACATCGGCGGGTGTCGTGACGATCGAAGCACCGTCCTTCAGCAACCCGTTGGTGCCATGGCAGCGCGGATCGAGCGGTGAGCCGGGCACGGCAAACACCAGCCGGCCGAACTCGCCGGCAAGCCGTGCCGTGATCAGCGAGCCCGAACGTGTCGCCGCTTCGATGACGACGAGGCCGAGCGCGATGCCGGCGATCAGCCGGTTCCGGCGCGGAAAATCGCGGGCGCGGGGCTCCCAGCCGAAAGGCATCTCGCTCACCGCCAGGCCGTTGCCGCCGGTGATCTCCTGGAGCAGGCCGATATTCTCCGGCGGGTAGGGCTGGTCGAGACCGCCGGCAAGCGCGGCGATCGTGCCGGTGTCGAGGCTTGCCCGATGGGCTGATGTGTCGATGCCGCGCGCCAGGCCAGAGACCACGGTATATCCCGCCCGGCCGCAGTCGCGCGCCACCATCGCCGCGAATTTGGCGCCGGCGACCGAGGCGTTGCGCGAGCCGACGATGCCGACGGCCGGCCGTTTGGCGGCGGCAAGCGCGCCCTTGACCGCCAGCAGCGGCGGTGCGCCGTCGATCTGCTTCAGCGCCTGCGGATAGTCCGGCTCGCCGATGCCGACGAAGCGGGCGCCGAAGCGATGCGCGGCTTCGAGTTCCCGATGCGCCTCGGCCTCGCTGGCAATGCGGATTGCCCGCGTCGCGCCGCCGCGCGCCGAAAGCTCGGGCAATGCGGCAAGTGCTGCCTCGGCCGAACCGAAATGATTGATGAGGTCGCGAAAAGTGGCAGGGCCGATATTGTCGGAACGGATGAGACGCAGCCAGGCAATGCGCTGCCGTTCGGTCAGCACGACGCCTTTTGATCCCGCGCCCGGCGCATCCATTATCCCTTTGCCCCGATCTTGCTTTCCGTGCCGCCCATCAGGCGCGAAATATTCGCCTTGTGCTTCCAGTAGGAAATCAGCGTCATGATCGCCATGACAGCCGCAACCTTCTCATTGCCCAATATCCACAGCGCCACCGGAGTGACGAGCATGGCAACCAGCGCCGACAGCGAGGAGTAGCGGGTGGTGAAGGCAACCGCCAGCCAGACGGCGGCGAAGAGCACGACCATGATCGGCGCGACGCCGAGCAGGGTGCCGATATAGGTGGCGACACCCTTGCCGCCCTTGAAGCCGATCCAGACCGGGAAGAGATGGCCGATGAAGGCGAAGAAACCGGCGATGATCGCTGCCTCCTCACCGAGGAAATAACCGACGATCCAGGCCGCCGCCGATGCCTTCAGCGCATCGAGCAGCAGCGTCGCAGCCGCGAGTTTCTTGTTGCCGGTTCTCAGCACATTGGTCGCGCCGATATTGCCGGAGCCGATGCTGCGTACGTCGCCGAGGCCGGCGGCCCGCGTCAGGATCAGGCCGAAAGGAATGGAACCGAAGAGGTAGCCGATAACAGCGGCAGCAAGCGCGATCGGCAGCGTGATTTGCCATGACATCAGATTGGATAACATATGCCCCCTCGGCCCTCCGTGGCCTATCCTCAGTCCAGCCGTCTCCTAGAGCGCGTGGACAAGCTTTCCCGAGACGTATGTCGCGACGGCCCGTCCGCTGAAGCGCGCATCTTCGAATGGCGTGTTCTTCGAGCGGGAGAGAAGCATGTCTTTGGCGACAAGCCAAGGCTCATCGAGATCGATCAGTGCTATATCGGCCGCGGCACCCGGCTTCAGGGTGCCGGCATCAAGGCCGAAAATCTGAGCCGGGCGGGTGGACATGGCGTCGATCAGGCGCATCAGGCTCACTTGGCCGCCATGATGAAGCCTCAGCGCCGCCGCCAGCATGGTTTCCAAGCCGACCGCGCCATCCTCCGCCTCGCCGAAAGGCAGGCGCTTGGTATCGACGTCCTGCGGGTCGTGCGAGGAGACGATGATGTCGATCGCGCCGCTGGCAAGGGCCTCGACCATCGCCACCCGGTCGTCTTCCGGGCGCAGCGGCGGATAGAGCTTGAAGAAGGTGCGGTATTCGCCGATGTCGTTTTCGTTAAGCGCCAGATTGTTGATCGAGACACCGCAGGTGACTTTGGCGCCGCGGCTGCGGGCGCGTTCGATCGCCTCGACCGATTGCGGCACCGAAATCATCGCGGCATGATAACGGCCGCGTGTCAGTTCGGCGATCCTGAGATCGCGTTCGAGCGGGATGAGTTCGGCTTCCCGAGGGATGCCCGAGAGCCCGAGCCAGCTGGCGAAAAGCCCTTCATGCATGACGCCGTTGGCGCCGAGATATTTGTCGCGCGTTTCGCAAGAGACGACGGCGCCGAATTCGCGCGCATAGGTCATGATCCGGCGCAGCACTTGGGTGTCATGGACGCTGGAATGGGCATCGGTGAAGGCGACGGCGCCCGCCTGCATCAACAGGCCGATCTCGGTCATCTCTTCGCCGGCAAGGCCCTTGGTGATGGCGGCTGCCGGATAGACGTTGACGGCGGCGGTATCGCGCGCCGTCTTCTTGACGAATTCGACCAGCGCGATGTCGTCGATGACGGGATCGGTGTCCGGCATCATGATGATCGAGGTGACGCCGCCGGCCGCCGCCGCGCGGCTCGCCGAGGCGATCGTCTCGCGATGCTCACCGCCGGGTTCGCCGATATGGACGCGCGCATCGACGAGGCCGGGTGTGGCGACGAGGCCGGTGCAGTCGCGGATGACGGCGCCTTCAGGCGTGCCTTGGTTCTGCGCAGCGTGACCTGCGGCCAGGATCACGCCGTTTTCGGCGATGATCGTGCCGACTTCGTCGAGATTGCGCGAGGGATCGACGATGCGGACGTTCTTGAGGACGATCGGGTTGCTCATGCCTTCATTCCATCGGTTCGGGGACCCTGGTTCTGCGAGACGAGCAGCGTCTCCATCACGGCCATGCGCACCGCGACCCCCATTTCCACCTGTTCGGCGATCACGCTCTGCGGACCGTCGGCGACCTCGGAGGCGATCTCGACGCCGCGGTTCATCGGGCCGGGATGCATGACCAGCGCATCCTCCTTCGCCGCCTTCAGCGTTTCGGCGTCGAGCCCGTAGAAGTGGTAATATTCGCGCACCGAAGGCACGAAGGCGCCGGACATGCGCTCGCGCTGCAGCCTGAGCATCATCACCACGTCGGCGTCCTTCAGCCCTTCCTTCATCGAATGGAAGACCTCGACGCCCATCTCGGCGATGCCGGCGGGCAGGAGGGTGGCGGGCGCGACGACACGCACGCGCGCACCCATGGCGTTCAGCAGCAGGATATTGGAGCGCGCCACCCGCGAATGCAGCACGTCGCCGCAGATCGCCACGATGATGCGCGAGAGCTTGCCCTTGGCGCGGCGGATCGTCAGCGCGTCGAGCAGCGCCTGGGTCGGATGTTCGTGCTGCCCGTCACCGGCATTGACGACAGAGCAGGAGACTTTCTGGGCGAGAAGGGCGGCCGCACCGGCGCTCGAATGGCGGATCACCAGCACGTCGGGGCGCATCGCATTCAGCGTCATCGCCGTATCGATCAGTGTTTCGCCTTTTTTCACCGAGGAATTGCCGACCGACATGTTCATCACGTCGGCGCCGAGCCGCTTGCCGGCCAGCTCGAAGGAGGCCTGCGTGCGCGTCGATGCCTCGAAGAACAGGTTGATCTGCGTCAGCCCGCGCAGCGTCGACGTCTTCTTCTCTCGCTGGCGGCTGATCTTGACGGCCTCGTCGGCCTTGTCGAGCAGATAGGTGATATCCTGCTCGGTGAGGCCCTTGATGCCGATGAGGTGGCGGTGGGGGAAAAAGACCATGACCCTGCCTCTTGCTGTCTCTGGCGGGTCTATAAAGAGTGCGGCCCGCCGGGGCAAGCATGCGCTGTGGGCAAAGGCTTATGTCCCCATGCATTTTCGCCAGAATTCCGATAGAGCAGAATGAACCGAATCATAACTTCCGGTTTCCCTTTGCCGGGTTCTTACACTAGAAGCGAATTATGACCTCCGCCAACCGGACTGACGACAAACTCGCAGAACTCAACCAGCCGAGCCTGTGGTCCGGCATCAACGCCTATCGATCCGATCCGCTGATCGTCGATCTGACGGCGGCGCTCCCGCGCAACATCCGCGAAGACCTGGAAAACATGGGCCGCTACGTCACCTCGCCGGAGGCGCAGGAGCTGGCGCGCATGGCCAACCAGGGCACGCCGCAGCTGCGCACCCATGGCCCGCGCGGCGAGCGCGTCGACGTCGTCGAGTTTCACCCGGCCTGGCACGCACTGATGCGCCGTTCCATGTCGGTTGGCCTGCATTCCTCCGTCTGGGATCCACAGGCCGATACCGAAGCCAAGGATGAGGCCCATAAGGTTCGCGCCGCCCGCTTCTATCTGACGTCACAGCTGGAATCCGGCCATCTCTGCCCGCTGACGATGACCAGCGCCTCGGTTGCCGCGCTCTCGGCCTCGCCCGCTGTCCAGAAGGACTGGGCGCCGAAGATTCTCTCTCGCAAATATGATTCGTCGAACAAGCCCGCCATGCAGAAATCCGCCGTGACGATCGGCATGGGCATGACGGAAAAGCAGGGCGGCACGGATGTGCGTGCCAACAGGAGCGCTGCCGAAAAGGTCAGCGAGGGCATCTACCGGCTCTCCGGCCACAAATGGTTCATGTCCGCTCCGATGAGCGATGCCTTCATCATGCTGGCGCAGACGAAGGAGGGGATGGGCTGCTTCCTGGTGCCGCGCCTGCTGGAAGATGGGTCCGCCAACGGCCTGCAGTTCCAGCGGCTGAAGGACAAGGTCGGCAACCGCTCCAACGCCTCTGCCGAAGTGGAATTCACCGACACCTTCGGTTTTCTGCTCGGCGGCCCGGATGCCGGCATCCGCACCATTCTCGACATGGTGACGCTGACGCGGCTCGACTGCGCGCTGGCTTCCTCAGGCATGATGCGCGCCTCGCTGGCCGAGGCCGTGCACCACACCCGCGGCCGAAGCGTCTTCGGCAAGATGCTCGTCAACCAGCCGATCATGACGCGCGTGCTGGCCGACATGGCGCTCGATGTCGCCGCCGCCACCGCGCTGTCCTTCCGGCTTGCCGATGCCTTCGACAAGGCGCGCGGCAATGCCGAGCAAGCGGCCTATGCCCGCGTCATGACGCCGGTCGCCAAATACTGGTGCTGCAAGATCGCCCCCGCGCTGATCTACGAAGCGATGGAATGCATCGGTGGCAATGGTTACATCGAAGAGCGTCCGATCGCCCGCCATTATCGCGAGGCGCCCGTCAACGCCATCTGGGAGGGCTCCGGCAACGTCATGGCGCTCGACGTGCTGCGCGTGCTCAACCGCGGCAAGGATCTGTTCGAAACGGTCTTTGCAGGCCTTGCCCGCGATCTCGGCCCTGCCGGCAAGAAGACGATCGACGTGCTGCGCGCCGCAATCGCGCTGTGCGAACAAGATGAAGGCGCCGCACGCCTGCTCGTCGAGCAGCTGGCGCTCGCCGCCGGTGCCGCCGAACTCTATCGGCTGGGGGCAGGGCGCATCGCCGATGCCTTCATCGAGACGCGCCTTGCCGGCGGCTGGCGCTCCACCTACGGCATGCTCGATTCCCGCTTCGACGCCAGCTACATCGTCGATCTGCTCTATCCGCCGGCGGCTTGATCGCAAGCGGAAGTTTGTCCTGTCGAAGGGCTTTGCGCCAATTGCCCCTCACCCTAACCCTCTCCCCGTAAAAAACGGGGAGAGGGGACGTGCCAAACGAGATGTGCGTGGGGAACGGAGAGAGTGCGGCATGGTCCCTTCGCCCCGTTTACGGGGAGAAGGTGGCGGCAGCCGGATGAGGGGCTGGTCTCGACGATCTCCCGGGCCGGGCTGGCCAAGCCGATGCGCAAGCCGGACCGAACTTTCGGGGACGATTGTCCTTCAGGGCCGGTCGCGACGGATCTTATCGAGGTCGCCTTCCCAGCCTATCCCCGCGAGATCTGTGATCGCATTTTTTCGGCGATGCCTCTCGACAAGGTTTCGCAAAGCTAACTCGACCGTGGCCTCTTTTGTCGCCAATCCCGCGGCGTTCATTGCCGCGTCGAGCAAGGCATCATCGATATAGATATTCGTCCGCACGATCGCGCCCCCGTGGATAGGATTATCCTCAAGGATACACATCTGCGTCACGGCGATTCAAGTTTGACGACGATGCCCTCGCCACAAACGAAAATCCGGCCGCGTCGCCGCGGCCGGATTTCAGGGTTTACGTCCGAAAATCAGCGTTCAGAAGAAGCCACGGCGCTGCCACCAGCCGGCTTTCTTCGGCTTGCCGTCGTCGCCGTCGCCATTCTCGGCGCGGGTGGTGGATTTCACCGTCGGCTCGGAGGAGGAGATATTGGATTCGCGGTTGGCGCGAACCGGCTTTGCCTCTTCCTGGACATCTTCCCGAGCGGGCGCTTCGAGATCGGCGGAGGCTTCGACCAGTTCCGGCTCGGCTTCGGCGACAGGAGCTGCTTCTGCTACGGGCTCCTCGACCGGTGCCGCTGCGGGTTTGCGGCGGCTGCGGCCACGGGCGGGCTTCACATCCTCGGTGACGACGGCCACACCCTCGACGGCGGCCGCTGCGGCCTGACCTTCGTCAGCCTGCTCGGCAACCGCCTCGATCGCTACGGCCTCGCTGGGGGCGGTTTCGTTCGAAGCGTCGTCGCCTTCGTCCTCGCCGCCGCCATTGTCTTCTCCGGCTTCGCCGGCCGTCAGTTCGGAACCATCTTCGGCGCGGTTGCGGCGACCGCCGCGCTTGCCGCGACGGCGGCGCTTGCGGCGCTGCGATTCTTCGCTTTCAGCCTGTGTCTCAGGCGTGCCTTCGGCGGTTTCATCGCCTTCGCCGCCCTCGTCGTCACCGTCCTCATCCTCGTCCCCGGCTTCGCCTGCGGCCGATACCGGCTGCTCGGCATTGCCGTTGCGGCCGCGGCGGCGCCGGCGGCGCTTGCGCTTGCGGTTGCCGTCACCTTCGCCTTCCGAGCGCACTGCTGCGGGGCGCTCGGCAACGGCCGGCTTTTCCTCGAGTTCCTCGTCTTCGTCCTCATCCGCCTCGATGACGATATCGTCGTCGTCATCCTCTGGAATGGCAGCGAAGTTGAAGAGCGTTTCGATCTTGACCGGGTTTTCCACCGCCTCGCCGCGATCGATCGCGAAATGCTGCGCGCCGACCGAGTCGTCCGCATCGATGATGATCGCAACGCCGAAGCGGTTCTCGTAATCGACGATCGTCTGGCGCTTGTGGTTGAGCAGGTAGAGCGCGATGTCAGGCGTTGTGCGCACGGTGATGTTGTGCGTGGTGTTCTTCAGCAGATATTCCTCGATGCCGCGCAGCACATGCAGCGCGACGGAGGACTGCGAACGTACATGGCCGCTGCCGCCGCAATGCGAGCAGACCTGCGTGGTCGATTCGAGAACCGATGCACGGATACGCTGGCGCGACATTTCGAGCAGGCCGAAATGCGAGATCCGGCCGACCTGGATGCGGGCGCGGTCGTTCTTCAGGCATTCCTTCAGCTTCTTCTCGACGGCGCGGTTGTTGCGCTTCTCTTCCATGTCGATGAAGTCGATGACGATCAGGCCGGCAAGGTCGCGCAGGCGAAGCTGGCGGGCAATTTCTTCCGCGGCTTCGAGGTTGGTCTGCAGCGCGGTATCCTCGATCGAGTGTTCGCGCGTCGAGCGGCCGGAGTTGACGTCGATCGAAACCAGCGCTTCCGTCTGGTTCATGATCAGGTAGCCGCCGGAACGCAGGGTCACCTGCGGCTGCAGCATGCGGTCGAGCTGGGCTTCGATGCCCGAGCGCGAGAAGATCGGGTGGATGTCGCGATAGGGCTGAACCACCTTGGCATGGCTCGGCATCAGCATCTTCATGAAGTCTTTCGCTTCACGATAGCCTTCTTCGCCGGCAACGATGATCTCGCCGATATCCTTGTTGTAGAGGTCGCGGATCGAGCGCTTGATCAGCGAGCCTTCCTCATAGACGAGGCAGGGAGCCGTGGACGCCAGCGTCAGCGTGCGCACGTTTTCCCACAGGCGCATCAGATATTCGAAGTCGCGCTTGACCTCGACCTTGGTGCGGTTGGCGCCGGCGGTACGCAGGATGACGCCCATGCCCTGCGGCACCTCGAGCATGCGCGCGATTTCCTTCAGGCGCTTGCGGTCGGCAGGGTTGGTGATCTTGCGGGAAATGCCGCCGCCGCGCGCGGTGTTCGGCATCAGCACCGAATAGCGGCCGGCGAGCGAGAGATAGGTGGTAAGGGCAGCACCCTTGTTGCCGCGCTCTTCCTTGGCGACCTGAACGAGCAGGATCTGGCGGCGCTTGATGACTTCCTGGATGCGGTACTGCTTGCGCGGCTTGCGCTGCACGCGGTCCGGCACTTCTTCCATGGCGTCTTCGGCGCCGACCGATTCGATGACTTCCTCTTCGCCGTGGTCGTCATCGTCGTCGTCATCGTCGTGGCGACGCTTGTTGGTATCGATGTCCTCGGAGATCTCGTCAGTTTCGACCACCGCGGCCATCGTGCCGCCGGTCGAGCCGTCATCCTCGTTGTCGACGCTCGAAGCGCCTTCGGCTTCGACATCCGTCGGAACGGCATCCTCGGTCGCGGTCATCTCAGCAGCCGGCTCGGCGGCCTTCTTGCGGCTGCGGCGCGGCCGTGCCTTCTTGACAGGCGCTTCCTCGGCGGCCTCGGGCGATGCCGCGGCCTCGACCGCTGCCGGCTCTTCCGCTACGGCAGCCGTTTCCGGCACCTCTGCCGGCACGATGCCGACATCCGGCTGATCCTGCTTGGACAGATCGACCATCGGCGCGGTTTCGACATGCTCGACATCGTCGTCGCGGCGATGCTCCTCGGCTTCGGCCCGAAGCAGTGCCTGACGGTCGGCGAGCGGTATCTGATAATAGTCGGGATGGATTTCGGCGAAGGCCAGGAAGCCATGCCGGTTGCCGCCGTAATCGACGAAGGCGGCCTGCAGCGAGGGCTCGACCCTCGTTACCTTTGCAAGATAGATGTTGCCGCGGATCTGCTTCTTGTGCTGGGACTCGAAGTCAAATTCTTCTATGCGGTTCCCGCGAACGACAACGACGCGCGTCTCTTCCTCGTGAGACGCATCGATAAGCATTTTGTCTGCCATGTAAGCTGTGCTCCTCGGCGTGGCCGCGAGAGCGCATTCCCGACTGCTGTTGAAACAGACGAAATGCGGTCCACTGTAGCCGCGCCGGATAATGAAAGTCGCGCCTGATGCGAGGGGGAGGGCAGCAGCCAGACCGCAGCCGGAACCATGTCGGTCCGGGGCCTGTACACTTCAGATAAAACCTGCTGCGAAACCATCAACAACCAAGCGTGATCGACAAATACGAAGACCCGTTCGGGTCCGATGAGTTTGCTCCCTGAGAGCGTGGTGGCTGATCCACCAATGAATTCCGACAATAAGCCGGAAAATCAGGATCCAGTTCTAGGGATGAAGCGCATGAGACGGCGGACGATGACCGGTGTGGCGCCAGGTCCTGATCTGGCTGGCAGCCTTCGCGGCGACTCTATCCCGTCAACACTTTACCCTAAAATTCGTTGTATGTTTTCTGTGTCACAATAGCAAGGGAAAAGCCAAATGTGCCATAATATTGATGGATTTCAGAACGCATAGAAGCTGGGGATAAAGTGATCGCGATTCGGCAGGCCGCAAGCGGTGTTTCGTCACGGCGACGTTCGCCGCGGCCCAGTCGGCTCCATCGCAGTACAGATAGGGTGTGGCGGTTTATTGTTTAAGAGGGCTCGGAACACGGCGACATCCGCGGGTTGGCGATCGACCTTCGCAAGGCGGGTTCTGACGGCGCTTCTCACTGCTGGTCTCCTGGCGACCGTCGTTGCTTCCGTCGAGGCCGGGGATCCGCTGCTTGCCTACGGCGCGCGCATCGTCGGCGACGATGCAAGGACGCGCATCGTCATCGATTTCGATCGCGAGCCGCACTTCTCCGTCCACTATATCGCCAATCCCGAACGCATCGTCATCGACCTGCCGGCGACCGCCTTCGGTTTTCCCGCCAAGGATCTCGCCGCCCGCGGCCTGTTCAAAGATATCCGTTACGGCAAGATGGACGAGGAAAGCGCCCGCATCGTGCTGACGACGGCCGGGCCGGTGAAGCTGGCGCTCGCCAAGGTGCAGGCCGACGAGGCCGGCAAGGGGCATCGTCTCGTGCTCGATGCCGAGATGATCGACAAGCAGGCCTTTGCCGAGCTGGTCAAGACGCAATCCTGGAGCGACCGGACCGAGGCGGCGCAGACGACCAGTGCCATTCCGGCGCCCGAGAAGGCCGCCCCCGGCGATTTCGTCATCGCCGTCGACGCCGGCCATGGCGGCATCGATACCGGGGCGATCGGCGTCGACACCAAGACCGAGGAAAAGCAGGTGACGCTCGCCTTCGCCAAGGCCTTGACCGACCGGTTGAACAAGGAGCCGGGCATCAAGGCTTTCCTGACGCGCGAAGATGACGAATTCCTGTCGCTTTCGCAGCGTGTGCTGATCGCCCGCCAGAACCATGCCGGGCTGTTCATCTCGCTGCATGCCGACACGCTGAAGCAGAAGGATATCCGCGGGGCTACCGTCTATACGATCTCCGACAAGGCATCCGACAAGCTCGCCGCCGACCTTGCCGAACGTGAAAACCTCTCCGACCAGATCGCCGGCAAGGAGACCGTCGCCGAGCCGCCCGAGGTCGCCGATATCCTGCTCGATCTGACGCGGCGCGAGACCCAGGCTTTCTCGATCTCGCTGGCCGAGAGCGTGCTGAATTCCTTCAAGGATCAGGTCGGCACCATCAACAATCCGCACCGTCATGCCGGCTTCCGCGTGCTGCAGGCCCCCGACGTGCCATCGATCCTTCTCGAACTCGGGTTCCTTTCGAATGCCGAGGACGAAAAACTACTGCTCGACGAGACCTGGCGCGGCAAGACCGTTGGTCTTTTGACCGACGCGGTGAAGCGATACCGCGCCGCCGTCCTGGCGAATGGCGGCTGACGCATTTTGCCCGAAAATCCAGCCGCGGTTGCGGGCGGCGACATCCATGAAAACAAAGACTTAAAGTGCATCGCATGAATCGAATTCTGAAGCGGACGCTTTACGATTGGTGGCGCGCACGGGCGTTGCTTGGATGTGACAGTCCCTGGGAAACGCCGAGTTGGCAGTGAATGCGGCGGACAGAGCCCTATTTTCCTCACAATCGCGCCGTTACTCCGGCTTATGTTTCCTAAGCCTTGAGCGCGGAATCGGCTTGTGGCGGTAGCGCTCATGGAGTAAGCCGCGCAACGTGCAAATTGCCTTGATCTATGCAATCGTTGCGTCCGCGCCGATTGAAGATCGAAGAGACCGGTAGCTGAAAATATGGTTAGACTTTTTGGATATTTCTTCGGAATGGCCTGCGTCCTGTTTCTGGTCGCGGCGGCGGGTGTTGCCATTTATCTCGCCAACGTCGCGAAGGATCTCCCGGACTACGCCGTTCTGAACAGCTACGCGCCGCCGGTAACCACCCGCGTCCACGCCGGCAACGGCGCTCTGATGGCCGAATACGCCAAGGAAAAGCGTCTCTTCCTGCCGATCCAGGCCATCCCCGACCGCGTGAAGGCCGCTTTCCTCTCGGCTGAAGACAAGAACTTCTACAATCATCCGGGTGTCGATCTCACCGGTCTCGGCCGCGCAATCCTCGTCAACCTGCAGAATTTCGGTTCCGGCCGCCGCCCGGTCGGCGCCTCGACGATCACTCAGCAGGTGGCCAAGAATTTCCTTTTGAGCTCGGACCAGACGATCGACCGCAAGATCAAGGAAGCGATCCTCTCCTTCCGTATCGAACAGGCCTACAGCAAGGACAAGATCCTCGAGCTCTATCTGAACGAGATCTTCTTCGGCATGAATTCCTACGGCATTGCCGGCGCCGCACTCACCTATTTCAACAAATCCGTGACCGAGCTGACCGTCGCCGAGGCGGCCTATCTCGCCTCGCTGCCGAAGGGGCCTGCCAATTACCATCCTTTCCGCCACCCGGAAGCAGCGCTTGAGCGCCGCAACTGGGTGATCGACCGCATGGTCGAGAACGGCTATGTCAGCCAGAGCGACGGCGAGGAAGCCAAGAAGCAGCCGCTCGGCGTCACGGCCCGCTCGACCGGCCCATCGCTTTTCGCTTCGGATTATTTCGCCGAAGCGGTGCGCCGCCAGCTGATCGACCAATATGGCGAGAAGGTCCTCTATGAGGGCGGCCTTTCGGTGCGCACCTCGCTCGATCCGCAGATGCAGCTCGCTGCCCGCAAGGCGCTGCAGGACGGACTTGTCACCTATGACGAGCGCCGCGGTTTCCACGGCCCGATCAAGCAGATCGATGCAAGCGGTGACTGGGGCAAGGCGCTTGCCGATATTCCCGCCTTGTCCGACGTGCCGGAATGGCAGCTTGCCGTCGTGCTCGCCGTGTCCGATGCCACCGTCGACATCGGCCTGCAGCCGGCCAAGGATGCAAGCGGCAAGGTGTCCGCCGACCGTCAGCGCGGCACGATCGAAGCCAAGAACATGCAATGGGCGTTCCGTTCGTCCGACGGTGCCCGCAAGACGACGAAATCGCCGGTCGGCGCCGTCGCCCCGGGGGACGTCGTCTATGTCGCAAAGCTCGGCGGCGACGCCTCTACGTCCTATCGCCTGCAGCAGCCGCCGAAGGTGCAGGGCGGTCTGGTCGCCATGGACCCGAAGACCGGCCGCGTGCTCGCCATGGTCGGCGGCTTCTCCTATTCGCAGTCCGAATTTAACCGCGCCACCCAGGCGATGCGCCAGCCGGGCTCGTCGTTCAAGCCCTTCGTCTACGCCGCGGCAATGGACAACGGCTATACGCCGGCTTCCGTCATCATGGATGCGCCGATCGAGATCGTCTCGGGCGGCCAGGTCTGGAAACCGGAAAACTACGGCGGCGAGGTCGGCGGCCCGTCGACGCTGCGCTCGGGCATCGAGCATTCGCGCAACCTGATGACGGTGCGCCTCGCCAACGATCTCGGCATGAACATCGTCGCCGAATATGCCGAGCGCTTCGGCATCTACGATCACATGCTGCCGGTTCTCTCCATGTCGCTCGGCGCCGGCGACACGACGGTGCTGCGGATGGTCTCGGCCTATTCGGTCATCGCCAATGGCGGCAAGCAGATCAAGCCGACCTTGATCGACCGCATCCAGGACCGCTACGGCAAGACGATCTTCAAGCATGAGGAGCGTCTTTGCGAAGGCTGCAATGCCGGTGACTGGCAGAACCAGGAAGAGCCCAACGTCGTCGACAATCGCGAAACCGTTCTCGACCCGATGACCGCCTACCAGATCACATCGATGATGCAGGGCGTCATCCAGCGCGGCACCGCCGCCGGCAAGGTCGATCTCGGCGGCCGCGACGTCGCCGGCAAGACCGGCACGACCAACGACGAGAAGGACGCCTGGTTCGTCGGCTTCACGCCGGATCTGGTCGCCGGCCTCTATATGGGCTTCGATACGCCGGCCCCACTCGGCCGCGGCGGCACCGGCGGCGGTCTTTCCGCCCCGATCTTCAACGAATTCATGCAGGCTGCCGTCCAGGATACGCCGGAATCGAAATTCGTCATCCCGGCGGGCATGAACCTGATTTCGATCGACCGCAAGACCGGCATGGCAGCGGCCGACGGCGATCCGAACACCATCATCGAGGCCTTCAAGCCCGGCACCGGCCCGGCGGACAGCTTCTCCGTCATCGGCATGGACGGCACCATGGCGCCGGAGGAGATCCTGAAGACCTCGCCGCAGGCCAACCAGGCCGTCCAGACCGGCACACCCGGCCTGTTCTGACCGCCGAATTTTTGGACGCCCGCTGCGGCCTTTACATCCGCGGCGGGCGTCTCTACAGCAATTCCAGCAAAAGTGCACAGCGGTTTTGCGTCCGGAATTTGCGTCAAACAAAGACGCAGACCAGCATTCGAAGAAGACGTTACAGAAAAGCAGGAAAATGCGAGCCGAAATCGAAAACGTGGTCGATGAAACCAAGCAGGCTATCACCCTGCTGAGGAGGCATCTTTGACTGGGACCAGGCGATAAGACGACTGGACTGGTTGAACAACAAGGCAGAGGATCCGAACCTCTGGAACGATGCGCAGGAAGCCCAGAAGCTGATGCGCGAGCGCCAGCAGCTCGATGACGGCATCAATGGCGTCAGGCAGCTCGAACAGCAGCTGAACGACAATATCGAGTTGATCGAGCTTGGCGAGGAAGAGGGCGACCAGGGCGTCGTCAAGGAAGCCGAGGACACGCTGAAGGCCTTGAAGGCCGAAGCTGCCCGCCGCCAGGTGGAAGCGATGCTCTCCGGCGAGGCCGACAGCAACGACACCTATCTCGAAGTGCATTCCGGCGCCGGCGGCACCGAAAGCCAGGACTGGGCGAACATGCTGCTGCGCATGTACACCCGTTGGGCCGAACGCCAGCGTTTCAAGGTCGAGCTTCTCGAAGTCCACGACGGCGAAGAAGCGGGCATCAAATCCGCGACCCTGCTCGTCAAGGGCCACAATGCCTATGGCTGGCTGAAGACGGAATCGGGCGTGCACCGGCTGGTGCGCATCTCGCCCTACGACAGCAACGCGCGTCGCCACACCTCCTTCTCGTCGATCTGGGTCTATCCCGTCGTCGACGACTCGATCCAGATCGAGATCAACGAAAGCGACTGCCGCATCGATACCTATCGTTCGTCGGGCGCCGGCGGCCAGCACGTCAACACGACGGACTCGGCCGTGCGCATCACCCATATGCCGACCGGTATCGTCGTGCAGTGCCAGCAGGAGCGTTCGCAGCACAAGAACCGCGCCAAGGCCTGGGACATGCTGCGTGCCCGCATGTACGAAGCGGAGCTGAAGAAGCGTGAGGATGCCGCCAACGCCGAAGCCGCCTCCAAGACGGATATCGGCTGGGGCCATCAGATCCGCTCCTACGTTCTGCAGCCCTACCAGCTGGTCAAGGACCTGCGCACCGGCGTTGCCAGCACCGCGCCTGACGACGTGCTCGACGGCGATCTGAACGAGTTCATGGAAGCCGCTCTTGCCCACCGCATCAGCGGCGCCGCCGACGCGGTCGTCGAGGATGTCGACTGACATGTAAAAGCAGGATCGAGAGGAAAAGCCCCGGAAACGGGGCTTTTCCTTTACTCAAGCCATTGCGCCGATGTTTTGAAACAGCGCCGCCGACAGATCGGCAATCTCGTCATGAACGGCCGCGCGCTCGATCCCCGGAGGATCGGTGAAAAGTTCTGCGGCAAAGGCAAAACCCAGCCCCGAGCCCTCCGGCACGAAAACATAATGTCCAAGCCCGCCGCCGAAGATTTTGAGAGCGCTGCGCGGAAGTCGCACATTCAGCCATGACGAGCATTCCTCAGCCGGCGCCGCTCTGTCGGCATCACCGACCAGGATGAGAGTGGGCACCTCCACGGCTTTCAGGCTTTCCTCGCTGAAAGCGAGAACCGATCGGCCCGGCGCGCAAAGGAGCGCGGCCTTGATTCTCTCATCGCGATACGGTTTCGACATGCGCGACCATGAATCGCGAAACACAGCGCTGGTGCGAAGCAGCGCCGGGATATGATCGGCAAGGTCGGGAAATTCTCTCGGCCCGCGCATGCCGCCCGGCTTCATCCGCGACGGGTCGAACTGCGAAAACTGGGCGACGGCGCCAAGAAGCAGCATCACGCTATAAGCGCCGGCCGAAAATCCGGCCGCGAAAACACGGGATGTATCGATATGGCCGGTGAGATCGCCGAGCCAATGGTCATGCCGGTCGAGCATGAAGCTCAGATCCGGCGCCCGTTCCCAAAGGCAGGCGAAGCCTTCGGCACGATAGGGCTCGATGCCGGTATTGCCGTGATGGCTGACGCCGAGCGCTGCAAATCCGCGATCGACCAGTCGTCGTGCCAGCCACTCCAGTCCGGCCGCGGATCCGCCGGTGCCATGCGACAACAGGACGAGGGGGTAGGGCCGGGCAGCCGGCCGGGCGGGTGCGTTGCGGGCGACTGCCGCCTTCCGGAACCAGCTTCTTTCCGCCGTATCGCTTTCCCGCGCGTCATCGGCAGCGGGATACCACAGCGACCAGCGGATGGGCCTGGGGCCGTCTGCGTCCCAGTTCGATCTGTTCTCGTCGTAAAGCAGGCCGTCGCGAAAACCGAGTTTCATCGCTTGCATGCCTTTCCGAGCAGATCCCGGCTGTTCAATTCGTCGCCTTCTCCACGGTGATTTCGCCGAATTCATCGATCAGCACGGTCCAGCCATCCGGCTCGGCGGCAGGGTCGGTCTTCAGATAGATCGTGGCAAAAAGTCCCGGCTGCTTGATGATGCCGTTCGAATTCTCGGGGCGTATATCGGTCACATAAGGTTTCAGGTCGCTGATCTCCTGCAGCTCGACGGTCGAGGCGATCGCCGGGCCGGTCTCGGTCTGTGCAACCTGCTGCAGATAGACCTTCGAGGTTCTGTCGGCCTGGCGGACGGCAAAGAGCTTGTAATAGCCGTGGCGCTGCGCGGCCTTTCCCTCGGGGTTGGCGACGCTCTCGGCGCCCGTCGGCGCGCGTTCGACATCCGGCGCGTTGCCCTCGTCCTGCCAGTAGCCGGTGCTGGTCGCGAAAATCACCGAGGCCGGCAGGATGGCATCCTGCGCCGGCAAGGCTGCGGCCGACCACCCGATGAGGAAAACGGTGGTCATCAATGTCAAGCGCATTGCCATGTCTCAATCCTTGAACTGCTCGGCGAGAATACGGTCGGACCAGGAGCGGTCGGGATCGGAGAGGATACGGGCGGTCATATGCTCCGACTGGGCAATGCGGACATGCAGCACCGATTTGACCTCGGTATTGTCCGCCACCGCGTTCACCGGCCGCTTGACCGGCTCGAGGACGTCGATATCGACGGTCACCTTGTTCGGAAGCAATGCGCCCCTCCAGCGCCGCGGCCGGAAAGCGCTGACCGGCGTCATGGCGAGCAACGGCGCCTCGAGCGGCAGGATCGGGCCATGGGCGGAAAGATTGTAGGCCGTCGACCCGGCAGGGGTCGCCACCATCAGCCCGTCGCAGATCAGTTCTTCCAGCCGCACGCGCCCGTCCACCGTGACCTTCAAATTGGCGGCTTGATAGGACTGGCGGAAAAGATAGACCTCGTTGATGGCGAGCGCCGTCGAATTGGTGCCGTCGGCATTGGCCGTCGTCATCTGCAATGGCCGGAAGACGTTTTCAACGGCGAGGCAGATGCGCTCTTGTAGGTGTTCGATGCGATAGTCGTTCATCAGGAAGCCGACCGAACCGCGGTTCATGCCGTAAACCAGCTTGCCGGAATTCATGGTGTGGTGCAGCGTCTGCAGCATGAAACCATCGCCGCCGAGTGCGACGATGACATCGGCATCATCAGACGGCACGTCGCCATAGATACGAATCAACTCTTCGCGCGCTGCGAGCGCCTCCATCGTGGGGGAGGCGAGAAAGGAAAGCGTTTGAAATGAACGGCCCATGCAATGCCCTTTGTGAAGCTGCTCTAGCTAAAGGATAAAGGGCAGGGGCGACAAGGACGTTTTCTCCAGCGAAGCGTTTTGAACCGCAGCCAAGCCCCAAATAGGCACCGATTTTCCTTTACAGAATCACAGAATCTGCTAGTTGGGCACCGGTTGCCCTTGTAGCTCAGTTGGTAGAGCACCTGATTTGTAATCAGGGGGTCGCGGGTTCGAACCCTGCCGGGGGCACCAAAAATCTCATAAAATCAACGATTCGCAGAGCGTTCGATCGGGCCGGACACAGAGCGCAAAACCGTGTCCGGATGGTGTCCGCAAATCTTGAAGGTGTCACCTAAGACTCTGGGTCCGCATTTACGCCAGGGCCGCCCATCTAGTTCGGAAGGGGCTGACCGGTGACCTGATAGAAGTTGCGGATATATTCGCGCTGGATCTCAGCGCGCGCCGTCTCTCGCGCATCTACGTTCTTCGCGCTGACCGTGGCTTGATAGTCAGCCACAAGCCTCGCAATAGGACCCGGATCAAAACCTTGTAGCGGGCGCTGCGAGGCAGCCTGGATTGCGCCATCATATCCTTCTGCTCAACAAGGAAAGGCATCAGCGACCCCTCAAATCGAGAGCAAGCGCGGCTAACCAGAAGGTTCAGGTCGGCGGCAATCTGCTGACGATGGCGAAAACCTACTTCCCCGACACCGCTGCCGCCGCGATCGACGAGCGCAAGACGATCGAGAATTTCAAGAAGCTGATGAAGGACGAGGTGGTCGAACTCAGGAACGAGACACAGACCGCCGACCTCCTCAATACGGTACTTGGCGTCGCTCAACAGGCCGGCGTCGTTCCGGGCCGGGGAGGTCAGTAATGGCGCCTCCCTTCCGGAAGTGCCTTCGCCCGCTAAGTGGCGTTTTCCAAGTTTTCGATGATTGATTCTATCATTGATGACATCGCCGTCAGTGTGGTGAAGGCCTCGCTTCCATCCAAGTAACGCGTACCGGAAAAAATTAGCCCCATAGCCAGGCGCATTTTTGTAGTGAGGAGAGTGGCTATTTGCGAGGCATCACCATCGTCGGGGGTGAGCTTGAATTCAACGCCATCATATGGTCCTTCCCCAGCATCGATCATCGCTGATGCGAAACGGCCAGCGAAAGATCCGACCACCCCCGCTATGTCTGCGTATGGATCGACTGATATACGGTTCCCAACCTGAGGGATAGAAGCAACAAGATTGTTGTGCTTGTCAGTATTGCAGAGATCGTTCAAGCCGACGAGGAGGTCGTTTCCGCCCGGATACGGGGAAATCAGTGCTATCGCATCTTTGACCGGTTGCGACAGGCCGTTCATCTTCTTTTGAGGGCTGCCGGTCGGGGCGTTAAATTCGTGTTCGCTGTTGGCGATCGGGAAATAAACTTGTTTGACGTCCGTTGTCCCGTTGAAGCGAGCCAGGGCCACCGCAGCAACGTCTAGCGCCGATCGCAATTGATAGGCAGTTTCCCCGATGATGACGTGCACTAGGTCGTTGGGATCGAAGATTTTGAGCTGAATGAAACGATCGCCGCTTTCCTCGTCCACCCTAGCTACAAAGCGATGGACACCAGTCGCACCGAGCACATGTTTGATTTCTTCGATTTTTGCCTTGGCACGCTGGAGCTTTAAGCGTGATTGAGTGAGTTGCATGCGACTAGCTTCTGAACGGATGAGTTTCCTAATCAGAACACGTCCGACTGGAAATTAATAGCACCCGGGCCCGCGTATCATTTTGGGTGTGCTTTGCTGCCCCGGTGCACCGATCTCATGCTGCCCCGAACAGCGATGGGATTCAACCTATGAAAATCAAACTGCACGACGATGAGGTGAAGGCCGCAGGCGCCTCGGTTCGATGTCGGTTGTCGATCGCACCAGCAGATTTTTTCGGCTTCCCTTGATGAACCTTGTCTGAAGGGCTGCTTCAGCGCCAATTCAGCCGTGCGCCTTTATCTTCGCCTCATCATCAATGAGGAAACTGCCATGAGGCTCGCACATTTCTTTCTCGCCGCAACCCTTTCTGCCGGTGCGGTTTTCACTTCGATCGCGCCGGCGGCCGCCATGCCGGCCGAGCGGCCGGCGGTTTCGACGCAGGGTGATATCGTTCAAGTTCGTGATGGCTGGCACCGCGATCGCGACCGGGACGAGAGTGACGACGGTGGCTGGCGCGATGACCGTGGCTGGCGCGATGAGCGCGATTGGCGCCGGTCCGACTGGCGCGACGATCGCCGTCAGTGGCGGCGGTGGCGCGCCGAACGTTGGCAGGAACGCCACGAGTGGCGTGATCGCGATCGCTATATCCCCTTCTGGCTCTACCGCGGCTGAGACGAGCGCATCGGCAGGTTTAAACGACGTCTGAAAAGACGGCGCTATTGGCGGCCCGGATCATCCGGGCCGTTTTTCAATGGGTGACGGGTTCGTTGACGCTTGCTTCGATCCTGTCGCCATTGCCGGCCTGGCCGGCGCCGGAGGGCGACATCACGGCGATGCTGAGCACGGAGCAGACCATGAAGGCAATGACGGCGATCATTATGCGCATAGGCGTTCAATCCTCGTTCAATCGCGGGATTAACGCGTGATCGCCGTCGGCGTTCCTGCCGGGACTATTGCACCTGTCCCGGCGTCGCCGCGCCGGGCGCCGTCGGCGATAAAGGATCGGGCTGGTGGATCGGGTGCGACTTGTCCACCCAGATGATGCTGAGGATGATCACGACGAAGACCGAGACAAAGAGGATACCGAAAATCAGCGGTCGAATGGCCATGATGGGAATCGTTCCTTCTTGCTTCAGACCGGTCGCGACAACCGGTCATTGCCCGATCATAGTGTTCCGGAAGGTCTTTCCAAGGCAAAAGTGGATTTCTCTGGCATCGGCAGGCGCTGCGCCGCTGTTGCCGCGTCCGTTTTCCATCTGTCGCACGGGATCGAACCATGCCAGAGATAGCGAAGGAGTTGGAGGCGGAACTGTCATGAAGCGGACGATCACGACATCGATTATCCTTGCGGCACTGATTGCCTGCGCCGGAGCGTCCGAAAAATCAGCCCTCTTCGACCGGCCGGTGAAAGTGGATGTCGTCGCGCTGCCGAAGGATGAATTCAATCCCGATGCAAAGTCGAAGATCACCTGCAGCCGCTATCCCGCTTTCATGGTCAAGGAGGTCGATCTCGGCGAGGTCGGCGCCGAAAAGCTGGCGCTGCTTGCCGCCGATGCGCCCTGTGAACGTGCCGGCGCGCGCGAGCGGGTGATCGAGGACGATACCGCCGGTTATCTCATGGGCGTCAGCGGCGGCTTCGTGTTTTTCCGCGCGGCGGATGGATGGAACGGCGGGCTGCCCTTCGTCGTCTACGATGCGGCGACGGGCGAGCGGCTGCTCGACGATGCTCTTGAGGGTGACGATTTTACCGCGATCGACAGCGGGAAGGGGAAGCTCACTCTTGATTTCCGCCGCGTCTACACCGCTTCCTGTTCGCTCTATCGCGATGCTGCCTGCGCCAAGACCATTGCCGCCGACACCGGCCTGTCACTGACGCAACTGCCGGATTGCGCCGCAGCCTACAAGGCGGAAATGAAGCGCAGCCCCGATCACGCCGGCGAAATCGAGAAATTGCCGAGCGTGATCGTTTATCCTGTGGAAGTTGCCTATGCGGCGGGCGATGTCACGCGCCGGCCCATGGATGGACGAACCAGTTGCGGGACGCCCGACTGACCAGAAAAGACTCTAGCGACGCACGAGCGAAAGCGGCTTGCCGCCTTCCTGCTTCGATTTGTCGAAATTGCCGTCGGCGCGCATGTCGAAGCCAAGCGACGAACCGTCATGGCCCATCAGCGTCAGCCCGAAACCCTCGATATGCCAGACCGCAAGTTTGAGCTTGGCGACGGCGGCAGCGCAGTCACCGGAGAGTGACAATGGCGCATTGCCGTCCGTTCCGACGTCGCTGCCGAGCGTAATGCCGCAAAGCCTTTCGCCGTCCGGCCGCTGCATTGTCCATGCCCCGGCAAGGCTCCTGAAGGTCGGCAGGTGATCGACGCCGCCGGGTGCCGCGATCAGCAACAGCGGCGTGCCGTCTTCCGTCTTCATGGGAGAGCCCTCGTTTTCGACGAAACGGGCGAGCACCTTGCGTGTCGGATCGATCAGGATGAGGCCGCCATTGCCGTCGAAATTCCACGAAGCGGCTTCCGCGAGTGCCGGTAGCGACTTGGCGCAGGCTTCCTGCCCCGAAAGCGAAAAGCCGCCGATCGCCATGTCGGTTTCGAGCGTCATCTGGCATCCCGCACGCCCGTCTTCCGGCGCGATGAGATAGGTTCCGGCCTGCGCCTTGAGAATATCGGGATCGATCTCCTGGCCGTGGGCGATGCCTGAGAAAAGCAACGCGGCTGCCGGGGCCGCGAACCGAAGGACGAAACGGATCATGACAGTTCCCCTTTTGCCGCGGCCCGTCTGTGGACCGGCTATGCCTTCAAATGGAGCCGCGCCGCATAAAGCGCGATCGCCGCCGCATTCGACACGTTGAGTGATTTGATCGCCCCCGGCATGTCGAGACGGGCAAGGGCATTGACGGTTTCCCGCGTCTTCTGCCGCAGGCCCTTGCCCTCCGAGCCGAGCACCAGCGCCAGTTTCTCGCCCGAGAAGGTCCCTTCAAGCGGCGCCGGCCCTTCCGAATCGAGACCGATGGTGGAGAAGCCGAGCTTGTGCAATTCACCGAGCGCATCGGCGAGATTGGTGACCTGTATATAGGGGATCAGTTCCAGCGCGCCGGAGGCGGACTTGGCCAGCACCCCGGATTCGGTCGGGCTATGTCTCTGGGTGGTGATAACGGCGCCGGCATTGAAGGCGACGGCCGAGCGCATGATCGCGCCGACATTGTGCGGATCGGTGACCTGGTCGAGGACGAGCAGCAGAGGGCTGTCCTTCAGCGCTTCGAGCCGGCGCACCGGCAGCGGCCGGGTTTCCAGCATGACGCCCTGATGGATTGCCTCGGGGCCGAGCACCTTGTCGATCTCCTGCGGCGAGACGATCTCGAAGGGAATGCCAAGGGTCTCGGCGTCGATTTCGAGCCGCGCCAGCGCGTTCTGCGTTACGAAGAGTTTGATCTTCTTGCGCTCGGGATTGTCGAGGGCTGCGCGCACCGTATGCAGGCCATAGAGATGCACCTGGTCGGGCGCAAGCGCCGGCGGCTTCCAGTCCTCGCCCCCACGCCTGCGCTTCTGCGGCGGAGGTGTCGGAATCTCGCCGCGTTCGCGCTTGGCGTCACGGTGTGCGCGCCGCAGCGTGGCGTAATGCGTATCCTTGGCGGATGGGTCGGTTGCGGGCTTGCCGCCGGATTTTTTATCTTTGCTCATGCGGCTTTATAGCCATGGCGCCGGCTGCCGCATAGGCTTTCTTTCATGTGCCGGCTTTCGGCGGAGAATGAAATTTTTCGTGTTTTTTCCGTTGTCATCGTGTTGACAGACTGAAATGCTCCGGTCATATACGCGGCGCAGACGACGGGCGGCAACGCTTCGAAGTCTAGCAAACTTGGTCTTCTAGATCCGGACGAAAAACTGGAGAGATGCCCGAGTGGTTAAAGGGGACGGACTGTAAATCCGTTGGCTCAGCCTACGTTGGTTCAAATCCAACTCTCTCCACCATTCGTCATCGGATCGGACCACCCCGCGGGTATAGCTCAATGGTAGAGCAGCAGCCTTCCAAGCTGAATACGCGGGTTCGATTCCCGCTACCCGCTCCAGTTTTTCCCAGCCCCGTTCACGTGCTCTTCGCTGCCGCGGTCATTCGGTGCGCAGATGTTTCGCGCGTGGTTGGCAATAGCGGCTGCCGGCTGGCAGGCGAGGGTGCTCGCGCCCCGGCAGTCCACGCGATTTTCTCCAAGGATTTCAGCGATTTTCGAGGGGGCTTCGGCGAATCGCCTTGCAGGCGGCGAATTGTCCCCCATATGCGCTGTCACACCAAGAATGGCGTCTGCAATTAAGTCTTGCGCAATTTCGCCGAAAGCCTTAAACGGCGGCACTAAACCGGTTCGCCGGGGTCCACTATTTCGTTCACAGGAAGCATTCAAATGGCAAAGAGTAAGTTTGAGCGCAACAAGCCGCACGTCAACATCGGCACGATCGGCCACGTTGACCACGGCAAGACGTCTCTGACGGCAGCGATCACGAAGTACTTCGGTGAGTTCAAGGCGTACGACCAGATCGACGCGGCTCCGGAAGAAAAGGCCCGTGGCATCACCATTTCGACGGCGCACGTCGAATATGAGACGCCGGCCCGCCACTACGCGCACGTCGACTGCCCCGGCCACGCCGACTACGTCAAGAACATGATC
>NZ_NWSV01000039.1 GCF_002531935.1 Rhizobium chutanense | reverse complement strand
GGAACTGTCAGGCATGTCTCCGAACATCTGTCAGGTATGTATCCGGGCTTTACATCAAGGCCTGGGATGACGGAGGTTGGGGTTTGCTTCTGCCAAACTCGACGTCGGCGTCTCGGATGATGCGTCACGCTTCCTGATCCAACGTGATCCCGTCCTCTCTCGTGGCATTGACCTCACGCCGCCTTCGTCGCCGCATCGATCGGATGCTGCGAGCGGAAGCCAACGGCAAGGCGGTTCCAGATATTGATCGCGCCGATCGCCACGGTGATCTCGGTCATTTCCTTCTCGGAGAAATGCGCCTTCAGCGCCTCGTAGTCGCCGTCCGGTGCGCCCGTCTTGGCGATATTGGTGACGGCGTCGACCCAGCCGAGCAGGGCGCGTTCGCGGGCATCGTAAACAGGCGATTCCCGCCAGACGCACATCAGGTTGATCCATTGCTCGCCGATCCCATCATGGCGGGCTTCCTTCACATGCATGTCGACGCAATAGGCGCAGCCATTGATCTGCGAGGCGCGCAGCTTGATCAGGTGGATGAAGCGGCGCTCCAGCCCGGAGGACTGGACATATTGTTCGAGGGCGACGACGGCCTTGTAGGCATCGGGAGCGGCTTTGGCGAAATTGAAACGTGGTTGCATGGTCATTCTCCTTGTTGGGGCTCAACGAGCCGTCTTGCGTTCATGAATTTCAAGGAAGGCGCAGCCCCGGGCTGCGATCGATCCATCGTCGAGGGCGGCAAGCTCGATGCCGAGATCGGCAATGCTGGTCTTGGCGAGTTCGGCCCGGTAGACCCGCTCGGCCCGCAGCATCGCCGCACTGATGTTGCAGGGTTTGGCGAAGAAGCGGTCAGAGACCGGGTTCGGTCCGCGCTGGCGGATTTCGGCGCAGCGGAAGGCCGGTGCCGGTCCTTCGACCGCAAGCAAAATGTCGAGCAGCGAAATTTCGTCCGGCGCCTTCGCCAGCCGATAGCCGCCCTTCGGCCCGGGCACGGTATCGAGGATGCCGGCGCCCGACAGCGCCTGCAGGTGTTTGAGCAGATAGCTCGTCGACACACCGTGGAATTCCGCCAGCGCGGCCGCCGAAAGCACGCCGCCTTGGGAAAGGCCGGACAGCATCGCGACGCTGTGAATGGCCTGCTCGACCCCATCGCTCATCTTCATCTGCACGGCCTCCTCAATTCGTGGATAAAAAATATCCACGATTAGGGCGGCTGTCAAGAGGCGCCTTGCTGCTTGCCTTTAACCCTGCGCGCGATAGAAGACGGAAAAAGCCGACAGGGGAACATCATGGCATCCAACGCCTTCGCAGGCCTTCTGAATTCCAGCGCCGATCGCCATTCGCCGTTCGACGACGCCCAGGGCATCGTCGCCGGCAGCATGCTCGCCGTGCTCGGCGTCTCGCTGCTCTCCGGTGCCGGGCTGCTTGCCGGCGGCACGGCGGGCATGGCCTTCCTCGCCCATTATGCGACAGGCTTAAGCTTCGGCCTGTGCTTCTTCGCTGTGAACCTGCCCTTCTATTATCTCGCCTTCCGCCGTCTGGGCCCGGCCTTCACCATCAAGACCTTCGTCGCCATCGGCCTGACCTCGATCCTGTCCGAATTCGTCCCGGGCTTTATCGGCATCACGCATGTCAATCCTATCGCCGGGGCGCTGTTCGGCGGCCTCGTCATCGCCGCCGGCATGCTGGCGCTGTTTCGCCACCGCGCCAGTCTCGGCGGCATCGGCATTCTTGCGCTCTATATCCAGGATCGCTTCGGCTGGCGCGCCGGCTTCGTCCAGCTCGGCTTCGACCTTGTCATCCTGGCGCTCTCCTTCTTCGTCGCCAGCCCCTTCATCATCGCCTGCTCCGTGCTCGGCGCGGTCGTGCTCAACCTGACGCTGGCCATCAATCACCGCAAGGACCGCTATATCGCCATGTGAGCGGAAGGCAGCTCTTCTTTTTCCGCGCTATTTCACTACCTTCCAGGCGTGGACCAGATCGATTCCGAAGCCCGCGCCCTGCTGCCTGCCGCTTTTACCCGCTGGTTTGCGGAAAAGGGCTGGCGTCCGCGCGCCCATCAGCTGGAACTGCTTGCCCGCGCCGAGGCCGGTGAAAGCACCTTGCTGATCGCGCCGACCGGCGCCGGCAAGACGCTCGCCGGTTTCCTGCCCTCGCTCACCGATCTCACCCGCCGCGGCAAAATTCCGCCCGGCTCCGCCTTCACCGGCATCCATACACTCTATGTCTCGCCGCTGAAGGCGCTGGCGATCGATATCGAGCGCAACCTGATGAAGCCGGTCGGGGAGATGGGCCTGCCGGTCACGGTGGAAAATCGCACCGGCGATACGCCGAACGCCAAGCGCCAGCGCCAGAAGCTCAATCCGCCGGATATTCTGCTGACGACGCCCGAACAGGTCGCCCTGCTGCTGGCCAACCGCGAGGCCGAGCGTTTCTTCAAGGACCTGAAATATGTCGTGCTCGACGAGCTGCATTCGCTCGTCACCTCCAAGCGCGGCCATATGCTGTCGCTCGGGCTGGCCCGCCTGCGCCGCCTCGCCCCCGACCTCCAGACCATCGGCCTGTCGGCGACCGTCGCCGAGCCGATGGACCTGCAGAAATGGCTGGTCGCCCGAAAGGAGGTCGGGCAGGAGGAGGGGAGCGAGCATCATGCCGGTCTCGTCGTCGTCGAAGGCGGCGCCAAACCCGATATTTCGATCCTGTCGACCGAAGAGCGTATTCCCTGGGCCGGCCATTCCGCCAAATACGCCATTCCCGATGTCTACAAGCAGCTGCTCGAACACCAGACGACGCTGCTCTTCGTCAATACCCGCAGCCAGGCCGAGATGCTGTTCCAGGAACTCTGGACGATCAATGACGACAATCTGCCGATCGCCCTTCACCACGGCTCGCTCGATGTCGCCCAGCGCCGCAAGGTCGAGGCGGCGATGGCCGAAAACCGGCTGCGCGCCGTCGTCGCCACCTCGACGCTCGATCTCGGCATCGACTGGGGCGATGTCGATCTCGTCATCCATGTCGGCGCGCCGAAGGGCGCCTCGCGTCTTGCCCAGCGCATCGGCCGCGCCAATCACCGCATGGACGAGCCCTCGAAGGCGATCCTGGTGCCGGCCAATCGTTTCGAGGTGATGGAGTGCCAGGCCGCCTTGGATGCCAATTACATCGGCGCCCAGGACACGCCGCCGGTCGGCCGCGGCGCGCTCGACGTGCTCGCCCAGCACGTGCTCGGCATGGCCTGCGCCGAACCTTTCGATATGCTGGAGCTCTACGATGAGGTCACCAGCGCCTCGCCCTATGCCGATCTCACCTGGGAGACCTTCGAGCGTATCGTCGATTTCGTCGCGACCGGCGGTTATGCGCTGCGAACCTATGAGCGCTACGCCCGCATCCGCAAGACCAAGGAGGGCCGCTGGCGCGTTTCCAATCCTGGTGTCGCCCAGCAATACCGCCTCAACCTTGGCACCATCGTCGAAAGCCCGATGCTGAACATCCGCATGGTCAAGCGCGGCGAGGGCGGCCGGATCGGCCGCGGGGGCGCCACGCTGGGCAAGGTCGAGGAATATTTCCTCGAGCAATTGTCGCCGGGCGATACTTTCGTCTTCTCCGGCAAGGTGCTGCGCTTCGAGGGCATCCGCGAGAACGAGTGCCTGGCCTCGCAGGCCTTTTCTCTCGATCCGAAGATCCCCTCCTATGCCGGCGGCAAGTTTCCGCTGTCGACCTATCTCGCCGAGCAGGTGCGGGCGATGATCGCCGATCCCGACCGCTGGCGCCATTTGCCGGATCAGGTGCGCGACTGGCTGTCCCTGCAAACCGACAAGTCGATGCTGCCGAGGCGCGATGAACTGCTGATCGAAACCTTCCCGCGCGGCAGCCGCGGTTATATGGTCGCCTATCCCTTCGAAGGCCGTCTCGCCCACCAGACGCTCGGCATGCTGCTGACCCGCCGGCTGGAGCGGGCCGGCGCCAAGCCGCTCGGCTTCGTCGCCACCGATTATTCGCTGGCCGTCTGGGGCCTGGAGGATATGGGGCTGATGATCGCAAATGGCCGGCTCAGCCTCTCCGACCTCTTCGATGCGGATATGCTCGGCGACGATCTCGAAGCCTGGCTCGACGAATCCTTCCTGCTGAAGCGCACCTTCCGCAATTGCGCCGTGATTGCGGGCTTGATCGAGCGGCGCCATCCGGGCAAGGAAAAGAGCGGCCGCCAGATCACCGTCTCCGCCGATCTGATCTATGACGTGCTGCGCAGCCACGAGCCGGATCACATTCTGCTGCAGGCAACACGGCAGGATGCGGCAACCGGACTTTTGGATATAAGCCGGCTTGGCGATATGCTGATGCGAATCAGGGGCCACATCACGCATCGCCCGCTCGACCATATTTCGCCGCTCGCCGTGCCGGTGATGCTGGAAATCGGGCGCGAGGCGGTGCCGGGCGAAGCCCATGACGCGCTGCTCGCCGAAGCGGCGGACGATCTGATCGCCGAGGCTCTGGCCTGAGACTTGTTTGGGAATACGACCGTGATGAACCGCCTGGCGCTGGCGCGCAACATATCGGGACTGGCCGCGATGCCGGGCATCGAGACATCGGTGAACGGTGTTGCCGCCGTCTGCGATCCGCTCGGCGCCCTCTATCTGCCGGATGCCGGCCTGCTCGTCGTCTCCGACCTGCATCTGGAAAAGGGGGCGGCCTTCGCCCGCCGCGGCATGATGCTGCCGCCCTATGACACGCTGGCGACGCTGACCGTGTTTTCCGCCGTCATCTCGCGTTACGATCCGAAGCTCGTCGTTTCGCTCGGCGACAATTTCCACGATCGCATCGGCTCGAAACATCTGCCGGAGAATTTTCGGGCGCTGATCGTCGGCATGGCGCGCGGCCGCGAATGGATCTGGATCAACGGCAACCACGATCCCGACGGCATCGTCGATCTGCCCGGCGCTTGCGCCGACGAGCTGCATTATGCCGGCCTGACTTTCCGCCACGAGCCGAGGAACGGCCTGCAGAGCGGCGAAATATCAGGCCACCTGCATCCGTCGGCGACAGTGCGCCGTCGCGACAAATCCGTCCGCCGCCCGTGTTTCGCCACCGATGGCGCCCGCCTGCTGATGCCGGCCTTCGGCGTCATGAGCGGCGGCCTCGATCTCGGCCATCAGGCGATGAAAGGCCTGTTCGACAAAGCGTCGCTGGTGGCGCATCTCTTGGGCAAGGATCGGATTTATTCGGTCCGGTACGGGAATTTGCGGGGGTAGCGCTTGTCCCCGATGGAGTGCCACACGGCACACCTTTGAACTTAATCACACCCTTGCAGCTGCTGCTGATACGTCCCGGCCATCCGCGCGAACTTCTGCGCCGTCTGCTGCAATTGCCCGTTCGAGCGCCAGTCGCCGCGCTTATATCCGGTCGGGCCGGAATAATAGGCGAGATAGAGATTATAGGCATCGTTCAGCGGAATGCCGGTCTCGGCGCTGTTCTGCGCGTGATACCAGCCGATGAAATCGATCGCGTCGGCGAAGTTCGCCCGCCGCGCCGTCCAATTCCCGGTCTGCGACTGATAGTGATCCCATGTGCCGTCGAGCGCCTGCGAATAGCCGTAGGCGGTCGAAGGCCGGGTCCAGGGAATGAAGCCGAACAGCTTGGTGCGCGGCGGCCGCGCATAGGGCTGGAAGCCGGATTCGGTATACATCGTCGCCATCAGGATCGGCACCGGCACGCCGTATTTCTTCTCGGTCCGCTCGGCCGCACTCTGCCAGCTCGAGAAAAGCCCGTCGCGCTGATCGAAGACGGCGCAAATATTCCGCGTCTGCTTCGGCGCCGTCGCGCAGCCGGCAAGCAGCGCGAGACCCACGACGGTCAGAACGATACGAGTACGCATGACAAAACCTCTCGTTTCCGAGAGATTACTAACTCGTAAATGTTAAGGACCGGTTTTTAGTCGAATACGAACTTCCCCGGATATTTCCTCGTGCAGCCAGGAATGGCGCCGCGCTTGCGGGCCGTTCAATCCTTGCGGAAGATCAGGCTGGCGCCCCAGCCGGTGATGACTGCGAGAGCCACGGACGCAAAGCCGTAGAGGATCGGCTGGCTGTGCGCCGCATCGGTAATGGTCTGCTCGATGCCGGTCTTGATGACGCGCAGCGGCAGCGATTCCTGGGTCACCAGATTGCCGCTCTTGAAGAGATAGGCGCGCACCGTGTGGACGCCGTTCGGAATGTTCGCCGGCAGCCGCAGGCTCGCCTTGAAAAGGTTGGAGGAAACGAACCGCACGCCGCTCGGGTTGCGGTCGTAGAACCCGCCGCCCTGCTGCAGCCGCCGGAAGGCATCGCGGAATTCGCCGAGATTGCTGCCGTCGCCGACGAAGCCGACCGGCGTCAGCGGAATGTGATCGATGCCGATCCCCTGATCGGTCAGTTCGAGCGGCGTCGTCAGATCATCGATCATCCGCGAACTCGACATCGAATAGGAGTGCGGCACCGCCTCGAAGGTCATCGAGCGCCTATTGACCCAGATGCCGAAGACACGCTCCTTCTTGCGCACCGTCGCATCCTGGCGCGGGCCTTCCAGCACCACGACCACGTCATACTGGCCGATGGCGAGCAGCAGCTGGTCGGTATTCGAGAGCGCCCCGAAGATCGTCAGATCGGCACCGTGAAAATCCGAAGTAATGGCGATTTCGCTGGTCGACGTGCCGATCTCAAGCCCTTCGCGCACCGCTTCGGTGGATTGCCCGGGCAGCCATTGCGCGCCGGCGACCGCCGGCAGCAGGCAGAAAAGCGCAAGAGTGGCGGCAAGCAGGCGCATCAGTTGCCGGCTCCCATCACCACCGAATAGACGTCGGCCGGCGTCACCACCAGCGCGATCGCCAGACGCAGGCCGACGGCGAGCACCAGCAGGCCGAGCAGGGCGCGCAGCTGTTCGCCGCGCAGCTTCTGGCCGACGCGCACGCCGTATTGCGCCCCGACGACACCGGCCACCATCAGAATGAAGGCGAGCACGATATCGACGGAAAAATTCGTCGCCGCCTGCACGATCGTCGTATAGGCGGTGACGAAAATGATCTGGAACAGCGAGGTGCCGACGACGACATTGGTCGGGATGCGCAGCAGATAGATCATCGCCGGCACCATGATGAAGCCGCCGCCGACGCCCATGATCGAGGTGAGGATGCCGATCGCGAAACCGAGCGCGACGATCGGAATGACGCTGAGAAAGATCTTCGATTTCTTGAAGCGCACCTTGAGCGGCAGCTTGTGCACCCAGTGCTGGTGGCCGGGCTTGCGCGGCACCGGCGGTTCGTTGCGCGCGGCGCGCCGCATGGCATTGATGCTTTCGAGCAGCATCAGCCCGCCGACGGTGCCGAGGAAGATCACATACATCAGCGAGATGATCAGATCGAGCTGGCCGATGGCGCGCAGCAGCGAGAAGATCCAGATGCCGACCGTGGCACCCGAGAGACCGCCGATCAAAAGCACCGTGCCGAGTTTGACGTCGAGCGTGCCGCGCCGGAAATGGGTGATCGCGCCCGAGATCGACGACGCCACCACCTGGTTGGCGCCGGTCGCGACCGCAACGACCGGGGGAATATTGTAGAAAATCAATAGTGGCGTGATCAGAAAGCCGCCGCCGACGCCGAACATTCCAGACAGGAATCCGACGGCCGCTCCCATGCCGAGAATGATGAAGATGTTCACCGACAATTCTGCGATGGGCAGATAGATTGTCACAACCGACCCCGAATGATGACCGCGCCTGCCGGGCGGTTTCCGTCACGTCCCCGTTCGAATGCGCACCATACTGTGAAATCGTTGCCAGAGGCTTTCGATCGGCCCCGATTGGCGATGGAGATCGATGGCAGAAGATTCGCCGGATGCGCGGATCGATATGTCCGGACATAATCCGGCTTTTTTCCGGCTTTGTGACAGCCGGCGAAAAATTTGGAAAAACCCTTGCGGCAGAGTGTCGCCAAGCCCGCGCCGAGAGCTGCGGCATCTTCTCTTCTCCCCAGCGGGGAGAAGGTGGCCCGAAGGGTCGGATGAGGGGGCCACACGGCACATCCTTCACCTCATTTACCTATTCCGGCACGCCGATGATAGAAACGATGCCTCTGCAGTCGACGCCTGCAGGAGGAAAGGAACAGCTTCGCGGCCCCCTTCCGCCCTACGGGCACCTTTGCCTGGGTTGAGCCACCGGTCTCAACCCGTCCTTCGGACCCCCGCTGGGGAGAAGAGGGAGTCGAGAGGGCGCGTCCTCAGATCGCCTTGCTGCCCTGCTTGTTGCGTTCGAGCAGCGCCTTGACCGTGGCGTCGGTCACCTTGCCGTCCGGCTCCTGGCCGATCGATTTCTGGAAACTCTTGATCGCGGTCACGGTCTTTGCGCCCATTTCGCCATCCGGCGCGCCGGCGTCGAAGCCGTTATTGTTGAGGATCGCCTGGATGTTGCGGATTGCCTTCTTCATGTCGACGCTTGCCGTCTTCGGGCCCGTTCCCGCCCATTCGTCGGGAATGTCGATGGCGTTGGTGCGGTGGTCGACCGGTTCCGGCTTCCAGAGATCGGCCTTGGCGCGGGCCCGTTCGAGCTGGTCGGGCTTCATGGCGTTGGCGACTTCGTCGCGCTTCTGGGCCGCATCCTTGTCGCCGGCCTTGGCAGCGATCGCAAACCATTTGTAGGATTCTTCGAGATCCGCCGGCACCCCGTTGCCCCTCGCGCAGAGGATCGCCAGGTTGAACTGGCTGTCGGTGATGCCGAGGTTGGCGGCCTTGGTGAACCAGGAGGCCGCCGTCGCATAATCCTGCTGGCCGAGCGCGCCGGAGGCGTAGAGCACGGCGAGATTGTGCATGGCGCTGGCATTGCCCTGGTTTGCCGCCTGTTCGTAGAAGCCCTTCGCCTTGGCGATGTCGCGTTCGACGCCGTTGCCCTTCTCGTACATGCTGCCGAGCCGGTACTCCGCGGGTGCAAAACCCTTGTCGGCCGAAAGCTGGTACCAGCTTGCCGCCTGCTTCTGATCGACCGTCATGCCGTTTCGGCCGTCCGAATAACGCGCGCCGATCTCGAACAGCGCCAGCGGATCGCCGCCCTGCGCCGCATCGGCGAGCGATTTCGGCTGGACGGTGTCGGGAATGGCAATGGTGGCCTGCGGTGCGGGTGCGCCGCCGGCCGGGGTGTTCGCCACGAAGCCCGATGTCTGAGGTACTGTGCCGGCCGGAGCAAATGTCGCGGCCCCTTCGCCGTCGAGCGGCGCTGCCTCGGTCAGATGGTCGCCGGCAGCAGGCGGAGCGGTTTCCGGCTCAGCTCGTTCGGCGGCGGAAGGCGTGGCTTCCAATGCGGGAGCGGTCGTTTCCGCGGTGCCGGCATTCGGCTGGACAGGCGTTGCTTCAGGCAGGGCCGGGGCCGGGTTCTCCGTTGCCCCCGTCAACGCCGAAACTTCCGCCGGCGGCTGCGGCGCGCGCTCGCCGCTCGTCAATGTCCGGGCGAGCGGGAAGGCCATGATGGCGAGCAGCACGGCGCCGACCGCCAGCAGGATCGGCCGCCGATAGCGCGAAAAGGCGCTGGTCTTGCCAGTCTTGTCCGAAGTCTTGTCCGAAGTCTTGTCGGACGTCTTGCCGGCCTTGTCGGCGGTAGCACCCTTCTTTTCGGTCTTGACGGCCTGCTTCGGATTGGCGTCGACTTCCATCGCGGCAGCCTGCGCTGCACGGCGGGCGGCGGCGATATAATCGGCACGATCGGTCTCAGCGGCGGGTTTGCCGCGGGCGGCATTCTGGCTGGCGCGGACGCGCTCGAGAATCTTCTTGACGTCGGGGGCGCCGGAACCCGGCTCAAGCAGTTCGTTTGACGCATCCGTCGGCACCACGTCGGTCGGATCGATCGACGGTGCGGGATCGATCATCGGGCGTTCGGCGGCACGGGCTTCGGTCTTCTTGCCGGGCCGCAGCCGCTTGCCGAGGCTGGCGAGCAGGCTGACCTTGGCCGGTGCCGCTGTCGCAGCCTCCGGCGTCCTGGTCGCGGCTTCGATGGCGATCGCGCTCGTTCCGCTCATGGCAGTAGCCTGCGCCGGCGCGGCAGGTTCGGCCGCGACCTCGGCAGTGCGGATCACCGGAGAGGCCTTCGCCGCCGGGGCCGCGGCCGGCATCTTGTCCATCTCGGCTTCCGCCACCATCAGCGCATAGGGATCGACATCGAAATCGACGTCGGCGACCGGCATCTGGGCACTCACCCGTCCGCCGCGCTCTTCCATGCCGTCGAGGCGGTCGGCGATATGCACCAGCGTTTCGTGCAGCGCCTTGAACGTCTTGTGCGTGCGCTCCTCGCTGTCGCGGCTGATATCCTCGAGGTGGCGCAGATCCTCGGCAAGTGCCGTCAGCGCCGACATGTCGGCGGAGGGCACGCCGCCCTGGGCGCTGCCATTGCGTGCATAGGCTTCGACGACGGCTTCCGCCGCCTGGCGCGCCGCCTCGATGATATATTCGTCGCTGGTCGCCATATAATCTTCGATCGCGCCCATGCGCCGGTCGAGATCGGCGGGGATCGCAGCGCTTTCGCGCGGCTCGCTCATCAGCGCCGAAAGATTGGCGATCTGGTCTTCGAGGCTTTTCAGGGCGCGGGCATCGGTCGGCGCCGCCGCGGTGCTCTCTTCCAGCCGGGCGGCGATATCGCTCAGCCGCCCTTCGAGACGCTGGAAGGCGACGTCGTCGATCGCAGCGGCCTGCGCCGGCTGCTGATAGGCCATCTCGTCGATGCGCCGGGCGAGATAGTCGAGCCGCTGCGCCAGCACATCGTTGACGGCGCCGTTCTCGAGCGCGTCGATCTTGCGGGAAATATCGGAAAGCGGCCCGGTGAGGTCGGGCTGCGGCGCGGTTTTCTGCGTGCGCTCCAGGAGATAGGAAAGATGCTCCAGCCGTTCGTCGAGCCGCGATGTCGCTTCCGCCTTGGTCAGCTCCTCGACGCGCGTCGTCAGCGCCTCCAGCCGCATCGCCAGTTCGTCGGCCGGGTTCACGCGGTTGGCGGCATCATGGCTCATCAGGTCGATCTGGTCGGCAAGCGCCGAAAGCCGGCTTTCCAGCCGCTGCATCAGCGCCGGGTCGTTGGCGGCGGCTGCGCGGCCGCTGGCCGCGATCGCCCGGCTGATCTCGTCGAGCCGCGTATCCATGGCGGCGAACTGCTCGGACATGACCCGGTCGTGCGGCTGGATCATATTGCCGAACTGCTCCATCGCCGTGGCGATGGCAATGAGTTTATCTTCCAGCGCCCGCACCGCCGGGCTTTCGCCCATGCCGCCGATATGGCGCTTGATGTCGTCGAGCCGGTAGGCGAGCGAAACCAGCTCTTCCTGCAGGCCCTCGGTATCGAGTGCGGCAAGCCGGCTCTCGAAACCGTCCCAGCGGTTTTCCATGTGGCGCAGCGAATCCTCGCGCGCCAACCCGTCCATCAGCGAGCGCAGATCCTCGAAATCCTCGCGCAGGCCGGCGGCTTCCGGGCTGCTCGCGCGGCCGGTCAGCTGGCTGATGCTCTGGGCAAGGCGGCCCATGTCGGCGCGCATGTCGTCGGCGAAACGGCCGTCGCCGGCACTTGTTTTGATCTCGCGCAATTCGGCGCGCAGCGCGTTCATCTCGCGGGTGACGCCCTCGGAAATGTCGCGCTTCAGGTCCTGGCGCAGGTTGACCAGCGCCTGGGCGATCTCCGTCATCGTGTCGTCGCCGGCGCGGAAGGCGGGTGCGGCCAACGGCGCGGCGGCGCGCGGCGCCGGTTCGCGCATCTGCGGGGCCGGCTCGCGTGTATAGGGCCGTTCGCGGCCTGCTTCGAGGGCGCGCTGGCGCTGGCGGATTTCGGCGAGCGGATCTGGCCGCGGCTCAAGCGGCGGCCGTGCCGGGCGTGGGGCGTTGGAACTCGCATAGGGATCGCGCTCGGCCGTTGCCGTGCGCGGCCGCTGTTCGCGCCCACTGCCCATCAGACCTTCGATGCGGGCCTCCAGCCCTTCGATCGTGCGGTTCAGCGCATCGAGCGAGGTCCTGTCGGACTGTCGGGAAGGATTTGATCGCGATCCGTTCATCTTCTTGCTCGCTTCGACTGCTCGACCTCTCGTCAGAGCTCGATCCTTGGCTTATCCCTCTGCTGCCCACGGCTTTGCCGCGGACCGGAGCGCACCATTCATGAGAAGATAGTCAATTAGACTTTCCTCAAGCTGAACGATGTAGCGGCATCCTTAGAAACGCGAGACTGGGGTAAGGAATGCGGATTGCTACTGCTCAATCGGCACCTTTCACGAAACGTGGTAAACAAGCCGTTAATATCGATGAGAATTTTTTAACGTTTATGGTCGAAAGGCCGCTTTTGGCGGCAATTGCCGCTGAATTCGTCAGATCGGACGGCCGCCACGGCTCAGGCGGGCCGGGGATATTGCAGCTCGATCTTCACGCCTTCGGGGCCGTAAACGAAGACCTGTCCGAGGTCGGTGTCGGGAATATCGTAATATTCGTAGCGGTAGCCGCTTGCCTTGATGCGCTCTAGCGCCGGCCCGAATTCATAAAGGCTGAAGGCGACATGGTTGAAGATGCCGGCCGGAAAATCGGTGTTGCGCGATGTCAGGCTGAGATGGATCACCGGCAGTCCGTCGAGATAGAGCCAGTGGCCGGGCGAGGCGAAAGGTGGGCGATAGCCTTCCTTGACGCCGAGCAGGGTTTCGAAAAAGCCGATCATTCCAGGGGCATCACGGGTTTCGATGGTGACATGATCCAGGCGCGGCATCGGTATCCTCCCAGCCAGCGTTGACGGTAAAGTCTAGCTTGTACGAACCCGCCGCGAAAGTTGCTTCGTCAGCCTGCAGTGGAGCTCAGAAACTCTTCGTCCACGGCTTCCGCCTCGGACGAATTCAGTGCGGTTGCGCCGCATCGATCGAATAGGCGCTGATGCGTGAGAGATGGATGAAGGAAAGGCCGGTTTCCGCCGCCCAATCGTTGAAGGCCTGCTGGATCAGCGGCTGGTCCTTCTTCGCCGTGCCGGAGGCAGACAGCGGCACGCCGGCCGATCTCAGGCAGGCGAGAACGTCCATCGTGGCGACGAAGCTGTCACGGCCGATGCCGCGCAGGAAATATTGCCCGGTCATGCCGCCGAGCCGGCTGCCGCGTTTGCTCAACAGCTCGAGTAGGCCGATCTGGTCCTCGCGCGGCCAATCGGCGAAGAAGACGCCGGCGCTGCCGTGTTCCCTTGCCAGTTCCCTGACGAAGGCGGCATTGGCGCGAACCGACATGATCTTCGCGCCGTTGCGGATGATCCGTTCGTCCGAAGTCAGCTCGTGCCAATAGTCGTCGGGCGCGATATTCAGCATTGCCGGATCGAAACCGGAAAAGGCCGCTTCGAAACCCGGCCACTTCGCATCGATCACCTTCTGGACGAAACCGCTGTAGAAGATGCGCCTTGTCATGTCCGCCAGAATGCGATCGTCCGACATGGCGCGCAGCCGGTCGTGATCCGGCCGGTGTTTCTCCAGCAACGCCTGCAGTGCTGCCGCTCCGCCCTTTCGCTGCTCGGCACGCTGCCTGATCGCCTCGAAACTGATCATCCCGGCGATCCTCCTTTGGCATTCCCGAATGGCGGGTTGAACGACGCTTCCGCTTATACGCCATTCCCGGATGGACAAGGAAGGGGAGATGATGCCTCGTGCCTTTCGCGTGCTTCACGACCGGCAGATTCGCCGTTTGAAATTTTTTCGTAAAAAGCGGGCAAGGCTGCAGATTTTGACGTTTACGCAAACGTCAATATTTTGTAAGACAGTGCCCGAGGCCGGCGCGGTCCGGTCAACCGAATGGGAGGAATTCGCAAGATGCCAGTCTACAAGGCCCCGGTAAACGATACGCTCTTCGTCCTGAACGACGTGCTGGGCCTCGAACGCTACAACAATCTTCCCGGTTTTGCCGATGCGACACCCGATCTGATCGAAGCGATCCTCGGCGAGGCGGCCAAGGTGGCCGAGGAAGCGCTCTTCCCGCTGAATTATTCCGGCGATCAGCAAGGCTGCACGCGCCACGACGATGCCAGCGTCTCGACCCCGAAGGGCTTCAAGGAAGCCTATAAGGCCTATCGCGAAGGCGGCTGGATCGGCCTTGCGGTGCCGGAGGAATTCGGCGGCCAGGGGCTTCCCTACACGCTGCACACCGCCGTCGGCGAATATACCTCTGCCGCCAACATGTCGCTGATGATGTATCCCGGCCTGACGCAAGGGGCGATCGCCGCAATCCTCGTTCACGGCACGGACGAGCAGAAGAGCACCTATCTGCCGAAGATGGTCGACGGCGCCTGGTCCGGCACCATGAACCTGACCGAGCCGCATTGCGGCACCGATCTCGGCATGCTGCGCACCAAGGCGGTGCCGCAGGCCGACGGCAGCTACAGGATCTCGGGCCAGAAGATTTTCATCTCGGCCGGCGAACACGACCTGGCCGACAATATCGTCCATCTGGTGCTCGCCCGCATCGAAGGTGCGCCCGAGGGCACCAAGGGAATTTCGCTGTTCATCGTTCCGAAATTCCTGGTCGGCGAGGACGGTGCGCTCGGCGCCCGCAACGCCGTCTCCTGCGGTGCGATCGAACACAAGATGGGCATTCACGCCAACGCCACCTGCGTGATGAATTACGACGAGGCGACCGGTTACCTGATCGGCGCGGAAAACCGCGGCCTCAACGCCATGTTCGTGATGATGAACGAGGCCCGCCTGATGGTCGGCCTGCAGGGCATCGCCATTTCCGAGGTCGCCTATCAGAACGCCGCCGCCTACGCCCGCGACCGCATCCAGGGGCGCTCGCTGTCCGGCGTCAAGGCGCCGGACAAGAAGGCCGATCCGATCATCGTGCATCCCGATATCCGCCGCACGCTGATGACCATCCGCGCCTTCAACGAGGCCGGCCGCGCCTTCCTGCTCTGGACCGCGCTGAAGTCCGATATCGCCCACCGGTCCGCCGACGAGAAGGAGCGCCAGACGGCCGACGATATTCTCGGCCTCGTCACCCCCATCCTCAAGGGCGTGATGACCGACAAGGGCTTCGATCATGCCGTCATGGCCCAGCAGGTCTTCGGCGGCCACGGCTATATCGAAGAACACGGCATGAGCCAGTATGTCCGCGATGCCCGCATCGCCATGATCTATGAAGGCGCCAACGGCATTCAGGCGCTCGATCTCGTCGGCCGCAAGCTCGCCTTGAACGGCGGCCGCGCCGCCATGGCCCTTTTCAAGGAGATCGGCGATTTCTGCGAGGAGAACCGCGGCAACGAGAAGCTCTCCTTCTTCACCAAGCATCTGAAGAAGGGCTTGAACGACGTCCAGGGCGCGACCATGTGGTTCATGCAGAACGCCATGGCCAAGCCCGACAATGCCGGCGCCGGCTCGACCGACTACATGCACCTCTTCGGCCTCGTCGTTCTCGGCTATATGTGGGCAAAGATGGCCAAAGCCGCCGAGGACGGGCTTGCATCGGGCGATGCCGCCCGCGAGGATTACCTGAAGAACAAGCTGATCACGGCGAGGTTCTTCATGGAGCGCATCATGCCGGAAACGGCACTGCGCAAGGCCCGCATCGAGACCGGCGCCGACACGATGATGGAGCTGGCCGCCGAGGCGTTTTGAGCCGTTTCTCCCTCCCCCTTGTGGGGAGGGCTGGGGAGGGGTCTTTCCCCCTCCTTCCAAGATTTGAGGCAAGATAGATTGCCGCCAGGGAGATGAGGAAATGACCGAGGTTTTCATTTACGATCACGTCCGCACGCCGCGCGGCCGCGGCAAGAAGGATGGCGCCCTGCATGAGGTGCCCTCCGTCCGCCTGGCGGCCAAGACGCTGGAAGCGATCCGCGACCGCAACGGGCTCGACACCAAAACCGTCGACGACATCATCATGGGCTGCGTCGATCCGGTCATGGATGCCGGCGCGGTCATTCCCAAGGCTGCCGCCTTCGAAGCCGGTTATTCCACCCGGGCGCCCGGCATGCAGATCTCCCGTTTCTGCGCCTCCGGCCTCGATGCCGTCAATTTCGGCGCCGGCAAGATCGCCCAAGGCGCCGACGACATCGTCATCGCGGGCGGCGTCGAAAGCATGTCGCGCGTCGGCTTGGGCATGTCCGGCGGCGCCTGGTTCATGGACCCCTCGGTGAATTTCCCGGCCTATTTCATGCCGCAGGGCGTCTCGGCCGATCTCATCGCCACCAAATACGGTTTCAACAGGACCGATGTCGACGCCTATGCGGTCGAGAGCCAGAAGCGCGCCGCCCATGCCTGGGAAAACGGCTGGTTCGACAAGTCGGTCGTCCCGGTCAAGGACCAGAACGGCCTGACGATCCTGGCAACGGACGAGCATATGCGCCCCGGCACCGACATGCAGGCGCTTGCCTCGCTCAATCCGTCCTTCCAGATGCCCGGCGAGATGGGCGGCTTCGAGGCCGTCGGCATCCAGGCCCATCCGGAGATCGAGCGCATCAACTACGTCCATCATGCCGGCAATTCCTCCGGCATCGTCGATGGCGCCGGCGTCGTCCTGCTCGGCTCCAAGGCCGGCGGTGAAAGCATGGGGCTCAAGCCGCGCGCCCGCATCAAGGCCTTCGCCAATATCGGCTCCGATCCGGCCCTGATGCTGACCGGCCCGGTCGATGTCACCGAGAAGCTGTTGAAACGCACCGGCATGCGCCTAGCCGATATCGACCTCTTCGAGCTGAACGAAGCCTTCGCCGCCGTCGTGCTGCGCTACATGCAAGCCTTCGACATCGGCCACGACAGGATCAACGTCAATGGCGGCGCCATCGCCATGGGCCATCCGCTCGGCGCCACCGGCGCGATGATCCTCGGCACGGTGCTGGACGAGCTTGAACGCCGCGACCTCAACACCGCGCTGGTGACGCTCTGCATCGGCGCCGGCATGGGCACGGCAACGGTTATCGAACGCGTTTGACGGGATCTGAACCCTCCCCTTTTGGGGAGGAGCTTCACGGCAAGAAAATTCAGGGAGAGGAATTCCCAAGATGAGCACCTACATCAATTTCACGCTCGAAACCGACGCCGACGGCATCGCTCTTATCACCTGGGACATGCCCGGCAAGTCGATGAACGTCTTCACATCAGAGGTGATGGCCGAACTCGATGCCATCATCGATGCGACCACTGCCGACGCCGCGATCAAGGGCGTCGTCTTCACATCAGGCAAATCCTCCTTCTCCGGCGGCGCCGATCTGTCGATGATCAAGTCGATGTTCAGCTCCTATCAGGAGGAGAAGGCAAAGAGCCCGGAAAAGGCGGTGCAGACCCTCTTCGGTCTGGTCGGCCGCATGTCCGGCCTGTTCCGCAAGCTGGAAACCTCCGGCAAGCCCTGGGTATCGGCGATCAACGGCACCTGCATGGGCGGCGCTTTCGAACTGTCGCTCGCCTGCCACGGCCGCGTCGCCTCCAATGCCAAGAGCGTCAAGATCGCGCTGCCCGAGGTCAAGGTCGGCATCTTCCCCGGCGCCGGCGGCACCCAGCGCGTGCCGCGCCTTGCCAATGCACAGGATGCGCTGCAGATGATGACGACTGGCCAGTCGCTGACCGGCTCCCGCGCCAAGGCGATGAACCTCGTGCATCAGGTGGTCGAGCCGGATCGGCTGATCCCCGCCGCCAAGCAGATGATCAAGGATGGCCTGAAGCCGGTCGCGCCCTGGGACGAGAAGGGCTTCAAGGCGCCCGGCGGCGGCATCTGGACGCCTGCCTCCGCCCAGCTCTGGCCGGCGGCGCCGGCGATCCTGCGCCGGGAGACATCGGGCAATTATCCGGCAGCGCTCGCCATCCTGCAATGTGTCTATGAAGGCCTGCAGGTGCCGTTCGACACGGGTCTGAAGATCGAGCAGCGTTATTTTACCGAGGTGCTGCAGAGCCGCGAGGCCTTCTCGATGATCCGTTCGCTGTTCATTTCCATGCAGGAACTCGGCAAGGGTGCGCGGCGCCCGGCAGGCATCCCGAAGACCGAGCTGAAACATGTCGGCGTCGTCGGCGCCGGCTTCATGGGCGCTTCGATCGCCTATGTCACCGCCGCCGCCGGCATTCCCGTGACGCTGATCGACCGCGACATCGAGGCGGCGACCAAGGGCAAGGCCGTGTCCGAAGGCCTAGTCAAGGATTCTGTCGGTAAGGGACGTCTGACGCAGGACGAGGCGGCGGCGCTGCTGTCGCGCATCACGCCCTCGGCCGATTATGCCGCCCTTGCCAAAACAGACCTCGTCATCGAGGCGGTGTTCGAGGATCGCGAGGTGAAGAAGGCGGTTATCGAGGCGGTCGAAGCCGTGCTGCCGGAAGGCGCGATCTTTGCCTCCAATACCTCGACCCTGCCGATCTCGGGTCTGGCGAAGAATTCCAGACGCCCGGCCGATTTCATCGGCATCCATTTCTTCTCGCCTGTCGAGAAGATGATGCTGACCGAGGTGATCCTCGGAAGCGAAACCGGCGACAAGGCGCTGGCCGTCGCGCTCGATTATGTCGCGGCGATCAAGAAGACGCCCATCGTCGTCAACGACACCCGCGGCTTCTTCGTCAATCGCTGCGTGCTGCGCTACATGTCGGAAAGCTACGACATGCTGATCGAGGGCGTACCGCCGGTCATGATCGAAAATGCCGCCAAGATGGCCGGCATGCCGGTGGGGCCGCTGGCTTTGAATGACGAGGTGGCGATCGATCTGTCGCTGAAGATCCTCAAGGCGACGGTCGCCGATCTCGGCGAAAAGGCCACCGACCCCCGGCATATGGAGCTGATCTCCCGCATGGTCGAAAAGGAGGGCCGCTTCGGCCGCAAGAATGCCAAGGGCTTCTATGATTATCCGCCGAAGCCGGCGAAGAAGTCGCTCTGGCCCGATCTCAAGAGCTTCTACCCGCAGAAGAAGGCGGATGAGGTCGATGTCGCCGTGCTGAAGCAGCGCTTCCTCGTCACCATCGCACTCGAAGCCGCCCGCACCGTCGAGGAAGGCATCGTCACCGATCCGCGCGAGGCCGATGTCGGCTCGATCCTCGGCTTCGGCTTCGCGCCCTATACCGGCGGGGCGCTCTCCTATATTGACGGCATGGGGGTGAAGGCTTTCGTGGAACTGGCTGAAAAGTTAGCTGAGGCTTACGGAAAACACTTCGAGCCGACGCCGCTGCTGAAGGATATGGCGGCCAAGGGCGAGACCTTTTATGGGCGGTTCGATCCCTATGTGAAGGTCGGGCAGGCGGCTTAGGCCGTTTTCGCGGTCTTGGTTTACGGGGCATCTTTGCCGTCGTGCCGTGGCACCCCCGCCGCCCTGCCGGGCAGGGGAGTGAACACGGCACGACGTCGAAGAGTCTTCTGATTTCCCTCAGCCCGCACGAATGCTAATTTTCCCTGCCGACGCCTTGTCACGGACACAATTCCCGATTAAACGTTCAAGCATCGATCTTGCTAGATGAACTTTGAAACGGCGCTTGCGTCGTTCCTGGCGAACTTCCTCCAAAATCGGTTTTCATCGCGGCTCGTACCTTTGTCCGGGCTGCAATCTTCTATGAGCGATTCGAAAGGGATATCGTCATGAGCACTGGTACCGTAAAGTGGTTCAACGCAACCAAGGGCTACGGCTTCATTCAGCCGGATGACGGCGCAGCCGACGTTTTCGTCCACATCTCCGCCGTTGAACGCGCTGGCATGCGCGATCTCAAGGATGGCCAGAAACTGTCCTACGAGCTCGTCCGCGACAACAAGTCCGGCAAGATGTCGGCAGACCGCCTCCAGGCGGCCTGAGCCTTTCAGCGCGTCCTTCTGAACGCGCGGGCTGAATATCATCTCCGGATCGTGACCACGGATGTACTGGCACGGTCCGTCGAGATGGCAGGGAAGGTCGGGTTAGCCCGGCCTTTTTTTGTTCCTGGGTGGTGTGCCCGATAGCTGGGGCAGCCGGGCATCGGAAGCCAAGCCGCTCAACCTCCAGCCGTCTCACCACCCTCCAGCATCTCCATCACCCGCGCCATCACCGCCCGCGCCGCATCGAGTTCGGCCGACGTGAACGCAGCACCCAGCCCATCCGCCCACCCGGCCTGCGCCGCCTCGATAACCCCGAGCCGCGCGGCCCCCTCCGCCGTCAGCCGCACCAGCTTGGCGCGCTGGTGCTGCGGGTTGTCGGCATAGGCGATCAGCTCTTCGCCCTCCAGCACGTCGGTTAGCCGCTGCACCCCCTGGCGGGCGAGGCCGAGGGCGCGGGCAATCTGCGCCACCGACATATCGCCGCGCCGTGCCGCCGCCAGCACCTGCCAGCGCGCGCTTGTCTGTCCCGCGGGCTTGGCCAGCTGGTCGCCGGCCGCCGTCAGATGGCCGGCGAGGCGAAGCGCCGTGATCGCGAACGCGGAAAAGGCATTCCCCTCCATCGTCCGCTCCGGTCGATTTTGTTTGACAACATGTTGTCGATTTTGTATCTCATCCATAATGACAACATATTGTCATATCTTGGTGGCCGGCGCAACGGCCAAGGAGGAGGACCTCATGAAGAAGACCTACAAGGGAAGCTGCCATTGCGGCAAAGTGCACTACGAAGTGGACATGGACCTCGCAGAAGGCACCGGCCGCTGCAATTGTTCGATCTGCGCCAAGCGGCGCTACTGGGGCGCCAACGTCAAGCCGGAGGATTTCCGGCTGATGTGCGACCCGGCGGAAACGGCTGACTACCAGTTCAACACGATGAGCGGCCATCACCGCTTCTGCCGCACCTGCGGCGTGCCGGCCTTTGGCGACGGTTATGTCGAGGCGATCGGCGGCGCCTATGTCTCGATCAACATCGCCTGCCTCGATGATATCAGCCCCGAGGAACTGGCGGCCCTGCCGGTCCGTTATTACGACGGCAGGCATGATGCCTGGTGGAACGAACCTGAAGTGACGAGTTACCTCTGAGGCAACTCCGGCAAAATTGCGCAGCAGTTTTGCCGGAGTTGCGCAAACGGAAGCATCCTTGTCGGATCGTCGTCATCCCGTTCGTCCTCGGTCCATCACGGAGAAGGAGAACGGAAGTGAAAGACGAAGCGAAGGCCAGGATCGAGGAAGAGGCGGTCATCGCCATGCTGATGATGCGCGCCAAGGCGCTGGGGGAAAAGAACGCCGAGGAGGCGCTTTCCTATGAGGCCGAGGATGCGATCGAATTTTCGCTGGCGCCGCCGCTCGTCTATTACGGCAAGGACGAGCCGGGCCTGCAGGCCTGGTTCGACACCTGGGAAGGCCCGATCGGCGGCGAGGTGCGCGATGCCAAGCTGACGGTCGGCGAGGATGTCGCCTTCTGGAGCGGCCTGACCCGCATGACCGGCACCAAGACCGATGGCGCCGAAGTCGATCTCTGGTTCCGCCAGACGCTGGGCCTCGTCAAGCGGGATGGCCGCTGGCTGGTCGCTCACCAGCACGCCTCGGTGCCTTTCGCCATGGATGGCAGCGGCCGCGCGCTGCTCGATCTGAAGCCGTGACCGTGCCTTCCGATATCAGGCGGTATTCTCCGCCGCCTTCCGGCGGCCGGCGCGCACCGCCATGATCCCGGCACCCATCAACAGCAGGATTGCCGTTGCATAGATATCCGTCGTCAGGGCGTAACCGGCCGATTTCGCCAGGAACCCCGCAAGGATCGCCGGCAGGCTGAAGGCGAGATAGCTCTGGACGTAGAAGGCGGCAAGCAGCCCGGCCCGCTCGTCCGGCTTGGCAAGCGGCATGATGGTGCCGATCGAGCCGAGGAAATTGGTGCCGAAACCGGCGCCGGTGAACACCGTGCCGATGATGAGCAGCGGCACATTGGCAAGATGCACGCCGGCAACGACCGTCAGGATGCCCAGCGTCTTGGCCGACACGCCGAAGCCGAGATTGGCCGCGGCGCTCTTGGCGCGCCTGAGATAGACGGTGATCGCCCCGCTCGCCATCAGCGCGGTCACAACGGCTCCGCCGGTCAGCGGCGCGGCGCTGCCGGTCGTGCCGGCGACCAGCGACGGGACCAGCGAGAGATAGAAGCCGGCGAGCGTCCAGTTGGCGATGTTGATCGGCGTCACCAGCGACAGCGGCCGCTTCACCTGCGGCGGAACGGTGACGCGCGGCATCAGCGAGCCGAGCGCGCCCGGCCGCCTGCCGCCGGTCTCGCGCGTCAGCCAGATGCCGGCCGCCTGCACCGCGAAGACGGCGAGCAGCAGCGCATAGATCAGATGCATTGGGAACGGGGCATATTGGATCAGCGCACTGGTGCCGACCGCGCCCACCGCCATGCCGCAAAGCGGCGCGATCGAATTGACGATCTGCCCCTTGGCCCGGTCGACATCGACGAGCGCGGCGCCGAGCGAAGCGCCGGCGATCCCCGTTGCAATACCCTGCACGATCCGCGCCGCGATCAGCCAGCCGGGGCCGCTGGCGGCGACGAAGAGCGCCATGGCGACGATTTCGAGCACCAGGGCGAAAAAGATCACCGGCTTGCGGCCGAGATGATCGGAGATCGAACCGGCCGTCAGCAGCGCTGCGAGCAGCGCGAAGGCATAGACGGCGAAGACCACGGTGATCAGCACCGGCGAAAGCGCGAAGTTCTCCTGGTAGATCCGGTAGAGCGGCGTCGGCGCTGCGGAAGCGCCGAAGAAGGTGGCGAGCGTCAGCGCATGAAAGCCGATCGAGGGGCGCGGCGCATTCTCTCTGGATTTGGCTGCGGCGAGCATATATAAGCCCTCTTAAAGCTAAGTCGTTGCGTTAGCTCCATGTAATGTAGGTGCACCATAAAAGCAAATTGTTTGCGTTTATGGTTCTGTCAAAGATTTTGAACTATCGGGATGGGGATCGGGTTGCAGGCATGGCAGTGAAAGAGAATCCCCGTCCGGGCGGCAGAAGCGCCAGGGTCCAGGCATCGGTGCACAAGGCGGTGCGAGAGCAGCTGGCCGAAATGAGCCGCGCCGAGGTGACCATCCCGCTGATCGCCGCCAGAGCGGGTGTGACGCCGTCGACCATCTATCGCCGCTGGGGCGACCTGCAGGCGCTTCTTGCCGATGTCGCCGTCGAGCGGCTGCGCCCGGATATGCAGCCGGTCGATGCCGGCAGCGGCCAGGCCGATCTTCAAGCCTGGGCCGAGCAATATGCCGAGGAAATGTCTTCCGGCCCGGGCCGCGAGATGATCCGCGACGTGCTGGCGGCGCAGGCGGGCGCCAATGCCTGCAAATGCTGCGAATATACCCGCCAGCAGATCGTCGTCATCGCCGACAGGGCAAAGGCCCGCGGCGGGGCCTTTCCGGATGTCGATCTCGTCATGGATCAGCTCGTGGCGCCGATCATGTACCGCATCCTGTTCGGCGACGTGCCGGAGGCATCACGGGTGCGCGATCTGGTCGCCCGCGTCATGAACACAGCGGGCTGAATTTACTCTGCGGCTGCGCGCTTCAGGCCGGATATCTGGGTGATATAGGCGCGCAGCGCCGCCGGCCGCACCGGTTTGTGCTGAACGGCGATATCGTGCCGCTCGGCCTCGCTGCGCACCTCAGGCGTGCGGTCGGCGGTGATCATCAGGGCCGGGATATCGGCGCCGAACTGCCGGCGCAGATGCAGGATCGCGGCAATGCCGGTTCCGTCGTCGAGATGATAGTCGGCGATGGCGAGATCCGGCGGCCCGTCACGGCCGTCGCTCGATATCACGTCGGCGAGGCAATCCAGTGCCGTGACCTCGCAACCCCAGCCGCTGAGCAAGAGCCGCATGCCTTCGAGGATCTTCGGCTCGTTGTCGATGCAGAGGATCTTCAACCCCTTGAGCGGCTGCCCCACCCGGTCGGCCGGAACGGTGGCGGGGGCGGCCTCGGCCGGGCGCGAGACGTCGAGCGGCATGGCGATGCGAAATTCGGTGCCCTTGCCATGCGTCGACTGCAGCTCGACCGGATGGTTGAGCACGCGGGCGATTCGGTCGACGATCGAAAGGCCGAGCCCGAGGCCGGAGGCGGTTTTGGCGCCTTCGTCCAGCCGGGCGAATTCCTTGAACACGGTGCGGAACTTCGACGGCGGAATGCCGATGCCGGAATCGATCACCTGGATGATCACCTGGTTGCCGCGCCGCCGTGCGCCCACCAGAACCTTGCCGGTGATCGTGTATTTGATCGCGTTGGAAACCAGGTTCTGCACCAGCCGGCGCAGAAGGTTGGGGTCGGAGCGGACCCTGAGCGATGTCGGCATGACCACCAGCTTCAGCTGTTTTTCGCGCGCAATCGGCGCAAAATCGGTCTCGATCCGCTCCAGCAGATCGGAAAGTGCGACGGAGGCAAGCCGCGGCCGCATCGCGCCGGTATCGAGCCTCGATATGTCGAGCACGGCGCCGAGAATGGTTTCGACCGATTCCAGGGCGGAATCGATGTTGCGCACGATCGGGCTGTTATCGGATTGTGCCATGCGCTCGACCAGTGCCGAGGAATAGAGCCGGGCGGCATTCAGCGGCTGCAGGATGTCGTGGCCGGCGGCAGCGAAAAAGCGGGTCTTGCCGATATTCGCCTCGTCGGCGGCGGCGCGTGCCTCGCCGAGTTCGCGGTTGACGCGGGTGAGCTCCGCCGTGCGTTCGGCGACGCGCTGTTCCAGCGTCTCGTTTGCCTGCTTCAGCGCCTGGTCGGCGCTGACGCGCTGGGTGATATCGGTGAAGGTGGCGACGATACCCTTGTCCGGCATGGCGTTGGAGCGCACCTCGATGATCCGCTCGCCGCCGCCGAGCACCAGCGAAAAGGGTTTGTCGAGCGTCAGGAAATGCCGCACCGTCTGGCTGAGATCGCCGGGCGCGATGTCGCCGCGCTGGCTGAGCGTGGTGACGATCTCGGACAGGGGAAAACCGACCTGGCCGGCACTTTCCGGCAGATCCAGCAATTGCCGGAAGCGTCGGTTCCAGATCGTCAGCCGGTTGGAGCTGTCGAAGACGGCGATGCCCTGGTCCATCTGCGACAGCGCCGTCTGCAGCATGTCCTGGTTATATTGCAGCGCCTCGCTTGCCTGGTCGAGCAGCCAGGCGGTGTCGGATGAGGCATCCTCGATCTTCTGCAGGATCAGGGACAGCACCAGCCTTGCCGAAGACGAGCCGATGGCGCTGCCGAGCAATTGTTCGCTGAAATGGATCAGCGCCATGTCGGCCGGCTGCTCGTCCTCCAGCTTGCGGCCGGAGCTTTGTTCGTAGGTGGTGAACGAACGCTGCATCCGCTCTTCGCCGAGATAACGCGAGATCGCCGCCTTGAGATCGCCGACGCTGATGCGGGTCTTCCAGCCGCGCGTGGCAAATTGCGAGCGCGAATGCCGTTTGACGAAGATGCCGGCCTGGATGCGCTCGAGCGGCCTGGCATTGCGGGTGAGCGAGCCGACGATGAAGAAGGCGGTGTTGACGAGCAGGCTCATGACGGTGGCATTGACCAGCGGATCGGCATCGGGCGCGGCAAACAGCGTCGTTCCGGGAAAGATGAAGCCGAGCACGGCGCTTGCCACATGCGAATAATCGGGACCGCCGAGTGAGGGCAGGAACAGCAGATAGATCCAGATGACGAAGCCGGAGGTGAGCCCGAGGATCGCGCCGCGTGCATTCGCCCGGCGCCAGATCAGCCCGCAGATGAGGGCAGGGGCGATTTGCGCGATCGCGGCAAAGGAAAGCAGGCCGATCGAGGCAAGGCCGGCGGTGCTGTCGGTCGAGCGGTAATAGGCGTAGCCGAACAGCAGCACGGCGAAGATGGCGCTGCGGCGGATATTGAGCAGCGTCTTGGCGAAATTGTCGCGCTGGCTGGCGCGACCGGCGAGTTTGCGTCGCAAGAAGATCGGCATGATGATGTCGTTCGACACCATGATCGACAGCGCCACGGAATCGACGATGACCATCGCGGTGGCGGCGGAGAAGCCGCCGATGAAGGTGATCAGCGACACCAGAGGCATCTGGCCGGCAAGCGGCAGCGACAGCATGTAGAAATCGGCATTGCCGCTGCCGCCGAAGGTCAAGAGCCCGCCGATCGCCACCGGCAGCACGAAGAGATTGATGGCGACGAGATAGGTGGGAAACAGGAAGCCCGCCAGTTTCAGCTGCTTCGGCGTCCGGTTTTCGACGACGGTCACATGGAATTGCCGCGGCAGCAGGATGATCGCGAAGGCCGACAGCAGGATCAGCGTGATCCAGCGGCTGATCGGCGTATGGTAATTCAGCGCCGACATGACGAGCGCGTTGTCGACGGTCTTCTGCCAGAGATCGGCCGGGCCGTCGAAGAGAAACCAGATGACACAGACGCCGGCCGTCAGGAAGGCGACGAGCTTGACGACGGATTCCATCGAGACGGCGAGGATCAGGCCGTCCTGGTGTTCCGTCGCATCCGTGTGCCGCGTGCCGAACATGACGGCGAAGCAGGCAAGCACCAGGGTTGCGAGGAGCGGCAGGTCGAGGAAATAGAGATTGCCGCTGCCGATGCCGTAATCGGAGGGGTTGACCATGGCGCTGACGGTGCTGGAGATCGCTTTCAGCTGCAGCGCGATATAGGGGATGGTGCCGATCAGCGAGATCAGCGCAACGATCGTCGCGACCGTCGGGTTCTTGCCGTAGCGCGCCGCGACGAAATCGGCGACCGAGGTGAGCTTCTCCGCCTTGGCGAGCTCGATGATGCGGCGAAGCAGCGGCATGCCGAGCGTGAAGACCAGGATCGGGCCGATATAGATGCCGGCAAATTCCAACCCGCGCTGCGCGGCAAGCCCGACGCTGCCGAAATAGGTCCAGGAGGTGCAGTAGATCGCCAGGCTCAGCGCATAGACGACGGGCCATCCGCCGCCGAGTGCGCCCGGGCTGCGGGTCTTGTGGTCGCCATAGCTTGCCACGGCGAAAAGCAGGAGCAGATAGCCGAAGGCAGACGCGAATATGACCCAGCCTGGAAGCATTGACCCTCCGCCGGCGGAAACCGCCGGGACCTCCCGCAACAGGATCAGCTTAAGTTATTTCAGGGGCTTTGAAAATTCCCGGCCGTCTAGGCCTTAAGTCAAAGAACCCAACGGAGTATGGCGAAATAATTGCGATTGGCGATTGATTAATTGCAGTGAAGATGGTGCTAATAAAAACAATTGCATATCGTTGAACTGCATCAGAGGGAGACGGATCCGATGCTCAATGAGTTCAAGGCCTTTATCGCCCGCGGCAATGTCATGGATCTTGCCGTCGGCGTCATCATCGGCGGCGCCTTCGGCGGCATCGTCAAATCTTTGGTCGACGACCTGATCATGCCGATCGTCGGCGCCATTTTCGGCGGTTTCGATTTTTCCAATTACTTCCTCCCACTCTCGTCGGCCGTCAACGCGCCGACGCTGGCCGCCGCCCGTGCCCAGGGAGCGGTGTTTGCCTATGGCAGCTTCCTGACGGTTCTCATCAACTTCCTCATTCTCGCCTGGATCATCTTCCTGATGGTCAAGGGTGTGAACACCCTGCGGGCCCAGGTCGAGCGCAAGGAAAAGGCCGCACCGGAAGAGCTACCGCCGCCGCCCGCCGACGTGCAGCTGCTGACCGAGATCCGCGACCTGCTGGCCAAACGCCCGACGGCTTGATCCGAGCTGGAGCCTCGTGCTGCGAGTACCGTTCCGGACCCCTCCCCAACCCCTCCCCACAAGGGGGAGGGGCTTAACCTGCCGCACCCGTTTTCCCTATCTGCGACGTTTCGAGTGGAACGAGGCGGACGCTCCGGGTTAGTCCCTCCCCCTTGTGGGGAGGGGTTGGGGAGGGGCCTTTTGCAAAGGCGGAAGGGGGACAGAGAGGGGCGGTATATCCCCTTCTCCCCGTATACGGGGGTCCGAAGGACGGTGCCGGCAGGCGGATGGGGCAGCTCCGGTTCATTCATCACCAAAATCGATGTGCCATCACTTGTTATCATGGGATTTGCCGGTGCAAATCCGCTATGAAGGCGGAAACCGGAGATATGCATGTCGATCGTGAAAAGCCTCAGCCCGCGCGCCATGGCGGCGCCCGAAAGCGGGATCGTCGAAGTCGTCAATTATGCCCGTGGCCGCGAAGGCCTGCTGCCGCTCTGGGTCGGTGAAGGCGATCTGCCGACGCCTGATTTCATCAGCCGGGCGGCGATGGATGCGCTGGCTTCAGGCGAGACCTTCTACACCTGGCAGCGCGGCATTCCCGAGCTTCGCCGGGCGCTTTCGGATTATTACAGCAGACATTTCGGGCTCCGGCTTCCGGTCGAGCATTTCTATGTCACCGGTTCCGGCATGCAGGCGATCCAGATCAGCGTTCAGGCCTTGACCTCGCCGGGTGACGAATTCGTCTATCTCACCCCCGCCTGGCCGAATATCGCCGCCGCCCTCGAGATCGCAGGCGCCCGTTCGGTCGGTGTCGAGCTGCAGTTCGAAGGCGGCAAATGGGTGGTCGATCTCAACCGCATCGAAGCCGCCATCACGGAAAAGACCAGGGGCCTGTTCATCAACACGCCGTCGAACCCGACCGGCTGGACGGCAACGAAGAAGGATCTGGCCGATCTCCTGGCGCTCGCCCGCAAGCACGACCTCTGGATCATGGCCGATGAGATCTACGCCCTCTATTATTTTCCAGGCGGCCGGGCGCCCTCCTTCCTCGACGTGATGGAGCCTGACGACAAGATCATCTTCGTCAATTCCTTCTCGAAGAACTGGTCGATGACCGGCTGGCGCGTCGGCTGGATCGTCGCACCCCCTGAGATGGGCCAGGTGCTGGAAAACCTCGTGCAATATTCGACATCGGGCGTGGCGCAGTTCATGCAGAAGGGCGCTGTCGCCGCGCTGGATCAGGGCGACGATTTCGTGCGCGCCAATATCGCCAAGGCGGCCCGCTCCCGCGATATTCTCTGCGATGCGCTTGTTGCCACCAACCGCGTCGAGACGCTGAAGCCGGACGGCGCTCTATACGCCTTCCTGAAGATCGACGGCGTCACCGACAGCCGCCGCGCCGCCATCGATATCGTCGACAAGACGGGCGTCGGCCTTGCTCCCGGAACCGCGTTCGGCGCCGGCGGCGAACTCTTCCTGCGCGCCTGTTTCCTGCGCGACCCGGCCCAGGTGGCGGTCGCAGCCGAACGGCTTTGCGACTATTTCCTCAAGCTCTGACGGCGATCGGCCTGCTGCGGAAAGGAGAGGAAGTTATGGCTATTTCCGTGGGAGATCGCCGAGGGCTGCCCCTTCCGGCTGTGTGAAAGACCCCTCCCCAACCCCTCCCCACAAGGGGGAGGGACTAAGCCGGAGCGCTCGCCTCGTTCCACTCGAAACGTCGCAGATAGGGAAAACCGGTGCGGCAGGTTAAGCCCCTCCCCCTTGTGGGGAGGGGTTGGGGAGGGGTCTTGGATGGGCACAATGCCTCGATTTCGTGCCGGAATCGCCGGATCGATAAAACTTGAGCAAAGCCCGAAATCGACCTCTAACCACAAGTCCAAACATACCGGTTCAAAGGCGTTAGAACGGCCGTTCGATAACAAAATTGGAAAGAAAAACCGGGCCTGATGCCCCTGCTATAAAACAAAAGCAGGGATGCGGGACATGGCGGTTTTGGTGACGGGCGGCGCCGGATATATCGGCAGTCACATGGTTTGGGCGCTGCTCGATGCGGGCGAGGATGTGGTCGTGCTCGACTGCCTCTCCACCGGTTTTCGCTGGGCCGTGGCGCCGGCGGCGCGTTTCTATCTCGGCGACGTCGCCGATCCCGATATATTGAAGAAGATCTTCATCGAAAACGACATCGAGGCGATCATCCATTTCGCCGGTTCCGCCGTCGTCCCGGTCTCGGTTGCCGATCCGCTCTCCTATTATGACAACAACTCAGGCAAGACCCGGGCGCTGCTGAGCTCCTCGATCAAGGCCGGTATCCGCAACTTCGTCTTCTCCTCGACGGCGGCCGTTTATGGTCAGCAGAAGAGCGACCTGCCGGTGAAGGAGACGGCTGCCCTCAATCCGGAAAATCCTTACGGCCAGTCGAAGCTGATGACCGAATTCATGCTGCGCGATGCCGCCGCCGCCTATGATTTCAACTATGTCGCGCTTCGCTACTTCAACGTCGCCGGCGCCGATCCCGACCACCGTGCCGGCCAGTCGACCTCAGGCGCCACCCACCTGATCAAGGTTGCCTGCGAGGCCGCGCTCGGCAGGCGCGACAGCGTCAGCGTCTACGGTATCGACTATCCCACCCATGACGGCACCGGCGTGCGCGACTACATTCATGTCACCGACCTTGTCGAGGCCCATCTGAAAGCGCTGCAGCACCTGCGCAGGGACAAGGGTTCGCTCGTCGCCAATTGCGGTTATGGCAGCGGCTATTCCGTCCTCGACGTGCTGAACATGGTCACACGCCTGCACGGCCATTCCTTCAAGATCCACATGGCGCCGCGCCGCGCCGGCGATTCGGCAAGTGTCGTCGCCGACGCTTCGCTCGCAAGGCAGGTGCTCGGCTGGAAGCCGCGGCACGATTCGCTGGAAACCATCGTCCAGAGCTCGCTCGATTGGGAACTCTTCCTGGCGAACAGAAACGTCGACGACCTCAACAGCATCCACCGGGCACTCGCCGCCGCATCTTTTTAGAGCGCTGCCAGCCCGTCGACCATTCCCGTGCCTGCGGGACCTGCATGACATCAAGCGAATAGGGAAAAATCGAGCATCGCCTGGCCCCGGCCAACGGAAGCAAGAGAAGATGAGGAACTTTCTAGCCTCGTTGAGGCTGCAAAAAGACAATCCGACCTTTCTGACGGCGCAGTTCCAGGCCCTGTCGTCGCAGATCCCCATTCTCTATGTTCTCTTGATCATCAATGCCCTTGCGGTGGCGGTCACCCATCTCCAATCCGCGCCCCTCTGGCTCTCCTGTTATATTCCGGTCGGCTTGAGCATCGTCTGTATTTTCCGACTCTGCTGGTGGGAGGCCAGAGGCAAAGACATGACCGCCGAGCGGGCCTACCGGCTGATGAAGGTTACCATAGCGGGCGCCTGCATCCTGTGCGTTGCTTTCGGTGGCTGGGCGATCGCGCTTTACCGCTATGGCGATGCCTACCAGCAGGGCCAGATCGCCTATTTCCTGGTCGTGACCGGGATTTCCTGCATCTTCTGCCTGATGCATCTGCCGTTGGCGGCGGTGCTCACCACGATCATCACCTTCTCGGCCATGGTCGTAACCTTCATGTTCTCGGGCAATCCGGTTTTCGTCGCGACCGCCGTCAGCGGTCTTTTCCTGATCCTGCCCTTTCTCCGGGTGATCGACAGCTATTTCCAGAACTTCGTCGGCCTTGTGCGATTGACCGAGGAGCTGAAGCAGAAACGGGCGGAAGCCGAAGAGCTGAACCTCGTTAACAGCCGCAACGCCCTGCATGACCAGCTGACCGGCCTTGCCAACCGCCGCAGTTTCTTTCTCTCGCTGGAACAGCGGCTGCAGAAGCAGCCGTCTCGGCCACCCGTCATCGGCATTCTCGATCTCGACGGCTTCAAGCCCGTCAACGACGTCTTCGGCCATGCCGCCGGCGATCTCGTGCTCAAGGAGACCGCCCGCCGTTTCACTGCGCTGGTCGGCGAAGAGGGCGTCGTCTCCCGTCTCGGCGGCGATGAGTTCGGCATCATCTTCCCCTGTTCGATGACACGCCAGGCAATCGCCGATCTCGGCCAGGCGCTTTGCGCCGCCGTCCGCGATCCTTACGAAATCCCCGACGGTTCGGTGCGCGTTTTCGGTTCCTGCGGCATCGTCTATCCCGACGCCGGCGAATACACCGCCGAAGATCTCTATGAAAAAGCCGATTTCGCCCTCTACCAGGTCAAGAGCAAGCGCAGCAGCGGCGTCGAATTCTTCTCAGCCGAGCATGAGAAGATCCTGACGCAGCGCTATCTGATCGAACTCGAGCTGCAGGCGGGCGATTTCGCCAGGGAATTGAAACTCGATTATCAGCCGATCGTCGAATTGAAGAGCGGCCACGTCGTCGGTTACGAGGCACTCGCCCGTTGGGACAGCGCCCGCTTCGGCCGCATCAGCCCGGAAGCCTTCATTCCGGCTGCAGAGCGCACCGCCGTCATCGGCCGCATGACGCGCATCCTCTTTGCCAAGGCGCTCGAAGCGCTGGCGATCATCCCGAAACATCTCAGGCTGTCCTTCAATCTCTCGGCGCGCGATATCTGCGACCACGAGACCTCGATGGCGCTGCTCGCCATGATCACCCGCTCCGGCATCGATCCCAGGCGCATCGAATTCGAGATCACCGAGACGGCGCTGCTCTCCGATTTCGACACCGCCGACCAGGTGATATCGATGCTGCGCGCCGCCGGCATCTCGATCGCGCTCGACGATTTCGGCACCGGCTATTCCAGCCTCAGCCATATCCACCGTCTCGGCTTCGACAAGCTGAAGATCGACAAGGCCTTCGTGATGAATCTCGATCGCGACGCCCGTTGCATGAACATTACCCGCTCGGTCGCCAATCTCTGCCAGAATCTCGGCATTGCCTCCGTCGCCGAAGGCGTCGAAAGCGAAGAGATCGCTGAAGGGTTGAAGGCGATGGGCGTTCGCCTGGCGCAGGGCTATCATTTCTCGCGGCCGCTGCCGCTGGAACTTGCCATCGATTATGCCGCCCGCTGCGAAGCGGCGGTCGCCGCCCGCAATTCCCTGTCTGCCTGAACCGAGCTTAAATCGACTGGAGCGCTGCCTCGTCCTCGGCTATTCCTAAGTCGCAACGGAGGAGGTGAAGCATGCAGGACGGCGAACGCTCGGGCGAAGTCATCATTGAACGGCGGGGGACTGCGGGCGTGATCCGGCTCAACCGGCCGCGGGCGCTGAACAGCCTGACGTTGCCGATGATCCGTGCGATCGCCGAGGCGCTGCACGTCTTTGCCGGTGATCCCGAGGTGGCGAGCGTCGTCATATCGGGGGAGGGCGAACGCGGCTTCTGCGCCGGCGGCGACATCCGCGCCCTGCACGAGAGCGCCCGCGCCGGCGATGATCTCGCGGCAACCTTCTGGCGCGAGGAATTCCGCCTCAACCATCAGATCGCATCCTATCCCAAACCCTATGTCGCGCTGATGGACGGCATCACCATGGGCGGCGGCGTCGGCCTGTCGTCACACGGCCGCCACCGCATCGTTACCGAGCGCACGCGGCTCGCCATGCCGGAAACCGGCATCGGCTATATCCCCGATATCGGCGCCACCTGGCTGCTGCCGCGCGCCCCCGGCGAAGCCGGAACATGGCTCGGCCTGACGGGGCTGGATATCGGCGCCGCCGACGCGATTCACGCCGGGCTTGCCGACCTTCAGATCGCGTCGCCGCGGCTTGGCGCGGTGATCGATGTTCTCTCGGGCCTGCCACGCGGCAGTTCGTCGAGCGATCTTGATACCCTGTTGCAGGGCCTTTCCGAACCTCCGGCAGAAAGCCGGCTCAGGCAGAATGCGGCGATGATCGATCGCGCCTTTCGTTTCGACACGGTCGAAGAGATCCTGGCAGCGCTGGCAGGCGAAGAGGGCGACTTTGCCGCCGAGACGCGCCGGGTACTGTCGACCCGTTCGCCGACCAGCCTGAAGCTCGCGCTGCGGCTGCTCCGGGCCGGCCGCCGCAGCGGTTCGCTTGCCGAATGCCTCGGCCGTGAACTCGGCGCCTGCCTGCAGATGCTGGATAATCCCGATTTCTTCGAAGGCATCCGCGCCGCCGTCATCGATAAGGACCGCAATCCGAAATGGTCGCCGGCCTCTGTCGAGGCTGTCGAGGCCGCAACCGTCGAGCGCTTCCTGAAACCGGTCGAACCGCCGCTTTCGCTCTGATCCTGTAACCGGTTATCGCCACATGCCGCGCATGCGGGCGCCGACATCGATGCGCACCTGCCGCGCCTGCGCGTGAGCGGCGGCATCCGATTTCACCTGCGGCCAGCTGCAGGCCTCGAAGAACTGCAGAAGCGTTGCCGGGATGAAGCGGCTGCGTGAGGCATAGACGTGCCGGTCGCCCTGCGAATTCTGCCCATAGGTGAAGAAGCGTTGCGGCACCACGAGATCGAGGCCGTCTCTCGCCCGCGTCATCGCGACATAGAGCAGCCGGCGTTCCTCCTCGATTTCGGCGGTGGCGCCGACGGCGAGATCGCTCGGAATGCAGCCGTCGACGACATTCAGCATGAAGACCCTGGTCCATTCCTGGCCCTTGGCGGAATGGATCGTCGAAAGGATGAGATAATCCTCGTCGAGCAGCGGCACGCCGGCCTGGTCGCTGGTCGCATCCGGCGGATCGAGGGTGAGCTCGGTGAGGAAACGTTCGCGCGAGGCATAACCGCCGGCGATCTGTTCGAGCTGTAAGAGATCGGCCTGCCGCGTGGCCGCATCCTCATGCAGCCGTTCCAGATGCGGGCCGTACCATTGCCGCGCCAACCCGATTTCCGCCGGCCAGCCGGCCTTGCCGGATTTCAGCTCCTGCAGCATGGCAACGAAATCGGTCCAGTCCTCGCCGGAGCGCGGTGGCGCCGGCATTTCGGCCAGTGCCGATATCGGGCTCGCATCCTCGGCCATCAGATCGAGCGCCTTCTGCGCCGTCGACGGCCCGACGCCCGGCAGGATCTGCATCAGCCGGAAGCCCGCCACCCGGTCGCGCGGGTTCTGGGCGAAACGCAGCGCGGCCAGCATGTCCTTGACATGGGCGCTGTCGAGAAATTTCAGTCCGCCGAATTTGACGAAGGGAATGTTGCGCCGGGTCAATTCGACCTCCAGCGGCCCGCTGTGATGCGAGGCGCGGAACAGCACGGCCTGCTGCTTGAGCTTGAGACCTTCTTCGCGATTGTCGAGCACCTTGTCGGCGACGTAACGCGCCTGCTCGGCCTCGTCGCGCACCGAAACCAGGCGCGGCCGCTCGGATGATTGCCGCTCGGTCCACAGGTTCTTGGTGAAACGCTCCGAGGCGAGATCGATGACGGCGTTGGCGGCGGTGAGGATCGGCTGCGTCGAGCGATAATTGCGGTCGAGCGTGACGATATCGGCGGCCGGGCTGAAGGCGCCGGGGAAATCGAGGATGTTGCGCACCGTCGCCGCGCGGAAGGAATAGATCGACTGCGCATCGTCGCCGACGACGGTCAGCCCCTGGCCCTGCGGCTTCAGCGCCATCAGGATCGAGGCCTGCAGCCGGTTGGTGTCCTGATATTCGTCGACCAGCACATGGTCGAAGCGGCTCCCGATATCCTCGGCAATCACGCTCTCGCCGACCATCTGCGCCCAATAGAGCAGCAGATCGTCGTAATCGAGCACGTTCTGCGCCTGCTTGGCCTCGACATAACAGGCGAAAAGTTCGCGCAGCTGTTTCTCCCAGGTCGCGCACCAGGGAAAGGCGTCGCGCAGCACCTCATCGAGCGCCGTTTCCGAATTCACCGCCCGGGAATAAATGGCAAGACAGGTGCCTTTGGCCGGAAACCGGCTCTCGGTCTTGGAGAAACCGAGATCGTGCCGGATGAGGTTCATCAGGTCGGCGCTGTCTTCGCGGTCGTGGATGGTGAAATCCGGATCGAGGCCGATCTGCTGCGCGTAATCGCGCAGCAGCCGCGCGCCGATGCCGTGAAAGGTGCCAGACCAGGACAGCGCATCCGCCATGATGCCGGCATTGGTGCCGAGAACATCCCGGCAGATGCGCTCGACGCGGCGCGCCATCTCGGCGGCCGCCCGGCGCGAGAAGGTCATCAGCAGGATGCGGCGGGGATCGGCGCCCTTGACGATCAGATGCGCGACCCGATGCGCCAGCGTATTGGTCTTGCCGGAGCCGGCGCCGGCAATGACCAACAGCGGCCCGGCAATATGGCTGCCGTCGGTGAGCGTGCCGTGTTCGACGGCCATGCGCTGCTGGGGATTGAGTTTTTCGAGGTACATCCAGCCGTCCGGTCGGGCTCCCGCAGAATCACTGGGGAAAGATTAGATGTTCCTTGAATGTTCGCGATTTCAGCCTCTGTCAAGCGCTGTAGCGCGAAACCTCAATCGGGGAAATCCGGGCCGATGACACGCCGCACCAGTTTCAGGCTGCGATCCGGCTGAAGAATATAGGTTTCCTCCACCCGCTGGCCCGTCCCGTTGTAGAATTGGTGATGGACGGCGCTGCCGACCGGCGATTTGGTGAGCTTCGTCCGCGGCTGGCCGCCATAGGTGATGCTGCCGGGAATGGGGTCCAGCGCCGGGCTATCGGCCGAAGAGCAGCCGGCGAGCAAAACCCCGGTCAACACGGCGGCGGGCAGAAGCGCTTTCATCGTCGTCATCCCTCTTTCGACTGCAGTCAGATATGGAAATCGCGGCGTCTTTCGCCAAGGGCTGCCGGCTCCGCCCGCAACGACATGTGCGGCGATGTCGAGGGCGCCGTCGGGATCGCCGAGAGCATCGTCGGCCGAGCTTATCTGCGCGGTCGCCTGTCGCGGGCCTGACGGAACCAACTGTCCTCCCGCGTGTTGAAATGCCGGATCGAAACGCTGGAGACCATCATGCGGTTGCTTCTTCGCCTCTCGGCAACGACCTTGATATCGGCTTGCTGTGTCTTTGCCGGCTCTGCCTATGGCGCGCTCGAAACCGGCGCGAATTATTCGGCGCTGCCGAAGGATCAGATCGCCCTCAACGAATATACCGGGAGGGCCGCCTGCGAACCGGCAGAGCCGCATTACCTGCCGTCCTTCATCCGCGCGGGCGATGGCACGATCATCGGCGTCGGTTATATCGAGGTGGAGAGTGAGGCAGGTACTGCCTGCTGAGCCAATCCGGCTTGCTCGAACGAGGCTCGCCTGCGTTGTCGCAGAGGTGACGAGCCTCTGACCATCATCATGATGGCTGGGCATCTTCTATGAAGACAGTTGCATCAGGCGCAACGCCCGTTGCACCAGAACCCGACACAGCTTCGATCCAGGGTTAAAGAAATTAAAGCGTTGCACCGTTCCGGCACGCTCCATTTACGGAAATGCCGACCGAAGGAGTTCAACGTGGCGGAGCGTGCTTTCGCGTCGCGTCGGACGCCTGGCGCGCTAATGCAGCTTCAGCTTTGCCTCTTCGGCCGCCGCCAGGAATTCGGCTCTCGCCTCTTCCACGCTCTTGCGCCCGTCGAGCGCCGCCCGGCAGGTGCTGCGGGCCTTGATGTAACGCAGCCCGCGCGCGTTCGGCCAGAAATCCGCCAGGCACTTCAGCGCATCGAACGGACCATTGACCGTTCGCGCGCTGGCGCCTTCGAAACCGACCGTCACCGGGCTGGTCCATTTTTCAGTTGCCATCGATGCTCCTCCACGATTGTCGACAGAAACAAAGTGCAGCGCTTCCGCATTCCTCCACGGAGACGCTGGCATAGCAGGCATTCTAGCGTGATTTTTGCGGTCAACAATGGTGAATCGTTGGTTGCCGATGAGGCGAAATGTCAGCTTGCGCACGCACGCAGGCCAAGAGGAATTTTATCTATCGCAAATAAGTTGTATGGCGCCGGCGCCCCGCCAAGTCTACCGTGCTCGGAAAGCTGAGGGTTCGACATGGGTTTAGAGCGAAAATTGATCCAGGTTGCTTTTCTGTCCGGGGCGCTGGTTATGCCGGTTTTCGCCCACGGCGCGGAGAGGGCCGCTGAAGAGGCTTTCCTTGTGCGCCTTTCCAATGAGGTCGTCTGAGAATGCAGCGGGAATATATGCGGGTTTAAAAGCATGGCAGTCCGGTTCATGCGTGATTGAACCCAGGAAAGACCCCTCCCCAACCCCTCCACACAAGGGGGAGGGGCTTAACCTGCCGCACCCGTTTTCCATATCCGCGACGTTTCGAGTGGGTCGAGGCGGACGCTCCGGCTTAGTCCCTCCCCCTTGTGGGGAGGGGTTGGGGAGGGGTCTTTCACAGGTACAGCCCGGGCTGATCCCTGACAGAATGAACCGGGTTGAAGGTTGACAAGTCATAGTGCGTCGGAGGGAGGGCT
>NZ_NWSV01000038.1 GCF_002531935.1 Rhizobium chutanense | reverse complement strand
GCCAAGGCACTGACGGCGGCAAGCCAGATCGCCAAGGAACAGGCAAGCGATGTCCATGTGCTGGTCGCCGGCAAGGGGGCCAAGGCTGCGGCCGAACAGGCGGCCAAACTCTCCGGCGTTACCAAGGTGCTCTTGGCCGAAAGCGATGCGCTCGCCAACAATCTGGCCGAGCCGCTCTCCGACCTGATCGTTTCGCTCGCCGGCTCTTATGACACGATCCTGTCTGCCGCCACTTCGGTCGGCAAGAACGTGCTGCCGCGCGTCGCCGCCCTGCTCGATGTCGCCCAGGTCTCGGAGATCGTCGAAGTCGTCTCATCCGATACCTTCAAGCGGCCGATCTATGCCGGCAATGCCATCCAGACGGTGCAGGCAAGCGATGCCAAGAAGGTCATCACCGTGCGCACCGCCTCGTTTGCCTCCGGAGCAGAAGGCGGCTCCGCCGCGGTCGAGGTCATCCCGGCCGTTTCCGATCCCGGTCTGTCGACGTTCGTCAAGGACGCACTGTCGGCCTCCGACCGTCCGGAGCTGACCTCGGCGAAGATCATCCTCTCCGGTGGCCGGGCGCTGGGTTCGGCGGAGAAATTCCGCGAAGTCATCCTGCCGCTGGCCGACAAGCTCGGAGCTGCCGTCGGCGCCAGCCGTGCGGCCGTCGATGCCGGTTATGCGCCGAACGACTGGCAGGTCGGCCAGACCGGCAAGGTGGTGGCGCCTGATCTTTATATCGCCGCCGGCATCTCCGGCGCCATCCAGCATCTGGCCGGCATGAAGGATTCGAAGGTCATCGTCGCCATCAATAAGGACGAGGAGGCGCCGATCTTCCAGGTCGCCGACTACGGTCTGGTCGCCGATCTGTTCGAAGCCCTGCCGGAATTGCAGAAGGCGCTTTGAACCAGGCCATCACCTCCTCGGACATCAAACGAACCATTGGTGACGGCGCTGCCGTCGAAACGTTCAGCCTGACCATGTTCGACTTCGCCGGCAGGGCCGTGTCTTCGTTGGAGGATGTATTTGGAGCGAGCTCCTGTTCTTGACCGTCAGAGACCAAGATTACGCTTGGCTTGCATGAAGCTGCGAGGATCGTTCAGGCAATCGACAGCGAGAAGACGATCGCCGCTCAGATAGGACACAGTCAAACTGCCCTCCGTCGCACCTGCCGCGGCGGTGGCTCGGTCATAACCCCGGTTCAGGCCGGCGATCTGCAGTTTCGTCTGATATTGATCGGACCAAAACCACGGCCGCGGGCAATAAGGAACTTCCGCTCCGAGGATATTGCGCGCCACATGTTCCGCCTGGTCGATTGCGTGCGGAACCGACTCGATACGGATCAGCTCTCCTCTATGGAAGAATGTGGCGCAGTCGCCCGCAGCCCAGACGGTGGGATCGGATGTCCGGCCGAATTGGTCGACGACGATGCCGTTATCCGTATCGATGCCGGCCGACATTGCGAGGGTGGTTTCCGGTTGGACTCCAATCCCGACCACGACCGCGTCACAGGACAGAGACGATCCGTCCCCCAACGCGGCCGCCACCGCCGCACCCTCCGCTTTGAGCCCGATGAGGCCGGTGCCCTCGCGGATGTCGACGCCTTGGGAGCGGTGCAATTCCCGAAAAAAGGTCGCTGTCGGTTCAGCGGCGACGCGGTTCAAAATGCGTGGTGCCGCTTCCACCAGTGTCACCGCTGCGCCGACTTGGCGCGCAGCCGCCGCCACCTCGAGCCCAACATACCCTCCGCCGACGACGAGCAGCCGGGCGCCGGGAATAAACAGCGGCTGCAATCTATCCGCATCGGCCTTGCTCCTCAGGTAGAAGATTCCATCGACACGTTCCGTCATGCGTGCCGGCAGTCGCACCGGATTGGACCCGGTGGCAATAACCAGATGATCGTAGGATATCTGCGAACGTGATGTTTCGACGGTCCTGCGGGCGCCATCGATCGAGACTGCGGGTTCGTCGGACCGTATGTCGATCCCCTGCTGCTGGTAGAACGCCTCGTTGCGAAGGGACAGGCGCTCGGCTGAAAGCTTGCCCAACAGATAGGCCTTGCTGAGCGGTGGGCGCTGATAGGGCATGACCTTCTCAGCGCCGAGCAGTGTTATCGCACCGTCGAACTTCTGCTGCCTCAGTTTCGCAGCAGCGGCGAAGCCCGCTTGTCCGGCGCCGATGATGACGATACGCGTGGTCATGGTTCACAGCTCTGTCGGGATTCGGACCAATGCGCCATTGAGGCGCGCATCCACCTTGATCTGGCAACTGAGGCGGCTACCGGGTTCGCGTGCCGAGGCCGTAAAGTCGAGCATGTCGTTTTCGTGCTCGCCGACAGGATCGAGTTCGCTCCAGAGATGTTCATCGACGATCACGTGACAGGTCCCACAGGCGGCCGCGCCATTGCACTCGGCGATGATGCCCGTGACCGAATTCTGCAGGGCTACTTCCATCAGGCTGAGGCCTTCGGATGCGTTGCAGGCAAGCTTGCTTCCGTCCGGAAGCATGAAAGTGATGTTGGTCATTTTGTCCTCCTCTCAACCGTTCCAGGTGACCGGAAGGGTGGTCGGGCCGCGGAAGACCCACCCCTGGATGCGGACCGCGCCAGGATCAGTCAGGCGCAGATTGCGAAGGCGCGCGAACAATCTCGGCACGACGAGGCGTCCGACCATGTGGCGCGCGAGCCAAGTGCCGGCGCAGAAATGAGGTCCGGCGCCAAAAGCGAGATGCGATTTCTTTTCCCGGAAGACATCGAAGCGATCCGGTTCGGCGAACCGGCCGGCATCGCGGTTGGCGGCGCCGACACAAAGACCGATCTGGTCTCCCTCACGCAACCGAACGCCGGAAAAGACGATGTCGCGGGTAACGCGCCGCGGATACATGCCGATCGGTGAGATCCAGCGGACCGATTCCTCAAAGGCCGTGGGCCAGAGGTTCGGGTCAGCTTTGACCCGTTCGAGCTGATCGGGGTTCTCCAGTAGCCCCAGCACCAGCGTCAGGATCGAGTCGCGCGGTTCGTTCAGGCCGCCGCCGACCGCGACTTTGATATTGGCATAGATCTGCTCGAGCGTATGTGGATCTTCGGCATGGATCATCGAGGACAGAACAGAGCTGTTCGGATTGTCGCGATGATGAGGCAGGGCGCGGTCGATTGCCTCTTCTACCCCTCGTGCGGCTTCTTCCGCCTTGCGGGAAATCTCCGGATCGGCGGAGTAGTTGCCGGCGCCGTCGATCAATGATTGCGACCACAGCGCCATCGTCGGCCAGTCGACATCGATGAAGCCAAGCACCTCCGCCAGCGCCCGACCGGCCATGGGCGCTGCCAGCGCGTGGAACAGATCGGCCGCACCATCCTTCTCAAAGGCGGCCATAACCTCGTCGAAAATGACCTCTAGCCGCGGCGCCCAGCAGGATTTGACGGCGCCTGGACGCAATGCCGGCTCGATAGCTTTGCGCTCCCGCGCGTGAGCCTCCCCGTCCTTGCGCATCATGGTGCGGCCCATCACCTTATTAACAAGGGATTGCGGGTTGACCGAGGAGAAGGTCTCCAGGTCTCGCTCCATGGCCATGATGTCGTCGTAGCGCGTTGCGACCATGATATTGGCCGCTTCGATCCTGACGATGGCAGCCGTCTCGCGCGCGCGTTTATAAGCCGGGTAAGGATCCGTCAGAAGTTCCGCGAATGAGACGTCCGAAATAACGGGCACAGATGTTTGATTGCTTGCAAGCATGTTATCTCCTCCAGACTCGCCCTCCAGCGACTTACTCGTCCTTGACGTTATAGAGGGACTTTTCTTGCGACAATTGGATGGATACGATGGTGGCCATCGGATTCTTCGATGACGTAGGAGGAGGGATGATTCCGGACGATTTGGCCCAGATCGATCTCAGATCGATGCATGTGCTTGTGACGGTCCATGACGCTGGGTCGTTTTCAGCCGCGGCCGCGCAGCTGGATGTCAGCCAATCGACGGTGAGCTATACGATCGATCGCCTTCGCCGCGCCTTCGGTGACCCCCTCTTTGTGCGCCAGGGCAATCGTATTGCCCAGACAGACAAGTGCGGCGACCTAGTATCTCAGGCGCGTGAAATGGTGAACCGCATGCTGGCGATTGCGGTGCCACAGGAATTCGACCCGGTGACGGCGGAAGGCGCGGTGACACTTTCATGCAATCACCATGAACGTTTCCTGCTATTGCCCGCATTGATCGCGGCCCTGCGCGCTGCGGCGCCCAAGGTCGTCCTGAATGTCTTGGAATCGGCGGTCAACGGAAAGCAGCAGTTGAGGGAAAACAGTGCCGATATCGTGCTTGGGCCGGTTCGCATCCTCGGGGAAGGCTATTTCCGCAGGAGATTATTCTGTGACCACTATTCGTGTGTCATGGATGCGGACAACCCGCTGGCCACAGGTGAGTTGACGCTCGATCGCTTTCGGGAAGCGGCCCACGTCGCCGTCACGCATAACGGCCAATGGCAAGCGCTTTACTTCGCTGCGCTGCGCGAGCGCGATATCTTTTTGACGCCACAGCTCACCCTTCCGAGCCATGACAGCATTGAATTGATGATCGCCGGCACGGATCTTGTCGCGACCATTCCAAACAGACTGGCGCGTACTTATGGCGGGCTCTGCGTGCGGCGCTTTCCGGTCCACATTCCAATCGAAATCGACATGTATTGGACGGAGCGAACTCATAAATCGGGCTTGCATCGCTGGGTGCGGCAGCTTCTGGCTGACGTCACCGCTTCTCGCCTTAATCGGTCCCCGGACGGATGCGATGATGAACAGGAATTTGCGACACCAATCCAGAGCGACAGCTCATAGACGGAACTCGGATCGGTGCTTTTTTTGACCTCGGAAAGACGAGTTGCCGCCACCTTTCACCAGAACAGGTAAAGAACTCGCCCGACAGTCGTTACTCGGCAGCTACGGTCGCCGGCTTCTTGGTGGGGCGCCGGGTTTCTGTCGTCAATTCTGGAAACAGATGACCCGCATGCTCGATGACGTTCTCGCTTGTTTCGCGGATGTGGCGTTCGATCAAGCTAAGAGCCGTCTCGATATTCCGATCCATGACGGCGTCGACGATCATCTTGTGTTCAACGTCCTTTTCCCGCCATTTCGTACGAAACTGTGACGACATGCGGCGATAGCGATGCGCACGTTCGAACAGTTTCGCCCTCATCTCAAGCAGCACTGGCGAGCCGCAGGCTGCAACAAGCGAATAATGGAATTCACCGTGCACCACGCTCCATTCATCGGAAAGGTAATATTCCCGGCCGATGCGTTGCTGGAGTCTCTCCATTCGATGAAATGCGGAGAGAATATTACCTTCCCAAAGGTCATCGCCTTTGCGTATCGCTTTGGCAAGCGCTTCGCGTTCAACGAGCACACGCACGTCCGTGAGATCGTTGAGATCGGCAATCGACACGGGGGCGACGACAAAACCGCGCTGCCCCTCCGCTACCACAAGGTTCTCGGCGGCGAGGCGTGAAAGAGCTTCTCTCAATGTCGAGAAACTAACTTCGTAGCGTTCGCGCAGGCTTTCGAAGCGCAATTTCTCGCCGGGTTTGAGAACGCAATTCACGATATCCTGCCGCATGCGCTGCAGCACATCGCCGGCTCTCGTCTCACCGCCTGCATTCTGTTGTTCCAAGACTTGCCTCCCGGCATCTCATCGGCTGAGCCGCCATGCGTTTAACACCGAGTGGAGTCTAGAGAAAATTTCGAAAAAATCAATCTTGGCGAAATTTCGCCCTTCTCGCCGAGTTGAGAACCTCCCAAAACTCGTCGTTTCCATAATTTTCGCAAAACGCTATAATTTCGAAAATATGTTGCACCGACGACATAACTAGCGTATCAGGATCGGCAACGGGCCTAAGGCATCGTGAGTTCAAGGGAGGAAAATATGACGCACCTCGTGCACGCCGTCGGGCACATGAAGGTCAACGTGATGGATCCGGATGCGGTTATTCGGGATTCGACCGAAATTCTGGGCCTAAGGGTCTCCCATCAGGATAAGGGTGAGACCTGGCTGAGCTCGAATGGCCGCGCAGCCGAACTGGTGCTGGTCCATGCCGATGAGAATTCCGCCCATACGATCGGCCTTGAGACCCTGACCAGCACCGATGTGGAGGCTGCGGCGTCGCGTGTTGAGGCTGCCGGTTGTCGTCTTCTGTCTCGGGAGCCAAGTCTGTCCTGCATGGACGCTGGCTTTACCTTCGCGACGCCGGAGGGCCTGCGTTTTGAAGTCCATACGCCGATCCGCAATGACATTCGGGGCCAGCGCTTTCCGACGAACGGGATCATGCCGCGCCGAATCGATCACATCAATCTGATCTCGCCGGATCCGGTTGCCACCAGAGCGCAGCTTGAGGCCATTGGCGGCATGAAGCTCTCGGAGCGCATGGTCAATGATGCCCTGAGCTGGATGCATGGCGGCAACCGCCAGCACCATATCCTTGGCCTGGTCAAGGGGACCGCAGCTGGCTTGCACCATGTCTCGTTCGAGTTCCCGGAGTTCAACATGTACTGCCGGCTCGGCGATATCCTCGATCGCTTTGACCGGCAGCTCCTTTGGGGGCCCGGACGACATCGTCCTGGAGACAACACTTACGCCTATTACACCGATGCCAGCGGCATGATGATCGAATGCTCGGGCCCAATGTCGCATATCGCTGACGATGCCCATTTCGAGCCCAACGTCATCACGAATCTGGAGCGGCCCGGCAACGTGCGCGACATGAACGTCTGGGGCACGCCGGCGCCTCTGGAGTGGCGGGAATACTTCCACCCTTTCACCAAGATCGCCTGAACAAATTCGAGGTAAGAGACAATGCAAGAGAAACTCACGTTCATGTCGGATGGACTGAAGCTATCGGCCGTTCTCCATGTTCCGGATGGTCGCAAGGCCGGGCAAAAGCTTCCCGCGTTCATCGTCTGCCATGGCTTTGTCGGCTCGAAGGATGAGAGCCATGCCCAGATCCAGGCGGAAATGATGGAAACATTCGGCTATGTGGCGCTGCGTTTCGACTTCCGAAGCTGTGGAGAAAGCGAGGGCGAGCGTGCGCAGGTACGTTGCTTCGACCAGGTCGCGGATGCCAAGAACGCCCTGACTTTCCTTGCGGGCCGCGAGGAGGTGGATCCGGCGCGTATCGGCATCACCGGTCATAGTTTTGGCGCAGCTGTCTCGGTCTATACGGCGGGTGTGGACGACCGTGTCGCATGCTGCCTTTCCTCCTGCGGCTGGGGTGACGGCGAACGCAAATTCCGCGGCCAGCATCCGACGACGGAGTCATGGGACAAATTCATCGGCACCCTCGAAAAGGGTCGCAAGCATAAGCAAGAGACCGGCGAAAGCCTCTGGATGTCTCGCTTCGATGCCGTGCCGATCCCGGAACATCTGCGCAAGAACCTCTCTCCGAAGGCGATCATGGAGATCCCGGTAGAAACCGCATGGTCCATGTATAATTTCCGGGCTGACGACGTCGTCGGGAACATCGCGCCGCGGCCGCTGCTTCTGTTCCATACCGCCAACGACATCATCACGCCAACCAGCGAATCCATCCGCATGTTCGAGAAGGCCGGTCACCCGACCGAGCTCATGCTGATCGATACGACGGCGCATTTTCCGCTCGCGCCAGGTGATGCGCCGCGCACGAAGGCGATGATGAAGGGCTGGCTCGACAAGTTTTTCCCGTCTCCGTTGAGTAGTGCGTCATGAAGGGTGCTTCTGAGAAAAAGCTGATCGGTCGCAACGCATTGGTCGATTTCGCCACGGCACTGTTGAAGTCCGGTGGTTTCGGCAAGGAATATGCAATTCAATCCGCTGAGCTTCTGGTCTGGGCCAATCTGCGTGGTGCCGATTCCCACGGTGTTTTGCGCATTCCCCGCTATATCGAGATGGTCGAGCTCGGCATCGTGAAGGGTAACGCCGAGCCTAAAGTGAAGCACGAGTTCGGCGCTATCTGCCGTCTCGACGGCGATCTTGTTCCCGGTGCGGCCGGTATGTCCATCGCCGCGAAGAAGGCAGTGGATCTGGCGGTAAAGTTCGGCATCGGTCTTTGTGAAATCTCCCGCACCAGCCATTCTGGCGCTATCGGTTACTTTGCCGAAAAAATCGCCCAGGCAGGTATGATTGGTATCGTCATGTCGGCCTCGAAGCCCTTGATGGTCTATCATGGAGCACGCAGCGAGGGGGTTTCGACAAATCCGGTGGCGATCAGTGCTCCGACAGGGGATGGGCGAAATCCGTTGATTTTCGACATGTCGACGGCGGCCGTCGCGCTCGGGAAAGTCTTGGCCGCGAAGGACGCCGGCCACCCGATTCCTCGGGACTGGGGCGTGGACGCCGAAGGGGTCCCGACGACTGATCCTGGCAAGGTCAAGGCCTTGCTGCCAATGGCGGGGCCCAAGGGTTCCGGCCTTTCGCTGATGATTGAGGTCCTCGTGAGCCTACTTGGCGGCAATCCTCTGATATCCGCAGCCCTGTCCGACAAAAAGGACAACGGGTTCAACGGCCTGGCGATTGCTGTCAATCCGCTCGCCTTCGGTCTTTCGAATCCGGTTGCCCAAGACGTGGCTAGCTTGGCGCAAGCTATCAAGGCCTTACCCCCCGCTGCCGGCGTCGAGGCGGTATTCCTGCCAGGAGAACGCGGATATCTGATGGCCGAGAAACGAAGCGCCGAAGGCATCCCGATTGCTATGGGCACCGCCCGGCGTCTCTGTGAGGAGGGTATCAAACGCGGCGTTCCTGTGCCTTCCGAACTGACCTGACGGGCTGATATATCGCGCTGTCGCCGACAGTCGACCGGCGCGGACCAGGAAATCCTCACCCGCCTTCCAACCCCGCTCACACGTGAACGGGCAGCACCTCGGCGGCGCGCGGTCGCCCGGGACGTTCTGATATCGTCAACTGATGGGGCTATGTCCATCGACCCATGATCACCCACACCATGCCGCTAGAGGGCACCGACACGTGTCTCGAGCCGATGCATGGTGCCGCCAAAGCATCGCAGCATCGTCGTTTATCGATACGATACAACGTGTTGAAACGGAAAAGCGCAGGAGACAGGTTTTGCTGATCGGTACCCCAAGAGAGACGCGTGAGGGAGAAGCACGCGTTGGCATGACACCCGATACTGCGCAAGCACTGCAGAAGCTCGGCCATGGCTGTGCCATAGAAACCGGCGCGGGGAACCGCGCCGGTTTTTCCGACGATGCTTATCGCGCCGCAGGTGTGACGATTGTACCCGACGCGGCCACGCTTTATACGGTCGCCGATGTTATCGCAAAGGTGCGCCCGCCGGAGCCGGCGGAGGTCGAGCGCCTGCGAGCTGGCCAGACGCTGATTTCGTTCTTCTATCCCGGCCAGAACGGTGAGCTACTGGAGCTTGCACGGTCGAAAGGCGTCAACGTCATCGCGATGGACATGGTGCCGCGAATCTCGCGTGCGCAGAAGATGGATGCGCTGTCGTCGATGGCCAATATCGCCGGCTACCGGGCGGTAATCGAGGCGGGCAACAATTTCGGCCGGTTCTTCACCGGACAGGTGACGGCGGCCGGCAAGGTGCCGCCGGCAAAGGTGCTGGTGATCGGTGCAGGGGTCGCCGGTCTCGCGGCAATCGGCGTCGCCACCTCGCTTGGCGCACAGACCTATGCGTTCGACGTCCGTCCGGAAGTCGCCGAGCAGATCGAGAGCATGGGCGCCGAATTCGTCTATCTCGATTTTGCCGGCGATCAACAGGATGGCGCGGCAACCGGCGGCTATGCTGCCCCGTCCTCTCCGGAATTCCGCGAAAAGCAACTGGCCAGGTTCCGTGAACTCGCGCCTCAGATCGACATCGTCATCACCACGGCGCTGATCCCCGGCCGGGACGCGCCGAAGCTCTGGCTTGCCGACATGGTGGCGGCGATGAACTCGGGTTCGGTTATCGTCGACCTTGCCGCCGAACGTGGCGGCAACTGCGATCTGACCGTCGCCGATCAGCGCGTCGTCTCCGACAACGGCGTCATCATCATCGGTTACACCGATTTCCCGAGCCGCATGGCAGCACAATCCTCGACACTCTACGCCACCAACATCCGTCATATGATTGCCGATCTGACGCCCGGAAAGGACGGCAAGATCGTCCACAACATGGAGGACGACGTCATCCGTGGTGCGACCGTCACCTTCGACGGCGCGATCACCTATCCCCCGCCGCCGCCGAAGATCGCCGCGATCGCCGTGCAGAAACCAAAGGAAAAGGTGAAGGAGCCGACGCCGGAGGAAAAGCGTGCCGCCGAGGCTGCCACCTTCAAGGCGCAAACCAGAAGCCAGTTCGCGTTTCTCGCCATCGGCACGGCTCTGCTGCTGCTCGTCGGCGCATTTGCGCCTTCAAGCTTCATGAACCATTTCGTCGTCTTCGTGCTGGCTTGCTTCGTCGGCTTCCAGGTCATCTGGAACGTCTCGCATTCGCTGCACACGCCGCTGATGGCCGTCACCAATGCGGTTTCCGGCATCGTCGTTCTCGGGGCCCTGTTGCAGATCGGCTCGGGCAACTGGCTGGTGATGGTGCTTGCGGCGCTTTCGGTGTTGATCGCCACGATCAACATCGTCGGCGGCTTCCTCGTCACCCGGCGCATGCTCGCCATGTTCCAGAAGTCCTGATCGGGCAGGGGTATCACTATGATGATCGGTATCGTTTTGGCCGCCTACATCGCGGCAGCCATTCTCTTCATCCTCTCGCTTGGCGGGCTTTCCGGCCAGGAAAGCGCCAAGCGCGCGGTCTGGTACGGCATGACAGGTATGGGCCTTGCCATCATCGCCACGGTCTTCGGACCTGATGTCGGCAACTGGCTGGTGGTCGTGCTAATGATCGCCGGTGGCTCGGTGCTCGGCTATCATGTGGCCTCGCGGGTGCAGATGACCGAGATGCCGCAGCTTGTCGCGGCGCTGCACTCCTTTGTCGGCCTGGCTGCCGTCTTCATTGGATTCAATGCCCATATTGAAGCAGCCCATGTCGCGGACCCCAATGACGCCTCGCGGGCGGTGCTCACCGGCTTTGCCGCAATCCTCGCCCACAAGGAGCCTGTGGAACTGTCGATCATGAAGGTTGAGGTCTTCCTCGGCATCTTCATCGGCGCCGTCACCTTCACCGGTTCCGTCGTCGCTTTCGGCAAGCTTGCCGGCAAGGTGGACGGCAAGGCGAAGAAGCTGCCGGGCGGGCATCTCCTCAATGCCGGCGCATTGGGGCTGTCGTTGGCCCTGCTCGCCGTTTACTTCAATGGCGCCGGCACCTGGACGCTCGTCCTCATGACGCTCGCCGCCTTCTTCATCGGCTATCACCTGATCATGGGCATTGGCGGAGCCGATATGCCGGTCGTCGTCTCGATGCTGAATTCCTATTCCGGTTGGGCGGCGGCTGCCATCGGCTTTACGCTCGGCAACGACCTGTTGATCGTCACCGGCGCGCTCGTCGGCTCGTCGGGCGCGATCCTTTCCTACATCATGTGCAAGGCGATGAACCGCTCGTTCATCTCGGTCATTCTCGGTGGCTTCGGCACGGCGACAGGGCCACAGATTGAGATATCCGGTGAGCAGATCGCGATCGATGCCGAAGGCGTGGCCGCCGCCCTCAACGATGCCGACAGCGTCATCATCGTGCCCGGCTACGGCATGGCCGTGGCTCAGGCTCAACAGTCCGTCTCCGAACTCACCCGCAAGCTGCGCGCCGCAGGCAAGAACGTCCGCTTCGCTATCCATCCCGTCGCCGGGCGTCTTCCGGGCCACATGAACGTGCTGCTGGCTGAAGCCAAGGTTCCCTACGACATCGTGCTCGAGATGGACGAAATCAACGACGACTTCCATGAGACCGACGTCGTCATAGTCATCGGCTCCAACGACATCGTCAATCCGGCCGCCCAGGAAGACCCGAATTCACCGATCGCTGGCATGCCTGTTCTCGAAGTCTGGAAGGCCAAGCAGGTCTTCGTTTCCAAGCGAGGACAGGGGACCGGCTACTCAGGCATCGAGAACCCGCTGTTCTACAAGGAGAACACGCGTATGTTCTATGGCGATGCAAAGAAGAGTATCGACCAGTTGCTGCCGGCATTTAGGTGAACCTTGCGAGCTGACACGGACACACCTTCGCTATCGCATGCTTCCCTATTAACTATTGTATATATATTTCGAAATATAACTTGATCGCAATCGATCGAGGGCGGGTGCATGTTTTCTCTGACCAGGAAGCTTTCACTGAGGCACTTCTCTACAGCTCGATCTGTCTCTTTCTCTCTCTCGCGCTGTCTTTCAGTACTCAGATGCGCATTTCAGCGGCGACCGTGTTGCGCAAGACACCGATGCCTGTGATTTCCACTTCCACAACGTCGCCCACCTGCAGAAATCTTGGCGGCTGAAGGCTTGAACCGAACCCCTTTGGTGTTCCGGTTACGATGACGTCGCCCGGTTCCAATTTGGTGAACTGGCTGAGATAGGAGATCAGCCACGGTATCGAGAACATCATGCGCCTGGTGTTGGTCGACTGCCGCAGCTCTCCGTTCACCCTGGTCGACAGATCCAGTCCCGAGGGATCCGGAATCTCATCCGCTGACACCATCCAAGGTCCGAAGCCGGCGGTTTGCAGGAAGTTCTTGCCGGGCGTGAACTGGGAGGAGTGCTTTTGCCAATCACGGACGCTGCCATCATTGAAACAGGTGTAGCCCGCGATATGGCCAAGGGCGTCGGTCTCGGCGATCCTATGGCCCGACCGACCGATTATTACGGCCAGTTCGCCTTCGTAATCGAACTTGTCAGAGACGTCGGGCTTGATGAGCGGTACTTCGTGACCCGCCTGGGCGTTGGCGAACCTGGTGAAAACAACGGGATATTTTGGTTCGTCTGGAGAGGGATAGTCGCCTTCGCGATAGTTGACCGCCACGCAGATCACCTTCTCGGGATTAGGCATGACAGGCTGAAGCAAGACTTCAGCCAGATGGAAATCTGCTTCGAGGTCCGCTTCCTTGCCGAGGCTGTCGAAATACGTCGCTATATGGCTTTTCAGGTCCGGCAGGCCCGTACGCCGCCCGAGATCGCAAAGAGAATCACCTCCGACGACACAGCCATATCGCGAGACGCCATTGTGAACGAAACTCAAATACCGCATTCGAAATGCCCTTATAATTTCGAAAATATGTATAATATCGTAAATCCAGGAGCGCGGTTTGACAAGTGTGTTGTTTATTTTCTGCACGGACTGACTCAACAGACGCTGCCCAGCCGTGGGTGTAAGGACGGATGGCGACATTTCCGCGGCCCTCGCCGTGCCGTCGCCACACGGATACAGGGAAATGTCGTTCATCTACGAGCTCACCGGAGGTCTGGCGATGAGTAAAGATTCTCGGAGGAATGATGATTTTTACGAAAAGACTTGAAATTTCGAAAATATGGGAGTAGCTCTTGCGATATGGAGGAGCCGGCTGGAGGAAGCCGGCAAATTTCAGCATCGGAGGAATACATGAATATCCCGACAACGATGACGGCTGCGCGCATGCATGCCGTCGGCAGCGCGATGAAGATCGAAACGCTGGAGATGCCGAAGCCTGGCGACATGGACGTACTTGTCCGAGTGAAAGCTTGCGGCATCGTGCCCAATCTTCACAATATTCTCGCCAACTGGCCGACCTGGTTCCCGCATATGCCACAGCCGCCGCTGCCGGCGGTATTCGGTCTCGATCCCGCCGGCGAGATCGCGGCCGTTGGCAAAGGCGTGCGTGGCCTGAAGTCAGGGGACCGCGTTTACGTCAACCCCGGCCGCAGCTGCGGAACGTGCCGCCACTGCCGTCACGGCGATCACATTTCCTGCCGCCACTACGCCTTCCAGGGTTATTTCGGTTTCAGCACAGAGGCGCTGCAGACTTTTGACGATTATCCGATCGGTGGCCTAAGTGAATACATGGTTGCACCCGCGTCCGCGATCGTGACCATTCCCGACAACATGACCTTCGACCAGGCGGCGCGTCTCGGCTACATGGGGACGGCCTATTCTGCGCTCAAGAAAGTAAAGGCAGGCCCCGGCGACACCATCCTCGTGAACGGTGTCAGCGGAACGCTTGGTATTGGGGGCGTGGTGTTCGGACTGGCTCTCGGGGTCAACAAAATTCTTGGTACCGGCCGTGACAGGAAGCTCCTTGAGGAAATCAAGGCGCTTGCGCCGAACCGCATCGAGGTGTTTTCCATCGACGACGGCAGCGTAACCGACTTCGCGCACGCGCACACCGACGGGGAGGGGGTGGACGCCTTTATCGACTGCCTTGGTCCCGGTGCCAAGCAGGAGACCTTCCTGCAGGGTCTTCGCGGTCTGCGCCGTGGCGGTATCGCTGTGGACATCGGCGCCGTCGCCGGGGACGTTCCGATCGATATCCACTGGCTGATGGACCACAATCAAAGGCTCTACGGCTCGGCATGGTTCACCGCGCAGGAAGGGCAGGAGATGGCCGACATGGTCGCCTCCGGCGTAGCCGATTTTTCGATCCTTGAGACGCAGAGCTTCCCCCTGGCAGACGTGAACACGGCGATTTCGGGCATCGCGCAACGTCACGGTGGCTTCTCGAACTATGTGATCCATCCCTGAAGAATGTGGCCTGCCGGCAACCCGGCAGGCCTTTCATCTTAGTGTCGCACGGGAGGTTTTCATGACAATCAGACGAGTCGTTCTCGGGCAGAATTCTGCAGGTAAAGCCGTGGTCATCAGTGACGGGCCGTCGCCGAGGGAAATGACGCTTCAACATACTCCGGGCTTTGTCTCGGCGCCCATCTGGACGACCTCGGAGGTGCCCTCGGTACCGTATAACGGGAACGATCCGATGGCATCGAGCGGGACCTTGCTCCAACCGCCCGGCGGATCGACCTTCATGCTGATCACGTTTCCTCCCGACGCGGTATTCATGTCCCCGGACTTCAAACCGGAGCTTGCCGGACCCGAACATGCCAAAGCAGCGCCGGGCATCGCGGAAACGTTCGAAAGGGAAAACCCCGGCATGCACAAAACGCCGACGCTCGACTACGGCGTCGTGCTTAATGGGCGGATCACGCTGGAACTCGATGATGGCGCAACCGTCGATCTGAAGCCTGGAGACACCTTCGTGCAGCACGGCGCGCGTCACGCCTGGCGAAATCCGAACGACAAGCCGGCCACCATCGCGGTCGTCCTGCTGGGCGCTCGTTAAGGGTAGAAGCCGAAATCATGGGGCACGAGAGCACCGTCCGCCGGATGTAGGCGAACGGTGAACGGGAAAGGCATGTCCGCATCAAGGCATTGATCCGTGGGAGGAAAACCATGATGAAGTTTACAAGACGCAGCGTAATTGCGGGAGCGGGGTCGGCTGCGGTGCTTGCTGCGGGGTTCCCCTTGCGAGCGGCCGACGACCGCAAGTCGGTCAAGATCGGCTACATCGTTTCCAAGACGGGCGTGAACGCGCCGGGCGCCGGATCCACTACGATCCCGAACTATGAACTTTGGGCGGCCGACGTCAAAGCGGCGGGAGGGCTGAAGCTCCCCGACGGGAGCCGCCTTCCGATCGAGGTGGTGGCGTATGACGACCGTTCGACGACGGAAGAGGTCGTCCGCGGCATTGAACGCCTGGCACGCCAGGACAAGGTCGACTTCATTCTCCCTCCGTGGGGAACGGCCTTCAACCTCGCGGTGGCACCGCTGATGGATCGCTTCGGCTACCCGCAGCTGATCGGTACCTCGCTGATCCCGGACGAAATCGACGTTCATTCGAAATGGAAGCGAGGCTTCTGGTTCCTGGGGGCCGCCGGCGACTATGCGGCCGCCCTGGCCACGGTCGTCACAACTGCCGGCGACGCCACCAACAAGAAGGTCGCCATCGTTTCCGTCGCGGATGGATTCGGTATCGAACTTGTCAAGGAAGCGCGGATCAAGCTGCCTGAGGCCGGCCTCGAAATCGTGATGGACAAGTCCTACCCGATCGGAACCCAGGATTTTGCCGGGCTGTTGAACGAGGTCGCGGCCTCGGGCGCCGATGTGTTCATGGCGCTGTCCTATCCGCCGGACAGCTTCGCCATCGCCAAACAGGCGCGTCTCAACGCGTTCAATCCGAAGGTGTTCTATACAGGGGTGGGCACAAGCTTCCCGATCTATGCCGATATTAATGAGGGCAAAGTCGAGGGCGTGATGAGCCTTGGCGGCATCGATAATTCCCGACCGGAAATGCAGGCCTACGTCGAACGCCACAAGGCGCTTCTCGGTACGCCTCCTGATTACTGGGCAAGCTCGGTTATCTATACCAGCCTCCAGATACTCCAGCAGGCCATCGAACGGCGCGGTCTCGACCGCGAGGCCGTCACCGACGAAATCGCCTCAGGCAGCTTCGAGACCATCATTGGCAGCGTGAAGCTCAAGGAGAACAGGATGTCCGATCTGTGGCTGCTCGGTCAGTGGCAGGGCGGAAAATTCGTCGGCGTTGGCCCTGCGGATCGCGCAGGCGCCGTCAAGCCGGTCATCCCCAAGCCGGCCTGGGCCTAGCTGCAAAGGAGACTTCGATGGTCACGACCCTCGTCGTTGGACTGGTGCTTGGTGGCAGCTTCGCGCTGATGGCGCTGGGCCTGACCATACAATACGGCGTAGCGCGGATCATGAACCTTGCCTACGGCGAGTTCGTAATCGGCGGATCGTTCCTGACATATCTGGCGGTCTCAGCCGCCGGGTTCAATCCATTCGTGGCGTTGCTCCTGGTCGTGCCGTCGGGCTATTTCGCTTCCTATCTCTGTTATGCGCTGATCATGCGTCCGCTGGAGAGACGGTCTCGCGATACCGGAAGGCTCGAAGTGGATTCGATCCTCGTCACTTTCGGGCTGATGTTCCTGCTGCAGGGCATCTATCTGTCTTTGTTCGGCAGCGGCTTCACGGGCTATAACTGGCTGGAGGCACCCGTCGACATCCTCGGGACCAAAATATCCACCGGTCGCCTGGTCGGAGCGCTTCTGGCGGTGGCGGTCGGTGCCAGTCTCTACTGGGCGATCCAGAAGACCCGTTGGGGAATGGCCATGCGGGCGGTGGCGACGAGGCCGGGCTTCGCGCCGCTTGTCGGGATCGACAACGAACGCCAGGCGCGTTCCGCCTTTGCCGTCGGAGGCGCATTGGCCGCGGCAGGAGGCGTGGTGCTTTCCATGTACCAGCCGTTCACGCCGACAGACGGGGTATTCCTCACCATGAAAGCGCTCGTCGTCGTCATCATGGGCGGCGTGGGCAACTTGGCGGGTGCCATGGCGGCGGGTCTGATCCTCGGCTTGGTCGAAGCGGGAGTATCGGCGACGGTCGATCCCGGCCTGACGCTTGCGGCCACATACGCGATTTTCCTGGTCGTACTGCTGTGGCGACCGAACGGCTTGTTCAGTTGAGGCCCGCCATGAAGAACCTGACCTTTCCAATCGCGCTTGCAGTGCTTCTGGCGGTGCTCGCTCTCGTTCCCGTCTTCATCGATGAATACGGCCTGGGACTTGCCATTGGCGCGATGAGCTACGTCGCCCTCTGCTCGAGCTGGGCGTTGTTTTCGGGTCCGACGCGATATATTTCGCTCGCCACGGTCGCCTTCTTCGGTACAGGCGCATACACCGTCGCGATCCTTGCCGACTACCTACCATTCTATGCGATCCTTGCTGTAGCCGCGCTCGTCGGACTGATAACGTCTCTCGTGGTCGGCCTGGCGACGTTGAGGCTGGCGGGGATCTATTTCGTCATCTTCACTTTCGGGTTGGCGGAGATGGTGAGGCAACTGCTCACCTGGTACGAGGTGAATGTCACCGGCACGCTCGGGCGCTATATCTTCGTGGAGATCAAGGCCTACCAAATCTTCTATAAGCTTCTTGCGGTCGCCGCCGTTGCACTCGTCTTGCGCTGGTGGATGGACCGGGGTCGACTGGGATTGGCGGTGCGGGCAATCGGCGACGACGAGATGGTCGCCCGGCACGCAGGCGTCGACGTCACGAGGGTCAAGCTGATCCTGTTCTCCATAAGCTCGATGCTCATTACACTCGTCGGTGCAATCCAAGCGCCGCGCTGGACTTATGTCGAGCCGAGTATCGTCTTCAACCCGACGATCTCCTTCCTCACCCTGATCATGGCGCTGCTTGGAGGCGCGTCCCGCCTTTGGGGTCCGGCTTGCGGTGCCGTTCCTTTGTTCTTCCTGTTCGAATGGCTTTCGGGCCGCTTCCCGGACCATTATTCCATCATTCTCGGTCTCTTGTTTATCGGGATTGTCTTCCTGTTTCCCGAAGGCGTGCTCGCCCGGGTCGAGCGGTTATGGAAGCGCCTCGTACGCCGAGAGGAGTGCGAGAACTCGGCCAAGGAGGTGTCCAATGAGCGTCTCGCTTGAATTGAGAGGTCTGCGCAAGGAATTCGGAGGTCTTGTCGCCGTCAATGACATCGACCTTGCAATCCCAAGGGGTGCGGTCATGGGGCTCCTCGGTCCAAATGGTTCTGGAAAGACGACCGTCTTGAATCTGATCTCGGGCGCGCTGCCCCTGACGTCGGGCGAAGTGCTCCTCAACGGCCAGCCTGTGCAGCATCTTGCCGCCCACCACCGGGCGCGGCTCGGCATCGCGCGCACCTTTCAGCTTGTGCGCCTATCGCGATCATTGAACGCGAGAGACAACATTGCGCTGTCGCTGGCTTTCGGTCGCGATGCGCTCTGGGGTGCCGCAGCGCGCGAACGCGCGGACGCCGCCCTCGCCACCGTCGGATTGCCTGGAAGGGGTAACGTGGATGTGGGCAGTCTCAACTACATCGACCAGAAGAGGCTGGAACTCGCGCGTGCCATAGCGGCAAAGCCCGATATCCTGCTTCTTGATGAATGGCTCGCCGGACTGAATCCAACCGAGCTTCGCACAGGAATCGAACTGATCTGCGCGCTGAAGGAACAGGGCATGACGATCATCCTCGTCGAACATATCATGGAAGCGATCCGCGAAATCTGCCCCCGCTGCGTGGTGATGAGTGCCGGGATGAAGATCGCGGACGGTCCAACCCCGGACGTGTTGACCGACCCGCAGGTGGTCGCGGCGTATCTGGGAGATTTCGAATATGCTTGAGGCGAAGAACCTGTCGGTCCGCTACGGTAAGCACCTCGCGTTGAACGATGTCTCCATCAAGGTGGAACCGGGCGAATGCGTGGTTATCCTCGGCGCGAACGGAGCCGGGAAGAGCACGCTCCTGCGGGGTCTCACCTCGATGGTGCCGCTTGCGGGAAATGGCGACGTAATGTTCCGCGAAAAGCCGATCGCAAGGATCGCTCCACAGAAGATCGTCGAGCTTGGTATCGCCCATGTACCGGAAGGGCGCGGTGTGTTCACGGAAATGACTGTCGATGAAAACCTTCGGCTCGGCGCGAATCCAAAGCGTGCACGCGCAGGAGCCGATAGCCGGCGTGAAGAGGTGCTGAAGCTTTTTCCGCGTCTTGCCGAACGCAGCCGCCAGCGCGTCGGCACGATGTCCGGCGGAGAGCAGCAGATGGTAGCCGTCGCGCGCGCACTGATGTCCAAGCCGGACCTTCTATTGCTCGACGAGCCGAGCCTGGGGCTCGCTCCGATCGTCGTCGGCGAGCTTTTTCAGGCGTTGAAGCGTGTCCGGGACACCGGCATGTCGATGCTCGTCGTCGAGCAGAATGTCCGCGCCAGCCTCGCGATCGCGAACCGCGGCTATCTTCTTGAGGCGGGGCGCATCGTCGGGCAGGGGGCGGCCGAGGTGCTGATGGACGATCCGGGTGTCAGAAAGGCCTTCCTGGGTCACTGAAATAGGGCGTCCCGATACCATCGGGACGCCGGTTGGGCGGACGGGTGATGGAACGAGTAGATGGAAAAGATCGAATTCGAGCGGCTTGCCGCGGCTGATTTCCAAGTGGTTGTCGTCGGGCTTGGCCCGGTCGGCATAACTATTTGCAACCTGCTTGGAAATCTGGGCGTCTCTGTGTTGGGAATTGACGCCCGCGATGACGTGTTTGCCCTGCCGCGCGCGGTCGGTATGGACCACGAGGTAATGCGTGTATTCCAAGGAGTCGGGATAGCGGACGATCTTGCCTCCGTGGTGGGGGAGTACAAGGACTCGGAATACCGCGCGGCCGACGGCTCGCTGCTGCGCAGATTCGTCTCGCCGGCGCGTCCGTATCAACTCGGATGGCCTGCTTATCTGACTTTCGTGCAGCCGCCGCTGGAGCGCATTCTGCGGGACAAGGCCAGTAACGCGCCGACGGTCACGATATTGACCGGCGTGGAGGTGACCGCGCTCGATGCCCCTTCCAAGCCCCGCTTGATGCTTCGGGAAATGAGCACCGGAGACACCACGGCGGTCAACGCGACATATGTCGTTGGATGCGATGGCGGCAACAGTTTCGTCAGGCGCACCCTCGAAATAGGTTTCGAAGACCTTCTGTTCGACCAGCCATGGCTCGTCATTGATGTCGTTCTAGGGGAAGAAGGCGTGGACCTTCCCCAAACGAATGTCCAGTTCTGCAATCCGGCCAGACCTCACACCTTCGTGGTTCTACCGGGGAATTTGCGTCGTTGGGAATTCATGATGCTACCCGGGGAGACCGCTGAAGAAATCAACCAACCGGAGCGTATCTGGGAGTTGCTTTCCCCCTGGATAAAACCGGGCCAGGCCGAAATCTGGCGCTCGGCGACATACCGGTTCCACGCCCTGGTGGCGGAATCCTGGCGCAAGGGCAACGTGTTCCTCGCGGGCGACGCCTGTCACATGACGCCGCCCTTTCTCGCGCAGGGAATGGTCCAGGGCATCAAGGACACGTCGAACCTCGCCTGGAAGATCGCTCGCGTGCTCCAGGGCGGTCCCGCAACATTGCTCGATACATATGAGCAGGAGCGCAGGCCTCTGGTCCGCAAGGTCATTTCGATCACGAAAAACCTGGGCGAAGCCATATGCGAAATCGACGAAGAACGGGCGCAGGCAAGAAACGTCGCAATGAAAGCCTTGGTGGCCGAAGGGAAGGGCACCGTTGTGAGGCAAAGCCTCTTTCCCCCGATAACGGACGGCATCATCGGCTTCCAAGGTGACGGTCGGCCCGCACGTGGCGCCGGTGAAGCATGCCCGCAACCGCGCGTAATGGCGGACGGCAAGTCTTTTCTGCTTGACGATCTTCTCGGGCACGACTTTGCGATCCTTGCACTTGGAATGAATTTCGGTGACACGGTTCGCAACCGAGCGCGCTGGCTCGGCACACGGCTCTTCGAGTTCGGCGGTGAGCGCGGATTGCGGGAAGAGAATCATATCTTTGAAGATTGGCTCTCGGAACGGGCTTGCAAGGCGGTGGTTGTTCGCCCCGACCGTGTGGTATTTGGATGTGCGGCCGATGAGAGCGAATTGGCTGAGTTGCTTGATCAACTTGCTCGGTGGATTGCGAATTCCGATCATGGAGTGCTGAGCACCCACCTGGGACTTAGGCAATAAGCAAAAATCCGGCAAAGTCGCGGTCTGAAAGGTGCGAACCCGCTTTCCACTGGCGGGCTGACGGTGGAGCGCATTGCCGGCGTGTTCGAAAATGGAGCCAATAGTGCCGCTGTTGTGACCGACATCACGGGCGATCCCGATCCCGAACAACGAACTCTGGCGTGGATTGCTGCAACCCGGTCATTTCATCGAGAAGGTTGAAACTACGATCTGCTTTCCGGCTTCTGGCCCATCCATTGCACATGGCGCGAAAGGACCGCCGTGGCGATGCCCACATTGCCGGCACGCAACGCGTTGAGAATGGCACGATGATCGCGGTCGGTCGGCGCCTCCCACTCGGCCCGCCAGCCGGAAAACAGGAAACGTGCGCTGACGGCGTGCAGGTCATCGATTGCCTTCAGCAAACGCGGCATGTTGCAGGGAGCCAGAATGAGACGGTGGAACCTCCCGTTCGCCTCTTCCCAAGCCTGCACGTCAGTCGCGCGATCTCCGGCATGGATCGCTTCTTCGGCCCGGTCCAGAATGGCTTTGGTCATATGAGGCGCAGCGTTACGCAACGCCAACACTTCAAGGGCGGCGCGCATCTCGGCCACTTCGCGCACCTCCTCGACGCTAAAGCCGACCACGCGCACACCCTTGCGCGGCTGGCTGACCACCAGTCCTTGGGTTTCCAGCCGGCGGAATGCCTCCCGCACAGGCACATGGCTGGCGCCGAATTCCTCGGCAATGTGATCCTGCCTGAGCTTGGCGCCGGCTTCGATCACACCCGAAATAATACGATCAGCCAGTGTCCGGCTTATCCGCACAGCGATGGGATCATCTTTTGCAACGCTCATGGAATTATCATCGGCTTCAGAAGGGGTGCACATCGACTCAATGTCCTATGTTTACCTGCCCGTTGATTGATTCTCCATATTCTTCATCGACTGCATCTGTTTCACCGCGCCGATTCAGACCGCAAGGATAACAGCCCCGCCCGCCAGGCCTGCACCGGCGGCGGACATGAGAAGGCGCTCCCCGGATTTGAATGGATTGCGGCGATTTTCGACGGAAAGGGACAGCGGAATGGTTGCAGCCGACGAGTTGCCGAATTCCGCGATGGTGCTGACAAGCTTGCTTTCCTCCAATTCGAGATTGTGGCGAACCGCGTCGCAAAGGCGGAGATTGGCCTGATGCGGAATGAAGCGGTCGATGGCGGATACGGCCGCCTCGTCCAGCGCTTGGCGTGAGGTGCGTGTCATCAGATCCACAGCACGCGAGAAGACCTCGCGCCCGTCGCGCATCGTCATCAGCACTTGATCTGCCGCGGTTTCGGGGGAGAAAGGCTTGTTGCTGCCGCCGGACGGGATGGAAATCAGATCGTAGCCGCTTCCGTCCGACGCCAGGACGGCTGCCTTGACGCCGCTTTGACCATCGCGGCACGGAGCAAGCACGACCGCGCCGGCGCCATCGGCAAACAGAACGGCGCTGGCGCGTTCGGCCGGGTTGATGCGGCGGCTGAGAATATTGGCGGCGACGACGAGCACTCCCCGGCCATGTGCACGCACGAAGCCATCAGCCAGCGTCAATGCGTAGAGGAAGCCGGAGCAGGCCCCGGCAAGATCGATGGCTCCGGAATTTGGCAAGCCGAGCTTGTGCGCCAGAAGCGGTGCCGAGGGTGGCAAGAGATGATCCGGCGTCGAAGTGGCAAGCAGGGTCATGGCGATCTCGCCAGGCGCAATCCCGGCGTCCTCAAGCGCCATTTTTCCGGCCTCCGCCGCAAGGCCGCTCAATGTGTCCCCCTCGGTTGCCCAGTGGCGGGATCGGATGCCGGTGCGCCTTTCGATCCACCCGTCCTCGAGGCCGAGTCGGCTTTCGATTTCCGCATTGTGGACGATGCGGGATGGAACCGCGTGACCGAAGCCGGCGAGGCGGGAGGAGAGGGGCGTCAAGATCCAGTCTCCTCCAGGACGATAGAGGCAACCTCGTCGATTGCGTCATAGGCGGCGGCGATATCACCGGCGCTCGTACAGTAGGGCGTCATCAGGTAGATGACGTTTCCGAGCGGGCGCACAAGCAGCCCGCGTTCGCGAAACAGCTTGCGCATGCGTGGCCCCGCTTCGGCGAGGTAGCCGCCGGAGGGTACTGTAAGATCGAGGGCGGCAATCGTCCCGCGGTGCCTGACATTGACAAATCTCGTGTCGTCCTCGAAGCGGCGGAGATGTCGGGCGTGCTGTGCGGCAAGCTCGGCAATCCGGGCTTCCACCGGTTCCTCCTGCCAGATTTGCAAATTGGCGACAGCCGCAGCGCAGGCAATCGCGTTGGCGGTATAGGAACTCGAATGGAAAAAGGTCTTGCGCCGGTCGCAAGACAGATGGGCCTCGAAAATCTCCGCGGTGCATAGGGTTGCGGCGAGCGGCAGGGAACCCCCGGTCAAACCCTTCGACGTACACAGGATATCCGGGGTCACACCCGCCTGTTCGCAGGCAAAGCGCGTTCCGGTCCTGCCCCAGCCGGTCATCACCTCATCGGCGATGAACAGGCAGCCGTATCGGCCGGCGATGTCCTTGAGGGCGGCAAGCACGGCGCTGCCGTAGAATTTCATGCCGCCGGCGCCGAGCACCAGCGGTTCGATCAGAATGGCGGCGACCTTTCCCGACCGGCAGATGGCCTCGAATGCGTCGAGTGTCTCTTGCTCCCGACCGGGTTCGGGAAAGGGAAGGCGGTCGACGCCGAAGAGCAACGGCTCGAAGGGCGCATTGAACACACCACGCTCTCCCGCGGACATGGTGCCGATCGTGTCGCCATGATAGCCGTGTTCCATCACGACAATGCGGTCACGCGCGATGCCGCGATTGTGGAACGTGCCGAGCGCCATCTTGATCGCCACCTCGACAGCCGTCGATCCGCTGTCCGAATAGAAGACGTGTTGCAGTCCGGAGGGTGCGAAGGCGAGCAGACGTTCGGCGAGGACCTCTGCGGGTTCATGGGTAAATTCGGCGAAGATGATCTGGTCGTAGGCCTCCGTCGCCTCGCGGATTGACGCCATGACGGCGGGATGGCGATGGCCATGGGTGATCACCCACCATGACGAGATTGCATCGAGGATGCGATTGCCATCCTCGTCGAACAAATATGCGCCTTCCGTCGCAACGATGCGCTTCATCGGCGGTTCGAGGGCATGCTGTGTAAAGGGGTGCCAGACGGGCGAGGGGGTCACGCGTTTGCCTCCAACAGGGATACAGTGTCGAAGTTTTCGCGGAAGGCGCGGCGCAGGGTTTCACCTGTCAGATTTTCCAGCAGGGGCAGCCGACCCAACGCCTCCACTTGCCCGATGGCGGCGATGGTCGCCTGGGTGTCGGCATTTCCCGCGCCAATGAAAGCCACGCCGCAGATGGGAATGTCTCGGCTGCGCAGAGCCTCGATGGACAGCAGCGTATGATTGATGGTGCCGAGCGAGGTTCGGGCGCAGAGAATGACGGGAATGCGCCACCGGGCGAAGACATCGGCAAAGACCGTGTTTTTCGTCAGCGGGACCAGCAGGCCGCCGGCCCCCTCGATGACCAGCGGACCGGTGCAGGCCGGTGGCTCAAGCCGGGCCGGGTCGATTTCCACGCCGTCGAGACGTGCCGAAAGATGCGGTGAGGCCGGGGTGGAAAGGCGATAGGCTTCGGCCAGGATATACTCAGCCGGCAGCCCGCTCAGTCGGGCGACGGCTTCGCTGTCCGTCCCATCTTCCAGTCCGGATTGCACGGGTTTCCAGTAGCGGGCGCTGAGCGCGCCCGCCAGCGCCGCGGCAAACACGGTTTTGCCGATGCCGGTATCCGTTCCGGTTACCACGAAACGGGCGGTCATCTCCTGTGTTCCTCCATGGCAGCGGCGAGGCAATCCAGCATGTGCGCAATCTGCTCCGAATCGACGTTGAGCGTGATCGACAGCCGCAGGCGCGCGGTGCCCTCCGGCACGGTCGGCGGGCGGATCGCGCGGATGTCGAACCCCTGAACCTGAAGGGTTTCGGCAATGCGCAATGCACGCGCATTGTCGCCGATGACAACCGGCTGGATCTGCGAGCCGCTCGGCTCTATGCCGAATCGGTTGTTCAATCCGTCCCCGACAAAGGCGACCAGACGTTCCAGGGCCTCGCGGCGCTCAGGCTCGGCATCCACCATGCGCAAGGCCTCGCGCACGCCCGCCGCCATGAGAGGCGAGGGCGCGGTGGAATAAATGAAGGCGCGGGCCCGGTTGATGAGATAATCGGCAAGCACGCGCGGCACGGCAAGCAGTGCCCCCGATACGCCGAGCGCCTTGCCGCAGGTATGAAGGGCAAGCACGTTTTCGCGACCCTCCAACCCCGCCGCCAGTCCTCTGCCGCCGGTGCCGAAAACGCCGGTGGCATGGGCTTCGTCGATCACCAGAAAGCCCTCGTAACGATCGGCAATATCGGCGAGGGCGGCGAGCGGCGCTTGGTCGCCGTCCATGGAATAGAGGCTCTCGACGGCAATCCAGGGGCGGCCCCTGCCGCCGTTGCTGCGCCAGTTTCGGATCGCTTCGTCGAACGCGTTCTCATCGTTGTGGTCGATGCCGATGGCCGCCGCCTTGCTGGCTGCAATGCCCTCATGGGCGCTCGCATGGATGAGCGTGTCGTAAACGATCAGATCGTCGCGCCGCGGCAAGGTCGAGAAGAGCGCCGAATTGGCGGCATAGCCGCTGCCGAAATAGAGCACGCGTTCCGCGCCGAAAAAATCGGCGGCTTCCGCCTCCAGCGCCTCATGTTCGGGATGGTTGCCGCGCAGCAGGCGGGAACCGCCGGCGCCTGTCGGAACGCCGCTTTCCACCGCCGCCATGATCGCCGCTTTGAGGCGCGGTGCGCTGGCAAAAGCCAGAAAATCGTTGGAGGTAAAGTCCACGCCACGCTGCGGCGCCAAGCTGCGCAGCCGCGCTTTGCGCCGCAAGCCCTCAAGCGTGGCGGCATAGTCCGAAAGTATCGCCGTCACACCGCCGGCTCCAGCGGCATGGGAGAAAGGCCGAGTCGGCGGAAGAGCGCCGTGTCGTGATCGTCGCCGGGATTGTCCGCCGTCAGCAGCGTGTCGCCGACGAAGATGGAGTTGGCGCCTGCGAAGAAACAGAGCGCCTGCATCTCGTCGCTCATCTCGGTGCGTCCGGCCGAAAGACGCAGATGCGAGGTCGGCATCAGGATGCGCGCCAGTGCGATCGTGCGGACGAAATCGATCGCATCGACAGGTGCGGCGTCTGCCAGCTTCGAACCGGGAATGGGGATGAGCTGGTTGATCGGCACGCTTTCCGGCGGCACGGGCAGGTTCGCCAGCGTCAGCAGCATCGAGATCCGGTCGTCGACCGTCTCGCCCATGCCCAGGATTCCGCCGGCACACACTTTGATGCCGGCCTTGCGCACGGTTTCCAGCGTATCGAGCCGGTCCGCGAAGCTTCGGGTGGTGATTATTTCGGAATAGAAGCGCTCGGAGGTGTCGATGTTGTGGTTGTAGTAGTCGAGGCCAGCTTCCGCGAGCTCGCCCGCCTGGGTCTCGGTCAACATGCCGAGCGTCATGCAGCTTTCCATGCCAAGCGCCTTCACGCCCTCGACCATGGCGACCAGCGTGTCCATGTCGCGGTCTTTCGGGCTGCGCCATGCCGCCCCCATGCAGTAACGGGTCGCACCCGCCTCCTTGGCTTTGCGTGCCTCAGTGAGAACGCGTTCGACTTCCATCAGCTTCGAGGCCTTCAGGCCGGTCGGATAGTGGGCGGACTGGCTGCAGTACCCGCAATCCTCGGCGCATCCGCCTGTCTTGATCGACAGAAGTCGGCTCATCTGCACGGCGTTGGGGTCGAAATGCGCGCGGTGGATGGTTTGAGCCCGGAAGAGCAAATCGTTGAATGGCAAATTATAGATAGTTTTGGCTTCATCCAACGTGATGCCGTGCGACCCTGTCGCGGAAAATGCTGAAAATCTCGAAATTTGGTTCGTTTCTTCCACTTCGCTCGTCCCTCATGCTTCAAATTATGGATAGAAAATATTTTTATCGATAATTTTGCAAGAGGCAGCGCGAAGGAATTAAAGCGAAACCGTTTAGGTGACCGGATTGTATCCACTTAGATCGGAAATCATCTCAAGCCGGGTGGGTGAGATTTCTCAGCGGAGTGAACCATCTCCGCCGAGATGGTCCTGTCGGGTGCCGACAAGACGACGCGCCAGTATTTCGATCGGAGCTATCTCTCTGCCCACCATTAGAGCGAGATCGATATGGACGATGCGCGAGGTGAAAAGATCCTTTATTTCTCCCGCTGGCAGGCGTCTTCTATCCGCGCAATCGTTCAGACCTATCGGGAAGGGTGGTCGTTCGGCTGAATATCCCAGCCGCACGACAATCTCGTTGGCTAGGACGCCATCGCATAAGCGTTACGATCGATGCCTGTCAGTCTTCTCGTCTTGAACCGTCCGATCAAGGCGGCAAGCTTATCCGTCTCGTGCGCCAGGCTTTGTGCGGCAGCAGTGGTTTGCTCGACCATCGCTGCGTTTTGCTGGGTAACCTTGTCCATCTGATCGCCGGCGGCCGATACCTCGCGTAGGCTGAGCGCCTGATCCCGTGCCGACACCGCTATTTCAGTCACGGTCGCGCTCATGGCGCTGACTTGCCTAACGATCTGCTCAAGCGACGCTCCCGACTCGCCCACCAGCTTCACGCCAACATCGACCTGATCCGACGACGTCGAAATAAGGTGTTTGATTTCCTTTGCCGCATTTGCGGAGCGCTGCGCAAGCTCGCGAACCTCCTGCGCGACAACGGCAAAGCCTTTCCCCGCTTCACCGGCCCTGGCTGCTTCGACGCCAGCGTTGAGCGCAAGGAGATTCGTCTGAAAGGCAATCTCGTCAATCACGCCGATAATGCTCTCGATCCTTGCCGAAGAATTCTGAATTTCGTTCATCGCCGAGATTGCGTGATTGACGATTTCTCCACCCTTTTCCGCGTTCGCGCGGGTTGTCGTCACCGCATCGTTGGCTCGACCGGCTCCCTCCGCCATTCCGTTGACGCCCCGCGTAACCTCCGAAAGCGCAGCGACGGTCTCTTCGAGCGACGAAGCCTGCTGTTCAGTGCGGCGGGCAAGGTCATTCGTCGCGGTGGAGATTTCGCCAAGACCCGAGCGTATCGTGGAGACGGCTTGGACCACGGCATCGAATGCGCTTTCCAGACTTGCCGCCGAACTGTTGAAGCGGTCGCGAATAATGGAATAGCGGGCATCGACATCACCGATCCTGGCCGTCAAATCTCCGGCCGACAATGCGTCCAAGCCCTTGGAAATCTGGTGGAACGCGAATTCCATCGCGTCCGCCTCGGCCATCCGCTGCCCCTCCTGCCGCTGGCGTTGCTCCTCCGAAGCAACCCTCGCGGTTTCGGCGGCGATGTCGGCTGCTGTCTTGGCGTGCTTGGTCTCCTGGAATACCATCAGCGAGCGCGCCATCGCACCGAGCTCGTGGCCGTTATTGGCCCCCTCGATTTCGGCCAGGTCCTCGCCATGAGCCAGACGTTCCATTTTTGCGGCCATGGCGCGCACTGCAGACGAAATCAACCGCCCGAGATAATATGAGAGCGCGAGGCCGATTGCGATCAAGACCCCGCTGACAGCGAGCGTCACGGTTGTCGCGCTCGAGACAGTCTCTTCGACGGAGCCGTCGAGTTTTTTCTGAGCTCCGGCGACACTTGCCTGCAATGCCTGGAAACCCGTCGATATCTTCGGAGCAAGTTCGTTCAGTTCGGTTTCCCTGACGCGCTTGGTTTCACTCCAAACATCGCGCATTTCACCAAGACGCGCGCTATAATTCTGCATCAGTTGCGCAACGCCGGAAAGACGCGTTCGCTGCAGGTCATTTCGGGCTTTATTGGTGGCTGCGGCATTCAGCTCGACCGCTTCACCAAGTGCGCCTTGTGCAGTGTCATAAGCTTTTAGGTCGCCAGAATTGACGAAGCGCTCGGAGAAATAGAGGCTTCTGTTAAGCGCTTCGAGCGTCGTCGTCGTCGCGTAAAGAAGCTGCAGGTCGTTCTGCCTCCAGGCACTGCGCAATATGTCGTTCAACTCGACGCCGGTCCACGGCCCAAATTCGGTGACTTTTGAAAGCAGCAGATCATGCCGCGACTGGAGGGCAACCAGCTTATCAAACGCTTGATTATAGGCCACGATCTGTCCCCTTATTGTGGCCATGGCAGCCTGAAGATCGGGGTTCTGGATCAGACGTGGATCGTCAGCCTTGAACGAACTGACTCCGGATTTGAGGCGGTCGACCAATTCTTTTGACGGTTCGGATCGAAACGCTTCGGCCGACATCTGAATGTCGTGGAGCCGATCACTATAGGTTGATATGGCGAGGCTTTCACCGACCGTTGCGCGGTAAGAAGAGAAGACCGATGTAAGATTGTCCATCCCGGACATGACGTTGAGCGACAACAGGCTCATGAAAACGATGAGAGGAAGGAAGCCGACCGTGATTTGACTGCGGATGCTGAGCTTGTTCCAGAAATGCATGATAGTGCCTCAAAGCTCACCGGATTTTCGCCAGGTATTGATCGACATTTTGCGGAGTGACAAGTTCGAACGGGATGTAGTTTTCCCGCGGCACCTTCCCTCCTTGAACGAGCTTGAGCGCCGCATCGACAGCTCCTGCGCCTTGGGCGGCACCATTCTGAAACACGGTGACCTTCATATCGCCGGCCTTCAGCGCTTCAAGGGCAGGTTCAATGGCATCGATGCCGGCGACGATCACGTCCTTCGTCGTATGGTTACCCTTGAGCGCGCGAATAGCTCCCAGCGCCATATCGTCGTTGTTTGCGACGATCGCGTCGAACTTGACACCCGCTGTCAGCCATTCCTCGACCTGGGCTTCCGCAAAGTCGGGCGACCAGTATGCAGACTGTCTCTCAACGACCTTCAGTCCCTTGCAGTCGGCCGTGGCAACGACATTATCGACATCTTCAGTGCGGGCCCGAGCCGCCGCGTGAAAGGGCTCGCCGACCAGTACGGCTATGTTGCCTTTGCCGTTGAGAAGTCTGCACACTTCTTTCGCCTGAAGTGAACCCGATTGCTTCTCGTCGGAGGCGACGACCACCTGATTCTCCGGAAGGTCAAGGACGTTGGCCGGAACATTGTTCACATAAACGAGGGGGACGCCCGCACTGACGGCAATCGGCGTCAGTTGCGCGCCGAGGTCGCCGTCGGCGAGCAAAACAATGAGAGCGTCGACTTTGCGAGCAACAAGGTCCGTGACCTGCTTCTTTTGCAATTCGCCGTCGCCCTTCGCGTCCGCCGTGACGACTTCAACGCCACCGGCGTCCTTTGCGTGTGCAAGGAGACCTCGAAGCAAAGTGGAATTGAATTCATCAAGGTTAGAGACCGAAACGCCCAGCGTCGCGGCGTCTACATGCGATGTCAACGTTAACATTAGCAATGATGCCAATATAGCTCTGCGCATTTCCCTCTCCAAAAATGTTGCTGGTCGGGCAATTATTGAGCAATTTAGTAAAATGAGACTTAAGAAACGGCACCTGCGCAGAATGAGAGCGCTGCCTGCGGGTCGGAACAAATGTCGTGGTCAAAGATTAGATGAGGCCGCAGATATCGCGGCCAACAGGCTCGGGGCGTCTCGCCTCGAAGGGACTGCCAACGCAACAAGAGAAATAAGGACCAAGCCGAAACTCGCAGCCACCCGATAGCGTTCGGCGAAAGATTGGCGAGCAGTGCTCGCGTGAAACAGCGAGCATGGCCTGACCCAAGTGGCCGGCTATAGAATGGACGGCAGGCTGACAAACAGGCCCAGAACTAGGAGGTAGAGCACGACGAACTCGGGCCTGTAAGGAGTTAAGCAGTTTTGGTCGCCTCCGATCTCTGGATCGACCAACGCCTTCGAGAGCAGTAGCTGGGTCGTGAAATCCGTCGGGCTCATCGTACGGCTGGAGCCGCTGAGGGCGCCAGATCCGTTTTAGCGGAGTCTTGGTCGGCTCCGATCGCATGCTGCAGCACGGCCAGACTCGCCTGGGCCTGCATCAGCCGGAGATCCCCGAGAATTGCGCCCTCATGGGCGAGAAAGGCGGAGATTGGATGACCAAATAAAATTCCCAAAATGACTGCGCCGGAAAGCAGTGGCGCACTGCGGATGGCTGCCTTGGGTAGGTGCATTTTGAGGTCCTCCTTTTTATTCATGATAGGTAAAAAAAAAGGGACGTCAACATTAATGTAATCGTTGACATAGGAAATTTTCGGTGTTGTATACGTTAACATCGATCAAATGTAACATGATGTCATGGTCAGCTGGCTTCCAGTATGTGGGCAGCGCGACAGAATACAGATGATCGAGGTATGTAAACGTTGACATATCGGATGGTCTCGGAGGAGGCCGTTCCGGCCATAGTGGGTGCCGCCGGACACCGCATGAAGGAGGGAATCCGCATGAAAAAGCTCATCAGTGGAACTGCAGCACTGCTTCTGGCGACGTCGCCTGCCTTTGCCGGCGACATCGGCGTGGCGATCTCTCACAGCGACTCTTTTCTCGCGGTGATGGTTCAGGGAATGAAAGACGAGGCCGCCAAGACAAAGCAGCCGCTGCAGATCGAGTTTGCTGAAGCCGACATCAACAAGCAACTGTCGCAAGTTCAGAATTTCATCGCAGCAAAGGTCGATGCGATCATCGTCAACGTCGTCGAAAGCTCGGCCTCTCCGGCGATCACCAAGATGGCGGCAGATGCCGGCGTGCCTCTGATCTATGTCAACAATACGCCGAGCGATCTTGATGCGCTTGGCCCGAAGGCGGCGTTCATCGGATCGAACGAAGCCGAAGCGGGGGAGCTCGAGACGAAGGAAGTTTGCCGCGTTCTGAAAGAGAGCGGCAAAACCAGCGATGCGGGCATCCTGATCATTCAAGGACTCCTGGCCCAGCACAGTGCTGAACTGCGCAGCAAGGCCGTGCATGACATTATCGCAACGCCCGACTGCAAGTTCATGAAAGTAATCGACGAACAGTCCGCGAACTGGGATCCGGTCAAGGCGCAGGATCTGATGACCAACTGGATTACCGCCGGCTACAAGCCTGCTGCCGTTATTGCCAACAACGATGAAATGGCGCTCGGCGCCATCAATTCCATGAAGGCCGCCGGCTGGGACATGAAGGATGTGGTCGTTGCGGGCATCGACGCGACCAAGGAGGCGATGCATTACATGCAAACGGGTGATCTGGATGTGAGCGTCTTCCAGGATGCAATCGGTCAGGGCGCCGGCTCCGTCGACGCCGCAATCAAGATGGCGAAGGGAGAAAAGGTGCAGTCGCCCGTTTGGATCCCGTTCGAGCTGGTCAATCCGGCCAACGTCGACAAGTACATCAAGAAGAACTGATACTGCAGTGGATCGGACAGGTGCGCGTCCAAACGCGCATCTGTTTTTCGCGCACGTCTTTGAGCCGGACCAACGCATAGCGCGGACGGAAGATTCCGGACATTTTGATCCTTCGGTCGGGAGCGAGATTGAAAAATGCTTAGACTGGGTATCTTGGGCTGCGGTCGCATTGGCCAGGTGCATGCAAATTCCATCCGGCGTATCGAAGGCGCCGAACTTGCCGCCGTTGCCGACCTTTCTTCCGAGGCGGCATCTGCCTGCGCCGCGCGCTTCAAAACCGTTGTGCGCAGTATCGACGACATTCTCAATGATGAAGACATCGACGCTGTCGTCATCGCTACGTCGACTTCTACACATTTCGACCTGGTCACCGCCGCAGCGCGGGCAGGCAAGGCGATCTTCTGCGAGAAGCCGATCGATCTTTCCTCCGAAAGGGTTCGCTCTTGCATCCAGGCCGTCAATGCCGCAGGCGTCGCCTTCATGACGGCTTTCAACCAGCGTTTTGATCCTCATTTCAATGCCCTTCAGGCGCGTGTGCGGGCGGGCGAAATCGGCGAGGTAGAGACCGTCTCAATCGTCTCCCGCGACCCTGCACCGCCGCCGGTATCCTACATCAAAACCTCAGGTGGACTTTTCCGGGATATGATGATCCATGACCTCGACATGGCGAGGTTCGTTCTCGACGAGGAGCCGGTGACGGTATTCGCAGTCGGCTCCAACCTCATCGAGGCGGGCATCAAGGAGGCCGGCGATGTCGACACAGCCGCAGTCATTCTGACGACGGCCAGCGGGCGGATCTGCCAAGTCACCAATTCGCGCAGGACAACCTACGGCTACGACAAGCGTCTCGAAGTCCACGGCTCCAAGGGGATGCTTCGCGTCTCCAACGTGCTTGAGAACCTGGTCGAACAGGCGGGAAGCAACGGCTTCGGACAAGCCACCGCTCAAGCTTTCTTCCTAGAGCGTTTCGAGGCGGCCTATCTCGCCGAAATGCGCCATTTCGTTGAGGCGGTTTCTTCCGGAACAGCCCCTGTTCCCGGCGCTGAGGACGGACTTCGAGCCCAACTCATCGCCGACGCGGCAACCCAGTCATGGCGAGAAGGCCGGCCGGTCGAAATTCCCCGCTGACGGTCAAACTGTGTAACCTTCGGAAAACGTCCATGAAAATCGCGATCATCGGCCTTGGCAAAGTGGCAGAGCTTCATGTCCAAGCGCTTCGCCAGATAGGACCGGATATTTTTGCCGGCGGTTGGAACCGCTCGGCGGATAAGGCAGAGGATTTCTGCCGACGCTTCGGGGGAACGGCTTATGCGTCGGTCGAGACGCTCCTTGCCGACGACCAGATCGATGCCGTTCTTGTCGCCACCAGCACGGCTTCCCATTTCGAATTTGCCAGACGTAGTTTGGCGGCGGGAAAACACGTGCTCCTCGAAAAACCGCTTTGCGAAAGAGCCCAGCAGATACGGGAGCTTGCGGACATCGCCGCAAAGCACAACCGCATCTGCATGCCTTCACACAACTACATCTACGCAGAGAATATGCGCCGCCTCAAAGCCCATATCGAAGACGGCCGGTTGGGTGATGTCGTCAATTTCTGGGCGATTTACAACAAGCGTCACGATGCCTCCATCGGTGAACCCGACCTCACGATGCGGGAACTGATGGTTCATCACGCCTATTGCCTGTTGTTTTTCCTGGGGCGTCCCTCTCATGTTTACGCCACAGGGACCAACGTGCATTTCGACGACAAGCAGGCGCACGACCAGCTCATGATCACGGCGGAATACGCCGATGGAAAAATCGCAAATCTCTGGGGCAGTTTCTCGGCCGACGACAGAAGCCGCGAACCGTGGTCCTGCTATTTCAAGGTTCTTGGAACCGAAGGAAGCGGCGTCGCTCCCTGGGATGTAACGAAGTTCGGGCAGGCGTCCATCCCGTTCTGGGATGATGCGACCTATTGGGACAGTTTCCTGCAGGTCGAGCAGTATTTTCTGAACGAGTGCCTGGCGAAGGCTTCGCCTCCACTATCGACCTTGAGTGACGCCTATGACGCGGCGGTCGTTCTCGACGCGGCGCGTCGTTCATTGGTTGAAAAGCGTCGGGTCGAAATCGACTACACATAATAACTGATGACCGAGCACCGCCGTTTCGGTGGCCATAGCACCATTTCAATCAGATCCGACGCCGGCCTCGATCCTGTCAGCGGCAATCGGCTCGTCAGCAAACCACATGCGAGGAAAAATGAAAATCGGGGCACCAAAGGAGATTTATGTCGGGGAGAAGCGCGTCGCACTGACCCCCGAAAGCGCGGTGCATCTCCGAAAGCTCGGACATCAATGTCTCGTGGAGGCGGGTGCGGGGCTCACCTCGGGGTCTTTCGGATGACGCTTATCGTGCAGCTGGCGTCGAGGTCGTGGCCACGACTCAGGACCTTTGGCAGGAGGCGGATGTCATCGTGAAAGTCAGGCCGCCGCAACAGGAGGAACTGGCGCTGCTGAGGTCAGGCAAGACGATCCTGTCGTTCGTTCATCCTGCACAGAATGCCGACCTGCTCGAAACCGCCCGCTTGCGTCAAGTCAATCTGATTGCCATGGACATGGTGCCGCGCATCTCAAGGGCACAGAAGATGGACGCCCTGTCGTCCATGGCAAATATCGCCGGTTATCGTGCGGTGATCGAAGCCGGCAATAGCTTCGGACGTTTCTTCACCGGGCAGGTGACCGCAGCGGGCAAAGTTGCGCCGGCCAAGGTCTTGGTCATCGGCGCAGGTGTTGCCGGACTAGCGGCAATCGGCACGTCGACGGCGCTCGGCGCGATTACCTATGCCTTTGACGTCCGTCCCGAGGTCGCCGAGCAGATCGAAAGTATGGGCGCTCAGTTCGTCTTCCTCGATTTTGCCGAACAGCAGCAGGATGGTGCGGCGAGCGGCGGCTATGCGACGCCGTCCTCGCCGCAATTCCGCAACGCGCAGCTGAACAAGTTCCGTGAGCTTGCTCCACAAATCGACATCGTTATATCGACGGCCTTGATACCGGGTCGTGATGCTCCCAAACTCTGGCTTGCGGATATGGTCGCGGCGATGAAACCCGGCTCCGTGGTCGTCGACCTTGCCGCTGAACGCGGCGGAAATTGCGAGCTCACCATCGCCGACCAGAAGGTGGTGACGCCGAACGGCGTCACGATCGTCGGCTACACGGATTTTCCAAGCCGGATGGCGGAGCAGGCCTCGACGCTCTATTCCAACAACATCCGCCACCTGATCGCGGATCTGACCCCGAATAAGGATGGCCGCCTTGTCCACGATATGGAGGACGACATCATCCGCGGCGCTACGGTCGCTTATGAGGGTATAATTACCTATCCGCCGCCGCCACCCAGAGTCCAGGCCATCGCCACCCAGAAGCCGAGGGAAAGGGCAAAGGAGCCCAGCCCCGAGGAAAGGCGCGCGCAAGAGCTGGTGGCCTTCCGAAGGCAGGCTAAGACACAGGGCGTGCTGCTAGCCAGCGGCACCGCGCTGCTCCTGGTGATCGGCGCAATGGCGCCAGCCAGCTTCATGCAGCACTTCGTTGTTTTTGTGCTCGCCTGTTTCATCGGATTCCAGGTTATCTGGAACGTCAGCCACGCACTCCACACGCCGCTGATGGCGGTGACAAACGCTGTATCGGGGATCGTTATCCTCGGCGCGCTTTTGCAGATCGGGTCCAGCAACGGCATCGTCGTCAGCCTTGCTGCGGTCTCGGTTCTGGTCGCCACCATCAACATTGTCGGCGGCTTTCTCGTGACGCGGCGCATGCTCTCGATGTTCCAGAAGTCCTGATCAAGTTGGGGTTACACATATGACTATTGGTGTCGTTTCGGCCGCCTATATCTCGGCGGCGGTGTTCTTTATTTTGTCCCTTGGTGGCCTGTCAGGTCAGGAGAGCGCAAAGCGCGCCGTCCGCTACGGCTGTGTTGGAATGGTGATCGCGATTGTTGCCACGATTTTCGGACCGGGCCTGGGCAACTGGTCGGTCACATTGGCGATGATCGCAGCGGGCGCCGGAGTGGGTTGGTTGGTCGCAAAGAAGGTTCAGATGACCGAAATGCCACAGCTGGTCGCGGCTCTGCATTCCTTCGTCGGCTTGGCGGCCGTGTTGATCGGCTTCAATGCCCATTTCGAAGCAGCAAGGATTGCCGCACTGAATGAGGCCGCCAGGACCCAACTTTCAGGATTTGCGGCGGTTCTTGCGGGCAAGACACCACTGGAAATGGCGATGATGAAAGTCGAGGTTTTCCTTGGGGTCTTCATCGGAGCCGTCACATTTACCGGTTCGGCAATCGCATTCGCCAAGCTGGCAGGAAAAGTCGACGGTAAGGCACAAAAGCTCCCCGGCGGGCATGCCCTCAATGCTGCCGCGGCCGTCCTTTCCTTCGTTCTGCTTCTGGTCTATGCACAAGGCGCCGATATCTGGGCGCTGGCTGTGATGACGCTTCTAGCCTTCTTCGTCGGCTTTCACCTGATCCTAGGCATTGGCGGGGCCGACATGCCCGTCGTCGTCTCCATGCTGAACAGCTATTCCGGCTGGGCTGCGGCTGCGATCGGATTTACGTTGGGAAACGATCTGCTGATCGTCACCGGTGCACTGGTCGGTTCGTCGGGCGCGATCCTGTCTTACATCATGTGCACGGCTATGAACCGTTCCTTCGTCTCGGTCATTCTCGGCGGCTTCGGAGCGACGACCGGGCTTGCCGTTGCGATTGAAGGCGAGCAGATCGCCATCGATGCCGACGGGGTCGCCTCAGCACTCAACGATGCCGACAGCATTGTCATCGTTCCGGGATACGGCATGGCTGTCGCGCAGGCCCAGCAGGCGGTTTCGGAATTGACGCGCAAACTGCGCGCCGCGGGAAAAACCGTAAGGTTTGCGATCCATCCAGTTGCCGGCCGCCTTCCGGGTCACATGAACGTGCTGCTTGCCGAAGCCAAAGTTCCCTATGACATCGTGCTCGAAATGGATGAGATCAACGAGGATTTCGCCCAGACCGACGTCGTCATCGTCATCGGTTCCAACGATATCGTCAATCCGGCAGCCCAGGACGATCCCACGTCGCCGATTGCCGGCATGCCTGTGCTGGAAGTTTGGAAGGCAAAACAGGTCTTCGTCTCGAAGCGTGGTCAGGGTGCCGGCTATTCGGGAATTGAAAACCCTCTCTTCTATCGCGAAAACACCCGCATGCTGTACGGCGACGCAAAGGAGAGCATGGCGCAGTTGCTACCGCAAATCGCCTGATTGCCGGCCAATAGGGATGCTCTGCAGACGCGGAACGGCGCTTTGGGCGATACGGTTTTAGGGATGCTGTCGCGCACGGGCTAGTGGCGTCGATACGGCAGGATGCAGGCCAAGGGTGAAAGATCGCGTCACCCGTCTGGTTTCCTGGCTGTTGCTGGCGCATCTCAGCGCAATTGTGATGCCGTTATCGCGAGTGCTTTGACCTAACCCGACCTGAACGTTCGATTGTCACCGCCAGGAATATCGACCCTCCAATCAGTCTGTGCGACCGCTTCCCCGCGTCAAGGGCACGGCACTTGCTCGCAGGTCCATGCAACTAACGCGCGCCTGTTTGGTGGCTTTTGCGACGGTGATCACTGCTGTTGGCGGGTGGGGCTTTTGGTTTTGTCCACATGGCT
>NZ_NWSV01000037.1 GCF_002531935.1 Rhizobium chutanense | reverse complement strand
GCAGCGCAACTGACGGAGAGCAATATGGTCCAGTCGCTCCAACTTGGCACGTCCAGTCAGGCCGACGATCAAAATGGTATGCGCCGGCTCAACCGCCTGCCGATCATCATCGCCATCATCGTCGTCGCGCTCTTCGTTGGCGTCGTCGTGATCGGCCTGTCGCTGCGGGGGCTTTCCTTCCATCGCGGCGACATCGAGGGGGCTTCCAACACCCCTGCGACCAGCTTCGGCGACCAGCTCAAACGGGGTGTCACCGACGGCATCATCGGCGAGCCGGAGAAGCAGGAAGTGTTTCAACCGACCCCTGTCGTTGAGCAGAAGGTCGAGAAACAGGAAACCGTCGTTGAACGCCGGCCGAATGACCGACAGGAGCGACGCTCGACCCTCGAATCCGAGGCGGAGTGGAAGGCTCGCCTGAAGCGGGAGCAGGACGAGCAGTACATCCGGGAAGTGCAGCGCCAGCGGATGGCTCGCCTCCAGGCTCGCGCTACGGCGCTAGATTCGCCGCTAAAGGTTGACATCGGAGATGCCGAGAAGGCGACCTCCACCAATGACACCGGCCGCCGGCCGACGAATGCAGCCGTGAACAGTGCCTCAGACCTTTATGCCGCCGCCATGAAATCCGGCCTGATGGGCCAAAACGTCGATCAGAACGGACAAACGTCGAAGGAGGATTTCTTCAATCAGGACATCAAGGATCTCGGCTACCTGCCAAACCAGGTCGTGCCGCAGATATCACCGTATGAACTGAAGCGCGGGTCGGTGATCCCGGCGACATTGATCACCGGCCTCAATTCCGATTTGCCTGGGCGGATCACGGCCCAGGTCAGCCAGAACGTCTACGACAGCGCCACCGGCTATCGCCTTCTCATTCCGCAGGGCGCAAAGCTCTTCGGTCGCTACGATTCAAAGGTGTCATTCGGACAGGAACGTGTTCTCGTCGTCTGGACGGACCTTATTTTCCCGAATGGGTCAACCCTACAGATCGGCGGCATGGCAGGCACCGACGCCGAAGGATATGGGGGCTTCCAGGACAAGGTCGACCGCCATCTTTGGAGGACGTTCGGTTCCGCAGCACTGGTGGCAATCATCGGGACGGGGATCGACATGTCGATGCCGGAGAGTTCAACATTGGCCACCCAGGACACGGCATCGGATGCAGCACGGCGGAATTTTGCCGAAAGCTTCGGTCGCGTCGCGGAACAGACGATCTCGAAGAACCTCAACGTTCAGCCGACGATTCGCATCCGTCCCGGCTATAAGTTCAACGTTCTGGTCGACCAGGATATCATCTTTCCATCGGTATATAGCGGGCGCTAACCCATTTTGAACGCTGCTCCGCCCTCGTGTCGTCGGGTGGAGCAATCCATCCGCGCCCCGGAAATCAGCGTTCGCAAAAATCTGTTCCCAAATTGTCATATTTAGATAGCGAGGACTTGAATACTCGGTAGAGGTGAGTAGACCTATCAGTTGCAACGACCGTGGATATGCTTCGCATAGAAGGCAACTGCGTTTTCATCGGAAACGAATGGGGACAGAGAATTCGCAGCCATGGACCGATGCCCCGTATGGCTCCGGCTGGTCGCACGGGGGACCCATGTAACTGGCGGCGCGTGGAAGGCGCGACGGGCTGGGAGGCCGCAGCTGCGCAAGAGGAGAATAGCCAGTGGACGGTGACCTTCGTTCTCTAATCGACATGACCGAAGCTGCACACGATGAACGCATGATCAAGAGCGCTCTGAAAAGCTTCGCAAACTCCCATGGCTTCGAGCGTTTTGCGTATCTCCAGACCGAGGCCCTGGACATCCGCACATTCAACTCCTATCCGGAGGACTGGCAGGATATTTACCTCGGTAACCACTATTCGCGCATCGACCCCGTGATCACGGAAGCCAAACGTCGCATGGAGACGTTCTCCTGGACGGCCGATGATTGGCCGGCTCGTGGCTCCTCGGAGCTCAGACGCTTTCGCGACCAGGCAATCGAGCACGGCATTCGCAGCGGACTGACGATCCCTGTCGAAGGCAGTTTCGGATCGACGATGATGCTGACGTTTGCCTCATCGGAGAAGAAAGCCGAGAACGGCAAAGTGCTGGACGCCCAAAAAGCCACGCGGGTGGTCCTTGCGATCCATTACCGCCTTAAGATCATCGCAGCAACGACGATCGTCGCCCCGAAACGGCTGCTCTCGCCAAGGGAAGCGATGTGCCTCATGTGGGCGGCAAAGGGCAAAAGTGCCCCTGAAACCGCAATGTTGACGGGGATCAACGCGCGAACAGTGCAGCACTACCTCGATAAAGCGCGCGAAAAGCTCGACGCGGCGACCGTTCCACACCTCGTGGCGATCGCTAAAGATCACGGCTTGGTTTGAGCGTCACTCCTCGCCGTCGAGCGGAACCTCGGGGATGTAGCCGAGCGCATCGATGATCTGCGAAAGCTCTTCCTGCTGGGATTCGGATTTCTTTTGGCGTGCGGCGTATTCTTGCTGCAAGGTTTCCAGCACGGCGCTCGAAACTGATGGATCGGCAGAAGCGCGCGTCCATTCCTCGTAAACAGCTTCGTCGGCGACAATGAGCCGGCGGTGCTCTCGGATCCCGGATATCGCAAGGGCCTCCAGTTCCGACTTGTCCATCGAACGGAAGCAGGATCCCATCGGTTTTGCTTCGTCGTTCGTCTCGGACGAGTTCACGTCCTTCATCCGCTTCCCCTTAATTTCTTCATTTGCCGCTCGAAAGCAAAATCCTGTGAGCACTAGACCGCATAGGCCATAACTGCACGGCCTGTCTTTCAGAAGTTCATGAGCCCAATATCCCAAGCTAACTTGTGACGGCCTGGACGAGCAATATCATGCGCCGTGACGAATCGGAACTATAGTTCCTGGAACAATAATTCCGATTCAGGTTCCGCTCGCGTCATGGATCTCAAGGAGGTCATGGCGATCAATATGCGTCGAATCCGTCATGGCAAACAATTGACGCAGGAGGAAGTGGCCCATCGTACGGGCCTCAGCGTCCGCCATGTCGGAGCAATTGAGCGTGCCGAAATGTCCGCGACCGTCACCGTCCTTGGGCAAATCGCAGAAGCACTGGATGTCGAACCTGCCGAGCTCGTGACGAGATGAAATACCGCGAGCGTGGGCTCCCCTCTCCAGAGGCTATGGCTGGCCTTGAGGCTACTGGCAAGGAGCAGGCGGGTATGAGCCGAACGGGCCCTCTCTAGTTGCCTTTCCCCGCGACCCCAACTTCCGTGGATGGCGGTGGGGCCTTGACGAGCTCGGACACAAAGTTCGTGAGGGGTACGATGTTCTCGTGCTGGCTCGCCTGCTCGAGGGCGTTCATGTACTCGTCGCGGCGCGCGACAGGAATGACGGTCCACGGAGCTCCGCTCTCGGCAAGAAGCGCGTTCATAATAAAGCGCGCCGTGCGTCCGTTTCCGTCCGGGAATGGATGGATGTAGGTGAAGAGAAACGGCGCGAGGATTGCTTTCACGCGCGGATCGGATTCCTCGGAAATGCTCTCGAATAGCGCATCCATGGCGTCGGCGATTGCATGCGGCGGCAAGGGGACATGCGAAGATCCCCGCAGATAGACATTGTGCGACCGATAGCCAGCCAGTTGATGCGCCTTGATGATGCCCGCGGTCACCGAGGGGCTGAACATGGCACGAAACCAGTCCTGGTGCCGTGCCTCGAGCAGTTCGCCGGTAGGCGCTCCATCGAGGATCTTCCTGATATCGTCGCGAACTTCCTCGAAGGCCAGTCGGTACCCCTTGGCGGCGAGGGCATTCTTCGTTTCGTGATCCCGGGCGTCCGCGTCCGGCTCCCAATTGCCATCCTGCACCCGCTGAATCAGCTCTTCGGAAACTTCGTATCCCTCGATCGAAAGCGAATTCAGCGCGTCAGCCACATAACGCTCATCGATGTCGGCGATATATCCGGCGCGATCGTTGATCCGTACCCGCTCGAATCCGATGTGATCGAGGGCGTCTTTTCCCATTTTCGCCCAGAGGTTCTTGATCCGGGTGGCCGCCGGCGCCTGAACTCGTCGAGCATCCAGCGTGATCAGGTCAACCGTCGGATCGAACGGGTTGTCTTCGTGCGGGGTGTAGCCGGCCGACTCCAGGGTCTTCATGATCGTGTCTGCGTCGCGCGCTCTTCCCAGGTGGCGCAGGGCTCCCGCGATGCGACCGCCGACGTGGCTCCGGCCGCCGTCCAACAGGTATTGCAGCAACGTGTTTGTTCCACGGATCGAGCCGATGACGGCGATGACATCGGTCGCCGACGTTTTCCACGTCTCCGGCGAAAGGTTGCAGATTGCCTCCTCCATCGGCATCAATCTCAGTCGTTCTCTTGTCTCGGCCGGCTCGTTTTCCTTGGAGCGCAGCAGATAGAGCGACGTGTTGCACGGCAGCTTCACAAGCTGATTGTTGGCCTTCGGACTTCTGACGATAACCTGCGCAGGAATGGAATGGTTTTCGGACCACAAAGCCACGGATGCCTCCGCGGAGAGCCGCCATTCGTCGGCAAAGCGGTCATCCAGGTATCTGGCAACAAACTCCCAGTAGACCGTGCTCCAGGCGGCATCGATCCTGTTATTGGCGGACGGTCGCGAATTCACCGCCAGCCAGCCCCTCATGATTTCCTCAAGGAAGCCATTGTCCTGGAGCCGTTCCCGGTGGACACGGCTGAGTTCCTCGGATTTCACCACCGACCGGGTGCCGTTCTGCGTCACCCCCCTGAGCTCCGCCAGGGATGTCGCGAGCAGTTCGTGGGGCTTCGCCATGTTGGCCTCCGGCTTCCGTGTGGGCCACTACTTCCGTGCATTGTTGTCGCACTAATTTGGCGCCTTTGAAAGACACTAATTTCACGCGTTGGAACTACACTAGTTTCAAGCATTTTTCCAACACTAATTTCGCGCTCTTGAAATACACTAATTTGATGCGCTGCACTTTGGAAACCTCACCTCGCCGCCCGAACTCAACGCTACGGCTGACCTCCAATGCGGGACAGGTCGATCCGTATCCCCGCTCGCCCGACCTCCTGCACCGTCTCGGGCTCACCCTCTCCAAGTTTCGCCGCGTTCTCCTCCTCGGCGGGGGTCTCCTCCCTAGTTTGCTGCGGTACTTCAACCGGTGTTCCCGGATCCTCCGCCTCGAACACGCTCACGCCCTCAAATTCGCCGGTCCTCCAGGCGTAGACCGCATCCTCGAATATTTGCGGGAAGACGTCTTTGCTCGTCGGGTTCCCGTACCATTTCGCGACGATCCGGAGCACCTTGGCGAACATCGCCGTGCCTTTGCGGAGGTTCTGGCAGGCATCGACGAGGTCCGGTTTGAGATCACTCGCTTCCTTGATGCCAACGCCGGCGGGAAACTGGGTCAGCCCGACGCGGACCACCGCCTGACCAGCATATTGCCGCACGATCGCCATCGCCTCGTCAGCCGACGCAGCTTTTGGCACGAGGATCAAACGGCCACCGGAATTGACGGTGACGGCGAGGGGATCAGTCGACCCTGCTGATGCCACGAACTGCTCGACGATCGCGGGTTTTAGGGAAGGGTCGGCGCATTCTTTGATCAGGGCTGCGTCCAGCATAGTGTCTCCTTTCAGGTGTTGAAGGCAATGACGAGTGGCTTTGCGAAGAGTTTTGCCCAGGCGGTGGTGGCGGCGCGCTGTATGGCGACGATCGACGTGCCTTCGGTCCACCACCCGTTTCCGATGGCGAGGATGGCGTCCGGATCGTGCAGCATCGACTGCAGGACCGGCCAAACGATCAGTTGCTCGTAGCAGATCAGTGGTGCGGCCTGGCTGGCGCCGATGGAGGCAATCGGATTCGCGAAGAAGTCCGCCCGGGCGCCGCCGCTCTCCCCAAACCAGGATCGCCATGGCTGCCACATCGAGCCGGGAACCGGCATGCGTTCGCTGTAGAGGATGCGGCTGCCATTCCTGTCGATCGCAACGAGGACATTATCGTAGCCGTCGGCGTCGATTACGACGGCGCCGGCGATGACAGTGGCATCGCCATCGGCAAGTGCGCCCGTCCATAGACGCTCCACGGTCGGCGTCCAGAAGCCGAGCGCACTTTCCGGCAACACGACGAAGCGGGCGCCTTTGCCGGCTGCGCGGCGCACCGTTGCGATCATGTCACGCTGGCGTTGAAGACCGGTGTCGCGGCCAAGCGAAACGCCCAACTCCAGATCGACGCCGTGCCAGGCTTCCGGTAGCTTCGGGTCGGTCCAGATTGCGGCGGACCACAGCCAAAAGCCAGTCAAGGCGATGGCGACAGCTGGCCAAATGCGGGTTACGAGGCCCGCAAGGCCAACTGTCATAAGCCCCAGTCCCCACCATCCCCATCCCGGAAACAGTACCCCCGCGGCCGTGACGGGATGCGCCCATCCCGTGATGCCGAACGGCGGGATGGCCATGATGACGGCCGCAAGGAGATAGCGGAACGAACGAATGCCGGCGGTCCCGGTCCACAGGACCGTATGCACGGCGACAAAGCTCAGGGACGCACATAGCCAAAACAAAAAGCCCGGCCAGAAATCCGACGAATAGAAGGCAGCAACGCCCTGTGGCAGACCCCGCGACGCGGCCAGGAAGTATCCGGCCGACACGAGCGCCGCAATCATTCTCGTTCGCGCGATCGACCAAAGAACAGGAAACGCCAACGCGACGGGCAGTAGAGTCACGTATCCGCTCCACCCCACCACGCCGATCGCCATCGAACAGGATATCAGTAACGCCGATCGAATGTACTCACGGCGCATAGGTGAGGACCTCCTGCGCCAGACCGAGAACGCCCGACGCAGGCACCGGCCCGAAGTAGCGGGAGTCATAAGAACCGGGGAACGCTGAGTGCAGAAAGACATATCCTGGCGGCACGATTCCACTCGCAGACGGCGCCAACGGCCGATCGCTTCCGTCTCGTGATGCGAGACTGGAAGAGGAAACCACTCGCCCCTCCACGCTCACGCTAGCGCCGATTTCGACATGCTGTCCTGCGACTGCGATCACCGTCTTGATCAGCGGCGCGACGCCACCCGGGCAGGAACCGGAACGGAGATAGCCACGCGCTCGTGCCTCCCGCATTTCCACGGTTGCCGGTGGGCAAATGAACACCAGGTCATTGCCAGCAACAGGGCGACCGAGCGGAACGATACGCCACAGGCCGAGTGGCTCGCTCGGGGTCAGATTGATGCGATAACCGCCGGCGAGGGCCGTGCCGATCGCCAGTATGCCGACGGAAGCGGCCACCAAGATGATCCCTGCCGCCCGTCGTTGTTGTGCGGTCTTCGCCCGGCACGTTCCTGCTCCCGCCGTCATTTCAGCGAGAGCCCTTGGCTCTTCGTCTGGCGCAGTGTCTCAGCCTGCTTAAGCGCTTCAGTCGTTCGTTCATGAGCGGCGAGTTGCTGGATTGTCCGCATGGAATTCCACGCAGACTGGACCTCAGCCTTCTGGCCAGCCGTCATGCCCGCTGTGACGGTCTCGAAGGTCTTGCCATCAGTGTCTTTCGCAGCCAGTGGCAAGAAGGTTCGTTCGCCGAAGCGCTCGGACACGGCCTTGGCGAAACCTTCGAGTTCGGCCTTCACCATCTTGTCGGCCAGCGCATATTCGAGGCCGGCCGGGAGATCGTTGCGATCGATGGCATCGCGGACGCGTTCGAGCGTCTGCTTGGCCGCTGGAGAGAGCGCAGGGATGTCGACCGAAACCTTTAGCCGGACCGCGCGCTCCTCCATTTCATGTTTCAATTCGGCCCCGGCCCGCTCACGAAGATAGCGGTCAAGGTTCCGGGCGAGCGCCGGCACATTGGCGATGGCTTTTTCCCGGTCCTGCCTGTCGGCACGGCTGGCAAGAAGACTGGTCTTGCCCTTGAGCGCGCCGAAGCTTTCAGGCTCGCTGGCAATTCTCGCGAGAGTGGATTGCGCGATAGCCCCGTCCTTGAGCATGGCATCGACATTGACTGCCTTGAAGGCGGCTTCCGGCTGCGCGTAAACGAGATGGAAGCGGGTCGAGACGTCCTCCCATTGTTTCTTGAGTCCGGGGTCGGCGGCGAGCTTGTCCTCGACAGCCTGCTCGAACGATTTCGGGAAGGTGGTGATGCCTGATACCATGGGCTTGGCCTCCTTGATCGGATTCTGGGTTGGGGAGTTTTTGAAGCTGCCGACGAAGCCAAGTTGCGTAGCAATAGCGGCGAGACGGGCGCCGAGGTCGACCAGCTTCTGTTTCTGCCGGATGGTCCATTCGAGGTGATCGCGAGCGACCGTCCGGGCGACATTCATGAGGTGCAGACCGCGCGTCTCGGCGAAGCGCAACGCTTGGCCGTAGAACGACGCCTTCTCGTAATCGAGGGTCGTCTCCTTGGCGTTTCGGCGCGACAGGATCGGAATGAGGCCGCCGGATTTCGCGAAGGAGCGACTGCCGTAGTAGACGACGAGATCTTCACGATGGCGGGTCATCGCCACATAGGTCAGATGCCGGTCCAACGAGAGGGAAGCAAGCACCTTTACCCGGTCGACTGTCGCGCCCTGGCTCTTGTGGATCGTCGTCGCATAGCCGTGATCGAGATTGTTGTAGAAGCGCTGCTCGATCGTGACCTGGCGGCGGTGCTCGCCGTCACCCACCACGGCAACGATCCGCCCAGGTGTTGCCTCGATGACCTTGGCCAGCATGCCGTTCTTGACGCCAAGGCTACCCTCGTTCTTGAGGAACACGATCTGGTCGCCGTTCGCGAACATGCGTGTTCCGTCCTCTGTCTTGAACGCAAACCCGTCTGCGATGACGCCGCGTTCGACCAGCTTGGCACGCGCCATCTCGTTGAGCATTCGCACATCACGGCGGAGGTGTGCGAGGATCAGGCTACTCTTCGAAGGGTCGTAGTCGTGATCCCAAGCTGCGATAAGGTTTTCGACCGCCTCGTCCTTCAGTCTCAAACCAATCATTCGACCATGAGCGGTGTAGGCATCGACAGCCTTGCGAACATTGCCACGAGCCAGATCGAGCGAGGCATCGCGCATCCATTGCTGACGCTGGCGATAAATTGTCTCGAGTTCGGCATAGCCGATGCGATCGGCAATGGTTCGGAAGGCGGCGCCTGCTTCGATCGGTTGAAGCTGTTCCGGATCGCCGACAAGGACGAGCTTGGCGCCGGCCTTGGTCACGGCTTCGACCAACAGCGCCATCTGCCGTGACGACACCATGCCGGCTTCGTCCAGCACGAAGACAGTCTTGTCATCGAGCTGATTGCGGCCCTGGTTCCAGCGTAGCTCCCACGACGACAGCGTCCGCGATTGGATGCCCGCTTCCTTCTCCAATCCCTCGGCCGCTTTGCCCGCCAATGCGCCGCCGACCACACGATAGCCTGCCGCTTCCCATGCTTCGCGCGCAGCCTTCATCATCGTCGTCTTGCCGGCGCCGGCGCGGCCGACGACAGCGGTAATCCGCTCACGGCCGGCGACATGCTCGATGGCCACCTGCTGTTCATCCGACAGACGGGCATGGCGCGCAAAGGTCGCCTCCAGCACCGCCGGTCGGACGCCATGGGAGCCACGAGCGGAAAGCCACATCGCGCGGTTGGCCATCTCGGCTTCCAGGCGGATCATCTCCCGGGTCGTGTACTTCGCGGGTGTCCGAATACCTGTCGCAAAGTTGATCCGCTCGCGCTCCAGGCGCAGCGCTTCCGGGCTCTGCAGGATCCTCACCATCAGACTTTGGAAGAGACCGGCATCGTCGATGTAGCGGTACAGGACCTTCGCTACATCGCGCTCGTCGAAGACGCTCTTCTCCCGGGTGATCAGCTCAAGTACGATCTCGGGACGGCGCTGGATGCGCCGCGCATTCTCACTGCGGCGGGCCTCCTGAAGTTCGATGCGTTCAAGTTTGGGAGCCGAGGTCTCCTGCCTCTGATCGGTCTGCTCGGCCTTGCGCTCGATGGCTTTGGTGCCGACGCCAAGGTGAATGGTTGGCTCGAGGTCGATGCCCTGCTTTTCGAAGGAGCGGCCATCAATGCGGATATCAAGGCCGGCAAGCGCCAGATGTCTGTTCTGGCAGGCAAACCACCCATCGCGAAACGCGTTGAAATCCTCAGTGCTGCCGGCCCATAGATCATAGACGATCTTGCCGGCATCATTGCGCATCGGCTTGCCGTCCGGGCCTGTTACTGCGACCTTCTTCGAACCGAACCCATCTTCGGTGAGTGGCCGCAATGTGGTCATAAGATGGACATGCGGGTTGCCTGGCGCATCGTGATAGACCCAGTCGGCGACCATGCCCTTCGCCGTGATATGCCCCTCCACAAAGTCGCGCATGAGCGCGATATTCTGCTCCGCCGTCAACTCGAGCGGCAGGGCAATGGTGACATCCTTTGCGAGTTGGGCATCGGATCGCTTCTCGAATGCCTCGACCTTGTTCCAGAAGGCTTCGGATGCTCCCGCGACCGAGCGATCGGCAATCATCCCGCGCAGCCATTCGGGAGAGTCTACCGGAACCACGAACTCTTCGTGCAGCAGCCCCTGCTTGCGGGTGTAGTCGATCGTCCGGGCTTCCCGCTCGAACTCCATCTTGGCGCAGTGCCGGTAGGCCGCCGACAGCACGGCGCTGCGGCCGGAGCCGCGGGCGACGACGCTGACGGAGAAATGGGGGACGGCCACGGCGGAATTCTTTCCCGGTTGCGAACGAAATCAATGGGTCCGTCGGGAGCGGGAGGCCTGACCAGGTCTCAGCAAGGGCGTCGCGTCAGCGACGTATAATTGCGCCCTTGGAAGCCGCTCCTTCGGAACGGCCGGGATCATCCACCAAAGCATCGCCGCTGGCGATTGTAGGATTCACAGTAGTGCGTTCCGCACTCGGGTCTGAAAATCTTGGTCGAGACCCAAGCTTTCCAGACAACGGAGACAACCGGAATGAAGAAGCCATCCTCGAAAATCCGTGACGAAATCGCCAAGCTGCAGGAACAGCTCAAGATAGCCGAGACCAAAGAAGCCGAGCGGATCGGCAGGGTCGCGCTCAAGGCAGGGCTCGGCGACATCGAGGTCGACGAGGCGGAGCTTCAGGCAGCGTTTGAGGAACTGGCCAAGCGGTTTCGCGGAGGCAAGGCTGCTTCGAACGGAAAGGAAAGGGGAGGGCCAGCCGTCACGCAGCAAACCGCGCCGATCTCATCTGGCGCGGGCACGGGCAGCGCTGGCGAGGCTTGAGCGCATGGCGAGGACGATGACATCCGATGCCCGCAAGAAGGATACGCGGGAGAAGATCGAACTGGGCGGCCTGATCGTGAAAGCCGGGCTGCGCTACGAGAAGCGCGCGCTATTGCTGGGCGCGCTGATCGATGTCGCCCGTCGGATCAAAGGCGAAGAAGGCGAGCGGTCCAGGCTGACGGAAATCGGCGCGGAGGCCTTTGGCAATGACGATCAATAGGATTGCGCTCGTCGTCGGCCCAGCGGCGTTGATGATCCTGGTCGTCATCGGAATGACGGGGATCGAGCAATGGCTTTCCGGTTTCGGTAAGACCGAGGCCGCACGGCTGGCATGGGGGCGGGCGGGAATCGCCCTGCCCTATGTCGCGAGTGCGGCGATCGGCATCTTGTTCCTGTTCGCGAGTGCCGGCGCGACCAGCATCAAGCAGGCAGGCTGGGGCGTCATCGTCGGCTGCGGCGGGACGATCCTGATCGCGGCTACCCGCGAAACCTTGCGACTTGCCGCTTTCACGAAAGCGCTACCTGCCGACAAGACGATCTTGACCTATCTCGATCCGGCAACGTCGATCGGAGCGGGTGCTTCGTTCATGGGTGCCTGCTTCGCACTTCGTGTTGTGCTCATCGGCAATGCGGCGTTCGCAAGGGCCGAGCCGAAACGCATTCAGGGCAAGCGGGCGCTCCATGGCGAAGCTGACTGGATGAAGCTGATGGAAGCGGCGAAGCTGTTTTCCGATACTGGTGGTATCGTCATCGGCGAGCGTTATCGGGTCGACAAAGACAGTGTCGGGAGCCAAGCGTTTCGAGCCGATAGCGCTGAGACGTGGGGCGCCGGCGGCAAGTCGCCGTTGCTGTGCTTTGATGGCTCCTTCGGCTCGTCGCACGGGATCGTCTTTGCCGGTTCCGGCGGCTTCAAGACGACGTCGTTGACGATCCCGACGGCGCTCAAATGGGGTGGCACGCTCATCGTGCTCGATCCATCGAACGAGGTCGCACCGATGGTCTCCGCGCATCGCGGCGGGGCGGGGAGGGACGTGTTCGTCCTCGATCCGAGGAAGCCTGATGTCGGCTTCAACGTGCTGGACTGGGTCGGGCGTTTCGGTGGAACCAAGGAAGAGGATATCGCGTCGGTCGCATCGTGGATCATGAGCGACAGCGGCGGCGCGCGCGGTGTCCGTGACGACTTCTTTCGCGCATCGGCGCTGCAGCTTTTGACGGCGCTGATCGCCGACGTCTGCCTGTCCGGTCACACGGATGAGCAGGACCAAACGCTTCGGCAGGTCCGCATGAATCTCTCGGAGCCGGAGCCGACATTGCGCAAGCGCCTGCAGGATATCTACGACAATTCGGGCTCGGATTTCGTCAAGGAGAACGTCGCAGCCTTCGTCAACATGACGCCGGAAACCTTCTCCGGTGTCTACGCCAATGCGGTCAAGGAAACGCATTGGCTTTCCTATCCGAACTATGCCGCGCTCGTGTCCGGAAAGAAATTCTCGACCAGCGACATCGCGGCCGGAAACACCGACGTCTTCATCAACATCGACCTAAAGACGTTGGAGACCCATTCCGGTCTTGCGCGCGTCGTCATCGGGTCGCTTCTCAACGCAATCTACAATCGCGACGGAAAGCTTGAAGGGCGCGCGCTGTTTCTTCTCGATGAGGTCGCCCGCCTCGGCTACATGCGGATCCTCGAGACCGCGCGCGACGCCGGGCGCAAGTATGGCATCACGCTGACGATGATCTATCAGTCGATCGGCCAGATGCGCGAAACCTATGGCGGCCGCGACGCGGCGAGCAAGTGGTTCGAGAGTGCCAGCTGGATTTCGTTTGCCGCGATCAACGATCCCGAGACCGCCGATTACATATCGAAACGCTGCGGCATGACCACGGTCGAGATCGACCAGGTCAGCCGTAGTTCCCAGGCAAGGGGATCGTCGCGAACACGCTCGAAGCAACTCGCGGCTCGACCACTCATACAGCCTCATGAAGTTCTGCGGATGCGCGCCGACGAACAGATCGTCTTCACCGCAGGCAACGCGCCGCTCCGATGCGGCCGCGCGATCTGGTTCCGACGCGCTGATATGAAAGCCAGCGTCGGCGAGAACCGGTTTCATTCGACGGGCGGACAGGAAAAGAAAGCTTCGAATTCTAAGCCTGCAGTAAACGCCGATGAAACCACACCGACTGTAATGTCTGCGGGCGAAGAGGGATAAAGCTTGGCGCAAAAGAACGTCATACCGTTCACGAAAAATCGGAAGGTCGCGAGCGGTCGTCCCGGCTTCAAGCCCTTGCGATCGGCGTCACGGCGTCACCGTCCCGGCCGCGGCAGAAGCTTTCCGACCGCGATTGTCTGGGCCGTGGTGATCGCCGCCGCCGGCTGGATGTATCTTGATCGCAGTGGTCATCTCTACAGCGCCGCTGCTTTTGTCAAAAGGCCTGCGAAAGATGCGCTATCGGCATCGTTCGTGCTCTGCGGCGACAGCCATCGGACGAACTGCGTCGTCGATGGCGACACCTTCTGGTTCGAGGGCCAGAAAATCCGCATCGGCGACATCGATACGCCTGAACTCAGCCCGCCCCGCTGCGAGGCTGAACGGGTCAAAGGTGAAGCGGCGAAGTCCCGTCTGCTGGCGCTGCTGAATGCCGGAAAGTTTTCGCTATCAGCGGGGTTCCGTGACGAGGACAAGTATGGGCGGAAGCTTCGCACCGTATCTCGTGCGGGCAATTCGCTGGGCGATGTTCTGATCAAGGAAGGCCTTGCACGGCCATGGGATGGCGCCCGCCATGGATGGTGCGAGGGGCACTGACAGCCATCATTGTTTTTCCTGCACGGGAGAGAAATAGGGGTTTGGGGAAAGGGAGGATGGAACCGTCCTCTTTCCCCATGGGAGGAAGTTTGAAGGAGGGGCTCGCCCTTCCTGTGAGGTTGAGAGTTGCGGCAGAGCCCTTCTCTCATAGCCGGTCCGGCCGGTCGATTCGGCAGGAACGGCTCACACGAGAGGCAAAGACCAGAGGCGGTAAGCCGCCTCTGGTCTGGAGCTCAATCCTCGCCCGGGTCGAAAGGCTCTTTGTCCTCAAGGCCGATATGCCACCGCTTGTCGGACCACCGGGAGGGGAGGTAGATTTCGTCACCACCGAAGTGCGCGATGATGATCTTGCCTGCCTCGTGGAACAAACCGAAATCGACCTTGTTGTCGATCGCCCAAAGCAGCGCCGCAGACAGAAACTCGCGCGAGATTTCCTTGGGGAGATGAACTTCAGCGTCGAAACTGCTGCGCAAATGTTCAAGCCCGGTCAGCTGCTGATCCGACAGTTTCCGGTCTTCGCCAACCGGCTGTGGGATTTGATGCTTTGTCATCAGGGTCTCCTTTTCGTTTCTGACGAAAAGTGTCCGCACCGTAGCCCGTGAGGGGTCAGGGACCGCGGAACGCGGCCGCCCTGCGGCGAGCGGAGGAACCGATTTTCTTTGTGCCGCTTGCGGTGCGGGGAAAATTGGAGGGGCCGCGATGTCCTTGACGCCGGAACGGCGGGTGCACAATGGAACGTCAGAGAGAGATAGAACCGCGTCCGGAAGGGACGCGACCGCTTGCCATCTCCGATGGCCGCGAGTCCCAGCCGTCTCCCGACAACAATTTTTGACAGTGGCATTGCTTCCTGCTGCGAGAGGATCGTGACCCGGCTGGGCGGAGACCGCATGCGGGCTCCGGTCGCAGCGCGACTAGAGCCGTGCGCCGTCGGCGCCTCGCCCGAACCCCACTCTTCACGGAAATGAATCGGTCGCAATTGTTCGATTCACATATGTCGTTGGACGCTCTGGCGGCGATCGGCGACTCTATGAATATGGCCACGCAACCCTACCAGCTCTACATCGAGCGAACTGATGCCGAAAAGAACATGGCCCGCTTCTACGCCATGCAGATTTCCATGTCGCTGTTCGGCGAAACCTGCCTGACGCGACGCTGGGGGAGGATCGGGACCTCTGGGCAAATGATGGTGCATCATTTCGGACGGGAGGAAGAGGCCGTCAGACTGTTTCTCGACCTGACACGGCAGAAAAAGGCGCGTGGCTATCGACCGAGAACTATTGCCCAGCGGCCATCCAGCTGACCAACGATCCACGCCCAGCCGGAACGAAGGAAAAGGCGCGAGGACGCCCACGGCGCGTCATTCGCGCCGATTCCAATCTGTCTCGAAGTTGAGCTCAATCTCGACAAAGAACGGGATCTTGATCGCGAGCTTCAGCCCGAGCTTTCCCTTGCGGAAGAAATGACAGATCACCTTGACGAGATTGCCGAGCCGGCGCCCCGTGGCTGCGAGGAACTTTGCGAGTTGTTGCATGGTAGGTTCTCCTTTCGAATTGCTGGTATCGCGGGGATCGAAAGCAGACCTCGAAGGAGGGCCGCACCGGAACGGTCGAAGCGCGAGCGGAGAACCTGGAGCCGCCTGAATTTTGGTTGGGCGAGGAGCCGCATGCGGCGGGGAAAATTCTGGCGGCGCAAGGTTGCGGCGTGACGCGAGGACTGCAACATCCCCTGACGTAGATGACAGCTGTGTCGAAAGGAGAGATGCGATGGCGCGGTTGTTCCTCGGGCGGAAAGCGCTGGAATCGAAGACGGTGATTGCCGACGAAGCTCGGCTCTGAAATGAGAAGAGAAGTCGCCTCAGAAGGGCGGCTCGGTCTTGATGGTGCCGACCTGCTCGGCCAGTTGCACGGCGAGCTCGGCCCGTGCAAGTTCAAGCTCGCCCTCGATCTGGCGGCGCTCGGCCGCGTCGCATGCGTTGTTCAGCTCGGCGCGCAGCTCTTCGATGTGCTGTTCGATCGTCATGGTCTCATCTCCTTGAGTTCGTGAAAGACGAGCTCGCAGGGCGGGACGGGATGGCGGGGTCAGGGATCGCGAATGCGACCGCCGGAGGCGGCGAGTGGGGGAGCCGATTTTATCGGAGCGCAGGGAACCGGAACGGAGATAAAATTGGGGGCTAACCGCTCGTCCTTGATGCCGCCGGCCCGGCCCGGCACCATCGGGCAATCTGAGTGGCTATCCCCGTTTCCGTATGGCACCGAAAAAGCCGGAACCTGGCTCGATGCCTGGTTCCGGCTTTTCACTTTGGCAGGAGAGGCCCCGCCTTGCGGCGGAGCCTCGAGAACCTCAGTCGCGGTTGGGGCGTGACCAGATCAGCTGCAGGCCATCTTCGCCTTCGACTTCGGCCAGCGTTGCGTAGATCGGGGCTGGGAAGCTCGGGTCGTCGAGCTTGACCGAGAGGTAGTCGCGGCCCTGCTCGGAGGTCTTCTGCCAGGCGGCGCCGAGCTCGACGTTGCCGGCGTAGATGCGGAAGTGCGGCCCCTTGTCGGAGGGGTTTTCGACGCGGGCGATGCGGGCCTTGACGTTGAGGGCGAGGGTGCGGATCGAGCCGGAGAAGCCGTTTTCGGTGGAGGTGAAGGTGCCGATGGTAGCCATTGTCCAAGTTCCTTTTGCTGTTTCGGGCCGCTCCATTGCGGCCTCGATGGCTGTCGCAAAGACCGGGGACGATCGGACCGCACCCACAGGGCCGAAATGAAATGGAGGGCGGTCGGGAGGAACTTTGTTGCCGCGCGAGGAATGGCGGCGCAGCCGCCAGGGGAAGAAAGTTTCGGATGGCCGTTGCGGGAGGACGATCGAGGCGAAGCCGCTCTCCGGTCAGACATGCCTCATCGAGCCCGCAAATGGAGCGCCGCTGACGTCAGGCAAAGGGACGTGGCAATGGCTCCCCTCGAAGGGCAACGGCAATGGTCGAAAGCGGTGCGGCGGCAATCCACATCGGCAAACGTCCAGGGACGCCGTCCGACTGCATCAGTGCTATCCGGAAATGGAGGCGGGAAATCCGTAGCTGTTGTCGGAAAGCTCGGAGCTCACGGCCATGTCGAGAGAATTGTCTGCGCGGCGAAAGACCTCGTAGGTGATCCTGTCGACGATTTCGTTGTTTTCTCCGAAGACCAGCACGCGTGGCTTGAGCTCGATGATGTCATCGATTTCGCAAAAGACGCTGGACGCGATGATAATCTCATCGCCTTGCTGGCACGTGCGGGCGGCCGCACCGTTGAGAATGCAGCACCTGGAGCCAGGATCACCGTAGAGCACATAAGTGCTGATCCGCGCTCCAGACATCTTGTTCCAGATTTCCACGTATTCCAGCGGTTTCAGGCCGACCTCCCGGCAGAAGTCCGCATCGATCGTGATCGAGCCGTGGTAGTTCAGTTTTGCGTCGGTCACTCGAATGCCATGCAGCTTCGCGCCCACGTATTTTTCCACGGCCTGCCCCTCTCCAGTCGGTATATTCGCAATCCCACCTATATTTGTGCAATGCAGCATTCCGCAACAACCTATGTGGCGAACTGTGCTCATTACAAACAACCTGAACAGGCAAGGAGGGTGGAAATTCCCTTTGTCGCCAATGGCCTTGGACGTCATGCCCTCGAAACCGTCGGTATGAAACTTGGAATGACAGCCCGTTGTATTCGGTGGCGCGCGAGATATCGTTCAGGCGCGATTCGTCGCCCAGGAGGATTTATGCGTCAGCAGACAAAACCGTTCATCGTCGAGAGGAAACCGTCTCGCAAACCCAAGTCCGATGCAAAAAAGGCATCGATCTGGGGCAAGCTGGACCTCACCCTGAACCAGCATCCGCAAATCGAACGAGAGCCAATCAACGAGACGGCAGTCGGCATTGACCACCATCCCTGGTTCAAGGCTGCCCTATGCCGCCCCCTTGCTGCTACTCTCCTCGAACCCCTGCAGACCGTGAAGATAGCTGACTGCGCGCTGGGCATGCGCCGCAGCCTGGAAGATCGCACGCTTGTCATTCGAAAGGACGGTGAGCCAGGACTGAAGGTACGAGGCGTGATTCGGTCTTGGCTCCAGCTCTGGAGCGATCCCGAGGTCAGCGCACAGGAAGCAACTGCCGAGTTCGGCGATCAGTTCCTCGCGAGCGCGCTCGCTCCTATCTTTCGAATATCGGCTGAGATCGCGGCCGATTCGTCGCGGATTTGCCGTCCAGTGCGTCACCTCGTGACTCTTCGTCGCCACGTACGAAGCCGCGTCGCGAAAGGTCTCGAACGGAGGCATCTGGATGTGGTCGGTCACCGGGGAGTAATATGCCTGCGATCCGCCATGTCGGATGACCGCGCCGGTGTTGCGGAAGAAGCGATCGGCAATCTCGATCCGCTCAATCGGATCGAGGACCGTTACCGGGCGATGGTAATAATGGTCCGGCAGACCGTCGATCTGGTCACCGTTGAAGACGGAATATGCCTTCAAGAAGGGAATTTCCCGGTCGACATCGTTGCCGTTGCGGACGGTCTCGGACTTGGTGAAGCGGCTGGCGAACACGACGGTCGAGCCGGTTTCGCCCTTGCGAACCGCAGCGCCAAGTGCCAGCGACTGCTTGAACGTCATCCACATTGGTGAGGTAAAACCTCTCGCCGTCCCCTCGGACCACAGGAGGAGTACGTTCATGCCCGAATAGGGCTGGCCGTTGTGGCGCAGCGGCCGCGTTATCCGACCCTTAGTGTTTGCCGAGTTCCACGGCTGCATCCATGGGCGAACCCCTTTCTCCAGATCCTCGACGATTTTGTCAGTGATCCGTGTGTAGATGTCGGCGCGTTGGCCTTCGTCCTTCCTGCTCATTTCAAACCTCTAATTCAAGGAGGTCGCGCCGATCGCGACCCCGTCACGGCGGTCCAAAGGGCGGAGCGGAAAGGTGTGAAGGCACCGGCAGGCCGGAACGGACGTGGAGGACGGCGAAGCCGTTGCCCGAACGCCTCGTTCCGCCAGGACCAAAAGCCGGACGGGGCGCGACAGGCCGATCTCGGCGTCACCGCCTCGGCATGCGTGCCCCTCGCCGTGGAAAAGGCGGAGCCCAAGCCCCGCCGGAGAAGCACTTAGTCGAAGGCCGAGATCTGTGCTTCGGCCGCCTTGCGATCGAGAGAGTGACCTGGGTTTTCGACGGGCCGATCGAAGGGCTTCCAGGTCTCACCGACGATTTGCTTGTAGGCTGCAACGGCGCCCTCCGCCGCCATCCGAAGCGCATGAGCCTGCACGCCCATGTCGGCGGCAAACTCTCGCCTGCGCTGCGCAGCACTGTCGTAGCCGACAGGGCCGTCGAGGTCCTCGTCGCGGGCGTCGTTGGCAGCCTTGGCCGTGGCATCGCGCGCCTCGGTGACGGCGCGGCTGTAGAACTGGCCCGCGCCGTGCGCGGAACCGACGAAGGCGCCGACGATCCGCTGCAGATGGATCTGCATGGCCTTTTCGCCGAGGCCATCGCTCAGAGCATCGGCCGTCTCGGAGATGAGACGCTCATGGAGATCGCGGATTCCGTCGCTGTCGACGATCGTGGTTCCGAAGCTCTCGGCGATTTTCAGTGCCTGGGCGCTGTCGGGGCATGTGAGCCGGACCATCTCGACGGTGGCACCTTTGCGCAGGGCCACGACGCGGGCGGATTGACGAGAGGGAGTAGCGGGCTTTGCCATGATGTCTTCCTTTCAACCTCGAAGCGGCTCCGGCCCCGTGCCGGTTTGCCCTTCGGTGCGGTCGCCCCGAACCGGCGGAAGACGGACGTTTCAAGGTCCGGAGACGACAGGCAGAGCGGAGCCGGGTTGCTGGCTAGCGGGGCATCCTGCCCTGCGACGCCCGCGAGCCTGCTCCGTGAAGGACGGCGGTTTCCGGCCGCCCCGCGGCGCGGAACGCGGCCTTGAAACGACCGGCCGCTGGTTCAGACCGCAGCAGAACCGAAGGGCAAACCGGCACGGGTCCGGTCCACCAAGGTGTTGAAAGGAAGATGGCTGCCGGGGACGTTACACATCGTCACTTCCCCAACCGGCCTCACGCTCAACCGGCGCGATGGGGGTCTCGGCCGAAGGTTTCGACTTGGGAAGCCGATAAGATTGCAGCCAGCTCGGACCGTGCGTGTTTCGAAGACCGCGGAGTGTCCCGCCATCGTCATAGGGCGCGCCACCCATCCAGACGTTGTTCAGGATGCTTTTCCAGCGACGCCCGTGTCTCGCGGCATAGGCCTGGAGCGCTGCATGTTGTTCGTCGGTCAAGGGAGGAAGCCGTTCGCGCTTCGGAACACCGCCGCACCTACTCGGAGTGACTTCAGCCAGACCTTCCTTCGCGGCGATCATTCGCCTGAGCTCCGACACACCCGCATCGAGGCACGCCTGTCCGTCGAGGTGGTGGAACTGCTGCCAGAACGCGGTGCGCTCCGCGGACGATGGCCCAATGCCGGCTCTCAGTTCGAGGTCTCCGATCGTTCCCATGGCGCTAGACCTCCTCTCGTAGCTGAGCCGCGTCGCCAATTGGCCCGAACCGTTTTCGAAAGGCAGCTATCGCAGCATCCTGCCGGGTCAGCTTTCGTGTCAGCGCATCGACTTCCGGCTGCCGCTCCGCCGTTAGGGCGGCGAGATTGTTGCGATAGCGTTCGAGGAAAGAACCGGTATCCGGCGCCTTCCCGCGCCGATATCCGGTTTGCCGGCGCGCGAGCTGCGGCAGGATCGATGTTATCCGGCGCATGACCTGGCGATCAATCAGTTCCAATTGGCGCTGCGTCTGCCGCCGCGCGTCTTCCATACGCGACAGTTGCGCATGTTGGATTGGCGTCGCAGTCATCACGCAACCCTCCCTCGCCAACCCACAAAACTGGAAGGGCCGTCATAAGGATCGTGACGGTCGGGATCGATGACGAAACCGAAGCGGTCACGCGCAGCGTATTCGGCGCGGGGCACGAGAAAGCGCATCTCCTCCGCCCGCCCATCGCGCCCGCCGCCACGTGTGGCAATCACCTCCGTCATGTCGGCATGGTGGCTGGAAAAGATCGCGGAGATGACGATCCAGTCGCCGGCATGCTTGCGCTCGAAGGCTTCCCGGTCCTTTGTCCAGGATTGGCCGGGCGCCAGTTCGCGGCCGTGGATCTCCTCCCAGGCGGACGGCCAGCTGTTGCGGATCGTCTCGTCCGCACATTTGCGCTCGTAGGACGTGAACAGGTCCGGAAAGGTGAGGGCGACGATCGCCCATTCCGAGTCTTCCTCGTACCAGGGCGAGGATTTTCGCAGCATCGGCAGGATGCGGGCATTCCGCTCGGCCGACAGATGAAACCCGCCATGACCGGCTGTCATATGAGAGACGATCCCTTCGGCATAGGTGGTGGCGAGCTGTGACGGACCCCATGGCGTACTCGCTGCCATGCGGGTCTGGATCCGCCCGAGCGCGGATAGTTCACCCTTATGCTGTACGGTCTCGAACACACACGCGCGGAACGTTGTCTCATCTTCGAGGCGCCCTTCGTGACCGTGGAAATCATCCCGCGTCAGCTCTGACAGCTGGCGAGTGAGGCGCCAGGCGCTCGCGAGGACGCTGGCGCCATCGCGTGCCGGCACCATTGCCCTGAAGGTATCGGCGATCCGGGCGACCGGGAACCCGTCGGCGCTGACGCCGAATTCCACGCCCAGATCCTCTGAGGTCGAGGCCAGTTCGTGCTGAAGATTAGAGGTCCTCATGCGGCAACCCTCCCTTCAACGTGAACGGCCGCGACCTCGTCGGCGGTCACCTCTTCGAGCACGGCGTTCGGGTATCCATGCTCTTTCAGCCAGGCCGCTGCCGCCTCGCGGTTGTCGGCTAGATGGACGAGTTCCGCGTTCGCACCGGCGCGATCGAAGACGCGGACCGAGCCGAATGCGGGGCGTTGGAGAACCTTGAAGGTGAGCTGAGAATCAAGACCGAAGGTTCGGTGAATGCGCATGACGACGGTATCCTTGCCGCCGAAATCCGCCTCATGCAGCGTGAAATATCCCGGCGAGGCGTAGTTTCCGGATTGGCGCGGACCTTCCTTGCGGATCAGGCGTCCGCTGCTGTTGCGGGTCTGCCAGGCCGCCAGCTTCTTCTTGAAACGCTCGGGCGGGCGCGGTGTGCCGTCGGACCAGGCGACGATGGAGCCGATCGGGGCGAGGTCATAGATCAGGGAAGCAGACATCAGATATCTCCTTGAAGTCCTGCTGTTGATGGAAACAAAACCGCCGCCGGATGGCCGGCGGCGGTCGTCGATCGGATAAGACGGGATGGCGGCCTATTCGGCCGCGATGCCGTAGGCGGTTTCGTCCTCGTCAGGAGCGCCGTCACCGGCCTCCAGATCGGGGGCCTCCAGATCGGGGGCGTCGAGATCGGCGGCCTCGCCGGCGGCGCCGCCGCCCGCGAGCTCGTCTTCAAGACCATCCGTCGCTTCTTCAGTGGTGACGGTGTCCTCCTCTTCGACGATCTCGCCTTTCTTGATCAGGTCGGCAAGTTCCCTTGGATCGGGCGCGAACAGGGCTGCCGGGTGGACGAAGTGCCCTTCCTTGAAGTGCTCGACGAGTGCTGCGCGGGTCTCGCGGACCTTTTGGCGCGGCAGAACCGAGGCGTCCTTGCACGAAGCCTCGAGCGCCTGCCGCGACAGGCAAAGCAGGAAGTCCTCCGTGCCCATGTTCGGGAGATAGCCATCCGCGCCGACGGCCTCGCCCGCGATGCGCGAGACGATACCGCTGTTCGACATACCGCGGCGGCACGAAAGCACATCGACCAGCATCGAACGTGCGGCAACCCGCAGCGTGTCGATGTCGAAGGAGAGCCTGCCGTCGGTGTCGAGCAGCCGAACCGCATGGCGAGCGAACCGCTTCGTGCCGAAGACGGTGTCGTTTGCCCCGGAGTCGACCCGGACATTCAGACCGGCGAAGGCGAGCACGAGGAGCGCCGTCAATGTGTCGTCCTCGATCGGCGCGCGGGCGAGCGCCTCGTGCAGCGCGTCTGTCCTGAGATCACCGATCATGTCGTGACCCTTCTGCGTCACATCGGAACGCGGCTTCGGCGCGTCGATCCCATCGTCGCCGGCGCTGGCGCCGCTTCCAGCGACGGCTCCCTTGCCTGCGGTCTTTTTCTCCTCCGGCATCCGGTAATGGACGGTCTGAACCCTGCCGTTCCGATCCAGATACATGGCGGTGTGGTCGCCTTTGCCTGGCTTGCCGTAGACGCGGCTTGCCTTCTGCGGCAGCTTCGCCTCGCCCCATTGCGTAACCTCGGCGATTACGCCCTTCTTGGGCAGATTGTTCGTCATCCACTCCTGCTGGGCGCCGAGATAGGCTTCGACGTTGGTGGTATAGCGGCTGTCCTCATCGGCAGGGGCAAACAGATCCTCGATCCATTCAATGCCGTAGGCCTCCCTGAGATCGTCGCCGAAGCTCGCATCCTTTGCATACATGCGGGTCTTGCTCAGCGCGTTGGCGATCTGGAACCACGTGGCAGGCTGGCCCTTCTTCGGCTTCTGCGCTTTCCAGACTTCCTTCTGCTCATCTAGGTGTGCTGCCGCGATCGTCCGAAGCTGCTGCTCGTTCGGCATGTCGCCGAGAGCCATCTGATCGAGCATTGCGGGCAAGACGTTGGCGAGCAGCCGCAACTTGCGAATCTGCCGGACGGGCAGGGCAAGTGCCACTGCAATTGCTTCCTCGGTCCAATCGAGTGCGATCAGGCGTTCGATCCCACGCCACTGGTCGACGGGGTTGAGCGGCTCCCTGGCGATGTTTTCGACCATCGACCGCATGGCGCCATTGTCGTTGGCGGCTTCGACTACGAGGACCTCGATTTCTTCGAGGCCTGCGGCAATCGCCATGCGGGTGCGCCGATGACCGGCTTCGATGACGTAGCCGTTCCCGCCACCGACCTCGGCAAAGATGACGGGCGGCTGGATGATGCCGACGGCCTTGATGGTGGCGAGCAGCAGGGCGTCGGCCTGCGGCGTGGATTTGGACTGGCGGGTGTTGTCCGGGTTGTCCTTCAACGAGCGCGGATCGACCTTCATGATCTGCATGGGATTTTCCTCTTCCGGGATGCGGGACGCGGCCCTGTTGCCGGCCCTTCCTGTCTTCATTTCTTTCGAAGACACCTCCCGGACCGCAGTGCGGGCGGACCGGCGCAACTGCGGCCGAGCGTCCCTGCCGCGAAGGACAAGCGGGGCTTAAAGCCCTGCGCGGAACGAGTGGCCGGGATGCGGAGGCGGCGATTGAGCGCAAGCGGCGACGGGAGGACCGATCTGCGACCGGTTTCCTGTCCTTCCTTCTTCTCACCCTCCTACTCGCACTTTTGAGAGTTCACGGCGGTCAGGAAGGCGCCGTAGGCTGGTGTGCAACTCAAGGAGGTTCCAATGCACGATGCAAATGAGATATTTGCCTTTCAGATCGTTCCGGGAAAAGACGAGATCCTGGTGTTCACCGAGACCTTGGGAATCGCCCGGCAAGAGGCGTCCGAGCCTTTCCGACTTCGTGACGGTCCTGAACGACCCGGAGGATATGAGCGAGCGGCTGATCGAAACGATCGAGCGTGTCGAGCTGATTTCCTGAGCGCGGTGAAGCCGCCGGCGACCCGATCGTCAGGGTCGGTGCATCGACAAACGGAAATCAGGACAAAAAAAGAGGGCCACGAGAAAACTCGGGCCCTATAGGTATGAAGGTAATTTAAACCTCCAGAGGGGAACAGCTGCTGCGGCGGCACTGGGAGGAAAACCGCCATGTGCATCAGCTGTGAGCACTATGCTCAAATTTCGATCGGAAAGAAAGCAAATATTGTGCAATGCAGCTATGCAAATGCTGCGCTGCATCAAAATCACTGCCCCAGATCAAGCAGCGACCGCCGGGGCGTCGTCGTTCCAAACTGACGCGGCTGCAAGAGCATCGTCGACGTCACGAAGCTGTCGGCGCTTTTCGGCAAGTTCGTCGGCGAAGGCGAAAGTGCCCCCATCGCGCGAGCGATAGGAGACGAGCCGCCGATGCGCCTCCTCCAGGCGATGGCGATTGCGCTCGCGTTCCTCCTCGAACCCGTCGAGCGCATGCTCGAGGCGGGAGATGGCGCCGAGCGGCGTCACGGTGACAGCAAGGTCGACTTCGTAGTCGGCGCCGGTGCGCTGGAGCGTGGTGGCGTAGCGATACCCATCGCCCTGTCCGAAGCGCTCGCCCTCGTAGACCAGATCGAAGCCGCCGATGGATGCGAGGTGAACCTCGCCCTCTTGCTGAAGCTGGAGGAGCGTGAGAATTTCCTTCATCAGCGCGCGACCAGCCTCCTTACGCTCATCGTATTCCTTACCAAGGACCTTTATCGCAAACGCGTCGCCCGCTGTAGGCACAAGCCGCCCGATATCCTGGCCGATCTCACCGATGCGGCGGGTCGAAACCTCGATGTCACGTTCCGCATCGCGCATCTGCCGGCGCACCGCATACTGGTCATCGTCATGGGCGGCGCGCAGTCTTTCCAGCCGCGCGATATCGGCTTCGAGACCCGCCTTCTGCATCAGCCGCTCATCGCCGGAGGCGATTGCCTTGGCCATGGCAAACTGGTTGGCCTGTCCTTCACCGAGGTCTTCGAGCCGGCGGATCGATGTATCTCCGCTCAGCGCAGCCGCGATGAAACGGGCCTTGCGCTCGTTGTTTTGCCACATGGAGGCGTCGAGGCTACCTTCGGTGGCATAGGCGAAGATGTCGACGACATCATGCTGATTGCCCTGCCGGACGATGCGACCTTCGCGCTGCTCGATGTGAGACGGCAGCCAGGGTACGTCGAGATGATGCAGCGCCTTGAGCCGGAGCTGGGCGTTGACGCCCGTTCCCATCGTCTCCGACGACCCGATCAGGAACCGAACCCGGCCGGCGCGCACGTCGGCGAACAGCCGCTGCTTGGCCTCGGTCCTCTTGTGGTCCTGCATGAAGGCGATTTCCGACGGGGGAACACCAAGCCGCACGAGCTCATCGCGAATCCAGCGGTAAGCCGAAAAGCCGCGGGTTTTCTCGACGTTGATCGTGCCGAGATCGGAAAAGATCATCTGCGCGGCGCCGGGCAGCTCGAAGGGCTTGCCGTCCGGCCGGAGATAGGTGCTGAAGGCACTCTCCTGCCAGATGCGGAAGGCATTGCGGATGAGGAGGTTGAGCTTGTTGTCCTCCTCATTGTCGTTCGCCGGCATGACGAGACGAAGATCAATCGCCGCATGGCGGCCGTCGGTGATGACCGAGAGCAGGATATCGTCGCCGGGCTCAGCCGGTCCCTCGCGCATCTCGATCGCCTTGATGCGGGCGTCGAGGATCTGCTGATAGGATTTGAAGGCAGGCGTCGGCTTGGCGGTCAGGATCTGCCGCCGGCCGGTGGAGATGTCAGGCACCTTGACGTATTCGCGGAGATCCGCCGGCGTGACGACGTCGGCGAAAGCGCGGAACATGGCGATCAGTTCCGGGACATTGACGAAGCTCGCGAACCGGCTGACCGGCTTGTATTTGCCGGACGGCTGGATCTCCAGCTCGGTGGTCGTATCGCCGAAGCAGGACGCCCAGGCATCGAACTCGTGCAGGCCGCGTTCGGCGAGAGCCTCGTGGCCGAGCAGGCGCTGGATCGAGAACATCTCGCCGAGAGTGTTGGTGATCGGCGTGCCGGAGGCAAGCACAAGGGCGCGGCCCGGGTTCTTCGTTTCGAGGAACCGGGACTTCACATAGAGGTCCCAGGCGCGCTGCGAGCCATTCGGATCGATGCCCTTCAGCGTCGACATGTTGGTCGCGAAGGAAAGCTTGCGGAACTCCTGGGCTTCATCGACGATGATCTGGTCGACACCGATCTCGGCGATGGTGAGCAGATCGTCCTTTCTGGTCGCAAGCCCTTCCAGACGCTCCTGCAGACCTTCCTTCAGCCGCTCGAGGCGCTTGCGCGAGACGCGGTCCTCGCTGTCGACCTTGGTCAGCAGCTCCTCGTAAAGTTCCAGCTCATCGTGGATCATCTGTTGTTCGAAGGCGGACGGCACGGCGATGAACCTGAAGGCCGAGTGCGTGATGATGATCGCATCCCACGTCGCCGTCGCTGCGCGCGACAGGAAGCGGGCGCGCTTGTCCTTGGTAAAGTTCGTCTCGTCGGCGACGAGGATGCGGGCATTCGGGTAGAGCGCCAGGAACTCGCGCGCCGCCTGTGCCAGGCAATGGCCGGGGACGACGAGCATGGCCTTGGCGATCAGCCCCAGGCGGCGCTGCTCCTCGATGGCAGCTGCCATCGTCATCGTCTTGCCGGCGCCGACGGCATGCGCAAGATAGGTCGATCCGGAGGAGATGATCCGCCAGATACCGCGTTTCTGGTGCCCATAAAGAACAAAGGCGCCCGAGGCGCCCGGAAGTTTGAGATGCGAGCCGTCGAAACGTCTTGGCGCGAGATTGTTGAACCGGTCGTTATAGACCCGCGCCAGGCGGTCGGTGCGATCGGGATCGGTCCAGACCCAGTTCTGGAAGGCTTCCTTGATTTTCTGCAACTTGTCGCGCGCCGCCTCGGTGTCGACAACGTTCAGGACCCGGCGCTCGCCGCCGGCATCCTTGTAGACGTCGAAGATCTGCGGCACGCGGCTGTTCAGCGCATCGGCGAGCAGTTCACCGGCATCGCGGCGGCTTGTGCCCCATTCGGATGTGCCGGCGGCACTGTAGCCAAGCTGCCGTGCCTCGACGGTCCAGCTCCCAAGCTCCGGCATGTGGTAGATCCGGATCTCGGCACCCATCATCTCCTTTACAAAAGCCACGACATCGCTGGCAGGAATCCACGGCGCACCGAGGCGCGCGGTGATATCGGAGGGACGAAGGTCGGCGGGTTGGACTGCCTGAAGCGCGCGGACGTTGCGCTCGTAGGCTGGATCCAGCGCCGCGGCAGCTTCAGCGACGGCAAACTTGGTGCGGACCGGACCGGCGAGATAGGCGTCCGCCGTCTGCCACGAACCGTCGGCCGGATCCCGGAAAATTGCGTCACCGAGTTCGTCGACGACCGCATCGGCGGGCCTGTGCAACAGCTCAGCGATATGCTCGACGTCCACGCGACCGCGTTCGTTGAGCACGACGGCCAGCGCGTCCGCGGCACTGGTGATTTCGGGCGGGGCAGGCGGCGAAATCACACGCTCCGAAAAGATCGGGCCTGGTTTTGCCGTATCGGTGTCGAGGTCGTAATTCTCGATCGAAGCGACCAGCCAGCAATCGGGATCGTCGAGGAAGGGCTGCAGGTTCGGGCGGCGGTGGGTTTCGCGCACCTCGCCGGATTCTTCATCCTCGCTGATCGAGACCGCGGTGTGGTTGATCGGTCCGAAGTCGCGCACGAAGCTCGACCAAGCGATGCGCAGGCGAACCTGCAGATCGCGCCACGGCCGATCCTGCTCCTGGGCCTTCAGCACCTCGCGCACGGCGTCGCGGATCGGAATCAGCTTCTTGATGATGCCGACGTGCTTTTCGGACAGGCCTTCGCCTGATCGCCCTTTTCGCAAGATCACGGCTGTCGGAGATCCGTCGACCATCTGCATCAGACCGTGCCTGTTGTCGATGAAGAAGCTACCCTCACGGACCTTGGCGTCGCCTGGGCGAAGGTCGACGATCTCGCCAAGCTCATCCTCGAGGTCGATGTCGATTGCGGTCGGCTCGCCGTCATAGCGGCCTTCGGGAAGGCGCCGGATGGCATCCTCGAGAGCCAGCTGCAGATCCTCCTCAGCGCGCGGCCGGCAGGTGTAGGTTTCGCCAAAGGGTCCGGAGGTGAGGGCGTGATTGCCGAGCACGAATTCGGGATGCCGCGCGAACCAGCGGTTCACGCGAATTGCACCTTCGTCTCGGCTTTCGGGCCGCAGTTCCTCAAGATCGAGCCACGACAAGTCGCCCTCGGCATCCGCGACTTTGCGCTTGCGGAAGAAGAGAAGATCGACCACGACATCCGTGCCGGCGTCGCGGCGGAAGCTGCCCTCCGGTAGTCGGATCGCGGCGATCAGGTCGGCGGTTTTGGCGATGTGCTCTCGCGCTGTCGCGTCCGCCTTGTCCATCGTGCCGGAACTGGTGACGAAAGCGGCGAGTGCGCTGGGTTTCAGCAGGTCGATCGACCGGGCGATAAAGTAGTCGTGCAGCCGGAGGCCGAGCGAGCGATAGGCCCGGTCTGACCGGACGGCCCGATCGGAGAAGGGTGGATTGCCGATCGCGAGATCATAGATCGGCGCCAGATCGGTGCGCGCAAAGTCGCCGGTGATGATGCGGGCCTTCGGCTGCAGCAGCCGGACGATTCTGGAAGTGACCGGGTCAAGCTCGACGCCGGTGACGAAGGTTTTGTCCCGGAACACGGCCGGCATGAGAGCTGGAAACAGGCCCGTGCCGATACCGGGCTCGAGCGCGCGGCCGCCACGCCAGCCGAGCCGCTGCAAGCCCGACCAGATTGCCCGGATGATGAACTCCGGTGTGAAATGGGCATATTGTGTGCAACGAGCGAGCGACGTGTAGTCGGCATCCGAAACAGCGCTTTCGAGCGAGCCACCGAGTTCGCTCCAGCCGGCGCGAAAGTCGATCTCGCCAGGGCGGCGGAACATCGTGTTCGCCAGCTCCGAGGCGCCGAAGCCGGTGAAGCGGACGAGTTGCGCCTGCTCTTTCGGAGTGGCTGGTCGATCCTGCTTTTCGATGCTATTCGCGATCAGGATCGCAGCAACATTGGCGCGGGCGCGATCCTTCCAGGATACGGCCAAGCCTCGATCCGCATCGTCGAGGTAGAAGTTGCACCGGTTGCCCTGCCGCCGGGGCGCCGGAGGTTCAATCGCCGCGACCGGCAAAGCCGGGGCAGGAGAGGGCGGCGTCGGTTCGGGGTCGTCGTCACTGGCTGCGACCGGCTCGAAGCCGCCGAATGCTGTGACGCCCAGGCCGAGGCCGGACGACAGCGCGCTGCTGCCGAACATGTCGAGAGTGAAGGGATCGTTGCTCATGAAATTTTCCTCGGGAAATGGGCGAGCGTCATCACCCCGCGGGAAGGACCGGCGGGACTGAAGGACACTCAGGGGTTTTGGGATTGGTGGCCAAACGGGCCGGGCCGGTCGCGAGAGCCTTAAGGCTTCGCGACCAGGACGAACTGCATCGAGTCTTGAAGGAACGCGATACGCAGGTGCGTCGCCTCCGGGGCCGCCGCCATCATCGCTTCGAGCTGTTCCGCATCGATGAAATCGACCCCGTCGTCGCCGCCGAAGGTCCGGCGTTTGACAGCGAACCAGTCGTCATTGGTGCGAGGATCGCATTCCGCGGCATAGACCACCAAAGGCTTGGCACCCTCGGGCAGTTTGCCATTGGACATCAGATAGACCCCCTGGTCGCCGACGAGCCAGAGACCCGGCTGTTCGTCCTTGCCAGGGCGCAGGCCGTAGTAGGGGTTGCGAAAGCCGCCATGGGCTTCCGCATCGGCGCGGCCGCGCGCGATGACGTCGCGGACCGATGTGAGCGGGAAGGAAAGCATAACGGACCTCCTTCATGCAGCGATCGGCGAGGGGAGCTGGCGCAATTGCACCGGCAGCTTGGCCGCGATCTCGTCGTCCGTCAGATCGTTTAGTAGTTTCAGAGTGCTGCCCGCTGCGCCGCCGTAGAGCATGATCGTGCGCTTGCCGCGCGCGGCTTCGTCCCAGCGATCGCCGGCATAGCCACGATAGTCGTCCGCCGTGATGCTCCAGATATGCTCCAGGCGTTCCTCACGCGTCATAGGCCGCACCGGCCGGCTTTCGCGCTCGATGATCGCCACGCGCATACGCTCGACGGTCTCCCTGTCGGAAAGATCGCAATAGCCATGGAAATGGCGGATGACGCCGTCGAACCGCAAGGCGAAGAACACCGATGTCACCGAACCCGTCAGAAACTCGCGCATGGCGAACATCGAGCCGCGGATCCAAAGCGGTGGCAGGATCTCGAACATATAGTCGTGCTCGGCCTCGCCCATCTCGAACCATTCGCCCGCATAGAGAGGCGAGGCGTCGCCTTCCCAACGGTTCGGACGCTGGGCGTGCCGGTCGAACATGCGGAACATTTGCTGGCGTGACGCGACGCCCTGGAAGATTTTGCGGATTGCGGGAGAGGGATTCATCTGCGGTTCCTTCGAGATGGTTCCGGACCGAAGCGCAGCACTGTCCTATCGACCTTGCCATCCTCTTCAGTCCTTCATGACACCTCCCGGGTCGCCGGCATCGCGGCCGGCCGGGTCAAGGGCCGGCTCGCCCGGGCGAAGCTTCCCTTGACGCGGGCGGCGCGAATGCGGCACGCCGCCTTCCTTTCTTTCCCTCTTTTCTTTCTCCCTGATTTTCAGGGCCTCGTTCCAGTCCTCCGCGGGCGGGCGGAGCCGCGACCAGTCGCAGCCGACCTCGTCAGCGAGCGCCCGCAACCGCTCGGCAAATGTCTCTCCCTGCGGATTGGCATCTGTCGCGGCGACGAGGAGAGCATCGGGTCGCGACGCCATCTGCCGCAGCGCCGCGTCCGTCGATGGCGACCATCCGCCACCGGTGCTGAGATAGACTGTTCCATCGCGCAGCCCTTCGATGGCGGCGAGGCTCATGGCGTCGATCGCAGCTTCGGTGACAGCCAGGCGCAACGCTGTGTCCGGCCCCAGACGGAAGAGAACCTTCGTTCCTCCGGAGGCAAAGCCCCGATATTCCGGCCCTCGCGCCTCCCAGCCGGTGACAATCCCGGCTTTGTCCGTATGCGCCGCCCACACGCTGCCATATGGACCTTCTCGCAGGCGGTCCTGGCGAATTGTGGCGCGGAGCAAAGTGGCTGGCAGAAAGCGCTCATCCTTGAGATAGACCCAGGTCGATGAGCTGGGCCAGGGACGGCGGCGAGCCTGCCAACGCTCGAGCAGAGAAAGGTCGTAGTCTTGATCAGGCCGCGGCGTCTGCCATTGCGGCTCCGTGACTGCGAAACCGACGAGATCGGCGACCCTTCCGGCGCCTTCCAAAAACCCGACATGATCGAGATGTTCGACAAGTCCGAACACATCGCCTTTCGCATCGCTGAGGGGGTCGAACCATCCGCGCCCCTCATGGGTGACGATGATGATCTCGCTTGCTCGGCGAAACTTCAGCGCCCGCCGCGTACTTTCCTTAAGATCGATGGCGAAGCCCGCCTGCTCAAGAACAGCCGCACAGCTCACCCGCTCGCGTAACGCCTCAATTTCTTCTCTGTTCATGCCTCTTCCTCTCTGCCTTCCTTGCACGTCGTTTCACGGCGCACTTCCACCAGCCGCGAAGAGCAAAGGCCGCAAGGGCGCGGCTGACAATTGTCGGATCATGCAATGCCCGGCCGCGGCGCAGCCTCCCTTGCGGCCTGCCGCTCGCAAGCGGCACGCCGAAGGCACAACGCCGGCTCAATGAGCCTGCCAAGGGTGGAATTCGTGAATGATCGCGAGGTCATCGTCGGCGTCGATCTCGTCAGAGGGAAGAACGCCGTATTCGCCGTCGACTTCGAAGACGGTGACCGGGACCATGAGGTCGCGGGAGAGCTGGAAGGCGTGGGACTGGGCGAGAGAGAGGTCGTGCGACATATGAGAGGCTCCTTCGGGAGCGGGCCAATCCCGCTCGATGGCTCCTCAAAAGGCCCGACGACGGGCGCGATCACCGCGAGGCAAAGCCGAAGCGGCCGCAGCTCGCTAGCGGACCCTTTACGGGTTGATCGTGGAAGATCCGGCGCCGGGCCAGGACGCCATCACAAAGAGCGGGATTGGGCTGCTTCCGCAGGAGATGAAGTTCCACGCACGCCTATCGAACTTGTGGCAGTTCCTCGCCGCCTCAGCAGCAACGATCGTTCCGCCTTCCCCTACCCGTCGACCGGAAACTCAGCGCATCCGGACCGTTTCCGAAGGCGCTTCGCCGAAAGCTTGATAATAGGCGGCGGCGAACCGCCCCATATGGGTGAACCCTGCATTGCGCGCCACATCGGCGATCGATCGTGCGCCGCCATCGTCCGTGAGCGCTCGTCGCGCAGCTTCGAGGCGGATCATTCTGAGAAAGCCCAAAGGCGTCGTGCCCTTGAACCGCTGGAAAGCCGTCTGCAATGCCCTGACGCTTGTACCCGTCTCGGCCGCGATCCGGGCGACCGTAATGGGTTGCGAGAGGTTGGCATGCATGTAATCGATCGCGCGTTTCACATGCCAGGAGACAGCCGGTGAGACGGGCCGCTCCAGTTGCGGCATGTAGCTATTAGGAGCAACCTCCAGAAGGGCGATCATCGTCGCCTGAAACAGGCGCTCGAGGGCGGCCGGCGCCAATCGATCCGCGTCGGATAGATTGACGCAACTCCAGACGAGATGGCCGAGCGCCGCTAAGCGCAAACCCTTTTCGGTGGCCAGATCGACGACGCGGTCGAATTGAAGGTCTGCCATCACAGGACCATTAAGCAGTTCGCTCACCTGCTGAACCATCGCGGCCTTTTCGAAGGACAGGGCGATATAGCTCGGATGTTCATCAGCGGTCAGTTGATCGAACTGCGAAAGATCTTCCAGAAAACCGAATTTTCGCGTGGTGAAGCGTTGCGCACCGGCACAGCTTTCGGGCAATGCATTGGGGAACGGCAGGTAAAGAACATAGGCGTCGGGAGCGCCGTCGAACGCCTGTTTCAGGGCCGAACGACACCTTACCTTCGATGCGCTGAAACGGCCGACGATGTAGTGGCCGTCCTCGACGGCCTTCCAATGGCTAAGCGGTTCAAATCTTGTCGAAATCAACGCGCTCGCGTCGTGCGCCAGCATCCGACCGCCATCAGCCTGATCAATTGCAAATTTCGAGTGCGCACGATACGGCAACGAACCCTCCAAGAGTTGCCAAACCCAGCGGAGCGAGCGCGCGGCGATTCTTCGTTCTCAATCCCTTCAGCGGAGTCATTCACTCTGGCTCCAAGAGATTGGCCTTATCGAGAGCTTCTTCCGTTGATCCTGCCTCCAGCGTGGCAAGCGCGCGCTGGAGGTAACCTTCGATCTCGGTGACGCTTTTGCCCTCAAGCAACGCGATCTCGGCAATTGTCCTGCCTTGAGAAATCCATCGAAGGCAGGTCTTTTCAAGCGGCGAAAGTATCCATTCCTTCATGACAAAAATCGCGGTTGGTTGCGCCGTAGTCGGTGGGGGGCGTGGTGCCGAATGCCCCTATTGAAACATCCGTGGAAGGGAAGGTGGCGATGCGCCAAGAAAAAAGGGCTGCCGCCGGGACCTGGTCGACGGCAGCCAGTTGCCTCGGGAGGAGGCTGGGGAGTTGAAGTCTCTTCCTCGGTCCAATTCATGTTATGTTATAACAGATCGCATAAGCATATTTATGGAACTTTTGCCCTGACTTGTCGAAATTTCTTTCGAGCAAGCCGAATTCTTTTCCTCCGAAGCAAACGGTGCGGCAGCGCAGCCGTAAAACATTACCATTCATTCGCTACAGGCCGCGTCTACGACGTATCCACACAGGCCATGACAAACTGTGGCAGACCCGTGGTTCGGAGTGGTCTCTACCCCAGCAGTCCCGAGAAAACCTGCGCATTCAACACCGAAACGACGTTGTCACCACCGACGCGTTCAATTGATGCGTCTTGGTCTAAAAGGTGGCCAAATCGATCTCGCTTTGTCTGAAGATAGGTGATGTTCGACGCGCTTGACGCGGCGATCAGACTCTGGCGGGACGACACGATTACGCCTGAAGTTTGGAGCGCCTCGATTTTTGTGGGACTATTGGTAAGTAGGCGGATCGTCCTGATACCGAGGTCGCGGATGATTTCCGCAGCGGCGTCGTAGTTACGGGAATCGGATGCAAAGCCGAGCGCCCGATTGGCTTCGAGAGTGTCAAAACCATGATCCTGCAAACTGTAGGCGGCGATCTTATTTCCCAAGCCGATGCCACGTCCCTCTTGGCCGCGCATATAAATCACGCAACCCGCACCGGCTAGCTGGACCGCCCGAAGAGCCATTTCGAGTTGTTGGCCACAGTCGCAGCGCAGGGAGCGGAAGGCCTCCCCTGTCAGACATTCAGAGTGCACGCGCACCAAAACGTCGTCTTGTTCGCGTAGCTCACCAAGTGTCAATGCTACGTGTTCCGTTCCAGTCAATGCGTCGCGGTAGGCGATCGCATTGAATTCACCAAATCGCGTTGGCATACGAGATTGCGCGTAACGCTTGACCTTAGGATCGTGGCTCCTGCAGTACTCAATCAAAGCGTCGATCGCTATTATGTGTAGGCCGTGGGTGTTCGCGAACTTCTCGAGATCTGGCAGTCGCGACATGGACCCATCATCATTGGCGATCTCGCAGATGACACCAGCCGGCACCAGGCCCGCCAAGCGCGCAAGATCCACGGCGGCTTCAGTGTGGCCAGGACGACCTAAGACGCCGAGACGATTTGCGCGCAATGGGAAGACGTGACCTGGCCGCGAAAGGTCTTCCGGCCGGGTCTCCGGATCAATGAGCGACCTAACGGTTGCTGCTCGATCTTCTGCTGAAATCCCTGTTGTCGTACCGCGGTTGTAATCGACGGAGACGGTAAATGCCGTCTGCAGCGAGTCCGAATTACGTGTCACCATTAGGGGGATTTCAAGATCGTCGAGACGCTCAGCCGGGAGCGGAACGCAGATCAAGCCTCTCGCAAACCTCATCATGAAAGCGATATGCTCAGCTGTTGTTTTTTCAGCAGCAACAACAATGTCGCCCTCATTTTCGCGGTTCTCGTCATCGACCACGATAACCATTTTGCCTGCCGCGATCGCCTGGATCGCCTCGTCTATGCTCGAAAAAGCCATGGCATCCTCCTGCACATTATGGGCTGACGGCGCGGCGCGCGGTATCGAGTTCTTTGTCCACGAGGGCGCGCAGGTTTGCGGATAGACCCGCTTCGTCGAAGTCTTCGTCGAGAGCGAAAATGAAATTGTCCGAAACCTGTGCATCGAAAAAGTCAAATAAGGCTCGCATCGAGGCTTCCACGAGCGGCCCGTGAGGCGGTGATTTTCCGGTTGCAAAGGGGATGACGTAGCGCCCCTTAAGCGCCCTCATGTCGAGGAGGTCGAACAAGTGCTTCAGCAATCCGGTGTAAGACGCCTTATAGACTGGGCTTCCAACGATCAAAACGTCGCAGGTCGCGACATCGTCAAGCGCAGCTTTAACAATCTCCGCAGCGTTGGCAGGCCAAATTGCCGCCCCAAGGTGTGGGTGAAGCTGGACAAGATCCCAGCTGATTGCCTCGTCGCCAGAAGCTCGAGCTCGGTCAACCACGTAGTCAGCGACGGCCCGGGTTTTCGATGGGCGATTCAAATTCCCCGTTATTACAACAACTTTCATGCCGCGGCCACTCCATACACTCTTACTATCAGACAATCCTACAATTAACAAGTCGATCAAAGAAACCCGCTCGTGTACACGGAAGATCAGACACGTACCTCGCTTGTGAGGTTCGCCCCAGTTAAGAGCAGGTCGAAGCAACCTCTCGCCTACGGGAACTCGGGTGAGCTTGGTTTGGACGAGTCATGGGCCAGCCAGGATTTCGCATGGGACACCCACACATTTGACATCGGCACGCTGCCAGGGTCAGTGTCAAAGGTGCCAGCTCTAAGCACCTTAAGTTCTGGACTTGCGGGCCGCTCCGCATACACATGTGAACCGCACGTCGAACAAAACCACCGCAGCTTTCCAGGCGTCGATTCGAAACTCTTGAGCACATCTTGACCTGATAGGATCTTGAAGTGCTCGCTTCTCACCTTAGCGGCCGTATTGTGGTCAGCGGCGTGTGACTTCCGGCATGTTTGACAGAAGCAATTCCACATCGGTCCGTCAATTTCCTGAACCTCATACGTAACGGCCTTGCATTGACATGATCCCAAGATTGCCATCGGGTATCCTTTCACTGGTTTATTGCTTTGAGATCGTATTTTCCAAGGTCGCCAAGCCAGCGTTTGATGTTGCGCGCCGCCTGACGAATGCGATGCTCGTTCTCAACCAGGGCGAGACGAATATATTCGTCACCCATTTCCCCAAATCCGATACCCGGCGCCACGGCCACGTCGGCCTTCTCGACCAGCAGCTTGGAGAACTCAAGCGAACCGAGATGACGGAACTTTTCCGGGATCTTCGCCCAGGCAAACATAGTCGCGGCGGGCGGCGGCACTTCGAAGCCGGCCTTGCCGAACGAATCGACCATCACGTCGCGGCGGCGCTTGTAGACGTTGCGGACTTCGGCGATGTCGGAACCGTCGCCGTTCAGCGCATGGGTCGCGGCTACCTGGATCGGCGTGAAGGCACCGTAGTCGAGATAGGACTTCACGCGGGTCAGCGCCGAGATCAGCCGCTCGTTGCCGACGGCAAAGCCCATGCGCCAGCCGGGCATGGAGAAGGTCTTCGACATCGAGGTGAACTCGACCGCGATATCCATCGCGCCCGGAACCTGCAGGACGGACGGTGGCGGCTCGCCTTCGAAATAGATTTCCGAATAGGCCAGGTCCGACAGCACGATGATGTCGTGCTTCCGGGCAAAGCTCACCACCTCTTTATAGAAGTCCAGCGAAGCGACGTGCGCGGTGGGGTTGGACGGGTAGTTGATGATCAGCGCCAGGGGCTTCGGAATCGAATGCTTCACGGCCCGCTCGAGCGGCGGAAAGAAGCTGTCGTCCGGCTCGACGTTCATCGAGCGGATCACCCCGCCTGCCATCAGAAAGCCGAAGGCATGGATCGGATAGGTCGGGTTCGGGCACAGGATGACGTCGCCGGGCGCGGTGATCGCCTGCGCCATGTTGGCGAAGCCTTCCTTGGAACCGAGCGTCGCAACGACCTGGGTGTCCGGGTTCAGCTTGACGCCGAAACGGCGGGCATAATAGGCGGCCTGGGCACGGCGCAGGCCGGGAATGCCCTTGGAGGACGAATAACGGTGGGTGCGCGGGTCCTGGACCACTTCGCACAGCTTGTCGACGATGGCCTTCGGCGTCGGAAGGTCGGGATTGCCCATGCCGAGATCGATAATGTCCGCGCCACCCGCTCGCGCGCTGGCCTTCAAACGGTTGACCTGTTCGAAGACGTAGGGTGGTAGACGTTGAATTTTGTGAAAGTCCGGCACACTCTTTCCAATCACGTAGAGCTTCCCCCCGCGCCGGTAACGAGACCGACGCGGGAGGCTGGGAGGTCTCCTGGCGGAGAAACGGCATTATTTCTTTGGGCGCCAAGCCAGCGGATCGACGGGGCGTTCAAAGTACGTGTTAGCGACATCTGCAGGCCACCAACTATTGTTTTCCGGCTCGATCCAATCCGTGGAATTCGGATCGCAGTCTTCCTTCAACACCTTCTTCACATCATCGATGGTGTAAGGAAGAGCAGGACGTAGGATTGATTGGATCTTTGGTCCCTGGCCTTGGAGCGTTCGCATCATCACGTCCCATACGAGGCGGGCATCTGAGCGGGGCGGCCAGAAATGGAAGCTCTTGCTTATAAAGTCAGGGTTCTGACGCCAGTAACACGCGGCGGAAGCTTCACCGCCGAGCACAATAGGCATCATATCGCGACCGGATTGCTGGACCGCGTTCACGACACCGTTTTCAGACGCCGATTGAACGAGGATTCCGTTGATCTCGGCCGGATTGGTGGCAAGAAATTTCTGAACTTCGACTTGAGCGACTTGGTCAGTCCACTTCCCTGCTACATTTCCTACGACGTTGATATTGGGGAACTTCTCAAACGCCTTTTTCGCGCCATTGTCGAAACTATCCGATGACGCGAAACCGGGTATACCGGACACCGTTAGAACGTTGCCCTTCTCGCCAATTTCCTTTGCGAGCCACTCCGCAGCCTTGTAGCCGCCGTCCGTGTTGTTCTCTGTAGCGTTGATCGCGTATGGGGATGTGACATAGCCCGATACCGAAAAGACAGGCACGCCGTGGGAATGAGCGTACTCAATAGTTTGATTGAGGGCGGTGATGTTCGAGCAGCAGATGATGATCGCATCCACTCCGTCATCCACCATCTGCCGCATCTGCTGGATCTGGACTGAGTCCTTGAGGTCTGACTGGGTGACGACAAGCTCGGAAACGAGCCCCGCTTCCTTGTATTTTGGCACCAGCACATTCGAGAATTCGTCCAGCATGTTCGCGCGCCAAGTATTACCGGCGTATGTGGACGCATACCCGATCTTCCACGGCGGCGGTCGCTTCGCAACGAAATCCTTATACACCGTTCCGCCGAGCGGAATTGCAGGATCGATATTCTCGTAGAGAGCCTTCTGGTCAGGCGGCAGCGAGTCAAGGCCATCAGCCATCGCCACCCCGTTCATTTGATAAAGACTGGATAGTGCGAAAAGCGCTGCAACGACTTTCTTTAGCATTAAAGGGCCTCCTCTCCCTTGTGGTTCCGCTCAGACTGCCGACCCCTCTGGTCGCCAGCCGCGGAAATCTTGCCGGGACCCCGGCAGAGTTCGTGGCGGGACGGCGATCGCCGTCCCGCGGAGATGTTCACTTGCGCAGGCCTGCCTGCTTGAGCAGCGGCATCACACGCTCATTGAAGAAGGGAAGCTCCTCGTTGTAGTCGACCATCGTCAGCAAGGCGCCATTGACACCTGTATTGCTCAGTGCGACGAGTTTGTCGGCCACTTGTTCTGGATTGCCGATGATCGGGTATCCACCCCAACCCGCAATGAAGCGTTCCTTGAATTTCTGGTACATCTCGGCGGAATGGTTTTGGGATTGCACCTGGAGGACTTCGCAGATGTTCTCGCAGGCCTCCCAGTCACCCTTCTGCTTGACGTAGTAGTCGTAATATTCCTGTGCTTCCTTCTCCGTTTCGCGAACGATGACGGGGCAGGCTGTGAATGTGCCGAGATCACGGTTGTATTCAGTGCGCGCCAGGTCCTTCACCTTCTTGACCCAGGCAGCGCCAGATTCCATGTCTTGCATGAAGCCGAAGTTGAAATCGCAGAACTTGGCGGTGAAGTGCATTCCTTTGCCCGAGGCGCCGGCGCAGATCAGAAGCGGGCGACCCGCCTTGTTATAAGGTTTGGGCTCACTGAAGGCGTCCTTCACTTTCAGGAACTCACCTTCAAACGTGACGCCATTCCGTTTCCAGAGACTCTCGACGATCTCCATCCACTCGGTGGCGTATTCATAGCGGGTGTCGTGCTCCATCATCGGAACCCCGAACATTTCCATTTCGGGGGTGAACCAGCCGGTAACGAGGTTGAGGCCGTAACGTCCCTTCGAGATGTGGTCGATTGTTGTCGCCATCTTGGTTGCGACAATCGGGTTCAAGGTCGGAATGTGTGTCGTAGAGAAGAACTGGAGCTTTGTGGTGACCGCTGCGAGAGCGGCTGCCCAGGTGAACGTATCCATGTTCACGCCGTTGAAGTTAGAAGGACCGCCAAAACCCCGCCAGCGCGCAATCGGCACCATGCATTCCCAACCGGCAGCCTCGAGCTTCTTTGCGATTTCGACGTTGTGGTCGAAGGTGGGCTCGAAAGTCGTTTCAGCAAGCGTGATCGCACACGCATTCGAGCAGTTGGTGCCGAACACGCCGAGCTTGAGCTTGTTTTCATTGAACATTGGGTTTCCCGCTTCGCGGAAGTCGTCTTGTGCAGTCACTGTAGGTCCTCCTCCGGCTGTCACCGCATGGTGCTCAGCCGCGTCTAAATGCCTCGAATAATTAGATGCCCATCTCTTCAAAGACTTCCGCAGCTACGCGGAAGCTATCGATTGCCGCCGGCACACCGCAGTAGATCGAAACCTGCAGAAAAACCTCTCTGATTTCTTCTTTGGTAAGACCGTTGTTGACGGCTCCGCGAACGTGCAGTTTCAGTTCATGCGGGCGATTAAGAGCCGAAATCATTCCCAGATTGAGAATGCTGCGTTGCTTGCGTGCCAGGCCAGGCCGGTTCCAGATTTCATCCCAGCAGTATTCTGTGACGAGTGCCTGCATCGGCCAATTGAAGTCGGTCGCCTTGCTGACCGAAGCATCGACATACGCGCCTCCCAGAACCTCTCGTCTGGTCTTTAGCCCGCGCTCAAACCGTTCGCTGACTTCACGTCCATTCACTCTTGCGATTGCTGTGTTGCTCACCCTTTGTCTCCTTGTTGCCCCATGGGCTTTCGATGAGTGGATTAATTGGTCGTCAAGCGACCTGTTATGCGGCCGATCCACTGATGGACGACGACCTGACGAGTTGACCGTTCTCGTAGAGAAGTGGTGCAATCGACTCTATGAACCGGGCTTCGAGCACTTCTCCGAGCACAACATCATGCGTTCCAACATGAACGACATCTTTCAGCTGACAGACAAAAGCTGCCTGGGCATCCGACAGGACCGGCATGCCGTCGAGAGACAGCCAATTGCCGTGATCGAACCGCTCTTCGCCCTTCAGTTTTCCACTGAACAGCGGCACGAGCCCCGCATGTGAAAGATGCAGCATATTCACGGCGAACTTTCCGGAAGTCTTCAAGGGCTGACTGATCGAGGCTGACTGATTAATGCAGACGAGGACTGTCGGCGGGTCAGCCGTAACCGACTGAACAGCGGTCGCGGCCATGCCGTGACGAGCGCCATCGAGTTCGGTCGTGATCAAGCAAATGGTTGATGTGAAACGGCGCATAGCCGCCTTGAAATCCGACTGCGCGTCGGTGCTGGTATCGGCCATCTAATCCTCCCGCGGCCAAGATCGTTAGAAGCAGATAAGCAGATTTGCAGACAATCTGTCAACGGGGTTTATCGTTATTGACAGATTGTCTGCTAAAATGTTTTCTCACAGGCATCGAAATGAGAGGAGACGCTCGATGGATCTGGATCAAAAGGTTTGCATTGTTACAGGGGGTGGTAGCGGCATAGGCCGAGCAACGGCGCTACTCTTCGCCAAGAACGGCGCCTATGTCGTCGTTGCTGACGTCAACGAGGACGCAGCGCATCGAGTAGCGGGCGAGATCGGCTCGACGGCTCTGGGGGCTCGTGTCGACGTCTCTTCGGCCAAGGACGTGGAAAGCATGGTTGAGAAGGCGGTGTCAAAGTGGGGTCGGATCGACGTCCTCGTCAACAACGCGGGCTTTGGAACGACCGGGAATGTCGTGACAATTGCAGAGGAAACCTGGGATCGGATTATGTCGGTTAACGTCAAAGGTATCTTCCTTTGCTCGAAGTATGTCATTCCTGTCATGCGTCGAAGTGGCGGCGGTTCGATCGTTAACACGACGTCATACACGGCAACCTCAGCGATAGCGGACAGAACGGCCTACGTTGCATCGAAAGGTGCCATATCCTCGCTGACACGCGCTATGGCGATGGATCACGCGAAGGAAGGAATTCGCGTCAACGCCGTCGCCCCTGGCACGATTGACTCTCCATATTTTGCAAAGATCTTTGCTGAGGCGCAGGACCCGAACAAACTTCGTAGCGAGTTCAACGCCCGCGCCGCCATGGATCGAATGGGGACGCCAGAAGAAATCGCGGAAGCCATGCTCTTTCTCGCCTCCGACCGTTCGAGATTCGCGACTGGTAGCGTTTTAACCGTAGATGGTGGTTCTTCGATTGGAAACCATCTGGTCAAGTAGACCTACGGGCGGCATTTTCACGCCGCCCACAGGCCGCTGACAAAACCCGTCGGTTATTTTCGGCGGGCTTTTATTTTTGCGACACGGCATTTTTTGCGCTGGGCGTCGATCGCGGACAAAGAGGAGACCTTTGGCCTAAGCCATGCTGCCTTTTTGGGCTTTGCTCAGGGCCATGGCGACCTTCTTGCCGCGCGGATCTGAATTTGGAAGCGGGCGTAATGAGGTCCGTGCGGTTACTTGCCGTCGGCAAAGAAGCGTTCGACTGCCTTCCTTGTGGCGGTTGGAAATCGCCTTGCCACAGGACGTCAGGTGCTGGGCATCGGGTGCGCTCGCGCGTCGATCTTGACGTGGCGGGTGCTGGTGCAGCTCGATAGTGGCGATACCCGTTGACGCCGAGGTGACCTCGTTACTCCCGCCTATGGCCAACGCTGGATGTTGCATAGCCGGCTTCCATTTTGCCGCCTTGACGTCGAAGGAGACCGTGCCGCTGGCGGTCGAGCCGATCGAGATAGACGGTGCTGCATGCCAATTGGCGGGCGTGACATGGGTGTCGATGATGATCGCGTGCCGGCCGTCCACCGGCAACACGATTGCGGATGAAAGAAACACGATCACCACATGTATGTAAGCGACAAGCCGTGGCCGTTCAGGCGGCGTAGTTCCATGGCATGAGCGCGTCGATTTCACTGCTGGGCCATCC
>NZ_NWSV01000036.1 GCF_002531935.1 Rhizobium chutanense | reverse complement strand
AAGTCTAAACTCAAAACCACCAATCACTAGGCTCGCTCTTACCCAGGACAACCTGTTGAGGCTCCACATCTAGTCGCCGCCGGATGAAAATTCAGTGGCAGGTCACTTCTTCCATCCCTTGGTGTCCACCTATTTTGGTGGACACCTCATGCCAAAGCTCACTCAATTGCAGAAGGTGCGGGGAAAATCGCGCTTACGATCGTTCAGAAAACATTGCCTGTTTTTGGAGGCGCAGGCGGTGTTTCGCCATGCCATTAACCAAGTACCGGTTTTGAGGCATTCTCTCACTCAACTCACCCAGCTTCACCGCCAAAACTGCATACGTTGGAACTCGACCACTGCCCAATGTGGTCATTGATTTGCGGCCCATTCAGAGCGCCAAGACAGCGCCCTTTTGCGTGACAGTTAAACTCAAACGGATGTCGGTGGCCGAGAACCCAGCCATCACTGCAAATTCCCCCGCCTCTATCCGCCAACGCCGCTCGGTCGTGTCGAAGAAGGCAAATGTTCGGGCGTCAAGTATGAAACGCAACCTTCGTTTCTCACCGGGTTCCAGGGCAATTTTCGAGAAGGCTTTCAGCTCTTTAACCGGTCTGGGTATAGATGCTTCAACATCGCCGACATAGATTTGCACCACTGCCGAACCTGGCCGCTCGCTGATGTTGGTCAATTCCAGTGTCACTGTCACCGCGCCGGCAGCGTCTGGTAGCCCTACCGTCAGGTCCGACATCGCAAAGCTTGAATAACCGAGACCATGACCGAACGGGAACAGCGGCTTAATGCCGTGGCGGTCGTAGTGCCGATAACCGACGAACACACCTTCGTCATATCGCACATGGCCGTCCTTACCTGGATAGACCGCGTCATCCTCAGTATGTGTGGGGTTGTCAGCCCAGCGCACGGGGAAGGTCTGTGCCAGTCGGCCCGAGGGCTCGGCCTTGCCGAGGAGCACATCGGCGATCGCGTTGCCAGCCTCCTGTCCGGGATACCAGCATTGCAGTACTGCACGAGCACCGGAAAGCCAGGGCATTTCCACCGGTCCACCGGTTTGTAGTACGACGATCGTGTTCGGATTGGCCGCAATTACCGCCTCAACAAGCTGGTTCTGCAGACCGGGAAGTGCAATACCGCGAAGATCGGAGCCCTCGGTATCCCAGTCGCCCGTTCTGCCCACGAAGACTACCGCATGATCAGCCTTTGCCGCGACGGCTGCTGCCTCGGCAATCTCCGCTTCGGCCGAAAATCTGCCTATTCCTACCCGAATTGCGGCGATATAGAGGTTGACGTGGTCGTGCCGGGCGTACTCGGCGACGACCTCGTATGTACGGCCGGCTTCGAGCGTGATTTCACCCACGACCTCTTCGCAGCCTTCTTCAAAGAATGTGGTACCACGTATCCAGGAAGCCCAAGCGTCCACCACAAGTCTGCCGTCCACATAGACCCGGCCAAGCCCGGCCGAGGTTAGTCCGACGCGATAGACGCCGGCTTCCGAGGCTGTGAAGATGGTGCGCATTCTAGCCGAAAAGCGAAGGGGATCGACAAAGCCCTCGGCCACGGGGGGCAACCATACACCAAGGCTCGACGGTTCCTCGACGACCTTCACCGGTTCGCCAGCTAGCTCCCTTCCTTGGAAAAACTCGAAGGTTGTGGGGTTTTCGATTAGCGGCTGAAACCGATAATTGTTGCAGCCCTGAGCGTAGCACAGATTCTCCTCACCCAGCGCGTCCACCAGCCCCTGCCACGGACTGATGACATAGTGAGGGTTCAACTGCGCCGAGCCGCCTCCCATCACCTGCGCGACCTTGGCATTGGGTCCAATGATGGCGACCATACCTTGCTGAGCCAATGGCAGGATCCCGTCATTCTGTAGCAGAACTGCGCTTTCCGCTCCCGCGCGCCTGATCAATGCCCTATGTTTCGGTTGATCAATGGCGTACTCCTTAAACTCGCGATGATCGTTGATAGCGCCGGTGCGTTCCATCAAAGTCAGGATATTGCGCACACAGGCGCGGATCGTCTCGACACTAACCTCGCCGCCTTCGACCGCAGCCAGTAGCTTGGAGCCGCGATCGCGGGTCGGGCCCGGCATCTCCAGATCCAGCCCAGCATTCACGGTGGGTGCGGTCGAACGCGAGCCGAACCAGTCCGACATCACCACGCCGTTAAAACCCCAGTCACCGCGCAGAACCTCGTTCAACAGCCAATGGCTTTCCGCCGTGTAAGTACCGTTTAGCTTGTTATACGAAGACATCACGGCCCAGACCTTTGCCCGCTTCACCGCCGTCTCAAAGGGTATCAGGTAGACTTCGCGCAGCGTGCGTTCATCGATATCTGAAGAGATGGTTGTACGTTCAATCTCGGACTCGTTGCCGACGAAATGTTTTATCGTGGCACCGACTTTCGTGGACTGCAGACCTTCGATATAGCCGACTGCAAGTTCCGCCGTCAGGATCGGATCCTCAGAGAAGCACTCAAAGTTGCGGCCGTTTGTGACGCTACGCTGGATGTTAACGGTGGGGGCTAACGAGACGTGGGCACCTTTTGAAAGAACCTCGTCACCTAGGGCACTGCCGATTTCCTTGGCTAGATCCGGGTTCCAACTCGCTCCGATGGCGATGCCCACCGGGAAAGCCGCTGCAGTCACACCTCCGACAAAAGACCCCGCCCCGCGGGCGCCGTTGGGGCCGTCGGTCAAGCGCAATCTCCCTATCCCTAGGCGGTCGATGGGCGGTAAAGACCAGAACGTATCGCCGGAAAGTAGCGAGACCTGCTCCGCCAAGGTCATATTATCGAGCAATGCTTTCTTATCAATCATCTTCTCTGCTTCTTGAATCTCAATACTTACCTGTCCCAGATCAACATCTCAAGATGCATATCGGGGAAGCTGGTGATCTCGGCGCCATGGAGCCGTCCATCCATAAAAAGGACGCCCGTTTGTTCATCAAGGCGTCGCGTCCCGCCGTCGCGAGGACGACGACATGTTCGAAGCCTTCACATAGCCGAGATGCGGTCACCGCTTTCCATTGAAAACAAGGAACATCGCGGCAATCGATTTCAGCAGTGAAAGTTGTGCCGGCTGCGGCAGCGCCGGTTCTGTTACGGAGTTATTCCTCCGCAAGTTTGTGAGACAGTTCGAACATTAGCAAGCTTTATCAGACAATCTGTTGACAGACAACCTCGGTCGCGCAGCTTTCGTGTCGTCATTGATGATTCGATGCTTCCCTCGGAGGCGGATCCCGATTGATGAAGTTTCTTCACCGCCTATGGACAAGGATCGACCACAATGGACAGGCTGTTGTCCCGTTTCCGGCTACAGAGTAATCATTTTCGTACTGTCTTTCATAATCAGCATTTGCGCGGTGGGGTTTTCGGGGCACTACGCCGCGGGTCTCCTACAAGGCCGCCTGGAAACCTCGAGCGAGGTGATGCAGGTGCTCTCGGGTTTCCGTGACGTCTCCGCCTCGTCCGTCTGCATCGCCCTCACGCCGTGCTTGAATCCTCCCTACATATGCAGGCATTCCCGGTTGATATCGATCCAGATTGTCTGAGAGCTACCAGTATTCGTTGATCCTGCCGTTATAGCTTTGCCTGCTCGTCTGCACAAATTTAGATATCGAGAGATCAAAAACGGGCGCCTGGAGGAGAGCCGTGGCAGTACCGCATTCGTACCGGCTGGTCGTGTCAGACAGCCGAAGACTTGCGGATTCTCTACCATCATGGATGGCCTCGGCTCAGAGAGGGATCGGAGGCTGTCACGTATTTTTTTCCGCTTTCGGCATGTTAAAGGATGCCAGGCGATCTTGCTGCCAATTATTTTTCTGGCTGCGAGCGACCGCTTTCTGCCGGCACTCAAATTCCCCTGGTGAAGCAGGGCTATCGCATATGAGCGATGATAGAGATGAGGAACTGATCGTCCCACCCTGCCTTCTTGATCTTTCGACGAATGGAGGCCTTATCTGGATGGGCCCGGATGAGGTTGAGGGCAATCTTTCGTAACAGAGCAATGTTTGCCGGTCCGTGATCCTTACGGTTTCTGGCGGCATCCTCGCGGAACTGGACGTCGAGCACCCAGTGCAGTTTGTTTTCGATCTGCCAATGAGTTCTGGTTACCTCGATCAGGGCGGCAGCCGACATGACGGTGGAGAGCAGGAAGTAGCGGACATGGCTGGTCAGACGGCCATCGGCATGACGGCTTGTGGCCTCGACGGAGCCGATGGCCTGCAGGCCGGGGAAGTCGATGTCATTGACGGCGACGATGCAGGCACGGCGTCTTTCGCAGCGGTCATGGTCATTCTCGGCGGCGGTCTGGACGCCGAGTGGCTCGACGTCGTCCAGACGAGCAATCGTCTGTGCCAGGAGGCCGGGCTGATTGGCCTTCAACGCCAGGGCATAGTCGCCGCCGGCGGAAAGGATGGCATGAGCGGTATCGGCGCGGCAATGCAGGGCATCGGCGGTGACGATGGCACCTTCCAGCGACAAAAGCGCAAGCGCATCGAGCGCCCCTTGGACCTCGTTGCGGCCCGGCGCGGTCTGTTGGCCGATGACCAGGCCGCAACCGGCAGCCCAGACCTTGACGAGGGGCAGCGGCGTCGCCTCGTACCGCCTTGCCGTCGACCGCCACCACGCCTTCCATGCCCTTTGCAAAGGCTTCGGTAAAGCGGCTTCGAAGGCAACCTGATTGAGGCAGCGGAAAACGGTGGAGAAGGTGCCATGGCCGGCGATGCCATAGGGCAGCGGCACGATCGTCTTGAGCCACTTCTTTTTGGAAACGCCGAATCGGCCATGTCGGCGCAGCTTTCGGCGCCGCAAACGATCAGGGCAATGGCAATGAACAGGATCGACATCAGCGGATGACGTGTGTTGCGCCCCGAGGGTCGGGCAGATCTTTAAAACAGGTGGCAAATCGATTCATCCGTACCTCCAAATTATCGGAGAGTTCTTGAGTCGATTTGCCTCAGCAAAACAACTCCTTACCATCCATATGCGATTCTCCTGCCTGGTGAAGCTGTCTCGTCTGGCCGTCACTTCAATCGCCCGCAACCGGCGCCTTAAGGTAGTCGAGAAACGTCCGGAGAGCGGACGGCACCTGTCGATGCGAAACGTAGTATGCATGAAAACCCGGCCCGGTAGAGGTCCAGTCCGGCAGCACGACTTCGAGTGAACCGGCCGCAAGTTTGTCCTCGACCCGGGCCTGCAGGCAATAAAAGAGACCGCCTCCCTCCTCCGCCATGCGGATAGATAGTTCCGAATCTCCGAGCGTGAGAAGTCCCGGAACGTCGAGAGAAACCATGCGATCGCCGTCGCCAAGTTCCCATTTGCAGAGGTGATCTGTACCGGTTCGGATCCGGATGCACTCGTGCGTCAAGAGATCTTCCGGCCGCGCGGGCCGCCCTCGTTCGTTGAGATAGGCCGGAGAACCGACTACGATCCATTCGAGTTCGGATGTCAGACGCGACGCGATCATCCCCTCGGGAACCGTTCCCCCATAACGGATGCCCGCGTCAAAACCTTCGGCGACCATATCGATGAAGCGATCCTCGACGCTGACTTCGACCTCGACATCTGGGTAGCTCTTGCGAAAACTGTGCAGTCGAGGAGCGATCAGCAGCTCGGCGGCGTCACGCAGGGTGGTCACTCTCACTCTGCCCGTAGGCCCGCTCCTGAAACTGTCTAGGAGATCCATCGCAGCTTGAATGCCGAGGAAACGGGGCTCCAGTTCGGCAAGCAGCACTTCGCCGGCGGCGGTGAGACTGATGCTCCTGCTTGTCCGATGAAACAGACGGACGCCCAGACGGGCCTCCAAACCCCTGATCGAGTGGCTGAGGGCAGACCCGGAAACGCCGCGAAGCGCGGCGGCCTTTCGGAACCCCCCCGCGCACGCGATCGCGACGAAAGTTTCAAGGTCGGCCCGCGTTGATACCATGAGTTATGGATACTCGCACTTGTACTGAAAAAGATCGCCCTTGCCGGCGCCGACCTTGCTTCAGGCCGGCCGGCACCTTCAATCCTTATTTAACTGGCCCTGTATTTGGTATGTGATGGCCGAGGAAGCAGTCAAAAATTTGACCTAGTGATCCATGTTGGATCCTGCGAAGGACGGCGGAGATGGCCCGGTCGCTGAAAAACGAAAACGTCCGGGATTAGATCGTCATGCAATGAAGATCTTCGTGTCCACAGCCACGAGAGACGGCACCGGTTGGTTCCGCGAGGCGGTCTAACAGTCCCGGAGGTTCTAGTTCTGAGCTCTCGAAAACGCGGGCTACCAGTCCTGCCGGGTTGGATGGACGAAATGTCGTTGATCGTGATCTCCGGGGGCTGGTCTAGTGCATAGACCACGGCTTCAGCCACCGACGACGGCGGAATACCCTGCTTGTTGAGCTCTCCGGCGATCTTTCTGCCCGTCTCGTCATGAACCTTGTCGGCCCAGCCGGTATCGATCACGCCAGGGCTGATCATAGACACTTGGATCCCGCTACCCACGCCCACCTCCTTCCTGAGGCTTTCGGTAATACCGCGTATGAAGAACTTCGTGGCTCCGTAAACCCCTGCCGCCTCGCCGACATGAACGCCGGCGATAGAGCTCATATTCAGGATGCGGCCGGACCGGCGCTCCAACATCGACGGCAGCACCGCGGCGATCGCATGCAGATAGCCACGCAGATTGGTATCGATCATCTTGTTCCAATCGCCGACGGCGGCATCCTTCCAATAGGAAAAGAGCATGAGGCCGGCATTGTTGACCAATATATCGACCGGGCCGTACGTCGTTGTGGCGAACGCGACGAGGGCCTTGGTACTCTCAAAATCCGTGGCATCAGCAACCTTGTAGCTGGCAATACCTCCCGAACCGGTGATGTCTTCGACGATCTGACTGAGGCGTTCCTCATTGCGGCCGGCAAGGACGACGCGCGCACCTTTTTCCGCCAATCCTCTGGCGGTCGCCGCTCCAATGCCCGAGGAAGCCCCTGTGACGATGGCGACCTTGTTTTTCAGATGTGACATGACGTGCTCCTTCACTGCGGTTGGGTCAATTCGGCTTGCCGCGCGGCTTTGACGGGCTCGGGGGTCGTCCGGTTTTCCAACACCTGGCGCTTGGTTTCCTGATCTCCGCCGACGATATGGTCGATGCCGTTCATGAGAGCCTCGAACCCCTGCTGGGCGACGAGCGTCTTGTCGTTTTTTTGTTGGCCACCGAGCTTCGTACCGCCCATTCCAGCGTTCGCGTGGAAGTCGCTGTTGGTGGCGCCCGGAAGGAGTGCCGTCACCGTGACCCCGGTCGAGCGCAACTCCTCGCGCAGAGATTCCGCGAACATGTAACCGAATGCCTTCGACGGGCCGTAAACGGTTTCGTATGGCGTGGGCAGGGTCGCCGAAACCGAGGAGGTGATGAGAATCCTGCCGCGGCCGTTCTTGACCATATGTTGGACGACGCGTTTGGCCATATGGACGGTCCCGGTTACATTGATCGCAAGCAGGCGAAGCTCATCCTCGAGATCGTTATCGACAAAGGCGCCGCCAATACCGATACCGACGTTCAGAGCCGCGGCTTCCAAGGGGCGCCCCAGCCCCTGCGTAAAGGTCCAGAACCTCTCGACGCCATCGTACGTCGAGGCATCCGCTTTGAACGGATATGCTTCGGCATCAAGGCTTCGTAGCGCATCGGCGGCCTCGTTCACCTTGTCGCTTGAGCCTGAAATGGCGACATCGAATCCATTCTTGGCGAATTGTTTGGCAAGCTCGAAGCCTATTCCAGATGAGCCGCCCGTGATCATTGCGAGTGGTTTATTCCCTGTCATGATTTCACTCCTTTGGTTTGGTCAGCACCACGATCGTCTCGAGGCGCTGGTGACCAAATGCCCGTGGAGCCGATTGGTTACATGAGCAAAATTGATCGGGGCGGTGAGTGAAAATCATCCACCGATCTGGCAGGGACCAGGAGTGCGTTACCTTTTTGGTCCCGTCCGCGGTCGAACTGGCCAGGCATTCCCTACGTCACGAAGGCCCTTGAGTGAACACGGCTCATCGGTGCGTGCGATCCCGCTCACTTCAAGTAGCCGTCGCGCTACCCTATTCTTATAGTGCGATCGAACGGTCGTTCGCAGCCCGCGGATATGATCCGACGACCCAAGCGCCCGAGTAGCGTTGATGGACTTCTCTGCGCTGGTGCCATCGGCCGGCACGCTTCTCGGAGAAAAATTCCACGGCGACGGCTTGTCCGGCACACCTTCCAGCGGTGACGGTCCAATGACGGGAAAGACAAAAAATGAGCGAGAGAATGAACAGCGTCGTTGCTCCTGGCCGCGTTGCGGTCATCACGGGAGCTGCGAAGGGCATCGGCTTGGCAATCGCGAGGGCTCTCGCGGCCCGCGGCATGAAGCTCGCGCTGCTGGATCTCGACGCCGACGCACTTGAGGATGTTACTTCGACACTCGACACGGACATCCTGATCGTGAGCGGCGACGTATCAGATTTGTCGGCACTGACCAGGTTGCGGGACGAAACGATTTCGCGGTTTGGCGACGTGGCCGTTCTAGTAAACAACGCGGGCATAACGCAAGGAGCCGGCCCTTGGGACAATCCTGCAAAGTGGCGACGCCAGATCGATGTAAACTTCCGAGGTGTTCAGGCCGCGCAACACGTCTTCGTGCCCTACATGATCGAAGCCGGTCGCCAGTCGGCCGTTGTCAACCTCGGCTCCAAGGAAGGTATTACGACTCCTCCAGGTAACGCCGCATATTCGGTGGCGAAGGCAGCTGTCAAAGTCCTGACCGAACAGCTGTCGCACGAGCTTCTGAAGGAGACGGGAGGTCGTGTTTCGGCTCATCTCCTCGTCCCTGGCTACACGTGGACACCCATGAACATCGCACTCAAGCCGCAGGGCATTGCGAAACCCGATGAGGCATGGACCGCAGAGCAACTGGTGGAATACTTCCTGGTCCGTCTGCTCGACGAGAATTTTTACATCATCTGTCCGGATAACGCGGTTACGTCTGCGATCGATGCCAGAAGGATCCGCTGGGCGGCCGACGACATGATCCTGAACCGGCCGGCGCTTTCACGCTGGCACCCCGACTGGATGGATAAATTCGCAGCCTGGTTGAAGGCAGGTCACTGACGGTGGAATGTTTGTAGAGGAGAGTAATCCAATGCCCAGACCCTATGTAATCTGTCACATGATGTCGCCGCTGGATGGCCGATTGATCGTCAATGATTGGGCCGAGGCAACCGGCCATTCGGTCGATGAGCTCGTGAAGATCTATGACGGCCTGCATGAGAAGATCGGTGCCGACGCCTGGCTTTCGGGAAGAGCGACGGGAGAAGAGTTCGCGGACGCCGTCGACCGCCCCTATCAAGCAACCGGCACAGCCGCGCGACCGATCCATATCGCCAACCCGGACGCCGGCGAGTTCGCTGTCATCGTGGATAAGGACGGTCGGCTACGCTGGGACAAGAGCGACATTGACGGAGCTCACCTTGTGGTCCTGACAGGATCTGACGTGGATGATGCTTACCTGGCGGGCCTCACCCAGGCTGGCGTTTCCTATATCGTCTCGGAGAAAGATGGCGTCGATCTGAAAAACGCGCTTGACCTTCTTGGAACCGAGTTCGGTGTGAAGCGCTTGATGCTGGAAGGCGGGGCGCAAACCAATGGCCATTTCTTGAAGGCGGGTCTTGTTGACGAGGTCAGCCTGGTCATCTTCCCTGCGATCGGAGGCAAGTCGAATACACCGGCCATATTCGAGGGCGGCGAGGATGGGCTTGCCGGCAGGGCGAGGCTCACGTTTATCAGCGCCGAAGCCGCTGGCCTCGGCTCCGTGCATCTGAGATATCGCGTTGGACGTCCATAAGAGACGTCCATAGGAGAAGATTGTGGAAGGGCTCCCTCCTGCCGTCGTCGAAATGATCGTCGAGGAGCAGGGCGCGATACTCCTGAGCAAGCAACCTTGTTTCGAGATCATCGCGCAGCGCAGAGAGCCGGAAGAACTGGCGTAGTCTGCCCGTGGTGTCTCTCCGATTAGGCGGTGTGATGAACGGTATGTGACGCCGACATTAATGCCCGCGGCGGTGACCGCGATATGAGCGTCAAGGCGTTGCTCGAGTGCAGCTCGACAAACAAACAAGGTGAGACGCGTATTGCCGCACGTAACGATGCTCCCCACAAAAATGTCGGGCCTACTACACCTGCTGTCAGGTTTGTCAGGTGCGCGCCATGGTGCTGTTCCGCCCGACTTCCTACCGCGCTCTCGTGGAAGTCCTTGAAGCATAGGCACAAGATTCCTTCTGAGGCTCGATCCGGCCAGAGTGGCATGAGTCTTGAAACTTTCTCGTCGCGCGGCGGCAGCTGTCTTCTCCCGAGAAAGCGCGCGAGTCAAAGTCGAATTGCAGGTGAACGCATGGTGACGCAGTAGAACTTTGTGGATGCGGTTCGACCCGGGGAGAACAAAACTCCGGGCAGAGGTTTGGGAGGGTTGTTTGTCTGTGTCTGACAAAATTGCGATCTTCGGTATGGCGAGCGTTTTTTCGGTCACCCATGCGCTATTCGCAGTCGCTCAAGAGGCCAGGGCCGTGACTAACCCCCTGGCCTATATGCTGCAACCTATCACAAAATCCCAGGGGATGCTGAAAACCTTCGAACAAAGCCGGGAGACATTTCCGGGCGAGGTTCTGCTCGATATGAACGCTACCTATCTCGACCGACAGATCTACAATCCGGCCACGGCGCGCTACGACCACGTTAAACTGCGCGGCTATCAAGACGCCCGCCAGACCGGCTTATCCGGTGCCGACACGCCATTGGTTGGACCGACCATCGATCTACGGCCCGGTCAGACGGTGCGGGTAACGCTTCACAACCTGTTCCCTCAGGATTCCACCTGCGGCATCGGCGGTGGCAGTGCCAATACCCCCCATTGCTTCAACGGTACCAACCTGCATTCGCACGGTCTCTGGGTAAATCCGTCTGGCAATGGCGATAATGTGCTGATCTCAATCCGTCCCGGCGTTTCGTTCCAATATGAATACAACATCGCCGTTGAGCATCCCGCCGGCACCTTCTGGTATCACCCACACCTACACGGATCAACCGCATTGCAGGTGTCGAGTGGCATGTCCGGGGCGTTGATCATCCGTGGCGATCGCATGCCGACACCGACCGAGACTGGCGATATAGACCGCCTATTGAAGCAGCCGGGCGGCTCCGATATCGCCGAACGGGTTTTGGTGCTACAGCAGATTCAATATGCTTGCACCGATAACAATGGCGACATCACTTATGATTGCCAGCCAGGACAGGTGGGCGGCATCGAAAGCTACGATCAGTTCGGACCTGGCAGTTGGCCGGCTTCGGGCCGCTTCACCAGCGTCAACGGCCAGGTGCTTGGTCAGTTGGCATCAGCGGAGGCTGGCTCGGTCGAGCGGTGGCGGATGATACACGCCGGGGTTCGCGACACCATCAATTTCGAAATCCGGCGCAAGACCGGGACGACCGCGTTCCGCACGCTTGCGGCAGCGGACACCGACAGATGGATCGACCAGAATTGCGGCAAGGATACTATTCCGTATGGGGTGGTGGCCCAGGACGGGCTGACAATGGCGCAGGTGCAGATGCGGCAGCAAGCGATCCTGCAACCGGGCTACCGCGTTGACGCGCTGGTGGTGTTGCCAGGAGCGGGTGACTACTGCATCATCGATGGCGCCGCACCGGCAGCGGCCAGCGTCAACCAGGAGGCTCCAAGCCGACGGCTTCTCGGCATAGTCACTGCAGTAGGCGGCCATGCCGTCAATGGCGAGATCGGCACCTATCTTCAGGATTGGCTGATTTCGGCGGCTGAGCGCACGATGTCACAGAATGTCGCCGGCAAGGTTATCGATGACCTCAAGAACGAGATGTCGCTCTCAAGCTTTATTCCCCATCCGGACATCGACGCGGGCGAGGTCACCGGCGAGCAGCAACTGGTGTTTAACATCGATGTGAAACAGCCGGGTGCCACCTTCTTCGAGGTTGACGGCAAACCTTATGATCCCAACCGCATCGACCGGATGTTGCCGCTGAGCGGAGTCGACGAATGGACGCTCCGCTCGGATTTCGTCAGCCACCCATTCCATATCCATGTCAATCCGTTTCAGATCATCAAAATTGTCGATGCGGCCGGCAACGATGTCAGCGCGCTTGGCGCCGATGACGACGGCGATCCGCAATATCCAGGCTTGAAAAATGTCTGGAAGGACACGCTGTGGATCAAGAATCCCGGCACCGATCCGTCGGCGCGCTACACGATCACCGTGCGGACGCACTACCAGCGCTATATCGGCGAGTTCGTTCTGCATTGCCACATCCTCGATCATGAGGACCAGGGCATGATGCAGAACATCAGGATCACCCTGCCGGACGGCCAGGGTGGCACCGTTTCCGGCCATCATTAGGGCGTCGATCGCCATTGGGAGGAACTATGAGCTTCACTGGCACTTGGAGTTATCGCAGCCTGATCAACAATCCCGATTTATCGGTTGATTTCAATGCACTGGAATTTGGCCAGGGAACGCTGGTGCTGACCGAGTTGGCTCGGCGCAAGGTCGGCGGAACCATTGGTGGGCCCGGGTGGTCGCTGGAATTGACCGGTACGGTGCGTCCGGGAGACCCTGTCGAGCTGCAATTCACTGGAAAGGGCGATGTGGCCGGCGAGACCTGGATCTACAGCTATCGCGGCTACATCGTGCCGAACTGGCCGAATGGCGTCGATCAAAGGGACGCCATTGTCGGTAGCATCGTCCGCGACGTCCCGCATTCGCATGGGGTCGCCGCAGCCGGCTACGTTGCCTCCTGGTATGCCGTGCGACAGTGATGCTCCAGCATTTGCCGCAGCTCGAAGACATTCGGATCAACATTCACCGGCCAGGGTCTAGGTCGACGGACCGATGCCTCACATTTGAACCGCGTGCTCTGGCGGTTCAGCGGGATGTGCTGCCCGAACTTGTCGAACACGATCGTCGCCAGCAACTGAGGGCCGATGAAGCCGCGCGGGCGTCGCATGGAACGGTGCGGGAGCCTGACTGATCGCCTCGCAATCGCGGCAGGTAAATTTCTCGCGCACCGTCTCGATCACCTTGAATCGGCGCGGGATATCCTCCAGCGTTTCCGTCACATCCTCGCCCAGCTTCGACAGCCGCGAGCCGCCACAGCAGGCACATGCCGTCGGCGCTTCGATGACGATGCGTGCGCGCTCGACGTCTTTGGGCCACGCCTTGCGCACTGGACGCTTGCGGGCGAAGGCGCGCACGGACTGCGTTCTGGCCGCGGCCTCTTGGACGCTCAGTTCGTCCTCGGCGGCCTACGCCACGAGCTCTTCGAGCTGCAAATTCCAACTGATCGATCAGCCGCTGCGTGCGCTCGCGGCGCGGCCCGTGCTTCTCGCGCTCCAGCTTGCCGGTCAGCAACTGCAAATGCACGTTGAGCGCCTCAATGCTCGACAGCCGCGCCTTCGCGTTGGCCGCGTCCGCCTCAGCTTGCAGCCGCGCAGCACGTTCGGCCAGCAGCGCCGGATGAGCGCTGGCAAGGTCCGATGGCAGGGTAAGCGGCGGCAATGTCATAACGACATTGAATCAGATTTATCAACAATTTCAATGCAAAAATTGAGTCAAACCCGGCTGGGGCGCCAGGTTTCCTGCCGTGCGCGCCAGTCAATTCCCTCCAGCGACAACGCATGTTGATGCCCCTCCTGGTGAGGCTGAATGATTCTCAGATCGAGTTGATGAATGGTACGGTTGCGAAGGTCGCGAACCGCGTTGACGACCGCTGGGGAATTTTGGAACAAATATGCTCCGGTTGATTGCTGGTCGATGAGCAGGCGCTTCCGCCTGATTTGAACGTAAATCCAATTGACGGGAATATCGAGCCTGGCGGCAAGTTGTACGGCGCTGAGCAAACTAGGTTCGTGTGTCCATCTGTTGCGCTGTGCCTTTACCTAGATGCCCGCTGCAAGGCGGAGGCGTTGCACAGTGATTGGCAAAACCTTCTCCTCACAATTGGGCGAATGGTGTCCTTCGCGCGTCAGTATTTCAGGCTTCGACATATCCCTGTGTCGCAGACACGGGTATCAGCAAGGTCGATCCACCACGATGTTCAACCTCATACGACGGCGCGAAGTTGCCGCCTCTACGTCCCACCTCACGCATCACATTAAAGGAGCGTCCAAATAACGGATGGCTCGGATCCAGCACCTCGATCTTGTCCGGTGATGATTCGTCAGACTCACAAGCAGGGATATTTCTGTAGACCTTCGAGCAGATAACCGAGCTGCGCCGGTGTGATCACCACCGTGCCGTCAGCGGCTGACGGCCAGATGAAGCGGCCGCGCTCCAGCTTCTTCGTGAACAGACAAGCGCCCTGGCCGTCACGCTAGATAAACCTTCCTCGCTCCAATTTTTTCGTGAACAGGCAGGCCCCCTGGCCATCGTGCCAAACGACCTTGATCAGATCGCCGCGTTTGCCCCAAGGCGGCGCATCCTCGGATGCTTACTTTTGTCCGGAAAGTTTTGGCCGCATTGAACTCATCAAATAAGGATTTGCGCCGCGCGGACGAGCACGCGGCGCTTTTATTCGGCAGGGAAAGCAGCTTCGTCTAAGCCTTTGGCCATATTCGATGAATTCTTGCTCCACAATCTCTGACGGGCCAGCGCCGGCAGGGCAGAGGAGATTAATCCTTCAAGAGGCTTTTGTTCTCAGTCGTCGGCACGTACTGGAAAGTGTCTTGTCCTTGCTCAATGGCCGGACCGGAGCCGCCTTCGTAAGCGAGGTTCCAGCTCGTGACTATCTCAGTGTTGTTGCCGTTGACCTGTGCGTAGCCGGTCCATCCGGTTGCGGAATTGCAGTTCTCCGTCGAATTGTTCCAGCCGACCGAAAATGCGATGAACGTCCCGTTTACCCTTCCTGTTAGCGGATAGGGCGAGTTCTGGCATCCGGTGCCCTGGGCTCTGTTTACATATTGGCCGGAGACATTTCCGAACGAGTCGACTTGAATGATCATCGTCGAGCCGGACTGGTTCTGCCAACTGCTGGAAGCCGATGCGATGCTTGAAAAATCCTTGAAGTTGCTTGCATCGAAAGCAAGAGCTGAGGTTGCTACAGCAAACACAAGTGCTGCAACTGCATTAGTACGGATCATGGTTTTTCCTCCTGATGTGCGCCGACCGTCGGCGATCGTACCGAAGGTTGCATATAAACTCGTAATAATCAATCAATCCGAGTAGCAATTTCCCGGGTTGAGAAAACCGAAAGACGGGCCGCGCGTTGCGTGGCGCGGCCCGAGAACGAGCATCAGGAGTGAAGACTTACACGATGCAAATTACGAACGGGATAGCGCAACGCTAATATTTGACCATCATTGGAACGGACAAACTGCATGGCCGCAACCCCGAGAGCTACCTCACGGACGTCCTAACCCAGATCAAAGATTAACCGGTAGATAGGCTTGAAGACCTGTTGCCGTGGAATATGCTTCCGACGGTCTCCACTGCGCAAAAGGCCGCCTGATGGCTCGTTCGATGCATATCTGCACGATCGAAGACGTGGCCACCATGACCGGCGAGAACCTCGAACTGCTCAGAGAGATCGTATCCATCCGAGCAGGGCCGCGGGATTTTGGGCGCCGCGCGTAGTAACGTCGGTTCATGGAGATCGGATCGAACTGCACGGAGATCGGGTGAGAATCGGCGCCGACGGTACGCCATCACATGACCGCGACAGACCCGATCATCCGCCAACACTTGCCGATCGTGCATGAGGCGATGCATCACGTCACCCATATGACCGTGCGCAACCGCGGCACCTTCGGCGGCAGCGTCGCGCATGCGGATCCAGCGACCGAGATGCCGATGATGACACGGTTCCTCGGTGGGACGGTCATCGCCTCCTCTCAGCGCGGCAGACGCGAAATACCTGCAGCCGATTTTTTTGTCGGATCGCTGGTCAACTCGTTGGAACCGGACGAGTTTGTAATTCGCGTCGAGCTCGACGCGATGAGACCGGATGCCGGATGGGGATTTGAGGAGTTTGCAAAACGCCACGGGGACTTCGCACTCGCTTGCTTTGCGACGACGCTGCATTGTGTAGATGGCAGGGCGTCTGACGTTCGCGTTGGCATGATGGGCGTTGGTGAAACCCCGCTGCGGCTTGAAGAGATCATCGAGGACGGATGTTTCCGAGCCGGCTCTCGATACGGTGGCGGATCGCCTGGCTGGAATCCTCACGCCCAACACGGATATCCATGCCTCTGCAGATTACCGCAGGCATCTCTCAGGCGTCCTTGCCAAACGGGCCCTTCGCGCCGCCTGGAGCCGCGCGAACCACGAAAGGCTTCAAGCAAGATGAGTGAGAAGACGATCACCGTCAGCGTCAACGAAGCGTATATGACGCGCACGATCGAAGCACGAACGCTGCTGAGCCACTTCCTGCGCCAGGATCCTTTGCCTGACCGGAACCCATGTCGGGTGCGAACATGGCGTTTGCGGTGCCTGCACCGTCATTCTCGATGGAAGGAGCGCACGCTCCTGTCTGATGCTTGCAGTGCAGGCAGACGGGAGCGAAATCGAAACCATGGCCAGGGAAGCGTCGATACTCGGACGAATCCAAGAAGCGTTCCGCCAGCATCATGGCCTGCAATGCGAATTTGTAGGCCCAGTTTCATCGTTGGCGATCATCGACCTTCTTCGCCACCATCCGCTGGAAACCGATGATAAGATCAGGGAAGCGCTCTCAGGAAACATCTGTCGTTGTACGGGCTATGAAAACATCGTCAACGCCGTCCGCGAACTGGCTAGCAAGAGAGGACCTTAAGATGAAGATGCATTTTCTCGAGGCCGGCCGCCTTCGTATGCGCCGGTCCATCTACGTCCCTGGGGCGCTGAAGGAAGAAGCGATTGAATTGCCGGTTCACGCCACCCTGATGCGCCATCCCCAAGGCAACGCGCTGTTCGATAGCGGATGCAATCCAGAGGCCGCCATCGATCCAGGCGCGCGATGGGGTGGGTTAAGCAAGGTTATGACCCCGATCTTTTCGCCAGAGCGGACGGTCGTTCATCAGTTGAAGACTCTTGCTCTCGATCCCGAGGACATAGATGTTGTGATCTGTTCACATCTGCATCCCGATCATTGCGGCTGCAACGCGTACTTTCGGCGCGCAACGATCCTCTGCCACGAAGCGGAGGCGCAGGCCGCCACGGCAAGCGGTGCAGAAAATCAAGGCTATCTTCGAGGAGAATGGGACCAGCCCCAGGGTTTCCAGACCTTCAATGCCGAGCATGACGTCTTTGGCGACGGGCGCATCGTCTTGCTGCCCATGCCGGGTCATACCCCCGGAATGACCGTCGCCCGTGTCGAGCTGGAAAAAGATGGTTCATTTATACTCGCTTCAGATGCTGCCCCGCTCCAGGCGAGCGTCGACACCGGTATCGCTCCGAGAAATACTTGGAACATCGAACTCGCCGCAGAGGCACTCGCTCGCCTGAAAGCTCTTCGGGAGCGGGGAGCTTCTATCATTTTCGGCCACGACGACGCGCAATGGCAAGAGTTGCGAAAGGGTGTGGAGTTCTACGAATGAGCCAGCAGGACCATTCCGTCGAGCTGCGGCCCAAACTTGTCGGCAAGCGGGACAAGCGCACCGAAGATCCACGTCTGCTGACGGGTGTTGGTCAGTATGTCGATGACATGGCGCCGCGGTATGTTGCATATCGCATTGCGACGCTCCGACCAGCCACATGCCCGAATCCTGAACATCGATGTCGGCGATGCGTTCTCGGTGCCCGGCGTCGTCGCGATCTATAACGCGAGCGACCTGGAAGGAGAGATCAAACCTGCCATACCGACCTCGCGTATGCCTGGTTATTACGCCACCCCCATATGGCCACTTGCACGCGGGAAAAGGTGGCCGTTCTATCGGATCGTGTCCCAGTACGTGGCGTAGGTGACGGTAGGGAGTAAAGCCGAGCGCCCGCGCGCTTCTCGTTGCGCTGTAGCGGGTGACCGGCTTTGCGGGCGGCCATCAGTGTTTTTCCGCTAGGGTCGGGTTGTTCAAGACCAACCTGACGGAAAGATCACCGATGACCAATGACATGATGAACGTGCGCTCCCTTGTTGAGAAGAGTGCCGATGCAGATTTGTTGCGTGAGATGATCGGTCTTGCTGCCGATCGGCTGATGGAGCTGGAAGTAGGCTCGGCTACGGGTGCAGACTTCGGTGTGAAGAACTCGATGCGGCTCGCACAACGCAATGGCTACCGTGACATCGGGAGACGCGGGCTGGCACCGTCGAGCTTCGCATTCCGAAGCTGCGCAAAGGCAGCTACTTTCCGAGCTTCCTTGAACCGCGCCGCATGGCAGAGAAAGCTCTGACGGCCGTTATCCAGGAAGCGCATATCCAGGGAATCTCGACTCGTTCTGTCGACGACTTGGTCAAGGCCATGGGTATGAGCGGCATCTCCAAAAGCCAGGTGAGCAGCCTAACATCGGGACGAACGCAATCTGCGGGGCGAAGGTGGCTGCGACGGCCATCCTCATCAGCGGCTGGAGATAGATCAGATAACCGCCCACGGTGACAAGGATGCCGATCTGGAGTAGCGGCTCGGAGATGCTGGTCCCAACGAAACTGCCCACCGGTTCCGCTTCCGCAAAGACGATCGACAGCTCAACCCCCTCGAGCGTGGATTCCGATGGCGGCGTCTCGGCCCGATGCAGAACGCGCGCCCCGAGCCAAAGCGTGCTTTTTTCGCCCACCCAGCTTCTTTAGAGGTTGGAGGTGAATTTATCGCGCCCTTCAACACTGCGACCGCGAGATAGAGGGAGACGAGAAAGAGAAGAGACCGGTATGACGCTTGCTCGGTCGCCTCATTGACGATCCGGCGCTGGAGTTCGAGAGGCGCCGCGCCGATAACGAAAAGAGCCAGGGACAGCCCTGCGACCAACGCCTGATGACGCCTTCCCATCAGCCAGATGAAGCCGAATAGTTCGGAGAGCATCGAATCCGTCGCGCCATTTGCGGGACGCGGCCGGACAATTAAATCCTGGAGGGCCAGATGTTCATCGCGCACTCACGGGTCAGAGAGAGCGCTCGACGCGCCCGGTTCGGGAGTCGTCGGATGGCCTCACCAGTAGGACGCTCACGACCGTCCCCACCATGAGGATCAGGATGACGAGGAGAAGCCTCGACACGACGGCGTCTGCGATGACCCTGACAAACATGACGGAAACTCCAGGGACGATTTCATAGTTTGAGAGAGCTCACCATGCGGTATCCAGGGTGATGTTGTTTACCACGCCGCCGACGCCGCGGATGCTTTCCGCCGCCACCCTGGCCGCCGAGCATTCCAGCTCCGTCTCGACCTCTCCCCTCAGGGTCACTGCCCCGTCGGAGACGGTCGCATTGACGATGGGGAACCTTATTTCGAACTCGGTTTCCAGGCGGCCACGAACGGCCGTCCCTAGGGCCTCGTCGCCGGAAGCAGTACACTGCCGTCGAACATCGAGAAGCGCTCGCATCAAGTCGTGACGGCTGATTATGCCGGCGAGTCTGCCGTTCGGTGTTTGATGTCGTGGGCCTGCAGGAGTTCTGCGAGCTGGCTCGCGGTTGCGCTCGGGGCGGCGCTGACGACGGGCGTCGACATCACGTCCTTGACGCGCCAGCTTCGGGCCTTCACATAGTCCGCCAGTGCATCTTCGCGGTCGCGCGTATGCGGTACCGCCCGTCTCGCCCAGGATGACGCCACCCGGCGCAGCAGGTCTCCCCGGTGACGATGCCGGTGAGCCGCCCTTCGCCATCGATGACGGGCACCGCGCCGATCTTGCTGGCGTTGACGATCTCGACGGCTTCCCTGACGTTGTGTCCCTCGTCGAGCGTCGTCACGGGGTCGTCATGATGTCTCTAGCAAGCATCGCGCTGTCTCCTTTTCGATCGGACAATTACGGAGCCAACTTGTTGAGCGCATTGACGTGGATCAAGGCAGACACGAAGCCGCGGGAGGCATCCTTCACGCGTCGTCGTCTCTGAAGCCTTCCGACGAAGTGCGGCGTCAGGCTCGCCCGCATTGCAACTTATTGAGGATCGAGGCGTTACGGTTCGGTCTCGTCCTCGCGCGGCGTACCAAATTCTTCCCGCGCCGTCGCAAGGAGTCTTATGCAGCAACCCGTCAAGCTGGTATCCGTCGGCACCGCCGTTCCGCCACATGTCATCGACCAGCGTGACGCGGCGCGAGCCTCGCACACCGCGTTCTCATCGCGATTTGGCGATTTCGAAAAGCTGGCAAGGGTGTTCGAAACCTCGGGAATTCGGCGCCGCTATGCCGTCCGGCCGATCGAGTGGTATCTCGAGACGTCGGGATGGCCCGAACGAAACCTCGCTCATATCGAGGGCGCTGGTGCAATGTTCGTCGCCGCCGCCAGCAAGGCTCTCGTGTCGGCGGGCATTGCAGCAGGCGATGTCGACACGATCGTAACCGTCTCCTCGACTGGTATTGCGACACCTAGTCTGGAAGCGAGGGTAAGCCGAGAACTGGGCTTCCGGGACGATGTCGAACGGGTTCCCGTGTTTGGCCTCGGCTGTGCCGGCGGAGTCTCTGGGCTTTCAATCGGGTCACGGCTGGCGGCATCCCGGCCAGGCTCAGTCGTGCTGGTGGTCGCCGTCGAGACCTGCACGTTGGCATTTCGCATGGACAAGCTTACGAAGGCGAACATCGTGGCGACCGCCCTCTTCGGCGACGGGGCCGCCGCCTGCGTGGTGCGTGCTAGTGAGACCGGTCTGGCCGAGGTCGAACTTGCAGGCCAGCATACGTGGCCCGACACGCTAGACATCATGGGATGGAGCGTCGATCCGGAGGGTCTGGGCGTGATCTTCGATCGTGCGATACCACCGTTCGCCGAAACTCATGTGCTGAAGGGCGTAACGTCCATACTCGCCCGATCAGATCTTGCTCCTGCCGACGTTGACCGGTTTGCGTGCCACCCCGGTGGATCAAAGGTTATCACCGCCTTGGAATCGGCGCTTAAACTAAGCCAGGGAACCCTCGACCAGGAACGTGAGGTTCTCTCGGACTATGGGAACATGTCCTCGCCAACCGCGCTGTTCGTACTCGAGAAGCTTCTTGCGCAAGGACTACCCAGGAGAACTGTCCTGACGGCGATGGGACCGGGCTTCACCCTTAGCTGCCTCTCGTTGACGGCTGCAGCATGACCCGGCGATCATTCTCCAGGACGTTTTAAGATCGCATCGTTTGCAGAACGAACAGGACTCGAAACACGTAGCTGACGCTGCAAAGGCTGCGATTGCCGTGGGACACCCCAAGTCGAAGGCGAGGTTGCCACCTCGCACTCGAATCCTTTCTCTTGCGTGCCGGCGTAGCTGCGGCAGTATGGCTGGTGGTAGTCGCTACCCAATCCGGTCCTCTGTCGCACTAGGAGGAGCGTGCCCAGCGCCAATTCTGGATTTCCGGCAAGTCTTCTCCACGCTCCCGCACGAACGCCCGGTGCTCGTCGAGCTTTGCATGCAAGGCTGCCGTCACATCTGGCACCTTTTCGGCGAGGCCGGGCACGCGCGCGATCGGTCGCGATGTCTATCTGCGTGTATCTGAACCATGCGATCCAGCCATGGCACTGAATGTGCATCGGCAAACAAAAGCGGATTTACAACCAACGTTGTCAGATACGTCTCCCCCAAGCGGGATTGATGTCTCGGGGGCCAGTGTCTCTCGATTACGCCTGTCATCGATCGCCGACCTCGGCAGGCCACAAGGAGTGGGAAACTTTGATCTCCTACGCACTTTGCTCATCGCTTCCCATTCCTAGCTGCATTGAAGCGTATCTGGGGCAGAGTGACTTCAAATAGGCGCTTCAGCGGAGTCCACCGACCGAGGCACTGGATGTTCGCAACCAACTGCCGCTTTTCCGGAAGATGATGAGTTAAGGTGGCAGGAAACGGAATAAGACTGGTTGACGAGAAGCCCGGGAAAAACAACAGAAACTGGTTCGAAAGTTCTTGTTCGTTCATCAGCGCTTTTTGTTGGATTGTGAGAGCACGGATCCTGCCAACTGCTTGGTAGCAGTGCTGTATTTCGTGCTCGATAGAACCTGCGAAGCCTTGTCCTCCATCGCAGCTCCTGTCTGCTTTGAGGTGCCCGCCTGCAAGGGCTCTGTTGCAAGATCGACTCCGACTATGTCCTGATGTACCCGGCGATCCGCCCCGGCAGCTACGTCCTCATTTCCGTGACCGACACCGGCACCGGAATGACGTCCGATGTGATGGAGAGGGCTTTCGACCGTTCTTCACCGCGAAACCGACGGGCTCGGGAACGGGGCTTGGGCTGAGCATGGTCTACGGTTTCGCAAAGCAATCCGCAGGGCACCTGCAGCTCTACAGCGAACTTGGCGAAGGGACGACGGTGCGCCTCTTTCTTCCACGCGCCGACGCCGGAAAGGATTCTCATCCGAACGAGCAGCGGGCTGAGGAAGCCCCGCCTCGGGGCACGGAAACTATCCTGGTGGTCGAGGACGACGCGAGAGTTCGCCGAGTGACGGTCAGCCGCCTGCAGACGCTTGCCTACTTCGTGATCGAAGCTACGAACGGGATCGACGCGGTGAAGGAGCTGGAGGCGGGGCATGACGTAGCGCTCCTGTTCAGTGATGTGGCCATGCCGGGAATGAACGACGACGAACTGGCCCGGAATGTCCGGGAGCGCTGGCCGAGGGTGAAAATTCTCCTGACGTCGGGCTTTTCTGAACCCCATGCCGCGGACAAGGAGATCGAAGCGGGCGCCGGCTGGCTGAAGAAGCCGTACACTGCATCGGAGATGTCGACCCGTCTCAGGCTGCTGCTCGCCACGAGGCCTAATAGCGATTCTGCTCGACAGCAGGATTTCAATTTAGAAAAATCAAACCCAAACCTCAATCGCGCTGCCGTTGCGGGGACTCATATCTTTCTTCGCGGAAGATCCCAGCCTACGTCGCCACCCAAGGTCGCTCTCCAAGAACATCAATGGTCGCCTTGTGCTCGCGACGGAGGCTCTGCAACGGGTGGTGCGGAATTTCGTTCCGAAGACGAGATCTGCGCGCAAGTCGATCAAGGAAATTGGGCTCTATGCGAAGGGCGCTCAGCGGCGCCCTTGCTGCTGAGTGTGGGCAGAGCAGTAATGTCTAGCCAATCCCGATATTCGATCACCCGACCGTCAGTCGGTCGTCGAGAGTGCTGATCCCTGGAGCGGACCATGCAGCGCGCTCCGCCGCCTGCCGTTCCGACCAGGTCTTCACCTTGCCGGAGAGGATTACCTTTCTGCCTTGGACGTCGATTCTGATTGCATCGGCCTCAAGAGCGGCGTCGCGCTGGAAAGCATCCTCGATGCGTTTCTTGACATCCACCGCCGTAATATGCGGCTTCAGCTCCACTAGGTTGGACACCCCTACTACGCCGGCGAGATCCCGCACGGCGTCGTAGGCCGCGTTCTTTTGATATTGCCACTCGACCTCTCCCCGCAAGGTGATCCACCCTTTGAGGACCCGCACCTGCACCGAATCCTTTGGCACGGAAACGTTCCAGTCGAGCATTTTGACAGCTCGCCGGGCGATGTCGTCGTCGTCTGTTTCCTTCGGCCCGAAAATCCGGACCTCGATATCGGCAGCTATTCCGCGCACGCCCTTGACGCGACTAACCACGCGCTCTGCGGCTTCTTTCTCCGCGTAGGAGCGCACGTGACCAGTCAGTGTGACGATCCCGCTATCGACCGCGACGCCGATATCAGCCGCGTCGATGCTGGGCTCGAATTCCATTTCGTCGAGAATGTTCTGTCTGAGTTGAATGTCGTTCATGACAACCTCCTTCAGGTTTGCGACGTGCCGATCGTGACAGCGCCGCAGATTTTCGTCGTTGATCTTCATCAAGCACGAGAGCGACCTTGGAATTTCAGCGGACAGAACACGGTCTGCGGGCTGCTACTGGGTCTGCACGTCAGCGGCCACGAAGAGGCGGTGGCCGTTCCTCACGACGGTGATGAGAGCACGGGCATGCTCCTTCACGAGTATTGAGAGGAGTTGCCCGACGTCCGTCACCGGCTGCTGGTCGAGAGCGACGATAACGTCGTCCGGCTGCAGGCCGGCCTGTGCCGCGACCGAACCCTCGGCGACGACGACGACGCGGGCGCCGGGACCATGGAGAGTTCGCCATCTCGGCGTCGGCGAGAGGGCCGCGGGCGATATGAATGGTACGCGAAGCAGCCGGTTCGGCAACCGGTGCGTCGGACACCACGGGAAATGCTTCTATCCTTCGGCTCGCGCGGTCGATCTGGAAGGACGGCTTGGACTGCAACGGTAGCGATCCCACAAGCCTTCGAACGTCGGACGCGCCGCGCACCGTCCTTCCGTCGACCATCCGAATGACGTCGCCCGGCTGAATTCCTGCATTTGCCGCCGGTGAACCCGGAAGGACTTCGCTGACCAGCGCGCCCGCCCCTTCATCGACGCCGAACGCCTTTGCGAGACCGGGCGTCAGGTCCTGCGTTAAAATTCCCACCTCGCCGCGTACCAACTTGCCGGTCAGGATGAGCTGCCGCATCACGATGCCGACAGTCTCGGCTGGGACCGCAAAACCGATGCCGATGCTTCCTCCGGCGGGGCCGATGATCGCGCTATTGATCCCGACCACGACGCCGTCCTCGCTTACAAGCGCGCCGCCCGAATTGCCGGGATTGGTCGACGCGTCCGTCTGAATGAATCCTTCGTACCCCTCCGATCCCACGGCACGGCGCCCAAGCGCGCTTACGATGCCCATCGTCGCGGTCTGGCCCAGGCCGAAGGGATTCCCGATCGCCACGACGACGTCGCCGACGTGAAGCGAGGACGCGCTTCCAAACTCGGCTTGAACAAGATGATCAGGTGGAATTTGAACGACAGCGACATCCGTCTCGGGATCGGCGCCGACAAGTTTCGCCTGGAAGCGTCGGCCGTCGGAGAGCGCCACCTCGATTTTTGAGGCGCTTGCTATGACATGCTGGTTGGTGACGATGTAGCCGTGGACCTCGTCGATGACGACACCCGATCCGGCCGATTGGAAGCTGTGCTCTGCCGGCGCAGCGTCGTCAGGTAGTCCGAAGAACTTTCTGTAGAAGGGATCAGCAAGCGTTGCATCCGCGTCGTCGAGTTCCCTGCCCTGCACCGAGATGCTGACGACGCTCGGCACGACACGCTGGAGCATCGGCGCGAGCGACAGGCTGTCTGCAACGGCTGGAGCCGACAATAGGCTCTCACCTGCGATGAAGAGCGCCGCCAAGGCGAGCAACGAACGCGACATCTCTGATCTCCTTGCGGAAGCGCCGCCGGTTGTCGGCGGACGTCTTGACGAAGAAGCTTTTGTGTAGCGCAAGCAAAGCGCATTGATCCTTGTCAAGGGGAACATCGGCTACGGAACGATCACGGCGGCTCCAGAGACACGGCCTGCGCGCAGATCGTCGAGAGCCTCGTTCGCATGCTCGAGGGGGTAGACGCTGGTGAAGCATCTGACCCCTGCCGCCTTCCCGATCGAGAAGAATTCCGCCCCGTCGCTCCGCGTCAGGTTCGCCACCGAGACGACCCGCCGCTCGCCCCAGAGCAGACGATAGGGCATGCTCGGAATGTCTGACATGTCGATGCCGCCGCAGACCAACGAGGCCGGACGGAAGTTCACGCTTGATCTTGGCGCCGTCTGGACCGGGTTTTCCGGTGAAAGGCCGCCGGTGCCGCTCGACGCCGCCATCATCTTCGCGCCGGCCGGCGAGCTCGTGCCAATGGCGCTCGACGTGGTGCGGAAGGGCGGAACGGTTGCCGACCGGCAAAGATCTCGTCTTGAATCAGAGCGCCCGCGCGAAACGCGGGTGCGAGGTGAAATTAGATGTGGCGCTTGGATATAGGCCGCGTAGATATGGCATGTGGTGCTCCGATTGTGGGATGCGGGTTCGGCTCGAGCATCGACGGTCATTCCGTTCTGACTGCACTGCGTCCCGACACGGCCGTGACGGCAATGCCGTAGAAGACATGAGGAGAGCCATCGGGCATGGGGAACTCCTGGGGCTTTATAGAGCCGATTTCCCACCAGTCCGAATACTTTTGGAGAAGACCACGCGTGGAGCCGTTCGCTTTGTCGCGCCTCGCTGTCAGGAAATTCCTCGAACCTGCCTTCGACGACGATGCTCGTCCACCCGCCGGCGCTCGAACGCTGCTCGATGTGTAGGCAGACCTTGTCGTTCCCCGCATCCAGTCGAGCTTCTTGCCGGGCATGGTGAAGCTATAGGCGACGCCGTTGGAAAAGGCGAAATAGATCGCCGCCACGTAGAGCTGCCCATCCTTGCAGCATGCCAGATGACCGAAACGCTCGTTCTCCAGGATGCGGTAGCACTCACCGGGGTTGATCTCCGTCAGATTGATCGTCATGGCCGTGTCCTCCAGCTTCGATGAAGGCGCGATTATAGGAGCTTCATTGCGCCGCGGCCTTGACCAAGCGCAATGCGAACTCTCTCAGCGGCATGCATCATGACGGAAGTTTAACCTCAGGAGGCAAGCATGAAGCCGCAGTTCCATCTCCCGTTGTCGACCTATCCCGACGCGAGTTCCTTCGCCATAATCGACAATGCTATCGGCCTCGCTAGGCAGAATGACGCCCATCTCGTCGCCAGTATCCCACAAGTCCGGATCCCCCAGGTCCATCCGCCCTTTCCCACCGTTATCGATGTCGAGACATGGCGGGGACAAGCAGAACGGTATAGCCGGGACAGCGGGACTTCGCTGCGGGGACACATCGCCGACGCTATTTCGGAAACTGGCTTCGAGGTGCGAATCCACGGATTCGAGGTCAGGGAACCGTTCGTCTATGAACGCTTTTCTGAAATTGCCAAGTGCTACGACCTTTCCATCGTCGAAGCCTCGGAGCTCTCCCGGCAACTCTCCGAAACGCTGCTATTCGGAAGCGGCCGTCCGCTCGTGCTATTTCCAGCCACCAGCGTCTACTCTCGTGTGGACACGATCGCCGTCGCCTGGGACGGCAGCGCCACCGCAGCGCGCGCCCTTTCCAGCGCACGGGTCTTCATCGAACGCGCGATCAAGGTGCAGGTCATCTCGATCACCGACGACAAGGAGATCGACGAGGCGAACCGCGCCCTCCTGATCTCTTCGTTGAAGCATTCGGGACTCGACGTGGATGACGTATCGATCCAGGCAGGCGGCGAGACCGCGACAGGCGCCATCCAATCGGCCGCGCTGGAACGAAAGGCGGACCTTCTGGTCGCGGGCGGATTTGGCCATTCGCGGCTTCGTGAGTTCATCCTCGGCGGCGTCACTCGAGAACTTCTCGTCAAGGCCGAGCTACTAGTGCTTCTCGCCCATTAGAGGGCGCGAAGGGCGTTTAGAATGACCGCGACGTCGATGGCCTCCTAAAGCAATGCCCCGCCGACTGGCGGAAGGTATTGAAGCCGGTCTTCGAGCGTGATCGTGCCAGCCGGCGTGCCGTCAAACACTACCTTGACACGCATTGCGCTGCCTGACCCGTTAGGCGTCTCCTCCGACGCCGACGCGCACGCCATCGACGATTCCGGATCCCGCGGTCTCGGTCACCTCCGATGGGCGGCTCACTCCCAACCCACGTCTATGCGCCTCGTCCACCAGCGCGCGTCCGACCACATGGCCCGACGCCTGGTCCAGCGAGGCGGCCAGCCGCAGGATCCTGTTAGGATGCTCCGATCCCTCGATGTGGCCGACTTCGGGCTGTCCCGCGGTGAGCGTCCCCGTCTTGTCGAACACCGCCACGGTGGCCTGGACGAGTGCCTCGAGAGGTCCCGCACCCTTCACCAGAACGCCCTCCTTCGCAAGTGCGACGGGTACGGCCAGGATCAACGGACAGGGCGTGGCGACGACCAGCACGGCCACGATCCTTGACAGGTCTCCGGACATGAACGCCGAGACGCCTGCAATCGCTACCGTGGCGAACAAGAACCACACCGAGAACCGGTCGGCCAGTCGCATCAGCTTCGCCTTGGAGCGCCTCGATGCTTCCACGAGCCTCACTATTCCGGTATTCCGGCATAGGTGCTGTCTCGGCGCGACTTAGAACGCGGATTTCGATCACGTCCCCCTCGTTCGTAGCGCCACTTGAAATGTTGCCATCCCTCGCGATGCGCACCCTTAAAGGCTCTCCGGTCAGGACCGCCTGGTCGATCGTCGCGACTTCGCTGACGAGAGCCCCGTCGGCCGGTACGACGTCGCCCTTGCGTATCAGGAGCACGTCGCCGACCGCGATCTTCTCGATTGACCCCCTTGCTATGTAGATCAGCGCTTCGCCTGCCCGGCGCTGGCCGGGGCCAGATCTGAGACCGTGCGATGCAGATATTCGGCACAGGACCCCGCAGGACCATATTCATCTTCATTGTCTTCACGACTTCGAATCAAATCAACTGCTTAGCCTTGAAAGACGGCCTATTCTCCAAACGGAAGTTCAATTTCTTCGCCGTTTCTTTTTCCGCCCTCGGTCAGGACCGTGTTGAGCCGCTCGGCATCTTGTGCTGGCAGCATTCCCGCCCCGGTTCGAATACCTTCTCGCCATGTAGGCCCGCGCCTCCATGCTTCGTTGTAGACGAGCGCCAAGTCGGTAGATCGCCTTGTCTGCTGCAGCGCTTCGAAGAGCAGCGCAGCTTGTCGGATGTCCTTCTCACGCTTCGCCGGCCCCTGCCCGTCCGTGTTTCGGCGGCTGGCGACTATTAGCTTGTGGACGGCATACCGGGACGGATCAGGGACGACGACCGGAACACCGCTTCGGTGGAGCAGCATTGTCCTGACGGGTTCCCTTATGAGGAAGTCGAGAAAGCGCAGTGGATCCGCGCTGGCGCCACCAAGAGCGGGCATCTTCGCCGGCTGATCGATGTAGTCATCCGAACCACGGTTCGACGTCAGGAACTCAACCCTGTAGCCGTCGGCATTCTGAAACGCTGACGATACCGCGGCTCCCGATCGATGTGGAACTGGACGAAAGCTGGCGTCGACGCCCTGCAGCAACTCAAGGATCGGAGGCAGACTATCTTCGACCTCCCGACTGATGGCATAGTCCTGGGCGATGTCAGCATCGCCGGTCAGGATCGCAGCCATGGGAAGACGGACACCGAGCAGTCCTGAATAGCACTGAAAGGCCACCGTGCCTATGAGAATACCCCGGAGCCGAAAGAGACCGCCATCGGCAAGAGCCTCGACGATATCGCCCGACATGGCGTCAGGGGCGATCATCCCGCCTTCGCGGGTCAGGGTATTTACCAAGCGCCTGCGAGCGCGTAGATCGTCCTTGTCCCGCTTATGATCAGCTACGCGCTGTGCGATAACCGGATCATCAGCGGAACCGACGTAACGACGTTTCGTACCACCATGTCCATCCGGGATGTCGAAATACCAGTACTTGCGCCCCTTGATGTTTGCCGGGGTGAACCGACCCTCCGGAGGGAAATCGGCCGTCCAAGCGGCGTCGAGCGAGCGCTGACCGAGCTCAGCGAGCATCGTCTGATACATGAGGTCGATGGACTTCATAGCTCGACTCCAGGGTTATACTGTTTTTCAAAAACAGTATAACGGTCGTGAGGATAGGTCGCAAGATAGGATGCCGCCTCTATCGCCTTGAAAGGACACCTGCAACAAGCTTAAAAGGCAGGCAGCGCGTCACGCTCATCGTTCAAACCGCTCCAGCATTTTTCTCAACTGCGCGTTTTGCAACGTTAGCTTTCTGGCCAGCTGATCCCTGAGCATCCTGATCTCGTCATCGAGGCTCATCCCGTTTGCAGTTTGGATAAATTGGGGATCGTCTGCAATCGCCACCGCTTCCTTGCTGCGGCTCCTTTGCTCGCGCGGTGCGACTCGGCAATTCGCTTGAGCCTAGCGGCATCATTCGCAGCGGTGACGTCGAAACCAGTACCACCTGATATAGCGGGATCAGCGACCTCCACGATTTCGGCAACTTCGCCGTCGACCTTGTCGTGGACATCGCTTTCGGCTTCTTCGGAATGCACAGGCTTGAGGGAAATTGCACCGGGTTGACCGTGACGAGGTAGCTCCGCGCCTGCCGGCCGACCATCGCTATTCAGGCTGTCCTCGGCAGGCGTTTCAGTCGGACCAGAACTAGGCAACGCCTCCGGCGAAACCTTCTCGGTCGAGCCGCTTTCTCGCTTTTGTTCGCGTCCCGGTGAGACCAGTCGGGCAAGAAATTTCCAGGGAGACGCCATCTATCCGACCTCGCGTTTTATCCCGCAAGCAGGCAGTAAGTCTTCATTCCGGCAACAGCTCACCGTCGCCAAATTTTATCTCTTGATAAGCATGGAAATGCGGCCGGCGATTGACCAGCTGCTTTTATCAATCGAGCTTGAGCCGTTTGCGCAGATCGGCATTTTCAGCGCGAAGTTTTTCAGCCAGAAGCTTGCGCAGCCGCTGATTTTCCTCTTCTAACTGCAGGAGGTCCGCCATTTCATCGATCGCTGTCATCGGCGCGGCAGGCGCCGGCTGCACAGCCTTTGGAGCGCGGCGCACCGGTGCGCGTTTGGCACTCGCCGCAGCTTCGACCACCTTTGTCTTGCGCCCTCTCCTCTTCACACCACCGGCGCCGGCCAGAGCAGCTGCTGGCTCTGCCGTAGTGTCAGCTGACGCGGTTTCGAGTGCCGCGGCTTTCTTGGCCCTGGGTTTGCGCTGTTTCTTCGGCGTAATTGGCGTTTCGACAACGGCCGGCACATCGGCACTGGTTGCAGTATCAGTCTCGTCGGCCATGCTCGTCTCCTGTGTATCTGATGCAGTTGTCGACGGCTCAAGAGGCGGTGTCAACAACGACTCAGCCTGATCTGGTTTTGGTAGAGAAATTTCGCTGTTGGATTTGCCACTCTGAGAGCTATCCGACAGAAACGGCATTGCCTCTTTGTCTAGGTCGCGAGCGACGGATTTTAGGTCCACGTTGCCCCAGATCGAGTTCGACCTAGTATCGAGTTTTCGTCTGCCGCTTTTGTACTCGACGGCAAAACTGCGTTGCACTTTTTTCAATATAAAAGCCCTTGAAAAATTCACGGGATGATTTGGTGATGGGGTGGTGTATCCGAAATAACGATTACCGGACTGCCCGTCTATAGCCACGCTCGAATGTCCACCTCACCTTTCCAGGAGCAGAATTCGTGGCCAGTCGAATGGGGGATGAGACGGGTGAGGCTACATTGGCCCTGAACGAAGTCAAACCGTACTGATTCAAAAGTTGCACGTGGGCAACTTATCGGCGAGCTTCCTTGTTGTGCATCGCCGGAGTCTTAAAAGATTTTAACTGCCGAACCCTCAATCGAAGAAGCAATGCGCCTGTCAACCTTGTCTTTCTTTGCTCGCCTGCCGGGCCAGTTCCCTTCGATCCATTATGCGATCCTAGACGCACAAATCGGAAACAAACACAGCACAACGCTCGTGTCTGCTGCAATGCCCAACTTCCTTAAGGGATGAACCCCACCCAACTCCATCCAATTGCACTCAGACTCCAGCCGCAGCCGATTCCGACGGTTCGGCTCACCATCCTGAAGCTTCAAGTCTGCGCGCCCATTGGCTTGCCGCATTCGCGGCCACCCAGCAAGCGAGCGTGCGAGGGGACGCGTGCCTCAGGGCGAAATTTGGCTCCCTCGGCGGGTCCAAGGTGTCTTGCGTGTCGCCCTCACAGAACGGAACCAGCCAAGGTAGGCGCCCTTGAGAGGCTATTTTGCCAGGCGATGTCGATTGAGCGGATGGGCGGCAATCAAATCCAAAGACTTCACATGTAAGGCCTTGGTTCTGAGTGTGGGACTTGGGCCGTCGCTTGACGCCGGCTTAGCTTTTGGGGGGAATGATGAAGGTCACGCTGCTTAACGCCGGAACAATGCCAGCCCTGCTGAATCGCCTTATTGGCGACCATGATGAAATCCAGATCGCAGTAGCTTGGGGATACAATGGGAAACTGGCCGATCGATTGATGGAAAACAAGGCGAAATTTCGCTCCGTCACCTTCGGTTTAAACGGCTTTGCGACCTCACCCGATCTTGTTGAGCGGCTAATCGGCACCAAGAATGCCTTCATCGCCAAAGCAGACAAGGGGATCTTCCATCCCAAGCTCTATTTGTTTCGAACCGGAAGTGAAGCTGAAGCCATCGTCGGAAGTGCCAATTTCACGAAGGGCGGCCTCGGCCTGAATCACGAGGCTTGCCTGCACATCGAAGGCTCTGCCAACAATGAGATTTTCGACCAGATACAGAGTGAGCTTTCCGGCTATGATGCACTGAAACAGCCTGTCACCAAGATACTTGCGGATAGCTATCGTCGACAATTCGAGGCCGCTCGAAAGCGGCGCGGCCAGCGCGACCCAATCCTTCCCGACGACAAGAAGAGCGGGAAGGGGCTCATCTCGTCCTTGGCCATGATGAGTTGGGACGAATTCGCGCGGACCGCAAAACTCGACCCCCACCATCATTTCAAGCGCCGCATGAGACTACTTCGCGAAATTCAGCGCCTTTTCGCAAGTGCCGGCCGGTTCTCTGACCTTTCAGTGACAGAATGTAAGGGGATCGCCGGCACGCTCGGCAACGCCGAGAAGGAAGCCGTAGGCCTTGGGGGCCATGATTGGGGCTGGTTCGGCTCGATGGGCGGTAACGGCGACTTCGCCGGTCTAGTAGCGAAGCAAGACCGCCAGCTTGGCGCGGCCTTGGACTGCATCCCCCGGAAAGACCCGGTAATGCTGGAGGATTTCACGGAATATTGTCGCAGATTCCGCAAAGCGTTTGTGGATGCCAAAGCCCATCACATCGGCGAATACCCTACCGCGACGCGGCTTCTCGCCATGAAACGTCCGGACACGTTCGTTTGCGCGAACGGGAAGAACAAGGCCAATTTGGCGAAAGCCTTAAATTTCGCCCCGACAACACTTGCGTTGGAAAATTACTGGGATCGAGTCATTGTGCCGATCCAGTCATCGCCTTGGTATAACGCACCGCGCCCAGACGGGGATGATAGCGAGTTGTGGGATTATCGAGTCGCCATGCTTGACACGATCTATTACGACGAACATGCCTGACCACGCTTACCTCAGCATCCTGACGGCCATGCCGGACATCGATGGCCACCCCGCCCCAAGTCACCTGTGGGGTTGATGTGAGTCGCTTCACCTCCTTCTTCGCAATCTCGACACCGGTCGAACAGGGCTTCGCTCAGTCCGACTGCAATCGGGAAACTGATTGCACCCACAAAATACCGAGCCGTCACGATTGTGGATTTCGATGATCTGGCCCACTAGGCAGGTAGGACACTGGCGTAAAACAGCCCCTTCGGTCGTCTCGAAGCGGACCTCAGCGCCCGCGATCTCGCAAAGTTCGCGGATGTATCGTGACGGCTGGCGGCTGTTGGTGACGATGTACACGCCGCGGCTGGCGCGTGTCAGCGCAACGTAGAACAGGCGCCTTTCTTCGGCGTAGGCAAACGTTTCGGGGCGGGGTATCACCAGATTAAGAAGTTCGTCGTCTTCGACCCGGCTCGGCACACCGTAATCGCCTTCGCTGACATCAAGCAGGATCGTATAGTCCGCTTCGAGTCCCTTCGCCCGATGAAACGATTGGCCGGAAACCTCGATGTTCGCAAAGGACGGTAGGGTTCCTTGAAACGGGTCAACGTGATTGTATCGCCACAGCACCAAAACCTTGAGCGTGGTGCCTGGTGCACTCCGCCATTGCGACGCAATATCATCCAAGAACGCATCAAGCCGCTCGAGAATGCGATGACAGGCCAACCCGAAGTCTGGCCTGCCACCTTTGCCATCGATGGGTATCACCCGTATCGAGCGAGGTACCGCAGCACGTATCGAATGCACCGATTTCGTGATCTGTTCCGGATTCCGTTGGACGAACTTCGCGGCCGTCTCCGCAATGAGCTGGTTGCACCGATAGGTCTGCTCAAGGCGCCCCTGCCAACTGGCTCCGAAATTCGCCTCGAACTGCATGAAGATCGTGATGTCAGAGCCAGCGAAGCGATAGATCGACTGCCAGTCGTCTCCGACCGCGAACACCTTGCTGAACGCCTTCTGCTGCTTGAGCGCCTTGATAAGGTTGGCCCGCGGCTCGGAAATGTCCTGGAACTCGTCAACAAGGATCAGAGAATACGGGCTTTGATATCGGCCGGTCCGGATCAGACTTACAGCATCGGCGATCATCGAGTCGAAATCGATCCGCTGGGATTCTTCGAGTCTCCGGGAATATCCTTGCGTGATCGTCCACACGACGCGCGCATAGAGCTTGCCACGCTCCTTGTCGTGCAGGGTCTTGGCGCGCTCGAGCAGCATTTCGAGCGTCAGATGACTGGCGCGGATATGCTTGATGCAGGTGGATATAAGCTTGTGATAATGCTTGATCACGACCGGCTCGAGGGCCTTAGTGATTTCTTTATAGCTCTTGCGCTCGAAGGGCATGGCGCGCCGTGCCAGTTCCGCTTCAAGAGTGCTGAGCATCGTCTCGCTGCTGGCCTGCGCCGAGGTGGTCTCGAAAAAATCGATCTCTTTCCGGCGATACGCCTGCCGTTTGCTGTCGGCGTGTTGGACATAATCTGCAAAGGGCGAGGTGCCGTCGGCGTCGAGCGCAAAGTGCTCATGCACCGTGTCGGTCAGCGGATAGTAGAAATCGGGATGCAGGTGTCGAAAGGTGCCGTCCTCATTTTCGATCTTGATCTGCCGCTCGTATTCGAACGCGACGGAGTGCAGCCATAACCAGTTGGCGATCTTCTGTTCCTGCAACGATTTGACGGTCACTCCGGAAAGCGAACCTATCGTAGCGGCGCCCTTCCTGATGCGATCCGACACGTAGCGGCGAAAATCCATCTCGACGTCGAAAACCGCGGCCGGCATGTCTGCTTTGGGATGGACCACAAGCAGGTCGCTCCACAATCTGGCAAACTCCAGATCTGTCTCGACAAGGCCTCGGATGATCTCTTCTATTACCTTGGTCTCGCCGCCAGGATGATCTACCCAGTTGGCAAGCTGGGGCGGGCGTCCCTCCACGTCTTCAATTATACCGCGTCCAAGCGCGTGAAACGTCGTGACGCGGCACTCCAGCGCGCTTTCCTCGACCCCGAGCTGTCTCGCAATCCTGGTCCTGAGTTCATCGGCGGCGCTTTTATTGAAGGCGAGAAGCAGAATCTCGTCTCGTCGATAGAGCTTCTTTTCCAACACATAGGCTACCTTGCCGACCATGGTCGCCGATTTGCCGGAACCGGCGGAGGCAACCAGCAGATTATTGTCGTCCAGCCGGATACAAGCCTCGCGTTGCTGATCGGATAGCGATCGCCCATCGAGATGGTCGAAGAAATGCTGGAATTCAAGCAGCTCAGACCTGACGAACGCTTCATTATAGGCGTGGCGAACGCTCGGGTCGGTCAGCATTGCGAACGAAGCCGGTAAAGACTTCTTGAGCCCGACCGGCATGAGTTGTGGATCGAGAAGCGGATGAGCGAGCGCCGCGGCGGCATTGCCGGGCACGCTCGTGATAGCCTGTCCAAGATCGGCTTGCGCGAGATATTGCCGGTTGCCTGCTGTGATTTCTCGAAGTTTGGCATCGACATCGAGCAAGCGCTCTCTCTCGTTGCCGATGAGGCCAAAGAGGTAGGCGTTGATGAATGCATGAACGTCTGCGACTAGTTGTGCCGCAGATTCACCCGTTAGCCCTGACAGGGTTTCCGTTCTGTTGCGTGTGCGGACCTCGACGGCATGCCAGAGGAGAGCCTTGCTAGTGGAAACGGATACGATCTCGAGGCAGCGGAACTCTTCGTCGCCATCCTGACGCAGCCGGACGCTTTCAGGTCGCCCCGAGTCCAAGGTCAGCTTCCAGTTTCTTGAAGAGAACAATCTCGCAAGCAAACTGGGGCGATATGTACGCGCCCGGCCAGAGAACAAGTTACTTAGAGCCACATCCGATATGCCCAGAACAGCGATCCTCGGAACCGTGTAGCATCAACATATTGAGATGTTCCAAATCATCGCGAGGGCGGCAACGAAATGCGCGCCGGCCCGATCCTGCGGCTAGCGAGCAATGAGGGGCGGCACATGCCAACTTCAGCCTGCGAGGAATGTGTACGGAGCCTGCCGTCGCTCCAAGTCGAACGGTAAAACATGCAACAGCAAATTATCTGACAGTTTGAACGGCGCCCGCATCATGGGGAAATCCGACACCGCCGGGTAGACGAGGTACATTTCACCAGTACCACCGAGGTATTTTTGCCCGTACGCAAAGAGCTGATAAAAATCAGCTTGGCTCAGCTCGTAGTTTTTGTCGCGATCATTGCTGAGCCGTTTCCATTTCGCGTCGATAATCCATCGTTGGTCACCACGCCTGACGAGGATATCCGGTTTCATCTGAAACCAATCCTCTCCTTCCTGTGAGCAAAGGTGCATGGCGCCGTGCTGGGGGTGGATCTCGAAATGCTCAGGCGCAATCATTCGCAATGAGCCCAGCACGTAGCGCTCAAACAGCCGCTCCATCGGAAACAGCATGCTCATCCCGTGATAATCTCCGGCAAGCGCGAATGGCAGCCGATGTGTCAGTAGAAGCTCGCATAGCGGTCTGATATCCGCATAGTCAGCCAAATGGCGGTCTCGTCCCCAAAACTTAAGGTCCGCGTCAATGTTCCGGCTTTCCGGAACGTCGGCGAACAGGGTGGAGAGCTCGCGCGCCAGACGCCAGTTATCGCTCGTCATCGATCGTCGCGCGATGTGTTCAATGGCCGAACGAATGAGACGGTTCTCCGGCCTGTCCAGCGAATAGACATCGTGCGTGACGTGAAACATATGCGCGCCGCCTGCTGCGGCGCGAAGCTGCCGGTTGAAATCGAGCCTGCCTCTCAAAAAGGGCTCTCTCGCCTCGATGGAGCGATATGCCTGGCGCGGGCCGCGCCGGGCAAGATCAAGTGCCTTAGCCAGGAAACTAGCGGCCAACCACTCCGTCATCGGGAGATCAAAGGCCTCGATCGTGGCCCCGCCTCCGATTCTTGGCGTGAGATTCAGCGCTTCGGAGACCATATTGAAAAGCAGGCGGCGGGCCTGCGCCACCCCCTCCGATGAACCGATATGCTTTGGCAGGATTTCAATTCGAGTTCCGCACGGTGTCTCCACCACGCCGACATAGTTGCGAAGCTTAAGGGTTCGCGGCCCCTCGAGCTTCACAAGCGATGGCGCCCCTCCCCGATCGCGCCCGTGACGCGCGAGCCATTCGAATGCGCTCGCGGGAACAGTCGCCAGGTCAATCGACCCGGCCGCCTCATCGATCGTAAGCCTGGCAAACTCCCTGACGGTCAACATGCCAACTAACCGATGATTTGCTGATAGGCCGACGGTCTGTTGAGGGCCTCGGCGTTTAACCGCCAGACTTTGTTTGTTGGCACGGAAATCTCGCCCGCCCCAAACAGAGAGACGGAGCCATCAGCACTCTCGACGATGAACCGGTCCGCCGGATCCACTTTTCGGTGATCATTCAAGACGAGGCGGATACGCTGCCAATCGTCAAAGAAATACTCCTTCAAAAGGGGCAGAATACGCCGGGAAAAGAGCTGTTTCAGTTGGCCAACATCGTCCGCGGCTTCAAGATGCAGGAAGTAGGCGTGGCCAAGTCTGTGTTCCCGGTCGAGCAGTGCCTCAATGCGAGCGTTCATCACACTCAGTAAGGCGCCTATGTTAACTCCAGCGAGCTCGATCTCGTCCAAGGTTTCAGGTTGTGGCTCGATTTCCTCGAACACGAAGCGCCGGCGCAATGCCATGTCGATCGAGGCCAAAGAGCGATCTGCTGTGTTCATCGTGCCGATAATATGTACCCCGACCGGGACTCCGAAGGGAGTTTTGGAATAGGGCAGCATCGTCGTCAGTGCTTCGTCAGCGCCAAGCCGCTTCGATGGTTCTATCAACGTGATGAGTTCGCCAAGGATCTTGGAGATGTTGCCTCGGTTGATCTCGTCGATGATCAGTACCTTCTTGCGTTCATGATCTTCGGGCCTGGCTTCGCTCGCGATCAGCCGCTCGACGATTAGCGGGATAATGTTGTTATAGCCATTCACAAGGAACTTCTCGAGACGGCTGTCGGGTACCCGATCGAAGACGAGCTTGTCGCGAATATCTGCGATTGAGATGCGGCCCTGGCGAACCAAACCCGCGAGTTCATCGAGAAGTTCCCATGGAAGCGGTAAGCTCGAACCGTTCGGCTTTTCGAGCCAGAGGATCTCTGGTGTTGACCTCGTGACCACGTAACCACTGGAGAAGCGCTCACCGACGGGGATACGGGCCTGATCGGCTGACGGCTGACAGAGTGCTTTGAAGATACCGTCCTGTACGTGGTAGCGGATCGCTCCGTCGGGAGTCGTCTCGGCTCGCAATCCCTCGACAAACTCTTCATAGCTGAAGCTCTGGTGGAAGGTCACGAAGCGAATAAGCCCCTCGGTAACGAGATCATCGAAACGCTCTTTCAGTGCGTCGCGATCGCTCTCCCGCTTTGCAGCGAACTCAGGATCAAGGATCGCCAGGGCTCGATCGACGACACGATAGGTCTTTCCCGTACCAGGTGGGCCGTAGAGAATCTGATTGAGCGGAGCGGCGACTTTGCTAGCGGAAGCGGGTGTATCGGCCGCCAAAGCCTCGCTCGCTGCGGACTCCTCGATCTCCTGCTCCTTCAGCCACTTTTCCTTGATCTCCTGCTGATAGAAATCAATCGGACCACCGCGCTCCCGCTCGAGGTTGTGCCGAACAGTCAACAGCTCGCGGTCCTGCTCCACCTTCGACATGCGTCGAAGAGCCTGACGGTCAACACCGCCGAGTTCTGAAAGGATCTTCCGGACGTGCCCAGGGCTCGCAATGCGTTCAAACTCGTCTGGAAACATAAGATGCGGCAGGATGTGCCGCAATTGCCGATATCCTTCGTCCGGCACTCCGTCAATCCACTCCGCGAACGCCCAGGGGTCGCCCAGGACAGAATCGCGCTCTGACGCGCTCATGGCTTTCAGTCCGATCATGGATTTGATCAAGAACCGAAGCTCTCGCGGCTTATGGTTCATGAATCCGGGACCAGCTGAACCAAGGCCACGCAAAATGTCGTCGGCCATCAACTCATCGGCGAGAGTGCCCGAAAGGGTCTCTCCTGACCATCCCCATGCGGTCAAGATTGGCCGCCGCTTGGCATCCGGCCCCATGTTCGTGGGAAAAAGGTTTAGTATCCAAAGCATCTCTGCCAGAAGCTTGCAGGTGGCCGGCGACGCATCATGAAACTGGCGCTCGAGCTTGACATGAAAGCTGTCCTTGCTTCCATCCGGCCGACCATTGAAGCAGCGATCTGCTTCGGACAGAGCCTCCGTTGTCCAAAGTGGCTCTTCGCCGAAAAGTGAGCCATCTACCCGCAGGCAGCGGTCGAACCATACGGCGGCGGCCTTTAGCGTCGCCTCAGAGTTCGGATGAAACGGACTGTATCTCGTCATATGCCCCCCAGCGCGCCCGACTATTTGGGCGATCTACCCTGGATACCGAGAGAGGTATATTTTTTGCAATCAGAAATGTTGTGCAGGATAGTTGACCGCTGCTGATCAATCCCACCGATGGCTGTTCCTTATCGGAAAAAGTTGTCAGCGAACTTACTGCGGCGACCAAGGGCCCTACGACAGAATTTCAAGAGAGGATTTTCCCGTCGCCTTGAACGGAATCGAACCTGCGACCACCACATTTCCGAGAGCTTATAATGCTGATTATCTATGATAATGTCCTTTATCATAGATATGAAAGGTCGACGAATGGCACCGAGCCGTCAGATGCGAATTCAGCATAAAGTTCACGAGATCGATGCAGCCCTGCGGCTCAACGGCGAATACCATCTCTATCGGGACGAAGATTCTTTCGCTGTTCTGGAAGGGGTAAGGCGCATGCACCAGTTGTCACAACTCACCGTGATTGAACCGCCTGGACGCTTCGGCGGTGAGTACGTTCTTCGGCTGGTGCGGGAGCCAACGGGTGATGATCCCCAGATCGAGCAATAAGTTTGAAACGCTGGCACAGACAGGGAGATAGCTAGTGGATGATCATGTCGAGGTGCTGAAACTCCCTCCGTTTCCGTCACGGGCCTTGGTCATTGCGTCGGTCAATATGCTCAAGGTTGAAGGGCATGATGGTTTCGAAGCTATGCGCCTGGAGTGGGATCTGCAGGATACTGATGCAGGAGGGGGGCGACGCTTAGTGCGCGGGCGACCTCGCTAGCGACCTATGTGCTTCGCGATCCGGAGCTTCGTACCCCTGACGGAATCCCGCTGCAGTCTGTCATCGTTGCCAGAGCTGGCGAGATTTATCGCCGTGGTTGGGTCAGCAATATCGGTGAAAGGGAACGAAACGCATTTAAAAGCGCTTCCACCGCTGCAGGTTCCATGAATGATGTTTCCGAGAGCGGGATCATCTCCACCGAGGACTACGGCGATGGAGTTTTTCCTGATTCAAGCGTGAGCAAGCCGAGGTCCACCATGCCTGCGTCCAACAAGGTATTTATCGTGCACGGCCATGACGAGGGCGCTTTGGACAAGCTGGCCCGGTTCTTGGAGAAGTTGAAGCTCGACGTTATTGTTCTCAAAGAGCAACCGAACCAGGGCCGCACCATCATCGAGAAGTACGAGGACTGTGCCGGTGAGGTCGGTTTCGCAGTGGTGCTCCTCACACCCGATGACGTGGGATCATCTGTGGCTGCGCCTGGCCACGCGCAGCGCGCGCGCCAGAACGTGATCTTTGAACTCGGATACTTTTCTGGGAAATTGGGGCGCGGAAAGGTCTGTCTGCTGCGCAAAGGCGACGTGGAAATTCCGTCGGACCTATTCGGTGTCGTCTATACCGATATGGACTCGTCCGACGGCTGGAAAATGGCTCTTGTGAAAGAGCTCAAGGCGGCCAAACTGGAATTCGATCCCAATCGGGTGTGGGCATGAGCCAGGTTGTGCCCAGTCAGCCACGCTTCTATGCGCTTCCTGCGATCGTCGCCTTGGATGATCTTGGCAGCCGTCGATTCCTGGAATTCTTCACGGCACAGATCCGCAATCCAAATACCCGTCGCTCTTACGCCAAGGCAGCCGTCGAGCTTCTGCGGTGGTGCGAACACAGCGGTGCCCGATCGCTGGACGCCATCACACCCATCCACGTCGCCGGCTGGGTCCAGGAGCTGACTAGGAGCCACGCCGCACCAACGGCCAAGCAGCGCCTGGCCGCCGTGCGGCACCTTTTTGACTGGCTAGTAACGGGCCATGTCATGCAAACCAATCCCGCTCATTCCGTCCGTGGACCAAAACATTCCCGGAAGAGGGGCAAGACGCCGGTCCTGGCTCCGGAGGAAGCCCGCCAGCTGCTCGACAGCATCCCGGCCGACACCCTGATCGGCAAGCGAGATCGGGCGCTGATTGGCTTGATGACCTACACCTTTGCGCGGATTGGTGCCGCCTCGAGCATGGAGGTGAAGGACGTGTATCCGCAGAACCGGCGCCTATGGGTGCGTCTACATGAGAAGGGCGGCAAGCAGGTGGAACTGCCCTGTCATCATACGTTGGAAGCCTATCTCGACGACTACATGGCTACAGCGGGCCTGAAAGCGGATCTGCGTGCGCCGCTGTTTCAGACGATCAAGAGGCACAGGACGGCTATCTGGATCAGGCCCTCGCGCAGGCCGAAGCCTATGCCATGGTTCAACGCCGGGCCATCGCCGCCGGCATCAGCACGGCCGTTTGTAATCACACCTTCCGCGCCACCGGCATCACCGCCTACCTCAAGAACGGTGGGACGCAGCAGAAGGCAGCCAACATTGCCAATCATCGTCAACACGCACGACCCAGTTTTACGATCGCCGCAGCGATGACGTCAGCTTGGATGAGATCGAGCGGATCCTCATTTAATTTGCCTTGTCTGCGAAGGATCGTTGCGTCGGAAGAGTACGGCATTACTGATGGGCCTCGTCTAAAAGGCCGCACGCTTGTGCCAATCGTGTTCCGAACCCCGTAAACATTACGGGAAGCTCGAAAGAGTTCTCTGTCGAATGTTTTGGCAGCAATCCTGGTAGCTTCGCATCCTGTGCCTCCGCCTGCTGCAAAATCTCGAACCGCTGTACGAGATTGTTTAGAACTTGAAGCAGGTTACGCTCGTTGATGTTAGCGATGTTCGGAAGTGCCGGCATGCGAAGCGGCAGTGGAACGCGTTCGATTACACCTTGCCGAAGGAGATTGTCCGCCCAGCCTGAATTAGGAAGTTTGTGCAGCTCATATAGAATAGCCTTGTCTTCTAGCGTTCGGTGCGCTTTCCGGCGTGTCTCCGCATTAAAACGTCTTGCCTCTTCTACCGCTTCGCGCTCTTCATCGGTCGCTTTTTGGAAATCTCGGGGCAGGGCTATTCGCACAAGCCGTTTGAGTTCCGCATCGGTGCGGCGCTTGCTTGCCAAAAAATCGATGATTTTGGCATCTGAGGGAGAGAGGCTTTCCAGTACACTTATGAAAGGTCGTTCAGCGGTGATCGCTGATTTTGGGTCCAGCACCTGAGTGAAGGGTCCCGCCCACAGGTCTCGCAGGTTTTCATCATCAGCCAGCGACATGCCATTCATTAGCATGTGCAGCTCTTCTTCCTTCGGGGGCGTGATGGCTTCAAGCTCCACGCCAGCGGCATCGAGATTGGCACGAACTTGGCTGAGCCCGAGCTGCGCATTTTGCTCACGCTTCCGGCGAACACGGTCGGCATAGATCCCGATTTTATCGGCGAGAAGACTGCCAGTTACTTTAGCGGCAGGGTGCAGCAAAGCGGTGATGATCTCCGCGAGGCTGCGATCGATTTCCTTGCCTATGCTGACATCTACAGAGACCGCAGGCTTCGAGTTGGCGTCATTACTTTCGGTCATTCATCGTCTCATTGAGCACCAAAAGATTTTGTTCATAGCCCGTCCAGCAGGTGCAAGAGGATCTTGCACCTGCCTTCGCAGATGACGTTACGGCCGATTGGGAGGCTTCGGCCGTAGCAGGGATTTAGCCCTTGGATGACCTCGGGTCATGACCATGGCTGTCGGAGCGCTGAATGGCGCCGTCCTTGCCATGGATCTGCAGTTCCGTCTGCTGGTGCTGGCTGATCGGCCGGGCGAGCTTTTCCGCTTCGGCCTTGGTATCCGTGCGGTGGCTGGCCTTCTGGTCGCCGTCGCGCTTCACCTGCCAGCCACCGTCCTTGTGGGGCATTACTCGATGGGTATCACGTGCCATGGTCTTACCTCACATATAGTGGCGGATTGCCGGCAGGTCTGCAGGCGGAACGTCAGGGAACTTCTGGCCGGTGATGACCTCGCTGACGCGGCCCTGGTTCAACTCGCCGAGGCGGGCTGCGATCTGGGCCTGGTTGAGGGGGCTGTGTGCCCAGAGACCCTTGATCTTCGAGGCGAGGATCGGGGTCAGCCGGGGGCTGCTATTACGATGCTTCATGCGGTTTGAACCTCTCTAGGTCTTGACAAAGGCCCTCGACAACGCACTTTTACGTTTGCGGACTAAAAGGCGTTCACCGTTGTCAAAGCGGTGGTGTCGAAGGGAGTTCCGTTTCGTCGGAACTCCCTTATAATATAGCAAAATCCTCAAAAAAATCAATCTACTAGCGCCGATTTTCGGTGCGTTTTGATGCTTTTTGATCCGCCTTGATAGGGAAGCGGGCGGACCTTCTTGTCCTGGCGATCGCGTTCAATGCGTCGTTTTCGGGCCAGGTTTTCGGTTGTGCCGGAGCGACGACCGCCAACGATCATGCCTTGAGGTTGGGCCGTGGCCCGATAGATCTCGGCCCATTTGGGGTCGCAGCCTGCGAGAACGTAATTGCGCATCACGGCGGCCGGACGCTCGGTAATCATAATGGCCTTTGCGTCGTGAATACCGTTGCAGCAGCGTTCGACCCAGCGCCATAGCTTCTCTTCGAAGGCCTTCAGGCAGCCGGGCGGCAGATGAACGATCCAGTGAACGTGAACGTTATGATCATCACCTGGCTGGAGAGTAAGGAAAGGCGCGTCGTCTCTTACGTTTTCGAAGGCATAGGCGCCGGTGGCCTCATGACGAAGTGGCGGGGGGAGTTGGCGCGTCGTCCATTTGCCGAAATGGTTCTGTCTGATTTTGGCGAAGGCCTTCACGGCCTCACGCGGATCGCAACCGGTGCAGGCGAAATTGATGGTTGCGTGAGTGTTGAGCGGCCGCCCGATGCGGCGCGCCTGCTCGTCGATGTAGTAAAGGCTTCTTGCCGCTTTTCGGCCGATAAAAAGGCTCTGCAGATGATACCCCTAAGAAAGTCTTAACTCGGCGCCTCTTTATCTAAGCTGTGGCGCACTGTTGCTGTCTCAATATAGGAATTGGTTGTGGTTCGCGGAATACGCGCATGGCGGTTCTTTCTCCGTTTCCCGATAAATTTTGACGATATCAACAGTTTGTTTCGATAGCGGAACAATTTCTGACATTCTAAGCTGTCCATTACTCATCTGATGGCGGCACCATATGTGCCAGGTCGGCAGGTTCCCCTCACCTTCCCCACGTCAATCCTCCGCACCTGAAAGCGGGCCGCGTGTCCCGCTTTCCCGCTGACGCGGCCGGTGCTCACGCATAGACGCGCCGCCAGAAGATCAGGCCGATCAGCACGATCCCGATCAGGGCGGCCAGGGTTTGCCCGTAAAAACCGACGCCCTCGATCCGCATGTTGAAGATAACCAGCTCAAGTTTATTCATTATATCCACAGCAGGCTCTGATTGATGAAGGCAAGGATGAGTGACCTGTCTTCAATCAAAATGAGAGATGTTCATCTATGGAGATTCTGATACCATCCATGTCATCAAACGGAGTGGGCGTTGTGGCTGTAACAAGTTTGGTCCCTGATGCGCTGTACTGGGCGCGCTCATCGAAGTATTTCGAGGGCAAGATTACGGTAGTACAGGTCTCTACTATCTTCGGCGCAGAACCCGACTACTGGACGTTAGCACTCCTCGGCACTGATCAGCACGCCATGCCGGACGATTTCGAATTTATTGGGCCCGCCGAACACCCGGCGAAATATCCGCTGCGTCAAGCCGCCGAGTAGCCCGCACTGGTGCGGCATCTTCATAGGTGGATTTAAGGCGGTGGCAATTAGAATTGTCGCGGCAGGACATCGGCGTAGGGCCTAGACGCTCCGGTCGCATCTTATGCGTTCGCCAACTTCCTCGGTTGCGCGCCCTGATGGGAATCGAACAACCGCGGCGCCGTGGCTACCATTAGTCAGCAGCAAATCTACTGAAAATTCCTGCCCTGATCTTCAGGGTATCGATATCAAAGGTCCGGCACAAACATATCTCCGAGCCGAAGCCCCGGCGCCGGCCGTTCGTGAGAATCCGGGCTGCCTGAAGAGCCGTGCGCGAACACGTCGCCGCCGCGTCCGGTCGGCGCCCAGAATTTACTGTCGCGCCCGGCAGGCACGACAGATCGGCCGAGAGATCGAAGATCTACTGAGCGACGAGGTGTTCCACGTCGGCCTCCTGCTGTATCCTGCCATTGATCACGATGACGCCGAGCACCACCTTGCGCGAGCGAGCCGATGTTCCAACCGGCCTTACGCGACGCTTCAGTGCCGCCAGCCAAGGAACGGCGATGCAAACTGCTTTATCCATCTAAGGTTCGCGCCAATTAGGTGGCGGTTGACGGTTAAGCAGCATGGAATCGCCGAATTCATGCGCACGATAACCGTATGCAGTTAGAGCGGTGGAGGCACTGGCGAGGAGGCTGTCGTCGGCGAAGGCGCGCAACAGCTCGAAATGGCTTTCGCCCAGCTGGTGGACGCCAGTGAGAACCGCATCGACGACGCGGAGCGGAGTGCCCCGTGCGATACGCCCTGTCGCAATACCATCTCCGGCACGCACGCTGCCATCGGGATTGGCGGCTGCTTCAAGTGCGCGCACGACGCTCGTGCCGATCGCGATGATGCGACTGCCCTTGAGCTGCGCCCGCGCTACCTGCGCCACGGTACATTCAGGGATGTGGTACGGCTCGTCGAAGGGAAGGCGCGAGTCGAGCGCGGGATCGCCGGTGGAAGAAATGCCGGCGGCATGCGTGAGTGTTGCAAAACCGATCTCGCGCCGACGCCAAGCTTGCAGTGTGCGCCAGTCGAGCGCGAAGGAAGCCGATGGCGCCTCGAACGCGACCGGCCGGGCGGCAATTCTCGTCCAAACATCCCACAGTGCCAGCGGCTCCGGAACATGCGCGTATTGAATCGGCCTACCATGCTGCGCCAGTCCTGCAAACATGGCTGCTCGGGTGCCTTGGAAGCTAAGCTCGAGAAGGCGAGGATGGTCGAGAATGCGCTTAACGACGGCTTGAAGTGGGCCGAGCTGGAGGCGATCGCCTGATGACAGCGCAGGGGGCGGCAGCCGATCTTCCGTGCGGGTGCGGTGATCGCCCGAGCCGAAGACGATCGCAAGGAAGCGGACTGGAGCGGAAGGTGACAGCCAGCCGGCTAAGCGGATCTCGATTGTCTTTCCACATTGGAGATGCGTGCCGTGCAGGCTGGCAGGCAAGGTCGCAGCGTCGTTGGCGACAACCAGATCGCCAGGATCGAATAACGTCCCGAGGTTAGCCCGCGGCAGGTCGCGCATCGTGCCGTCCGGCTCCACGACGAGCAGCCTGGCCGATTGCCGATCGAGCCGATCAGCGGCGATCACGCGTGGGCTCCGGCGGCAAGCGCATCGTGACTCGGCAACGCGTCGAGCATCTTTTCGATGATCTCGGCAGCGGCCAGTTCCGGATCTTTCAAGGTCGACCGATCGGCGTCTGGTAGCGCCAGCGCGTGCAGCGGGGTGTCCATATCGCCCGGGTCGAGGGCAAGAAACCTTATTCCATCTCCTTTCGCCTCCGCGTCCCAAATCGCCGTCAGATGGGCAAGCGCTGCCTTGCTCGCGCCGTATGCGCCCCAGCCGGGATAGGCGTTGACCGCCGCGTCGCTGGAGATGTTGATCACCAGCGCGCCGCGGCCCTCGCGCGCCGACGTGGCAAGCGCACCGAATAGGGCTTTCGTCAGCCGGAAGGCGCCAAGCAGGTTGACTACGAGGGCCGCTTCCAGCTCCTCGCACTCCGTGTCGGCAAGAAGCGCCAGAGGCACAGGACCGAGGCTCGATGCATTGTTGATCAGGACGTCGACGCCGCCAAGATTGGCACTGATCTGCATCGCGATCGGATAGATGTCTTCCTTCTTGCCGATATCGGCGACAATGCCGTGCGCACCCGTCTCGGCTGCGACGCGTCCGACATTCGCGGCGGTGCGGGCGACGAAGGCAACGCTCGCACCCTTCTCGGCAAGCTGCCGCACAAACGCCAGTCCGAGGCCGGAAGTGCCGCCGGTGATCCCTACGCGAAGTTCTTGAAGATCGATATTCGCCTGCATTGCGGTGCTCCTTCAATGGGTACGCCTAACTGCTACAAGTTCAAGTTAACTTGAAGTCAAGAGAGCTTCGTGCTTTTATTTGTGCATGGATCCGATGCTAACCATCACCGACGTGTCGCGGCGCAGCGGCATTGCCTCATCAGCTCTGCGCTTCTATGAGGAGCGTGGGTTGATCGCATCCGAGCGCGCCGGCTCGGGACATCGACGCTATCACCGGTCTGCATTGCGGCGGATCGCTTTCATCGTCTTTGCACAGCGGATCGGGTTGACGCTTGAGGAGATCGGCGCCGAGCTCGCCAAGCTGCCGGCCGATCGCGTACCGTCACGTCGGGATTGGTCGCAGTTGTCGAGCGTGTGGGCAAAACGTATCGACCAGCGCATAGCCGAGTTACAGCGCCTGCGGTCCGGTCTTGGCGAATGCATCGGTTGCGGCTGCCTGTCGATCGACCGATGCCGGTTGGCGAACCCTGCTGACGTGGCAGGACGCAAAGGCCCGGGGGCGAGGTATTGGCTCGGGTGAATGAGCCTCCAACAATGACGAGGTCTTGATGCTAGACTCTCTCGGCCTGCTCACGCAATCCGGCGACCATACCATCTCCAGCCTGATCAGCGCGAACTCCCGACGCGTGGAGGCGCAGCGCCAGCAGGACATCCTGGCCAAGGGCCGTATCAAGGATGTCAGGGCCCTGTCGGATACGCTTGAAGAACATTTCGGGCCGACAGTATGGGGAAAGACGCTGAATTACCGCCTCAATGCCGACGCCTTGTGGGGCACGATTGAGGCTCTAAGACTCACGCAGCCAAAGGATCTTTTCCAGGTCCTGTCGCCTGCGCTGCTTCAAGCAACCGTGAAGAGAACTATTCCAGCATTTTCAAAATACCTGAAGGCCACCGACCAGCTCCGGCCTAAAATGGTCGTCGAAAGTTGCGATCTGTTCCTGGTCGCGCTGCTCAAGGGATCTCACGCGACAATAGCGGGCCTTCCCAAAACCAACAGGGGACCGGCAAAGCGCCATCTCTTCTTCGCAACCGCTTTTGTCGAATTTGAAGCGTCTCAGGAAACGTAATCGCTGCTGCCGCCAGAACCGGATGAACTGTCCTCATTTCATTCGACGCTCTCGGCCAGGCTCGTGTTTGAATTTCAACCGTGAACGTTCGCTTGGCGGGAAGCAGCCTGTTTTCGTTGTTCGGCATCGTCCTCACTCCGGGGCCCACCTCCGGGTGCACGGCGATCACCTCCGACCGTTAAGAGCAATGTGCAATGATTATCGGCTGATGGCGGACATCGCTTCGATTGTCGGTAAGCGACAAGCTGACCCCATCTGGCGTCAGTAGCGTTGGCCGCTGTATTGCGGACAGACGATTCACAAACTGTGA
>NZ_NWSV01000035.1 GCF_002531935.1 Rhizobium chutanense | reverse complement strand
GAAACCGGACTCGCTCCCGTCGAGTTCAGACGCCGCGAGCATATCGCACAGATCCAGGATCACGGCGTTTCCTGAGTTATACCCTGAAGTCCCCCTTGTAGCGCTCAAGCGAATCTCAGGGTCTTCGGTTCGCTCCTATCAAGGCGTGTTACTATCGAATTGCAGACCCGGCGATCGCGTTCCACTCGAGGCGCAGGTTTGAGAACCAATTAAGTCACGGACAACCATTCGCCGCACCACGAACGGTCGCTGTAGCAATAGGGCGGGCTGAGGCACGTCGGTGTTCTTTGCTATCGCCATTCCGCCAAGCAGGTTGCGGAACTCCGCGACTGTTTTGTTTGCGAAGATGCCCACTGCGAGGCCGCCGGCGATGGCCAGCAGGTGAAAGGCTGGGGCCGGCAAGGCGCCGGCCGCCGGCGTCATCAGCAGTTCCGGTACGAAGCGGTGCAAGAGGTAGATGGGGAAGGCGGAGACTGCGACCGGCGTCACCAGACGGGCGAGCCAGACGGCCAGACGAATCCGCGGCAGATAGAGAAGGGCAAGAAGTGCGGCGAAGATCGTCAGATATTTGATCGTCGTTCCAATCCAAACCGTTTCCCAGAAGGCGAGATAACCGAGCACTGCCGCAGCCAGCGCCGTCAGAACCATGCGCTGCGCCGCACGATCGGCAAGGCCGGCGCACCAGCCGAAAATGCCGAGGTGGAAACCCCAATAGATCGTGAAAATCTGCCGCTTGCCGATGTCGAAGACGAGCGGCAGAGAAAAGCGCGCGGCAACCGCCAGCCCGAGCAGGCCAAGCGAAAAGGCAAAAGGCCGCGCCCGCGCGAGCTTGCGCACCGCAGGCACCGCGAAAATGAGCGAAAAGACGAGAAGCATCTGCGCATAGGCCTCGATGAACCAGTAGAGATAGGGAACCATCTCGTGGCGTTCCGGATCGGCATAGCCGAAATTGCCGGTCAGCGTGATCGAGGCCCAGGGCACCGTCCGCCAGGCGAACGCATAGACGGCAACAATAAGGAAATAGGGAATGAGAACGTTGACGGCGGGCCGCAACGCATGACGGAACTGGCCGGCGAGGAAATGGGCCGATTGGAAGCGCGCCAGGCTGAAGCCGACGAGGAGCAGCATGACGCCCGATCCGCCGGGGATGGGCCACAGCATCTCGTGATGCACCACCACCAACAGAATGGCGATCGCCCTCAGGACCAGATCGGTCGGCAGCGCCCTGATGTCTGCAAGCCGGGAGGAGCGTACCGCCGGCCGGCCATTGTCGAGTTCGGCGATCCGCGCCTGCGCCCAGCCTTCCGGCAGGTCGACGCCGAGCCGATCGAATTCCATGGTCAATTGCAGGAAGCGAAGGGAATCGCCGCCGAGCGAGACGAAGCTGTCATTGCGGCCGACGGTGAGGGGATAGAAGATGCGGGCGTAGGCTTCGAGCACGCTGACCGCCGCCGGGCGATTTTTCTCGCGCGTCTTCCGCATCGTCTCGCCGAGGCTGTCATAGTCGATTTTGCCGGAGGCAAGCCTGGGTAGATCCGTCTGCTCGGCCACGCAGATCAGGTTCGCGGGAAGACGGCTCGCCTCTGCAAGGATCCGCCACGCCCGATCGGCCACGCCAGCATCGGTCACATAGGCCTGCAGACCTTCATCGTCGCCCAGCACCGCGGCCGCGATGCCCGCCTCCACCAGCACCTGCTCCATGATGTCGAAGCCGATCCGCAGTCCCGCGACCTTGGCGAAACGGCTTTTCCGCCCGACGATCCGGAAGAAACCCTCTTCGTCGCGAACGGCAATGTCGCCGGTGTGCAGCGCCTCGACCTCGGCCGGGCGGGCGAGATCGGCGCGATCCGCGCCGTAGCCCATCATCACGTTCGGGCCGGCATAGACGAGTTCTCCAGCAACGCCCGGCCGGTCGATTGGATTTCCGTCATCATCGGCAAGGCTGAGGCTGCCGCCGGGGATGGCGATGCCGATCCGCTCTTCATTGTCCGACAGGCTTTCCGGCGGGACGAAGGCGATCCGGGCCGCCGCCTCGGTCTGGCCGTACATGACGAAGAAGCGGCCACCGCCGGCGCTGATGTAATCCCGGTAGCGGCGAATGAGTTCGGGCGCGAGCCTGCCGCCGGCCACCGTCATGAAGCGCAGCGCCCCGAGCCCGGCCGTTCGGAAGCGCGTCTTTTCCATCAGTTCGTAGGAATAGGGCACACCCGAAAAATTGGTGCAGCCGCTTTCGCCGATCACTCCAGCGAAATCCTCGCTCATCACCGAGACACCGGGCAAGAAAATGCTGCCGCCGACGATCAGATGAGAATGGAGGACGGATAGTCCGTAGGAATAGTGAAGCGGCAGGACCAAGGCGGCCCGGTCGGCCGATGAAAGCTCGAGATAGTCCGCGATCACACGCGCATTGGCGTCGAGATTGGCATATGAAAGACGCACGGCCTTGGCCGCGCCGGAACTGCCGGAGGTCATCAGCACGAGAGCGAGATCGGGATGAAGTGGCTGCGTGCGGCCAGGCCGGCTTTCCTCGATCAGACGCCAGCGCCCGTCGGCCGGCCGGAAGGTAAAGTCCGGCTGAAAGGCTGCGAGAAAGTCACTCCAGAGCCGGTCGTCGCATGGCGGCAGCATGGCCACGGCGTGGCCAGCGCGCAACGCGCCGAGATATGCAACGATCATATGCTCCGAGGTTTCCGCCGAGATCGCGACAAGCCGCTTTTCTCCCTGACCCAGCCGCTCCGCAAACCGTAAGGTCCGCGCGTTGAGATCGGCATAGGAAAGCGTCCGCCCATCGGCGAAAACAAGCGCCACGCGATCATCCGCGCGGACGATTTCGGACAAGATGTCGACAGGGGTCATGCTTATGCTTCGGATTGCCGGAAAACCTGCCGAAGCGCGTATAATCCTTGAGTATAACAGTCAACTAACCAGCGGCATGACCAGTCGGTTTTTCGAGCCAATGGGGCCTTCAGGTGGTGGCGATTGAATAGAATCGTGAAATTGTTCGGCCCTCTGGCTACTAGCGCGTGTGGCATAACGCCGCCGCAACATTCTCCGCCCAAAGCATCCCAACTGGACAGCGCTTGCCTGAAGGACTTATGATTGAAGCCCCGATTAATGCGATGCTTCAACATGAATATGGTCAAGCCGCCTGTGCCGTCTGAAAGCAGCCGAGAGGATAAGGTCCAATCGAATCCGGTGCGGCTCGGCGCGCGCCTCAAGCTTGCGCGGCAGACGCGCGGCTTGACGTTGAAGGCACTGGCGCTGGCTGCGGATTGTTCCGAAAGCCTGCTGTCCAAAATCGAAAACGGCAAAGCTTCGCCATCGTTGCCCATGCTGCACCGGCTGGTGCAGGCGCTCGATTCCAATATCGGCTGGATGTTCGAGGAGACGGATGCCGATGAGGGAGTGGTATTTCGCGCGGGCACGCGGCCGCTGATCTCACTCGATCCGCTGCGGCGCGGCGAAGGCATATCGCTCGAACGCATCATTCCCTATTCGCAGGGCCATCTGCTTCAGTGCAACATTCATCATATCGATGTCAGTGGTGAGAGCGCCGGGCCGATCCAGCATGTCGGCGAAGAGGTGGGGTACGTGCTCATCGGCGAGATCGAGTTGATGATCGGCGACAAGACCTTTCGCCTGTCCGCCGGAGACAGTTTTGTGTTCAATTCCGAACTTGCCCATTGGTATCGCAATGTCGGCAACCAGCAGGCCTCGATTTTCTGGGTCAATACGCCGCCAACATTCTAAATTTTCTCAGAAAAATCTACTTCTTCATTTTTCCGATCATTGCCATTCAAGTGACTTGACAAGAATTCAAGTCACTTGAATAATGCTTCTTGTAAATTCTGTTGCCGCCCGCGGCTTCTAACAAGGGGAACCTAAAATGGGTCGGACCAAATATCTCCTCGGCTGCGCTGCAGCCGTTGCCATGACACTTTCCATGGGTGTTTCAAGCGCCTTTGCCGATACTTTCGCGCTCGTCACCATCAATCAGCAGGCACTCTTCTTCAACCAGATCAATGATGGTGCCAACGCCGCCGCCAAAGCTGCCGGCGTCGATCTCGTCATCTTTAATGCCAACAACGTGCCCTCGGCGCAGAACGATGCGATCGAGACCTATATCACTCAGAAGGTCGACGGCATCATTCTGGTCGCCATCGATGTCAACGGCGTGAAGCCGGCCATCACTGCGGCTAAGAATGCCGGCATTCCAGTCATCGCCATCGATGCGCAGATTCCGCAAGGCGACAACATCGCCTTCGTCGGTGTCGACAACACTGCGGCCGGTGGCGAGATTGGCAAGTTCTTCTCCGACTACGTGAAGAGCGACATGGGTGGTGCTGCAAAGGTCGGCGTCGTCGGCGCGCTCAACTCCTTCATCCAGAACCAGCGCCTTGATGGCTTCAAGGCAGCCGTGGGTAAGGGCGGTCAGAAGGTTGAATTCCTCAACACCGTCGACGGCCAGAACGTGCAGGATGTCGCGCTATCCGCTGCCGAAAACCTGATGACCGCTAACCCCGACATGACGGCGCTCTATGCTACCGGCGAGCCGGCGTTGCTCGGCGCGGTTTCCGCCGTCGCCAGCCAGGGGCGCGGTGATAGCATCAAGGTCTTCGGCTGGGATCTGACGAAGTCCGCCATCGATGGCATCGACCAGGGGTTCGTCACGGCAGTGATCCAGCAGGACCCGGCCGGTGAGGGCAAGGCCGCGGTCGAAGCGCTCGTCAAGGTCAAGAAGGGCGAAAAGATAGAGCCGATCATCAACGTGCCGGTCACCATCGTCACCAAGGCGAATGTCGATCAGTATCGCGACGTGTTCAAGTAAGCCGAACTGCCGTCGCCGCCCGGCCTGACGATCAGGCTGGGCGGCCGGATTTCCAGCAAGGGCCATTGAATATGACCGACACGCAAGTCAGCCGCGTCCGCATGACCGGCATTTCCAAGCGCTATGGCGCTCTGCAATCGCTCGATAACGCCTCGCTCGACCTGAAGCCGGGGGAAGTCCTCGGCCTGGTGGGTGACAACGGTGCGGGCAAGTCCACCATCAGCAAGGTTCTCTCCGGCGCGGTGATCCCGGATGCCGGTACGATTGAAATCGATGGCAGAGAAGTTGCCTTCACCTCGCCGGCCGATGCGCGTGCCGCCCGCATCGAGATGGTCTACCAGGACCTGGCGCTCTGCGACACGATCGATGTCGCGGGTAATCTCTTCCTTGGTCGCGAGCCGAACCGGCGGGTGGCCGGCATACCGATGCTCGACAAGAAGCTGATGCATGAGCGGGCGCGCGATATGCTCTCCAACCTCGGCATCGTCATTCCCGATACACGCATGAAGGTGGAAAATCTCTCGGGCGGCCAGCGCCAGTCCATCGCCATCGGCCGCGCCGCGTCCTTCAATCCTTCCGTGCTCATCATGGACGAGCCGACGGCAGCACTTGCCGTCGCCGAGGTGGAGGCGGTCCTCGAACTTATCCGTACGGTCTCGCAACGCGGCGTGTCCGTCATCCTCATCACGCATCGCCTGCAGGACCTCTTCCTCGTCTGCGACCGCATCCAGGTAATGTATGAGGGCCACAACGTGGCCGAGCGCCGGATCGAGGACACGAATATCGAGGACGTCGTCAATCTGATCGTCGGGCGAAAGTTTGCCGCCCGGTCCGCAGGCCACAACCGGGAAAAAGGCGTCTCCGCATGAGTTCCGAACCCAACGCCTATGCCAGCCATCCGCCTCGCATGCGCAAGGCGACGATCCTCGACAAGTTCGTGGCCAACGGCGGCGTCATGTCGATCGCGCTGTTCTTCGTGGTCTGTTGCCTGTTCTTCTCGATGACGACCGATGCCTTCCTGACCGCGCCAAACCTCCTCAACGTGATCAGGCAATCCGCCCCGCTGCTCATCGTCGCCGCAGCTATGACCTTTGTCATCACAACCGGCGGCATCGACCTTTCAGTCGGCTCCGTTCTTGCCTTGACAGCTACACTTTCGGCCGCAGCCCTTCAGGCCGGCGTGCCCTGGCCACTTGCTATCGTGCTGATGCTTTTGCTCGGCGGCGTTGTGGGCGTCATCCAGGGTTACTTCATCGCCTACGAGCGCATCCCCGCCTTCATCGTCACGCTCGCCGGCCTTTCTGTGATCCGTGGCTTCGCGCTGCTCATCACCGGCGGCTATTCGATCCCCATCGAGCCGACGAGCCCCTTCGTAGCGCTCGGCCGCGCCTGGCTGCTCGGCATTCCGGCTCCGGCGCTGATTGCGATTGTCATTCTCGCTATCGCCTACATCGCTTTCAACGAAACCCATTTCGGCCGCTACGTTACGGGCGTCGGGGCCAATGCCGAGGCGACGCGGCGGGCAGGCGTCAATACGCGCCGGGTCATCCTCTGGGTTTATGTGCTCTCGGGCACGGCGGCCGCGGTGGCTGGCGTTATCCTCTCCGCCCGTCTCGGTTCCGGCTCCTCGAATGCGGGACAGGGTTTTGAGCTGGATGTGATCGCAGCCGTCGTGCTCGGCGGCACCAGCCTCTTTGGCGGACGCGGTTCACTGGTAGGTACGATCCTGGGCGCACTCACCGTCGCGGTGCTCGCAAACGGCCTCATCCTCTCGCATCTGTCTCCCTTCTTCACGCCGATCGTCACCGGCGTCATCATCCTCGTCGCGATCTGGCTGAATTTCCGCCTGTTCCGCGGTGCCGCCAAGGGGCGCTGAGAATGCTCGATCACCTCTTTACAGACACACCTCAAAAGCGGCACCCCATCGGGGTGAATTCCGGCACAGCCATGACCGTCACCGGCCCCGTCCCAGCGGAGGATCTCGGCGTGACTCTGATGCACGAGCACATCTTCCTCGATGGTGCGACCAGTTGGATTTGTCCCTGCCATCCGGACGAAAAGGCGATCGCCGAACAGAAGGTCTCGATCGAGATTATCGGCGAGTTGCGCATGAACCCTTATATGAACCGGGACAATGTCTCGCTCGACGATGGGGATCTGGCGCTTGGAGAGCTCAAACGGTTCCAGGCGCTCGGCGGCTGCACCGTGGTGGAGACGACCAATTTCGGTATCGGTCGCGATGCGGCGGGGCTCGCCCGCATTGCACGAATGTCGGGGCTCAGGATCATTATGGGCACCGGCTTCTATCTGGAGCATACCCATCCGGACTGGCTCAAGGCCATGGGCGTCGAAGAGGTCACGCAGTTCATCGTCGATGATGTCGGCGGTTCCGAGAATCAGCCGGAAATCATGGCCGGCATTATCGGTGAGGTCGGTGTCAGCCGCCATTTCACCTCCGAGGAAGAGAAGTCACTTCGCGCTTCGGCGCGGGCGGCACGCATCACCGGCCTGCCGCTTTCCATCCACCTGCCGGGCTGGGAGCGGCTGGCGCATCGCGTGCTCGATGTGGTGGAGGAGGAGGGAGCCGATCTGCGCCATACCGTTCTTTGCCACATGAACCCCAGCCACGACGATCTCGACTACCAGATGGCACTGGCAAGGCGCGGCGCCTTCCTGGAATACGACATGATCGGCATGGATTATTACTATGCCGATCAGGACGCACAGTCACCCTCCGATGAGGAGAATGCCCGCGCTATTGCCACCCTCGTCGACAAAGGTTTCGGCGACCGGCTGCTGCTGTCGCAGGATGTGTTCCTGAAGATCATGCTGACTCGCTACGGCGGCTTTGGCTACGGCTACATCCTCAAACACTTCCTGCCGCGCCTGAAGCGCCACGGTGTCGATCAGGCGGCCATCGACCGCATGCTGATCGACAACCCGAAATCCGTCTTTTCCGCTACGCGCTGAGCGTTGGCCCATCGTCCAAGGAGTTTCCATGACCAAGAAGAAAGTGCTGCTCGCCGGCGAATCCTGGGTTTCGACCGCCACCCATATCAAGGGCTTCGATCAGTTCCCGACCGTGACCTATCACACCGGCGCGGACGAATTGCTGAGGGCCCTGAAGGACAGCCCCTTCGACGTCACCTTCATGCCGGCACACGAGGCGCAGAAGGAGTTTCCGAGCACGCTCGAAGGCCTTCAAGCCTATGACGCCATTGTGCTCTCTGATATCGGCGCCAATACGCTGCTTCTGCATCCCGACACCTGGATTCACTCGCGTCGTACACCGAACCGTCTGAAATTGCTGCGTGACTACGTTTCCCGGGGCGGCGCGCTCCTGATGTTCGGTGGCTACTATTCCTTCCAGGGCATCAATGGCGGTGCGCGCTTCCGCAACACCGCGGTTGAAGAGGTGCTACCGGTCGCCTGCCTTTCCGTCGACGACCGTGTTGAGGTGCCGGAGGGCTTTACGCCCGTTGTTTCGGGCGATGCTTCGCATCCGATCCTTTCGGGTATTTCCGGCGAGTTCCCTTATCTGCTGGGCTTCAACGAGGTGACGCTGAAGGAAGGTGCAAACCAGCTTATGACCGTTTCCTCGGAATATGGTTCGCTGCCGCTGCTCGTCACGGGCACCTACGGCGAAGGCCGCACACTTGTCTGGACGTCTGATGTCGGCCCGCACTGGCTGCCGCCGGAATTCATCGCCTGGCCGGGCTACAAGACCCTGTTCGAGCAGATGCTCGGCTGGGCAACGGACTGAACGGAAGGTCCGCAGTCATGACCATCCACGTCGTCGGCAATGTCTGCGTCGATACGAGCTTTCGCCTGGAGCGGCTGCCGCAGCCAGGAGAAACGCTGAACGCAACGGCTGCCGGCGAGGGTGTCGGCGGCAAGGGGGCGAACCAGGCCGCCGCCGCCGCCCGGACAGGTGCCTGCGTGACGCTCTGGGCACCCGTTGGCCGGGATGCCACCGGCGACCGGATGGAAAGCCTGCTCTCCACTGAGATTTCCGACCTGCGCCTCTCGCGCCTCGATCTGTCCAGTGACCGCTCGGTGATCCTCATCGATCGCCATGGCGAGAATGTCATTATCACCGCCGCCGGCTGCGCCGAGGCGTTCAATCCGCTGACGATGTGCCCGCTCGCATCGACCTGGAGCGCCGGAGACATGTTGCTGATGCAGGGCAATCTTGGCGCCGATGTAACGGTGCAGTGCCTGGAGGCAGCGCGGGGGGCCGGGCTTTTCACCGTTCTCAATCCGAGCCCGCTTGCTTCCGATGCGCCGGATCTTTCGGCGGTGTCACTGCTGATCATCAATCGACCGGAGGCCGAAGCCTTGACCGGCGAGACCTCTGCTGACCGCGCTGCCGACCGCCTGCGCGCGAGGGGCGCAGCCACCGTCATCGTAACGCTCGGTTCGGAGGGCGTCCTCGTTCTGGACGCCTCTTCCCGGCTCCACATCCCGGCCGAAAAACGCGAAGCCGTGGATGCCAGCGGCGCGGGGGATTGCTTTGCCGGAACGTTGGCCGGACTTCTTGCGCAGCGTGCGACGCTTGCCGACGCTGCGAGACTTGCAACACGGGCGGCGGGTATCGCGGTCGGCCGTGCCGGTACGCTCGCCTCTTTCCCCACCTCGGCAGAGCTAGCCGCCCTTACCAAGACATTGAAACTGGAAAACGTGTGATCGCCATGAGCAACCCTATCGGACGGCAGAACAAGGACACACTGAGGACGCTTTTCGGGCGCGACAAGCCGGTGATCGGTGTGGTGCATCTGATGCCATTGCCGGGGGCGCCACGCTATGATGACGAAGGCGTCGAGACGATCTACGAGCGCGGTCTTTCAGATGCACGCGCCTACCTTTCGGGCGGCTGCGACGCTGTCATCGTCGAGAACCACGGCGATGTTCCGTTTGCCAAGCCTGATGATATCGGCCCCGAGACATCAGCGCATATGGCCGTTGTCGCCGATCGCATCCGCCGCGAGCTCGGTTGTCCGATCGGCATCAACGTGCTCGCCAATGCGGCGATCCCGGCGCTTGCCATCGCGTCTGCCTCGTCCGCATCCTTCATTCGCGTCAACCAGTGGGCCAATGCCTATATCGCGAACGAGGGGTTTGTGGAGGGAGAATCGGCACGCGCCATGCGCTACCGTGCCCATCTTCGCGCCCGTGGCGTCCGCATCTTTGCCGATGCCCACGTCAAGCATGGGGCGCATGCCATCGTGGCTGATCGGCCTGTCGAAGAACAGGTCAAGGATCTCGTCTTCTTCGATGCCGATGTCGTCATCGCCACCGGCCAGCGCACCGGCCACGCCGCCGATCTCGGTTATATCAGGATGATCAAGGAGGCGGCATCGCTGCCTACACTGGTGGGCAGCGGCGTCACGCATGACAATGCCAACGATATTCTGTCCGTCGCGGACGGCGTGATCATTGCAAGCGCCCTTAAATACGATGGCGTCTGGTGGAATGCGGTTGAGCTCGAGCGGGTCAAGCGGCTCATTGCAGGCCTTGGCCGATGAGCCGGAAGCCGGAGGTCAACGCCGCGCGCCTGCTCGCGTCTGTCGCCGATTTCGCAGCGATCGGCGCGACGCCTGCCGGTGGTGTCAACAGGCAGGCTTTAGGCATCGAAGACCGTGCGGCGCGCCGGCTGCTCGCTGAGCGAGCGCTTGCCCGCGGCTTCACCGTCTTCCAGGATGATATCGCCAATCTGTTCATTCGACGGGAGGGCCGGGATGCTTCCCTGCCACCGCTCCTCATCGGCAGCCACCTCGACAGCCAGCCGACTGGTGGCCGCTTCGATGGCGCGCTCGGCACGCTTAGCGCTTTCGAGGTGCTCGAAGCGCTGAGCGACGCCGGCATCGAAACCGACCGTGCCGTCGAAGTCGTCGCCTTCACCAACGAGGAAGGTAGCCGCTATTCGCCGGGTTGCATGGGATCCATGGCCTTTGCGGGGGTAGGAACTCTGGCGGACTGGGAGCCAATACATGCGACGGACGGCCCGCAGCTGGCCGATGAGCTGGCGGCAACGCTCGCAGCACTGCCTGAAGCTGCGTTGCGACCAACAGGCCACGCTATTTCCGCCTTTGTCGAACTGCATATCGAACAGGGCCCGATCCTCGAGCAGGAGGACGTGCCCATCGGTGTCGTCACGGCGGTGCAGGGCACGAAATGGCTTGAAGTTGTCTTCTCCGGTGTGGCCGCGCATGCCGGCACGACGCCGCTTGAATTCCGCAAGGACCCCATGGGTGCGGCAGCCGCCGCAATCGCAAGCCTTCAATCGGCGGTCATGCCTGCGGACCCCGAGGCACGGCTGACGGTCGGCCGCATTACTGCCGAGCCAGGTTCCATCAACGTTATCCCCGGTTCTGTCACCTTCACCGTCGATATCCGCCATCCGGACGCCGCTATCCTTGCTGCGATGGACCAGCATGTGCGAAAGGAATGCGAGGCTGCGGGCGCCCGCTGGGATTGTGACGTTAGCGTCAGCCAGCGCGTCAACATGGCGCCAGGCCGCTTTTCACCAACTATTACAGGGGCAATTGAGGAGGCCTGCAAAGCTCTCGGTCTCAAGAGCCGCCAAATGGTTTCCGGTGCCTTTCACGATGCGCTGTTCGTAAACCGCATAGCTCCAACAGCCATGATCTTTGTTCCGTGTCGCCATGGCATCAGCCACAACGAGGCGGAGTTCGTAACTGACACGCATATGATTTCAGGTGCCCGGGTGTTGCTCAACGTGGTCGAAGCGCTCGGCTAAAGCATGTCGCGCAAAAGTGTGCAGCGGTTTTGCGGCAACGACATGCGTGAAAACAAAAACCTAAAGCGCAAAGAGCGAATCCGAAGGATCGCGACGCGCTTTAGTGCCAGGCTAAACCGAATTCACCCGACCGGCTTTTGCAGAACGTCGAAGCGTGGATTGGTTTCCGAGAAGATCGGCAGGGCGGCGGCGCCGAGGATGGCCGTGTCCTTGCCGGTCATGCCGATCATGACGCGGGGCACGCTGCGTTTCCGGTCGGGGTCAATCGGGACGTGCAGCGGCTCCAGCCGGTCTGCGAGACGGCGCATCAGCGATGTCGATATGCTGCCGCCGAGCACGATGGTCTGCGGATCGAAGGCCAGTTCGAGGAAGTCGAGGGTCTGCCGCAGCGGCTGGACGGCCTGGTCGAGCCAGGCATCCAGGCCTTCGCCGCCTTTGGCGATCAGCGCGTCGAGATCGTCTGATGACAGCTCCTCGGCATTGGCAATGCCCATGAATTCATAGGCGACGGTCGGTGAGATGTAGCGGTCCAGACAGCCGCGCTTGCCGCAGCTGCAGAGCTTGCCGTGCGGCTCGACGATGATGTGGCCGATCTCGCCGGCATTGTTGCGGCTGCCCTTATAGAGATGGCCGTCGAGGAACATTCCGGCGCCGATGCCGCCGCCGCCGGCCAGGAAGAGATAGACGAAGCTGCCGAGGCCACGGGCGACGCCGTGAAGACGCTCGCCGATCGCGGCAGCCGTCGCATCGTTTTCGACGAGCACCGGCACCTTAACCCGCTGTTCCAGCTCATGGCCGACGGGAAAATCCTGCCAGCCGGGCAGGTTCTGCGGGCTGAGCGAGGTGATGCCGCCATCGGCATAGCGGCCGGGCAGGGCCATGCCGACGCCGAGCAGCCGGTTGCGGTCGAAGGCGAAGGCCTGCTGAAGGTCTTCGACGATGGTCTGGAGCGCCGGCATGGCCCTTTGCGGATCGGGGTGCTCGACATGGCGCTCGATGCGGGCGCAAACGGCGCCGGAGAGATCCGTCAGAACCCCGCTGGCGCGCTGGCGGCCCAGTTCGAGGCCGATCGAATAGGCGCCGGCGGGATTGATCGAATAGGGGATGATCGGCTGGCCGCGCGCCAGCTTCTGCGCCTCAGCCGGCACCAGAAGATGCGACCTCTCCAGTTCCTCGACGATATTCGACACGGTCTGGGCAGTCAGCGCCGTCATCCGGGCGATCGCCGCGCGCGACAAGGGACCGTGCGTGCGGACGGCCTCGATCACCACACGCCGGTTGTGAGATTTGGCCTGCTCGAGATTCGTGCCGGAGATCGCCTTCATGTCGCCTTCAAAGGAAATGGTGCCCCACCCTTGTCACAAGACGGATGACGATGAAAGCCACATTCTTCGCCAGCTTTATGGAACCCCGGCGTCAGCAGGCGCAACGGCATTTCGTCTCTGCAGCAGGCCGAGGAGCGCCATCCCCGACAGGCCGGTGACGGCGCTGATGACGGCGGTGCCGGAATAGCCTGTCACATAAGTGCCGGCGGCAAAGACCAGCGCGCCGATGCCGGCGCTGGCGAAGATATTGACGGAAATCAGGGCGCTGCCGAGCCCCGGCCGATCGGCGATGAGATCCTGCAGATAGGTGATCGGAATGCTGATGATCGCCGCCGCGCCGATGCCGGCGAGCAGGGTCAGCGCATAGAGGTGCCACGGCTGCGAGGCAAAGCCGAGAAGGCAGAGGAACACCGCATAGATGATGGTGCCGGCGGCAAGCGCCGTCATCTGGCCGGCCTCCCGGGCGATCCGCGACCAGACGATGATGAAGACGATCTCGAGCAATGCGACGATGCCGACCAGAATGCCGACATCGCTCAGCGCCCCATGGGCTGCGCCGGTGGCGATCAACGGCAGAAGGGCGTCGTTGAGGTGCAGCGTGCTGGTGATGAGCGCCACGCCGGCGACATGCGCTGAAATCCGTGGCGAAATCACCTGCCGCAGCGCGCCGAGATAGGTGAGGTGATGAACCGCTGTCATCTCCGTTGCCGCCCGCTTCGGCAGGGCGAAGAGGATGATGCCCTGGCATAAGAGACATGCGATGGCGGCAAAGAGATAGGCCGGCAGCATGCTCGAGGCGCCGGATAGCAGCAGGCCGGTGATCCCCGGGATCAGCACCCAGGAGAGCGAGATCGTGGCGCGCACGCCGGAATTGGCCGTCACCATGTCGCTGCGGCTCATGCCGTGCATCGCCGCGCGCGCATTGGCAAACAGCAGCGAATTCAGCGCCCCGAAGATCGGTAGGGGCAGCAAGCCGCTGATGATGAAGATCGCCGCTGTGGGAAAGGCGTAGACCATGCCGTAGCCGACGATGCCGAAGAGGCAGGCGCCGATCATCGCCGAACGGTATTCGCCGAGCCGATCGGCGAGATTGCCGAGCAGGATGCTGATGACCACGTTCACCGCCGCCGAGGCGAAGGCCAGGAAGGAATAGAGGCCGTCGCTCAACCCCAGCTCACGGATGCCGATGATCGAACGGTAGGGTGCGGTCATCGCGCCGGCCATGCCGAAGGTGAAAATGGCGATCATGCTGGCGCGGATCGCCGGGTTGCGGAAGACGGCGGGGAAAAGGCGGCTCATGGCGTTGTCTGGCGTCAGTAATATTCTGATTGGGAGAAGGTTCTCGCCAGTTCCGCCTGGCCGGCCGTCAGGCCGCAGTCGACGGGCAGGCAGACGCCGGTGATTGCTGCCGCCAGCGGCCCGGCCAGAAAGGCGACGGCATTGGCGACATCCCGGGGATCGACGACGCGCTGCAGCGGATACCAGCGGCGGGCTTCCTCGAAAACATTCGGATTGGCGGCCGCGCGTGCCTCCCAGGCCTGCGTCTTCACCGTGCCGGGGGCCACCGCATTGGAGCGGATGCCGAACTTGCCGTATTCCACCGCGACCAGCCGGGTGAAATGCAGAAGGCCGGCCTTGGCGGCGCTATAGGCCGGGTGGCCGAAGACGTGCATGCCGTTGACCGAGGCGATGTTGACGACGGAGCCCTTCGAGGCCTGCAGCATCGGCTCGAAGGCGCGGAAACACAGGAATGCCGCTTCGAGATTGAGCGCAACGTCCGCCCGCCAAATGTCAGGCGTCGTCTCGTGCAGGCTGGTGGCGCGGGCCGCACCGGCATTGTTGACCAGCGTCCGAACCACGCCGGCGCCGGCAGCACGCCCGACCAATTCCGCAATGCTCGCCTCGCTGGTCACATCACATCCGACGGCGACGAAGCGATTGTCCGGCCCGAGCTTCGACGCCACGGCGGTGGCAGCCGCGGCATCGATGTCGGCGAGAAACACGACATCATGGTCATCGGCGAGCCGCGCGGCGATCGCAGCACCGATATCGCCCGCAGCGCCCGTGACGATGGCTGCCGATTGGGTCATTTGCTGTCGCTCCCATTCATGGAATTAATCTCCAAGCAATTGCCGGTCATCGCCGTCGCGGTGAAGGACGAGCTGCTGCTTGATGCGCCGAAGCGTGGTCGTCGCCTTCGGCTGAACGGCATAGGCGACGAGGCTCGACAGAATATCGACCGTCGCGAGGTAGGCGATACGCGTCGAGGTCGGGCGATAGATGTTGTTGCCCTCGGGAAGGTCGATCGGCACGACGATTTCGGCGGCCTTGGCAACCGGACTTTCCGTCTGGGTGAGAGCGATCGTCTTCACCTTGGTCTCGCGGGCAAGCTCGAAGGCCCGCACCAACTCCATATTGCGCCCGGAGAAGGACGAGCCGATCAGTACGTCGCCCGGCCTTGCCGCGGCCGCCATCATCAGCTGCATGCTGTGATCGGAACTGGCGGTGATGCGAAGCCCGAGGCGGAAGAGCCGGTTCTGAAGCTCGTCGGCGATCATCGACGAATTGCCGCCCGAGCCGAAGGCATAGATCATATCGGCCTTGGCGATCAGCGAGACGGCGGCTTCGATCGCGGCAAGATCGAGCGACCGGTGCAGCAGAAAGAGCGCGTTCTGCGCCTTGGTGATGATATCCTGGGCGACATCGGCCGGATCGGTGCTTTTCGATTCCGGCTTCAGATACCGCACGCCGATATGGGCAGTCCGGGCGAGCTGTACCTTGAAATCGGAAAAGCTCTCGCAGCCCAGCCGCCGGCAGAAGCGGGTGACGGTCGGCGGCGAGACCTCGGCCCGTTCCGCAAGCTCGATGATCGAGGCGTTTACCGCGAACTCGAAATCATTGACGATGATCTCGGCGATGCGGCTTTCGGAGGGAGAGAGCCGGCCCTTGTCTTCCTGCAATGTCGAAAAAATATCCAAACCCGTCCCCCCGATGGCTCCATCAACTCTTCTTCTTATAGGCCACGCAGTCGATCTCAACCTTGCAATCGACCATCATCGACGATTGCACACAGGCGCGTGCCGGCGGATGTTCGCCGAAATACTCCTGATAGATCTTGTTGAAGGTCCAGAAGTCGCGGGGATCGTCGAGCCAGACGCCGACACGCACGACGTCCTCGAGGCCGTATCCGGCCTCATCGAGGATCGCGAGCACATTGGCGATCGTCTTATGGGTCTGGGCGATGATGTTGCCGTCGATGATCTCGCCGTCTTCCATCGCAACCTGGCCGGAAACATAGAGCCATCCGTCGGCTTCGACCGCACGCGCGAAAGGCAGCGCCTTGCCGCCGGCCCCGGTTTGAACAGTGCCATAGCGCTTGATGGGCATGCTGAAGTCCTTGCAAATTATTTTCTTGATAAGTTGACAAATGACCATAGAAAGCAGAATTTGACCAGTGAAAAACGCTATTTATGAAAAGAATTTCAATCCGGGGCAGACATGCGCGATCCTTTCCTGAATCCTTTTCCGACCGACAGCGCCCGATCTGCGATCTGGGAAATGCTCGTTCCGCGCGATATTAATGCCTTTCTCGCCGCCGACTGGTCGCTGGTCGAGCATGACTTCGTCGAAGAAGGCTTCATCGGCATCGACGCTCAGAAGGCCGTCAGCCCCGAGAAGTGGCGCCTCGCATTTCCGACGCTGGCTGCCTATCGCCGGGAATGGCTGAGGCAGGCGGAGGATTTCGCCGAGCAAAGTTTCGCGGAAGATGCGCGCACGGCGATCTTCACCACGACGACGCTCGAGGATATCGAGATCGAAGGCGAGACGGCGCTCGTCCGCAAGAAATTCGACGGCGGCATTACCAAGTCCGACGGCACCCGCGACATCCTGCAATGGCAGACGCTCTATTATTGCAGGCTTCACCAAGGACGCTGGAAAATCTCAGGTTTCACCGGCTACCTGCCGAACCCGATGGGTTGAGGCGGGGCCGACAATACGAAGGCCACTTTCTTGCGCATTTTCACCGCAGCACTGGCGACCGAGACCAACACTTTTTCCCCGATCTGCGTGGATCGCCGCGCATTCGAAGCCTCGCTTTATGCCCCGCCCGGCCAGCATCCGGAAACGCCGACGCTCTGCACCGCGCCGATCACCGTCGGCAGGCGCGTCGCCCGGGAAAAAGGCTGGGAACTGATCGAGGGAACCGCCACCTGGGCCGATCCCGCCGGCCTCGTCAACCGGGGAACTTATGAGGAACTGCGGGACGAAATCCTCGGCCAGCTCCTCGCGGCAATGCCGGTCGACGCCGTCGTCATGGGCCTGCACGGCGCCATGGTGGCGGCCGGATACGAGGATACGGAAGGCGATCTTCTCCAGCGCATGCGGGAGATCGTCGGGCCCGACGTGCTCATCTGCGCCGAACTCGACCCGCACAGCCATCTCACCGCAAAACGCGTCGCGGCCCTCGATTTCGCCGTCTATTTCAAGGAGTTTCCGCATACGGATTTCGTCGATCGCGCCGAGGACCTCTGGCGCATCGCCGTCGACACGCTGGAAGGCCGGGTCAAGCCTGCCATCTCGGTGTTCGACTGCCGGATGATCGACGTCTTCCCGACATCGCGCGAGCCGATGCGCTCCTTCGTCGACAAGATCATGCGGATCGAGAAGGACGATCCGGACATTCTGTCGATTTCGGTAATCCATGGTTTCATGGTCGGCGACGTTCCCGAAATGGGAACGAAGCTGCTTGTCGTGACCGACGGCAAGCCGGAAAAAGGCGCGGCTCTCGCGCGCGAACTCGGCCTCGAACTGTTTTCCAAGCGCGGCACCTTCATGGTCCCGCAGATCGACGAGAAGGAAGCCGTCGCACGCGCGATGGCCGCCACCGCATGGCCCGTCGTCATTGCCGACGTCTGGGACAATCCGGGCGGCGGCACGGCCGGGGATGCGACCGTCATCCTCGGCGAGCTGCTGGCCCGCGGCGTCACCAGTGCCGCGATCGGCACCATCTGGGATCCGGTCGCCGTGCAGATCTGTTTTGCGGCAGGCGAGGGGGCGGAGATTCCGCTGCGCTTCGGCGCCAAATCGGCGCCCGGCACCGGCAACCCCGTCGACGGCACCGTCAAGGTCATCAGGCTCATCAAGAATGCCGAGATGCAGTTCGGCGAAAGCCTCGCCCCTTTCGGCGATGCCGCCCATATCGCCCTCAACGGCATCGACATCATCCTCAATTCGACCCGCGCCCAGAGCTTCGATCCAAGCCTGTTTTCGGTGATGGGCATCGATCCGACGAAGCAGAAGATCCTGGTGATCAAATCCACCAACCACTTCTTCGCCTCCTTCTCGAAGATCGCCGCCGAGATCCTTTACTGCTCGGCCGGAACGCCCTATCCCAACAATCCGGCGACGACACCCTATCGGCGGGCGCCGAAGACCATATGGCCGATCGTCGCCGATCCACACGGGCTACAACGCGGAGCCGCCTAGATGCCTGACACCAGCTTTGCCGTCGTCGCCAAGGCAGGCGACAGGATCGCCGATCTCTCGACGCCGCGTCCCGTCATCGACGAAGACCGGCTGGCGGCAAACATCGCCCGCGCTCAATCCTATATGGATCAGCACGGGCTGAACTTCCGCCCGCATATCAAGACGCACAAGATCCCGGCGCTCGCTGTCGCGCAGATCGCCGCCGGCGCCAAGGGCATCAACTGCCAGAAGGTGACCGAAGCCGAGGTCTTCGCCGCAGCCGGCTTCGGCGACATCCTCGTCACCTTCAATATCCTCGGACAGCAGAAGCTCGAGCGCCTGGCCAGGCTGAACGAGAAAATCCCGGCCCTCAAGGTCGTCGCCGACAGCGAGGTGACCGCCGATGGGCTGGCGGCGCATTTCTCCGGCCACAAGCCGCTGACCGTGCTGGTGGAATGCGACACCGGCGGCGGCCGCTGCGGCGTGCAGACGCCTGACGAAGCCGCCTCGCTCGCCAAGCGCATCGCCGCTGCCGACGGCCTGACCTTCGGCGGCCTCGTCACCTATCCGAAGCCGCAATCGGCCACCGCCGTCGAAGCCTTCATCACCGAGACGCTGCAGCGGCTGCAAGCAGACGGCATTACCTGCCCGATCGTCAGCAATGGCGGAACGCCGAGCCTCTACGAGGCGCATCTCGTCCCCTCGGCGACGGAACACCGCGCCGGCACCTATATCTACAACGACCGCCAGATGCTGCGCATGGGCCATTGCACCGAGGAGGATTGCGCCATGCATGTGCTGGCAACCGTCGTCTCCCGGCCAACCGCCGACCGCGCCGTCATCGACGCCGGCTCGAAGGCACTGACCTCGGATCTCCAGGGTTTTAGCGATTACGGCCTGGTCGTCGGTTATCCCGACGCCCGGATCAGCAGCCTGTCCGAAGAACACGGCGTCATCGACCTGTCGAACTGCACCGGCCCCCGGCCACAGATCGGCGAGAAGCTCTTCATCATCCCGAACCACACCTGCGTGGTGTCCAACCTGTTCGATACGATGGTTTTCCATCGCGGCGGCGTTGTCACCCGCGTCGAGAAGGTCGCAGCCCGCGGTCTCGTCTGGTAGCGGTCGGTTCCGGTTGAGGGGGGAACCGACACTGATTGGCAGAGGCCGCAGTAGCCGGCGGATTGCTCGTGGTTTTAGTATCGGCAAGAATGCAGTTGCCGATATCGCGAGACATACGCGGCGAACGCCTTCGTTGAATGGAACCGACAGTGGAAGGAGGCCGATTTCCGCAACGCCAACAGCGGTTTTTTGTCCCGGCTTCGAGAAATGACCGATTTGGGCCGGAAAGGGGACTGACTACCAGCAGCTTTCCGATAGATCGTCGCTAATGGTAGATGAGCACAGTTTTGGTGACGCTGAGGTCGTGAGTTCAGTCCGTCCGAAAGCAGCCCTTTGGGCGCTTCGGCCTCGCTTCATCGCGAAGAAGCTCGATGCAATGCTATAGATTGGCGCACTGTTTCTTGAAATCGCGGCAATATGGCCACACCTACGTCCATCAGGTGAACACACAATAGCGCTTGACTGAATCAGCGCGACCTGACGCAGGCAATATGCTATAAGTTTTCAGAACGAACAGAGAACATCGGGGTGATTCTTTGCTAACATATGTGCGAACAAGCCTATTCGACTCTCCTGCCCAGACCCTCGTCAACACTGTGAATGTCGTAGGCGTAATGGGAAAGGGTATCGCACTTGAATTCAAAGAGCGCTACCCCGCCATGTTTAAAGCCTACAAGAAGCTTTGCGACAGCCATTCTCTGGACATCGGAAAGCTCCATCTTTGGCGCGCATCCGACCACTGGATTCTAAACTTCCCGACAAAAACGACCTGGCGGCAACCTTCAAAGATTGAGTACATTGAGGCCGGCCTCGAGACCTTCCAGCGGTCCTACAAACAAATGGGAATCGCCTCGATCTCTTTCCCACCTTTGGGATGCGGAAATGGAAACTTGAACTGGAAGGATGTTCGACCACTGATGGAACGCTATCTGTCAAAGGTCGACATTCCCGTCTACGTTCACGACTATCAAGTTCCCCAGACATTTGTTGCTGAGCATAACAGGCCGGAAGTGCGGAGAGTGCCTATCAGCTTCAACGAGTTCCGCCATGACATCATGACGAGGATTCAGCGCAGCAACAATTTCTCGACGCTTCGAAAGACATCGGAATTTGTAGCCCGCTGGGTCGATGACGGCGATATTCTAATCGAACGGTCAACCGGCCGAACGGAGACGATCGACCACGAACTTGTTGAAGCGGCGTGGTCGTCACTCCAGAACGGCATGTTTACCGGTGACCAGTTCGCAGATGAGCCATCGAAGAAGCTGAAGTCCTATCTCTTTCCAATCCTCGCGTCGTTGCCTTACGTGAGAGTTGCAGAGATTAGTAAACCCGGCTGGTCTGATGCTAGCCCCGGTCACGCACTGTACATCAGCCGGGAAGACCGAAAGAGTGGTGCGCAACTGGATACCGTGGCGTCCGGTTACGGAGAGCAAGCGTGCCTATCACTCTAGCGCGGGCTCAACAGCATGTGAAAGAGCAAGCCGGTCGCCTAACTGCAAATCGAGCCAGTTGGCCCCATTTTCTGTATCACGCGTGCGACGTTACCACAGCAATTAATATCGTCCGGTATAATGAACTTCGTTGCCGGAACAATGCAACGGACTTTCTTGATGTCGCTAATGGCGGGGCACTCAATATTTTTGATGGCGCCCACTCGTGCGCACGTCTCTATTTTCGACCCAAAAATGGATTTCACTTCCGGACGGAGGGCATAAAATGCATCGCTGACCAATGGCGCCTGCCAAATCATATGTCCATTCCGGTCATGTTTTTGTTCGACTTTATCTCCGTGATCACGCTTCTAGGAGCAAAGTTTAGTAGCGGCAATGTGCAACGTTCGAAGACATTCCTAGATGGCGATGCGGCGTTTAATCAGCTGGATTTTGACGCTATCTATCACGACGCCCCCACAAACTCCGATAACAAAGAATACATCACCAACATGCGGATGTCTGAGGTGAGCGTCGAGGGGCATGTCCCTTTGACTCCACACCTTCGGGGAATCGTCTTCAGAACGCAGTCGGATATGCAGACATTTGAATATTTACTTGAGCAGGCGGGAATTGCTTGCCCCTACAAACTCATTGTTGAACGGGCTCGCGGCACTCTCTTTCTCGCCAGAGCACTGTACTTGAATGATCTCAGCTTCGCTGGGAACACTATAAGTCTGACATTCAACTTTCCGACTGATTTCTCGCCTCCCGACCGTATTTATAAGGTCATCATCAACCAGACTGTAGGCGATAGTAATAAGACCTACGATAAATCAGTCGAGTTGCGGGCAACCACATTCAATGTGACCAATTACGACCCGGACCCGTCGGGCGTCTGGTTCATCAAGTTGGAAGACCAACTCGCTTTCAACGGACGTCTTCAAACGCAGGCATCAGAACTCTTTTGAAGACAAGACATGTATACGGCTTCTATGATGATGGTTAAGCTTCCAGTCTGGCCTAGGTCGTGGCGACGATGCAACTATTTGAGCCATATCGCGATTGCGGCGAGTTTGACGAACCCCATGAAGTTGACAAGCAGTTTGTCGTAGCGGGTTGCGACGCGCCTGAACTGTTTGAGTTTGCTGAAGAAGCGCTCGATGCGATTGCGCTCCTTATAGAGGTCAGCGTCGTAGCCGCGCTGGATTTTTCGGTTGCGCTTTGGTGGGATGACGAGCTGCGTTCCGCTTTGCGCAATCCTGTCGCATAGATGATCGGCATCATAGCCTTTGTCCGCAATAGCAGCCGTGGCCTCGAAACCATCGACGAGGTAATGGGCGAAGGCAATGTCATTGCGTTGCCCTGGAGAACCGATTAATCGGATGGGAAGGCCGAGTGCTTCTGTCGCTGCATGGATCTTCGTGCTCAAACCGCCGCGAGACCGACCCAGGCCCTGGGCATCCGCCCCCCTTTTTCCTTGCGGGCGCCGGCGGCATGCTGATGAGCCCGCACGATGGTGCTATCGATCATCAGCCATTCGAGATCGGCCTCACGGGCAAGGACCGCCATCATCTCGTCGAGTACACCCATCTCGATCCAGCGGTAATAGCGCCGCTTGACCGAGCGGTAGTCGCCCAGCCGCTCAGGCAGATCGCGCCATCCATAACAGCGCATCCAGAAACAGCCGGTTGTCAGTTCGGGGACCGCGTTTACCTTTGGTGCCGCCGGGCACAAAACGTCTGATACGCTCCCACTGATCGTCCCGCAGGGCATCGTAATCCATCACCGACCTCCAAAAGTCAGTGTTGAATCTGATTTGCATCAGCCTGGGAATCTGGAGGGTTCTGTGAGGTCCGACCGCTTTGGGTGCGGCAATCGGTGACCGGACCTCATTGAAGCCGGATTGAACGAAGGCGCGGGTTGTTTGGCACTATGGGGATTTAGCCGAAGCGGTGGATGGCGTTAGGCAGGGTCGAGCCTTGCCGGAACCGGTGGACAGGTGTGGAAGGAGGGTCTGACGGTATTTGTAGTGTCGTTGACGCCCCTGTCGGCTGGTTTGTATCGACCGAACGCTTGGTACTGTTGCGTTTTACGTCGCCCATTACATCGTGCTGGCACGATTGGCCAAAGCACTCGCTTCGCGGCCCTTCGGCATGCCGACGCTGATCGTTGCAATGATGCCGCGCATGATATGATCATGAGCTGTCGTTCCATGCTGGCCAGTGTACCGGCTGTAGCGGGGTCCATGAGCCGATGATCGTCATGGTTCCGCCGCAACAGGGACAGCGATGCGCCAAAGGTGGAGACGGCTTTACATCCGCTTCTTCGGCCGTGCTCGCCGGCGTGGGAACGCCAAGCAGGCTGCGGCACAGGTCCAGCTTCAGTTGCCGATGGCCATTGGCAAGCAGGCCGTAATGACGAATGCGGTGAAAGCCGTCCGGAACGGTGTGAAGCAGGAAACGGCGGATGAACTCGTGGGCATCGAGCGTCATCACCTTTTGCCTGCCGCCCGTTCGATAATCTTTCCATCGGAATGTGACGCGATCGCCGTCGATGCTGACGAGGCGGGAATTGGAGATGGCGATGCGATGGGTATAGCGGCCGAGATAGGCAAGCACCTGTTCGGGTCCGGCAAAGGGAGGCTTGGCATAGACCACCCAGTCGATACGACGCGCCGCTTTAAGAGTTCGATTGAAGGCGACCGGACTGGCCAGACCGACGATATCGCCGAAGAATTGAAGTTGGGCCAGATCGTAGGCCTGCTTCAGTTGTTCGAGAAACAGCCGCCGGAACAGGCGTGACAGGACCCGCACCGGCAGGAAGTAGCTCTGCCGGCAGGCGACCCAACGGGATTGGTCCGCCGACAATCCGCCGCCCGGCACGATGCAATGGATATGAGGGTGATAATGGAGGTTCTGACCCCAGGAGTGCAGCACCGCGATGAAGCCGATTTCTGCACCCAGATGTCTGGGATCGGCGGCAAGCTTGCGCAGCGTCTCGGCGACGGCGCGGAATAGGATCGCATAGACGGTCGCCTTGTTCTGGAAGGCGATAGCCGCAATCTCTTGCGGCACGGTGAACACGACATGGAAATAGCCGACCGGCAGAAGATCGGCCTGCCGTGCGGCGAGCCAGTCACGGCTCGCCTGTCCCTGGCACTTTGGGCAGTGCCGGTTGCGGCAGGAATTATAGGCGATGCGGAGCTTGTCACAGTCCTGACATTGCTGGACATGCCCGCCCAGCCGAGCGGTCCGGCACATCTCGACCGCGCTCATGACCCGGCGTGCGACACGCCCGAGATGAGCGTCGTGTGTTTGACGATATTGTTCCCCGTAGCGGCGAAAAATGTCCGCCACCTCCAGTGCCGCCACCATGGCGAAGCTTGCTCAGCCTGGCGGCACCACCTCCAGTGTCAGCCGGTCGAGCGGGCTGGTCGTACTGCGGATCAGCGCATTGGAGACCTTCGTGTAGCGTGCCGTGGTGGACAGATTGTTGTGGCCGAGCAAAACCTGGATGATGCGGATGTCGGTTCCGCTTTCCAGAAGATGGGTGGCAAAGCTGTGGCGCAACGTATGCACCGTCACCCTTTTGTCGATGCCGGCCGCGGCGCACGCCGAACGGCAGGCCGAATACAGAACCTGGACGTCGATGGGCTTGGTCTCGTCCCGGCCCGGAAACAGCCAGACCTCGGGTCTCGCCAGCCGCCAATAGACCCGCAGGATCGCGAGCAACTGCGCTGACAGCATGACGTTGCGATCCTTTCCGCCCTTGCCATGCTCGACGCGGATGATGCCACGTTCGCCATCAATGTCGCGGACCTTGAGATGGACAGCTTCAGAGGCGCGCAGCCCCGCCGCATAGGCTGTCGTCAGTGCGGTACGGGTTCTCAGGCTCGGAACTGCTTCCAGAAACCGCACGATCTCGTCGCCGTTGAGGATCGTCGGCAGCTTGGCCGGTGTCCGGGCATAGGCAATGCGCTCCGGTATCTCGGCATGACCAAGCGTAACGCCAAAAAAGAACCGCAGGGCACAAACTGTCTGGTTCAAGGCCGGCCATGATAGGCCCGATGAGACCAGATGCACCTGAAACGCCCGCACGTCTTCCAGTCCAAGGCGGTCTGGCGATCGCCCGAAATAGCGTGAGAACTTCGTCACTGCATGCAAATACGATCGTTGCGTCGCTGGCGAAAGGTTGCGGATCGTCATGTCATCGATCATGCGCCGACGTAGAGGGCTCATCTCCGTCATCGTCATCTCCTGTTTGAAGGTTGGGCAAAACAACCCATTCCTTCAAATCAGGAGCACTTCATGCAATCAGATCCTCCAAATGCCGCGAAAGCGGCTTCGTTCAATCCCCAAAGGTTAAATCGTCACCACGCCCTAGAACGAAGACTGCCGCGGGATCCGCCGTGATCTCACAGTCGTACGGTTATTGCGGATCATCGAGAACGGTTACAGTCGTTCGATCAGCGTTGCCCCCCCTGGGAGGACGAGCTGCCCACACGAAGCCAAGTTGGCTCAAGCCGCCGTCGGATTGATCACATTCATATCGATTTCGGTCAATTCCACCCGCCGCTCGAAGGCGATGCCCGCCTCGTCGAAGAGGTGGCAATCGGCGGCATTGATGCCGGTTGAAACAGGCGCATCCGGGCGGATGCCGACGCTGCCGGGCAGCATGGCGCAGAAATTCTCGCCCTCGCCGTTGAGCGAGGCGTAGGCGACCGTATTGGCGCCGAGGCGCTCGATGACGGTCGGCGTTACCGTGAAGACGATGTCGCCGCCGCCGAGCTGGATATGCTCCGGGCGGATGCCGAGCGTCAAAGGCTTGCCGACCATGCCCTCACGCGGCGTCACCGGCAGGACGGCGGTCTGGCCCTGGTAATCCACTTCGACGCCGTTGGCGCTGACGCCCTTGCAGGTTACGGGCAGGAAATTCATTTTCGGATTGCCGATGAAGCCTGCGACGAACTGGTTGGCGGGCTTGTGATAAAGCTCGAGCGGCGCGCCGGTCTGGGAGATGTTGCCGGCGTCGAGCACGACGATTCGGTCGGCCATGGTCATCGCTTCGACCTGGTCGTGCGTCACATAGATCATCGTCGCCTTCAGCTGCCGGTGCAGCTTGGCGAGCTCGATGCGCATATCGGCGCGCAATGCCGCGTCGAGGTTGGAGAGCGGCTCGTCGAACAGGAAGATTTTCGGTTCGCGCACGATGGCGCGGCCGATCGCGACGCGTTGGCGCTGGCCGCCGGACAGCATGCCGGGTTTCTGCTGCAGCCGCTGTTCGAGGTGCAGGATGCGCGCGGCATTTTCGACCTTGGCCTTGAGCTTCTGCTCCTCCATCTTCTCGACGCGCAGCGGGAAGGCGATGTTTTCGAAGACGGTCATGTGCGGATAGAGCGCGTAGGACTGGAACACCATGGCGATGCCGCGCTTGACCGGCGGCAGGTCGTTGACCCTGACCCCATTGATGACGATGTCGCCGGCCGTCGTCGCGTCGAGACCGGCGATCATGCGCAAAAGGGTGGATTTGCCGCAGCCGGACGGGCCGACAAAGACGACGAATTCGCCGTTCTTCACTTCGAGCTGCACGCCCTTCAGGACCTCATAGTCGCCGTAGAACTTCTGAACCTTGTTGAGAAGAAGCTGTCCCAAAAATCTGTCTCCGCCGGCGGCCTTCGTCGCATGTTCGATATAGGGGAGGGGCCGCGGCTTATGCCGCGACCCCAGGGAGAGAGCTTACTTGAAGGCCTCGATTTCGCCGGCAGCCTTCTTCAGCGCGGCTTCCGGCTCGGCCTTGCCTGTGACCACCGACTGGATCATTTCGATCATCGAGTTCTGGAAGCCCTTATAGTCAGTGAAGAGCGGCTCGGGGCCGCCATAGCTGATGCCGTCGATCAGCGGCTTCCAATAGGGATCCTTGGCGACGAATTCGTCGACCTTCTTCGATGGACGCAGCGGGGTGAGGCCGGCGCCGCCCTGCAGTTCGTATTCCGACTGAACCTCCGGCGAGGTGATGAATTTGGCGAACTCGGTCGCCTTCTCCTCGACGCCTGACCCCTTGAAGATTGCCAGGCTGTCGGTGATCAAGAGCGTGCCGGGGCCCTTGGCGTCGGGACCGAGCGGCAGGGTCGTGATGCCCCAGGCAATCTTGGTCTCCTTCAGGCGGGAGGCAGCGCCCGATCCGGCCTGGATCATGGCGACCTTGCCGTCGAGGAAGATGGCGCGGACTTCGTTCTGCTCATAGGCCGTCGGGCCTTCCTCGGAGTAGGGGACGATATCCTTATAGGCTTTCAGCGCGGCCAGAATCTGCGGGCTGTCGAGCGTGACCTTGCCTTCGGCATCGGTCACCGCGCCGTTATTGGTGTAAACCCAATGCATGAACTGGTGCATCGTGTTGTCGAAGGTCTTGGCGGAGAGGCCGAAGCCCGGAATGCCGGTCTTTTCCTTGATGGTCTTCGCCATCTCGATTTCTTCGGCCCAGGTCTTCGGCGGCTTCTCGGGATCGAGGCCGGCCTGCTTGAAGAGATCCTTGTTCCAATAGAGCGCCTTGGTGGAGAAGGCGATCGGAACGCCCCACTGATTGCCCTCGAAGGTCACCGTATCGACGATATGAGGATAATAGCTCTTCTTCTCGTCATCGGTCATCGGCACGGGGACGATGAGGTCGTTCTGGGCGAATTCCTTCAGCGTGCGCGAGCCGACATAGGCCATCGCGACCGGCGTGCCGGCAGCGGCAAGCGTCGTTGCCTTGTCCTGGCACTGCGCCCAGCCGACGACCTCAGGCGTGACCTTCCAGCCCGCGTTCTTGGATTCCCATTCCTTGATGTATTTGGTGTGGACCGGGTCGATCGTGTCGCCGCAATAGATCCAGCTGATTTCCTTGTCGGCCGCTTGGGCAGTGACCGCGGTCAGTGCCGTCGAACCGAGCAAAGCGAGCGCCATAAGGCTAGTCTTGATTGTTATGCTCACGTCGTGACTCCCATTCTTGGTTAGCTGTTCACTCTATTTTTGCTCTTATTGTTTCACCGCACCGGCGGTCAGCCCGCCGACGAGGTAACGCTGAAGGAAGAAGATGACGACCATCGCCGGCGCAATGCCGACGAAGGAAGCCGCCATCAGTTCGTTCCAGATGACCTCCTGCTTGCCGAAGTAAGCAAAGAGCCCCACCGGCAAGGGCATGTATTCGGTCTTCGAGTTGAACGTCAGCGCGAAGATGAATTGCTGGGCGTAAGCGCCGATGAAGGTGGTGATGGCGACGACGATGATCCCCGGCATCGCGATGGGCAGGATGACACGGCGAAGCGTGTAGAAATGGCTGGCGCCATCCATATAGGCCGCTTCGTTGAGTTCCTGGGGAATGCGGATCATATAGGTGCGCAGCAGCCAGATCGCCGAGGGGATCAGGAAGGCGACGCCGGGCACGATCATCGCGAGATAGGTGTTGAGCACGCCCATGCTGCGCATCAGCCGGAAGAGCGGGATCAGAAGCACGGCGCCGGAGAACATGTTCACCGTCAGAAACGCGCCGAGCAATATCCCCATGCCCTTGAATTCGAACTTCGCGAAAGCGTAGGCCGCCGGAATGACGAGGCAGAGCACGATCACCGTGACGATGGTCGAGATGAAGAAGGAATTGAAGATATAGCGGCCAAAACCCGGCACGCTGATCCACATCGTCCGATAGGCTTCGAAGGAGCCGTTTTCCGGCCAGAAGCGGTAGGGTGAGGAAAAGAGCTGGGCGAGCGGTTTCAGCGAGACGAGGAAACCTTCGACGAAGGGCGAGAGCACGAAGAAGAGAAACAGCGCGATGCCGCAATAGATGAGCACGATTTCCCACCAGCGGTAACGGTCGATCATCGCAGCGCTGCTCATGCGCGTTTCTCCGGATTGAGGCGGCGGGTGACGCGGAAATAGGCGAAGCAGAAGAGCGACAGGAAGATGCAGATCAGCACGGCGCGCGCCGCACCTTCGCCGTATTTCTTCGAGCCGATCGCCGTCTGGTAAGTGTCGATGATCATCGTCGTCGTCTCGCCGCTCGGGCCGCCCTGCGTCAGGATCCAGATAATGTCGAACGAGTTGAAGGTGGCGATCAGCGACAGCATCGACATGGTGATGATCGCCGGCACCATCAGCGGCAGGGTGATGCGGCGGAAGCGGTACCAGCGGCCGGCGCCGTCGGTCCAGGCGGCCTCGTAGAGATCCTTCGGAATCGACTGGATCGCCGCCAGGAAATAGATCGTCACCAGCGGCACGCCGATCCAGACGTCGGTGACGATCGTCGCCCAGAAGGCGGTGCTGCCATAGGCGAGGAAGGCGACCGGGCCGTCGACGAGACCGAAGCGCTGCAGAAGCCCCGAGATCATCCCGAACTGGCCATTATACATCCAGCCCCACATGAAGATGCCGATCGCCATCGGCACGATCCAGGGCGGCATGGTCAACAGCCGGAACAGCGAGCGGCCGGGGACGGCGGCATTGAGCATGCATGCGCCGAAGGTGCCGATCACCATTTTCAGCGCGACGGAGAAGAAGGTCCAGACGAAGGTGCGCAGGATCACCTCCGCAAACGTGGCGTTGAAGATCTTCTCGTAATTGACCCAGCCGACCCAATTGGTGGTCTTCTTCAGCGACGCATCGGTGAAGGAGAGAATGAACGTATCGACGAGGGGATAGGCGACGATGGCGAGAACGTAGAGGACGGCCGGAAGAAGGAGGATCCAGGCGAAGATGAAGGCGCTTCTTTGGACACTCATCTTGCCGCCGTCCTCAAGCCGCTCTTGCGTGAAGGGCTTCGTCGAAGCGGTCCCAGACGGGTCTGAGATCGACGACCGTTTTCTTCATCCTCGCTTCGTCCATCGCCAGCGCCAGAATGCCGGCTTCGAGCGCATTCAGCGTGGAAACCGGAAGTTCGAGCCCGGTGCGCACGCTTTCCAGCAGATCGCTCGCCATCTGTTCGTCGGCGCCGTAATGCTGGGAAAGTTCGGTGGCGGCATATTTGTTTTCGACGATCTTGTTGCCGGTCAGCTGCTCGTGCACATCGAGGTAACCGCGCACGAAATCGCCCTCGGCCATGCCGCGCGAGCCCATGATGGCGAAACGGCGGAACTGGTCGGGCACGTTCAGATTGGTGTGGAAGTTCATGCCGACACCGTTTTCATATTCGACGATCGCCACCTGATAGTCGATGATATCGGCATCGCTGTCGAAGACCTTGTCGGAGCCCATCCAGCCGCTCGGCTTGCGGTGGAAAAGCTCGAGATCGTTGATGCCCTCGCGCGCCGGGTCGTTGGCCGGAGTGAAGCTCTTGCGGCCGCCGAAACTCGCCACCCGCTCCGGCCGCGCGCCGACGACACCATTATAAAGGTCGAGGTCGTGGCAGCATTTCTCCAGCATGAAGCTGCCGGAATAGCGCTCGTAGCGGCGCCAGTCGCGCATGAAGAAGGCGCCGTGATAGGGCTCGATATGTTCGGAGGCTTCGATCGACACGATCTGACCGAGCTTACCCGCGGCCTGGATGGCGCGCAGATCCTTGTAAAGCGGGGAGTAGCGCAGCACCAGACCGACCATCAGCCGCTCATGGCCGAACTTCGCCATCAGATGCGCAAGCTCGATGCTTTCGGCGATGGTCGTGACGATCGGCTTTTCGCAGAAGACCTTGAGACCGGCCTCAAGCCCGAGCCGGATATGGCCGAGATGCAGGTGATTGGGGGAGCCGATCATCAGCAGATCGAGCTTTTCGGAGGCGAGCAACTCTTCCGGCGAGCCGTAGGCCTTGCCGACCGAAATTCCCTTTTCCGTCAATCCGGGAAGCCCGGCAGGTTCCGGATCCACATAGCCGACAATATCGAAGCTGCTATCGATCGCTTTAAAGACATAGCCGAGATAGCCGAGCCGGAATCCCAGCCCGATGATTCCCACTTTCATGCCGATCAGGTTCCCAATTTAGGTAATTTATTTTCTTTAAGTTGGGACAAAAAACGAGAGGCGTCAATAGAAAACGGGCCTCACAGCATGAGTATGAAATTAATTTTCATAGATCGGTAGGCGGCTGCCGATTGCCTGCCGCAGCCGGCCGGGCCTGGATTGCAGGATGGAAGCGCCCGCGCGCGCCTGAGGTGGGAGACGAAATCGGGCCTCACGCCAATCTCGCGAAATGTTGAAAAGAACCGCGAGTTTACGTGTGTAGGATGCTCTGAGAACCCGAGGCCAGGAGGAGCCATCATGACCCGCATGACAGCCAAGGATTTCCCGCAGGAACTGCTCGAACTCTATGATTACTATGCGCATGGGAGAATCACCAAACGCGAGTTTCTCGACCGGGCCGGCAAATTCGCCGTCGGCGGCGTAACGGCAGCCGCCATTCTTGCCTCGCTCAGCCCCGATTATGCGCTGGCGACCCAGGTCGAATTCACCGATCCGGACATATCGGCCGAATACATCACCTATCCCTCGCCGAAAGGAAATGGCGATGTCCGCGCCTATCTCGTCCGTCCCGCCAAAGCCGCCGGCAAGGTCGGGGCCGTCGTCGTCGTTCACGAGAACAGGGGCTTGAACCCCTATATCGAGGATGTGGCGCGGCGCGTGGCCAAGGCAGGTTTCATCGCGCTGGCGCCGGATGGCCTGACCTCGGTCGGCGGCTATCCCGGCAACGACGAAAAAGGCAAGGAGCTGCAGCAGAAGGTCGACCCGGAGAAGCTGATGAACGACTTCTTCGCGGCCGTCGAGTTTCTGATGAAGAGCGACCTCACCACCGGCAAGGTCGGCATCACCGGTTTCTGCTACGGCGGCGGCGTCGCCAATGCCGCGGCGGTCGCCTATCCCGAGCTGGCCGCCGCCGTGCCGTTTTACGGCAGGCAACCGCGCGCCGAGGACGTGCCGAAGATCAAGGCGCCCTTGCTGATCCATTATGCCGGGCTGGACAAGGGGATCAACGAAGGCTGGCCGGCCTATGAAGCCGCACTGAAATCGTCCGGAAAAACCTACGAGGCCTATGTCTATCCCGACGTCAACCACGGCTTCCACAATGATTCCACGCCGCGCTACGACGAAGCGGCCGCCAAGCTCGCCTGGCAGCGAACGGTCGACTGGTTCACGAAATACCTCGCCTGAAAAGGCCGTGGTTTGAACGATGATACGGCGGGGAAGAGCATTCCCGCCCGCCTGTTTGCGGCCGGCCCGGTGAGGTCAAGCCCCCAATTACCCCAGTCGCGTTTCGGCTCGCTCCCGTACCGGTCACCTAAGGGGACGCGAACGGAAAGATTCCGCCGGCAATCGTCATTCGTGCATTTCTGAGGTGGAGGAAATTTCGTCATATGTGTTATCATCATTTTTCGCGCGCTTTTCATATCGCGCGAAGGATTGCTCCGACACCAAAGACGGCCCGACGAAGGACCGAGGTCGGGCGACAAGATACCTGGCTCTCCTTGTAATTTTTCCAGGGCCAACAGCGATCTGAACGGAACAAGCATGTCCGTCATTGGTTTCGAACCTTAGCGTTCAAAGGAGGAGCATGTCATGCCCAGGGTTGCCGCCACACCCATCACTCCCCCCGACCAACACCTTGTAACAGCGCGCGAAGCCATCGAGCCGCTGTATGAGAAGCTCGAGCTTCAGATGGAATCGCTGGTTCTGGCTGCGGCGCTCGAAGCGGGATGGCCTCCGGATGAGGCGACCGAAGCACTTGCGGCGCTCAGGCTGCAGGACGCGCTTTCGACGCTTGGACGCACGAGCTAGCCGTCGGCAAGCGCAGCGCCGCTATTGCGATCCGCCGGCTTTGCGGCGCCTCCGGCTGAGCATCATTCCGCCGATGATGAGAATAATGCCGGTCGCGTTCGCCCAGAACGAGGTTGGAACGGCGCTGGCATAATCAAACGCCACCCCCGTCACCATTTGGCCGCCGATGATCAGCAGCGCCGAATTGACCGCGCCGATGCGCGCGATCGCCCAGCTGCCGGCCGCCACGAACACAACGCCGATGGAACCGCCGAGATAGGCATACCAGGGCGCCTTGGCGGCCCCTGCGGGCAGCAGGCCGCCGACAAAGAGACCGAGGCAGGTGAGCACGGCAAAGCCGACGGCATGGTTCCAGAAGGATGCGATCAGCGGCGTGGTGGATATGCTCAACCGCCCATTGAGCTGGCGGCTGAGGCCGACGAGCACGCCGCCGAGGCAAGCCAGGAGAAGGAACACCGTCATGCCGCACCTCGCCCGAACAGGATGATGAGCGCACCGCCGGTGACGACAAGGCCGAGGGCGGCGATGTCTTGCAGATCCGGGCGCCGCTTCGGCAGGCCGAACAGTCCCCAGCTGTCGGCGGCGAGGCTGAAGGCGACCTGGCCCGCCAAACCCAGAGCCAGGGTGCCGGAGAGACCGAGCGGCGAGTTGACCGCGGTCGAGGTCAGAATGACCGTCGCCGCACCCGATACCCCACCGAGATAGGCCCACCAAGGCGCGCCCGCGGTTTTTTCCGCCATCGGAGCACGTCGGCCGCGGAGCACCAGGAGAAGAATGACGGCGGCGATGATGCCGGTGCCGTGAGCGGTCCAGGATGAGAACAGGGCATTGCCGTAACGCGCCAACTCCCCGTTGAGATGCACCATGAAGGTCAGGAGCCCGCCTGTCGCAAAAGCTCCGATGAAGTAGATGGGATGCGAATTGCGTGCTGTTTCGATGGTCATTGCAGATTCCGTCAGAGAACCGATTGCGCCCGATATTTTTCAAATTGCCGCCATGACGCCGCGCGTCCTGCACCCTGCTGGAGCTTTCAGCTTCGACATCGCAGTGCTAAACGGCGGCGTTTGCACTTAAAGGAAATAATATGAAAAAACTGATTCGCCTGCTGCTGATCATCGCGGTCGCCGTCGTCGTTTTTACCGGCTTCCGCTGGTATCGCTATATCACCAACACCGACAGCCCCTATGATGAAATCGGCATCACGCTGAACAGCGCCATGCCCGGCCCGCTCAACAGCTGGGGCTGCGCCAAGCTGAAAAGCACCTTTGCCGGCTCCCTGCCGCCTTACGGCTGCGCTGCCGCCGACGGGACGCAGTGGAAGTAACGCTGCCAGGCTGCGCCGATGGCGCAGCCTGAATTGGCCCCAAGATCGGGCATCCCGAAGAAGAAGGTCATAGGTCAGATCGGCCAGACAAGCAGCAGGGCCGGCACGCTGACAAGCACGACGATCAGCGAGAGCGGCAGGCCCAATCGCGCATAGTCGCCAAAACGATATCCGCCCGGCCCCATCACCAGCGTGTTGCACTGATGGCCGATGGGCGTGAGGAAATCGCAGCCGGCGCCGATCGCCACCGCCATCAGAAACGCATCGGGCCGGAAGCCGAGCTTGGCGGCAAAGGTCGCAGCGATCGGCGCCATGACCAGAACGGTGGCCGCATTGTTCAAAAACGGCGTCGCGGCCATGGCCGCCACCAGGATCAATGCCAGAGCGCCGAAGGGCGGGAGCATTTCGGCGGTTCGCGAGAGGAGGTCGGCGATGATCTCGGTGGTGCCTGTGGTTCTGAGCGAGTCGCTGATCGGGATGAGAGCGGCCAGCATGATCAGAATGGGCGCATCGAGATGATGATAGACTTCGCGCAAGGGAACGGAACCGGTCACCACCATCAGAAAGGCGGCAGCAAAAAATGCCGCCGCGACCGGAATGCCGCCGAAGGCTGTCGCCGCCATCGTCGCCGCCAGGATGACGACCGGGATCATGCCGTTGCGGGCGTTGCCGAGCTTCAAATCCCGTTCGACCAGCGGCAGGCATCCCCATTCGCGCAGGAGATCCGGCAGCTTCTGCAAATCGCCCTGCAGAACCACGACGTCGCCGTTGCGGATCTTGATCTCGCCGAGACGCTCGGTGAAGCGCCTGTCCCGGCGGCTGACGGCAAGAAGGTTGAGGCCGGTGTTGTGGAAAAGGGCGACGTCTTTTGCGCTGACGCCGATCAATCGGGAATGTTCGCCGACGATGGCTTCGACGGAACTGATGTCCCGGCGGATCTCCGGCTCGTGTTTGCGATCGGACAATTGCAGCCTGGCTTCGCTGACGATCTTGTCGAGGGCGCTTTGCTCTCCCTCGATGATCAGAAGGTCGCCGTCCTTCAGCACGGTATCGGGAAGCGGCGTTCGCCTCTGGCCGCTGCCGCCGATAATGGCGGTCACCATCGCATCGCCGCCGGCCGGTTTCTGCAGCCAGCTGACGGACCGGCCGATCGCCGCCGATGGCGTTACGACCTTGGCTTCGGTCGTGTAGTTCTTGATCGCCACCGCCTCGTCCATCGACGTCTCTATCCGCGATCTCTCGGGAAGCAGCTTGTAGAATAGCGCCAGAAAGACGACACCTGCCACCGCGAGCGTCAGGCCGACAGGCGTATAGTCGAACATTGTGAACGGCTGTCCGGTGATCTCCTCCCGCACCCGGGAAACGATGATATTCGGCGATGTGCCGATCTGCGTCATCAGCCCTCCGAGCAGAGAGGCGAAAGACATCGGCATCAGGAACATGGACGGCGACACGCGGGATTTCCGCGCCATCTGCACGGCAACCGGGATCATGATCGCCAGCGCACCGATATTTTTGACGAAAGCCGACAGCGCCGCGACGATGGCGACCAGAATGATCAGCTGCATTCGCGGCCCGCGTTTTTCCGGAGAAAATCTGCGCAGTGCGAGATCCATGATCCCCGACCTGGAGATTGCCGCACTGACGATGAGCGCGCTGCCGACGATGATGACGATGTCATCGGCAAAACCGGAAAAAGCGGTTTTGGCAGGGACGATACCGACGATGATTGCCACGAGAAGGGAACTGACGGCGACAATATCGTATCGATAGCGTCCCCATACGAAGGCGCCCATCATGAGCGCGATGACGAGAAGAGAAAGCCATTGATCAACGCGCATGTTTGCATCCCTGTGGTAGCAATTAACGTTTGACACGTGAGAACGATGCGGCGAGCCGGAGAATTTTTCATCGATCCTCGCCGTTTCCTGCCGCCGACACTCGAGGATCGCTCGCTGTCGATGAGGCCGGGCCTGGCCTTGGCGCATTTGTTGCCAATATTTGAGCTGGAGAAGCCCATCATGGAACTTCCGGCCGCCGGCCGGCATTCCGTGCGTGGATGCTGCTTGCGGAAACGACCATGGCCAGCGACAACCTCTCGACATATCGATCGAAGCGCGACTTTCAAAAGACCGCGGAGCCGAGCGGCGACAGGCAGATTGCGCGCAGCAATCGCCGTCGCTTCGTCATCCAGAAACATGACGCCACCCGGCTGCATTACGACCTGCGGCTCGAACTCGACGGCGTCTTCAAATCCTGGGCGGTGACCAAAGGCCCATCGCTCGATCCGCACGACAAGCGGCTGGCCGTCGAGGTCGAGGATCACCCGCTCGATTATGGCGACTTCGAAGGCACGATCCCGAAAGGCCAGTATGGCGGCGGCACGGTGATGCTGTGGGACCGCGGCTATTGGGAGCCCGAGGGCAAGAAGAGCCCGGAGCAGGCGCTTGCCAAGGGTGACTTCAAGTTCACCCTGGAAGGCGAACGGCTGCACGGCAGCTTCGTGCTGGTGCGCATGCGCAATGATCGCGACGGCGGCAAGCGAACCAACTGGCTGCTGATCAAGCACCACGACGCCTTCTCGGTCGATGACAATGGCGCAGCCGTCCTCGAAGAGAACGATACCTCCGTCGCCTCCGGCCGGACGATGCAGGCGATCGCCGCCGGCAAAGGCCGCAAGCCGAAACCCTTCATGATCAAGGGCGGCGATATCAAGGCCGATGCCGTCTGGGACAGCAGCCACGGGCTGGCCGCCGAAGAGAGAAAAGAGGACGCCCAAACCGGAAGACAGCCGAAGAAGGCTAAAACCATCGATCTCCCGGATTTCATTTCGCCGCAACTTTGCCGGACCCTGGAGCGGCCGCCGGGTGGTTCCGGCTGGCTGCACGAGATCAAGTTCGACGGCTACCGCATCCAGATGCGCACGCTCGAAGGCGAGGTGACGCTGAAGACGAGGAAAGGGCTCGACTGGACCGGCAAATACAAGGAGATCGCCGAGGCGGCATCGGCGCTGCCCGACGCCATCATCGACGGCGAGGTCTGCGCTCTCGACGACCATGGCGTGCCGGATTTCGCCGCCCTGCAGGCCGCCATTTCGGAAGGCAAGACCGGCGATCTCGTCTATTTCGCCTTCGATCTTCTTTATGAAGGCGGCGAGGATCTGCGCTCGCTGCCTCTGGTCGATCGCAAGGCGCGGCTGCAACGCCTGCTGTCGGATGCCGGCAGCGACCCTCGATTGCGTTTCGTCGAGCATGTCGAGACCGGCGGCGACGCGGTGCTTGCCTCCGCCTGCAAGCTCTCTCTGGAAGGCATCGTCTCCAAACAGGCCGATGCACCCTATCAATCCGGCCGCACCGACAGCTGGGCGAAATCGAAATGCCGCGCCGGCCACGAAGTGGTGATCGGCGCCTATGCCAAGACCAACGGCAAATTCCGCTCGCTGCTGGTCGGCGTCTACCGCGGCGACAACTTCGTCTATGTCGGCCGGGTCGGCACGGGATATGGCGCGAAGAAAGTAGAGACGCTGCTGCCGCAGCTGGAAGCGCTGGAGACGGCGAAATCGCCCTTCACCGGCATCGGTGCGCCGAAGAAGGAGGCCGCAGTCACCTGGGTGAAGCCCAAGCTGGTGGCGGAAATCGAGTTCGCCGGCTGGACCGCCGACGGCATCGTCCGCCAGGCGGCGTTCAAGGGATTGCGCGAGGACAAGCCGGCCAAGGAGGTCAAGGCCGAACGGCCGGCAAAGCCTGCCGAGACCGACGTGCCGGAGCCGGCGGCGGAGGGGAAGGCGAAGGCGAAGGCTGGGCCGGCCCCCCGGAAGGGCGCCAAAGCCGAGGTCATGGGCGTGATGATCTCCAATCCGGACAAGCCGCTGTGGCCGGATGCCGATGACGGCAGGCCGGTGACCAAGGAAGAGTTGGCCCGCTACTATGAAGCCGTCGGAACGTGGATCATCCCGCACATCGAGGGGCGCCCCTGTTCGATCATCCGTGCGCCCGATGGGATCGGCGGCGAGCAGTTCTTCCAGCGCCATGCGATGCCGGGCACCTCGAACCTCCTCGAGCTGGTCAAGGTCTTCGGCGACAAGAAGCCCTATCTGCAGATCGACCGGGTCGAGGGGCTGGCCGCGGTCGGCCAGATCGGCGCTCTCGAACTGCATCCCTGGAATTGCGAACCGCATCGGCCGGAGGTGCCGGGACGGCTGGTGTTCGACCTCGACCCCGGCCCCGATGTGCCGTTCTCGACAGTGGTTTCCGCCGCCCGCGAAATGCGCGATCGTCTCGACGCGCTGGGTCTCGTCAGCTTCTGCAAGACGACAGGCGGCAAGGGCCTGCACGTCGTCACGCCGCTTGCCGTCAACAAGCGCAAGCCGCTTTCCTGGGCCCAGGCGAAGAGCTTCGCGCACGACGTCTGCCAGCAGATGGCGCGCGACCATCCCGATCTCTATCTGATCAAGATGACCAAGAGCCTGAGGAAAGGCCGCATTTTCCTCGACTATCTCCGCAACGACCGGATGGCGACGGCCGTGGCGCCCCTGTCGCCACGGGCCCGGCCGGGCGCGACCGTCTCGATGCCGCTGACCTGGACCCAGGTCAAAGCGGATCTGGACCCCAGACGCTTCACCATCCGCACCGTGCCGGCCCTGCTGGCGAAATCGCCGGCCTGGGAGGATTACGGTGATGGCCAGCGCCCGCTGGAGCAGGCGATCAAACGCCTCGGCAAGGCCTCCAAGGCGGCCTGAGCATCCCGGTGAATTTTCTCAACCGGCCGATATTGCCCTTCGTCAAATCGCTCCAAATTACAGCGGAGTGAATCGCGGACACCAGGCGTTGACAATCTCCTGACCCTCAGGTCTACTGGCCCACTTACCGGACCAGTAGACCTCGGGGGAGGGAATGGGCATGGATGTTCGGGCGATGCTCGAAGATGACGTTGCGACGCTTGGGGGAGCGCCGAAGAAGTCGATGAAAGACTTCGTCGTCCAGAAGATTGCGACTTTCATCGCCACCGGCATCCTCAAAGCCGGCGATCCGCTGCCCAGCGAGCGGGAGCTGGCTTCCGCGCTCTCCGTCAGCCGCGAGACGGTCCGTGGCGCGATCCTTATCCTGTCCACCCATGGCATTCTCTCGGTTGCGCAGGGAACGCGAACGGTCGTGGCGTCCGAGGATGTCGGCGAATTGGCGGTCCAGGCTGCGCGGTATCGCGACATTTCGGCCTATAGTCTCGACAATGTTCATGAGGCGCGGCTGCTCATCGAAGCGCAGGTCGTCAGGGCCGCCGCCGTCAAGATGGAGCCGGCGACCCTCGATTATCTCCGCAAGTCGATCGCAGCCCAGGAAGCCGCCTGCGACGATCCCGTCCGCTTTTTGATCTGCGACCGCGAATTTCACACCGCCATCTACCGTGCGAGCGGCAATGCGGTGCTGGCCGACATGGCCGCCGACCTCTATTCCTATCTTCTCAGCCACCGAAGGCGCGTCGTATCGCAGCCCGGTACGATCGCCACGAGCATCGCCGATCATCGGTTGATCCTTGCCGGCCTGGAGACGCAGGACCCGGATGCCGCGGCCGCGGCCTTCGCCATCCACGAAACCCGTATCTATACGACAACCAAGCTGCTGTTCTCGTAGCTCGCAGGGAGGCGAAACACGATGCATATTCTCATTATCGGCGCCGGAGGAATGGTCGGCCGGAAGCTCGCCGGCACACTGGGGCGCAGCGGTTCCCTCGACGGTCATCGGATCACCCGCATGACCCTTGCGGATATCGCCACTCCGCCGGTGCCACCAGGCGTCGTTGCGCCGGTGGAAGCCCTGGCCGTCGATATTTCCGAAAGCGGCGGAGCGCAGGCGCTGGCGGCTTACCGGGCGGACGTGATCTTCCATCTCGCCGCGATCGTTTCCGGCGAAGCCGAGCGCAATTTCGAACTCGGCTATCGGGTCAATCTCGACGGCACGCGCGGCCTGCTGGAAGCAATCCGTCGGGAAGGCATGCGCGAGACCTACGTTCCCCGTTTTGTCTTCTCCTCTTCGATTGCGGTCTATGGCTCGCCGTTTCCCGATCCCATTCCCGACGACTACGTGCTGGCGCCGCTCACCAGTTACGGCGTGCAGAAGGCGATATCGGAGCTTCTGCTTGCCGACTATTCGCGCCGCGGCTTCGTTGACGGCATCGGAATTCGCTTGCCGACCATCGTCATCCGGCCGGGTGCGCCGAACGCCGCCGCATCGGGCTTCTTTTCCGGGATCCTGCGGGAACCGCTCGCCGGCCAGCGGGCCGTTCTTCCTGTCGAGGAAACGGTCAAACACTGGCTGGCGAGCCCGCGTTCGGCCGTCAGGTTCCTGATCCATGCCGCGACACTCGACACATCGTCGCTCGGCGTTCGCCGTACGCTGACCATGCCGGGGCTTGCCGCCACCGTTGCCGACCAGATCGATGCGCTGCGTCGTGTTGCCGGGCCGGAGGCCGCCGAGCTGATCGACCGTCGTCGCGACGAGGTCATCGAAGGGATCGTCGCCGGATGGCCGAAATCCTTTACGCCGGAACGGGCGACGCAGCTGGGTTTTACCGCCGAAACCAGCGTCGACGAGCTGATCGAGGTCTATCTCGCCGAAGACGCTCCGGGTGCGTCCCGAGGAGATTGAGGGGAGGGCGGAGGAGGCCCATACCCACAGATGCGGGATTGCGGTGGCTGAAGGACTTGGCAGAGATGATGGCAGCCGCCGGCAAGGTAGAGTGCGATACGAATACTTAAAGCATGTAACGCTCGATTTCTGGGAGGAGTGAGTATGGCAGGCGTTCAATTCGCAGATGTGCGGAAGTCCTTCGGTGTGCATCCTGTCATCAAGGGGGTGGACATCGACATTGCCGATGGGGAGTTCGTCATCCTCGTCGGCCCGTCGGGCTGCGGCAAATCCACACTGCTGCGGATGCTGGCCGGGCTCGAGAACATTTCCGGCGGCGAGATCAAGATCGGCGGGCGCGTGGTCAACACGCTGCCGCCGAAGGACCGGGACATCGCCATGGTGTTTCAGAACTATGCGCTCTATCCGCATATGACGGTGGAGCAGAATATGGGCTTTTCGCTCATGCTGAACAAGGCGCCGAAGGCGGAAGCGGAAAAGCGGGTGAAGTATGCCGCCGGTATCCTCGGCCTCGACAAGCTGCTCGACCGCTATCCGCGCCAGCTTTCCGGCGGCCAGCGCCAGCGTGTCGCCATGGGCCGCGCCATCGTGCGCGATCCCGAGGTCTTCCTGTTCGACGAACCGCTCTCCAACCTCGACGCCAAGCTGCGCGTCGCCATGCGCGCCGAGATCAAGGAACTGCATCAGCGGCTGAAAACCACCACGGTTTACGTCACCCACGACCAGATCGAGGCCATGACCATGGCCGACAAGATCGTCGTCATGCATGACGGCATCGTCGAGCAGATCGGCTCGCCGCTCGAGCTTTACGACAAGCCGGCCAATCTCTTCGTCGGCGGCTTCATCGGTTCGCCGGCGATGAACATGATCAGGGGCAGGCTCGATCCGGAAGACGCCGGTCAGTTCGTCGCCGCCAACGGCACGCGGCTGCCGGTCGCCAATCCGCCGGCGAGCGCGATCGGCCGCGATCTCGTCTACGGGCTGCGCCCCGAATATATCTCGCTCGATCCGAACGGGGTGCCGGCCGAAATCGTGGTGATCGAGCCGACCGGCTATGAGACCCATCTGACCGTTCGCCTCGGCGGCAGCGACGTCAGCTGCGTGTTCCGGGAGCGTGTCAATGCGCGCCCGGGCGAAGCGATCCGCGTAGCGATCGACGCTTCGCACGTCCATCTCTTCGATGCCGAAGGCGGACAGAGGTTGACCGACTGACGCCATCCGGCGGCAGCACGGGAGAGGAGGAGTCTTCCCAGCCGCCGGAGCGCACGCATTCCATGGGAGCTTCCGCTCCGGGGGTGCCAGACCGACGTTCGCCAAGCGGGAGGTGGACGCCGGAGAATTGCTCCCGCTGTTTCAATGAGGAGGAATCTCATGACGATCAAGAGACGTGAATTTCTTGCTGCAACGGCTGCCGTTGCCGGCGCTGCCGGCTTCGGCATCAAGCCATCGCTGGCACAGGCCGAACCGACCTATACGCCGGAAAGCGGCGCGAGCCTCAGGCTGCTGCGCTGGACGCCCTTCGTCAAGGGCGATGAAGAGGCCTGGATCGCCAATACCAAGAAATTCACGGAAGCGACGGGCGTGGAAGTCCGCATCGACAAGGAAAGCTGGGAGGACATCCGCCCGAAAGCCGCCGTTGCCGCCAATGTCGGCTCCGGTCCCGATCTCATCATGTGCTGGTTCGACGACGCGCATCAATATCCCGACAAGCTGGTCGACCTCACCGAACTCGGCAATTATCTCGGCAACAAATACGAGGGCTGGTACGACGGCGTGAAGGGTTATGCCACACGCGGCGACACCTTCATCGCCATGCCGCTGACGGCAATCGGCAATGCCGTCGTCTATCGCGACAGCCATGTGAAGGCCGCCGGTTTCAACGAATTCCCCAACGATACCGCGGGCTTCCTCGAGCTGTGCAAGGCGATGAAGGCAAAGGGCACGCCGGCCGGCTTCCCGCACGGCAAGGCGGTCGGCGACGGCAATAACTACGCCCATTGGCTGCTGTGGAGCCATAACGGCATGATGGTCGACGAAAGCGGCAAGGTCACGATCAACAGCCCGGAAACGCTGGCTTCGATCAACTATGCCAAGGAGCTCTATGCGACCTTCATCCCGGGCACGGAAAGCTGGCAGGACGTCAACAACAACCGCGCCTTCCTGGCCGGCCAGGTCTCGCTGATCGCCAATGGCGTCTCGGTCTATTACACCGCCAAGAACGACCCGAAGCTCGCCGAAATCGCCAAGGACATCCGCACGACGAATTTCCCGATCGGTCCTGTCGGCAAGAGCGTCGAGCTTTGCCAGACGAGCTCGCTGCTGCTCTTCAAGCACAGCAAATATCCGGAAGCGGCCAAGGCCTACATCAAGTTCATGATGGAAGCCGACCAGATGAATGCCTGGATCCAGGGCTCCAGCGCCTATTGCTGCCAGCCGCTCAAGGCCTTTGCCAAGAATCCGATCTGGACCGCCGATCCGGTCCACGCGCCCTATGCGCGGGCTTCGGAGAAGCTGCGCCCGAACGGCTATGCCGGCCCGCTGGGCTATGCCTCGGCCGCGACCATGGCAGACTACGTTCTGGTCGACATGTATGCGGCCGCCGTCACCGGCCAGATGTCGCCGGAGGATGCGATGAAGGAAGCCGAACGCCGGGCAAACCGCTACTACCGCGTCTGACCCGCGTTTCAAAACACGCGGCATGCCGGCCTTCGGCATGCCGCGATAACTGCAGTTCAAACGGCGATCTGGAGATCAGCAATGTCGATGGCGAATTCGCAGGGTGGGCGCGGGCCGGTCTCTTCGCTCCTGCAGAACAATAATGTGCTCGGCTTCCTGTTCATGCTGCCGGCGGCGGTGTTTCTCGTCTGCTTTCTCACCTATCCGCTGGGGCTCGGCGTCTGGCTGGGCTTCACCGATACCAGGATCGGCCGCGACGGCATCTTCATCGGTCTGGAAAACTACCAGTTCCTGATGGAGGACTCGGTCTTCTGGCTGTCGGTCTTCAACACCGTTCTCTATACTTTCATCGCCTCGGTGCTGAAATTCGCGCTCGGGCTCTGGCTGGCGATGCTGCTCAACCAGCATCTGCCCTACAAATCCTTCTTCCGGGCAATCGTCCTGCTCCCCTGGGTGGTGCCGACGGTGCTTTCGGCGCTGGCCTTCTGGTGGATCTACGATTCCCAGTTCTCGATCATCTCCTGGTCGCTGATGAAGCTGGGGCTGATCAGCGGACCGATCAATTTCCTCGGCGATCCACTCAATGCGCGCATATCCGTCATCGTCGCCAATGTCTGGCGCGGCATTCCTTTCGTGGCGATCTCGCTGCTTGCCGGGCTGCAGACGATCCCGGCGTCGCTGCAGGAGGCAGCCTCGCTGGACGGCGCCACGAGCTGGCAGCGTTTCCGCTATGTGACGCTGCCGATGCTGACGCCGATCATCGCCGTGGTGATGACCTTCTCGGTGCTTTTTACCTTCACCGATTTCCAGCTCATCTACGTGCTGACCAAGGGCGGCCCTGTCAACGCGACGCATCTGATGGCGACGCTGTCGTTCCAGCGCGGCATTCCCGGCGGCCAGCTTGGCGAGGGCGCGGCCATCGCGGTCGCCATGGTGCCCTTCCTGCTCGGCGCCATCATGTTCAGTTTCTTCGGCCTGCAACGGCGCAAATGGCAACAGGGCGGCCAGGATTAGGAAAATGACGATGTCGACACATTCCAACACCGCCGACCAAGCCCTGACCGACAATGCCGAAGGCATGAGCTATCTGAACCGCCTGCCGCGGCGGATCGTGATGCTCTATTTGCCGATGGCCGTCTTCGTCTTCGTGCTGCTCTTCCCGTTCTACTGGATGGCGATCACCGCGGTGAAGCCCAACGAACAGCTGACCGACTATAGCAATTACAGCCCCTTCTGGGTCGTGGGGCCGACGATCGCCCATATCAAATACCTGTTCCTCGAAACCTCCTATCCGGGCTGGCTGTGGAACACGATGCTGGTGGCGGTCTGCTCGACCTTTCTCTCGCTGGTGGCCTCGGTCCTGGGCGCCTATGCCATCGAGCGCGTCCGCTTCACCGGCTCGCGTTCGGTCGGCCTGGTGATCTTCCTCGCCTATCTCGTGCCGCCGTCGATCCTCTTCATCCCTCTCGCCTTCATCGTCTTCAAGCTCGGGATCTACGACTCGCGGCTGGCGCTGATCTTCACCTATCCGACCTTCCTCATTCCCTTCTGCACCTGGCTGCTGATGGGTTATTTCCGCTCGATCCCCTTCGAGCTGGAGGAAAGCGCGCTGGTGGACGGCGCCAACCGGTGGCAGATCCTCATCAAGATCATCCTGCCGCTCGCCGTGCCGGGGCTGATCTCCGCCGGGATTTTCGCCTTCACGCTGTCCTGGAACGAATTCATCTATGCCCTTACTTTCATTCAGTCTTCTGAGAACAAAACCATCCCGGTCGGGGTGCTGACCGAACTGGTGCGCGGCGATGTGTTCGAATGGGGCGCGCTGATGGCGGGAGCCCTGTTCGGCTCGCTGCCGGTGGTCATCCTCTACTCGTTCTTCGTGGATTACTATGTTTCGTCGATGACCGGGGCAGTGAAGGAGTGACAGACACTGAGCACTGGGCCTTCTTGCGACAAGTGGTATAGTTGAATTTCGGTCGTCCTCCTGGGCGATACGACAAGGGAATTATTCCATGGGGGACCAGAAACGCCCGCTGCAGCCTGGAGAAGCCGCGCCCGGATTCGCGCTGGCCGCGGCCAACTTCGACGGAACGGTGTCTTTCGCCGACTTGCGCGGCCGCCCGTTCCTGATCGGCTTCTTTCGCGGGCTGCACTGCCCGTTCTGCCGGCGCCAGCTGGAACAACTTGCCGCGGTACAGCCGACCCTGCACGCCGCCGGGGTGGAGACCGTCGCCGTTATCAACACGCCGGCGGAGCGTGCCCGCCTGTATTTCCGCCACCGGCCGACGCCGATAGTGCTTCTCTGTGACCCCGATTGCCGCACGCATCGGGCCTATGGTGTGCCGCATGCCGAGTTCCTGCCCGATGGGAGCCGCGAGCAGCCCGAATGGCCCTATCTCACAACGATGGCGCAGTTCCAGGCGGCACGCATCAACCCTACCGGCGAACTGCCGGAACCGCTGCACCCGATGGAAGGCAACACGATCCTCAACGCCAAAGACCACTTCGAGTTGACCGAAGCCGATCATGCGATGTTCGCGAACCATGCGACCCAGCTCGTCGGGCACTTCCTGGTCAATGCGGACGGCACCATCGGCTGGACACGAATCGAGGCGCTCGACGGGCCGAACAGCCTCTCCGTCTTCCCCACGACGGCGGAAATCATCGCCGCCGCCGACAACCTTGGTCACTGACCTGCAGAACGGACCCAGAAGCTCATAAACGCTGCACAAGCAGACCTGCCGCCAGGGCATGAAAAGTCTCGACCGCCTTCGGCAACACGCTCTGCGGGTTTTCGCTGGCAGCAATCCAGAGAGCCGCATTGAGAGCCGCGCCGCTCAGCAATCGGGCCACCGCTTCGGCGTCCAGCGGTTTGAGGATGCCTTGTGCGATCAGGCGCTCCACCGCGCTCTTGGTCACCTGCAGACAATTGTTCTGGCTCGGCCATTGCGAGGGATCCCCCAACACCGCGGGTCCGTCGAGCAGAACGATGCGCTGGACTTCCGGATTGAGCGCCATCTCGATATAGGCCGCACCCTCGGCGAGCAGGCCCTGCCAATCATTACCAGCCCGCGCCCCGATCTCTTTGGCGCGCACCGCCATTTCGGTGTCGATCTGCTCCACAACAGCCGCCAGCAGCCCGCGCTTGTCTCCGAAATTGTGGTAGAGCGCGCCGCGCGTCAGCCCGGCGTCAGCCGTCAGCTCGTCCATGGACGCTGCCGCGTACCCTTTTTCGGCAAAAGCCTTGCGGGCAGCCGCGATCAGTTTGGCGCGGTTTTCCTGCATCGTTTCGCTGCGCGTCTTTGCCATTCGATCCCTCAATTCACATACGGCCCGTATACGGACTTGACATACGAACCGTATGCCATTACCTCACATACGCACCGTATATCAAATGGAAGGCTGGCTTGTGAAGTCTCACCCGGCCCTCATCGGTGGTTCCCAACAATAAAGAGAGATCAGAATGACCCAACGCGAAGCAATCTTTCCGGCCGGCAGGCATGATCTTTACGAGAAGCACGGTTACTCCGCCGCGATCCGCTCCGGTGATCTGCTGTTTGTCTCCGGACAGGTCGGCAGCCGTTCCGATGGAACAGCCGAGCCGGATTTCGAACGCCAGGTCCGGCTGGCCTTTGAAAACCTGAAGGCGACGCTGAGTGCCGCCGGCTGCACGTTCGACGATATTGTCGATATCACCAGCTTCCACACCGATCCCGAAAACCAGTTCGAAACGATCCTGGCCGTCAAGCAGGAGATTTTCAGGAAGCCGCCCTATCCGAACTGGACTGCGCTCGGCGTCAACTGGCTCGCCGGCTTCGACTTCGAGATCAAGGTCATCGCCCGCATTCCGGCCAGTCGCTGACATCGCCAAACCCTGCCTGTGCACGGGAAAACGCCCTGCCGCTGCCGTGTCGAGAACTTGCCGGCATCGGCAGCCGCTCCTATCTCATATGGAAGAGACTGATGGAGCGACGAGATGGCGGAGCTTGTGGCTGACACTCTATTCGATACGGTGATCGAGATCATTCCTCCGGAAGACACAAAAGACGAGCCCGATGGCCGTGTCTGCCTTTGCTGTCAGCGCCGATGCCGGTGGATGGATGACGATGGCTGCGGCATTTGCGAGGAATGCCTGGCCTCGTGAACGCGACGAGGGTACAAGGCAATGGCAATCCGTAGCGCCGGGCTTCTGATCTATCGGCGCCTGTCCGCCGACCTCGAAGTCCTTCTCGTCCATCCGGGTGGTCCCTTCTGGGCTGGGAAGGACGAGGCTGCCTGGTCGATCCCGAAGGCAATGATCGAGCCGGAAGAGGATGAGCTCACGGCGGCGCTGCGGGAGACGGCCGAAGAGCTGGGTGTAGAAGTCGACGGCATAGCCACGCTGCTCGGCGAATACCGACAGCCCGGCGGCAAGATCGTCGTCGCCTGGTCGATCGAAGCCGATCCGGTGCTGGACCTGAACGCGATACGGAGTTCGGAATTTCAAATCGAATGGCCGCCGAAATCGGGCCGGGTCAGGAGCTTTCCGGAGGTTGATCGCGCAGGCTGGTTTTCTCTCGCCGAGGCAAAGCTGCCCTACACAAAGCAATTCCGCTGAGGTGTTGTGAGGATCATCGAAACCTTCAATAAGATGCCCATTGGGGTCACTCTTGTTGACAAGATCATTCTGGGCATAGGTATATCGGTTGGTCCCGACGCCTTCCATGGTCGGATGCCAATCATCGGGCCCGGCACCGGGAGTCTTCAGTCCAGCGCCGTCTATCTCTCTAAAGAACGATATGCAAACAACCCCACGGGGGTAACCGTTCCTTTTTCGTAAATCGGCCGATGCGAGTCACTCGTTATTTTTTCGCGTCCGCTACAACCCTATCCAAGAATCGAAGCATGACCATACAGTCCGAGTATTTTCCGTCCCTGCCGGAGATAGGAAGCCGTAACTCCTTGCCCCCGTCAGTCAAGATGATTATTTCAACGCTCTCTTGTCCCTCTAGAATGGACACCACCATTACCTCGGAGTAGAGGAATGAATTTCCTTCTTCACCGTCTCCCCACAATATGCCGTTATCCAATATAAATATTCTGGCGTTACTTGGACCTGGATTAGAATACGTGCCTATCAAGAAGCCAAAGTCATCTCTTTGGTGCCACATCGGCGAAGGCATCGCTTCATATCGCCTCAGATCCTTTAATATTCTTCTTGCCCGAATTCTCGCGTTCATCGGCGTGTCACCTTATAGGTATCGTAAATGAGTCCGTCCCTTTGCCAACCTCCGCCGTTAGGCCCCATCGGGCTGCAAGAACTTTTTCCAAGGCTGGGTTAGCAAGTCTTCCTCTGATCGTAATTGAACTTGCACCGGCCGCTCTAGCCGTTTCGCTTAGATTTCGAACCAAGGCCATGGGATTGGTGATATTGCCTCGGATCATATCGACGTAAACAGTTGCCGCGCCGTCTTTGACGGTGAAGGTGCCCTTCAACTCGGTGAGCGCTCCCTTAAGTCCCAAGTCGTTTGCTGTAAGCGGCCTAGTGATATTCAGCACTGTTTCGTTGATTGGAGCCGACTTGCTTACAGCGCTTGCAACTTTTGCGCCGCCCGATATGCCCTTCAGCAGGCCTAATGAAGCTGAATCAACGATTTCGAGACCATCTTGAAGTGCTAGCTGCATGGTCGTTTTACCGATCCTTTGCCGCTCACGTTTTGCCATATCCTCATAGGTACTAACCAAGTTTTCCGGATCCCCCAGCTCACGCTGCTCCGCGGCCATATGGTCAAACTGTGAGGCATTCTCTCCGTGCGTTTTATCTCTTTCCGCTGGAGATGAGAAAAGGTCGCCTATGGTCAGATGCCCGTTTGGATCGCTTTTGTTGATCGGATCGTTTCCGGCATAGGCATACCGATTTGTGCCCACACCTTCTTGGGTCGGATCCCAATCATCCGGCGAGATGAACCGCCCGAACGCCGGATCGTAGTATCTGGCATTAAGATACATCAGCCCGGTTTCGGGATCGAAGCGTTCGCCGATATAGCTCTTCTTGGTCTGCATCGTGGTGTTGGTGGCTTCGCCATAGGCGGCATAGCCGGTCTGCTCGACGCGGGTGCCGCTTTCGTTCGTCACCTGCCGCACCGAAGCCAGATGATCACGATGCAGGAAGAACTTGTCCTGCGTGGTCGAGCCTGATGTGACGACGATCTTGGCGTCGGGATGCGGGTAGAGGGTGTAGATGTCGGTGCCCGGCGTCGTCCGGTCGATCTCGACATTGGCGTCGGGATAGAGCGTCGTGCCGAAGGCCCAGCTCTTCTTCACCCGGGCTCCGTCCGGTCCATAGGCAAGCGTCACCGTGGCGCCGTTCTGGGTGACCGTCGACAGCCGGTTGGACGCATCCCAGGTCAGCGTGCGGGTGCCGTCCGAGAGCATGTTGCCGTTGGCATCATAGCCGATCGTCTTGGTGCCGATCTGTGTTGCCGCATGCGGGCGGACTGCTGTCGCCGCCGGATAGGTGTAGGTGCCGACCCGTGTGCGTGAGAGCAGATTGTGATTGCTGTCGTAGCTGTAGGTCTCGTCGAGCGTGTTGTCGCCGCCATTGTCGGCGCCGGTCAGACGAGAGAGATCGTCATAGGTGTAGGTCCAGTTGTCGTTGGCCGTCAGACCGGTGATGGTCTTGATCCGGCCGAGCTTGTCGCGGCTGTACTGATTGTCCATCAGCACCGTCGTGCCCTTGGCCGTCGTCACCCGGTCCAGCCAGCGCCGTGTCGGCGAATAGCTGAAGCTGGTCGTCACACCGTTGATGTAGGTGATCAACTTCGTCTGGCCGTCGGCCTCGTAGCTGGTGGAATCGATCAGCCCGGGGATCCTGGAAAGCAGATCGGCGTCGTTATAGAGCCAGGGCAGGGTGCGCTTGCCGACGACGATGTTGGCAGGCGCATAGGCGATCGCCGTCGTCTTGCCGCTCGGCCCGTGTTCGACCGTGGTCGTGCTCGTCACCCCGTCGATCGTCGTGCTGGTGATGCTCTTGTCGCCGGCGCCGTTATAGAAGCGGGTATAGGTGACCGTCGCATTGTCATTCGCCGCCGTGGTCAGCATGCCGGCATTGTGCGACTGGCCGGTGGCGGCCGGTTCGTCATAGCTATTCTCAGCCAGCAGCGTCGCCACCGTCGCACCCGGTTCGGTCACCTCCTTGCGGAGCACCCGGCCCATTTGGTCGTAGGCCATCGTCGTCACCGCACCGCGGGCATCCGTCTGGCGGATCAGCCGGCCGGCATCGTCATATTCATAGGACCAGTTGCCGAGATCCGGATCGCTTGCCGTCAGCCGGTTGCCGAGCCAGTCGTAGGTATAGGTCCATTGCGCACCCTTGGGATCGCGTACACCCAGCAGACGGCCGAGCGGATCATAGGTACGGTTTTCCGTGACCCAATTCGCGCCGAGCTGCGACTGCAGGGCGATGACATTGCCGTCCGCGTCGGCATAGCTGCGATGCGGATGGTTCTCCTCGTCGGTCATGACCGTCAGCGACACCGGCAACCTGGTGACGTCGGTGACGAGAGCCGACTGCGCCGCGTATTGGTAGAGCTTCTGGCTGCTGTCGGGATTGACCGTCTTCACCACCCGGTCCTGCCAGTCATAGCTGTTGACCGTCCACTGTATCGTTTCGCTCTCGGTCGCGGCGGCCTTGAATCGTATAAGTGACGTCTTCTGCACGTTCCCACGGGCATCATAGACCGTGTCGGTGATGCGAGCCGGGTCGGTGGCAGAGGCGCCCGGTGTTTCCACCCGCCAGGGCCGTCCGAGACCGTCATAATAGGTGCGGCTGAAGACTTCGCCCGAGCCGTTGGTCCTGGGCGACGTGGTCACCACCGCCTGCGTCGTCGGGCTGCCCTCGTTCTCGTAGCGGGTGTTGACATAATTGCCCGATCCCGCATTCACATAGCCATAGGGCCGGCAATAGGCGTCATAGGTGTAGGTCTCGACGATGCCGTTCCAGTCGGTCTTCGTCGCCGGCAGACCGCAGACCGGGTCGTAGCTCGTCGTGCTGACGAAACGGCTGTCGGCAGTCAACGTGCCATTGCCGAAGTAACGCGGCGCCCGCTCGGCCACCGGATAGAGATGGTAGGTGGCGTCGTA
>NZ_NWSV01000034.1 GCF_002531935.1 Rhizobium chutanense | reverse complement strand
TCGGTGCCGGCGCCGACCGCCTCGGTGACGACGTCGCTCGCACTGTCGACCACATAGGTGTCGTTGCCGGCACCGCCTGTCAGCGTGTCGTTGCCGGCGCCGCCGTCCAGCGTGTCGTTGCCGGCACCGCCGGTGATCGTGTTGGCAAGGTCATTGCCTGTGCCCGTAAACGCGGCCATGCCGCTATAGACAAGGTTCTCGACATTGGCGCCAAGCGTATAGCTCGCCAGGGCCGTGCGAACCGTGTCGCTGCCCGCGTCGGTGTTCTCCGCGATGCTGTCGGCGGCGTTGTCGACGATATAGGTGTCGTCGCCCGCACCGCCGATCAAAATATCGGCGCCCGCACCGCCGTTCAGCGTATCGTTGCCGGCACCGCCGGTGATCGCGTTGGCGAGCGCATTGCCGGTGCCGGTGAAGCTGGAGGAACTCGTGTAGGTCAGGTTTTCGACATTATTGCCGAGCGTATAGCTCGCAAGCGCCGTGCGGATTTCGTCGGTGCCGTCGCTGAGACCCTCAGTGATCACGTCGCTCGCACTGTCGACCACATAGGTGTCGTTACCGGCACCGCCGATCAGCGTGTCGTTGCCGGCGCCGCCGTCCAGAAGATCGTTGCCGGTGCCGCCGGTGATCGTGTTGGCGAGCGCATTGCCGGTGCCGGTGAAGCTGGCCGATCCCGTATAGGTCAGCTTCTCGACATTGATGCCGAGCGTATAGCTTGAAAGCACCGTCTTGATCAGATCGGTTCCTGCATTCAGCCCTTCGGTGACCACGTCGGCAACGTCATCGACAATATAGGTGTCGTCGCCTGCTCCGCCGATCAAGCTGTCTGCTCCTGCCTTCCCGTCCAGGGTGTCGGCACCTGCCGCACCCCGGATCGTGTTGGCAAGCTCATTGCCTGTGCCCGCAAACGTTCCCATGCCGATGTAGGTGAGGTTCTCGACGTTGACCCCCAGCGTATAGGCGGCCAGATTCGTCTGCACCGTGTCGGTTCCCGCGGCGGCGTCCTCGGTGACGCTGTCGGCGGCATTGTCGACGATGTAGGTGTCGTCGCCCGCACCGCCGATCAAGCTATCGGCGCCTATCCCGCCATTCAGCACATCGTTGCCGGCGCCGCCGGTGATCGTGTTGGCGAGCGCATTGCCGGTGCCGGTGAAGCTGGCCGATCCCGTATAGGTCAGGTTCTCGACATTGTTGCCGAGCGTATAGCTCGCAAGCGCCGTGCGGACTTCGTCGGTGCCGGCGCTGACCATCTCGGTGATCACGTCGCTCGCACTGTCGACCACATAGGTGTCGTTGCCGGCACCGCCGATCAGCGTGTCGTTGCCGCTGCCGCCGTCAAGCGTGTCGTTGCCGGCTCCCCCGGTGATCGTATTGGCAAGGCTGTTTCCAGTCCCGCTAAAATCGCCGGCGCCGATGAACTTCAGGTTTTCGACGTTGGCAATATTCGTCAAAGCATAGGAAGAAAGTGCCGTATTGATCTGATCGGTGCCTGCGTTCAGCCCTTCGGTGACCACGTCGGCCAGAACATCGACAACATAGGTGTCGTTGCCCGCTCCGCCGATCAGCGTGTCTGATCCCGCCTTTCCGTCCAGGGTGTCAGCACCTGCCCCCCCGGTCAGGATGTTGTTCAACGCATTGCCTGTTCCGATAAAGGTTGCCGTGCCGATGTAGGTGAGGTTCTCGACATTGGCGCCAAGCGTATAGCTTGCCGATGTCGCGCGAACCATGTCGGTTCCCGCATCGGCGTTCTCGGTAATGCTGTCTGCGACACTGTCGACGATATAGGTGTCGCTGCCGGCACCGCCGATCAAGATGTCCGCACCTGCCCCGCCATCCAGCGTGTCGCTGCCGTCGCCGCCGGTGATCATATTAGCAAGCGCATTGCCGGTGCCGGTGAAACTGGAGGACCCCGTGTAGGTCAGGATCTCGACGTTGTTGCGGAGCGTATAGCTTGAAAGGGCCGTCTGGACTGCGTCCGTCCCCTGGTTCGCACTCTCGATCACAAAATCGAAGCTGTCGTCGACAACATAAAGGTCGTTGCCGGCCCCGCCCACCATCCAGTCGGAACCAACGCCTCCGATCAATGTGTCGTCACCGATACCGCCGTAAAGCGAATCATCTCCGGCATTGCCCCAAAGCGTATTGTTCGCCTCGTTGCCGACAATATTGTCGTTGCCGGAACCGGCCTGAACATTCTCGATCAAGGACGCAGTATTGCCTTCATAAAGAAGAGCGTTGAAAATGTTGCCGCGGGCATAGTCACCCCATAGATCGGCCAATTGGCTCTGGGAAAAGACCGAGTACCCCCCTGCTCGCAGGTCGATCTTGAGAGCGGTGGTATAAGCGCTCAAATCATAGGTATCGATGCCGCCGCCGTCCCAGATTGTCGCGAAGATGCGGTTCGCATCGGGCGTAATGGCGGCCACTCCGTCGACATAGGTGACGCCTTCGTTCGGATTCCACTTATAAACGGTATCGCCACTGTTCGTGGTGTAGTCCGCCCCATACATTTGCTGCAGGGCGGCGATGTCGAGCATCATGAAGGTTTGCGGCGCGCCGTCATGCTCATACTTGTACCCACTCAAACTGTCTCCGACATAGGTCCGATAGGTCATGACCGAATATTCGATCGAGTCGTAGGCACGCGGAACAACCGTAGGATTGAAAAAATCCGCTTCGTGGGCATGCTTCAATCCGAGAGCGTGACCCAGCTCATGGATCAAAGTATGGCCCGCATAATTGCCGAACTCCGGAAAGCGAAGGTCATCTTCTGTGCCGGCATATTCCGTCCCGAACCAGACATCGCCGCTGTAGGCGGCACTACCCGGATAATAGGTCCATGCGGTCGGAGGCATGGACGACTGAGCGAACCGCACGGTGGCCGTATCGGCGCTCCCGGCCGTAAAGTTGGCGTTCGTAAATCCCTCAACCGAAAAACCGTCATTTGCCGCGTTTCCATAGGATTGCTCCATAAAAAACAAAGCTTCAGACTGCTGTTGCGAGGAAATCGACGAGAAATCGGAATCTTTCTCGCCGCTATAGATATACGATGACGAGGTCGTGGGGAACGCATAGGTTATCGTGCCGTCCCAGGCAACGCCGCTGAGAAGACCGTCTATTTTCTGATCGCCTGTCAACAACACATTCTTCGTGGCGGTAATAATGCCTGTCATAAAATCCCCGCTTACCTATTCCGCTCTACTCACGCGTATTTCAGTCCGTTTTCCCGTGCCGAAGTCGCCGACCTTCATCTCTCACGAAGTGCTTCCTCCGCGACCTCGACCAAGGGCGAAAAGACATATTCCAGCATTCTGCGCTCACCCGTTCGTACTTCCGCAATTGCTGCCATGCCCGCACTTAACTCGACGTTACGGCCATCTGCTGAAATCTGATGGGTCTCCAGGCTCAATGTGACCGGAAAAACCAGGTTCTGCATTCTTTCGGCGCCGCCGAAGGTCGTCTCCGCCTGCCTTGCCGCAGGGTCGCCCTCACGGCGCACAGCGTCGGGTTCGGGGATCGCATCTGCCGCGATTTTCGTGACGTGAGCTGGGATCGTCCCGTAGCGGGTGAAGGGAAAGGCTTCGAGCTTGACGACAGCCTCCTGCCCGACTTTGATGAAGCCGATGTCCTTGTTCAAAACGTAAACTTCGAGCTCCAACGCGCTCCCCTCAGGCACGACACGCATCACATCCTGGCCGACGGTCACCACTTGACCGACACTGGTAATCGAAGACGCCTGCACCGTGCCGTCTATTGGACTGCGCAAGGTCATCTGCTCTCGAACATTCCTGGCCTTCGCCAGCCGCTGCTCCAGTTCTTCGACCCGGCGCTCCGCATCGCCGAGCCGTCCGAGTTGATCGCTCAAAAACGTTCGTGTCAGCTTGTCCTTCTCCCGCGCGAAGACCTCGATGCCGGCCACGGCGTCTGCGAGGTTGCCCTCCTGCACGGCTAGCTGGGTCGCCTGCTCTTTCAATGTTTGCGTGGCATCGATAACACTCGCCATCGTGCCGGCATCCTTCGAAGCCAGCGCATGACGCATCGCCACGCGATCTTTCAGGGTCTCAACCAGCGAGTTCTGCGCCGCAACCGTCACGACCAGGCGATCGCGCTCCACTTCCTTCTGGTGCTTCTGGGCATCGAGCGACGCAGCCGCGGCCTGGAATTGCTCGAGATCACCCCGCAGGATGCCTTCTTCACGACGACGCAATTCATCGGGCGCATCGACGTCCCAGGAGATCGTCGGCAGCGGCTGGTCGCTCTCCTGAGACCGAACGTAATCCACCGCGGCTTTTCGGCGCCGGACCTCTGATCTCACGGACGCCAGGCCTTTTATTGCGTCCGTCTCATCGGCAATGGCATCCGTCGGATCAAGTTCGAGCAAAATATCGCCGCTCTTGACGGGCGCGCCATTCGGCGGCGGAAGCGCCTTCACCTTGCCTGTCAACAATGGTTGAACAACTTTGACACGGCCGGTCGGCTGAATTTTGCCTTGGGCCGCCGCAATGATGTCGATGCGACCAATGTAAGACCAGATCAATGCCGTCGTGACGAAGGCGCAAATGATCAGGATCAGCGCCAGACGCACCGGCGAGGGCGGCGTCTCCAGAATTTCGAGCGCCGGCGCCAGAAACTCGTGGTCGGATCGTGCCACCGGACGCGGGGGAAGGCCGGCATATCGGACAGCTTTGGCGGCATGACCCTTCATGCGGCGCCTCTGTCGTTCTGCAAGGCCCAAAGCCGCGCATAGAGCCCGCCCGGGCGCTTGAGCAGATCGTCATGGCTGCCGATTTCGACGATACGTCCGTCAGCCATGCCGATGATCCGGTTGCAAGGCCGTACGGCGGCGAGCCGATGCGCGATGATGATAACCGTGCGGCCGGCGGCGATCCGGTGCATGTTGGTTTGCACCACGCGCTCGCTTTCATAGTCGAGAGCGCTTGTCGCTTCGTCGAAGATCAGGATCGGCGGAGCGGTGGCCAGCGCACGGGCAATCGCGATCCTCTGACGCTGGCCGCCGGACAGGTTTGCCCCGCGCTCTTCGATCATCGTGTCGTAGCCGTGCGGCAGCCGCAGAATGAATTCGTCCGCCCCGGCGAGCTGGGCGACCGCAATCACCTGCGCGCGCTGCATCGCCGGGTTCGAGAAGGCGATATTGTCGTGGATTGTCCGGTTGAACAGCAGGTTCTCCTGGAGAACCACGCCGATGTGGCTGCGAAGCCAGGCGGGATCGAGCTGGGAGAGATCCATGCCGTCAAGAAGGACCTGCCCCTCTTCGGGGATATAAAGACGCTGCACCAGTTTCGCGAGCGTCGATTTCCCCGAACCCGAGGTTCCGACGATGCCGATGACCTCTCCCGGTTTTATCTCGAGCGATATGTTTTTCAGGACCTCCGGCGAGCCGGGCCGATACCGGAAGGTAATGTTTCGAAAATCGATTTTTCCCTTCGGTGCAGGCAACGACAACCGCGCGGCTGGCTGACGCTCCATCGGCGTGTTGAGGATATCGCCGAGCCTGTCGACCGAGATCTGCACCTGCTGGAAATCCTGCCAGAGTTGGGAGAGCCTCAAGATCGGCTGGGTGACCTGGCCGGCAATCATGTTGAAGGCGACAAGTGAGCCGACGGAAAGCTCGCCTTCGATGACCGCCCGCGCACCGAAAAGAAGAAGGGCGGCTGTCGAAAGCTTGCTCACATATTGAATGGCATTTTGCCCGCCGACGCCAAGCAGTGTCGTATCGAAGGCCGTTCGCACGTAAGCTGCGAGCTTCTCCTCCCACTGCGCCTGCATGACCGGCTCCACCGCGGCCGACTTTACCGTGTGGATACCGACGATGGCTTCAACCAGGAACTGCTGGCTTGCCGCGCCCCGATTGAACTTCTCCTTGACGAATTCGCGCAGCGTCGGTCGCACCACGCTTCCGATCAGGATGTAGATCGGGATGGCGGCAATGACGATCAGCGTCAAGCTCCAGGAATACGCGAAAAGAACCGCGATGAAGACGAATGTGAAAACGACATCGAGGGCCGAAAACAATCCCTGGCCGGTCAGGAATGCGCGGATGGTTTCCAGTTCGCGGACGCGGGTGACGGTCTGGCCGGCAGAGCGCGTCTCGAAATAATCCAGCGGCAGCCGCAGCAGATGATGGAACAGGCGCTGGCCGAGTTCAACATCGATCCGGTTCGTCGTGTGAGCCAGTGCATAGGCCCGCAGGTATTGAAGCATGACATCGAAGAGGCCGATGATCGCGATGCCGGCAACAAGCACGAACAACGTCGAATAGCCTTTATGCGTCAAGACTTTATCGACTACGACCTGAAAGAACAAAGGCGTGATGAGCGCGAAGATCTGCACAAACAGCGATGCGAGCAAGACATGCGCGAGCGGCTTTCGATACCGCCAGATCGACGGCAGAAACCACTTGAAGCCGAATTCCCGCGGGTCCGACCCTTCCCCCCTGATCCGCCGCCCCACAAGAATGACGCGCGCGTCGATTTCGGCCAATATATCCGACGGAGCAATCTCGCGATCAGCGCGCGTTATTGGATCGACAAGACGGTATTTCCCAGAGGGATTCAACCCGCCGAGCACCTGAAAGACCCCGCTGCGAACCTGGACGATAGCGGGGACGGGCATGGTTCGAAGGCGTTGCTCCGTGACCTTCTCGACCATGCGGGCCTTCAGTCCGATGATTTTGGCTGCGCGCTGAATGTCGATGGGCTGGGACACGCGCCCCTTCAATGCCAAATCGTGCTGCAGCTGAACGGCATCCGCGGCGATCCGATAGAATGCAGCGATACCGCAGAGCGCACGAAGACCGGAGTCCAGCTGCTGCGAAACGACGCCATCCATATGCGGAACTTATCCCTCTAAGCCGCGGATTCTCCGCTTGCAACACCACTCGACCGACCGCATGCGGCGGTTCTCTGCTGACATGTAGCTCACTCAGAAATACCGCGCCACGGGGATATCGGGGCTCACCGCAATTCGGCTCGGTTGTGACGAAGAAGCAACACTGCACCGCCGGTAGCATGTTTAGTTTGACGCTCAGCAAGCGAAGCGAGCCAGATTACCCGTGCAAGAGGTTTTTATATCACTGAACCCTCTTTGCGCGAACAATTCCACAAGGTCATCCTGTTCGTGACGCACGATATCGACGTGGCGCTCCTCCTGGCGGCGCGGCCGACCCGGATTCATGAGGAGATCACAATCCCCTCCCGCGACCACGACCGAGCGACATCGTCGCGTCATCAGAATTTTAGCTGAAGCGTCACTGCCTCACACTGCTCCGCGCCGACACCCTTCCCGCCTGACGCCGCTTGGGTTGGGCAGAGCCGTCTGACCGCCCTGCCGGCGCCGGGGTGAAGGCGTTATTCTCAGGAAGCCAGCGACATTGACGGGCTGGCTGCCCTGCGGCCATCGGCGACGGCAGTCTGGAAGTGCGAGATTCTTTCGTTCAGGACCTCCACCTGGTGGCGGAGCCTGTGAATTTCCGCGGTGTTCTCCTCCACCATGGCGGCGTTGTGCTGGGTGATGTGCTCGACGTCGCGCACGGCGTTGTTCACCTCGTCGATGCCCTTGTACTGCGTCGTCGTCGCCGACGAGATGACCTGCACCAGCCCGTTGATCGAGGTGAAGTGCTCCATGATCGCCGAAAGCGCCTCACCGGTCTCCTCGACGAGTTTGACCCCCGTGCCGACTTGCGATGCGCTGTTGGAGATCAGTTCCTTGATCTCGCGGGCCGCCTTGGCGCAACGCTGCGCAAGCTCGCGAACCTCTTGTGCGACAACGGCAAAACCTCTGCCGGCCTCTCCGGCACGGGCGGCTTCCACGCCGGCATTGAGCGCGAGAAGATTGGTCTGGAAGGCGATCTCGTCGATCACGCCGATGATGCTGCTGACCTTTTCGGACGACCGGTTGATGGCGCCCATGGCGTCGACGGCCTTGGCGACGACGGCTGCGGAATGCTCGGCCTGGCGGTGCGCTTCGGCGACCGAACGCGACGTCTGGCTCGCATTTTCGGCCGTCGTCCGCACGCTGGCTGTGAGTTCGCCGAGCACGCGCGAACTGTCTTCGAGGGCCGCGGCCTGCTGCTCCGTGCGGCGAGCGAGATCGTCGGCGGCACCCGAAAGAGTGGTGCTGCCCTCGGCGATTTCGTAGGTCGTATTGCGAACCTCGGCGAGCGTCAGGCGCAACGCGTCGATGGCATGATTGTAGGTGCGGGCCATGGCGACATATTCAGCGGCCAGATCCTCGCTCATCTCCGCGGCGAGATTGCCGTTGGCAAGCTTGCCCAACATGTCCGACAGAGCGTTCAAAGCCTCGCTCTGTTCGGCTTCGATGCGCGCCTGCTCGGCTGCGCGACGGGCCTGCTCCCGTTCGTCCCGCGCCCTGTTTGCTTCGGCAAGCTCCTCCAGCCTGGTCTTCTCCAGCGCCTGATCGCGGAAGACCGTCACCGATCGGATCATGTCGCCGATCTCGTCGCCGCGCTTGCCGTCGCCGATGGAGATGTCGAGATCGCCGTCGGCAAGCCGCATCATCGTCTGGGTGATCCGCTTCAGCGGTCCGCGCAGGGTTTCGATCAGCATGAGACCGCCGATAATCGCCAGCACTGTGCCCGCAATCATTGCCGCAAGCGACATTGTCGCCGAGCGCTGGCTGATTTCCCTGCCGCTCTCCTGCGCCGTGCTGACGAACTGCTCGAGCGTGTGGCTTGCGTCGGCCACCAGCGCCGTCGCCGCCTCCTTGTTCGCCCGCCACCGGTCGGCGATCGATATCAGAAGCGAACTATCCTTTTCGATCGAGGCAAGCGACGGCTCGATCTTCTTGGCAAGATCCTGCAAGGCGGCGTTTTTCCCGCTCAAGGGTACGAGCTGCGCGGCGCTTTCGCGCAGTGCCTTGAGATCGGCGAGAACGGCATCCCGCGCCTCGGCATCGACCCGCCTGTTCAGCTCGCTTAAGTGCAGGCGCAGATCGTCGATCGATTTGAACGCGGTGTTGACGATCGCCACCATCGAGCGAAGCGTCGATATGCTTGCATCCATGCCGACAAAACGCTCGATCGCAGTATCGGCATTGCCTGAAGCAAGCTTTCCGAACTTCTCCTCGAAGCCCTGCAGCTCCTGGTCGACAGGAGCGTAGCTGTCAAGCGTAAGGTTGGCGCTGTCCTTGGCGATCGCGGCGAGCTTGTCCAACACCGGCTTCAGCGCGGCAAGCTGGCTTTGAGCCTTATCGGAGGCGAGTGCGGCGCTCCCGCCGACTTCCTTGACGAGCGGCGGCAGCAGGCTGCCGAGAGCGGCGGCGATATCGGCGGGGGCCGCTGCCTGCGCGGTCGCCTTGCGCAACTTTGCAATGCGCTGCGCGAGATTCTTGTAGACGGAGGCATCGAGGAGCAGCGCCCGGACGAAGGCTTCTTTTCCGTTCGCCTGATCCTGGAGGACGTCGAGCTGCTTGCGGGCCGTCTGGCTTTCCTTGAACAGCTGGGTCACAGCATCGTCGATCGCCTTTTCGGTATTGGCGCGCTCCTGCGACACGGCCCAAAGCGCATCGGCGCCGCTCTGCATCTTACCCCCGAGTTCGCGCACCACCGCGATCTGCTGCTTTTGGGCGGGTTCGATCAGCATCGCGTCGAGCGTTGCAGCACCCTTCTCCTGATCGGAGATGCTGGCAACCAGCCGATCGCGCGTGGCGGGCGCCGGAAGATCGGTAAAGGCCGTCAGCGAAGATCGCAGTTGCTGGAAACTGGAAAGGGCATCGATCGTCTGCCGCGTCAGCGTCATCTGGCCCTTGAGCGTACCGGCGGTGAAATAGCCGAAAAGGCCGATGCCGGCGATGAGGACGATGAGAGGCACCAAGAAGAACAGGACCTTCGTGACAATCCGCATCCGCTGCAACAGTCGATCAATCAACGCCATAAAAAAGCCCCACCCCAGGAAAATTGCCTGTGTCTCCAGCGCAATCACTCACATCGACATACAGCCACAGCGGCCATGCCGGAGTGACCACAATTGGCAGTCATCGCGCTAGGTTGCCACGATAGCCAGAACCCTTAAAAAAATGGTCAACGGTGTCGAGTTTTTGAGGTCGCTTGATCGAGGGCGCATTTGCGCGCCCTCGTCTTATTTCTCTTAGCCGATCGCCATCAGGCTCGCATTGCCGCCGGCTGCCGCGGTATTGATCGACGTCGACACCTCCTCCAGCAGCCAGTTCAGGCAATAGGCCTCGGGATCATCAGTCAATTCCTCGCTCGTCGCGGCCTGGACCAGCAGAAGCGGACCGGGCAGAGCGGCGATCTTCCGATTGACGAGCAGAACCCTGTCACGATCCCCTTCGACGAGTGCGCCCGAGAACGGCCCGTCCTTTTCCCAATCCGAAGTCCAGGAAACCCGGCTGGCAACAGCCGCCGGCAGATCCGACAAGGTCGATTTCGGCAGGGTGCCGGCGTCCACGACGATGTGGTTGCCCGTGGACAACGCTGCGGCGATCTGGCGATGGAGCCCGCTTTCGGTCTGCGGCACAGCAAGAATGCGGCCGCGGGGATGGAGCGCGTAGAGATTGCGCTCGCCGACCGGACCGGTGAGTTCCCGTTCGAGCCCGAGCGCCGAGCGGCTTGCATATCCGCGCGCCGCTTCCCCTTCGGCCGGCAAGCCCTTCTTGTCGAGCCAGACGATATAGTCGCGAAGGGCGAGGTCCGTATGAACGGAATCCTGCTGCGGCGGCACGGGAGCGCGCTGCACCAGCCGTCCGATATAGAGCGGACCGCCGGCCTTCGGACCGGTTCCCGACAGGCCGCGGCCGCCGAAGGGCTGCACGCCGACAACAGCGCCGATGATGTTGCGGTTGACGTAGAGGTTGCCTGCCTTGATGCGGCTCGTCACATGCGCGATCGTTTCGTCGAGCCGGGTGTGGAGCCCGAATGTCAGCCCGTAGCCCGATGCGTTGATGTCGTCGATCAGCCGGTCGAGCCCGTTTCGCTTGAAGCGGACGACATGCAGGACCGGCCCGAAGATCTCCCGCGTCAAATCCGACAGGGACTTGATCTCGATAATCGTCGGCGGAACGAAGGTTCCCGCCGCGGCACTTTCGGGCAGCGGCAATTGATCGACCTTGCGGCCGAGGCCGCGCATCTGCTCGATATGCTGGTCGATCTCGGCCTTGGCGCCATCGTTGATCACAGGCCCTACATCGATGCTCAGCCGATCGGTACGGCCGATCGTCAGCTCGCGGAAGGCGCCCTTCAGCATATTCAGGGTCCGGTCGGCGACATCGTCCTGAAGGCAGAGAACGCGGAGCGCCGAGCACCGCTGGCCGGCGCTGTCGAAAGCCGAGGCGATGACGTCGGCCACCACCTGCTCGGCCAAGGCCGAGGAGTCGACGATCATACCGTTCTGGCCGCCGGTTTCGGCAATCAGCGGGATCGGCTTGCCGGTCGAAGACAGCCGCTCGGCGAGCTGCGCCTGGATCATGCGGGCAACCTCGGTCGAGCCGGTAAACATGACGCCTGCCGTTTCGGCAGCGCCGACCATGCCGGCGCCGAGGCGACCGCTACCGGGCACGAACTGCAAGGCGCCCACAGGCACACCCGCCTCGTGGAGGATCTTGACGCTCTCCGAGGCGATGATCGGCGTGACGCCAGCCGGTTTGGCAAGCACGGGATTGCCGGCCACCAGTGCAGCGGCAACCTGGCCCGTGAAGATCGCCAGCGGGAAATTCCACGGGCTGATGCAGACGATCGGCCCGAGCGGCAGATGCGACGGTCCGAGCGTCTTGCGGGCCTGATCGGCGTAATAACGCAGAAAGTCGATCGCCTCACGCACTTCGCCGACCGCGTTGGTAGCGGATTTGCCGGCCTCACGCATGATGATGCCCATCAGCACCTTGATGCGGGCCTGCATGATGTCGGCTGCCCGATCGAGGCAGGCGGCGCGCTCAGCCGGCGGCACGGCGGCCCATTGCGGCGCATATTCAGCCGCCATCGCAACGATACGAGCAGCTTCCTCGACCTTGAGTTCGGTGACCGTGCCGACGATGTCGCGGTGGTCGGCGGGATTAAGGACATCACGCGTGACCCCATCCTTGGAACCGTCTGCGAGAAGCGGAAGCGCATGCCACGGGGCTGAGACCGTGGAGGCGAGCGTCTGCGCCAGATCTTCGAGCGTCGCCTCGTTCGAGAGATCGAGGCCGCTCGAATTGGCGCGAGCGCTGCCGTAGAGCGCCTGCGGCGCGGCGATCTGCACATGAGGAGCGCCGACGACGGGCATGGCCGCGACGGTTTCCGCCGGATCGGCGATCAGCGCCTCGACCGAAACATTCGGGTCGGAGATGCGGTGCACGAAGGAGGAATTGGCGCCATTTTCCAGAAGGCGCCGCACCAGATAGGCGAGCAGCGTCTCATGCGTTCCCACAGGCGCATAGATGCGGCAGGGCCGATCGAGCTTTTCCTTGCCGACCACCTCGTCGTAGAGCGGTTCGCCCATGCCGTGCAGGCACTGGAACTCGTATTTGCCGACGGCGAAATCGGGACCGGCGAGATGATAGATCGTGGCGAGCGTCTGCGCATTGTGGCTGGCAAACTGCGGGAAGACCGCGTCGGGCGCGTTGAGAAGCTTGCGCGCGCAGGCGATGTAAGCGACGTCGGTGTAGATCTTGCGGGTATAGACCGGATAGTCGTCGAGGCCGTCGAGCTGGGCGCGCTTGATCTCTGCATCCCAATAGGCGCCCTTGACCAGACGTACCATGAGCCGGCGCCCGGAGCGGCGTGCGAGATCGATGATATAGTCGAGCACGAAGGGGCAGCGCTTGCCATAGGCCTGCACGACGAAGCCAAGCCCGTTCCAGCCTGTCAGTTCCGGGGCAAAGCAGAGTTCCTCGAGCAGATCGAGCGAAAGCTCCAGCCGGTCGGCCTCCTCGGCGTCGATGTTGAGGCCGATATCGTAGTTCTTGGCCAGAATGGCCAACGCCTTGACCTTCGGCAGCAGCTCGCCCATCACCCGGCCGGCCTGAGCCCTGACATAGCGGGGATGCAGGGCCGAAAGCTTGATCGAGATGCCGGGGCCGTCATAGATGCCGCGCCCATCCGAGGCCTTGCCGATGGCGTGGATCGCCTTTTCGTAATCCTTGAAATAACGTTCGGCGTCGGCGGCGGTCGTCGCGGCCTCGCCCAGCATGTCGTAGGAATAGCGGAAGCCGCGCGCTTCAAGCGGCCTGGCGCGCTTCAGCGCCTCCTCGATCGTTTCGCCGGTGACGAACTGCTCGCCCATCATGCGCATCGCCATATCGACGCCGCGACGGATGACCGGTTCGCCGGCACGCGCAATCAGCCGCGTCAGCGCCGCCGACAGGCTGCGGTCGTTGACCGTCGAGGTCAGTTTGCCGGTGACGACGAGGCCCCAGGTGGCGGCGTTGACGAACATGGATTTGCCGCCGCCGATATGCGAGGTCCAGTTGCCCTCGGCGATCTTGTCGCGGATCAGCGCATCGCGGGTGTCGGTATCGGGAATGCGCAGCAGCGCTTCGGCAAGGCACATCAGCGCGACGCCTTCCTGACTGGAAAGCGAATATTCCTGCACCAGCCCCTCGACGCCGGTGCCCTTATGCTTGGCGCGCAGCGCCTCGATCAGGGTGCGGGCGGTGCTGCGGATGTCATAGCGCTTCGCCTCCGAAACGCGCGCGGCCGCAACCAGCGGCGGCAGGCATTCGGTTTCCGGGCGGCGATAGGCGGCCGTGATCGCCTGGCGGAGTTCGGATTGCAGCCGGATCGGCGGCGCGAAGGCGGCGAATGGCGCGCCGTCGGCGGGATCATGGGAGGATGCGGGGTCGATCGCTGCGTTCAACATGGGAGTTCCTATCAATTTATGTGTGTCTAACGGATAAATGGAACACTGGGCTCGTCATCCCAGGGCGCATCATCCGCCGGGCCGGAATATTCCGTCTCGCGAAGCGGGCGCGCATCCGGCTTGCCGCGCTTGAGGGTGAATGCCGCCGCAACCGCTCTTATCGCCACCGGCCGGTAGTGAGCGAGTAGGTCGGGTTTCCGATCGTCATCCGCTTTTTTCTCGTGCATTCATGATCCCCTTTTGTGCGGCGCCCGATACCGATCCCGGGCACGCGCCAAGCGCTCACGCCCTTCCTCCCAGTGCCGAGACATAATCTACCACAGTCGCAAATCGCGATCTCACTTGATTTCAGCGCTTTTCAAGCTGTATGAACTTATAAAGCGATCAGCGGGAGTTAAAATGGCCACAGAAAACGACATCTTTAGTGAATTGGACCAGTTCGATAGAAAGATCCTCGCGGCTCTTGCCGAGGATGGCCGGCTGTCGATCACCGATCTCGCCGCGCGCGTCGGGCTTTCGAAGACGCCCTGCCAGCTGCGCTTCAAGCGGCTGATCAATGACGGCTATATCGAAGGCTTCAAGGCCGTCCTCAATCCGGCGAAAATGCAGCTCGACCATATCGCTTTCGTCGAGGTCAAGCTCTCCGATACCCGCGAGGAAGCGCTGAGAAGCTTCAACGAGGCGATCAAGAAGATCAGGGAAGTCGAAGAGTGCCACATGATCGCCGGCAGGTTCGATTATCTCCTGAAAATCCGCACCCGCGACATCGGCCGCTACCGCCGCGTTCTCGGCGAGCGCATCTCGACGCTGCCCCACGTTGCCAACACCTCGACGAACGTCGCGATGGAGACGATCAAGGAAGGCTGGGACAAGTTCGGCTCCAGCCTTTCGTGATCATGAACGGCTAAGCCATTGAGGCAATTGCCTCACAAGCGTTCAGCCGTCTCTCGATTTCCGTCCGCGCGCGCTCAGCTTCACCGGCACGCTCTTGCCGTACTCGTTCCACCATGCGGTCAAAGCTTCCATCGTGGGGCCGAGGCCGCGGGCCTTTTGCGTAATCGCATATTCGACGCGCGGGGGAACCTCCGCAAAGACGGTGCGGGATACGAGACCGTCCGCTTCGAGCTCGCGCAGCTGCGCCGTCAGCATGTGCTGGGTGATGCCGGGAATGGCCTTTCTCAATTCACCGAACCGGTAGACCCGTTGATTGAGCAGCCACATGATCTCAAGCTTCCATTTGCCGGAAAGCAGCGCGAATGCGCGCCGCATTTCCTCATGCATATTGATTTCGCCATCGGCCATAGTCTGGTTTTCCATACTAGCAGCAAGTAATTCATCCTACTTGCAAAGATAAATCTTAGACGACATTTTCCATGCATGCACCGGGGCGCAGCAAAAAGCGCCCCTGACAGACAAACCGACAAACCCGATGAGAGGAATGTCGCTGCGTGAGGCAGCGGCAGGGATGAACTCATGCTTGAATTTTATGGATATTGGATCAGCACGGCGCTTCTATCCGTGCTCTATCTCGCTTCAGCCGCCATCTATGCCACGAGAAGAGACTGGGTTCGCCAGGCTCTGACGAAGCTTGGATTCACGGCTCCCTTTCTCATTCCGTTCATGATCGTCATCAAGGTGCTCGGCCCGGTCGCGATCCTATCGCGCATCAGCGTGCCGCTCAGCGATCTCGCCTATGCCGGCATCTTCTTTCACCTGCTGCTGTCGGGCCTTGCCCATATCGGCGTTCGAAAACCCGCCGGCGCCCTGCCCGCGGCGATCGGCCTGGCGCTGCTCATCACCTCGTTCATGACGCAGAACGACGCCCGCGACATGCCCTCCCCTTACATCAGGGCCGCGATGCGCTGACGTCCGATACCCCAACCCCAATCAAGGAGATAGAAATGGGTCGCCTCAATGGAAAAGTTGCCATCGTCACCGGCGCAAGCCGCGGCATTGGCCGCGCCACCGCAAAGCTCTTTGCCGCCGAGGGCGCGAAGGTCGCAATTCTCTCACGCACATCAGAAGGCGTCGAGCGTGTCGTCGCTGACATCGTCGAAGCCGGCGGCGCAGCCCTCGGCGCCGTCTGCGACGTCGGAAAAACCGATCAGATCACGGCCGCGGTCGACAAGGTCGTCGCAGCCTACGGCCGCATCGACATTCTCGTGAACAATGCTTTCGATGGTTCGGCGGTCTCGTCTTCGGTCATCGACCTCTCGGTCGAGCAGCTGCAACGGAACTTCGACACCGGGCCGATCGCCTATCTCAGCTTCATGCAGGCCTGCTATCCGCACTTGAGGGAATGCGGAGAAGGCCGGATCATCAACTTCGGCTCGATGGCCGCCACCAGCGGACTGGCTGGTTATGGCCCTTACAACATGGCCAAGGAGGCGGTGCGCGCGCTGACCCGCACGGCGGCACGCGAATGGGGCGCCGACAAGATCACCGTGAACAATGTCCTGCCGATCGCCGACACCTGGGGCGCTGCAGAAAAAGATGTCCCTCCGCCGATCAGCGCGCTGGCGCGGTTCGGCTCGCCGGAAGAGGACATTGCGCCGGTGGTGCTGTTCCTTGCCAGCAAGGATTCGCAGTTCATTACCGGCTACAGCCTCGCTGCCGACGGCGGCGCCATCATCGACAGCGCTCGATAACCGCCGGCGAGCAAGGGGCGCAGCGGATTGCGCCCCTTGGGGCTACCTCTGCCGGTATCGGAAGGTTTCGACGAAGGCCGAGAAAGCAGGGGATAGATGGCGCCGGCTGGGGTAATAGAGATGATAGCCTTGGAACGTCGGCGCCCAGTCCGCCAGCACTTCCGTCAGTTGACCGCTGTCCAAATATCGCCGGACGAGGTCTCTCGGCACATAGGACAGCCCCACCCCATCGAGAGCGGCATTGATCGCCGGTCCGATGTTGCTCATCACCAGCTGGCCCTCCACCCGAACGCTGAACTCGCGGCCGTCCTTTTCGAACTCCCAAGCGTAGAGGGCGCCTGACGTCGGGAGCCGCAGGTTGACGCAATTGTGGTCCGTCAGGTCGTGCGGGGCCGCAGGCACAACGCGGCCCGCAAAATATTCCGGTGACCCGACGACGGTGTAGGCGACATCGGGACCGATGCGGGCGGCCACCATGTCGCGCGCAATCGCTTCGCCGAGCCGCACGCCGGCATCGAACTGGCGCTCGACGATATTGGTGAAACCGTTATCGACGATGAGTTCCACGCTGATATCAGGATAGTCGCGCAAGAATGCCGGCAGCCTTGGACGGAACACGAGGTCGACGGCATCGTCGGGACACACGAGCCGGATATGACCCGAGGGTTTGTCGCGCAGCGCGCTGATGGCGCCGACCTCCGCTGCGATGCCTTCGAAATGCGGTTGAATGCTTTCGACGAGGCGTGCGCCGGCCGCCGTGGGCGCCACATCACGCGTCGTGCGGGAGAGAAGGCGGATGCCGAGCCGTGCTTCGAGCGCGCTGATCGTATGGCTGAGCGCCGAGCGCGTGACCCCCAGCTTCGATGCGGCGCGCGTGAAACTCCGCTCCCGCGCCACTTCCAGAAACGCCCGCATTTCGGTGAACTCGTCGCGCCGCATTGTTGAATCTCCCTCATCACGACATTCAAATTATAGCTTCTATTCGCGCAAAACCAGTCCGGTTATCTCTCAGGTACTAGACAGGAGACCATGCATGAGCATCGAGCTGACATTGAATGAGACCTCGCTGAGAGACGGCGCGGCGACCCGCTGGAGCGCGATCACCTGTCTCTCGCTTCTGACCTTCCTTCTGGTGGGGCTGGAATTTCTCCCGGTGAGCCTCCTGACCCCAATCGCCGGGGATCTCTCGGTATCGGAGGGGCAGGCCGGACTGGCAATCACCGTGTCCGGTATCTTTGCGGTTGCCACCAGCCTTTTCGGCAATGCAATCCTGACGAAGATCGACCGGAAGACGATCGTGTTGCTCTACACCGCGGTTCTCGCTGCTTCGAGCCTGGCGGTCGCGCTGGCGCCCAACTTCTTCGTCTTTCTCGTCGGGCGCTCCCTGGTCGGCATTTCGATCGGCGGCTTCTGGTCTCTGTCGACGGCCATTCTGGCACGCCTGGCGTCGGACCGTGACCTGCCCAAGGCCATTGCCCTGCTTCAGGGCGGCACCGCATTCGCGCTCGTCCTGGCCGCGCCGCTCGGCAGTTTTCTCGGCGGGCTGATCGGATGGCGCGGCACGTTCCTGATTACCGTGCCGATCGGAATGGCCGGGCTTATCTGGCAACTCGTCGTCCTGCCGAGCATGCCCGCGGCATCAACTATGTCGGTCGCCCGAATATTCGGGCTGCTGCGCAACCGCAGATTCGCGATCGGAATGGCGGCCACCGGTTTGGCCTTCATCGGCCAGAACGCATTGTCCATCTACCTCCGCCCCTTCCTCGAAGGCGTGACGGGACTTGAATTGAATGTCCTGTCCGTGGTGCTTCTCGGGCTTGGCGTCGGTGGGCTGGCCGGGACCTCCGTCATCGGCTTCGTCGCCCGCCGTTACCTCCTCCTCGTTCTCGTCGGATTGCCGGCGGCTCTTGCGATCCTTGCCCTGCTGCTGATCGCACTCGGGCCGTTCGCGACCGCGACCGCTTTCCTGCTCGCCATGTGGGGATTCTTCTCCACCCCGATTCCGGTCGCCTGGAACACCTGGATGGCCGCCATCGTTCCCGGCGAACTGGAAGCGGCAGGCGGGCTGCAAGTGGCGCTGATCCAGCTCGCTATCGCCGGCGGCGCTCTGGCCGGCGGCCTGTTGTTCGACACTGCGGGATGGTGGAGCACCTTCCTGCTGGCCGCCTGCCTGCTCGCAGGTTCGGCTGTCCTCGCGGCCTTCGCCGGTCGTCGTCCTGGCTGAACCTTCCAAAGCTCAAAACAGCAGATCGTCGTGCCTCAAAGAATCGAAAGCAACGTCGCACCTCATCGACACGGCCGTCAGCGAAATCGGCCGTATCGACGTGATGCTGCCTGATGCCGCTCGATGACGTCGATATCAAAGACATCCTGTTCCGGCCGACGGCTCAAGCCGTCTGAGGGTCTTGCTTTCCGACGGTTCACGACGTCTGATGCTGCCAAAACACGGATCGCCGGCTTCAGAGAGCTGATCGGCGGTCGAACCGGAGAATGAGGACCAGGATGGATCACGCCAACAGCCCGCAGCCATCGGCGGGCGAAGAAAGCGAAGCGCGCCGGCTTCAATATCTGACCTGGGAACGCATTGTGGCGGACCTCCGTCACCCGGCCCATCTGGCCCGCAAGGCGGACCTCAGGCGATCATCCGATGCAAATCTTGCCGAAACGTCCTACGTCGCCGAGAATGCCGCCATCTTCGCCGAAAGCCTGACGATGGGCGAGCGGTCGTGGATCGCAGGGCACGCGCTCGTGCGCGGCGACGTGATCCTCGGTGACGATTGTTCCATCAATCCTTACGCCTGCGTTTCCGGCAAGGTGACCTGCGGCAATGGCGTGCGCATTGCTTCGCATGCGTCGATCGTCGGCTTCAATCACGGCTTCGACGACCCAGATATTCCCATACATCGCCAGGGTGTCGTCAGCATCGGCATCACGATCGGTGACGATGTGTGGATCGGCGCCAATTGCGTGATCCTCGATGGCGCGACGATAGGAAATGGCGCCGTGATCGCCGCCGGGGCTGTTGTCACCGGGAATATTCCCGCGATGGCGATTGCCGGCGGTGTTCCCGCCCGGGTGTTGCGAAGCCGGGGTTCGGCCGCCGGGAAATCCGGCATGGGCGGCACCGAAGATCAATTGCTCAAGCTCGGGCAGAAGGCACGAGAACAATGGCCGGATATTCTTGCGCGATGGAGAACAGAGGGAAATTATGAATCGCTGGAAGCGGACGGCATCAGCAGGCCGGCGATCCGGCATCTGTGCGACGCGATCGAAATTGCCGCCGGCTTCGGCAGCCTGCCGCCGGACATCGAACCGTCGGAGACCATCGAGCGTCTGCAAAATCTACAGGAACCTGAGACCGGCCTGTTTCCGGAAGAGCATGCGCGCGTGCCGGACAGGGCCCTGAGGGATGATCCCAAGGCGCTCTACAACGTCCTTTCGGTTGGATATGCGCTGGAACTGCTCGGCTCCAGCCCGCGGCAACCTGTCCAGGCCGTTCGGCTCGACGCTGGGGAACTCGACCGGTGGCTGAGCGCCCTGCCTTGGCAAAGCAGGGCCTGGCACGCCGGCAGCGTGGTCGATGCCATCGGAACCGCCACGTACTTCAATGCGAAATATTTCGGCATCCGGCATCCGCGGCAGGCGCTGTTCGAGTGGCTGAGCCGGCATGCCGACAGCGTCTCCGGCCTCTGGGGCGAACCGACCGCTCGGGAAGGATGGCTGCAGCCGGTGAACGGCTTTTATCGCCTGACGCGCGGCACCTATGCCCAATTCGGCGTTGCTCTTCCGTACCCGCACGCCGCGCTCGAAACGGTTCACTTGAACTATCGCAATCACAAGGGTTTCGTTGCCGAGAAATACAATGCCTGCAACCTGCTCGATACGATCCATCCGCTGCTGCTGATTGCCCGCCAGACCGACTCCAGGCGCGCCGATGGGGAGGCGATTGCGCGCAATCTCATCTCAAGGGCGCTGGACAGATGGCGGGACGGCGAAGGATTTCCTTTCGCCGACGGCGGCGAACCCAACCTGCAGGGCACGGAAATGTGGCTTTCCGTCATTCACCTGGCTGCCGATTTCCTCGACCTGGCAGATCGCTTCGCCTTCGTTCCCAAGGGCGTCCATCGCACGGCAACGCCCGGGTTGGGCCTGTAACTTTGGCTCTTTCGATCAACCGTGCAGCGATGCCGTCAACCAGGCGGCGGCGAGGTCGCGGGCGTTGCTTCGCTTGGCTTTGACGGGCACGATCACGTTGTAACGCCCTTCCGCGGCAAGCTCGCTTTCCCCAGCGCGCACCAGGGTTCCGTCCTCGAGAAAGGTGCCGACCAGCATGCGCCATCCGAGCGCAACCCCCTGTCCGGCGCGCGCCGCGGCAACGCTCTCGGTATAATGGTTGAACCGCAGCGACGGCTTGACCTCGATCCTGGAGCCGGTCAGGGCAACCCATTGCGACCAGTTATACCAGGAACGGTCGACAACATCCGTTTCGATGAATTCGTCCGACGAGCCGAGCGGACCATCTCCCCGACGCCTGAGATAATCCGGAGAGCAGACCGGGGAAATGACGTCGCCGCGCGAAGCGATCACCGTCCCGTCGCTGAAGGGAGGCAGGCCGTAGCGGATCGCCACATCGACCTCCCCACCGTCCAGGGCGATCGGGCTGTCCTGGGATATCACCCGCACCAGAATGCCGGGATTGGCCCGGCGGAATTCGGCCAGCCGCGGCAGCAGCCAGAAGGAAGAGAATGCAACGGTTGCCCCGATCGTCACCACGTCCTGGCTGCGCGACTGGATCGCCTCCACGCTCTCGGCAATATCGGCGAAACTCTTTGCCAGCGTCGCGCCGAGGCTGATGCATGCCGCCGTCGGCTCGATCGCCCGGTGCTTGCGCACGAACAGCGGCTGGCCGAGTTCCTCCTCCAGCGAGGCAATTTGCCGGCTGACCGCTGCCTGGGTAACGCCGAGTTCGCTCGCCGCCAGGGTGAAGCTTTTCCTGCGCAGCACCGCCTCCAGAGTCACCAGTGCGGTCAACGACGGAAGCCGTCTTCGAAATTGCATCTCGGATGCCCTTTCACATGAAAAAAGATTATGCGAACGTGATTTTTTATGCCGTTGAAAGCCCCGCGCTGCAAGCGCAATCTAGGGAAACTCTCACATAAGAGGTTCTCATGCTAAACAGGCTTCCATCTTCCATTTCAGCCCTTCTCGAAGCCCGTGCCGATGGTCACTCGCTGCCGGCCGGACTCTACACCAGAGAAGACGTGTTCGAAGCAGACATCGACGTCTTCTTCCACAAGCACTGGATCTGCGTCGGCCTCGACTGTGATGTTGCCGAGCCCGGCGACGCCACGGTGATCGATATCGGCAAGACGAGCCTGATCCTGCTGCGCGACGACGACGGCGAAATCCGCGTGCTGCACAATGTCTGCCGCCATCGCGGCTCCCGCCTTCTCAATCCGGGCAAGACGATCGTTTCGAAGCTCGTCTGTCCCTACCACACCTGGACCTATGAACTGACGGGCGAACTCAGCTACGCCCCTCATATGGGCAAGGATTTCGACAAGGACTGCCACGGCCTGAAGCCGGTCACCTTCAAATCGATCGGCGGTCTGATTTACGTCTGCCTGTCCGATAATCCGCCCGAGGACATTGCCGGCCTCGAGCAGGCGATGGTCGAGCGCCTCGCTCCCTACGACATCCGCAATGCCAAGATCGCGCACCAGACCGACGTCATCGAGGACGGCAACTGGAAGCTGACGATGGAGAACAACCGCGAGTGCTATCACTGCTCCGCCAATCATCCGGAACTCTGCGTCTCCTTCGTCGATCTCGACTTCGGCTTCGATCCCGAAACGCTGAGCCCGGAAGACCGTGAGCAGGCAGAGGAGCATTTCCGGCTTTACGAAGAACGCACGCAGGCATGGGAGGCCGACGGTTTCCCCTCGGCTGCCGTCGAACAGCTCACCGACTGCGCCACGAACTTCCGCACGCAGCGGCTGATCATATCGGGCGCCGGCGAATCCCAGACCCACGACGCCACCGCCGCATCCTCCAAGCTTCTCGGGCAGATGACCCGCAAAGATCTCGGCGACACCCATCTCTGGGGTCATAACAGCTGGAACCACTTCATGGGCGACCATGCGGTCGTGGCAACCGTCATCCCGCTCTCGGCCGGCAAGACGCTGGTCAGGACCAAATGGCTGGTGCACAAGGACGCCGTCGAAGGGGTCGATTACGACCTCGACAAGCTGACGGATGTCTGGGTGGCAACGACGGATCAGGACGCGGACCTCGTCGCCCGCTCCCACGCCGGCGCTCTCGACCCCGCCTATCAGCCGGGTCCCTATTCCCGTTTCTCCGAGACGAACCTCGACAAGTTCGCCACCTGGTACATCGACCGGATGCGCGCCCATGGGTATTGATCTCACATCCATGCGTCTAGGTCAGAGCGCACAGCAGGTCTGGGATCGGGAGACTGACGAGACCCTCGTCTGTCAGGACGTCCATCAGGAGACGCATGACGTGAAAAGCTTCACGTTCGCCTCGTCCGAAGGCAAGCATTTCCACTTCGATGCCGGCCAGTACTTTCTGTTCGACTTCCCGACGGGTTCGGATGGCGAGGCGCGATGCTACAGCATCTCCTCATCGCCCCATCGAAGCAACGCCTTTACGGTGACGGTCAAACGCGTGCCCGGCGGCAGGATATCGAACTGGCTCCACGACCACATGGCGCCAGGCATGACCGTCAAGGGGCAGGGACCGCTTGGTCATTTCATCCGGCCCAAGGGCGAGAAGATCAAACTTCTGCTGCTCTCCGGAGGCTCGGGTATCACGCCCGTCATGTCGATCACACGTGACCTGGCAGACCGCTACGAAGCGTCGGACATCGTCTTCCTGCACGCGGCGAGAACGCCTGCCGATCTGATCTTTCGCCATGACCTTTCGGGGCTCGCAGCGAGGATGAAGGGACTGCGTCTCCAGTTTCTTCCCGAGACGGTCGCCGGCGAATTATCATGGCCAGGGCTGACCGGCCGGATCTCGCCGGAATTCCTCAAGCTTGCCGTTCCCGACATCGCCGAACGCGTCGTCATGTGCTGCGGTCCCGCGCCGTTCATGGCGGCGGCGCGTTCGATCACGGCGGCTCTCGGCGTCCCGGCAGAAAACTATATCGAAGAGAGCTTCGACGCCGCGGTCATCGACGAGCCAGGCCTCGACGTCGAAGCGCAGCCGACGACGAGGACTTTCCAGGTCGAATTCTCGAAACAGAACAAGACATTGGCAGTCCCGTCAGACCAGACCGTGCTTTCAGCGGCAAAGAAAGGCAGCGTCCGCCTGCCCTCCTCCTGCTCGAACGGGGTCTGTGGGACCTGCAAGTCGAAGCTTGTCTCCGGCTCGGTGGAGATGAACCATAATGGAGGTATCCGGCAACGCGAGATCGACGCCGGCATGTTCCTTCCCTGCTGCTCGAAACCGCTCAGCGATCTCGTCATCGAACGCTGAGCAACGCTGCATCACTCACCGACAACAGGGGATCACTCGGATGTTGCGCGACGAAAACGATTCCGTCGAGCTGAGCGGCTCGACAGTCTTCAAGGACGAGCGAAAGCAGGCTTATCTCAATCCCGATGGAGCCGACCGGCCTCTCATCAGCCCTGTGCCGGCGGCGACGCTCGACCGGGCGCGCCGCTACCGGCTCGAGCGGCTGCGCCTGAAAATGCGCGAATGGGATTGCGGCGCCCTGCTGCTCTACGATCCCGTCAACATCCGCTATGCCTTCGACTCGTCGAATATGAGCATCTGGACGATGCACAATCCGTCGCGCTACGCATTGATCCTGGCCGACGGCCCGGCCATCATTTTCGAATTCGAAGGCGCCGAACACGTCAATGACGGGCTCCCCGGTATCGACGAGGTCCGGCCGGCAAAATCCTGGATCTTCTTCACCGCCGGCAACCTCATAGAACCCCGCCTGAAAGCCTGGGCGGACGAGATCGCCGACCTGGTGACGGGGAATGGCGGCAACAGGCGTATCGCCGTCGACAGGCTCGAACCATCAGGGGCGTTCGAACTCACCGAACGCGGATTTACCCTCCTCGACGGCCAGGAACTGGCAGAACGGGCGCGGTCGATCAAGAGCGCCGAGGAAATCGAGCTGATGCGCTGGACCATCCGCGTCTGCGAAGCAGGCATGGCGCGGATGTATGAAGTGTCCGAGCGGGGCCGCACCGAACGGGAAATCTGGGCGGAACTGCATTTCGAAAATGCGCGCAGCGGCGGTGAGTGGCTGGAGACCAAGCTGTTGACCGCAGGCCCCCGAACCAATCCCTGGTATCAGGAATGTTCGGACTACGTCATCAAGCGCGGCGAGATGATATCCTTCGACACCGATATGATCGGCCCCTACGGTTATTGCGCCGACCTCTCGCGCTCATGGACAGCAGGCCATGTGGCGATGAACGCCAAGCAGAAGGAGCTTTACGCGGCGGCCAGGGACCAGATCGAGCACAATCTTTCGGTCATCAGGCCCGGCATGACGTTCCGGGAGTTCAACGAATTGTCCTGGCGGATTCCGGAGAAATACCAGCCTTATCGCTACACGCTGGCCCTGCACGGCACCGGCATGGCCGACGAATGGCCGGGGGTGTTGCTGCATCCGGATTTCGATCCCGATTTCAGCGGCATCATCGAGGAAAGCATGGTGCTCAACGTCGAAAGTCTGATCGCCGAAGCCGGATCCGAAAGCATCAAGCTGGAAACCCAGGTCCTGATCACGGCAAGGGGAGCCGAACGGCTCGACAGCTTTCCGTGGGAAGAGATCTGACCTCTTCGTGCGATAGATGTTCCTGCTTCAGTGCGCTCTCGAAGCCGCCGCGCGATGCTGCGACGGCGTCTGCCCGAATGTGCGCTTGAAGGTTCTCGTGAACTGCGAGGCGTTTTCGAAGCCGACGTCGAGCGCGATCTCGATCAGCGGTGCCTTCGACTGCACAAGGATCGACTTCGCCCGCTCCATGCGAACGCGATTATAGGCCTTGGCCGGAGACATTCCCGTCTTTTCGATGAAGATTCTCTCCAGCTGCCGCCTGGAAAGCCCCACCATGGCGGCAAGCTTCTCAATCGGCATGCTGCCGTCGACGAACTGTTCCATCGTGATCATCGCCGCCTTGACGCGGGCGTCGCCATAATCGTCGTACAGCGGGCGTCGGGGCTGGATATCCGCCGGGGTTCGGGCCTTCTCGATCTGAAGCACTTCAAGCGCGTTCCGTTCGGCATCGCGGCTGATATATTTCCTGACCAGCAGCGCCGCCATGTCGGCCGAACTGCTGCCGCCCGCGCAGGATCCGCGCTGACGATCGAGATTGAAAAGCCGATCGGACCGGACACTGAGATCGGGAAACCGTTCGCGAAACTCCTTGTAATGCAGCCAGCTCACGCAGGAATCGTGCCGTTTCATCAGGCCTGCCTCGGCAAGAATGAACGAACCGGTGCAGACGCCGATCAGAGGCACCTTCTTGGCGTCCGCCTGCTTGAGAAAGGTGATGGTCTGCTGGTCGACAGGCTCTGCCACCGTCAGCAGCCCGCCGACGACCACGATGTAGTCGAATTTCAACGGATCGACGAAATCGGACGTCGGAGCAACCTGGACGCCGCAGCTCGAGGTGATCAGGTGGCGCGTGCTGCCGATCACCTGCCAGTCGGCAAGTACCCTTCCGGAGCGATCCTGTTGATCGCTCGCAAGCCGCAGCGTGTCCACGAAGAGCGCGAAGGCCGATAGCGTAAACGATCGCGACAGCACGAATCCCACTTTGAGCCGCGCACCGGATTTCGCGACGCCGTCTCCCTGTCGATGCTGCTCCGGTCGCATAGTCATCTCCTCGCCGCCTCTGAAACCTCGGAAAACGCGCTCATCGAATTTGAAAACCGTGTGCCAGCGGATCACGGTCGTCGACAAAAATGGTGTTGTGGCCGATGACGCGCGCCCAGCCGCCGATGCTTGGAAGGATCCCGCGATAGGGTCCAATCCTTGCCTCGGCTTCGACCCGCCCCTCGAAAATGGTTCCGATCAGGCTTTCATGACGATATCTCGACCCGACGGCCAGCCGTCCCTTTCCATGGAGCTGGGCCATGCGCGCGGAGGTGCCGGTGCCGCCCGGCGACCGATCGATGGCCTTGTCCCCGTAGAAGACCGCACAGCGTCCGTCCGAGACGTCGTTCACCGGGCGATCGCACCAGATCGCATGATGCACGCCTGATATCCTCTCGTCGTCGGGATGAACGGGATGGCAGGCACCGGCAAGTGCCGATCTCAGCTTCTGACTGCAGCCGACGATGTCGGAGGCGCTCATGCCGTCCAGTCCGCTCCAATTCTCTTGCGGCTCGACGACCGCGTAATAGTTGCCGCCGTAGGAAATATCGACGCGCAGACGGCCCATTCCGGGAACATCGACCTCGACATCCGCCTCATGGAGATAGCTCGCCACATTGTGGAGACGAACGGAATCGACATATCCGTCCTTCTCCTCATAGGTGACGTCGACCCTGCCGGCCGGTGTTTCGATGGCGACCCTTCCGGCTTCGCGCGGCTTGACCAATCCCTCTTCGATCGCGGCGGTCACGGTGCCGATCGTGCCGGCGCCGCACATCGGCAGGCAGCCGCTCACCTCGATGAAAAGGACGGCGAAATCGCAATCCTCCCGATAAGGGGGATAGATGATCGAGCCCGACATGATGTCATGCCCCCTCGGCTCGAACATCAGCGCCTTGCGGACCCAGTCGTGGTCGCGGACGAAGATTTCCCGGCGCTCGCCCATCGGCAGATGCGGAAGCAACGGGCCGCCACCGGCGACGAGACGGACGGGGTTGCCGCAAGTATGCGCATCGATGCAGAAGAAGCTGTTTCTCATTCGGTCAAGTCCTTGCTCATCTCGCCTTCGGCAGCCTGTCGCGGTCGAGCAGACCGCGGGACAACCGGTCGAGCAGAAGGGCGACCGCGACGATCGCCAGGCCTGCCCTGAGGCCGAGCCCCATCTCCATGCGCGTCAGGCCACGCGTGACTTCCGCGCCGAGCCCGCCTGCACCGACGAGGCCGGCCAGCACCACCATCGCCAGCGACAGAAGAATGCACTGGTTGAGGCCGACGAGCAGCGTCTGCTTGGCAAGGGGGATTTCGATCTTCCAGAGGATCGAGCGCGGTGGGGCGCCGATGGCGCTGCCGAGCTCGATGAAGACCTTCGGCACCTGATTGAAGGCCAGCGTCGTCAGGCGCAGCATCGGCGGAATGCCGTAGACGATGGTGGCGATAATGGCCGGCACGCGTCCGAGGCTGAAGATCATCACCGCGGGAATGAGGTACACCCATGGCGGCACGGTCTGCATCACGTCGAGAATCGGGCGAACCACCGCCTCCAGCGTCTTGTGCCGCGAGCACAGGACACCGATCGGAAAGGCGATGAACACGGAGATCATGACGGCGACGCTGACCAGCGCAAGCGTCTGCATCGATGCCGTCCACAGCCCGACAAGCAGGCAGAAGCCGAGGCAAAGACCAGCAAGGATTGCGGCCCGCAGGCTGACGGCAAAAAATGCCAGGACGACGACGATCGCGATCAGCGCATAGGGCGGCACGAAGAGCAGTGCCGCCTCGATTGCCGAAAGCACGGTTTCGACCAGATAGCTGATCGCCGCAAACAGGGGATGAAGATTGGTGTTCAGCCAATCGACAACAGGGGCCAGGAAGGCGCCGGGCGAAAACTGCAAGATCGAAAGATTCATGACTTCCTCCCTGTTCCCAAGCGAGCGGCACTCTGTGTTATCCGGTCAATCACCATGGTCAGTACCACGATCGCGATCGCTCCATTGATTGACGTGGCGATGTCGAGTGTCCTGATCGCGCCGTAGATCGTCTCTCCGAGCCCGCCGGAACCGACAATGCCGGCGATGACGACCATGCCGAAGGCCATCATCAGGCTCTGGTTTATGCCCGCCATGATGCTCGGCAGCGCAAAGGGAAGGCGAATCTTGAAGAACATCTTTGCCGGCGTCATCCCGAGCGCCTCTCCAAGTTCGATGAATTCCTTGGGTGTCATGCGGATGCCGAGCGAGGTCAGGCGGATCGCCGGCGGCACGGCAACGATCACGGTCGCGATCAAAGCCGTCGCCGGCCCATAACCGAGCAAGGCGATCGCCGGCAGCAGGTAGATATAGGGCGGCATTGTCTGGATCAGATCGAGGCCCGGCTCCATGAAACGATCGAGCGCGGTGAAGAAGCCGGCGGCGATCCCGATCGGGATGCCGATCGCCAGGGCGATCGCGGTCGCCGTCAGCACCAGAGCCAGCGTGCTCATCGTCTCCGGCCAGAGCCCCATGGAAAAACACAGCGCCAGCGCGACGCCGCTCAGCAGGGCAAACCAGACATTGACCAGCCGCCAGCCGATCAGCGCCACGATCAGAGCGATGACGTAAAAGGGCGGAAGCTCCAGGAGCCAGAGGATCCCGTCATAAAGACCTTCCAGAACCTGTCTGATATGCTCGAAAAGGAACTCGCCGTTGTCGCTCACCCATTCGAGCGCGGAGTCCGTCCATTCGTCGAAAACATCGGTGAAAGCTGAACTATCCATGTCCATCAGCTCCAGTTGGGCTCACGCCGTGGTGAGATCGTGGGCGGAGGTTCCCTTGACGCCCATCAGCAGGCTGCGCGGCGTGACGACGCCGACGACCTGATCGTTGTCGACGACGGCGATGGCGTCGCGCTCCGACTGCATCGTCAAGGAGATGAGCTCGTCGATATCGGCGTCCGGCGTCGTACGCGCCAGCGAGGCAATGTCGAAGGTCGGCGAGTCCTGCTGGAATTCGGCAACGCTGCGCATGACGGAATGCGCCTTGATCAGGTGAAGACGGGATATGCCCGCGACGAATTCGGCGACGTAAGCGTCCGCCGGGTTGAGGATGATTTCCTCGGCCGTGCCGGTCTGGATGATGACGCCGTCCTTCATGATCGCGATGCGGTCGCCGATGCGGATCGCTTCGTCGAGGTCATGGGTGATGAAGACGGCGGACTTGCCGAGAGCTTTGGTCAGCTGGCGGAATTCATCCTGAAGCTGGCGCCGGATCAACGGGTCGAGCGCGCTGAACGGCTCGTCCATCAGAATGATCTCGGGGTCGGAGGCGAGCGCGCGGGCAAGTCCGACGCGTTGCTGCATGCCGCCGGAAAGCTCATTGGGATAGCGGCTCACCCAGTCGGCGAGGCCGACTTTTTCGAGGGCAGCGGCGGCGGTCTTGTTTCGCTCAGTCTTGGCAATTCCCTGGACTTCGAGGCCGAAGGCCGCATTTTCCAGGACCGTACGGTGCGGCAGCAGAGCAACGCTCTGAAACACCATGCCGATGTTCTTGGCGCGCATCTGCCTGAGATCGACGGGCGACAGGCTGGCAAGGTCGCGTCCTTTGACCAGAACCTTGCCGGAGCTCGGCGTGATCAGCTTGTTAAGGAGGCGGATGAGCGTCGATTTCCCGCTTCCCGACAGGCCCATGATGCAGAAGATTTCGCCGCGCCGGACCTGGAGGCTCGCCTCGGAGACGCCGACGACGCAGTTGAATTCCTGCAGAACCTCTTTCTTGCCGAGGCCGCGCTCCTTGATCGATTTCATCGCGGCGGCGGACTTGCCGCCGAAAACCTTCCAGAGGGACTGACAGTCGATCAGGACATCATTGATATCGGCATTGACGCTTTTCATAGCGATCCCCTTGAGCCACTCAGCGCTCGCTTCTCTCATTGAAGCTCGGAGTGGCCGCCCGACGGATCGGACGGCCACGACGCATTTAGTTCTTCTTGATGTTTTCCCAGCGCTTGATCAGGTCGGCATGGCTGCCGATCCAACCCTGGACGGCCTGGTCCATCGTCTTGCCATCCTTGACTTCACCGTTGATGGTGGTGATGTCGGCGATCGGCACGTAGACGCTGGCCATGACTTCGCGGGCATGCGGATATTCTTCGGAGAAGCCCTTGTGGCCGATCCAGTAGTAGGTCTGCGGCGGCGGGAAGACGCCCTTCGGATCCTTCAGGTACTTGACCTCGTACTTCTGGACCATCCATGACGGTTCCCAGATCGTCACCGCGATCCACTCCTTGCGATCGTAGGCGGATTTCAGCGCCGCCGTCATCGCGGCCGTGCTGCCCTCGACGAGCTGGAGCTTGAGGCCGTAATCCTTGACCGCATTCGCCGTATCGCGCATCAGGCCGGCGCCCGGCTCGATGCCGATGATCTTGCCGCCGAACTTGTCGGCATTTTCATTGAGCTGTTCCAGCGAGTCGATCGGAACATATTTCGGAACGGCGACGCCCTGATAGAGGCCGTGCGACACGGGCGAAATCTTTTCGAGACGGTTCTTGTTCTTGTCCCAATAGTCCGAGGCCACATAGTCGGTCTGCGAGGTAAGGGCCTGGATGTCGCCCTTGGCGAGAGCGGCATAGGCGATGCCCCATTCGGAGAACTCGGTCACCTTGACAGTGTAGCCGGCGTCTTCGAGAACCTTCTTGGTGATGCCGGTGATGGGCGTCAGGTCTTCCCACGCCATCGTGCCCAGATTGATGGTCTTTTCTTCCGCGCGCGCAGGAAGGATGCTGATTCCGATCACCGCAGCGGCGCAAAGCGCCCTCCACAAAGTCTTCATTGTTCTTACTCCTGGTTTTGTTCCCATTCTCATTGAAGTCTGCGGGCGGCAGTCTTCATATTGCGCGGCCGAGGGATCATCCCTCGCGGCCTGCACGCAATTCCTGCAAACGGATCACCGCATTGATGCCCAGCCATGCGAAAGGCTCCGGGGGGATCCTCGACGGTTCGGGGTGATCCATAAATTCTTCGAGATGCCGGGAGGTGGTCCCGGTCGCCAGCTCGGCCGCCATCATGCCGGCGAGCGTGCTCTTGACGGTTCCCAGTCCATTCTCGCAGCACGCGGAGTAAAGTCCTTCTTCGACTTCGCCGAAGGCGGGCACATGGTTCAGGCTGAGGCATATGCGCCCGGCCCAGCTGTGTTCGAACGGGATGCCCTTCAGGCCGGGGAAGCGTGCGTCGAGCGAGCGCCGATGTTCCCAGGCCATTGCCCGCAGACGGCGTTCGGTCAACGCTATGGTCGTGTCATAGGTCCATCGCGTTCTGAGCACGATGCGCGACAGGCCTCCGGACGTGATCTTACGAACTGTCGCCCCCATGGCGTCCGCAGGGAGCAGTGCCCACCTGTCCTGGCCGCTGACCTTGCGTCCGAGATCTTCCGCGGCGAAGGGCGCCGTCATCGAGGCATAGCCGTAGAAATGCATCAGGCGGCGGCGGTAGTAACCGAAGTCGTCTATATGACCATTGACGCCGACAATCACCTTGGGTGCGCTGACCGTGCCCCGTGGAGAAGCCGCCGTCCAGGTTCCGTTCTCCCGCTTCAGTGAAGTCACCGGCGAGTGTTCGAAAATGTCGACCTTGCCCGAGAGCCCGCCAGCAATCGCGCGGATATAATCGGCAGGCTGGATCAGAACGGCACCCGGCGTATAGACGCCGCCGAGATAATAATCCGATCCCGTGATCTCGCGCATTGCGGCAGCATCGAGAAAGCTGTGCTTCTCGCCGGCGCCCTTCAGCGACTGGCCGAAGCTGAGGTTCAGCTTCATGCCCCGTTCCGTCGCCGCCGCATTGATCTTCCCCGCAGGGTCGAATGTTTCGCGCGGCATGCCGTATTCCTGCGCGGATTGTGCGGCGAAAGCGATCGCGGAGCGATTTTGTGCCATCTCCGAGCGGGTCGTGTCCACCTCTCCGCTCGAATACTCGCCGCCCGCCAGATTATGCGGGACGTCGATCATGAAGCCGGAGTTCCGGCCGGAGGTGCCTTTGCCGACCTCGCTCGCATCGAGGACGACGATCTTGTCGTCCGGTCGAAGCTGGAGGAGACGGCGGGCCGCGGAGAGGCCCGCAAATCCGGCGCCGATGATCAGCCAGTCTGCGGTAACGTTGCCTTCCAGGCTCCGGACCGGGAACGAACGCTTGCTGATCGCCTCCCAGCCCGAGATGCCGTTCTCAACCGGCAGACGTTTGACCGGTTTCGTGATCATCGGATCGTCTCGTCCACCGAACGTTCCGAGACGTCGATCCAGATGGTCTTGAGCTCGCAGTAATTGTCGTGGGCAAAGATCGACTTGTCGCGGCCGCCGAAACCGGACTCCTTGTAGCCGCCGAAGGGCGTGCTCGCATCGCCTTCACCGAAGCAGTTGACGGTGACCAGACCCGCACGGATGTCCCGCGACACCCGGATCGCGTTGCGCAGGCTGCCCGTGTAGACCGACGCCGTCAGGCCGTAATTGGTATCGTTGGCCAGAGCGACGGCTTCGGAGAGGGTCTCGAATGTCGTTACCGACAGGATCGGCCCGAAAATCTCCTCCTTGAAGAGGCGGCTGGCAGGTGTGACACCGTCAACGACCGTGGGTTCGATAAAGACGCCGTCCTGGGTTTGCCCGCCGAAGGCCACCGAAAGCTTCTCGCTCTTCACGTCGTCGAGGAACGACCTCACCTTTTCGAAATGGCTCTTGCTGACGAGCGCACCGATACGGTTTTCCGGATCGAGCGGATCGCCGGTCTTCCACTCGCGCATATAGGCGCCGATCCGCTTGAGGAGTTCGTCCTTGATGCTGGCGTGAACGATAAGGCGCGAGGATGCGCTGCAATTCTCGCCCATATTCCAGAAGGCGCCGTTGACCACCTGTTCGGCGACGAGATCGAGGTCTTCAGCGTCGTCAAGCACCACGGCCGGGTTCTTGCCGCCACATTCGAGCACCACCTTCTTGAGGTTGGAATCGGCAGAATAGTGGAGAAAGCGACGGCCGGTGGGGGTCGATCCGGTAAATGCGACCATGTCGACGTCCATATGCAGGCCGAGCGGTTCGCCGACTTCCCTGCCGCTACCGGTGACGACGTTGAAAACGCCTGCCGGGATACCGGCCTCGAGCGCCAATTCGGCGACACGCAATGTCGTCAGAGTGGCTTCCTGGGCGGGCTTGACGATCACCGAGCAGCCCGCAGCGAGTGCCGGCGCGATTTTCCAGGCAAGCATCAGCAGCGGGAAGTTCCACGGCAGAACGCAAGCGACCACACCGATAGGCTCACGAACGACCATCGCCAGCGCATTGGGACCAACGGAATTCGTGTTGTCGTACAGCTTGTCGATCAGCTCGGCATGCCAACGGATCGTGTGGATCGTGTCGGGGACATCCACGGTCTGGCACTCGCGGACCGGCTTGCCGCTGTCGAGGCTTTCCATAACGGCAAGTTCGTGGCGGTTGCGCTCCAGCAATTTTGCGAACTTGAGCAGCGTTTCCTTGCGTGCGCCAGGCGTCAGTTGACGCCAGCGGCCATCGTCGAAGGCTTCACGGGCCTTGGCGACGGCGTAGTCAACGTCGCCTGCATCACAGGCAGCGATCTCGGCGAGGAGCTCGCCGGTTGCCGGATTGGTGGATTTGAAGGTCTTGCCCGACTTCGCCGGACGGTACGCACCGTCGATGAAGGCGTTGGTGGGCAGATGGAGGTCTTTGGCGAGTGCCTTGTATTCGGCGGCGGTCAAAGGTTCATGCATGGTTGGCTCCCGACGTGATCTGGGCGACCGTGCGCTTCAAAGTGGCGACGACAGTCTCAAGGGTTCTCTTCTCTTCGGAGGTCATGCCGCGCAGCGGCGCGCGCACCGGACCTGCCTTCAGGCCGATGATCTCGCAGCCGTGCTTGATCGACTGGACGAACTTGCCGCATTCCAGGAAGTCCATCAGCGGCAGCATTGCCGTCATGATCGCCCGGCCCTTGTCGAAGTTCTTTTCGAGGACGCAGGCCTCATAGAGGGCGACATGTTCGCGCGGCAGGAAGTTGGAGCCGGCGCAGACCCAGCTCTTGGCACCCCAGGCGAAGAATTCGAGCGCTTGGTCGTCCCAGCCGCAGGACAGCGAAATGTGCGGAAATTTCCGGGCGAGCAGGTGAAGATTGCCCATGTCGCCGGAGCTTTCCTTGATGGCGACGACGTTCTTCGACTTGCCGACGCGGGAGAAATACTCCTCGCCCATCACCACGCCCATGCGGGCGGGATAGTTGTAGAGCATGATCGGCAGGTTGGCGGCACGATCGACGGTCAGCGCATGGACCGCGTTCTCGCGTTCGGTCGGCAATGCGTAGGGCGGCGACGACACCAGGATCACATCCGCACCGATTTCCTTCGCCGCCTTGGCGTATTCGACCGAATCTTCGGTCCGCGTGGCGCCGGTGCCGATAATCAGCGGCAGCCGCGTCCCGATGACCTCCTTCGCATAGGCCCCGAGCTCGAAACGTTCCTGGCTGCTCTGAGCGTAGTATTCGCCCGTCGAACCGCCGACGATGATACCGTGGACGCCCGCCTCGATCAGCGACTCGAGCACGGCGGCAAATCCGGCCTTGTCGATCTGACCATCCCTGTCGAGCGGCGTTACCGCCGGTGTATAGATCCCCTCAAATTTCACGATGACTTCTCCAATATTTGCGTGGCTGGACCGCCCACGAAGGCGTCCGCCTTGAGGCCCTGCGGAGCGATGAACATCTCCATGTTCTCGCGAGACAATTCCCAATGTTCGAAAACGAGATCGACGACGGCATCCTCGTCGTGAGCGGCGAGCGCTGCGATAAAGCCGTCATGATGGTCGACGGCCAGTTGAAGCCGCCGCCTCATATCCTCGTTTCTCGGCCGAAAAAACGTGTGACCGATGCGCGCGTGGTCGATGAGCAGCCGGCCGAGGCTCGGCTGCATGTAGACGTTGCCCGACATCTCGCCGAAGATTTCGTGAAAGCGATTGTTCTCGAGAACCATCGCAAGGGCGTCCATGCTCTGGCTGGCGGTACGAAACCGCTCCTGCGTCTGCTTCAGGTCCGACAGCTGGGCGGGCTTGAAGTTCTGCACCGCGAGACGGCCGATCGCCGCATAGATCATCGGGGCGACAAGAAAGAAATTCCGCAGCGTGGAGTGGTTCATCGGGATGACCCGCGCACCCCTGTTCTCACGGATGTCGATATAACCCTCGCCGGCAAGGCGGCGGAATATGTCGCGCACCGGCGTCCGTGAAAGCCCGTATCTTTCACTCAGACTGGCCTCGTCCAGATCGGCGTCCGGATCCAGCTCCATCGTCAGAATCTGGCGTTTCAGGTCTTCGTAGAGATTGCTCTTCGGTGTCTTCGCCATCGTCGATCTCCCGCCATGTGTTGCTCTACACCGTGAAGATGGCATGTCTTTCGTGAGGAGTCAATTATTGTGTACATTACGTACACAATAATTATTTGAAGGATACACAATTTCTTTGGGCGCACGTGATTGGGGGTGATGTCCCGTTGTCGTTGGCTTAATGGTTGGCGGATTATGCGGTGGGAATGAGCGACCCCGCCATCAGCTAGCCTGCGGCTGGTCGAGGAGATGCTCCTTGAGCGGGGGAGCGGCTCTGTTCTCGATGAGATCGTCCGGACCCGCCGCGATACCATTGCTGGTCAGGCTGCCAAAGAGGCAAGGTCTGGGGCCAAAGCCCTGCGCCGGACACATCATCGCCAGCGACGACATAATTGTGATGGCATTGTATGAGGTGCGTCGCCGTTGTACCATCTAGCCTGACGGTTGCGCAAAGTGCTCGGTCTATAGCTGGAGCCATAGTCCGGTCGCGCGCTTCAACCCGATGAATAAGTGGCCGCGGATCATGGAACTTATCGTCGCCCTTGGCCTGATTGCCTTCAAGGTCGCGTTTCTGATTGCGATCCTGCTGCTGCTGCCGTTGCCGCTAACCTGGCTGGAGCGCAAGGTCGCCGGGCATATCCAGCAGCGGATGGGGCCGATGCGTGTCGGGTGGCACGGGCTGTTGCAGCCGATGGCGGACGGAATAAAGCTCTTAACCAAAGAGGACCACATCCCGGCCGAGGCCGATCGCTTCCTGTTCAAACTGGCGCCCATCCTGGCGCTCGCCCCGCCCTTTGTGGTGTTCGTCGCGATCCCCTTCGGCGAGAGCATCTCGGTCCTCGGCGCCGAGATCACCCTCTACGCCTCCAACATGAATGTGGCGTTACTCTTCGTCTTTGCGGTGATCGGGATCGAGGTCTACGGCGTCATCTTCGGTGGCTGGGCCGCCAACAGCAAATACGCGGTCCTCGGCAGCCTCCGAACCTGTGCGCAGATGATCAGCTACGAGATCCCGATGGGATTCGCGGTGATCGGGGTGGTCATGTTGGCGCAATCCATGAGCCTGCTCGACATCGTGCGGGCTCAATCCGATGTCTGGAACATCGTCTACCAACCGGTCGGCTTCTTCGTGTTCTTCGTCGCCGGATTGGCCGAAGCGCAGCGTATTCCCTTCGATCTTTCGGAGGCGGAAGGCGACCTGGGGGCTGGCTTCCATACCGAATACAGCGGTATCCGCTTTGCGTTTTTCATGGTCAGCGAATATGCCATCGTGTTGCTGGTGTCGGTCCTGGTGGTAATCCTGTTTTTCGGCGGCTGGAACGGTGTCCTGATCCCCTTGCCACCACTCCTCTGGTTCGTGCTCAAGGTCGCATTCTTCGTCTATGTGTTTATCTGGTTCCGCTTCACTTTCCCCCGCTACCGCTACGACCAACTGATGGCGATCGGATGGAAAGTCTTGCTTCCTCTGTCGATGGCGAACATAATTATAACCGGTGTACTTTTAGGGGCCGCAGCGGCTCCGTAGCGAGGCGGCAATGTCGCGCGCGCAGGACAGAGTAGGAACATGGATTGGCTGGACATTCTTCGCCGATCTGGTGAATGCGTTGGCTCTGACCTTCGGCTACCTGTTCTCCAAAACCGTCACCATGCAGTATCCGGACAAGGAAAAGTGGCTGCCCTACTCACGCTATCGCGGGCATCACTTCCTCAAGCGCGATGAAGAGGGCGAGATCAAGTGCGTGGCCTGCGAACTCTGCGCGCGGATCTGTCCCTGCGACTGCATCGAAGTCGTCCCCTACGAGGACGCGAAAGGCAACCGGCACCCGGCCAAATTCGAGATCGACACGGCTCGCTGCCTGTTCTGCGGGCTGTGCGAGGACGCCTGCCCAGCGGATGCAATCGCGCTTGGCCAGCAGTACGAATTTTCGAGCTTTTCCTCGCGTGACCTGGTGATCGGGCGCGACGACCTGCTCGCCAAGCCGGGCAAGGCGGCAACCGGCGGCGGCGTGGTTGCCGCGCGCCTGAATACAATGAAGGACGTGCTCGTCGAGACGAAAGAGACGAAGGGCTACAACTGGTGGCGGAATATCCGGCGAACGTGAACGCGCGCCATCCGTGAAGCCGGAGCGTGCAGACAGGAGGCTCAGATGCTTGTCGGCGAAATCATGAAGAACAAGGGTGCAGGTGTCATCACGGTCGCTCCCGATCAGACGATGGTGGAAGTCTTGAGGCTGTTTCGCGACAACAATATCGGCTTCGTCGTCGTCAGCCAATCGAACGATGAATACCTGGGCTCGCTATCGGAGCGGGATTGCTGCAATGCGGTGGCGGAATACGGGGCCGAGGCGGCGATGATGCGGGTGGCGGATGTCATGAACCGCAATGTGGCGACCTGTTCGACACGGGATTTGCTACCCGTCGCGATGGGGATCATGACCCAGCGGCGTACGCGTCATGTGCTGGTCATGGATGGAGGCGACGTTGTCGGCGTGGTCAGTATCGGTGACGTGGTTAAACACAGGCTCGACGAAGCGCAGCGCACAGAGCAGGATCTGCAGGATTACATCTGCGGGACCAGGTATCACTGACATAAGGACGCTGGTTGGGATAGCGTGCCGGGGCCTGCGGCGCCCCGGCCCCAAATCTTCAGACCCCACGCCAGATCCGGCTCGTGCGGTCGACCTCAGGAGTGGCATGCACCTTCTGGACCTCCACCGGGCATGGGTATTCGCCCCGCCGCATCAGGCCGTTGAGACGCAAGGCTCTATAGTTTTCCGGAACGAAGACGAGGCCCTTGGGAAACCGCCTGTCGACCTTGAGCTGCGCCGTCAGTTCGCCCTGGGCGGAACGCACAATGACCTGATCGCCATCCGAAAGGCCGAGCAGCGCGGTATCCCTTGCGCTCATCGCGACATAGGGATCATTGGCGACCGTGTTCAGGATGTCCGACCGTTCGGAAAGATATCCGTTGTGGAACAGGCAGTCGCCGATGATCAGCATGAGCCGGTCGGCGGCTGCCGGGACCGGCGGCGGCGCAAAGAACCTAGCTAGAGGCGGCGTCGATACCGCCTTGGTAAATGCGCCGTCGGCGCCAAGTCCGCCCTGCGTCAATCCCTGATAGGCCGGAACCAGCCGGGCAATCTCGTCGAAAATTTCGCCTTGCGTCGACGGCCGCAGTGCCTGGTTGCGAAGCGCCGCAACGAAGTCGAAGATCGCCAGATTGCCTCGCGCCTCGAAGGCGGGTTCGTGGAATTTGCGGACCTTCTGGGTCCGGCCCTCGTTGTTGGTGAACGTGCCGGTTTCCTCGCCGTAACCTGCCGCGGGCAGGACGACCTCGGCAAGGCCCGCCGTATCCGTGAGGAAGGCGTCCTGCACGATCAGGAGATCGACGGCGCCAAGCGCCCGCGTCACGAAATCTCGATCGGGATAGGCGATCAGGGGGTCGGTTCCGACGATGTAGAGAGCACCCATCCGCCCGCCGACGCAGAGTTCCAGAATGGCGTCGAGATCCGCGCCGGGTTCGGACGGGATTTCGGCGCCCCAGGCCCGCGCAAGAGTTATGCGCGCTACATCGTCGGCGACCGCCCGCATCCCCGGCAGAGCCGCCGGCAGAACTCCCATGTCCCAAGCGCCCATCTGGTTGGCACGGTCGAAGAGGAACTGCATCGCCAGGTCCTTGCCGAGCAAGCGCAGAACCTGCAGCAGGTTGTTGATCTGCTGCAGCGTTGCGCGCGCTTCGGGGGATCTCAGCAGGTCGACGCTGACAAGCACGGTGATGCTGCGGCCTTCCTTGAGCGCCGCGGCCAGACGATCCGGCCCGTCAATGCCGGTTTCCACCGCCGGCTTTCCGATTGTCGCGTCGATGCCCGCAAGAACGTCGCCCGGCAAGGCCTGACCGACTGCCGCTACCAGACCGGCCACCACCGCCGCAAGGCTTGCCGCTTCTCCGCCCGGCAGCACGCGAACCACCACCCGGGCCTCGGCATCCAGACGGGATGGCCGCGCCGAGAGCATGAGCAATCCGGTCTGCCGCCGCCGCACGCTGTCCCGCAGCAGGTATTCGGTAACCGGGTTCTCCTCGGTGACGTTGCCGCCGATGACGAGCACGCAGTCGTTGCCGATCACTTCGTCCAGCGGTGCGCGGCTGTGGAAGCCTGCCAGTAGCGGGCCGAGCGTATCGAAGGGCGTGGACCAGCGTGACGAGCAATCAATGTTGTTGGTCCGGAATGCCGTCCGCATCAGCTTCTGAAACTGATAGAGCACCTCGTTGGGGAGGCGAGGCGAGGCCAGCCCGGCGGCAGCCTTGCCCTCGACGGCCGATAGCCGCTGGCGCAGATAGTCCCCGGCCTCATCCCAGGAAACTGGAACCAGGGCGCCATCACGACGGATCATCGGTCGCTTGATCCGGTCCCGGCTCGCGACGAAATCGAGGCCGAAGCGTCCCCGAACGCAGAGCGTTTCGCGGTTGACCCCCTCGTCCCATTTCGAGCGCACCCGCATGAACTCGCCCTTGCGTGTGCCCACCGTCAGCTGGCAACCGGTGCCACAATGCGGACAGACCGTGTCGGTCTCGGTGAGATCCCAGGGCCGCGCCTTGTAGCGATAGGGGAAGCTCATCAGCGCGCCGACCGGGCAGACCTCGACGCAATTGCCGCACTGGTCACAACTCGCGAGACTGCCCTCGAAGCCGGTGACGGCGGTATCCATGCCTTTTTCGATAGTGCCGAGGGCGACCGCGCCGACGACCTCCTCACACATCCGGACACAGCGCTGGCACTGGATGCAGCGGTTGACGTTCATGATGATGACCGGGCTCAGACGGATGTCCTCGGAGTGGAACACACGCTTGTCATCACGGAATCGGCTTTCGCGAGGCCCATAGGCCATCACCATGTTCTGAAGCTCGCATTCGCCGCCCTTGTCGCAGATCGGACAGTCGAGGGGGTGGTTGGCGAGCAGCATATCGAGCATGGAAGAGCGCGTTTCCTCGATCAGAGCCGTGTTCGCGCGCACCACCATTCCCTCGGTGACGGCGGTGGCGCAGGACGGCTGCAGCCGCCGCTGCCCCTCGATCTCCACCAGGCACATGCGGCAGGAGGCCAGCGGCGGCAGACGCTTCAGATAGCAGAAGGTCGGGATATCGATGCCCAAACGCCGGGCGGCCTGCAGCACTGTCGAGCCAGCTTCAACTTCCAGCGTTTGTCCATCGATCGTAATGCTAACCATGCTTCCTCGCAGTCCAGTTGCGGCGCTCGCCTTCAGTGAAAGGGGCACCTGCGGTCCTCGATATGGGCAACGAACTCATCGCGAAAATGCGCGAGTGCCGCCCGCAACCCCATCGCCGCCCCGTCACCCAAGGCACAAAACGTATTGCCGAAAATGCCTTTGCAGAGCATCTCCAGCTGCTCCAGATCGCCGGCAGCACCTTCGCCGGCCTCGATCCGGCGCAGGACCTTCACGACCCAGTTCAATCCTTCCCGGCATGGCGTGCACTTGCCGCAGGACTCATGGTGGAAGAACTCGATGATCCGGGTGGCGACCTTGACCATGCAGGTCGAGTCGTCGATCACGATCACGCCGGCCGAACCGAGCATCGAGCCGGCGGCAGCCAGCGAGTCGAAATCCATCCCCACCTCAAGCCCTTGCTCCGGTATTACAGGCGCCGAGACCCCGCCCGGGATCACTGCCTTGATTCTGCGTCCCGGCAGCGCGCCGCCGGCGTGGTTCTCGACCAGTTCGCGCAGCGGTATGCCCATCGGCAGCTCATAGAGGCCGGGTTTGCGCACCTGCCCGCTGAGGCAGTAGAGCTTCGGGCCGGGGCTCTTGTCCGGGCCGATACCCCGAAACCAGTCCGACCCCCGCACAATGATATGCGGCACGCAAGAGAGCGTCTCGACATTGTTGATCACTGTAGGGCTGGCGTAGAGCCCGGCCACGGCCGGAAATGGTGGCTTCAATCGCGGCTGCGCCCGCTTGCCCTCGAGCGACTCGAGCATCGCAGTCTCCTCGCCGCAGATATAGGCGCCGGCGCCGCAGTGAATGTGTACGGCGAAATTGAAATCGGAGCCCAGAATGCGCTTTCCGAGATAGCCCTTTGCGTGGGCCTCGGCGATCGCCTGCTGCAGACGACGGATCGCCGTCACATATTCTCCGCGAATATAGACATAGGCGGTTTCGGCCCCGATCGCGTAGGCACTGACCGCCAGCCCCTCGATCAGTTGATGCGGGTCGCGCTCCATGACGATCCGGTCCTTGAACGTGCCCGGCTCGCCCTCATCGGCGTTGCAGCAGAGATATGTCGGCTTGCCGGTGCGCTTCGGCACGAAACCCCATTTCATGCCCGTAGGGAATCCGGCACCGCCGCGACCGCGCAGGTTGGACCGTTTGACGAGGTCGATAACCTCGTCAGGTGTGTACTCGCGCAGCGCCTTCGCCAGCGCCTGGTAACCGCCGCCAGCCTCGTAGGTCGACACCAAATGACCGTCCGCCACATCGACATTTTTGAGAAGAACCGGCTCGAACATGGCCCTACTCCCCCGGCAGCCGCGCAGCGGCGTGCTCGACGCTTGGCGCTCCCACCGTCGCCCGCAGTCTGTCCAACAGCGCGTTTATCCGCGCCACATCAAGGTTGGCGTGGTAGTGGTCGCCGACCTGCATCACCGGAGCCATCTCGCAGGCGCCGAGGCATTCGACGGTCGAAAGCGTGAACAGCCCGTCAGGGGTGGTGTCGCCTTTCCTGATCCCCAGCACCGTTTCCAGATGGTTTAGCAGGTCCTCTGCTCCGCACAGCATGCAGGAAACATTGTCACAGAGCTGCAGGTGGAACATCCCCACCGGTTCGGTATGGAAGAGAGTGTAGAAGGTCGCCAACTCGTAGACCCAGATCCGCTCGACGCCGAGAATGTCGGCGACCTCTTCCAACACTGGCCCCGGCAGATGGCCATGTTCTTCCTGCGCGATCAGCAGCGCGGGCATGATCGCAGAGCGCTGGTCGGGATAGCGCGCCGCCGCCTCTTCGATCTTTTCGCGCATGGTCATCGCATTCAAATCCTTGCTACTTGTCCACCTCCGCCATCACAGGGTCGAGGCTGCCGAGCACGGCGATCATGTCCGCCAGATAGCGGGCGTTGGTGACCCCGAAGAGGGCCTGAAGATTGACGAACGAGGGTGCCCGCACCTTCATGCGGAACGGTTTTGGCGACCCGTCGCTGATGATGTAGAAGCCAAGCTCGCCCTTTGGCGCTTCGATCGCCGAATAGACCTCGCCCTTCGGCACCTTGAAGCCGTAAGCCGACAGGTCGAAATGCTGGATCAGCGCCTCCATCGAGCAGTGCACCCGATCCTTGTCCAGCGGGAAGGCGATTGTCGGCATGTCGATCTGGAACGGCCCTTCGGGCATCTGGTCGATGCATTGTTCGATAATCCTCATGCTTTCGCGCATCTCGTCGACGCGGCATCGCCAGCGTGCATAGCAATCGCCCTCGTTGCGGGTGATGACGTTGAAATCGAGCCGGTCGTAGATCTCGTAGGGCTCATCGCGCCGGATGTCCCAGTCGACACCTGATGCACGCAGGTTCGGGCCGCTGAGGCCGAGATCGACAGCATCCTCGGCGGAGATCACGCCGATCCCCTTCGTGCGATTGAGAAACACCCGGTTATCTTCGAGCAGTCGCTCATAATCGCGGATCCGGTTCGGGAAGATGTCGCAAAACTCCCGGATCTTGGGGAAGAACCCGTCAGGCAGGTCCTCGCGCACCCCGCCGACCCGGCAGAAGGACGTGTGCATGCGCGCACCGGTGATCATTTCCAGGAGGTCCATGATCATTTCGCGCTCGCGCATGACGTAAAGCAGCGCGGTCATGGCGCCGAGATCCATCGGCAGCGCGCCGGTGATGAGGAGGTGACCGGAGATCCGTGCCAGCTCGGCCATCATCACGCGGATATATTGCGCCCGGATCGGTGCTTCTATGCCGAGGAGTTTCTCCACCGCCAGCGCGAAGGCGAGATTGTTCGAAGGCGGACAGAGATAGTCGAGCCGGTCCGTCAGCGGGAAAATCTGGGTGTAGGTGAAGCTCTCCGCCAGTTTTTCGGTGCCGCGATGGAGATAGCCGATATGCGGATCGACGCGCTCGACGAACTCGCCGTCCAGTTCGAGGACGAGCCGAAGAACCCCATGGGTGCTGGGGTGCTGCGGACCGAGGTTGAGAAGCACTTCCCTGGTATTGAGCGCTTCACCCTCAGGCCTGCTGAGCTCGGTGACTTCGGTCATCTCAACGTTCCGGCGTAGAACGGCCTCCCTTACGGAATGTCCCTGGTGGCAAGGTCGGGCTGCGTTGGCGGCGGACCTTCGGCACCAAAGGGGTTCAACTTGTCCTTATAGCCCCTTAAGGGGAAATCCTTGCGCTGGGGAAAGCCCTCGAAGCCTTCCCACATGTAGATCCGGCGCAGATCGGGATGTCCCTCGAACCGGATGCCATACATGTCCCAGGCCTCGCGCTCATGCCAATTGGCGGTGCGCCAGACTCCCGTGACCGAAGGCACTTCAGGAGGATCGCCAAGCCGGCACTTGATGCGGACCCGCCACCTGTTGGGCAGCGAATAAAGATGGTAGACCGCCTCGAACCGCGGCGTTTCGGGATAATGATCGACCCCGCAAATGTCCGAGAGGAAATTGAATTGCAGCGCCGGATGCGCTTTCAGGAACCGACAGAACTCGACAATCCTTGCGGGCGGAACGGCAAAGGCGTCGATACCGTGCGCAGTGCCGAGGTCCTCGATTGTTTCTCCGAAGCGCTCCATGATCAAAGCGCGATTGAGGGACGGCCCCGCACTCATGACGCTATAACCCGATCCAGAGGTGTGCCGGCGAGCGCCCGGGACCTCTTGATCTTTTCTTGTAGCAGCAGGAAGCCGTGCATCAGCGCCTCGGGACGGGGCGGACAGCCGGGCACATGCACATCGACGGGCACGAAGGTTTCTGATCCCTGCACCACGGCATAGGTGTTGTAGACGCCGCCTGAAATAGCGCAGGTGCCCATTGCGATCACCCAGCGCGGTTCCGGCATCTGGTCATAGAGCCGCCGCACGACGGGCGCGAATTTCCGGGTCACGGTGCCGGCGATGATCATGACGTCGGATTGTCTCGGCGAAGGGCGGAACACCACGCCGAACCGGTCGAGATCGTAGCGGGCGCAGCCGGCCGAGATCATCTCGATGGCGCAGCAGGCAATGCCGAAGGTCTCCGGCCACAGCGCTGACCTCCGGCTCCAACTGATGATGCTGTCGGCCGTGGTGAACAGCACGCTGTCGCGGATCGCGTTGTTTACGCCTCCCATTCCAGCGCTCCTTTCAGCCAGGCGTAGGCGAAGCCCACGATAAGCAGCACCATGAAGATGAACATCTCGACATAGCCGACCAGCCCGATCTCTTTCAGGACGACGGCCCAGGGAAAGAGGAACATCGCTTCGACATCGAAAACGACCAGGAGGATCGCGAGGATGAAGAACGGCACCCTGAAGCGGCCCGCCGCCGCCTCGCCCGCGGCGTCCATGCCGCATTCATAGGGCATGTTCTTGGCGGGGTAGGGATTGGATGGGCGCAGCAGCGAGGAAACGAACAACGTCACCCCCACCACCAGAACGACTCCGGCGACCATGAAAAGAACGGGCAAGAATTCCATTGCAGTCATATCACTGCACCGGTTGCCCACTGACCTCGTTGCGAACCGGTAGATCGGTCACGCCACGGGGCGACTTGGGCAATCCTTCCTCCATCTTCAAGTCTATTCCGTCGGTGTGATCATTGCAAATCCAATCGCTCACCCGCCAAAGACCGAATCTTGGGCAAGCTTCAGAAACCACGACGGAAATAGGCCGATGCCGATGGTGCCGGCGGCGGTGACAGCCAGCGTTACGCGCACCAGGGGCGTCAGCGCCGGGGCGAACGCCCTCTTCGGCTCGCGCATGTAGATCACCATGACGATGCGGATGTAGAAATAGGCAGCGACGGCGCTGAGCAACACTGCGATGACCGCCAGCATGACGAAACCACGCTCGACGAGGGCGACCAGCACGTAAAACTTGGCGAAGAACCCGGCCGTCGGCGGAATGCCGGCCAGCGAGAAGAGATAGAGCAGCATCAGAAGCGCCAGCCCCGGATGTGACTTGGCGAAACCCGCATAGTCTTCGATGACCTCGCCCGAGACATCGTCGTTCCGCATTATGATGACGGCGGCGAAAATGCCGAGATTCGTGAAAGCGTAGATCAGTAGGTAAAGCATCACGCTGGCGATCCCATCGGCACCGCCGGCCGCCACGCCGAAAATGGCGAAGCCGGCATGGGCGATGCTGGAATAGGCCAGGAGGCGCTTGAAATTATCCTGGACCAGCGCCACGAAGCTGCCGAGCGCCATCGTCACCACGGCAATGACGGCGACGATGATCCAGACGTTCGAGGCTGCGACCAGAGGGTTGAGGAACACCCGCAGGATCACCGCGAACCCCGCCGCCTTGGGGCCAACCGACATGAAGGCGGTGATCGTCGTCGGCGCGCCCTCATAGACGTCCGGCAGCCACATATGGAAGGGAACCGCGCCGACCTTGAAGACCAGCCCCGCGACGATGAAGACCACCGCCAGCAGCAATCCGGGATCGAGCGGATCGCCGGTCACCGCCGCAGCCATCCCGTCCAGTTGCGTCGTGCCGGTAAGCCCGTAGATCAGCGAAACGCCGTAAAGGAAAATCCCGGTCGAGACCGCGCCAAGGATCACGTATTTCAGTGCTGCTTCGTTCGACCGCCGCTCGCGCCGCAGGAAGCCGGTCAGCACATAGGTGCAAATTACCATCAGTTCGAGGCCCACATAGATCGACAGGAGATCGGTCGCCGAGGCCATGATCATCATGCCCGAAAGCGCTAGGAGCAGCAGGACATAGTATTCGCTGCTCCCGATCCTTTCGATATCGGCATATTTTCGCGAAAGGAGGAATGTCAGAACGGTGGCAAGATAGAAAACAAACTTGAAGAAGACCGCAAAGCGGTCGGCGATGAACATGCCCGTGTAGGCAGGCCGCACCTCGCTCGCCAGCATGAGTGTCGCCAAGGCGGCAATCAACACGACCGCGACCGACGCCCAGACAAGGAAATGTTCCTGTCCCTTTCGCACAAACTGTCCCAGGATCAGCAGGATGCAGGCGCCGGTGATCACCACGATCTCGGGCAGGCTCGCTAGGGCCGACTGGAAAAGCATGGCGGCGGTCATTGGCCGCTCCCCCTGCTGAGCACGTTCGTCAGCAGATGCTTCACCGAGGCATCGATGATGTTGAGAAAGGGTTTCGGATAGAACCCAACCCAGAGTACGAAGACGGCCAGCGGCAGGATCGCAGCCATCTCACGGGCGTTCACGTCGCGTATCTTCAGCCGGGCGCCGACGCTGGCCGGGCCGAGCGCGACTTTCCCATACATGCCAAGCAGATAGGCAGCCCCGAGTAACGCGCCCAAAACGGCGGCCGCACCTGCGACCAGGTTGGCCGCAAACCCGCCTGACAGCACCAGCAACTCGCCCACGAACGAATTCGTTCCCGGCAGCGCCATCGACGACAGGGTAAAGAGTGCCAGAAACGTGGTGTAGACCGGCGCCACCTTCATCAACCCGCCATAGTCGGCGATGCTGCGGGTATGGGTCCGCTCGTAAATCAGCCCGACGAACAGGAACAGGGCGCCTGTCGTCACGCCATGATTGAACATCTGCAGGATACCGCCCTCGAGCCCGCGGAGGTTCAGTGCAAAAATCCCCAGCGTGACGAAGCCCATGTGGCTGATGCTGGAATAGGCCACCAGCTTCTTCAGATCGTCCTGCGCCAGCGCGAGCAACCCGCCATAGACGATCGCAAGCACCGAAAGCGCCAGCATCAGCGTCGAATAATACATCGATGCCTCCGGCAGCATCGGCAGCGAGAACCGCAGGAATCCGTAGGCGCCCATCTTTAGGAGCACGCCGGCGAGGATAATGCTGCCCGCCGTCGGCGCCTGCACATGGGCGTCCGGCAGCCAGGTATGGACCGGCACCATCGGCACCTTGACCGCAAAAGCGATCAGGAAGGCGAAGAACAGCCAGGACTGGACCCGGAACGGTAACTCCTGTTCCGTCAAAGCGAGAATATCGAAGGTCCTGCCACCGTAGAAATAGAGCACGATGACACCGATCAGGAACAGCAGGCTGCCCGCCAGCGTGTAGAGGAAAAACTTGATCGCCGCATAGACCCGACCCTCGCCGCCCCAGACGCCGATGATGAGGTACATCGGGATCAGCATCGCCTCCCAAAAGACGTAGAAAAGGAACAGATCGAGCGCGCAGAAGACCCCGAGCATCAGCGCCTGCATGGAGAGCAGGCAGATCATGAATTCCTTCACCTTTCGGTCGATCGCGACCCAGGAGGCGAGCACGCAGATCGACCCCAACAGTGCGGTCAGGAACACGAAGAGCGCGCTTACTCCGTCGATGCCAAGCGCATAATTGATCCCGAGCGCGGGCACCCACGGGCGCGTCTCGGTGAACTGCATGGCATGGGTCGTAATGTCGAAGCCGACCAGCATGGCGATGCAGAGAGCAAGGTCGAGGACGGTGAAAGAGAGCGCAGTCCACCGCGCCGCATCGTCACCGCGCAGGAACATCAGAACCGCGGCCCCGGCGACGGGTGTGAATATGATGAAGCTGAGGAGCGGGAAGCCCATGGCACGCCCTACCGCCACGCCACGACGAAGACGGCGGTGGCTGCGATCAGACCGACGACCATCGCCAGCACGTAATGGGTCACGACACCCGTCTGGAGCCGCCTGAGCCGCCCGCCGCCGTGCAGGATCGAGTGGGCAATGCCATTCACGACGGCATCGACGCCGGCGAGATCGAGCCGGAGTCCTGCCCGCGCCGCGCCATGCAGCAAGGGTAGCGCCGCGGTCTCGGAGACGTTGCTCACCGACTGCTCATAGCGCGCCAGCGGCCTTTCGGCGAGCCACATGAAGGCCTGCGCACCCTTGCGATAAAACCAGTCGGTATCGAGGCTGATCGTCTTCTCGGGATCGAGCGCCCAGAGGAACAGCACGAACCCCAGGGCGGTGAACATCAGCAGCCCGAGGCTCTCCATGACATGCAGGCCCGTATAGGGTTCGAAATCCACCGGATAGGGCAGAAGCGCATAAAGCGGCTGGGGGAATACCCCGATCGCAATACAGAGCACCGCCGCCATGCCCATGGCAATCAGCATGTTGCGCGGCGGCTCCCGTGCCTCCAATTTCCGGTCCGTCCCGAAGAACATGTAATAGGGAAGCTTGAGGCCGGTGTGCAGGAACGTCCCGGACGATGCCATCGTCAGCGCCAGCACCACCAGCGCGCGGTGATCCGCTCCTGCGGCCGCTATCACCATCGATTTGGTGACGAAACCCGAGAAGAACGGGAACGCAGAGATCGCGAAGGCGCCGACCATGTAAAGCGCCACGGTCAATGGCATCGTCTTGTAAAGCCCGCCGAGTTCGGTGAGCTTGCGCCGGCCGGTGACGTAGATGACGGCCCCGGCACCCATGAACAGCAGCGCCTTGTAGAGGATATGCGCGAAAGCGTGGCTGGCCGCTCCGTTCACCGCCATCTCGGTCCCGATGCCGATACCCGCGATCATGTAGCCCACCTGGCTGACGATGTGATAGGCGAGAAGCCGTCGGCAATCATTCTCCAGCACCGCGTAGATGACGCCGTAGAGCGCCATGATGGTGCCGAGCCAGACGAGGAGCTCGGTCCCCGGAAACGCCCGCGCCAGCACATAGACGGCGGTCTTGGTGGTAAACGCGCTCATGAACACCGCCCCGGTGACGGTCGCCTCCGGATAGGCATCGGTCAGCCAGGCATTGAGCGGCGGCACGGCCGCGTTGAGGATGAAGCCGGAAAGGATCAGGTAGTCGCCGACCTCCATTCCCCCATTGGTGAGCCCCCCCGCGATCGGGCCGAAAAGCAGTGATCCGGTGGCGAGCCCGTGGGAAATGATGCCACCGAGCAGGACGACGCCGCCGGCGATATGGACCATGAGATAGCGGAAGCCGGCCCGGATCGCCGGCCCATCACGCTGCGCGAAGACCAGATAGGCGGAGGCGAATGCCATGCCCTCCCAGAACAGGTAGAGGGTCAGGTAGTCACCGGCAAACACCACGCCAAGCGCGCTGCCGACATAGACGAATGCAGCCACGTGCTGGCCGGCATCCGTCAGGTGCAGCGCGTAGACCATGCCGATCAGCGCCATGATGGTGAAAACGGTGGCGAAGACGATGCTGAGCTTATCCACCTTCGCGATCAGGATCTCCTGCCCGATGAACCGCGCTTCGCCATAGCTGCCCGGCTCCATCGCAAGCACGGCAAGGATCGCCAGCGCAGGGATCAGAAGCAGATAGGCCTTGCGGACCGACCCGCTGAGGAACGGGATCGGCAGGGCGCCGGGAATAAAGAGCAGAGCCGGATGGATGAAGTCAGTCATAATAGTCCTCGCGCCGCATCAGCCCGACCCGATGGCCGAGAAACTTGGAAACGAAGATCAGCAGGACGCAGGAGACGAAGCCGTAGACGGCCGACCAGCCCGGTAGGCTGTCCCACAGATATTCGGCGTGTTCGCGCAAGACCAGAAAGTCGGCGACGACGATCAGAACGAGCACAAGGTAGAACAGTCGGCGGCGAGGTCTCGCATATTGCTCGTCACCAAAGAAGTCGACGACACGCTTGATCATTGGATCACTCCGTCTGCCAGGGTGAGAAAATAGCCCGGGAAAATGCCCATCAGCACCGACAGGATTGCCGTCGCGACCAGCGGAATCGTGACCAACGGAATTTCACGGACCGTGGTCCGGCTCTCCTGTCTCTCAGCCTGGAAGAAGGCGGCATAGCTGATCGGCAGGAAATAGGCGGCGTTCAGGATCGAGCTCACCAGGAGCACGACCAGGAACACGGTCTCTCTCGCCGCCACGGCGCCCTCCGCCAGATACCACTTGCTGACGAAGCCCGCGGTCGGCGGTATCCCGATCATACTGAGCGAAGCGACGAAAAATGCCCCCATCGTCCAGGGCAGCCTGCGGCCGATACCGGCCATGTCGCTGATGTTACGCTTGCCGGACGCGCAATAGATCGACCCGGCGCAGAAAAAGAGCGTGATCTTGGAGAATGCGTGCGCCGCGATGTGGATGATCCCGCCAACCATCGCGACCGGCGACAACAGAGCCGCGCCCAGCACGATGTAGGAAAGCTGGCTGACCGTCGAATAGGCGAGCCTGGCCTTCAGGTCGTCCCGCGTCAAGGCGTAAACCGACGCCATCAGGATCGTGAACGAAGCCAGATAGGCCGTGGCGATGCCGAGGCCCAGCCCGCCTACCAGCCCGGTGCCGAAGACATGGAACACCACCCGCAGCACGCAGAACACGCCCATCTTGACCACTGCCACTGCGTGTAAAAGTGCGCTAACCGGTGTCGGCGCGACCATCGCGGCGGGCAGCCAGGCGTGCATCGGCATCACAGCGGCCTTGGCAAAGCCGAAAAGATAGCAGAAATAGACGACCGTCAGCAGCGCCGCCGGGGCATCGCTCCCGGCCAGCAGTCCCCCCGCGACAAAGTCGAGCGACCCCGCAATATGGTAGGTCAGCGCCAGTGCGGCGAGCAGCGCGCTTTTCGAGGCGCCCATCAGATAGACGAGGTACTTGTGGCTGCCCCTCCATCCCTCTTCGTCCTCGTGGTGGTAGACGAGCGGATAGGTAACGAGGCTGAGCACTTCGTAGAAGATCACCAGTGTAAATAGATTGGCGGCGAAGGCGCCACCGGCGGCGGCCGCAAGACTGCTGGCGAAGCAGGCGAAGAACCGGGTTTGGGCATGCTCGTTCAAATGCCGCATGTAGCCGATGGAATAGATCGCCGCCACGATCCACAGCAGCGACGAGACGGTGGCAAACACCATGCCGAGCGCATCGACCCGGAAAGCAAAGTCAATCCCCGGCAGAATCTCGAACAGGCGCAATTCGACCGTCCCGCCCGCCAGCACCGTGGGCGCCATCGACACGACAATCGCGAACATGGCGATCGCGGCCAACGGCGAGACCAGATCGCGAAGTTTTTCGCGGTTGTTCAAAAGGAGAACTGCAAGGGCCGCCAGACCGGCGACGGTGATGGCAAGCAACGGCCGGATCGATACAACCGGGTCCAAAGCCGCTATCCTTTCATCACCGTGACGTCGTCGACCCTGAGGGTGGATTTGTTCCTCACGAGGGCGACCAGGATACCGAGGGCAACGGCAACCTCTGCCGCGGTGATTGCGATGACGAAGATCGCGAAGATCTGCCCGCGGAGATCGGCGTGGTAACGCCCGAAAGCGATGAAATTGATGTTGACCGAGTTGAGCAGCAGCTCCAGCGACATCAGGACGACGAGAATATTCCGCCTGAGCAGCACGCCCGCCGCTCCGATCACGAACAGGACCACGCCGAGCACAATATACCACCAGAGCGGAACCATCACCCCTGCTCCTTCCGCGCCAGCATGATGGCGCCGACCAAGGCCGCCAGCAGGATTACGGAGGCGGTTTCAAACGGCAGGAGATAGTCGGCGAAAAGTGCTGTGCCAAGCTGCCTGACGTCGTCGCCGCCGCTGATAGTGACGGGCTGCATGACCGAAAAGCGATCGCTCCAGAGCACCAGCACGAGTATCTCGACCCCGAGCAGGACGAGCAGTACCAGAGCCGGGAGGTTTCCGCCCGGCAAGAACCGCTGCAACACGGCTTCGCGCACATCGATCATCATGATCACGAACAGGAACAGGACCATGATCGCGCCGACATAAACGAAGATCTGGATGACCGCGAGCAACGGTGCCTCGAGCAAGACGAAGATGGCCGAGACCTGCAGGAAACACGCCATCAGCGCCAATGCGCTGTGAACCGGATTGCGCGCCAGAACCATCGTCAGGGCCGTGATCACGGATACCGTAGCGAACAGAAGAAAGAACCCCTGATCCATCGACGCCGACCCTCCGGCGCGAACTGTCACTCGGCGTGAGATGGCCGGATTTGAGATTGCGCCGCAACTTCAGATGCCTTCGCAAATTGTGCCCTACTATCGGATTTTTCACAAGATTTTTGTCATCGGCGGAGCAAAACCAGGCCAGTCCGGATGTGGCGACATGCGTGTTGGGATCGCCGTGGCTGGTGAAGAAACTTCTGCCTTATCTTTTGGCAAATCCAGCCTATATTAGAGTACATGAATATTGATCGGGTGACCATGCGGCCCCGGAGGTTTTGCCGAGAGGCAATCCGTATTTTCGCTTTGGCATTGATCTGGGGTTCGGCATTCCTGTTTTCCGTCGCCTCGACAGCGGGCTCGGAACGCGTCGCTTTACTGCTGCAATTGAATGGCGCCGTCAGCCCGGCGTCCGCCGACTATGTGATCCGCGGCATCCAGCTTGCCAACGATCGTAAAGTGGCGTTGATCGTCCTGCAAATGGATACGCCCGGCGGTCTCGATACCTCGATGCGGGACATCGTTCGCGCAATCCTCGCCTCGTCTGTGCCGGTCGCGAGCTACGTGGCTCCGAGCGGCGCCCGCGCGGCCAGTGCCGGCACCTACATCCTCTATGCCAGTCATATCGCCGCCATGGCGCCGGGTACCAATCTGGGCGCCGCAACGCCCATTGCTCTCGGTGGGAGCGGACAAGACAACGGCCAGAACGGCGACAGCAAGGAGCAACAGTCACGCAACGCTGCAGAGGCAAAGGCCGTGAACGACGCTGCTGCCTATCTTCGGGGGCTGGCCGAGTTGCGCAATCGCAACGCCGACTGGGCGGAAAAGGCGGTACGCGACGCGGCCAGCCTCTCATCGACTGCGGCCGAACGCGAAAAAGTCATCGATTTCGTCGCACTCACCGTCGACGAGCTGATGGCGAAAGCCAACGGTCGCACGGTACGGGCAGGAGGAGCGGACATCCGGCTTGATACGACTGATCTCGCTGTCCAGAGCATCGAGCCTGACTGGAGAACACGCCTGCTTTCGGTGATCGCCGACCCGAATGTCGCACTCATCCTGATGGTCATCGGCATTTACGGCCTGATATTCGAGTTTCTTACGCCCGGAGCGGTTATCCCGGGAATGGTCGGCGGCATCTGCCTGCTGCTCGGTCTCTACGCCCTGGCAATGCTGCCGGTCAGCTATGCCGGCGTCGGCCTCATCGTGCTTGCGGTTGCTCTCTTGGTCGCGGAGGCGCATGCACCGACATTCGGCGTCCTCGGCCTCGGCGGTGCGGTCGCCCTCGTCCTGGGCGCAACCATCCTCTTCGATACGGATGTGCCCGATCTGAAAGTGAGCCGTCAGGTCCTGGTTGGTATCGGTGTTTCAGCCCTTGCCTTCAGCCTCATCGTCGTTCGCCTTGCCTTCGGCGCGCGCCGGCGTGCCGTGGTGACCGGTGCGGAGCAGATGATCGGCATCTCAGGGAAAGTCTCCAGTTGGACGGGCACGACCGGCTACATTGTCACGCATGGAGAGCGCTGGAGCGCCGCCTCCGCCGAACCGCTCACGGACGGAGACGAGGTGACGGTCATTGCCAGAAATGGGTTAACCCTCGAGGTCACCCGTGATCCCCGCAAGAATCGGGGACCTGAAGAAAGCAAGGAGAAGCTGAGATGACCATGATTGGAGGTTTCATCTTCTATATCGTCGCAGTTGTCCTGTTGCTGATCACCCTGGCGAGCGCGATCAAGATCTTGCGCGAGTATCAGCGGGCGGTCGTCTTTACACTCGGCCGATTTACCGGCGTGAAAGGCCCTGGATTGATCCTGCTTGTCCCTTACGTACAGCAAATGGTGCGGGTCGACCTGCGCACGCGCGTGCTCGACGTCCCCAGCCAGGACGTCATCTCCCATGACAACGTTTCGGTTCGCGTGAGCGCGGTGATTTACTTCAGGGTCATCGATCCGGAGAAGTCGGTGATTCAGGTCGAGGATTTCATGGCAGCCACGAGCCAGCTTGCCCAAACGACGTTGCGCTCGGTGCTCGGCAAGCACGATCTCGACGAGATGCTCGCGGAACGCGACAGGCTCAACGAAGATATCCAGAGAATGCTCGACGCCCAAACGGATGCGTGGGGCATCAAAGTGGCCAATGTTGAGATCAAGCATGTCGACATTAACGAGTCGATGATCCGTGCGATTGCCCGGCAAGCCGAGGCAGAACGCGAGCGGCGTGCAAAAATCATCAACGCCGAGGGCGAGCAGCAGGCCGCGGCAAAGCTGGTGGAAGCGGCGGAAATGCTGGCCAGACAACCGATGTCAATGCAACTGCGCTACTTGAGCACGCTGAACGTTATTGCCGGGGAAAACAATTCGACGATCGTATTTCCGTTCCCCATGGAACTCATTCATCTCCTGGACGGCAAGGCCGACAAGCCAACGGAATGAGCAACGGCACCCCCTCTTCGTTCAGTGATGAAACAACGTGACATCGCCGTGGGGAAAGCTCCGCGGCGGCAGCCATCGCGAACGTTCTTCCCAAGCGGGTTCTGAGGGCAGGTCGTGAGAGTTGTTTGCAGCCAGGCACGGAAGCCTGAGCGCCGGCAAACTGGCGGCGCGGCCATCATCTCGATCGGGATACCGGCGATGGTCGGGGAGCGCCTGTTCGGCGCTCCCCGGAGAATTACGCGGCCAGCGCGCCGCTTTTCTTGGCGGTCCAGGTCGCGATGTAGTCCATCAGGCCGGGCGAGAGGCAATCATAAGGCTCCAGGCCCGATGCCTTCAGCTGCGCTCTGACGGCGTCCATCTTGGCCGGATCGAAGCCGCTTTCGATGATCGACGATACGAAGGCCGCAAAGCCCGGCTTTGCCCAGCCGCTTTCCTGGAAGCGCTCCGGATGGACGAAGGACAATCCCTGGAAGGGATGTTCGCGCTCGACGGGGCCGTACATATGCACGCCGCATTCCTTGCAGGCGTGCCGCTGGATCAAGGCCGCGGCATCGACGACCGCGAGCTTGTTGCCGTTTTCGAGGACTTCGACGCTTTCGGTCGGCGCCACCGCCACCACCGAAAAGACGGCGCCCTCGGGCTTCCAGCACTTAGTGCAGCCGCAGGCGTGGTTGTGGGCGATATCGCCCTTGATCCTGACCTTGACGGGATTGCTCGTGCATTTGCACACGAGCGTCCCGCCTGCAAAGGCAGCGTCAGTCGCTCGAAAGCCTGAATCCACCGCCGGATGAATGGCTATGCTGCTCATTGATTTTCTCCTTCCCTCCCTGGCCGTTTGCGTTATGCCCGGCCGAGCTCTGCAAACTAATTTCCCAACCTCTGCGCATGCCAGTGCAGATGGTCTTCCATGAATGTCGAAATGAAGAAGTAGGAATGGCCGTAGCCTTCCTGCATGCGAAGCGTGAGGTCGATGCCGGCAGCGTCGCAGGCTTGCCTGAGTTCGTCGGGACGCAACCCATCTTCCAGGAAGCTATCCGCCGTTCCCTGGTCGACGAACAGTTCGGGCAGGCGATGCCCGTCTTCGATCAGCGAGCAGGCGTCATAGGCCCGCCAGGTTTTTTCGTCGGCGCCGAGATATTTCCGGAAGGCCGGTTTCGACCAGCCGGAGACCGAGGGATGGCTGATCGGCGCGAAGGCCGAGCAGCTCCGGAAGCGGCCGGGGTTCTTGAGCGCGATGGTGATCGCGCCATGGCCGCCCATCGAATGGCCGAAGATTGCCTGGCGCTCCATGTCGACGGGAAATTCCGCGGCAAGCAGGCGCGGCAGCTCGTCGGTGATGTAGCTGGACATGCGATAATTCGCTGCATAGGGCGGCTCGGTGGCGTCGACGTAGAAGCCCGCCCCCTTGCCGAACTGCCAGTTGTCGGCCTCGTCGGGAACATGGTCCCCGCGGGGGCTGGTGTCCGGGCAGACGATGATCAGCCCGAGCTCGGCGGCAAGCCGCCGATACTCGCCCTTGTCCATGACATTGGCATGTGTGCACGTCAGGCCGGACAGATACCACAGCACCGGCAGCTTGCGCTCGGCGGCCTGCGGCGGCACGAACACCGCGAAGGTCATGTCGCAGTCGCAGGCCTCGGAGCGCTCGACGTAGATGCCCTGAGTGCCGCCGTAAGACTTATCGGTCGAGATCGTCTTCATCGCTTAATACACGACCACGCCGCGGATGCTTTCGCCCTTATGCATCAGCTCGAAGCCCTTGTTGATGTCTTCGAGCGGCATGGTGTGGGT
>NZ_NWSV01000033.1 GCF_002531935.1 Rhizobium chutanense | reverse complement strand
ACCCACACCATGCCGCTCGAAGACATCAACAAGGGCTTCGAGCTGATGCATAAGGGCGAAAGCATCCGCGGCGTGGTGGTCTATTGAGAAGTCTCACATCAATCGCCGCGATGGCGCTTCCCTTCCGATAGCACTGATTGCACGCCCCACTCCTGCCGCTGAGACGCTACACGAACAGGAAAGGCCCTCCGTGAAGGGGCTGGCGTTTAGTCGTTTCCGTGTTAACTAGTTGTCTTGTGATTTTCCGTCGACTGTTCACTTCGCGAAGAATCCGATATTCAACGAGTGCGCGGTCAGGATCCGAATGAGCAACAGGCAGCAAAATCAAGTCGAAATACCATCGTCATCGATGAGCCAATCGCCGCAGGAGCGCCGGAGATCGCTGGCGATCGGGCTTTTGCGCGCGCGTGAAGCGGTGATGAGCCATTTTCGGCCGATCATCGCTGCCCATGACGTCACCGAGCAGCAGTGGCGGGTCATCCGTGTGCTGTCCGAGGCCGGAACGCTCGATGCAAGCGAGGTGGCGGACAAGGCCTCAATCCTGGCGCCGAGCCTGACCCGGATGATCCGCTCGCTCGAGGAGCGCGGTTTCATCACCAAACACAAGGATAAGGCCGACGGCCGGCGGGTGCTGCTGCGGATTACGCCGGCAGGGCAGGCAACCGTCGATGAAGTCATGCCGGAGAGCCTGAAGGTCTATGCCGATATCGGCGCGCGTTTCGGCGCCGACCGGGTCGAGCAGTTGCTTGACATGCTCGACGAGTTGGCCGCGTTGAAGCTGGAAGGCGTGCCGGGCGGCGAGGAATGACGCCTCCTCGCATCGCTCATTAATTAATATGTTAAAGATATGATTGACGGCCGACCCGACCTGTAGCAGTCTTGAGCGATGCTGACACTGTTGGGAGGCGGAGTTGGACCTGTTGCAGAACCGCAGCCTTGTCGATCGGACATGGTCGCCGACACCTTACGATCAATGGGTGGATGATCTCCATAGCATCTGCGGCAATTTCAACCCGCATACGATGGAGCGCGGCGACAAGGTCATCGGCACGGCGAGCCGCATCGACGTTTGCGGCATGGAATTCGCCCATGTTTCCAACGATCTCGATTACGTCCATCGTGGCTGGGACGATATCCGCCGCGATGCCCACGAGCATCTGTTCCTCATCCTGCAGCTCGAGGGCGCCTGCGGGGTGGAACACTCCGGCCAGCAGAACATTCTCGACGTCGGCGAATGCATTCTGGTCGATTCCACCCGGCCGACCACATTCCATTTCCGGGGCCATTTTTCCAACCATCTGTCCCTGCATCTGCCGCGGCAATTGATGTACTCGGATAGCAAGGTGGATTTCGATGTGGCCCGCAAGCTTGTGGCAAGCGATCCGATGGCGATGATGCTGCGGGCGCTGATCGCCAAGATGATGACGACGCCGGAAAGCGAGGCGGCCTCTCCGCATCTGCGCCAATTGATGTTCGACACGACGCGCCAGGCGTTTCTGTCGACCGACATCGAGACGGCAAGCCTGAATTCCCTGCATGAGAGTGCCGGTCGGCGTATGCAGATGGCCGATATTCTGATCGACAAGCACCTGACCGAGAGCGATCTCAGCGCCAAATGGCTGGCGACGAGGCTCGGTGTGTCGATCCGCACCCTGCAGCAGGATTTCCAGGGAATGGGCATGACCTGCACGGCCGTCATCCGCGACAAGCGGCTGCGCTTCGCGCGTGAAAAGATCGAGCAACTGAAAGGGCAGCGCAACGCCACGACCATCGCCGAAGTCGCCTATTCGGCCGGGTTCAACGACATCTCCTATTTCAATCGCAGCTTCAAGGAGCTGTTCGATTGTGCGCCGAGCGAGTTGCTTCGCTCAGGCGAACCGGTGCCAAAGATGGTCTGACGCGCAGTTTGCGCTTCCGTCCAAGACGAGGCGCGTTTCTCCCCAAGACGCTTTTTCCGGCGAAAGTCATAGTTCTCCTCGATCTCACGGGAGGAGAATATCGTGAAGCGGTCTACCCTGCTCATCGGTGGCGAAACTGTCGCCACGACCAACCATATGGCGGTTACCAATCCGTCGAACGGCGAAATCGTCGGCTACATGCCGCTGGCTCAGGAAGCCGACCTCGACCGGGCCGTTGCCGCCGCCGCGGCGGCTTTCAAAGGCTGGTCGCGGACGTCGAACGAAGACCGCGCCAGGGCTTGCCGGGCAATTGCGGAAAAGATCAGCGAGCATGCCGAAGAGCTGGCGCAGATCCTCACCCGGGAGCAGGGCAAGCCGCTCAACGGCCTCGGATCCCGCTTCGAAATCGGCGCCGCGCTTGCCTGGACACGGCATACGGCCGAACTCGACCTGCCTGTCGAGATCCTGCAGGACGATCATGAGGGCCGCGTCGAGCTGCATCGCAAGCCGATCGGCGTCGTCGGCTCCATTACGCCGTGGAACTGGCCCGTGATGATCGCCTGCTGGCACATTATGCCGGCGGTGCGGGCCGGCAATACCGTCATCATCAAGCCGTCGCCCTTGACGCCGCTCTCGACCATCCGCCTCGTCGAGATCATCAACGAGGTGCTGCCGCCCGGCGTCGTCAATGTGATCACCGGCGAGAACAGCATTGGTGCTGCCCTTTCCGCCCATCCCGGCATTGCCAAGATGACCTTCACCGGCTCGACCGAGACGGGCAAGAAGATCATGGCCTCGGCGGTCGCCACGTTGAAGAGGTTGACATTGGAGCTCGGCGGCAATGATGCCGGCATCGTTCTGCCTGATGCCGATCCGAAGGCTATCGTCGAGGGTCTCTTCTGGGGCGCTTTCATCAACAACGGGCAGACCTGCGCGGCGTTGAAGCGCCTCTATGTGCATGACAGCATCTATGAAGACGTTTGCCGGGGCCTTGCCGACTATGCCGCCAAGATCGTCGTCGGCGATGGTCTGGATGAGGCAAGCATTCTCGGGCCGGTTCAAAACGAGATGCAGTTCAACAAGGTGCGGGAGCTCGTCGACGATGCACGCGCCCATGGCGGCCGTATCCTGACTGGCGGGGCGCCGATGGAGCGGCCCGGCTATTTCTATCCGATCACCCTCGTCGCCGATGTCGACCACGGCGTGCGGCTGGTCGATGAGGAGCAATTCGGTCCGGCTCTGCCGATCATCCGCTACAGCGATGTCGATGAAGTAATCGCCCGCGCCAATCAGAACCCGGCAGGGCTTGGCGGTTCCGTCTGGTCGTCCGATGCGGAGAAGGCCAAGCGCTATGCAGTTCAGCTCGAATGCGGTTCGGTCTGGATCAACAAGCACGGAGCGATCCAGCCCAACGCGCCCTTTGGGGGCGTGAAGCAGTCCGGCATCGGTGTGGAGTTCGGCGACGAAGGGCTGAAGGAATTCACGACGATCCAGACCGTGCTGAGCTGAGCCATGACAAGCTACGATTATATCATTGTGGGCGGTGGCCCAACACAGCCTGCGCCACCATCGATGACATAATGTCGGAACGTTTGAGAGCCTACCCCGAAATCGACATATCTCGGATCCGAGCACTTGGAGCGACTACGCGGCGCGCGTAGGGAGGCATCCCGCTTGCAGGATCGGGGACGTCAGTAGACCTTGACGTCGCCCGCGGGCCTGGCGGCTTCGGCCTTGTGGAAGTCCTCAAGCAGCTTGGCGGTGGCATTGGCAAGCAGCATGACGTCGTTGCCGATCGCGACGAAGGTGGCGCCGAGTTCGAGATAGCGCTTGGAGAGGGCGAGATCGCCGATCAGGATGCCGGCGGCCTTGCCGTGCGACTGGATTCTCGCAAGCGCCTTTTCGACTTCCGCCTGCACTTCGGGCGCGCCCGGTCTGCCGAGATAGCCCATGTCGGCGGCGAGATCGGACGGGCCGATGAAGACGCCGTCGACGCCCTCGGTCGTCGCGATCGCATCGAGCGCTGCGAGCCCGGCGCGGCTTTCCACTTGCAGCAGCAGGCAGATCTCGTCATTGGCCGTCTGGAGATAATCGGGGATGCGGTTGAAATCGGAGGCGCGGGCAAGGGCCGCGCCGACGCCACGCACGCCCTGCGGGGGATAGCGCACGGCACGGACCATGGCTTGCGCCATCTCCTGGCTGTCGACCATCGGAATGAGCAGCGTCTGCGCGCCGATATCGAGCATCTGCTTGATGATCCAGGTTTCGCCGACCGGTGGGCGGATCACCGCATGGCTTGCCGATCCCTTCATCGCCTGCAGTTGCGAGGCAAGAAGCGGCACGTCGTTCGGCGCATGTTCGGCATCGAGCAACAGCCAGTCATAACCGGCGCCGGCACAGATTTCGACCGTATAGGGACTGGCGAGTGCCTGCCAGAGGCCGATTTGTGCCCGCCCCTCCTTCAGGGCTTGCTTGAAGAGGTTCTTGGGCGCCGGCATGTTTTCACTCCTTCATGCAAAATACAGGCTGACCGAGCCGTAGGGGCCGAAATCGGCGTTGATGGTGTCGCCGTGCCGCGCCTCGATCGGACGGATGAATGAACCAGCCAGCACGATCTGTCCAGCCTCGATCCCATCGCCATATTGCGCCAGCCGGTTGGCGAGCCAGGCGACGCCGCGGGCCGGCTGGTTGAGAACGCCGGCGCCGAGGCCCGTCTCCTCGACCTCGGCATTGCGGCTAACGATCGCTCCCATCCAGCGCATGTCGATCTGATCCGGCCGCACCGCGCGCCCGCCGGTGACGATGCCGGCATTGGCGGCATTGTCGGAGATGGTATCGACGATGGTGCGCGCCTTCTTCGTCTCGGGATCGACGCGCAGGATGCGGGCGTCGAGGATTTCCAGCGCCGGGGTCACGTAATCGGTGGCATTCAGCACATCGAAGATCGAGATGCCGGGACCTTTCAGCGGCGCCTTCATCACGAAGGCGATTTCCGCCTCGATGCGCGGCTGGATGAAGCGGTCGGCCGGCACGGTCGCGCCGTCTTCGAACACCATGTCGTCGAAAAGCACGCCGGAATCGGGAATGTCGATGTTGAGCGCATATTGCATCGCCTTCGACGTCAGCCCGATCTTCCAGCCGATCGGCTTGCGGCCGCTTGCGATCTTCTTCTTCACCCAGGCGCTCTGGACGGCATAGGCGTCGTCCATCGTCATGCCGGGATGGCTTAACGATAGAAGCTTGGTCTGAACACGCGTCCGCTCCGCCTCGTCAAGGTTCACTGCGGCCTGTTCGATCGCGTTTGAAGTCAGCATCTCACACCTCGTCGGCGATGGTGTTCTTCAGGACACCGAGGCCTTCGGCCTCGACCTCGACGATATCGCCTGGCTTCAGCCAGATCGGCGGGTCGAAGCGGGCGCCGGCGCCCGTCGGCGTGCCGGTGACGATGACGTCGCCGGGAACCAGCGTCGTGAAGGTGGAGATGTAGTTGATGATCTTGCGGAAGGAAAAGATCATCCGGCTGGTGCGGTCGCTTTGGCGCACCTCGCCGTTGACGCGGGTTTCGAGCTTGATGTCCTCGAGCTGGGCCGCGTCGGTGAAGGGGATCAGCCAGGGGCCGATCGCGCCGGTGCGATCGAAATTCTTGCCCTGGGTGACGTTGAACTTGGCATGGCGCACCCAGTCGCGGATCGTGCCCTCGTTGCAGAGCGACAAGGCGGCGATGTGAGAGAAGGCATCGGCCTCGGCAATTCGCCGGCCGCCCTTGCCGATGACGATGACGATCTCGCCCTCATAATCGAGCTGCGGGCTTTCCGGCGGCCTGATGAGCGGCTCGCCGTGGCCGTTGAAGGAGCGGGGAAAACGGATGAACAGCGAGGGATTGGAAGGGGCTGTCTGGCCGTCCTTATATTCCTCGTTGCGGTCGGGGAAGTTGACCCCGACGCAGATGATCTTTTCCGGCGAGGGAATGGGAATTTCGAAGCGGATTTCGTCAAGCGCGAAATCCGGCTTCAATGCTTTGCTTTCCCTAGCGAGCTGGGCGAGGCGACCTGCCTCGACCACTTCGCGTAGGGTTGCCCAGGTCGCGCTGTGGCGAGCCGAGAGGTCTATGACACCGCCTTCGACGGCAAGCCCATAGCCATGATGGCCGTTTCTGGAAAAGGACAGGAATCGTGGATGGGTCATGCTGTGTCTCGGGCCTTTTTGCTGGCCTCAGGCGATACCGCCGAGGCAGACATATTTGATTTCGGTGAATTCCTCGATGCCGTATTTCGAGCCTTCGCGGCCGAGACCGGAGAGCTTGACGCCGCCGAAGGGCGCTTCTGCTGTCGAGATCAGCCCGGTGTTGACGCCGACCATGCCGTATTCAAGCGCTTCGGCCACCCGGAAGACACGGGCGAGATCCTTGGCGTAGAAATAGGAGGCAAGGCCGAACTCGGTGTCGTTGGCCTGGGCGATCACATCAGCCTCATCCTTGAAGCGGAAGAGGGGTGCGACCGGCCCGAAGGTCTCTTCCTTCGCCACGGCCATGGCGGGCGTGACGTCGGCCAGCACGGTCGCCTCGTAGAAGCGGCCGCCGAGTGGGTGCCGTCGGCCGCCTGATACAACCCGGCCGCCTTTGGAAAGCGCGTCGGCGACATGTTCCTCGACCTTGGCAAGTGCCGACTCGTCGATCAATGGGCCGAGATTGATGCCCTCGTCGAAGCCGTTGCCCGTTTTCAGCGCCCCGACAGCCTTCGAAAGTTTCTCGGCGAAGGCATCATAGACGCCCTCCTGCACATAGAGCCGGTTGGCGCAGACGCAGGTCTGGCCGTTGTTGCGGAATTTGGCGATCAGCGCGCCCTCAACGGCCGCATCGAGATCGGCGTCGTCGAAGACGATGAAGGGGGCGTTGCCGCCGAGTTCCAGCCCGAGCTTCTTGATGGTCGGCGCGCTCTGTTTGTAGAGCTCGGCTCCGACCTCGGTCGAGCCGGTGAAGGTCAGCTTGCGCACGACGGGACTTGCGGTCATCTCACCGCCAATGGCGCGCGCCGAGCCGGTCAATACGCTGAAGAGGCCTTTGGGGAAACCGGCGCGTTCGCCAAGGATGGCGATGGCGATTGCCGAAAACGGCGTCTGCGAGGCCGGCTTCAGCACCATGGCGCAGCCGGCGGCAAAGGCCGGTCCCGCCTTGCGGGTAATCATCGCATTGGGGAAATTCCAGGGGGTGATGGCGGCAACGACACCGATCGGCTGCTTCATCACAAGGATGCGCTTGTCCTTCTGATGGCCGGGGACGATATCGCCATAGACACGCCTTGCTTCCTCGGCAAACCATTCGATGAAGCTCGCGCCATAGGCGATCTCGCCCTTGGCCTCGGCGAGCGGCTTGCCCTGTTCTGCCGTCAGTATGCGGCCGAGATCGTCCTGATTGTCCATCATCAGCTGGAACCAGCGCCTAAGGATGACCGACCGTTCCTTGGCGGTGCGGGCCGCCCATTCCTTCTGGGCGACCTCGGCTGCGGCAATCGCTGCCTTTGTCTCGGCGGCACCCAGATTGGGAACGCGGCCGATGATCTCGCCGGTCGCCGGGTTGTCCACCGCGATCGAATTGGATGGATCGGCCTCAATCCACTCGCCGCCGACCAATGCGGCTTGGCGGAACAATGTTGCGTCCTTCAATTGCATGACTGTCTCCTTCGATAGACCATTTCCGTTTCTTCAGGTCGCGGCGATGCTCTATCTCTTTTCCCGTTTGCGCAATCCGCCATGCAGTTTTGCGAGAATTGCTGTCGTCATCTTTGGCTCGTGATCGCGGATAACTGCTCCTCATCCGGCTGCCGCCACCTTCGTCCCGCACGCGGGGAGAGGGTGAGGGGCAGCCAAGGGCGCAAATCGAGCAGCCGTAGCCTTAAGGCGCGATGATCGGCTGTGCCTTCAAATCAGGCTCGACCACTTCGGCCCCGGCAAACAGGCTGCCATGTTCGAACCAGGATTTGGGAGCCGGTGCGCCCCAGAGCGTCTGGCGCTGCGGATCCTTCAGATCCCATTTGATCGGCTCCAGATCGGGATCGACCGTCTGGTAGTCCGAGCAGTAGATCTCGATGCGGTGACCGTCGGGGTCGAGGATATAGAGGAAGAAGGCGTTGGAGATGCCGTGACGGCCCGGGCCGCGCTCGATGTTGGAAACCCAGCCGGTGGTCGCCATCAGGTCGAGCAGGTCGATGATATTGAGCGGCGTCGGCACCCAGAAGGCGGTGTGGTGCAGCCGCGGGCCGCGGCCGTTGGTGAAGGCGATGTCATGGACACCGCCCTTGCGGTGCGTCCAGGCGGCCCAGAGACGTCCGGTTTCTTCGTCCTCAGTGTATTCGGTAACGCGGAAACCCAACTCGTTGTAGAAGGCGACGCTCTCGTCGACGTTCTGCGAAAAGCAGTTGAAATGGTCGATGCGTAGCGGCTTGACGCCCTTGTAGAGCGCATATTTCTGATGGATCGGCGGCAGGCGGTCCATCTTCGAATAGAATTCGAGCGGAATGCCATGCGGATCGCGAGTGCGGAAGGTCCGCGCCTGGTAGGGACGGTCAACCCATTCCACAGGCAGGCCTTTGTTCTTGAAGAAATGGGCGGCCTTGTCGAGATCCTCGTCACCGAAGACCTTGAAGCCGAGATCGCGGGCTTCGGCCTTGTCGGATTTCTTGAGCACGATGCAGTGATGGCCGCGCTCTTCGAGTGCGCGGAGATAGATGGTATCGGCTGCCTCGTCCGTCACCTGCAAGCCGAGCGTATCAACATAGAAAGCGCGCGATTTGGCAAGATCGGTGACGCCGAATTCCACGTGGCTGAGACGCACGATGTTGAAGGGCGGATAGAGATTGGGTGTCGGTATCGGCATCGGTTCCTCCTCGGCCCGCGCTCCTAGGGAACTGCGGGGCATACGTGTAGTGGATATTGCGTATCAGCCGCCCAGCTTCTGGATGGCGTGTGGCTTGGTGGCGAAAGCGACGTTCTTGGTTTCCATATAGAAATCGAAGGACCAGTCGCCGCCGTCGCGGCCGATGCCGGAGTTCTTGACGCCGCCGAAGGGCGTCGGCAGATGGCGGACGTTTTCGGAGTTCACCCAGATCATCCCGGCATCGAGATGATCGGTGAAGCGGAAGGCGCGGGTGACGTCCGAAGTCCAGAGATAGCCGGTCAGCCCGTATTGAACGTCGTTGGCAAGAGCGAGCGCATCGGCTTCGTCCTTGAAGGGGATGGCGGTCAGCACCGGCCCGAAGATTTCCTCCTGGGCGATGCGCATCTTGTTGTCGGCGCCGGTAAAGAGGGTCGGCGAGACGTAGCAGCCGCCGCCCGGACCATCGAACTTCTCGCCGCCGGCAGCCAGTGTTGCGCCTTCCGAGCGGCCGATCGCAATATATTCCAGCACCTTCTTTTCATGCACGGGGTGAATGAGCGGGCCGATGACCGTCTCGGGATCGAGGGGATGGCCGACCTTGATGCGCTTCGCCTTCTCGGCGACGAGGGCGGTGAACCTGTCATAGACGGCGTCTTCGACCAGCAGGCGCGAGGATGAGGTGCAGCGCTCGCCGTTCAGCGAATAGATCATGAAGACGGCGGCATCGGCGGCGCGCTCGAGATCGGCATCGGCGAAGACGACGACCGGGTTCTTGCCGCCGAGTTCGAAATGCACCCGTTTCAGGGTATCGGCGCCCTGCTTCATGATCATCGAGCCGGTACGGCTTTCACCGACGAAGCCGATCGCCTTGATCAGCGGATGTTCGGTCAGCGCCTTGCCGGCATCTTCGCCGAAACCGTTGACGAGGTTCCAGACGCCCTTCGGCAGCCCCGCCTCTTCGGCGATTTCGACCAGCAGGCGGGCCGTCAGCGGCGAGAATTCTGCCGGCTTGTGGACGATGGTGCAGCCGGCGGCGAGCGCCGGCGCGATCTTCCAGGTCGACAGCATGAAGGGCGTATTCCACGGCGTGATGATGCCGACCGGGCCGATCGGCACCCGCGTGGTCACGTTCACCTGGCCATCGGCGCGCAGCGCCTTGCCGTCACGGGCTTCGGGTGCGCGGTCGGCGAAGAAGCGGAAATTCTCAGCGCCACGCAGCGCCGCCTTGGCCATGAACTTCAGCGACTGGCCGGTATCCATGCATTCGACGAAGGCGATCTCTTCGGCGCGCGCGACGATCCCGTCAGCGATTTTGTGGAGGATCTTCTTGCGGGCATCGCCGGGCAGGGCAGCCCATTCGCCAAAGGCCGATTTGGCGGCCTTGGCCGCCCGGTCGATATCGGCGGCATTGCCGCGGGCAACCGCGGCAAGCGGCTTCAGATCGACCGGCGAGAGGGTCTCGAAGGTCGCGCCGTCATCACCGGCCACATCCTCGCCGTTGATGCGGTTGAGGACACCGCGGTCTCTGAACTTCGCAAGGTAGGTTTCGGCCTTTGCGATGTTTTCCTGCAATTTGGACATCGTCTCTTTCCCTGATGTTGTCTCGTCCCGCGACACGGGATTTTGTTACTTGCCGCGAAGCCGCGGATGGATAGCGTTCTTCTTCCAGCTCAGCTCCGCATCGATCTCGCGGATCTCCAGCGACAGCGCGAAATGCGGCGTCTCGAAGAGCGGGCCGAGGGCCTGCGTCGCGGCCGCAAAGATCGCCTCGCCGGTGCGCTTCTTCTCCTCGGCCGTGCGGCCCTTGCCGATGCGAAAATTCAGGTCGACGAAGGCGTTCTCGGCAAGCTGGTCGGCAATCGCGTAATGATCGGCGCGAAGGGCACGCACACGCACGGCGCCGATCTCGAAAAGGCCGGTTTCCAGCACGGTCTTCAGCATTTTCTCGCAGAGCGCGCCGATATCGGCGCGGCCCTCCAGATTGGCCGAGTATTCGATGGTGAGATGCGGCATGTGTCCTCCCGCCCTTTTTATTAATTAACACGTTAATCAATTTGCGAAAGATGTCAAGCGCGGCCGTCGAGCTTTCTCGCCAGCTCCAGACTTTCTGTGACATAACGCGACAGGCGCTCGCCGGCGTTCGGGATCTCAGGCCGCTCGGCAAGCCAGCCGATATAGGTGAGACTCCGGAACACCATGAACAGCGGCAGGCTCCGCAAGGCCGCATCGGAAAGGACGCGCCGGCTGCGATAGCCTGCGATCAAGGCGCTCTCGATCTCGGGATAGGACGGCTCGGGACGGTTCTTCAGCAGCGTCGTGGCAAGATCGAAAAGGCGGAAGCCATATCCTGCGTCGTCGAAGTCGATGAAGGCGACGCCGCCTTCGTTTTCCGTCAGAAAGATGTTTTCGCGCACGAGATCGGCATGGATCAGGCCGTAGTCGAAGCCGCTTCGTTGCGCATTGGCGAGACGGTGGCGCAGCTCGTCGCGCAATGCCGACAGCGCTGCGGCCTCGTCGCGTGAAAGTCCGCGGCAATCCCAGAAGCGGCCCCAAAGAGGCCTTTCCCCGAGCAGGCCTTCGCAGTCCCATGCCGGGCGGTGGAAATCCTCCGGCGGCGCCCAGCCATCGGCAAGATCATGCATGGCAGCCATGGCGTGGCCGATGCGGAAGAAGATCGCTGCCTGCGTCTCGGCCGATTGCGACAGCGGCGTTCCGGTTTGCCCGAGGGCCATTCCGTCGATCCAGCTGACGACATCGGCATATTGTTCGGGAAACTGCCGATTGGCGGGAAGGCAAATGAGGCTGCCTCCCGCACTGGCCGGCACGGGGGAGGGCACGTCGAGGCCGCCGTGCCGGAGCGCTGCCATGAAATCGAGTTCCGAGCGCAGGCTCGTCTCGTCATGATAACCCGGCCGATGCAGCCGCAAGGCGGCAGGCCGCCCGTCGGCAAGCATGACCCGGAAAACGGCGTTCTCCCGGTATTTCATCAGCACCGGCTCGTGCCGCGGCACGGCCCAGTGGCCGAGCGCTTCCAACGCGCGCTCCTGCAGAGCATCCAGGACGGCCTGCGGCAATTGATCGGCCATCTCGCCTCACAGGCCCGACAGCACGTCGTCGAAGACCGACAGCATCAGATCGGCATTCTCCCGGGAAAAGGGCATCGGCGGGCGGATCTTGGTGGCGCATTGATGGACGCCGATCTTGCCCATCAGGACGCCGCGTTCGCGCATTTCGTTGACGATCCGGCTCGCCTGCGCAGCGGCCGGCTGCTTCGTCGTTCGGTCCAGCACGAATTCCATGCCCATAAAGAGGCCACTGCCGCGCACATCGCCGATGATCGCATGTTTTTGCGCAAGCCGCTTGAAGGCGTCACGCGTATATTCGCCGACATCGCGAGCGTTCTCGATCAGCTTCTCGTCCTCGATCACATCGAGGACCGCCATGGCGGCGGCACAGGAGACCGGATTGCCGCCGAAGGTGTTGAAGTAGCGGAAGGCCTTGCGGAAGGCGTTCAGCGTGTCGGCATTGGCGACGACCCCGCCGACCGGGTGGCCATTGGCCATCGGCTTGCCGAGCGTTACGATATCAGGAACGATGCCGGCGCGCTGATGGCCCCACATATCAGAGCCGGTGCGGCCGAAGCCCGGCTGCACTTCGTCGGTGATGACGAGGCCGCCGGCCTTGCGCACGGCCGCCACACTTTTGTCCAGGAAACCTTGCGGCAGATCCGGAAAGCCCTCATTGGCGAAGAACGGATCGATGATCAGCGCCGAAAAACCATGCGGGCCCTCCTGCAACGAGGCGATCGCCGCCTCGACTTCGGCTGCGAAAGCCGCGGCAAAAGCCGCACCGCCTTCGCCGCCGAGCGGACGGTAGCTGTCGGGCGCCGAGACATGCCTGACATGGACGCCGAAGCCGCCGACCGGCGGCATGCGGGTCGAGAGCTGCGACACGGCCGCGGTATTGCCGTGATAGGTGTGGTTGGTGGCGATCACGCCGGTCTTGCCGGTCACGGCTTGGGCCATGCGCAGTGCCACGTCGTTTGCCTCGCTGCCGGTGCAGGTCAGGATCGCCGCGTCGAGGCTGCTGTCGAAGGTCGCCGTCAGGCGCTCGACATAGTCGAGGATGCCCTCGTGCAGATAACGCGTGTGGGTGTTCAGCGTCGAAGCCTGTCGGGTGATCGCCTCGACCACGCGCGGATGACAATGGCCGACATGCGGCACATTGTTGTAGCAATCGAGGTAGCGCCGGCCTTCGGCGTCCCAGAGCCAGACGCCTTCGCCGCGCACCAGATGGACTGGATCGTCATAGAAGAGCGACATGTTCCGGCCAAGAAGCCGCTCCCGCCGCGCGACAAGGGCTGCATGATCGGCCATGATCACGCTCCCACGGCGGCGAGGCCGGCATCGAGTGCGGTCAGGATCGTCTGCACATCCCCTGCCGTAACGATGAGCGGCGGCGACATGATGACGTTGGCCCCGGAGGTGCGAATGAGCACGCCGGCGTCGTAGGTCGCATCCTGCACCTTCTGCAGGACATCCTTTGACGCAGCGCTCTTCTTCTTGCGATCGCTGACGAGTTCGAGCGCGCACATCAGGCCCTTGCCGCGCACGTCGCCGATAAGCTCGTGCTTGTCCTGCAGCTTCTTCAGGCCGGTCAGCAATTCCTCTCCGCGGGCCGCGGCATTGTCGGCGACGTCCAGCCGCTTGGTTTCCTTCAAGGTCGCAAGGGCGGCAGCCGCTCCCGCCGGATGGCCGGAATAGGTGTAGCCGTGGCCGATGCTGCCCAGGCCGTTCTTGCTGCCTTCGAAGACCTCGGCGACCTTCTCGGAGATCATGACGGCGCCGAAGGGGAAATAACCGTTGGTGATCGCCTTGGCGGTCGACATCAGGTCCGGCTTGACGCCCCACAGCCGTGATCCCGTCCAGGCGCCGGTCCGGCCGAAGGCGGTGATGACCTCGTCGGCGATCAGCAGGATGCCGTGCCGATCGCAGATCTCGCGCATCAGCGGCAAGAAAGTTTCGTGGGGAACGATGACGCCGCCGGCGCCGAGCACCGGTTCGACGATCAGGGCAGCAATGGTGTCCGCGCCCTGGAAGGCGATTTCATCCTCAAAGAGCCTGCCGATGGCGGCGGCGATCTCCGCCCCGTCGCTCGTGTTGAACGGGTTGCGATAGGAGAAAGGCGCCGGCAGATGAATGACGCCGGGAAGCAGCGGCTCGTAGTTGCGGCGGAAATTCTGGTTGCCGTTGACGGAAGCGCCGCCGAAATGCGTGCCGTGGTAGCCTTTCTTCAGCGCGACGAATTTGGTGCGCTCGGGCTGCCCGGTGATCTTGTGATATTGCCGGGCGAGCCGCAGGCAGGTCTCGACCGAATCCGAGCCGCCCGAGGTGAAGAAGGAGCGGCTCAATCCCTCCGGCCTGAACCATTCGGCAAGCTCGTAGGACAGCTCGATCAGCGGCGCGTTGGTCGTGCCGCGGAATGTCGAATAATAGGGCAACTCGTCGAGCTGGTCGCGGATCGCCTTCTTCACCGGTTCGCAGGAATAGCCGAGATTGACGTTCCAAAGGCCGCCCACCGCATCGAGCACCTTCTTGCCCTGGATGTCGACGATCTCGACGCCTTCGCCCGCATTGATGATGCGCGGCGGCTGGGCCTGCATTTCGGCCGGATGAGCCATCGGATGCCACAGGTGGCGGGCGTTGTTTTCGATAATGAAGTTGGTTTCACGCATCGGTATTCCTCTCGGGTTCAGAGCCCCAGCATCGCAAGCGCGCGGGCATAACTTTCGGCAGGCCGGGTGACGTCGAAATGCACATGCGGCAATCCGACGGCTTCGGCGCCCTCGATGTTCTTCTTCTGGTCGTCCACGAAAACGCAGGCTTCGCGCGGCAGGCCGAGCTCGGAAAGCACCTGTTCGTAGGCACGCGGATCGGGTTTCAGGATCCTGGTGTAGGTCGCATCGACGATGACGTCGAAGAGGTCGATCAGCGGAAAACGCCTGCGGAACTCGACCCCGTAAAAGAGATCGAGCTCGTTCGACAGGATCGCGAGCTTCAGTCCCGCCTCTTTCGCCCGCAGGATGGCGTCGCGCGCTTCCGGGCGCAGCACCAGTTCGGCTTCGGCGCCGCGGGCGCGGCGCACGAAGGTCTGCATGTCGGGCCAGTCCTCGCCGACCATCCGGCCGACTTCGCCGGCCCGTTTCAGCCAATAGTCGCGTTCGCTGATCTCGCGCTTCTGCATCGCCACCCAGAGCGGGTCGGTCGTCGTGTCGAACGGACCGAGCCAGGTGAGGGAGCCTTGCGGAAGGCCGAGCGTGCGCTCGGTGATGTCATGCGTCTCGAACAGGGTGCGGGTGACGACGCCGCCGAAATCGAGGATGAGGGCGCGCTCTGTCATGATGGCCGTCCTTCCGGAATGACGCCCTCGGCCACCCAGCTGTCGAAAATAGCGAGCGCCGCCGCTGAAAAGGACGGGGAATTGATATGGGCGTCGACTTCCCGGAACGTGACGGAAGGCGGCACAGCGCGGCGCATCTCGTCGAGGAAGGCGGCAAGGCCTTCCGGATCATGCAGCGGCTCCTCCGGCTTGTCCCATTCCTGCAGCCCCTCGGTCGGCAGCAGGAAGGCGACCTTCGCGTCCGCTTGTGCCAATTTCTGTCCGATGAGCCGGGCGACTTCCCGCCGGCCTTCCGGAGAGGTCGTCACCGATCCGATCAGCCGATTATGGGCATGATAGGGACGATCGGCGAAAATCTCAGGCAAGGCCTGCCAGGCCTGGAGATCGACCATGTCGACGGCGCCGGGGGCGACGATCTGTGGAATGCCGGCGCGGCCGGCATTTTCGAGCCTGTCCGCTCCCGACGTCACCACCGTGCCGTAATGATGATTGCTGACTTCCTGGATGCAGAAATCGAAGACGGCGGCAAAGCCGGCCTGCGCGGCAATGGCTTCGAAGGCGCGGCCGCCCATGCCGGTGGAATGGAAGACGGCAACGTCATAGCCGCGCCTTTCCAGCTCGGGCCGCAAATGCTTCATGTATTTGAGACAGGAGGAACCGAGCGAGGTCATGCCGATCAGCGGGCGGGCGTGATCGGGTTTGGTCCCGTGCCTGGCGGCGCCGACGACCGCGCCGCAGGCCTGCGACAGGACCGAACGGCAGATGCTGTTGAGGCCGTAAAGGCCGCCGGCCCAGAGGATCATCATCAGGTCGGGCGCGATACGCTCGGGCGGGATCAGATGGGAATAGGCAATGGTCGAGACGACGAATTTCGGCACGCCGAGCGGCAGGACGGCGGCGACGTCGAGCGCCAGATCCGTGCCCATCGAGCCGCCGAGCACGATGATTCCGTCGACGAGCCCTTCCTCGTAAAGCCGGTGGGTCAATGCCGCGGCACCCGTTGCCATGGCCGCCATGGCGCTGTTTTCATCGCCGCTTTCGGCGATCTCCGCAATCGAGGTCGCGGCCGCCCTGGCGATGTCGTGCTTGGAATGATCGGGAACATAGGGCGGGTCGCCGAGAATACTGACATCGACCATAACAGGCCGGCCGCCGGCTTCCGTGATGACGGACGCCATGAATTGCAGTTCGTCGCATTTGGTGTCACCGGTTCCGATGACGAGGATCCTTGGCAGGGGAGCCGCGGGGCTCATCAATCTCTCCTCCTGGTTTCTGGACTGGTTCCCATGAGCCTTTCCGACCCGTAGTATTTTTCTGAAATCCCGTTGGCGGCGGCGATGGCCTGCGCGCCGAAGTGGTCAATGGCCGTCTTGGTGGTGCGTGAGAGCGGGGCTGCGACCGCCACGCAGCCGACCGGCCGGCCATCCGGCGCGCGCACGGGTGCCGCTGCACTGATGACGCCGGCTTCGAGACCCTGATGGCTGATCGAAAAGCCGCGCGCGGCCGTCTCGTCGAGCAGCCCGCGGATCAGCTTGGGATCGACGACGGTATGGTCGGTGAATTTTTCGAGCGGCTTTCGAAGCGCCGCATCGATCTCCGCCGGCGGGCAGAAGGCGAGGAAGGCAAGGCCGGATGCGGTAGCGTGAAAGGGCAGGATGCTGCCGACATCGACGATGATGCGGTGCGCCCGCGGCGGATCCTCGACATGAATCGTCGACAGCCTGCCGCCCGAGAATTCGGAAAGATGCACCGTCTCCGCCGATGCTTCGGCGAGTGTCTTGATGAAGGGCACGGCGACCCGCAGGAACGGATAGCGGGCCTCGCGGATGCGGGCGAGCCGAACCGGCGCCGAGCCGATCCGGTAGCGGCGGCTATCGGGGTCCTGCTCGACGAAACCGTGTTTTTCCAATTCCACCAGAAAGCGCCGTGCCGTCGCCTTATCGAGCGAACACAGGCGGGCGATGTCGGTCAGACCCACCTCCTTGTCCAGCCGTGACAGGGTGTCCAGCAATGAAAGCGCCTTTCCGATCGTGCTCATCGTTCTTCCTCCTGGGTAGGGTTCATGTCCCGGCCTGTCGCATCCGGCTTTACGCCATCCGCCAAATCAGCCTGCAAACCCTTTGCCGCGGCACGATAGCAGCGACCCAAGATACTTAACACGCGAATTAACTTGACAGAGGCAGGGATTGTTTGCAAGTCTATATTTGAAGCTGAGGTTCAAATAATGAACCATAGGCGCTGGCGGCGGCAAAATCAATAAAAGCATAAGCCCCGCTCGTCAGTCCGGCTCTGGTGGAGATCGCCTGCGCGCAATCGCAGCGATGATCGGATAGTCTCAACAAGGGGAACGAACACAGATGAACACACAAAATTCGCAGGGGCCGGCTGAAAACCAGCTGCGCAAGAACAGTCTCGGCGTCGGCGCCGTGACCTTCCTGGTGGTTTCGGCCGCCGCACCGCTGACGGCGGTCGCCGGCGGCGTGCCGCTGTCGATGATGCTCGGCAACGGGCCGGGCATCCCGCTGACCTTCCTGCTGGTGACCGCCATTCTCCTGCTGTTTGCCGTCGGCTATGTCGCCATGGCGCGTCATATCCGCAATGCCGGCGCCTTCTATGCCTATACCGCCCAAGGCCTCGGCGGCCTAATGGGCGGCGCGGCGGCGCTGATCGCGATCCTCGCTTATAACGCGATGCAGATCGGCGTCTTCGGCATGTTCGGCGCCGCGACGTCAGGCTTCTTCGCCGGCTACGGGCTGGTTCTGCCCTGGTGGGTCTGGACCTGTGTCGGCATCGCCTTCGTCGCAGTCTTCGGTTACCGGCGCGTCGATCTCTCCGCCAAGGTTCTGACGGTGCTGGTGATCCTCGAATATCTCGTGGTGCTGATCATCGATGCCGCGATCCTCATCAAGGGCGGAGATGCCGGCCTTTCCGCGGCACCCTTCACGCCGACCGCCTTCCTGAGCGGTTCGCCGGCCATCGGCATCCTCTTCTGCTTTGCCGCTTTCATCGGCTTCGAAGCGACGACGATCTACAGCGAAGAAGCCCGTGAGCCGGAAAAGACGGTGCCGCGTGCCACCTATATATCCGTCCTGATCATCGGCCTGTTCTACATGCTGACCTCCTGGCTGATGGTCAACGGCGCCGGCGTCGACAAGCTCGTGCCGGAACTGCAGGGCCTGCAGGATCCGACCACGTTCCTCTTCGGTCTCGCGGAGCGTTATGTCGGCCATTGGATCACCATCGTGATGAGCCTTCTCTTCATCACCAGCCTCTTTGCCGGCGTCCTCGCATTCCACAATGGCGTGGCACGTTATATGTATGTCGCCGGTCGCGAGGGCCTGTTGCCGAAGTCGGTCGGCGTCACGCATCCCGTCTTCCAGAGCCCGCATGTCGGTTCGATCATCCAGACCGTCATCGCCGTGCTCGTCGTCGCGCTGTTTGCGGCGACGGGTCAGGATCCGGTGCTGGCGCTCTTCTCCTGGCTCACGAATGTCGCCACGCTGGCGATCATCCTGCTGATGGCGTTCACGGCCTTCTCGATCGTCGCCTTCTTCGGCCGCAATCCGGGGCTTGAACGCAATGTCCTCGTGATCAAGGTGCTGCCCGTTGTCACAGGGCTGATCCTCCTGGCGCTCGTCTATTATATCTCGGCAAACTTCGGCGCGATCGCCGGCGCAAACGGCGTGCTCGCCGTGTTTCTGCCAAGCCTCGTGCTGATCGCCGCGGTCATTGGATTGCTGGCGGCAGCGCGCCTGAAGTCGGCGGATGCCGTCGGCTTTGCCCGGCTCGGCGCCGGCCAGGAAGTCTGAGCGGTTCCAATCGCGGTGGCGGGAAAACCCGCCACCCTTTTTCGTGAGAGCATGAGATGCAGGACAAGATCGACCAGCTCCGGACATTATCCGTTTCCCCGCAGGCATTGTTCATCGACGGGGCCTGGCGCCCGCCTGTCGACGGAGCCGCGATGGACGTCATTTCGCCGATCGACGGATCCCGGCTGACAACGATCGCCGATGCCGGCGCCGAAGACGTCGATCGGGCGGTCGTGGCCGCGCGGCGCGCCTTCGAAAAAGGCAGCTGGTCGCGAACGGCACCGGCTGAACGCAAGAAGGTGCTGCTGAAGATCGCCGAACTGATCGAGAAGAACGCGCTTGAACTCGCCGTGCTCGGCGTACGCGACAACGGCACGGAAATCTCGATGGCATTGAAGGCCGAGCCGGGCAGTGCCGCCGGCACCTTTCGCTACTATGCCGAGGCGATCGACAAGGTCTATGGCGAGATCGCTCCGACGGCCGACAATATTCTCGGCCTGATCCATCGCGAACCGGTGGGCGTCGTCGCCGCCATCGTGCCCTGGAATTTCCCGATGATGATCGGCGCCTGGAAGATCGCGCCGGCACTTGCCGCCGGCAATTCCGTCGTGCTGAAGCCTGCCGAGGGCGCGTCGCTGACGCTGCTGCGGCTTGCGGCCCTGTGCGCGGAGGCAGGATTGCCGGATGGCGTACTCAATGTCGTCACCGGGCGCGGCGCCGTCAGCGGCGAGGCGCTGGGGCTGCACATGGATATCGATGTGCTCGCCTTTACCGGTTCCGGTCCGGTCGGGCGCAGGCTGCTGGAATATTCGGCGCGCTCCAACCTGAAGCGCGTCTATCTGGAGCTCGGCGGCAAATCTCCGAACATCGTCTTTGCCGATGCGCCGGATCTCGATCAGGCCGCCAAGGTCTCCGCCTACGGCATCTTCCGCAATTCCGGCCAGGTCTGCGTCGCGGGCTCCCGCCTGCTGGTCGAGAAATCGATCCATGCGGAGTTTTCGGAAAAGGTCGCCGGCATTGCCACCGCCATGAGGGTCGGCGACCCCTTGCAGCTTTCCACCGAAGCGGGCGCGATCTCGAGCGCGATCCAGCTGGAGAAGAATCTTGGCCATGTCGACCGGGCCTTGGCGGAAGGAGCTCTATTACGCACCGGCGGCACGCGCACTCTCGAGGAGACGGGCGGCTATTACATGCGCCCGGCCGTCTTCGACGTCACGCCGTCCATGATGCTTGCGCGGGAGGAAGTCTTCGGGCCGATCCTGTCGATCATTCCGTTCAAAACGGAGTCTGAAGCTCTGGAGATTGCCAACGCCACGGAATACGGCCTGGCTTCCGCCGTCTGGACGTCGAACCTGTCGCGCGCCCATCGGATGGTGCGCGGCATCCGCGCCGGCGTCGTGCATGTCAACACCTATGGCGGCTCCGACAACAGCGTGCCGCTCGGCGGCGTCAAGCAATCGGGCAATGGCCACGACAAATCGCTGCATGCGCTCGATAAATATGTCGATCTGAAGACGGCGTGGATCCAGCTCTGAGGCAATATCCCTGACGGCAAAGCAGGTCTCCCGCATCGGCAGCGATGGGGAGACCACCTTTTTACCCCCCGAAACTGCCGGCCTGTGTCGGCACATGCACATAGTTTCGGTCGAAGTAGAGCAGTGCGTGCCCATCCACGCGGCTGCGGATATCGATGACCTCGCCGATGAAGATATTGTGCGTGCCGACGAGGCGGACTTCGGCCAGGCGGCAATCGAAAGAGACAATGGCGTCGCTGAGCGCCTGGCTGCCGGAGCGGAACTCGATCCAGTCGGCGGCGGCATAACGCTCTTCCATATCGGCCCGCTGTCCGGCGAAATAGCCGGCGAGATCCTTATGCTCCTGCGTCAGCACGTTGACGCAGAAGCGGCGGTTTTCGAAGAACAGGTCCGCCTGGGCCGAACGGCTGTTCATGCAAACGAGAAGCGTCGGCGGTTCGTCCGTGACGCTGCACATGGCGGTGGCGGTGAACCCGCCGCGCCCGGCGGGTCCGTTGGTGGTAATGACGTTGACAGGGGCGCAGACCCTGGCCATCGCATTGCGGAATTCGGTTTTCGAGACTTGCTCCTCCATGGCGCCGCCTCATTCGGCCGCGCTGCGGAGGGAAGATGCCTCGTCGAGCGGCGGCAGCCAGGTATCGCCGGTCCAGCCGTTTTCGTCGTAGTCGCTCATGCAGCGGTCGACGAGCGCTTCCATCTCCTTGAGGCGCCCGCCGCGCTCCGCGCCCTTCAGCACCTGCAGCCGAACCTCTTCAGGCGCACCGGCATAATTGAGTTCGTAGAGCGCATGGCGTCCGCCGAATTCGGTGCCAGTCGCATCCCAAAGCAATTTCATGATCTTGATGCGCTCGACATGGTTCATATCGTTTGAGCCGCGGACATATTGTGCGAGATAGCGGTCGATCTCGGGATTGCCGAAGTCCTTTGCCGAGGAGGGCAGATAGATCAGCCCCGAGGCGACGACCTTGCGCACCGTCTCGATGACGCGCGGATAGGCCTCCGACATGAAGGTGCGGTAGGAAAGGGCGGCTTCCATGTTCGGCAGCACGGCGCCGTTCGCCCAGGGCTGCGGATTATAGGCCATCGCATTGGAGAAGGACCAGAACATGTGGCGCAGCGCGATGACTTCTCCAAGTGCTGCCTGATTGCCGCGGAAAGCATCGCCGCCGGTGGCGCGTAGCGCCTTGGCAAGCAGGCCGGCGAGGAAGTCGAGCTTGACGGCAAATCGCGTGCAGCCCTGGAAGCAATAACCGTGCATGAAGCCGGAGGCTGGGTGGAACGACAGGATCTTGGCGGCATCGCGCAGAACGAGCACGTCCTCCCAGGGCACGAACACATTGTCGAGCACCAGGATCGCATCGTTCTCGTCGAAGCGCGACGACAGCGGATAGTCGAAGGGATGGCCGACGGTATTGGCGGTCTGCTCGTAGGAGACGCGGCAGAACATTTTAATACCCGGCGCATTCATCGGCACGATGAACATGACCGACAGCGAAGGATCTTCCGTCACCGTCGCCGAGCTTTGGGCAAGGAAATTATAGTGGGTCAGCGCCGAGGAGGTGGCGACCACCTTGGCGCCGGAGACATAGATGCCGGCATCGGTTTCCTTGGTGATATGGACGAAGACGTCCTTCACGGCATCCGCCGGCTTATGCCGGTCGATCGGCGGATTGACGATCGCATGGTTCATGAAGAGCACGGATTCCTGCGACCGCTTGTGCCAGGCAAGCGCATTGTCCTTGAACGGCCCATACCAATCGGCATTGGCGCCGAGCGTGTTCATCAGCGCTGCCTTGTAATCGGCGGTGCGGCCCATCCATCCATAGGACATGCGCGCCCAGTCGGCGATGGCGCCCTGCTGGGCCGCCAGTTCGGCTGAAGATTTGGCGACCCGAAAATATTTATGGGTATAGCCGCCATTGCCGGTGTCGGTCGGCGAGGTCAGACGATCCCTGGTCTTCTCGTCGTGCAGCGCATCATACATCCGTGCGATCGAGCGCGCGGAATTGCGCATGGCTGGGTGCGCGGTCACATCGGCGATGCGTTGACCATTGATATAGACTTCGCGCCCGTCGCGCAGGCTTGCAAGATATTCGGCGCCGGTAAACGGCCTTGTCTTGTCGGTGCGGTGGTCTTCTGAACGCATCTCATGTTCCTCCTTCTGATATTGACAAAGGCTAATTCCAGACAAGATGCGAGACCATGGACAAAGCCCGCAATTCGCTGGTACTTTTTCCGGTATGGTGATGCGAAGCGAGGTTCCGAATTTCTTCGTCTATGGCGAGCCGAGCCGCTCGCTCGAGGTCGGCTTCCTGCATGTCGAAACGGTGATGGAGCGGAAAACCGCGCATTTCGGCCATGTGTCGCCGCACAAACATCCGCTGATGGGACAGATCACCTATTGGTTTCAAGGCGGCGGAACCTATCGGATCGAAGATGAGACTTGGAATTTTTCCGCTCCCGCCGTGAGTTTCGTCCCAAGCAGCGTGGTGCACGGTTTCGATGTCGCCGAGCAGTCGGATGCGATCGTGGTGTCGGTCTCCGACGATATGCTGAAGACGATCGCGCCGCAGGTCGCCCTCGATCTTGACGTGCCGACCTTTCTGACGGGCGTGCCGGCCGATCCGGTATGGGCAAAGCTCGGGACACTGCTCGATATGATCGCCGAGGATTATCGTGAGCAGGGTGCAGAAGGCGAGAGGGTGCTGTGCGGCCTGATCTGCGTCGTGTTGTCCTTGATGGGCCGCATCGGCGGCCGTGTCGCGTTGCCGTCGACGTCGGCGACGGTCTCACTTGGCCTTGCGCTGCGCCGCCTCATCGATCTCCACTACCGGAAGGATTGGCCCGTCGGGGCCTATGTCGATCTTCTCGCGACCACGCCCCATCTCCTCGACAAGGCCGCCCGGGAAGTGTTCGGGTTGTCCGTCAAGGAATTGACGCTGGAGCGGCGGCTGCTGGAAGCCAAGCGCCTTTTGATGTTCACCGTCCGGTCGGTGGAAGACATCGGCCGAGAGATTGGCTTCGAGGATCCGGCCTATTTTTCCCGCTTCTTCCGCAAACGCACCGGCCAGGCGCCCGCCACATGGCGCCGGCGGTAGGACTATTTGGTGTTTAGTTGCGAGTCTTGGCCGGCTTATGCAATGAAGCGCCGGCCTTTTCGGCCGCCGCCTGCAGACGCTTGTCCCTTATCCATATAGAAGTATCTGCCAGTATCACTTGGCCGCCGCGCTCCGGCGGCGTGGAGTTGCCTCTGCATCGGGCATAGTTCCGCCGAGCGCGATAAGGCGTTTTCCGGATTCTACTCGCACAAGCGTCTCCAACGCCTGGCGGACGAGAGCCGCGGTTTCTTTTGTGCCGGTCAGGGACCTGGCCTTTTCCAGGAGAGTGTCGTCGAGATTGATAGTCGATCGCATCGTTTCTTATCCTCGTCCTGCATATCGGTAAGCATGTAGCCCGGACCGATGGCGTTGGCCTGGATGCCGAGTTCGCCCCATTCGGCCGCGCTTGCCGGCTTTCCTTCGGGATGCGCTTTTGCCTCATTCCCGGTCGTCAGCGGTATTGCAACACAAATCAGTCCGGTTGTTTGATCTCGATAGGGCTTTTCATGATGATTTCGTGATGCGGAAACGGGATAGAGACGCCGGCTTTCTTGAAGGCATCCCACAGCGCCATCAGGACTTGGCCACGAACATTTGTAAGCCCGTTCGCTGGATCCGAGATCCAGAACCGAAGCCGAAAGTCGAGCGACGAAGCGCCAAAGCCGGTCAGCCAGCAGACGGGCGGCTTATACTGATTTGCGACCCGGGGCACGGTCGATGCTGTCGCAATGGCGATCTTGACGACTTGATGCGGATCGCTGTCATAGGACGTCCCGAAGTCAACGTCGATTCGTACATAATCACTGGAGAACGACCAGTTGACGACTTGCTGCGATATGAAGTCTTCATTTGGAATGAGGTACTCCTTGCCATCGCGGGTGATGACGGACACAAAGCGCGAGCGCAGGTCACGGATCGACCCGAACGTGTCGCCAAGCGTGATCGTGTCACCCGGCTTGATCGACTTGTCGATCAAGATGATTATGCCGGATATGAAGTTCGATACCACTTTTTGAAGGCCGAAGCCTATTCCGACGCCGACTGCGCCTGAGAAAATGGTCAGCGCCGTAAGGTCGACCCCGGTCGCAGACAAAGCGATGGCTCCAGCGATTACGATCAGGCCGATCTTGATGAATTTGCTGATCAATACCTTGATCGAAGGCGACAAGTCGGCCGACCGCTGAACCCAGTGGGACAGCATATTGCCAATGAGGACGGCGATCCAGATCAAGGCGATCGCCAGCACGAGGGCTTTGAGCACAAGCAGAAGTGAGAGCCTCACCGCGCCTAGGTTAACGGCGAGCCCGTCAAGAGCAGATAAAACCGGGCCATCAAGACCGACTGCATAAAGAGCGATGTAGCTCCAGCTGCCGATCGCGACGGCGCGTGAAAGGGTTGGGTTGCGAATGATTTTGGTCAGGACCGAGATGACGAACCATGCAGCCGCCAGCGTCAGAGCCGTGGAGACAAGCCAGCGTTGCGAGGGCCACGCGCTCTTGCTCAGCACGACGTTGGCGATCCACAGCCAACCCACAAGGAATAGCCACATCATCCGGCGCATAAGGGCAATGATGACCCGAAGCAGGTCTGGATTACCCTTGATCAGGCGCGCCTTTGCCTCCATCGCGGGCTCTGTGCGTGACGCAAGTACGGACGCAAAACCGTAGCCGGCCACGATGATCGCAAGCTGAAAGAACGTCCATTCGTTCAGAATGAATGTCGTCAGCCACTGCTCGGCGATCTCGGTCATCTGCCTGATATTCATGATGATGACCCGATGAATGTCAGCTAGATAAAGCCATCAGATGAGTTTAATTCATTTGGAAGAAACAAGCACCAGCATTCCTCAGAAGACTCAATGGTCTCAAGCGTCCAGCGACTACGCGACGCAGACAATTGCCACTTGTTCCATAAATCGTATTACGCCACATTTTGTGTAGCCGGCTATTTATTAATGCGACAGTCTCGCCCCCTGACGCGAAAGTCTCATCCACTGACCTAATCCCGGCTGGCGACCACGGGCAGACTGCCTTCGTTCGAATGACGGGTTTCTGTCTGCCGGGCGGCGGAGACGAGGCGGCGCTGTGCGCGGATCGCGTGCCATTGCTGGTCGATCAGGACCCCGATGAGGATCACGCCGCCCATGACGGCGAAATTCAACGATGATGGGATACCAAGCAGATTCACCAGATTCTGCAGTTCCTGCAGCAGGACCGTGCCCAACACGACGCCGATGATCGATCCCTCGCCGCCGCGGAGCGAAAAACCGCCGAGGACGGCGGCGGCAATCGCGTAGAGTTCGTAGAACTGGCCATGGCTCGCCGGCGAGATCGAGCGCGTATACATGGCGAAATAAATCGCCGAAAGCGCCGTCAGCAGCCCGCAGATGACATAGGCCGACATGATCATGCGGCCGGTTCGGATACCGGAATAGCGGGCCGCCTCCTCATTCTTGCCGATCGCGTAGAGATAACGCCCGAAGACCGAGCGATGCAGCATGATCCACATGACCACGGCAATGATGACGAGCGCGATGAAGGTATTGGGAACGCCGTAGAACCGTCCGGCTGTCAGGAATTCAAGGTCCGGGAAATTCTGGCCGAATGCAAAGCCCGCCGTCCCGTCGGCTGTATAGAAGCGTGCTGCGCCACGATAGATCAGGAGGCCGCAAAGGGTGACGACGAAGGGCTGCAGGTTGAGCCGGGTGATCAGCCAGCCGTGGACGGCACCGATGACCGCGCCAAGTGCCAGAATGAGCGGCAGCGCCAGCATCCAGGGCATATCCTGGACCGCGACGAAATCGACGAACAGCACGCCGAGAAGTGCGACGAGCGAGCCGACGGAAAGCTCGATGCCGCCTGTAATGATGACAAAGGCCTGGCCGATCGACAGAATGCCGAACAGGCCGATCAGGTTGGCGGTATTGGCCAGGTTGATCGGCAGCAGGAAGCGCGGATTGATGATGGCGACGACGATGCCGACGACGACGATCAAAAGCAGCAGTCCGAGATCTTTCTTGACCATCCGAGATCCATTCCCCGATATTTGATTGTCGATGCAGCCGCTATTTTACCCTTTTGCCGACAGCAAGCAAAAGGACGCTTTCCTGGCTGAATTCGTCCTCTTCCAATATGCCGGCGATCTGGCCCTCGTGCATGACGGCGATGCGGTCGGAAACGCCGATCACCTCTTCCATGTCGCTCGATATCATCAGGATCGCGACTCCGGCATCGGCAAGCGCCCGCATCAGGCCGTAGATCTCGTTCTTCGCGCCGATATCGATGCCGCGCGTCGGCTCGTCGAAGATCATCACCTTCGGGCTCATCGACAACCATTTGGCAAGCACCACCTTCTGCTGGTTGCCGCCGGACAGGGTGCCGGTTCGCGTCGAAACGGAGGGCGCTTTGATACCGAGGCGAAGGCGCTGCTTTTCGGCCGCCGCCGTCTCCCGCTCGGCAGAAAGCATGAAGCGGCGGGAAAGCTTGCGCAGATCGGCAAGACTTATGTTCTGGGCGATCGGCAAATCAAGGAGAATGCCGTTGCGCTTGCGATCCTCCGGCACCAGGAAAATGCCGCGGGCGACAGCGTCCCGGGCAGAACGGACCGCGATTTGCTGCCCGTCCTGTAGGATTATGCCGCCGTAACTGCGATCGATGCCAAAGAGCACCCTGGCAAGCTCGGTACGGCCGGACCCGACGAGGCCCGCCAGTCCCAGGATTTCTCCATACCTGATTTCCAGATCGACGGGACGGCCGGGATAGGCCTCGGTGCGCACGCCGCTGACCTCAAGCGCAACCGAGCCCGGCGAGCGCTGCGGCTTTGCAGTCCGGGCCGCAAGCATCCGGCCGATCATCAGCTTGACCATCTGATCGTGGCCGATGTCCCTCTTGGCGAGCGTGCCCACAAGCGCGCCGTCACGCAGGACGACGACCCGGTCGGCTACGCGCTCAACCTCGTGCAGCCGATGCGAGATGAAAATCACACTGATGCCATCCGCCTTCAGCAATTTGATGATGCTGAGCAGCCGCTCGGTTTCGGCCAGCGGCAGGCTGGACGTGGGTTCGTCGAAGATGACGAGCCTGGCGTTGATGGACAGCGCCTTGGCGATTTCCACCATCTGCTGCTCGGCAAGCGAAAGCGACGCCACGGGTGTGTCGGCGGAAAAATGCGCCCCTACCCGCTTCAACAGCGGCTTCACCATGTCCCGCAGTCGATCGCGATCGACGAGCTTAAGGGGTCCCGCCTTCAGCGGTTCGCGCCCCAGGAAGATATTGGCGGCGACGTCGAGATTCTCGAAGAGATTGAGTTCCTGATGCACGAAGGCGATGCCGGACGAGATGCTCGATTCCACCGTGAGGAAACGAAGTTCCGCGCCGTCGAGCAGGATCGTACCCCGGTCCGGGGCGATCACGCCGCCAAGGATTTTCATCAGCGTCGATTTTCCGGCCCCGTTTTCGCCGACGAGGCCGATGACCTCTCCCGGCATGATATCGATCGACAGGTCATCAAGCGCAACGACGCCTGGATAGGTCTTGCCGACGCCGGAAAGCGAAAGGAACGGCGTTGCGGGCGTGCCCGGTGACGGGATGTCGGAACTATGGTTCATCGCCTGTCCATGGCTGCTGATGCTGTCGGCATGAAACGCATTTCGCGGCGGCGGTGAGTGCCACCGCCGCGAAGGAGGTTATTTCCCAGCCATGGCCTTCAGATTGGCGGCATATTTGTCGACGTCATCCTTGCCGATGATCACCGTCGGGATGATGATCAAGCCATCGGCGGGAACGCCTGATTTGTCGCCCTTGAGGTAGGCGGCCATCAATTTCATGCCTTGATAGGCCCATTCGAACGGCTGCTGTACGACGGTTGCCGCGATCGTGCCTTCCTTGACACCGCCGAGCGTGATCGGATCGTCATCAAAGCCGACGACAGTGATCTGGCCGAGTTTGCCTGCGTCGCGCAGCGCCTCATAGATGCGTGGCGTGTTGTAGGAATAGAAGCCGACCATGCAGGTCAGGTCGGGGCTGGCCACCAACGCATCCTCCACGTTTTTCTTGGCGCGCGTCTGGTCGATGTCGTCACCGCGAACGTCGACAAGCTCGATCTTGGTACCCTTGAGACCTTCCTTCATCCCTTCGATGCGTTCGCGGGCGTTATCGGCGCCCAGCAGACCGACGAAGCCAATGCACTTACCGCCGTCCGGCATCGCCTTCTTGGCGATTTCGGCGGCCTGCTTGCCGGCGTCTACGTTCGAAGAACCAATATAGGCGACGCGGTTGGTCTTCGGTGCGTCGCTGTCGGTGGTGAAGAGAGCCGTCTGCGAGCCGATCTTGTTGAGACCGTCCGTCTGGGTCTTGGGGTCGACCGCGGAGACCATGATCCCCTTGACGCCGGCGCTGACGAGATCTTCCATGAGACGCTGCTGAATGGCGACAGCCGCCTGCTCAGGGTATTTCAACTCCATCTGGTAGTCCGGCATCTCGGCCTGCGCCTTCTTGACGCCCGCCTCTGCGGCCTTCCAGAAGTCGGACGCTCCGTTGACGACGAATGCAAGCGTCGGCTTGTCGGCGGCATGCGAGACCGCAGCCGGCGCCGCGCTCAGCATCAAGCCGGCGAGGAACAAGGCTGCATTGCGTTTCAGCTGTTTCATAATACACCTCCCGAGGGGCCGCAGTTGCAGGGCCCGTTTCCGATTGACGGCCGGTCGGATGCACGCCCCCTCCCAGGCCCGTCGCACAGCGACGAGTGGCATTGGCTCCGATCGCTCCGTGACGGTATAGAAGAATTTTAATTAGTAAATAGTATTATCAATCCAGGTCAAAACATTTCATCGCGCACGGATCAGGATGCAATTTTATACTGGCGATGGCCAATAGTTGTGGGCACTGCAGCAAACAGATGCAATTGCCAGTGCTTTCAGATAGATGCTAATATTAATTACCAAATACGATAATCGAGCGCGCTCGCCCATTATCCCCAGCAGAGACAATTTTTCACGAATGCAAAAAACCAAGACCCAAAAGAGGAATAAGCCTGTGGTGGACAGACCAGCACGTGTGACGATGATGGATATCGCCGCGGCGGCCGGCTGCTCGCAGGCGGCCGTCTCCTTCGTTCTCAACGACACACCCGGCACCCGTATCTCGCAGCAGACCCGCGACCGCGTATGGGAGGCAGCGCGCGCGCTCGGCTATACCGGGGCGACTTATACGACCAAAGCCGCTTATTCGGGACTGGACAATGTGATCGGTTTCGCCGTGGATCAGCTCGCCACCAGCCCGGAAGCGATCGTCGCGATCGAAGGTGCGCGGCAAGCCTCCTGGAACGCCGGCAATGTCCTCTTGGTCGCCCAGACGCTCAGCGATCCCGTCATGGAGCCGAAAGCGATCAAGGCGTTGACGAGCGGGGGCATATCGGCGCTGATCTACATGACGATCTACACCCGCCAGATAGAGCTTCCGTCTTATGTCTCCCAGCTCAACATCCCGACGGTGCTGCTGAATTGTTATACGGCGGATCATGCTTTCCCCGCCGTGGTGCCGAGCGAAATCGCCGGAGGGCAGAGCTCCACCCGGCATCTGATCACGCACGGGCACCATCGCATCGCAACGATCACCGGCGAAATCTGGATGCAGGCTGCACAGGACCGGCTGACGGGATATCGCCGGGCGTTGGCGACCGCCGATATCCCCTTCGATCCGGAATTGGTCATTGAAGGCGATTGGTCGGCGGGTGCCGGCTATGCCGCGACGATGAAACTGCTTGCCCTGAAAGAACCGCCGACGGCGATCTTCTGCCAGAACGACCGCACCGCCATCGGGTGCTACGAAGCGCTCAAGGATGCAGGGCTTCACATCCCCCAGGACATGTCGGTGGTGGGCTATGACGACGAAGAAATTTCACGACATCTCGTCCCCCCGCTGACGACGTCCGTCCTTCCGCATCTTGCCATGGGGCAATGGGCGATCGAGCACCTCAACCCGGACAGTACGCCCGGCAAACGCTATCCGATTGCCAAGCTCGAATGCTCGCTGGTCAAGCGTCATTCCGTGGCCGCGCCCAGGGCCGACACGCGGGAGATTTTCGATGGCGGCCACACCTCGCCATAGGCCTCAGGTTCGCGGGGGAACCACCCTCGTCGAATAAATTCGCCTGTTCACCGATGAAGCCTTGCGGGGAGCGTCACCTGTCGACCAGATCCTGGACGGCGAAGGCAATGCCGACCGCACGATTGACGGCCGCGGCAAGAACCGACATGTGGGTCTCGCCGGCATAAAGCTCGAATTCGGCCCGTAATCCGTCGGCAGTGCCGTTCAATCGCTCCGCCATCTCCCGCGCCAGGAGGACAGTCCGCTCCGTCTTCCTCTTCTCCAGACGTATAGCGGCATCCTCGTTCCGGTACTGAAAAGGTGCCAGCTCGTCGCCTTCGTGTTCTCCGGCGGACAAATGCAGGAAGGATGCCTTTCCCGATATGGCCTGGCGGTTCGCCTCATTCTTGAGGATTTCACTGTTTTCCCAATAGATGGTTGGGCTGGCCGCAATCCAATTGACAAACAGGCCCGGGCGCTCGAACAGGCCATAGAGGGTAAAGAGGCCGCCGAAGGAATGTCCGAAGAGCGATCGGCGCTTGGGATCGAGGATCACCGTCTCCGCAATCCGCGGTATAAGCTCGTTCTCGATGAAATCCAGCAGCTTGCCGGTCCCTCCGATGACCACAGGGGGACCGCCCTCCACGAAGGGCGGATAGGTTTTAACCGGCGGAGGGCCCAGGTCCCACGACCGGCGGAGCGGATCATAGGGCTCGTCGGTGGGGTAGCCGATCGCCGCGATCACCCCCCAGCCGACATTCGTCCCCGTGGGATAAGGCGCCTGCGTGACCAAGCCGGCGACCGCGAAGGGAAACGTGGCGTTGCCGTCGGTCATCACGAGAAGCGGCCATCCCTCTGCCGGCGGCTTCTCCGCCGGAATGGAGAGGAATATGCGATAGGGCTCGCCGCCCGCAGCAGGCGCCAGATCGAAAACACACGTTCCGGGCATTGAATAGGCGTTGGCAGAATTGGTCATGAGAAACGTTTTCCGATGTCTGCTTTAGAGGCTAGGGGAAGGAAAATGGATGCCGGTGCGGTTCGTTCGCCTCGCTCCGTGAGGAAACGAAGCTAGCTGCACATGGCGCGAGGAATTTCTCCTTATCCAATGATGGCGTGCGGTACGAAACGCGACAGGTTGGCGGTGATGCGCGAGCGGTCTTCGCGCACGGCAAGGCCGCAGGCGCGATCACCGACGACCCAGCTGCCGAGCACGGCAAAACCGCCATCGCTTTCGAAAAGCGGGGCATAGGCCTGGACGATAAAGCCTTCCTCACCGTAATCGCCGGGAGCGGAAACGAATTCCCTGCCATCTCGGAATATTGTGACGTTCTCGCCCTCTCGTGACAACAGCGGTTTGCGGACGTAGTCGGTCAGGGCCGAGGCCGCCGGGTCGTCGGCGAAATAGCTAGGCAGCAGGTTGGGGTGATTGGGATGACGCTGCCAGAGCAGCGGCAGAAGCCCCTTGTTGGAGAGCACGGCCTTCCAGGCGGGCTCGATGAAAACATCGCCCGAGCGCAGGAGTTGACGGGCGAACGGCTCGCGCAGCATGAATTCCCATGGATATAGCTTGAAGCAGCGGTCGATCACCCGATCCTGGAGGTCGGTGTAGCGGCCCTGCGCATCGATGCCGATCTCGCGGATGTCCAGAAGCTCGACGCGATGGCCGGCCTGCACCGCACAATCCATCAGATAAACGGTAGTGCCGCGATCCTCCTCATTGTCGGTCATCACAGCGAAGTGGAAGATCGGCTCTTTGGAGAATTGCTCGAACGCCTCGACGAGGCTTTCCTGCAAGGAATTATACTGGTCCGCATCATTGGGCAGGACACCCAAAGCCATCTGGTCGGTCAGCCAGTTGTACTGGAAATAGGCCGTCTCGAACACCGAAGTCGGCGTATCGGCATTGTATTCGAGCAGCTTGACCGGGCCATTGCCGTCATAGGCAAGATCAAACCGGCCGTAGAGGTGCCGGTCGCGGCGCTGCCAGGAGCGCTGCACCACATCGCGCAGATCCTCCGGAATGGCCAGCCTGTCGAGCGCCTCTTCGTTTTTGACGATATCACCGACCAGATCCATGCACATGTCGTGCAGTTCCTGACTCGGCTCTTCGATCCGCGTCTCGATCTCATCGAGCGTGAATGTATAGGCGGCATCGTCGAGCCAGTAAGGCTCGCCGTACATGACGTGAAACCCGAAGCCGACGGCGCGCGCCTTGTCACGCCAATCGGGACGCGCCGGAAGGGTGATGCGCTTCATGTCAGCCGCCGAAACTGAAGGATGAACGGCCCCCGAAGCCTTGACGGGCGACGGTGCGGGTATTGACGTTGACCGGCTTGACGCTCTGGCGCGAAGGCGCCGTCACGCTGTCGTTGAGTGAGCCGCCGGAACGAACCGTCGTTGTCACCGTCTGTCCCGAGCGATTGCGATAGATCGGCGTCGAACCATAATAATAGCCGAGCTCCTCCTGGCGCCGGCGATAATCGTAATAGTCGCCGATGTTGTTCAATGCCGAAGACAGCATGTAGCCGGTCAGGAACGGCACGAAGAAGCTGCCGCTTCCGCCGGTATTGCTGTTGGGGACGGCATTGACCCGCTGTTCGGTGCATTGGCCCGCGCCGTACTCTGCCTCGCAGGCGGCCATGCCGTTGAAACGCGGCGCGGTGACGAGATAAGCCCGCATGGCATCCTGATAGCCGGCCTGGCAGACCTGCCGGTCCATGCCGGATGCGACGCATTGGTCGACGGAAGTGAACATTGTTTCCGACGGCGTCTGATCGCCACAGCCGGACAGCGCCAGGGTCGAGGCGGCGATCGTGCCGAGGGCCAGGAAAGGTCGTTTGTGCCCGCTCTTACGTCTGCGCATCGCTCCCTCCCCTCAATAGGTCATGCAGGCGGCATTGAGAATACCGATGACCAGTGCGATGCCGCCGCCCCATATGCCCGCGGCGATATTGTCGGCCGTGATCTTCTCATGCAGGTCGGTCATGGTGAAATTGGCGATGTAGAAAGCGAGAATCTGCGCCAGGATGCCGATCACCGCCCAGATGACGTAGTCGACGATGCTCACCGAATTGGCGGCAGCCGACGCCAGAGGCAGGCTGAAACCGACAAGCGCGCCCAAAAATGCCGTGACGGCGGCAAGATTGCCGGCGCGAATGAGCTCGACTTCCTTTTGCGGCGTCAGGAATGTGTAGATCACCGCGAAAACGACATAGGCGGCAAGGCCGACGGCGAAATAACCGAGGAAGGCAGGCAGACCCGCCACGTAATCGAGCATTGAAAAAGTCCTCCATTGAAAATTGATAGCTGTCAGACGCGGCGAACATCGGCCGGAGCAAGTCCATAGCCGATCAGAAATTCCACCGAGCTTCCCGCCTGGCTTTGTCCGAGATCGAGGTCGCGCTCGACATTGATCAGAAGCATTTCGCGCGTCGAGCCAAGCGGGCGATAATAGAGCATGCAGGTCTGGTGAATGGAGCGCTGCTCTTCACCATCGTCGACCTTTTCGACAAATTCGACCAGTTGAGCGCGCTCCGGGCCGTCGCCCCAGAAGCGGCTATAGAGGATACCGTCGGCATCGTAGGATGGCTGGCCGATCAGGCCGTCCCGGCCGGTCCAGCGGTTCCATTCGCTCTGGCCGGCAGGTACGACGCTGTCCCATGGCTGATAAAAGCTGATGTCGTCGACAGCATCACCGGGCCGGCCCGATGTCGACATGACCTGAACGATCCGGTGGTCTTCGTCGTAGTAGCGCGACAGAACCGTCGCGGCATCGAGCGCAACCTCACCGTAGCCGGCAATGATGAAGGGGCCGCTCCGTGGCAGCGGCATGGCCGGCTCGCCGCCCAGGGCCTCGGCCTCGAGGGAGAGGAAATCGATCTCCAAGGCCCCGCCGATCGCGGCGCTCAAGGGGCCAAGTTCTTTGGGCAAGGGCTTTTCGTCCTTATCTCTGCCGAACCATCCGATCATGATACGTCTCCCATTCGAGCCCAGGCGATGGCAGCGGGATCTAGCCGCATTCCGCTGATGTAGTAAAGGGTTTCGCCGCCCCGCATCAGCACCTCGTCCCGGCAATTGAGGTCGGTCACGCCCTGGCTCAGCAGGCCCACCAGCGTCACATTGTGCTCGCGTTTGAGGCTTAAAAACACGTCGCCATAGAGCAGCGGCCTTTGCAAAGGCGGTACCGGCAGGGAAAAGGCCGTGTCGGTGGAGGCGACCGACAGCAGCCGTGCGGCGATTTCCGAAGAGCCCGGATCACGGGCGGCACGCGACAGCAGCTCCTCGGCGAGCGAGCCGACCGCCTCGACGCGCGGCCGGAGTTGTTTGACCATCTGCGCTGTGCGGTCGTCGGCGAAATAAGCCACGATATGGGCATTGGGCGCATGGTCTTCGGCAATCAGCACTGCGGCCAGCGTCTCGTCGTCATTGGCTCCGCGCGCGATGATCGCGCGTGCCCGTGCCACGCCGGCCCGCACCAGAGCGTCGGCATCGGCGAGCCGCTCGGTTCTGATATAGTCGGCATAGTCGCTGACGGGATTTTCCGCCAGCTCCTTGGCAACCAGAACGCTCATCGGTTCGTTGGCCTGCCGTTCGGCATGCAGCAGCCGCAGCGTCTGGTATGTCTGCCCCTCCTGCCAGCCGAGGACGATGATATGGCCGGCACGTTCGCTATAGTCACCCAATCCGCGCATACGGTTCCTCCAGATCGTGCCGATCGTTGTCAATAATTTGCCAAGAACAGCGGTGAAGATGGCAATGCCACCGGGAAGAACGAACAGGACGGCAATGATCCGGCCAAGCCCCGATTTTGGGGAAAGATCTCCATAGCCGACAGTCGTTGCCGTCACCATATAGTAATAGAGAAAATCGATCGGCTTGCCGACAAGATCGCCTTCGCCGGCCAGCATGAAGAGCAGGTAAGAGGCGACCAGGTGGATCGCGAGGATAAGAAAAAGGGCCGACCAAGCCAATTCGCTGAGCGAAAGATATACACGCCGCAGCAATGAAGCGATAAATGGCACGCGATTCGCCCCCGTTCCCGATGCGCAGCCTAGCGAAATTTATTTAGTGCGCCACCCCTTTAAGTGGCATACGGATTACCCAGATATTTTTCGGAATTCCAACCGATGGAGGACTTTTTGGAGACCTGGAACCTCACGACTTTAACGCGCCTGTTCGCCGCCGATCCGGAGGCGCTCGGCGATGTGGATGTCGCCGTACCCGAACAGGGCGACGTCCTATGCGTCACTCTGAAGGAAAAAGGCGATCTCGACGTCTTCGTCGCGGTGAGCGGGGAGCGCGATATCCTTGTCAGCGCCGTTCTGGTGCCGTGCAAGGACGTACCCAATCGCGAAGCCTTCGAACGCATGGTGCTCAAGACGCACAAATTCGTGCCGCTCTCCAGCTTCGGCATTACCGCGATCGACGGTGAGGAATGGTATGAATTGTTCGGCTCGCTGTCGGCACGTTCGTCCGCCGACACGGTGGTCGAAGAGGTCGCAATTCTGGCGGCCAACGCCGTCGATGCGGCGCACATGATCGAAGAATGGAAAAGCGGGGAGATTGCAGCGTGAGCACCTGGGGAAAGATTTTCACCGCCATTCGCGGCGGCATCAACGAGGCAGCCGAAGCCGCAGCCGACAGCCAGTCCATGCGCATTCTCGACCAGGAAATCCGCGACGCCGAACAGTCGCTACGCCGGGCGCGCTCCGATCTGGCCGGCATCATGGCGTCCAACAAGAGCGTCATGCGCCGGCTTGAAGAGAACCGCGCCAAGGAGGCCAAGGATACCGACAGCGCCCGCGCTGCGATCTCCGCCGGGCGCACCGATCTCGCTCAGGGTCTCGCTCAGCGCATCGCCACCAGCCGCGGCGAAGTGCAGCGCGACCAAGAGGAGCTCGACCGGCTGCTGCCCCGCCAGCAGCAGATGCTGCGGACGATCCAGGACACCGAAGCGCGCATCGCTCAGATGAAGCGCGAGGTGGAGAACGTTAAAGCCAACGAGTCGCTGCTGCGCGCGCAATCGGCGATTGCCCATAACCAGTCGGGCATCAACACCCGTCTCGGCAGCGCCGTCGAAAGTCTCGAACGCATCAAGAAACGCCAGGAAATTACGGCCGGCCGTATCGAAGCCGGTGCGGAACTGGCCGCGCTGGAAAACGGCGGCGATCTCGATCGTCAACTGCGCGAGGCCGGCATCGGCAGTCCGAGCCATTCGGCCGACGACATTCTTGCCCAGTTGATGCTGCCGAAACATTCGGCCGAGCCCGTCCTGCTGCCCGCCCCGACCGGCAGCAAAGACTGACAATCCCCGGGAGCGGCAACTTGGCTGCCGTTCCCGGAACGCCTGCGCGCTTGTCGGCGCCAGCTGCAAGCGAGAGAATATCGTCGTTTCTTAACTGACGCCGAGGAACTGCTTCAGCTCTGGGGTCTGCGGATTGGCGAAGACGTCTTCCGGCCGGCCTGCTTCGTGGACCCGGCCCTGATGCATGAAGACGACGCGGTTGCAGACGTCGCGGGCGAACTTCATCTCGTGTGTCACCATCAGCAGCGTCATGCCCTCCGCGGCAAGCTCGCGCACGACGGCCAGAACTTCAGCGACCAGTTCCGGATCGAGCGCGGAGGTGATCTCGTCGCAAAGGAGCGCTGCCGGCTGCATGGCGAGCGCGCGGGCGATGGCGACGCGCTGCTGCTGGCCGCCCGAGAGTTCGTCCGGATAGGCGTCGAACCGGTGGCCGAGCCCTACCCGCTCCAGCATCTTGCGGGCGGTTGCCTCGGCTTCGGCCTTGGGGGTCTTTTTGACCACGGTCTGCGACAGCATGACGTTGCCGCCGACGGTCAAATGCGGGAAGAGGTTGAACTGCTGAAAGATCATGCCGACCTTCAGCCGCAATGCCTTCAGATGCACTTCGTCATCGAGAAGCTGCGCGCCTGCGACAGCGATCGAACCGTCGGTGATCGTCTCCAGTCCGTTGATGCAGCGAAGCAGGGTCGATTTGCCCGAACCGCTCTTGCCGATGATGGCGATGACCTCACCGGGCTCGACATTGAGATTGATGCCCTTCAGCACCTCGGTGGTACCAAAGCTCTTGCGGACTTCAGTGATTTCGATGAGCGACATTGAGCTTCCTTTCCAGGATCTGGCTGCTTTTCGACAAAGGCCAGCAGAGGGCGAAGTAGATGAGGGCGACGAGCCCATAGACGGTGAAGGGCTGGAAAGTGGCATTGGTGACCACGGTGCCGGCTTTCGACAATTCGACAAAGCCGATGATCGAGGTCAGCGCCGTCCCCTTGACGATTTGAACGGAGAACCCGACCGTGGGCGGGATGGCGACCCTCAGCGCCTGCGGCAGGATGACGTAGCGCATCTGCTGCAGCCGGCCCATGCCGAGGCTGGCGGAGGCTTCCCATTGCCCCTTGGCGACCGCTTCGACGCAGCCGCGCCAGATTTCGGCGAGAAAGGCCGCACTCCACAGGGTGAGCGCCAGTCCCGCGGCAAGCCAGGCCGGCACGTCGATCCCGAACAGGCCGAGGCCGAAAAAGGCGATGAAGAGCTGCATCAGCAGCGGCGTACCCTGGAAGAGCTCGATATAATATTTCGCGATGACCCTGAATGCCTTGCGCTTGCTGATGCGCAAGAACAGCAGCGCCAGCCCGACCGCGCCGCCGCCGATGAACGAGACGAGCGAAAGCAGGATCGTCCAGCGGGTGGCGAGCAGCAGGTTGCGCAGGATGTCCCAGAGTGTGAAGGTGATCATCGTGCTGCCCTCCTCGGGAAAATCAACCCGCCGACCATTGCCAGCACCTGCCGCAGCAGGATCGCCAGCACGAGATAGATCGATGTCGAGACGATGTAGGCCTCGAAGGCGCGGAAGGTTCGCGATTGGATGAAGTTGGCGGCAAAAGTCAGATCCTCGGCGGCGATCTGCGACACCACCGATGAACCGAGCATGACGATGACTACCTGCGACGACAGCGCCGGCCAGATGCGCTGCAGCGACGGGACGAGAACGACATGGCGGAAGGTTTCGAAGCGCGTCATGGCGAGGCTCTCGCCGGCCTCGAACTGGCCCTTCGGGGTCGCCTGGATGCCGGCGCGGATGATCTCGCAGCTATAGGCGCCGAGGTTGATGACCATCGCCAGATTGGCCGCCGTCAGTTCGGGAAGCTGAAGACCGAGCGACGGCAGGCCGAAGAAGATGAAAAAGAGCTGGATCAGGAACGGCGTGTTGCGGATCAGTTCGACATAGGTCGCAACGACAGGCTTCAGCCAGGCCGGACCGAGCGCGCGCACCCAGGCACAAAAGATGCCGAGCGCAATGCCGAGCACACCGCCGATGGCGATAAGCTCCAGCGTGACCAGTATGCCCTTGATGATCTCAGGATAATATTCAAGCAGCCAGCCGAATTCGAAATGGTAGCTCAAGGAATTCTCCCCTCTTGCGGTGACGAGCCTCGGTCATCCCGCGCGTGGGGCGCGCGGGATGACGTCCGTAAGACCGGGTCTTTAGAGATCGGACGGGAGATCGGCGCCGAGCCACTTCTGCGATATGGCATTCAAGCTGCCATCCGTCTTGGCGGCAGCGATAATGGCGTTCACCTTCTCCAGAAGAGCCGCCTGCTCCTTGTTGAGACCGATGTAGCAGGGCGAATTCTTGATGAGGAATTTCATCTCAGGGCGCTTGGGCGGATTCTTGGCGAGGATCGCAGCGGCCACGACGTTGCCGGTGGCAATGGTGTCGACCTGGCCGGACAGGAAGGCCGAGATCGTGCCGTTATTGTCCTCGTAGCGCTTGATCGTCGCGTCGGCCGGCGCGATCTTCGTCAGTTCCAGATCCTCCACGGCGCCGCGCGTGACGCCGATGCTCTTGCCTGCGAGATCTTCCGCCTTGGCGATCGAAAGGTCGGCCGGCGCGAACACGCCGTTGAAGAAGGGGGCGTAGGCAGCAGAGAAATCGATCACCTTCTCGCGCTCCGCATTCTTGCCGAGGCTTGAAATAACCAGATCGACCTTGTTGGTCTGCAGATAGGGGACGCGGTTGGCGCTGGTGACCGGCACGAGTTCGGCCTTGACGCCCAGCTTTTCGGCAATGAGGTTGGCCACATCGATATCGTAGCCCATCGGCGCCATATCGGTGCCGACGCTGCCGAAGGGCGGGAAATCCTGCGGGACGGCGACACGCAGCGTGCCACGCGCGGTGATGTCGGCGAGAGCATCGGCGTAGGAGGCCGAGCCGAAGCCGAAGGTTGCAGCCAGGGTCGCGATTGCGAAGAAGACTCGTCTTGTCAGCATGTTTCAATTGCTCCTTTGAAGTTATGGTTTTTTGGGTCCGATTGTTGAGGATACGCTCCTGGGAGGGAGCGACAGGGAACTGCGCAGTTCCGAGAGCGGATCCGGGCGGGCGGTGAGGTCGAGGCCCATTTCCACCTCGTCGAGATGTTCGACAGCGAGTTCCGCCGCTCTGCCGAAATCGCTCGCTTGCATCGCCTGGAAGATGCGGCAATGCCCGTCATGGGACTGTGCGGCATGAAATTCAGATTGATAGAGCATGGAAATGAGGATCGTCCTCGCGGTGAGATCGCGAAGGATATCGACGATGATGGCGTTCCCGCTCAATTCCGCGATACGGATGTGAAAATCACCCATCAAATAGGTCAGGCGCTGGCGGTCGCCCGCAGTCATGGCGCTTTTTTCCTCGTTCAAATGCGCGTCGAGAGCTTCCCGCCCCGCGCCTGTCAGGACGCGCATGCTGCGCAGCAATCCGGCCTCGATGACGCGTCGCGCCTCATAGACCGCGATCGCCTCTTCGGCGGACGGTTCGACGACAAACCAGCCGCGCCGCGGACTGACATGCACGATGCCGCGTGTTTCCAGGCGCATCATGGCTTCGCGAACGCGGGTGCGGGACACGCCGAAGAGCGTTGCCAGCTGGTTTTCGCTGAGCCGCGTACCGGGCCGGATCCTGGCTGAAAGAATCCCGGAAACGATCGTTTCCTCGATGGCCTTCTGCGTGGTCTCGGATGTCTGGCTATCTTGCATACAAGACAGAAAGCAAAGCGCGTGCCAAAATTCTGCAGTCGGATTTTCCACGATGTCCGGGATTCATCGCCAGAAATTTGCACGCTGAGAATGCAGACTGAACGCAAATTAAGCGAGTGCGGGCAACGCCATACCTTCCCGCCAAGAACCCCTTCCCTCTCAAAAAGCTGGTTGCGGCAGATGGCACTCGCAAAGAGCAGCGGGCGCGGCTTGTTGCCGCCACCGCCATTGCTCATGACCTCCCCCTCGGCACGCGAGATTAACAGATTTCAAGGGTTTGGGATCGGTCTTGTCGATCCTTGGACCGAGCACTTATGACGATCCGCGGGCGGATCGTCATACAATCTTTTCGTTAGTTGAAACTCGAGGTCTTGAGGAATTCGGCGAGCCGTTCGGTCTTGGGATGCACGAACATGTCCTTCGGATCCCCCTCCTCGCAGATAACCCCCTGGTTCATGAAGATGACGCGCGAGGAAACCTCGTAGGCAAAGCGCATCTCGTGGGTGACGAGCAGCATGGTCATGCCGTCGGCGGCAAGCCCCTTGATGACCTGCAGCACTTCGCCCACCAATTCCGGATCGAGCGCCGAGGTCACTTCGTCGAACAGCATCAGCCGCGGCGACATGGCGATGGCGCGGGCAATCGCGACGCGCTGCTGCTGGCCGCCGGAAAGCTGACCGGGATAATGGTTGGTGCGGGCGGCAAGACCGACACGGTCGAGCCATTTCTCCGCGATCACACGGGCCTCCGACTTCGTCATTTTCTTGACCTTGACGAGGCCGAGCATGACGTTTTCGGCGGCACTCATATGCGGGAAGAGATTGAACTGCTGAAATGCCATGCCGGTCAGAGCGCGCTGGCGTGCGATCTCTTTCTCGCTTTTACGGCGGCGCGTCGTGCCTTCGACATGGTAGCCGATCTCCTCGCCGTCGAGGCTGATCGTGCCGCCCTGGAATTCTTCCAGCATGTTGACGCAGCGCAGCAAGGTGGTCTTTCCGGAGCCGGACGAGCCGATGATGGAAATGACCTCGCCTTCCCTCACGGCACAATCGACGCCCTTGAGGACTTCGTGGATGCCGTAAGTCTTGCGCAGACCCTTGATGTCGAGAATGGTCTTGGCCATCGGGGGAACTCCTCAGGACGGCAGGGCGGTCTTGCGCTCGACATATTTGCCGAGGTGCTCGATGCCATAGTTGACGATGAAATAGAGACCGCCGGCCAGGAAATAGAACTGGAGGCTCATGAAATTGCGGGAGATGATCTCCTGGGTGCGCAGCAGAAGCTCGGCGACCCCGATGACGGAGAGCAGCGTCGAGGCCTTGACCATCTCGGCCGCCGTATTGACCCAGGCCGGCAGGCATTGGCGCATGGCCTGCGGCCACAGCACCGAGGTGAAGGTCTGGGTGAAGGTCAGCCCGATCGCCTTGGCCGCTTCGGTCTGACCTTTCGGGATCGCCTGAAGCGCGCCGCGAACGATTTCGCCGACATGCGAGGAGCAGAAGACCGCAAGGGCGAGCACACCGGCGGAGAACGGCCCGAGATCGAGCCCGACGGCGGCGGAGACGTAGTAGCTTGCCAGCACCAGCACCAGCACCGGCGTGCCGCGGATAATATCGGTATAGGCGCGCACGAGAAGCCGCAAAACAACGCCGCCATAGACGAGCGCCAGGCCGACGAAAACGCCGAGTACGGACCCTGCGAGGATGGCCAGCAGAGAGATCGACACGGTCACGCCGATACCGTTGATGATGACGTAGCGGGCGATCCAGAGTTGTTCGAGAAAGGTGTGGGACATCAGATCATCTCGGCAGGGCCAGACGGCGCTCGACGAAGCGCATCACGGCAGCGATGAGGAAACAGGTCACGACATAGAGGGCCGAGGTGACCATCCAGGTTTCGATGACGCGGAAACTCTCGACATTGATCTTGCGGGCGGCAAATGTCAGTTCCGGCACGGCGATGGCGGCGGCGAGCGAGGTGTCCTTGAAGAGCGAGATGATCGTCGAAGACAGCGACGGCAGCACGTTGCGCAGCATCAGCGGCGCGATAATCGAGCTGCGGATCTGCATTCCCGTCAGGCCGATGGCAAGGCCGGCTTCCGTCAATCCTCTCGGGATCGACAGCAGCCCGGCGCGGAACACCTCGGCCAGATAGGCGCCGGAATAGAGAGAGAGCACCAGAACGAAGCTTTTCATCTTGTCGAGGCGCAAGCCCATTTGCGGCAGCGCGAAAAAGGCGAAAAGCACCAGGACAAGGATCGGCAGGTTGCGGATGACGGTGACATAGACCCGCGCCGGCACGACCGCGAAGCGGTTTTTGGACGTCAGTGCGAAGGCGACGACGAGGCCGATCGCCGCCCCGATCAGGATCGAGATCACCGCAAGGCCGAGGCTGAGCGCAAGCCCGCTCAAAAGAAAATCGAAATTGCGCCAGACGGCAGCAAAATTCAGCGTATAACCCATGCGGGCCGCCCTTTCAGACGAACGCATCGTGCACGATGCGCAGATTCAAAATACTGCAGCCTCCTTGCGCATCTGAAAAGACGCGCGGCGCTGCAGCGGAGCGGGAGAACAATCCCGCTCCGCATGGCGGTTACTTGAACTCGACTGGAAAGCCGATCTGGGGCGGGGCCAGATCCTTGCCGAACCACGTCTTGAAGGACTTGGCGTAAAAGTCGAACTCGACGCCGGTCATGGCTTCATGCAGGGCGGTGTTGACGAAGTTCAGCCAGTCTTGATCGCCGCGTTTGACCGCGCAGGCGTAGGTCTGCGGGTTCCAACCGTAGCCGGCGTCTTTGTAGCGGCCGGGGTTCTGCGTCATGTACCAGGCAAGCGACGACTGGTCGGTGGCGACGGCATCGGCACGTCCAGATTCCAGCGCCTGATAGATCAGGTCGACGGATTCATACTGATCGACGGTCGCCTCCGGCAACGCCGCATGCACCATGGCTTCGGCATAGACGTTCTGAAGAACCGAGATGGTGACGGAGGAACCGGCCGCCTTGAGGGCGGCGTAGTCGGCGTATTTTCCGTCCGCCTTGAGCATCAGGCCGACACCCTCGCGATAATAAGGAATGGTGAAGGCGACCTGCTGGGCGCGTTCGCCGGTCACGGTCATGAACTGGCAGGTGATGTCGACTTTGTCGGTGGTGATGTTCGGGATGCGGGCGTCGGAGGACTGGTTAACATACTCGATCTTCTCGGGATCGCCGAACAGCGCCTTGGCGATGATGTGGCCCATGTCGACGTCGAAGCCCTGAAGCTTGTCGTCGGCACTCTTGAAGTGCCAAGGCGCGTTGGTGCTGCCCGTGCCGAGAACGAGATGGCCGCGGGCCAGCACTTCATCGAGCTTGCTGCCGTCGGCCAGTGCAGGCGTGGAGAGTAGCGCGGCTGTTATCAGCGACATCACGCCGGTGCGAAAGGAAATGGTCATGGCGTTCCCCTTATGGATGGTTCCCATTATTCCAGTATAATGGATGCGTGTCTGCTTTACTGGAATAACGTATCAAGTGCCATCGGGGATGAATTGTCAATGGGGAATGCCGGAAAAACGCGCAGGATCGCACGTGGCGTTTTTTTTTCGCACAGCATCTCCAGCCGCCTGGCTACCGCCTGGCTGCGTTCTGATCGTTTTGGGGAATGGAGGCAGCGTTCAATGAGGGATTGGCCGGGATGCGGAAAACCCAGCGCATTTCCGTGAGAAATCAGGAAATGCGCTGGGGAAACCGGGGGAGGCCTTTTACGGATTCATGCCGCGAGACGGTGGAACCGCGATGTCGAGACCGGATATCGAGGGCTGACACCCGCCAGCCTCTTTCTGAGACTCTCCGACCGGTTCGTTGCTGCAGATCAGAAATCTTCCCAATCCGTTCTCAGCGCGGCAGCCGCCGACCCGCGTTGGCCGGGGGCGGTACGAACAACTTTCAAAGGTGTCGGCCGGGCGGCGTGATGCGCGACCTGCGCGGCCGAAGACCGGGATATCGGTGCATCGTCGAAACGGAACTGTTCAAGAAGCTCGAAGAGCGCGGCGGCTTCTCGTGCGAGGCCATGGCTCGCAGCCGTCTGCTCCTCGACCATCGCGGCATTCTGCTGCGTTCCCTGGTCGACGGTGTTGATGGCCTGGCTGATCTCGCCGAGCGCGGTCGATTGCTCGCGCGCCGCCTCCACGATCGCGGTGACGTTGGTGTTGATGTCGTGAACCTGACTGGCGATTTCCTGCAGCGCGGATCCGGCATTGGTGACGAGTGCGACACCGTTTGCCACATGGGAACCGGAGGCGGTGATCAGGCTCTTGATCTCCTTGGCTGCCTTCGCCGACCGCTGCGCCAGCTCCCGGACCTCCTGAGCAACGACCGCAAACCCCTTGCCCGCCTCCCCTGCCCGTGCCGCCTCTACGCCGGCATTGAGCGCCAGAAGATTCGTCTGAAAAGCAATCTCGTCTATCACTCCAATGATATTGGAAATTTCGCGTGACGAGGTTTCGATCTGGTCCATCGCTCCGATCGCATCGCGCACCACCTGGCCGGAATGCTCCGCATTGTCTCGCGTGTGCGCCACGAGTTGACCGGCCTCCTCGGCCCGGCGGCTCGAATCCTTGACCGTGGTCGTGATTTCCTCGAGGGCGGCGGCCGTCTGTTCGACGGATGCCGCTTGCTGTTCGGTGCGTTTTGCCAGGTCGTCGGCTGCCGTGCGGATCTCGTTGGAACCAGCCGAAATCGCCTTGGCATTTTCGGCAACCGTTGCCATCGCGTCCTTCAACTTCCCCGAGGCGCTGTTGAAGTCGGTGCGCAGCCGCTCCAGCGAAGGAATGAAGGGCTTTGGGATCGTCTGCGACAGGTCGCCGTCGGCGAAATTCGTCAGGCAACGGGCAAGCTGTTCGACGTTCTCGACGCGCGCAGTGACATCGGTCGCGAACTTCACGACTTTCGACACTTTGCCGTTCAGATCGAAGATCGGATTGTAGGAGGCCTGGATGTAGACTTTCCGTCCGCCCTTACCCACCCGCATGAATTCGTCGGCAATGAACTGGCCGCTCGCGAGCTTGTGCCAGAATTCCTTATACGCCTCCGACCTCGCATAGTCGGCTTCACAGAAGATCGAATGATGCTTGCCTTGGATCTCGGCAAGCGAATAGCCGAGTGCGGCAAGAAAATTGTCGTTCGCGTTCAGCACTTCGCCAGCCGGTGTGAATTCGATGATCGCCTGAGCGCGCGACAATGCGTTAATCTTGCCCGCATCCTCGGCGGCTTTCAGCTTCTGCGCAGTGATATCGGTTGCGATCTTGATGACCTTGACCGGCTTCCCGCGTCGGAACACCGGATTGTAGGACGCTTCGATCCAAACCTCGCGGCCACCTTTTCCGAGCCGCTTATATTGCTGCTGATCGTATTTTCCGGCTGCCAGCTTCGTCCAGAAAGCCTTGTATTCTGCCGAAGACGCATAGCCAGGCTCGACGAACATGCTGTGATGTTTTCCGACGATCTCCCTCAACTCGTAGCCGAGCGCCCTGCAGAAGTTTTCGTTGGCGGTGAGGATCATGCCCGATATGTCGAACTCGATCATGGCTTGCGAGTTCGATAGAGCGGCAAGAGCCGCAACGGCATTGGCACCACGATCAAGAATGCTCATTCGCAAATCCCCCACAGACTCGTCGCTGTCCAATTCGGACAGGCTACGAATATTTGCCCATGCTTATTCATGGGGATTTAATGCTTAATATAAGGTTTAGCCGTCCATATCAGGCCTGCAATGACCGCCGCGCTCGGATGATCGTTCAGCCGCTTTTCAGCTGCGCCATCGTAAGCAGCGTATCGGCGCTGATCGTCGCCGAGCCGGTCAGGATGGAAAGCGCTGTCGACGTGGTACCCGTCCCGTTGGCCATGTCGTACATGGCGGTGAAGCGCTTGATCAGATTGTCGACTTTGTCAGGATCCGACAGATCCTTGATATCGATGAAATTGCTGACCATTTCGGCTTGCTTGTCGACGTCCATGTTCGAGACATAACTCGACAGGTTGAAGGTCGTGGTAAAAAACTCGAAAAGCGCGCTGTCGCCCAGAATGTCGTAGGCGTTCGAGATCTCCGGCGCCTTGCGCTGGAAGTAGAGGGCGAGGCGCACGCCGGTATTGCTGTCGCCCTGGTCGTCTTCGAGCGTCATGCGGACATAGGAGTCGATCGTCTCCAGCACGTCGCCGCGCTGCTGCACCGTTCCGGTCGGCTCGGCCGAGATATTGCCATCCTGATCGAAATTGAACGCACCGACGAGTTCGGCGAAACGATTGTCGTCCAGCTTGTTGACATAGCTATCTTCGTCATCGAGATCGGACGAAAACATTTTCTTCAGTTGATCCGAGGTGACATCGTCGGGATCGAGCCCCTTCGCCTCGAGCACAAGACTAACCAGGCGATCATCGGCCAGAAATTCGCTCGCCGTCGTGATCGTCGCCATCTGCTCGCGAAAATAGGTGATCTCGTCATCCGCCGCGTCGGTCGCCTCGGTCAGTTCGTCACCGTCGAGATAACGGATCTTGTTCTGCTTGTAATAGGCGGCATAGTCGTCGACGACGGATTCCGACATGGCCTGCAGAGGAACGGTAACGTCGCCATCGCTGTCGAAGTTGAATGCCTTCCGAAAGGCGACGAACCGGTCGTCGTTCAGGCTGTTGACATAGCTTTTCGAGTCCGTGGGATCGCTTTCGAGAATTTTCCGAACCTGGCTTTTGGAAACCTCGGTGGAGTCTATGCCATAGGCGCGCAGCGCCATTTCCCACATTTCCGGGAGATCGTCGTTGTCATCATCGTCGTCATCGGCATTCGACACGAGGAAATCATCGATCGAGGTGACGCTGGCGATGCGCGTCGTATAGTTGTCGACGGCATCCTCCGTGTCGGTATTGGCGATCAGCACCTGATAGTTTTCATCGAAGGCCGCCGTGGTCGTGGCGGTCTGTTCCGACGTCTGGGCGGTATCGCCATCGGCAAGCGCGCCATCCTCATCGAAATTGAAGGCGTCGTGCAGATCGGACAGGCCGATTGCGTCGGCGATGTCGGCGCTTTTCAGCGCCGCGGAAATATAGTTGTCGGTTTCGTCGTCGGTCAGCCCGTAAGCGGTCCTGAGATAATCGACCAGCTTGTCGTCGTTCATCAACTGATCGACGGAGGTGATGTTTCCGATCTGCGCCGCGAAATAGGTGTCGTAGGCCTCTCCGGTGTCCGAAGACGCAATGGTCGACGAGGCCACCGCATAACCGCTCGTCACCAGCGAGATCTGATCTTCCGACATCACGTCGCCGTCGATAGAGCCGTCCTCGTTGAAGTTGAAGGCCTTTGCCAGGCTGACATAGACATCGTCGCCGAGCTGGTTGACGAAACTGTCGGAATCGTCGAGATCGCTCGTCAAAACCTGCTTCAGGAAGCTGCTGGAGGTGTATTCGGTGCTGAGGCCGAAGGCCGTCAGCGCATAGTTCTTCAATCTCGAACTCGAGAGGAAATCATCGACTGACGTGATCGACGAGATGTTCTCTTCGAAATAATCCGTCTCGTCGGCGATATCCTCCGCCTCAGTGTCGAAGGATGTCTCATAGGCATCGGTTAGATTGTCCCGCTGCACGTCCGATTGCGCCGTCTTCGTCTCGCCGGAAAATTTGAAGGCGGCGGCGAATTCGGCATAACGGCTGTCACTCAGGCTGTTGGCGAAGCTCGACGAATCGCTGAGGTCGCTTTCCAGCACCTTCTTCATGAAGGCCTTGGCATATGTCATGTCGTCGAGCCCGTAGGCCTTCATGGCATAGGAGTAGAGCTTATAATCGCCCATGAATTCATCGACCGTCGTGACCTTGTCGATGTTTTCCTTGTAATAGGCGCTGTCGCGGGAAACCGTGGCCTGAGACGCGACGTTCGAGAGACTGGTATTGAGATTTCGCGCGACTGCGAGATAGCTTACATAGGTGGAAACCAACGTCTGTTCCTCTAAGCTTTTGTTTTACGCGAAACCGCTACGCACTTTTGCTGAAATTGCTCCAGGCACGGCGGTGCCGCGCGAAAGCCTGCCGGCGGTCACGGGGAAACTTTTCATCTCTGCAGGGATGTCGTCGCCGGTCATGGCGAAGCACAGCCACGTACATGTGGCCGAATCAATTTAAAAGAACTATACGGTTCTATAATTCATCCAATGTGGAATTGGAAGCTGAAAATTTGCGACAAACGTTAAGCCGCACCGACGCCGGCGGCAAAGATTGCGATGCAGCGCCTGAGATGGGCCAGCAGTGCCGCCCGATCGGGCCAGGCCTTGGCGCGCCCTTCCGGCGGCCCCATGCCGCCGAAGACCATATCCATCAGCATCCGGGCCCCGCTCTGAGGGTCATCAAGCGACAACTTGCCTTCCGCCCGGCGATCGCTCAGCCAGGCGGCAAGATGCTGCCGGCTGGCATTTATGCCTTCATGCTGCAGAATGTCGACGAGCTCGGGAAATTGCCCCGCTTCGCGAAAGACGAGCTGCAGGAAACCGGCGCGATCCGCATCCTTCTCCTCGTCCATGTCGATCATGAAGATGCGTTCGAGGCTCTCGACGATCGAGAGATCCTCCACAGGCCTGGGCAGATCGAGCATCATGCGCCGATGCGCGCCAACCACGGCTGCAAACAACTCTTCCTTGCTCTGGAACAGCTTGTATAGCGTCTGCTTCGAGACGCCCGCCTCGGCGGCGACGACGGCGGTCGTGCTTCCGGCATAACCGCATTGTACGAAAACGCGGCGGGCAACTTCGACGATATGCGCCCGCTTGTCCTCATCGCTGGAGACTTTCGGCCTGCCCCGCTTGCGCGGCTCATCCATGGGCTCGTCGACACCATCCATGATGATCTAGACCGCTTTACCAAGGTGCATGCCGATGATCCCCGAAAGCGGATTACGATTTCTGAGGGATGATTTTTTCGGTTGTCGCATTAGTAATTTCGATTTAGAGAACTCATAAGTTCTGTAATGCGTTGCATCCCCACCCTCATAGCGATGGAGCGCTTATGACGACCATTTCGGCCGCAACATCAATTTCTTCCTATTCCTATAGCAAGAATTCGACGTCCGCATCACAGGACATCCTATCCTGTAATACGGTTTCGGCAAAAAAATCAACCACAACCCAGCAGTCCGACGAAGACTCGACCAATAGTGCCGAGAAACTCATGGCTCAGTTGATGTCGATGGCGATGAACGGCCTCACCGGTCAGTCCGGCTCCGCCCAACAGCAGGACGGCGGCAAGGGTATGGACGCTGCGGAGCTGGACAGCGATGGCGATGGCTATGTGAGCAAGGCCGAATTCGTCGAAGCCCGGCCATCCGACGTAACGGAAGATCAGGCCGGGACGCTGTTCGACAGCTTCGACAGCGAAGGTTCCGGTTCACTGTCGGTCGATGCGCTGAGCGAGGCCATGTCCGCCCAGCAATCGCAACGTGCCGGCGGACCGCCGCCGCCCGCCGGGGATGATGAGCTTGCGTCCCTGCTCTCCGATCTCGATACGGACGGGGACGGGCTTGTGAGCAAAACCGAATTCGTCGCAGGCCGGCCGTCAGACGTCAGCGAAGACCAGGCCGGCACACTGTTCGACAGCTTCGACAGCGAAGGCGCCGGTTCACTGTCGGTCGATGCGCTGACCGAGGCCATGTCCGCCCAGCAGTCGCAACGTCCGGACGGGCCACCACCTGCCGACGATGAGCAGTCTGCATCCCTGCTCTCCGACCTCGATGCGGACGGAGACGGGCTCGTGACATTGGAAGAATTCATGGCCGGCAAGCCGGAGGACGTCACCGAAAGCCAGGCGAGCCAGCTTTTCGATCTGCTCGACACATCGGGCACCGGCTCATTGTCCACCCGCGCCACGGGCTGACGGCCGATAAGGGGCGTCGTATTGCGGTTGCTGGAGAAGCTGCAATGTGACGGCCTGAAAGCGGCCCGGCAATCGAGCCGGCAGAGCCCCGAGCCGGGCCGCTCCTGAACTGTAGAAGAATTTGAATGGTGCGCGGCAGCAGGCGCACGATATTTGCGCGCGGATGAGCCGCAGCGCCTACCGCCATCACGGGGTCAGTCCAGACAATCAGATCATCCACCGGTGCCGGCCTTTGCCCGGCGCGGCCGATGTCGTGCGCCCATCATCCGGGACCTGGCAGCCTCTCGTCACATGGCATGTTCCCAAACCTTAAAGGATCGAGCCATGAGCATTTTTGGAAGCATGAAAACCGCGGTCTCCGGCATGAGCGCCCAGGCAAACCGTCTGAGCACGGTTTCCGACAATATCGCCAACGCAAACACGGTCGGCTACAAAGCCGTTTCCACCTCGTTCTCGTCGCTGGTCCTGCCATCCTCTTCAGGCAACTATAATTCCGGCGGCGTCCAGACATCCGTGCGCCAGGCGATTTCCGAACAGGGCGACATCTCTTATACGACTTCGGATTACGACCTGGCGATATCGGGAGACGGCTTCTTCATCGTGCAAAGCGCCGACGGCACGCCGGTTCTCACCCGCGCCGGCGACTTCTCCGTCGACAGCGACGGCAATCTGGTCAACAGCGCCGGTTTCACCCTCATGGGATATTCCTATGATTCCGGCGTGCCGGCGGTTGTTGTAAACGGCTTCGACGGCTTGGTGCCGGTCAACGTAACCCAATCGGGATTGAGCGCCGTTGCTTCGACCAGCGCCTATTTCAGCGGCAACCTGAATTCCGAGGCAACCGTCGTCACCGATACGACGACGCTGCCGAGCGCCAACACGTCTGATGTCACCGACGACACGCAGAAAATGTCGCTGGTTGCCTATGACAGCCTCGGCGCTACCGTCCAATACGACTACTACTTCACCAAAACAGGCGTGACGACGGATTCCAGCGGCGCGGTCACCGGAAGCACCTGGGAGGTCGCAGTTTACCGCAATGCTGACGCAACGACCGGCGGCACGACGTCCTTCCCCTACTCCTCCGACGCCGTCAGCGTCGCCACGCTCTCCTTCGACGCCGACGGGCAGCTCACCTCCGCGACCGACACCGATATCGTCGATCCGACGACGGCACAGACGATCACCATGGACTATTCGGATTTCACCCAGCTTGCCTCCGACTTCTCGGCGACGGGCTCGGCCGACGGCCAGGCCGCAAGCGCGGTGAGCGCGGTCTCGATCGGTACGGATGGCGTGGTGTCCGTCTCCTATGCCAACGGCACGACGAAATCGCTCTATCAGATCCCGCTCGCGACCGTCGCCAGCCCCGACAACCTGACGCTGCTCAGCGGCAACGTCTACAGCGCCAACGGTCAGTCTGGCGTCACGGTTACCGGCTTTCCGCAGACGAACGGGCTCGGCTCCATTCAGTCCGGCGCTCTCGAAAGTTCGAACGTCGATCTCGCCGGCGAATTGACGGAGATGATCGAAGCGCAGCGCAGCTATACCGCCAATTCGAAGGTGTTTCAGACCGGCTCCGATATCATGGATGTCCTCGTCAATCTGAAGCGATAGAGGGGGCAGCTGAATGTCGCTCACCTCCGCCTTGAACAGCGCCCAAAGTATTTTCAACAATACGGGCCAGCAAAGCAGCGTCATCTCGACCAACATCGCCAATGTCGGAAATTCCGATTATGTGAGACGGGAGGCGTCGATCACGACGTCTCTGTCAGGCGCGCAGGTCGTCAGCATCAGCCGGGCGCAGGAAACTGCGCTGCTGGCCCAATATCTGCAGTCGAACGCCAAGGACAGTGCCCAGCAGACGCTGGTGACCGGCCTCGAAAGCCTGAAATCGCTGATGGGAGGCAACGACTACGAGACCTCGCCGAGCACCTATCTCTCGGCATTCCAGCAGGCACTGCAGACATATGCCACATCGCCGAGCAGCACGACCGCTGCGCAATCGGCCGTGACCGCCGCGCAGGATCTTGCCAATTCTCTGAATACCGCAAGCGACGGCGTCCAGTCGATCCGGGCCGATGCCGATGCGGACATCGCCACACAGGTCTCCTCGCTGAATACGCTGCTGTCACAGTTCGAGACGGCCAACAACGCAGTCAAGCTGGCGACGGCGACCGGCGCCGATACGTCCTCGGCACTCGACGAGCGTGAAAAACTCCTGAAGCAGATCTCCTCGATCGTCGGCGTCACCACCACCGTGCGCGACAACAACGACATGGCGCTCTACACCTCGGACGGCACAGTGCTGTTCGAGACCGTACCGCGCACCGTCACATACGTCCCCACAGCAACCTACGTCGCCGGAACCGAGGGCAATTCCGTCTATATCGACGGCGTGGCGCTTGACGCCGGCGAGGGATCGACGACGAGTGCCTCGGGCAGCCTGCAGGCACTGCTGCAGCTCCGCGACGAAATCGCGCCGACATTCCAGGCCCAGCTCGATGAAATTGCCAAATCCCTCGTCCAGGCCTTCTCGGAAAGCGACGGCAGCACCAGCGCGCCCGGACTTTTCGTCTGGACGACGGCGGCCGGCGCAACCGGGGGAACGCCCGATGCTTCCGACGACACGACAGGGATCGCCTCGACGATCTCCGTCAATCTTGCCGTCGTCACCAGCGAGGGCGGCGATGCGACGAAGCTGCGCGATGGAACGATCAGCGGCATCACCGATCTCAACACCGCCGGAGACAGCGGCTTCTCGGACAATCTCGACGCCCTTTATACGGCGTTGACGGAACAGCGCTCATTCTCCTCCGACGCCGGTCTCTCCACGACACAGAGCCTGACGGACTATGCCAGCTCCTCCATCGGCTGGCTGGAACAATATCGTAGCGATGCGACATCGGCCTCCGAAAACACCGCTGCGGCACTATCGCGCTCCGACGAGGCCTATTCCAACGAAGCCGGCGTCAACCTCGACGAGGAGCTGACGCTCCTTCTCGATATCGAACAATCCTACAAGGCGGCGACGAAGATCCTGAACGTCATCGACGAGATGTTCAAGTCGCTCCTCGACATAGCGAGCTAGTCATGAAAGCCTCTTTTGTCTCATCATCGGCGATGCAGAACGTCCTGCGTCTCACCATCAGCCAGTCCCAGACCAAGCTGCAGCAGGCCTCGACGGAGGCGACGACCGGAACCTACGCCGATACCGGCGTATCGCTTGGCGCCGGCACCGCAAAAACGATCAATCTCACCAGCGCCATCGACCAGGCCGCCTCGTTCCAGACGAGCAACGCCGTCGTCGAACTGCGCATGGACGCATCGCAGACCGCCCTTTCCAGCCTCAAGGATGCCGGCGACAGCCTGGTCTCCAACCTGACCGCCCTCCAGGCAAGCCAGGATACGACGAGCGTCGCCGTTGCCCTGCAGACCGCAGGCGCCACGATTTCACAACTGATCTCGACGGCGAATACGTCTGTTAACGGCGAGTTCCTGTTCGGCGGAACGAACCTCGACAGCCAGCCGCTGACCGATCAATCCTCTACGGTTACCGATACGATCGTTTCGGCACTCAGCGATTACGCAACCGGCCTTGGAAAGGACGCCAGCGATCTCACAGGTGATGAAATCGGCAGTTTCATTACCGACACGGTCGAGCCCATGTTCTCCGAAAGCAGCTGGACCGACGCTTCGAGCGGCTGGTCGACCGCATCGAGCACCGACATGACAAGCCGGATCAGTGCATCGGAAACGATCACCTCGTCGACCAACGCCAATTTCGAAGGCATGCGTTACCTGGCGCTCGCCTCCGTCGTCGTCTCATCCCTCTTCGGCCAGGATCTCAGCGCCGATGCGCAGAGCACCGTCGCATCGAAGGCGATCGGTTATGCCGCGCAGGCGACTTCGGGCATCGTGACGCAGCAGAGCGAGCTCGGTCTGTCGCAGGAGCGGGTCGAAAAAGCCAATGACGCCCTCGATGCGCAGTCGACCCTGCTTCAGGGAAAGCTCGTCGACCTCCAGGGCGTCGATACCTACGAGGCGTCGACCCTCGTCAACGAACTGCAGACGCAATTGGAAACGGCCTACACGCTCGTCTCCAAACTCCAGAGCATGAGCCTGGTCAACTATCTTTGACGGACAAAAATGAAGGAGTTCAAGCGGTTGCAAATACCTGAATTAACACGGGAGCCCAACATGAGCTGTTCCGAAATCGTCGCCGAAGCCGCCTTCGCGCTCGCCTCCGGCATCATCGATACGATCCCGTTCATCGGCAGCAAGCTGGACGAGGGGCAGGCACGCGCCTGGCCACGATCGGGTGTCTTCACCGATGACGGCGTCGAGATGACAGGCACGCCCCCTGAGATATTCGAGCTTTGTGAGCTGCTGGCAGGCCATATCGAGAAGGGCGCGGCTTTCGATGTCTTCGAGGTTTTCCACAAGATTGCTCGGATCGACCGGCTGATCGACTGGAGCCGGGGAGCGGTGCTTTCACCCGAGCCGCATCCGGTAACGCATTGACAAGAAAACAAAAAACTCGTCAGGAAGGTGGCGCGATCGCATCCTCGCCGCGACGTCGCGGCGGATATGCCGGCCTTGCACTCGGCTTGTCCATTGCAGCATTCTGGACTTTGCCATAGGGAGATAGACGGCGATTGTCGAAGGTCTGCCGACAGATGGGTCTATGAAAGACCGAGTGTGTTGTTGATGTCGAAGCCGCGCGCGAAGCTGCCCTTCTCCGAAGAGACCTTGCAGGCCATGCTCGTCCGCGTGCTGCGGCCGCTGGTCAAGCTCGCTCTCGCTTCAGGCTTCAACTTCACCGCTTTTTCCACCGTCCTTCGCCGGCTTTATATCGAGGTGGCGGAAAAGGAATTCGCGCTGCCGAACAAGCAGCAGACGGATAGCCGCATCTCGCTGCTGACGGGCATCCATCGCAAGGACGTCAACCGGCTGCGCGGACAGGCGCCTGATGCATCCTTCTTGACCGTCGGCGTTTCCCAGACGAGCCGGATCCTGGCCAGGTGGCTGGCCGATCCGCTCTATTGCGACGCGGAGGATCGGCCGACCGCCCTGCCCCGAACCTCCAGCGATGGCGGTCCGTCCTTCGAAAGCCTGGTGAGCGACATCACCAAGGACGTCCATCCCCGCTCCATCCTCGATGACTGGCTGGACAGAGGCGTCGTCATTGTCGATGAAAACGGCTGGGTCCAGCTCAACCTCTCCTCGATCGTCCCCAATGCCGGCGACGAAGCCCGCCGGCATTACTTTACCCGCAATCTTCGTGACCATGTGCAGGCGTCGGTCATGAACCTGATGAACGACCCGCCTCCTTATTTCGAACGCGCGGTTCATTACGACGGCATGTCGCCGGCGCTGGCGGCCCGGCTCGACGAGATCGCGCGCGAGGAAGGCATGGCGCTGCTCCTCAAGCTCAACAAGATCGCCCATCAGGCGATCAAAGACGATCCCGGCGGCAACAGCCGCTGGATCTCGGGCGTCTACGTCATGACCGAGGAGCGTGAGGCGGATCTTCAGGCAGAAGCCATGGGGACGGAGGCTGACGAATGAGCCCGTCGACGATCTCCAGAAGACAGTTTCTACTGGGCGGAATAGCGCTTCAGGTCCTGATGCCTGGGATGACAGCCGCGCAGCCGACAGGCACCGGCGATCACGGCATCGGCGGCTCCGGGCTTTTCATCGGCGGCGGGGAGAACGATGATCACGGGATCGGTGGAACCGGGATTGTCGGAACGATCCAGGGCTTTGGCAGCATCATCGTCAACAATATCCACATACCGTTCAACGCGACGACACCGGTCGAGATCGACGGCCGGCGCGTTCCGGCGAGCGCGATGAAGATCGGTCATGTCGCCCGGGTGCTTTTGACGGGAAAACGCGCCGCCCGCATCACGATCGTCAGCGAAGTCCAGGGCCGTATCGACCGTATGGACAAGACCGGGATAAGAATACTTTCGCAAACCGTCGACACATCAGGTTTGGCAACGAAGGGCCTGCGGAAAGGCAAGCGGGTTGCGGTATTCGGCATCCGTAAACCTGACGGCACGATCATTGCCCGGCGTATCGAGCCCCGCTCCGTTTCCGATGGCGCCCATATCCGCGGCGTCCCCGTCAAGAGCGGCAATCGGGTGCTGATCGGCGGCCTTTCACTTGGAAGCACGCATGGCTACCTCGCCGGCAAGCAAACGCTGGTGCGTCTCAAGGCGGTCGCCGATCGATTGATCATTACGCGCATTCAGACCGAACCCGTGGTACCGGGCTTGAAACGCGGCATCGTCAATGTCGAGACGTTCCGGCCCACCGACAGAGGCCAAGCCGGCTCGGGACCGGCGGGTTCGGTGCCTTCCGGCTCGATGCCGCCGTCGCCCGATGGTCATGGCTTCGTCGATATGGGCGTGCGGGATTCGAGCAGGATGACGGGCTTCCCGGGAGGACCCGGTCCGGATGGGTTCGGTTCTCACCCGCCCCACGGCCCCGGGGATGGACCGCGGCCCGATCATTCGCCTTTCGGCAGAGGCCGGCCAGATGGAGATTTTCCGGACCCGAACAGACAAGGCCCGCCATCCGGCCCTGGCGGCCGTCCCCCGGGGCCACCGCCCGGGGGGCCGGGCCCGCACTGAAAGCACAATCAGCCATGTTGACAAATGGGAAATTTTCCCATTTTATGGTCTTTGCGAATCTCGTTTGGGTTACCTCAAGAGGGGTTTGCCGATTGGCTAACGGGTTCGCCCCACGCCCGCTAGCCAATCGTTTTGATTTTCAGCCGTTTTCAGTCGAACCGTGTGCACGAGTCAAAAGACCCCGACAGGCGCCGTCCGAATAGCTCGTCACCGTTCAAAAGGATTCAGAAATTGCTTTTGCTGGAACGCGAACCGGATATTTCGATCGAGATGGACGAACCGACCGTCGTTGCAACCTGGGAAAACCGCGCGCAAATCATCGACATCATGAACAGCGCGCTGCACATGAGCCACGAATTCCAACTTCTTTGGAATAGCAGCGGCGAAACGGGCCGGCTCAGCCAGGACGATACGGATAGATTGGTCGAGCTGCTGCAAGAGATCAGCGACCTCAATGAAATGTTGATGCGGTTGGCCTGAGCAGCTCCGGCTGAGGGACAATTTACACCCGATCGCAACCGTCCCTCGGCAAATTACCAAACCCGTCCGCCCGGATTTCGGTTCTAATTTTGACAATTCATCAACCACCCCAATTTTGGACGGTACCTTTAGGCTCCAAAGACCGGCTAAGCCTCCATTCTCAAAAGAATTAACCATATTTCAGCGTTCTTCCGAAATAATGCGGTACGTAGATCAGGCCTTCCGATGTGGAAAGGCCCCAAGTTATTTGGAGAAAAGCCGTGGCATTTACTATTGCCCGCAGCCTGGTGGCATTTGGTGTCGCCGTTTCAGCAGGCCTTTTCATGTCGATCGGATTGCAGCAATCCGCGCTCGAACGGCTGAAAGTCAACGGTCCGGTTTACGAGCAGGTCGTTTACGGCAAGGATCTGATCGCCGATATTCTGCCGCCGCCGCTGTTCGTGGTCGAATCCTACATGCTCTCCTTCGAGGCGAGCAAATTTCCCGAGCTCACCGACGCCAACCTCGCCAAGATCGCCAATCTGAAGGCTGCCTACGACGACCGTCGCGCCTATTGGAAAACCACCCGGCTGCCGCAGACTTTGAAGGACGAGCTGGAAAACGATGTGCTGGCCAAGGGCGATGTCTTCTGGGACGTGATGAACCGTCAGATCATCCCGGCCTTGAATGCGAGGGATGAAGACAAGGCCCATGGTGCGATCGAGCAACTGCGGGTCGCCTTTCATTCGCACCAGGACGCGGTCGAGAAACTCGTCGCCAATTCCGACGCCTTCCTGAAGGGCGAGGAGCACAATGCCGCCTCGGAAATCGTCACCTGGACGATCTATGCGGGCGCTGCGGGCTTCGGATCGTTCGGCCTGCTGCTGGTCGGACTCTACCTTCTGCGCCGCCGGGCAATCTTGCCGCTCGACGGCATGAAGGCCTATATGGGCAACCTCGCCGAAGGCGATTTCTCCACCGATGTTCCCTATGCCAACCGTTCCGACGAGATCGGCGCCATGTCCAAGGCCGTGGCGGTCTTCCGCCGCAACGCGCTGGAACGGCAGGAGGCGCAGACGCGCGAGACGGCGCGTCGTGATGCGGAATTCGAGCGCGAACGCAGCCAGCTGGCCGAAAAGGCCACCGAGGAGCAGATCCGCGAAACGGTGATCGATCAGCTGACCTATGGCCTGGACCAACTTTCGACCGGCAAGCTCGATTGCCGGATTACGACGCCCTTCGCCGCCACCTACGAAACTTTGCGGGCGAAGTTCAATGACAGCATGGACGCGCTTTCCGCTTCGATGGCCGAAATCGCCCAAACCTCCAAACAGGTGGGCAGCTCCTCGGCCGACATTACCGGCGCAACCGAGAGCCTCGCGGCGCGTACCGAACAGCAAGCCGCGATGCTCGAAGAGGCCACAACCGCGCTCAGCGAGATGAATGCCAAGGCGAAAGACGCCTCCAACCACGCCGGCAAGGCGACCGGCATGATGGCCGAGACGCGCAACAGCGCCGAACATTCGGCGGCCGTGGTTCGCGAAGCGATCGCAGCGATGGAAAGGATCGAAGGCTCGTCCTCGCAGATCGGCGACATCGTCAACGTCATCGACGAAATCGCCTTCCAGACCAATCTTCTGGCGCTCAATGCCGGGGTTGAAGCCGCCCGCGCCGGCGAAGCGGGCAAGGGTTTTGCCGTGGTGGCACAGGAAGTGCGCGAACTCGCCATGCGTTCGGCCAACGCCGCCAAGGAAATCCGGGCGCTGATTTCCACCTCCTCGGCCCAGGTTTCCACCGGCGTGGAACTCGTCAACCGCACCGGGAAGGCGCTTCTGGAAATCGAAGGACAGGTCGAGCAGGTCGCCGGTCTGATCGCCCGGATCGTTTCGGTGTCGTCCGAGCAGGCGGTCGCGATCAGCGAGATCAATGCCTCCGTCAACGCCCTGGATCAGGTGACGCAACACAACGCGACGATGGCCGTGGAAACCGCCTCGGCCTGCCGCGCGCTCGGCGCTCAAACACAGACATTGGAAGGCGTCGTCAGGCGCTTTCAGGTCGATGCAGCGGGCAGCATGTCCAGGCCGCGTCAAGCCGCTTGACCTGTGGTCGGCGGGCGCGGCCGAACTCCTTGCCTGTCACGCGCCGGCCGGCCTTGATCCCGGAACCTGGGGAGCCTTTCGGCGCTCATCCGGAAAGAGGCTGCGCAGTTGGTAAGGAGCTGCGGAGGCGACACTCAGCCGGACCCGCCTCCGCCTAAAGCTCGGTCAGAGCCCCGGCAGTCTTGACTGCATGATCAAGAACGAATTGCAGCTTCGCGGCGTGAGCGAAACCCGGCTCATCCGGCTTCCCTCCCCGCACGGCGTTCGCAAATCGCCGGAAATTGGTGATGACAGGTTCGACCTCGATCTTGCGCCAGATCGCCTTGTCGGCGTCGGCGCCTTCGCAGGCCCTGAGTGTCGAACCTTCAGGCGTATGCACCACCTCCAACGCCCCCTTGTCTCCATGCAGGCGCAGGCGCAATTCGTTCAGATGACCGGTCGCCCAGCGCGTGGCGTGGATGACGCCAGCCGCGCCGTTTTCAAGCTCGGCCATCATCAGGAAACTGTCATTGGCATCGAGATCATAATCCCCGATCCGGTTGCCGGGGCTTTTGTCGAAAACCTTGAGATGCGAGGCGGCGGCCTTGACGTCGCTTCCGGCGGCAAAGACCGCGAAGTCGAGAATGTGGATACCGACATCGCCCAGCACGCCGTTGGAGCCGTGTTTCGTCGACAGCCGCCAGAGCCATTGCGACTCCTTTGTCCAGTCACCCCAGGCCTTGGAGACCAGCCAGCTCTGCAGATACGAGGCTTCGAAATGGCGGATGGCGCCGAGACGGCCGTCCAGCACCATCTTTCTCGCCGCCTGAAGCGGCGCCACATTGCGATAGGTAAGGTTGACCATCGTAACCTTGCCGGATGCCGCCGCGGCATCGGCCATCTCCTTGGCTTCGCGGTAGTTGACCGCAAGCGGCTTCTCGCAGAGGACATGCTTGCCGGCGGCGAGTATCTTCATCGTCGTGGAATAGTGCGCTCGATCCGGCGTGACATTGGTCACGGCGTCAAACTCTCCCCAGGCAAGGGCGTCATCGAGCGACGTGAAAGTCAGCGGGATATCATGCCTGAGCGCGAACGCCCGCAGCCGGACTTCGTCCGGATCGACAGCGGCAACAATTTTCACGTCGGCCATTTCCGAAAAATTCATGGCGTGGGTGTTTGCCCATCCCCCGGTTCCGAGAATGATCAAGCGCATTTTCGTCCTCATGGTTGTTTATCGAAACGTTAGCAGCCCAAACTGCAAGATCGGCGATAGCGCGCCCGAGAATTGTTTCAGTTCCTCAGCGATAACCGGCCTCGCCGGCCTGGTGCAGTTTCGGGCCGCGCTCGACGATCGGCTCCAGTGCTTTTTCTACCGGCACATTTGGAGCGTCGGTGATGCCAGTCAACGCTCCATGAGGGTTATAGGCCCACTTGACACCGTTGATCAGCACCTTTTGCACGGTGGCGTCATGATAGGTCGGATAGGTCTCGTGGCCGGGGCGGAAATAGAAGAT
>NZ_NWSV01000032.1 GCF_002531935.1 Rhizobium chutanense | reverse complement strand
TGAAGGCCGCAGGTTCAAATCCTGCCCCCGCAACCAAATTCCATTCACTATCTCAAAAGCCCCCGCGGGGGCTTTTTGCGTTTCGGCACAGCCGACCTCAACCCTCCGCCGCAGTGGCGGTCTTTTCCTGGCGGTCCCGTGCGGCGATCATCGCGGCTGCTGCTCCGGTCTTCTCATCGCCGCCGACCTGCACGCTCGGCGTCGCGAATGCGATACCAGCGGCCTTGAATGCCTCGCGGATCATCAAATAGGCCTTGCGGCGGATGTAGGTCTGCTGACCGGGGACCGTCGTCATCGCGAAACTCAGCACAATGCCGTAGTCGCCGAATTCTTCGACGCCCTTCATCTTGAGCGGTTCTATGAACAGTGGGCCGACCTCGGGATCGGCCTGCAGTTCGGCGCCGATCGCCTTGGCGATCTTGCGGGCCTTGTTGATGTCGGTGTCGAATCCGACCGATATCCTGAATTTGTCGATCACCCAGTCGCGGCTCATATTCTCGACCGCGCCAAGTGCGCCGAAAGGCACGGTGAAGACCGGCCCGCGATGGTGACGGAGGCGGACGGAGCGGAGACTGAACCCTTCCACCGTGCCCTTGTAGCTGCCGCTCTGGATATATTCCCCGACCCTGAAGGCGTCGTCGAGCATATAGAAGACGCCGCTGATGACGTCCTTGACGAGGGTCTGTGATCCGAAACCCAGCGCCACACCGAAGATCCCGGCGCCTGCGATCAGCGGCCCGATTTCGACGCCGAGCTGCGCAAGAACGATCAAGGCCGCCATCACGGCGACCAATACGGCCAACATGTTGCGGAAGATCGGAAGCAGAGTGCGCACACGCGCGCGCCGGGCGCTCTCGGCAGGGGAGGGCGCGACACCTTCAGGTGCCGAAGCCAGCATCCGATCGATCCATGCCCTTGAAAGGTGCCAGACGAGATCGGCGAGCAGGAGGACAATCAGGCTCTTCAGGAGACCATATGCGATCGCCTGCGCAGCGGGATTGCCTGCGATAAGGGACGTGGTGCTCGTTCTCGAGACGGCGGCAAGAGAGGCCACCGCAAGCAGAAGGACGATCGCGCGGCTTCCGCGCACAAAGAGGACCTGCCGAACGCTTCGCGGCTCGGCCGAACTGGCAGTCTCGGCGGCGTTGCCGACGACCTTCAGCAGCGGCGGCAGAAGGAGCATGTAGACGCCGATCAGGAAAAGCCCGGTGAGGCCGATCGACCATACCACCCAGAGGATCAGAACGGAAAGGACTATGGCCAGTCTCGCCTTGAGGCTCATGGCCACTCCCGATATGACACCTTCGATAGCAAGGATCACGAGGACGAGCGAGAAACACCAGGAGATGGCACGTGTCACGGCCGGATCGATGCCGATCGGTTTTCCAAGCATGGCGCTCGCGATCGCAACGAAAAGCACCCCGATAAAAAGCCGGATTCGTCTTCGGATTTCAGGGCGGGTCACGGCGAAGTCGATCGCGATCGACACTGCACGAAAGGCGATGATGCCGGCGAGAGCGAGCATTAAAGTCGCCTCGGTCAATGGCGGCCATCGCAGCGCAAAGAATATCAGCCCCATTGCGAAGGTGAACACCGCCAGGGACAGAAGCTTGGTCATCAACGATGCGGCCCCGGCCCTTGCCCGGAGATAGAGCCGCTCGGTGACCATACCCGCGGCCAGGAGGCACAACGGGATCACGAAAACCGGCGCATATCCTGCGGAGAGTGCGTCATGCCTCGTGCGGGTCACGGCCGCCCCGACCTCTGCCGGTATGCGAGGAAGGGCCGCCAGCGTCGCGTCGACGCGAGCCCGCATAGCGTTTTTCCACGCAAACACCATCTCTTCCGGCGGCTCCGGAGCAGGCTGAGATTTTCGAGCTTCGAGCAAGGACTGCACCTCGGGATCCTGGAGCAGTCGGACGAGCTCATCGATCTTCTGCTGCCCCGGCGTGGCGGGCGTCTGCGCTTGCGCATTGATCGCAAGGACAAGAAAAAGGGCTATTGCCGCGATCCATTTCATTCTGCGGTCCTTCGAAACGGAAACTGGAAGTGGGCTTTGGGCAAGGTTAGCCGGAGAGTCGGGCCATGTGGAAGAGAAATTGAGATGATCACAGAAATGCCCGGCCGAACTTGATCAGGACTGAAAACGCCCCAACCACGGCGAAGACCAAGAGCATCCGCAGCACGATTATGAGCGCTTTGTCGCTCCAGTGGGTCGACGCTTTCGACATGTTTTCTCCTCACTTCGGCTTCGGAAACGTCAGCAGGTATCGGTCTGATCAACGATGTCATCCCCTTCGACTCCGTTTGCCGGCCGGTCGTCTTTTGGTGAGGGCCAAGCCCAGCTTCGCAGCAGTTCGTAAAATACGCTGAGGACGATCGGGCCGAGGAAGAGCCCAAGCAGGCCGTATGACAGCGTGCCCCCGATGACGCCAATGAGGATCACAGGCATCGGTGTCGTCAAACCTCGCGCCATGAGAAGAGGTTTGAGCACGTTGTCCAGAAGCGTGATGGGCGTCGCAATGAGAGTAAATGCCAGGGATGTCGAAACCGGCCAGGAAAACCAAGCCCAGATGATCGCCGGAATCAACACGAGGCCAGGGCCGATTTGCATGACGCACAGGATGAAGACTGCAAAGGTCAACGCACCTCTTGCCGGCAAATCAAAGATGACGAAGCAGAGCCCACATAACAGCGTTTGCAGGAAGGCGACGCCAATGACACCGCGTGAGACGTTGCGCACGGTTGTGGCCGCAAGCTTGGCGAAACCAACGCCTCTGTCGCCGGCAACTCTGTTGGCAAGCGCTGACACGATCGCACTCATTCGTTCGCCTGTTGTCATCAGAAAGCCGGACAGCACGACGGAGACGATGAAGCCCAGGAGGCCGGCGCCGATCGAGGCGAGTTTGGTGACGACGACGCCGGCGATCTCGCGCAGAGGCGCCTGAAATTTGGTGATCGATGCAGCGAGGTTGCTGGCGATCTGGTTCCAGGCGGCATAGACGCGTTCACCGACGACCGGCCATTCCCGGATGCCTTGAGGAGCAGAAGGCAAGGCAAAATTGTCCGTCTTTAATCTTCCTATGAGAGCTTGTGCCGCATCGGCAAAATTGACGGCAACAAGCGACAGGGGGGCAATGACGAGGAGCAGACAGGCGACGACGATGATCGTTGCCGAAATGACCGGACGGTTTCCAAGGGCGCGTGCCAGCATCTGGTGCAAAGGAAACATCGCTATCGCCAGGATCGCCGACCAGATGACGATCAGCGCGAACGGGGCGACCAGACGGAAGGACCAATAGGCGAACAGTGCGATGATTCCCAGCCGCACGAGATCGCTGACCCGTGTCTCGATCGAAGTCTGCATTATGTCTGCGGGCTTCAACGCCTCGCCCCGTGTCTGCTCGAGATTCATAATGGTCAGCCCGTCTGGTTTGCCGTCGATCGGCCGATCGGTCCGCCATTCACCGCGCGGTCACGTCGGGAACGACATGCCGAATGCTCTGATCTTCGACATATCCGCCCGGGCGCTTCTGCCGCTTGCCGAGATCCGGTGCCTCGAACTTGACGCGCTCATAGGGTATCGACTGCAGGATGTGGGAGATGCAGTTTATGCGCGCTTGTTTTTTGTCATCCGACGGAACGATCCACCACGGCGCGTGATTGCTGTCGGTCATCCGCAGCATTGCATCGTAGGCCTTCGTATAATCCCACCAGCGTTGATAGGATTCGACATCCATCGGGCTCAGTTTCCACTGCCGAAGCGGATCGTCGATCCGGCGCTTGAAGCGCCGCTCCTGCTCCTCCTCGCTGACGGTCAGAAAGTATTTGAGCAGAATGATACCGCTTTCGACGATCGCTGCTTCGAAGCGAGGCGCCAGCTCGAGAAAGCGCTCGGCCTTCTTTTCGCTGCAGAAGCCCATCACGCGGTCCACTCCCGGCCTGTTGTACCAGCTGCGGTCGAAGATCACGACTTCGCCTGCGGCCGGCAGGTGGGTGATGTAGCGCTGCATGTAGATCTGCGACTTCTCGCGATCGGTCGGGGCGGGCAGCGCGATGACGCGAAAGACGCGTGGACTGACCTTCTCGGTGATGCGCTTGATCATTCCACCCTTGCCGGCGGCATCGCGACCTTCGAAGATGATGACGATCCGGGCGCCCGATTTCTTCACCCAGGCCTGCAGATGAGCGATTTCCACCTGTAGACGAAGAAGCTCCTTTTCGTAGTTCCAGGATCTCTTCTTCTTGTCCTTGTCTTTGCGTTTCGCCTCGGCCACGGCCTCTTCGATATTTGCGTCGTACCCCTTGTTCATAACTCCCTCCGTTCATGACCCTGGACGGGGCCATTCGTTTCTTCCGCCTTGTCTTGAATTGCGTCGCGTGCCGGTTTAAGGGCCGCCATTGCCTCGTCCTTGTCGGAGAAAATGTTCCCCGGGCCGAGAGCCGTGATCACGCCCGCGCGGTCGAGCAGCTCGCGGCTCTCCTCGTTGAGATCGGCTATCGCGAAGGTGACGTTCTGTTTCGCGAGCGTTTCTGCGACGACATCGAGGGCCGCTGCGCCGGTGCTGTCGATATGGGAGATGGCGCTTGCGTCCAGCAGCAGGGATCTGGTGCCCTGCGCAAGCTGCGTGCCGATCGTCAGCAGCCGTGTGCGGACATAATCGGCGTTGAAGAACAGAATGTTGCCCTGGATCAGGCATATCGCGACCCCCTCTTGCGGGCGCGCCTGGGGAAAGCGGGCGAGATCAAAGAAGCCTTCCCGGCCTTCGATCCTGCCAAGAAGGCTGTCGCGCGGATACATGGTCTTGCGCAAGAGATAGACGAGGGTTGCGGCAATCGCGACAATGACGCCGTTCAGAACGCCGAAGCTGATTGCGCCCCACATGGTGATCAGCGCAAAGACGAATTCCATCCGGCTGATGCGCCAGACTTTTTTCAGTTCGCCAACATCGATCAGGCCGATCGCCGCCATTGCCAGAATGGCCGCAAGCGCTGGCAGGGGCAATATTCGCAAGGCGCTGTGCAGAAAGACGAGAGCCGCAATCAGCGTGGCTGCGGAGACAAGTCCCGCCGCCTGCGACACGCCGCCCGCAGACATATTGATTGCCGTTCTCGAATCCGAGACGCTGATCGGAAACGAACCAAAAAGGCCGGGGGCGAAATTCGCCGCTCCGAGGCCGATCAATTCCTGGTTCGCGTCCACTTCCTGTCCGGCACGCGTGCCGAAACTGCGGGCGGCGACGATCCCCGCTCCGAAGCTGACGAGGAAAACAGCGGCGGAGCCAAGGACGATCTTGTCGAGCGGCATCTCGTAAAGGGCAGGAAGCGAAAACCTCGGCAGGCCGTGAGGGATGTCGCCCACAACGGCTATGCCGCGGCCTTGAAAGTCGAAGACGGCAGACAGGATCACCGAGACGACGACGACAAGAACAGGGCCTGGCACCTTGAGACGCGCGGCCCGGACCACCCACAACAGCACGAACATCGACAGGCCGAAAATCAGCGACAGCCAATGGATCGACGCGCTTTTGCGCACTATTTCGAGGATCGGCGCAAAGAGCCCGTCGGACTCGATCTTGACGCCGGTGAAGCGATTGATCTGGCCGACGAGGATCGACAGCGATACGCCGGCAAAGAATCCGACGAGAATTGGGCGGGAGAGGAAGTTGGCCACGACCCCCAGCCTCAGAAACCTGGCGGCAAGGCAGAATACCCCGACGCCGAGCGCCAAGGCGGATGCTATCGCGATGCGGTCCACGCCTGCGGCTGCCGGCTCAACTGCGATGATCGTGGCCATCGCGGCGGCGAGAACGGTCATGGTTGCCGCATCCGGCCCGACGACCAGCAGGCGGGACGGCCCGAAAATGGCGTAGGCAATCGGCGCGACGATGCTCGCATAGATTCCCGTTTCGGGGGGCAGACCGGCAATTGCGGGGTAGGCAATCGCGCTTGGCAGGCCGACGGCGGCAATCGACAGCCCGGCAGGGATATCGTTTCGCAGCCAGTTTCGGTTGAAGCCCTCCAGCCCCTTCAGCATTGGTATGCCGAAACTTCCAATCACCGCGTTTCCCCCTGGATTGCGCTTCGACGTCTCCCGAAAGTCCAGCTGGGCTTTAGCCCAGCCGTGTCCGTTCAATGCTCAAGGAAAACGAAGTTCATCCAACTGCTCATCCGCAGAAGAACCTTGCGGAGAACGGCGACGTGATGCCAGTGCTCGGTGTAGACGGCGACGTCGGCAACGACGCCGCCGGGCAGCTGGTATTTGCTGGTATCCTCGAGGATCTCGATGCGTGCCAGCGTTTGACCCGGGGAGGCGCGCTCGGGCGACTGCGGATCGATCAGCGCTCCCGTCGGCTGAAGCTGGCCCTGCGCCATCACATCGATGATGCCCTGGATCCGGGCCTTGAATATCTTGCCGGGCACGGCCTTGAACGAGACTTCCGCCTCATCGCCAACCCGGACTCGCTGCAGCGAATTCTGGATGAAGGCAGCAGCCAAAGTCCGGTCTTCGGCGTTGATGAAGACCATGACAGGTCGCAAGGGCAGCGGGTTTGCCATCATTCCCGGCCGCAGGAAAACCTGCGCCACGTAGCCGCTGCTCGGAGCGCGAACCGTCGTCTGATCGAGGTCGTATTCCGCATTGCCCAATTCGGCTTCCAGGCGTGCGACCGTCGGGTTCGTGCCGTTGATCTCCGATTCATAAGCGAGCCTGGCTTGCGCCGCTTGTGCCCGGGCGGTTTCGACCGTGGCTTCCGATGTCAGATAGATGCCTCGCCGGTTTTCGACTTCGAGTTCGGAAAAGACAGCGCCTTTGCCGCTCGATTTGGCGTTTTCGTTCGATTGCTGGAATTTCTCGAAGCTTTGCAGAGAACGGTCGCGCGAGGCTTCGGCACCTGTCACAGCGGCGTTGGCGGCATCGAGCGCAGATTTCAATTGAAGGACAGTCTGTTTGGCCTCCGCCAGAGCGGCTCTCTTCTGGTCGACGACGAACTGATAGGGTCGCGGGTCGATGCGAAAGAGGACATCGCCTTTCTTCAGCGGCGTGTCGGGCTGGACCGGGACCTCCACAACTTGGCCGCCAACTGTCGGAATGACCGGCGCGGAGGTGAAGTAGATACGCCCTTCGCCCGAATAGGGATGATTGTAGCTCATGATCAGCAGCAGTGCTGAGATCAGGAAAATGCCGCCAAGAACTGCCGTGGAAAGAGTCCATTGATTTACCGGAATTCGGAAGACCTTGAAGATCGTCCAGCAGATTGCGGCATAGGTGAGGATCAGGAGCAGGTCCATCAGGCTTTCTCCCTCTCCAGTGGTTGCGCTTCGAGTTCGGCAATGCGGGCTTGAAGGCGTGCTATTTCGGCGTTCGCCTCCACGTTTTCCGCCAGCTTGCCGTCGGGCTTGATTCCCCAACCGCGGTCCTCTCGATAAAGGGTGGCCCAGATGAACAGAAACGGCCATATGGCGTGCAGGGTGAAGAGGCTTACCCAGCCGGCAACATGAATGGCGTCCTGATGCGGGTGATTGCGTTTCTTCGCGATGATGTGCGGAATGTCATGGATCGCGATCACGGCGTAGAAAAGCGTTATGACCGTGAAAAGCAGTACCCCGAGTGCAAAATAGTCCAGAAACACGGCGCCCCCTTCCGCTTTCGGCGGAATATGGCCGAACCGTTCGGCCCTTGCGTGAAGGCGGATAGTAACGCCGTTAGCAGCCGAACGCGTGTAGCATCACGTAACATCTATAGAGGGTGGATGGCGCCAGGGTCCGGCCGACTATTGCGAAGCGATTGCCACCCCTGCCGCCTTCAGGTCGGCAAGGACGCGTTGCTGATCCTCGGGACGAGGCAGACGGGTGCCGATCTCGTTGCGGATGTTGGCCATCAACGCCGGTGCGTTCGCCTCGAGCCACGCGCGCTCCTCGCGTGCTTCGTCGACCCTGCCCTCCGCGCCGAGGATCGCAAGCAGGACAAGGTGGTGTATGGAGTTGTATCGCAGATCCGCCATTCTGACCCATAGTTCGGCTGCCCGGTAGTCCCGCCGCATATAGGCGCACATGGCGAGACCCACTTCGAAATAGCCTTTTGGGCTGGGATTTTTGTTGATGGCTCTCGACATCAATTCACAGCCGGTATCCCATTTGCCGGAAAGCGCCAGGCGGAATCCATATTCGCCGGCAAGCTCCGTATCGTTGGGGTTGATCTCATAGGCGGCAGCGCCGGCGCTTAATGCCGCATCGACATCGCCGCTGAAGAAGTTGGCAAGCATCAGCGCCTGCAAGGCGCGGGCGTTTTGCGGATCGAGGTCGACTGCGCGCCGTGCGGTTTCCAAGGCAGATTTCAGCGATTGCAGGGCAGGCGCTTTGTCGCGACTGTATTGAAACCGAAGCTCATCGAGATAGGTCATCGACAGCAGGGCCCAATAGGTCGAATTTCCGGGGAGGTGCTTCGTTGCCTGCTGAAGACAGGTCCGGGCAGCATCCAGGCCCTTCGGATTGAGGTCGACACGGTAGCGGTAGTAAGATTGCGCGCAGGCATAATCACCCCAGTCGTCGGGCGCGGACGGCGATATTTTCGCGGTATCGTTCTGGAAAATGATCCCATATGGCGATGCCAGTACAGTCGCGACATCCTGGGCCAAGTCGGCTTCAACCTGCAAGACATCCTGTATGCGAAGGTCCTTGTCGTAGCTGTTCGCCCAGATCACCGACCCATCGTGACGGTTGACGAATCGTGCGGTCAACCGCAGCCTGCTGTCTTCCACCCGCACTCGACCTTGCAAGGCAAAACGCGGTTCCTGCAGATCTTTCGACAGCGGCTGCCCGGCCGATGCCGCAGGCAGATTGGAAATCACGACGATTTCCCGGAATTTTGCCAGGCGCCCAATGACCTCGTCTGTCAGTCCTCGGGCGATCCCTGCCGATGCGCCGGCTTCGGAAATGTCCTCGAATGGCTCCACAAGGACTTGGGGAAAATCCGGCCGATCCGTGGGGGAGTTAGAGGGGCGCGAGAGGGAACCGAACAAGGAAGGAACAGCGAAGACCGCGATCAATGCGGTCAGGCCCAGGGACACCGGCGTCACATAAAAGGTCCAGGACGCCGGAGCGGATTGAACGGCGCTCTCGTTCACAGGTAAGGGATCTGCAGATTTTGAAGGGATGACGGGTTGCACGATTGGGTTGGGGCTATCGCTCGCTTCCGCCGATGGCTCGGGGTCTGTCGCGGGGCAGGTGTCGGCGTGCCTGAAGCAAGGCACATACCCGCCTTTGGGGATGGTAATGATGACCTTATCGAATTGGCCAGCGACCAGATAATATCGTTCCAGAGCGCGGCGTATGCGGCCGGCCTCAATCCTTACGACGGGATCATTCTGGGCATCGAATGAGGCATCTCGTCCAAATACCTCCAGGGCGATTGTGTAGGCCTTCAGATAGGCCCCGCGTTCGGCGAGCGTTTCTTCGACAATATAATCGAGAAATCTACGCCCACGGTCAGGTGCGTGAAACTCCCGGCTGGATCTGATGCGATCAAGCTGTTCTCGTGTTTCCGCTATGGTGGGAATTGCCGCACTTGGCGGTCCCTTTGCTCTTACGCTCTGCATCGCCGCCCCCCGATGAAGCCAGCCGCCATGCCCACGACCGTAGCTTCTTGTATGTTACATCTCTAAATAAGCTTGATGCAATATATTAATTCCTCTGCTTTGCACGAAGACAAAGAGCGGGATGGATATGGGGGCAGGCGATCCAGAAAAAATGGCCATCCTTGCGCTGCTAGAGGTCCATCTGCCCGAGCATCTTGCGCTGGCACGACGGCTTCTCGACGTGGACGAGAATTTCCACGGCATGTGCCAGGACCTGGCAGCAGCCATCGAGGCGCTCACCAACGTAGATTTGCTTCCTGTCACCGTTCGGGAGGGACGGCGACAGGAATACGGCAGCCTGGTCGAGGGGCTCGTCGAGGAAATAGGAGATGCAGTGCTTCGTTCGAAGGTCGTGTCACTGAAGCGTTCCACCGATCCGATGCCATAGCCAGCGTTGTCGCAAAACCGCTGCACAGCTTTGTGCGGCATGCTTTTAGGAGATCGAGGCGTGATGAAAGCGAGATATTTCAGGCTGCTGGCCGGCTTTTCAGCCATAACAATCTCTTCCCTGCCGCCCGTGCCGTGGACTTACGCGCAGACGGCGGCGCCGGCCACCAAGGCCGAGCCCGTGCAGGCGCCGGCCGCGGAAGCGGCCGGGCTCTCCGACGACGAGCTCGAGGTTCTCGTGGCGCGTATCGCGCTTTATCCGGACGATCTCGTCGCAGCGATCTCGGCGGCTTCGCTGTTTCCCCTGCAGGTCGTCGAGGCGGCCCGTTTCCTGGAAGCCAAGAAAAAGAATGCCAGCCTCCAGCCGAAAAGCGAATGGGACGGAAGTGTGATTTCGCTGCTGAACTACCCGGAGGTCGTCAAGATGATGAGCGACGATCTCGAGTGGACGCAGTCGCTCGGAGACGCGCTGACCAATCAGCAGAAGGATGTCCTCATCGCAATACAGCAGCTTCGCGACGAAGCCATCGCGAAGAACATCATCAAGACGGACGACAAGGTCACCATCGTCAACGAGGGCGACAACGTCATCATCCAGCCCACGAACCCGGAGAAGGTCTACATCCCGCAATATGCGCCGGAAATGTTGTACGAGCCGAACTATGACATCGCGCCGATCTCCTATTATCCGGACTCCTACGACAACTACTACTATCCCGGAGCCGGTTTCTTCGCTGCCGCCGTAACCGGCGTCGCCTGGGCTGCGATCGTCAATTGGGATGACTGGGGCGTTTGGGGCGGGCGCTGGAACGGTGATGTCGACATCGATTGCAACGATTGCTTCAACAACCGCAATTTCAACGGAAAAATGAACTTGAACGATGTCGACTGGAAGAATGTCGATCGCAGCAAGCTGAGCATCGGCAAGGATCAACTGAACAAGCTCGATCGCTCGGCGATCCGCTCCAATCTCCAGACGGACAGCCGCAACCAGCTCAAGAACCAGGCCGGCAACCTCCAGAGGGAGCGAAACCAGTCGAGGGGCGATGTCGGGGCCCGAGCCGCGGACGTTCGAAAGAATACCGCGCAGGGGCTGAAATCCAATCCGAAAACGTCAGTGGGCGACACGGCCAGACGCGCAGACGCGCCACGCGCCGACACCCGTCCCGCCAACGCAGGCAATCGTCAGGTCAATGCTGCCCCGAAGGCGAAGCCGAAATCCGGCAAGCCCAAGATGGCCGCTAAAGCCGATAACCGGGGCCGCCAGCAGAGCGCGCTCGGAAATGTCCAATCGGGGCGCCGCGAGGTGGTGAACTCCCAGCGCGGCGGCCAAAGCATGGGTGGCGGCCAGCGCGGCGCACCGCGGGCAACGCAGCAGCGGTCTCGGCCACCCGTGTCGCATGGTGGCGGCGGGCGCGGTGGTGGCCGTGGCGGCGGCGGGCGTGGCGGCGGCGGCCGCCGCTGAAACTGGCAGATGCTTTCCTGAACGCCAAACTATGAGGCGAGCCGATGACACGAGAATCGAGACTGATTTCATTGATGCTGGGTGCGGCGGTTTTCTTGACGGTGCCGCAGCTTTCCGTGGCGCAGGAGCAGAGCAATCTTGAAGAGTTTGCGGCCGGAACTCCGCCCGCCTTCGATAGTCCCTCACTCGCCGTCGACCAATTCAAGCAGGTCCTGGCCTCGGGCGAAATCGACGGTTTGGCTAACCTCTTGGGGCTCAGTGCCGCCAAGCTGAAGGCGAGCAATGAGGCGATGATCGCCTATGCGTTGATACGCGAGGGCGCCGGCAAGCAGGTCATTCTTCAAGATCTCGGCGATCGCAAGGTCGTCGCGATCGGCGATCAGTTGTGGCCCCTGCCTTTCCCGCTCAGTCGCGACCAGAACGGCAAATGGGCTTTCGACAGGAAGATCGGCCTTCAGGAAATCGTCAACCGGAGAGTCGGCAGGAATGAACTGGCGACCATCCAGACGATGACCGACTATTTTATCGCCCAGTATGAATATGCGCGGGACGATCGCGATGGCGACGGTGTTTACGAGTTCGCGCAGAAGCTCGTCAGCACCAAGGGGGCACGGGACGGCCTGTACTGGGAGCCGGGAGCATTCGAAGAGGAGAGCCCCGCCGGCGGTCTCGTCGAGAGTGCAGCCTTCGGCAATGCGAAGCGGGGAGAAGGTTACTACGGCTATCGCTATCGCATCCTGACGGCGCAAGGCTCCAATGTCGTCGGCGGCAAGCAGAGCTATATTGTCAATGGGAACATGACGGGCGGCTTTGCCCTGATTGCCTGGCCGGTAAGCTACAGGGTAACCGGCGTGCAGACTTTCATGGTGAACAACATGGGAGTCATCTACCAGCGAGATCTGGGTGATCAGACCGAGCGGCTGGCGTCGGCGATCAAGGAGTTCAACCCGGGTGCCGACTGGAGACTGGTTGAAGATTAGCGAGGCCGTATGGGGGCGAAATCGCCGGGCACTGGAATGCCAGCGCCCGGTTGGAATAACGTTTGTCGCCGGTTACCTCGCGGCCGAGCCAGGAGGGTAGAGATGGACGGTCCTTCTCGCTTCTCATTTCGATCTCGGCAATGGTCAGACCCTGATAGGCGCCGCCGAAGACATCGATCTCCCAGATATTGCCTTGATCGACAACCTCGTACCTTGTCTTTTCCAGCACCGTGCCACGGACGTGAAGCAGCAATTCTTTGGCTTCAGCGAGGGGAATGTCGTACTCGAACTCCTCGCGCGTCAGGCCGCGTTTACCGAACTTCACCGCCAGCCGGGCCGTCCGGTCATCGATCAGGCGAATGCGCAGGCTGCTGGCAGCGCCTCGTGCGAGATAGCCTTGTCGCAAGATGTGCACGCTTGTCGCGCCGGCGCGCCAAGCGTCGCTGCGCACAAGAAACTTGCGCTCGATCTCGACAGTCTTCATGCCCGGTCACTCCACCGGTTTTTCCCAGGTGAGGAAAAGACCGATATCGCCCGGAATGCCGCCCGGGAAGTTGATGACCAGTGCCTTCAGGCCATAGCCCTGCGGCCTGCCGATCTCTTCGAACAGGTCGTAGAGTTCCTTGGCCTTTCCCTGCAGGCTGTTCTGCCATCCGGGCAAACCGTTGTTGATGGCGCGGCCGCTATCGGAGCAAAAACTCGAGGGAAAACTGTAGATCATGGCCTCGAACTTGCCGTCCGCAGCGGCTTTCGACACGACGCGCCTGATCACCGTGCGTTCGGAATCGCCAATGTGCTTGCGGAAGAAATCCTCAACGAATTCAGAGTGTTTTTTGGCCTCCCGCGCCATTATCTTCTCTTGGCGTTCCATCTCGAGAAGTTGCAGTTCGAGCGCGCGTTTGCGCAGCTCTTCCGCACTGGTCATCGACGGGGTAGAAGCAGCAGGTTCGGTCATCGCTTTGCCCTCCATGAATTACAATAGAGATAAAATGTCGTGGGTTCGGATGGCAGTAAAATACGGTATCATACATGACGCCGGAACGACCGGCCGGGAGGCCCTTCTCCGCGACACCAGGATCGACCCGCGGCATAGCCGGCTGCTGTGCCAATCGCCCTGCGCGGGGCCGTCGCGATTGACTACGCTCAATGCCTGATTGCGCCACATCGGCTAGATTCACCGTGTAGAACCTATGCTTCTTTCGGGAGTAGCCAACATGATGAAGCTATCTTTGGCACTGGCAATCGCGATCTCGACGATCACGGTATCGGTGCAGGCCGACGCCCAGCAGAACCGGCGCGAATACCGCAGAATGAATTGGAGCGAAAACCTGCCGGAAGCGGTCCGAACATATCATGACAAGCGTTTTACTGTCGTAAGCTATAGAATTGCCGACTTTTCGGAGACAGGCCGTCATCCCCCGCAAGGCAGCGAAAAGGATGTCGAGGCCATCCGCGCGGCCGCTCGGTCAAATAAATGGCTTGTCGGCAAACTGAAGGCGAAAAAGCTCACGCCGAACGATATTGAATGGGTCACCAGAGCCCGGAACGGCAACCTGACCTTCTACGTCGAATAAGCGTGGTGCTCCGGGTCCTGTGCCGCGCGGCCTGCTTCAGGTGCTGAGCGCGGCAAGCCTGTTGCGATCGAGGATGTGGACATATCGTTGGCCGTGTCCGAAAAGCTGGACAATGTGGCGCGTCCTGAGCTTGGTAAATGAGCGCGCCACCGATTCGACCGTCAATCCGAGATAGTCGGCAACATCGGTACGCGACATCATGAGTTCAAACTCGTTGGCGCCGCCATTTCGGGCCGACATTTCCTGCACAAAAGTCGCCACACGTTCGAGAGCGCCCTGGCGGGCGACGATAAGCTGCCGCGAATTCGCAATCGCCAGGCTGGACAAGGCTATATCCAACAAATTTATCGGCGGCATCGGCCCGCCGGCTCTCGGAACGGACCGAATTTGGGAGTCGCAGATCGCCTCCGCGAAATCATCATGGATGTCTCCATCCTGCAGGCCGAACCATTCTCCCGCTCCGTAGAATGAGAGAATGTGGCGGTGCCCATTCCGCATTATTCGATAGACCCTCACTGCACCGGACTGGACCTGGTAGAGTGATGATGCCCGCTCGCCTTCGCGATAGATGCCCTGGCCCGGGAGGACCCATAGAACAGTGCTTGGCGGTAGCCGTCGGGTCTCACCTGCATTAATGCCGTTCGGTTCCGGTCTATAACGTTCGGCAGCCTGGCTCGTGGTCAACATTGCTGGTCCCCCCGTGACGCTGCACTCTTACAAGGAAGAGCGGCACTGAAAATTGGGGACGGTCACTACGTAATTGTACGTGATGTCGATGATGTCAGCCGTGACGGCGGAACAGGACCTGCTTCAAAAAGACAGCGTCCGGCCGTGGTTCGAATTTCCTGTCTTCGGGAGTGATCAGGATCAAGGAAGGTTGCAAGCCGATAGGCTAGGCTTGCTCAATCCGGCCCGGCCGCCTCTCGCGTTCAGGTAAGCCGCCGAGCCCTCAGCATTGCTGTGAGGTGCCAGGATGTGGCGATCAATCATTGACGCGCCGTTTGCGCAGGATATCGAACTCGCCGTGATCGACGACGAAGGCGTCCACGCCCTTGTCTTTCCGTGTCAGAGAATATTGGACGGCTGGGTCGATGCAAGAGGCGGCAATAAGCTGGACGTCCACCCGACCCATTGGCGGCGGTGGCTGGCCGAGGAGTTCCACGCCGGCGGCCGGGCAATCGGTCACTGATATAGCCATGTGCAGGTCGTTTGATGCGTCGAGCATTGCTCGCGATCAATGACACCACCGGACCCGTCAACTTAACCTGGCACAGATCGGTTTGGCGCCCGCGGGGCACATGCCCTTGGTCGGCGAGACATGCCTAACAGTCGAGACAAGAAGCCAGGGAGAACCTCATGCGTGGTTTCGGTGTTCACTCGGAGGTCGGAAAGCTCCGGACCGTGATGGTCTGCAAACCGTCCCTGGCTCATCAGCGTCTGACGCCCGGCAACTGTCATAGCCTGCTCTTCGACGATGTGCTCTGGGTGCACGAGGCGCAGAAGGATCATTTCGATTTTGTCCTGAAGATGCAGGAGAGGGGCGTCGAGGTTCTCGAGCTTCACGATCTGCTTGGCCAGACGCTTGCCGACAAGCAGGCGCGTGATTTCGTGCTGGACCGTCGGATCACCCCGAATGTACTCGGCTCGCAGATCGCCGAGGCCGTGCGGCCGTGGCTTGACGAGATGCCTGCCATGCAGCTTGCGGCCTACATGATCGGAGGCATTTCGATCGCCGATCTTCCCGAGGTCAAAGCCAAGTCGTTGATGCTGAGCGCCCTGGCGGAGTCCGAATTCGTCATACCGCCGGTTCCCAATACGCTGTTCCAGCGCGATCCGTCCTGCTGGATCTATAATGGCGTGACATGCAATCCGATGTTCTGGCCTGCAAGACGCGCCGAGACCTTGATCCAGCGGGCGATCTACAAATTCCACCCGTCCTTCAAGGATGGAGATTTCCAGATCTGGTGGGGCGATTCGGATCAGCAGTTTGCCAATGCTTCGATGGAGGGCGGCGACGTCATGCCGATCGGCAACGGCACGGTGCTGATCGGCATGGGCGAGCGTACGACTTATCAGGCCGTCGGCCAGGTGGCGCAGACGCTGTTCAGGAGCAAAGCAGCAACGAGGGTGATAGGCTGCCTGATGCCGAAGAGCCGCGCGGCGATGCATCTCGATACCGTCTTCAGCTTCTGCGACCGCGATGTCGTGACACTGTTTGCCGAGGTCGTCGACCAGATCCGCTGCTACAGCATGCGGCCCAAGGATGATGACGGCACATTCGAGGTCCATCCCGAAAATCGGCCGATGCTCGAGGTCGTCAGCGAAACGCTTGGATTGACTCGGCTGCGGACCGTCGAGACCGGCGGCAATTCCTACCAGGCCGAGCGCGAGCAATGGGACGACGGCAACAACGTCGTCGCCCTCGAGCCGGGTGTCGTCGTCGCCTATGATCGCAACACCTATACCAACACGCTTCTTCGCAAGGCGGGCATCGAAGTCATCACCATTCGCGGCTCGGAACTCGGCCGCGGCCGCGGCGGCGGTCACTGCATGACATGCCCGATATGGCGCGACCCGGCATACTGACGTCTCGCACACACGCAACGGACTCGACGGAGCAAGACAATGAGCTTCAATCTGCGCAATCGTTCGCTTCTGACCGTACAGGATTATACCCCGCGCGAATTCCGGTATCTCCTCGACCTCGCCCGCGACCTGAAGCGCGCGAAGTATGCCCGAACCGAACAGCAGCATCTGAAGGGCAAGGAGATCTGCCTGATCTTCGAGAAGACCTCGACGCGAACCAGATGCGCCTTCGAAGTCGCCTGTTCGGATCAGGGCGCCAACGTGACCTATCTCGATCCATCGGGTTCGCAGATCGGGCATAAGGAATCCTTCAAGGATACGGCACGTGTCCTCGGGCGCATGTACGACGCGATCGAATATCGCGGATCCGCGCAACAGGGCGTGGAAACGCTCGCCCGCTATGCGGGAGTGCCGGTCTATAACGGCCTGACGGACGAATACCATCCGACCCAGATGCTGGCCGACGTGATGACCATGCGTGAACACAGCGACAAGCCGATCACCGATATCAAATACGCTTATGTCGGCGACACGCGCTCGAACATGGGACATTCGCTGCTGATCGTCGGCTGCCTTGTCGGAATGGACGTGCGCATCTGCGGCCCCAAATCGCTCTGGCCGTCGGAAGAATATATGCAGATCGCCAAGGAGCTGCAGCAAAAGTCCGGCGCGCGGCTGCTGGTGACCGCAGATGTCGAGGAGGCTGTCCGCGGCGTCGACTTCGTGCATACGGATGTCTGGGTCTCGATGGGCGAACCCAAGGAGGTCTGGCGCGAACGCATCAAGCTGCTGACGCCCTACCAGGTCAACAAGGCCTTGATGAAGGCAACGGGCAATCCCCAGGCCAAGTTCATGCACTGCCTGCCGGCGTTCCACGACAGCGAGACGGTGCTCGGCAAACAGATTGCCGAAGACTACGGCATGAGCAACGGCCTCGAAGTCACGGATGACGTCTTCGAGTCCGAGGCCAATGTCGCCTTCGAGCAGGCCGAAAACCGCTTGCACACAATCAAAGCACTGCTTGTCGCGACCTTGGGAGACTAGGATGCGTGTCGTTATCGCGCTTGGCGGCAACGCCCTTCTCCGGCGTGGAGAAGCCATGACCGCAGATGTCCAGAGGCGAAACGCGCGGATCGCGGCGGAAGCGATTGCGCCGCTGGCCGCTGAACATCAGCTGATCATAACGCACGGCAATGGACCGCAGGTCGGGCTGCTTGCGCTTCAAGGCGCCGCTTACAAACCCGATGAGGCCTATCCACTCGATGTGCTCGGCGCGGAAACCGAAGGTATGATCGGTTATATGCTCGAACAGGAACTCGGCAATCTGCTGCCGTTCGAGCAGCCGCTGGCAACGCTTCTGACCATGGTCGAGGTCGACGGCGACGATCCCGGTTTCCAGAACCCGACGAAATTCGTCGGCCCTGTCTACGAAAAGGCCGACGCCGATCGTCTTGGCACGGAAAAAGGCTGGGTGTTCAAACAGGATGGCGAGAAATGGCGGCGCGTGGTCGCGTCGCCGCTGCCGAAGCGCATCTTCGAAATCCGCCCGGTGCGCTGGCTGCTGGAACAGCGAACCATCGTCATCTGTGCCGGCGGCGGCGGCATTCCGACGATGTACGAAAAGGGCAGCGACCGAAAGCTGACCGGCGTCGAAGCGGTGATCGACAAGGATCTGTGCTCCGAGCTGCTGGCGCGTGAACTCGATGCCGATCTTCTGATCATGGCAACCGACGCCCGCGCCGTCTGCACGGACTGGGGCAAGCCGTCTCAAAAATCCATTCACAAGACACGTCCCGAAGATATCAGACAATTCTCCTTCCCGGCCGGTTCGATGGGGCCGAAGGTCGATGCCGCATGTCACTTCGCCGAGGGGGCCGGAAAGACCTCTGCAATCGGAGCGCTGGCGGATATCGCGGCGATGGTGCGCGGCGAGCGCGGGACGATCATCAGCAGCAGTTTCCCCGGCCTGACCTGGCACGCATGAGCGTGGGTGAGCCTGCATCACGCGGGGCATCGAGAGACGCGTTGGGCGTCACGAGACGGCCGGGCGCGTTGCAGCGCCTGCTGTCATCTCCTCGCTTTCGACCGCTGCGGCCGCGTTTCGTCTTTGCCAGACATAGACGGGGATCCCGAGCATCAGCAGGACGAGGCCGTAGAGCACGGGCTCGGCACCCGAGCCATAGAGGGTGAACATCGCGAACACGAAGGCGATGAGTTCGATGGCGGTGACGCGCGGGTAACCTCTTCCGCTGCTCAAGCGGGCAGCAACGAGGGTTCTGGCAAGCGAACAGAAGGCATAGGGGACGACCGCCGTCATCGTACTCAGGCCGACCATCAGTCGATAAACGGCGGCGAAGCCCTCGGATCCGAGGGCCTGGACCAGGACCAGGACAGTTGCAAGCGCGGCGGAGACGATCATGCCCACGGCCGGCACGCCGCGGGGCGAGAGCCGTGCAAAGAGCGGAGGGAACAAGCCATCTCGGGCGGCAGCCATCGGAACCTGCCCCATCAACAACGTCCAGCCGTTCAAGGCGCCGATGGAGGAAAGAATGACGGCGATCGAAATCGCCAGCTCTCCGCCGCGTCCCCACATGATACCCGCAGCCTCGGAAAAGGGCGCGACCGAATGGACGAGTTCCTGGCGGGGCACAAGGCCCATCACGACGATCGTGCCGAGCACATAGAGAGCCGCGGCGATCGAGATTCCGAGAACGGTTGAACGGGGGATGGTTCGTTCCGCGTCCTGGACATCACCTGCGGGAACGGTCGCCGATTCGAGCCCGAGATAGGCGAACATGGTCAAGGGCGCCAGCGCTGCGATCGACCCGAGGAGCGGCTGGCCGCTGGGATTGAATTCGGTGAAATGAGACGTGTCGATATACAGCAGGCCGATAATGGCAACGGCGCCGAAGGGAATGAGCTTGGCGTAGGTGGTGACCTGCGCAAACAGGCCGGCCGCGTGGACACCGCGGAGATTGACGAGCACGATCGCCCAGATCACCCCAAGCGTCAGGCATGTCGCGGTGAAGCGGTTGCCGAGACCAGGAAAGAGATCGACCATCACGCCGGCAAAGGCGATGGCGATGACGGGAAGCGATGTCCAGATGGAGATCCAATAGCCCCAGGCAATGAGGAAGCCGGCGAAATCGCCATAGGCGAGCCGCGTATAGGCGTAGGGACCGCCGACGGCCGGCACGAGACTGGCCAGCCGCGCGAAGGTAAGGCCGAGGCAGATTGCGCCGGCTCCCATGATGATCCAGACGATAATGGCAAGGTTGCCGTAGGGCGCAACGGCGGCCGGCGAGAGATAGAAGCCGGAGCCGACCATGTTTCCGACGACGATGGCGGTGCAGGCGGCCAGTCCCAGGCTCTTGCCGTTCGGCGACGTTGCCATCAGATCCCCTCCGAGAGGCCGTCTGCCTGGTGCCGATGGCTCCCCGGGCGGCCATTTCCGAGCGTGATTTTCACTCCAACGATCAACAGCCGCAATCCGGTTCAATGCGTAGTGGTCGATCGGCCTCGATTCCTTCACGATCGACGCGGGGAAGCGCTGCACATTTCCGGGCGACATGCATTAGAATAAGCGGCGGGTCGGCCGCAGGGAGATGACGAGGTGAGCGAGCAGGGGTTTCTACGCATCTCGATTGCGGCGACCGTCGTGATTGCCGCCCTCGGTATCGTTTTCGGCATTCTTTCGGGCTCGTTCTCCATCGCCTTCGATGGGGTCTATTCACTGGCCGATGCAGCAATGACCGGGCTTGCGCTGTGGGTTTCGAGCCTGATCGTCAAATCGGCGCAGAGCGATGCGGCGTCGGGCAGGATCCGCAACCGCTTCACCATGGGGTTCTGGCACCTGGAGCCGATCGTGCTGATGCTCAACGGCTGTCTGCTGATGACGGTCGCGGTCTATGCGCTGATCAACGCCATCATCAGTATCCTCGGCGGCGGGCACGAACTTCATTTCGGCGTCGCGATCACCTATTCGGCAGTGACGGTGCTTGTCTGCGCCGGCATGGCCGTTCTGGGCATCAGGCTGAACCGCAGCCTGAAATCCGATTTCATTTCCCTCGATATCAAGGCCTGGATCATGTCGGGCGGTATCGCGCTCGCCTTGCTGATCGCGTTTCTCATCGGCCTTGCCGTGGTGCCGACCCCTTTTTCCTGGATCGCCAACTATGTCGACCCGGCGGTTCTGGGATTGGTCTGCCTGGTGATGATCCCGCTTCCGATCGGCACGGTGTGGAAAGCGCTGACCGAGATCCTGCTGATGGCGCCGGTCGATCTCCAGGACCATGTCGACCGCGTTGCCACGGATGTAGTTGATCGTCTTGGCTTCCTCTCCCACCGCGCCTATGTCGCCCGCGTCGGCAGGGCGATGCAGATCGAACTCTATTTCATCGTGCCCGAGGGCCTGCCTGCAAAGACGGTCGAGGAATGGGATGCGCTTCGCGACGAAATCGGCGCCGCAATTGGGGACGAGAGTGCCAATCGCTGGCTGACGATCGCCTTTACGGCCGATGCGGAATGGGCCGAATAGGCCCTCCAGCGCCCTTTTCCCTTCGCCTTCGCCAAGCTTCTGCGCCATCTTGATTGCGATCAACGACGGTTATGCGCCCGGCATGTACGATTCTCCAGCCTCAGACGAGTGCGGCCGCGCGGCGCGCTGCTGCCTTTGAAAACCGGACTCTGGAGGGTCGCATGGAATTCCATAAGGCATTTCCGGTAGCCGTCATCGATGAGGACTTTGACGGCAAGAGTGCCGCCGGGCGCGGAATGCGCGATCTGGCGGCGGCGATCGAGAACGAGGGCTTCCGCATCGTTTCCGGTGTCTCCTATGAGGACGCTCGCCGGCTCGTGCATATCTTCAACACGGAATCCTGCTGGCTCGTTTCCGTCGACGGCACGGAGGACAAGGCGTCGCGCTGGCAGGTGCTGGAAGAGGTGCTGGGCGCGAAGCGCCGGAAGAACGACCGGCTGCCGATCTTTCTCTTCGGCGACGACACGACCGCCGAGGATGTCCCGGCCGGCGTGTTGCGTCACGCCAATGCCTTCCTGCGGCTTTTCGAGGATTCGGCGGAGTTCATGGCCCGTGCCATCGTGCAGGCCGCTCGCAACTACCTCGACCGGCTGCCGCCGCCGATGTTCAAGGCGTTGATGGATTATACGCTCGAGGGCGCCTATTCCTGGCATACGCCCGGCCATGGCGGGGGCGTTGCCTTCCGCAAGAGCCCGGTCGGGCAACTGTTCTACAGCTTCTTCGGCGAGAATACGCTGCGATCCGATATCTCCGTATCGGTCGGCAGCGTCGGTTCGCTTCTCGATCATGTCGGGCCGATCGCCGAAGGCGAGCGCAATGCCGCGCGTATCTTCGGCACGGATGAGACGCTGTTCGTCGTCGGCGGTACGTCGACTGCCAACAAGATCGTCTGGCATGGCATGGTCGGTCGCGGCGATCTCGTGCTCTGCGACCGCAACTGCCACAAGTCGATCCTGCACTCGCTGATCATGACAGGGGCGACGCCCATCTACCTGACGCCGTCACGCAATGGCCTCGGCATCATCGGTCCGATCTCGAAGGATCAGTTCACCCCCGCATCGATTGCCGGCAAGATCGCCGCCAGCCCCTTCGCCGGGCAGACCAGCGGCAAGGTCCGGCTGATGGTCATCACCAACTCGACCTATGACGGGCTCTGCTACAATGTCGATGCGATCAAGGCATCGCTTGGCGACGCGGTCGAAGTGCTGCATTTCGACGAGGCCTGGTACGCCTACGCCAATTTCCACGAATTCTACGATGGCTTCCACGGGATTTCGTCGAACCAGCCGGCGCGGTCGCAAAACGCCATCACCTTCGCCACCCACTCGACGCACAAGCTGCTGGCGGCGCTTTCGCAGGCCTCGATGATTCATATCCAGCATGCCGAGACCAAGCGGCTCGACGTCACGCGCTTCAATGAAGCTTTCATGATGCACACCTCGACCTCGCCGCAATATGGCATCATCGCCTCCTGCGATGTCGCGGCCGCGATGATGGAACAGCCGGCCGGCCGCGCGCTGGTGCAGGAGACGATCGACGAGGCGATCAGCTTCCGCCGGGCGATGAACACGGTGAGAAAACAGACGGAAGGCAGCTGGTGGTTCGACGTCTGGGAGCCGACGGTTGCCGAGCAGACGCCGAGCGACACCCATGCCGACTGGGTGCTGAAGCCCGACGATGCCTGGCATGGTTTTGTCGGCCTTGCCGAAAATCACGTCATGGTCGATCCGATCAAGGTGACCATCCTGTCGCCAGGCCTGTCGGCAAGCGGGGTGATGGACGAACACGGGATACCGGCGGCCGTCATCACCAAGTTCCTGTCGTCGCGGCGCATCGAAATCGAAAAGACCGGTCTCTATTCCTTCCTCGTGCTATTCTCCATGGGTGTCACCCGCGGCAAGTGGAGCACGCTCGTCACCGAGCTCCTCAATTTCAAGGATCTTTACGACGCCAATGCGCCATTGACCCGGGCGCTGCCGGCGCTCGCTGCCGCCCATCCGGAAGCCTATGCCGGCATGGGGTTGAAAGATCTCTGCGAGCAGATTCATGCGATCTATCGCAAGGACGACGTGCCGAAGGCGCAGCGCGAGATGTACACGGTCCTGCCCGAAATGGCGCTGCGTCCTGCCGATGCTTACGACCGGCTGGTCAAGGGCAAGATCGAGAGCGTCGAGATCGACAATCTCATGAACCGCATCCTCGCGGTCATGATCGTTCCCTATCCGCCGGGAATTCCACTGATCATGCCCGGCGAGCGGATCACCCCGTCGACGAAGTCCATTCAGGATTACCTGCTCTACGCCCGTGATTTCGACAGCAAGTTCCCCGGTTTCGAAACCGATATTCACGGCCTTCGCTTCGCGCCCGGTGACGGCGGGCGCCGCTACCTCGTCGATTGCATTGCAGGGGAGGAGCAGCAATGATCCCGCGTGACGTGAAGTCTCCGACCGTCGCCATACCCTTCCACAAGATGCTGAAGATCGTGGCGATCGTCGACCGCGACAACTCTCAGGCGCAGGCGCTGGTGTCACAGATCACCGCCCAGGGTTTCGAGGTGGAACGGCGCGATGATTATTCCGCCGATGTCTCCGAAGATGCGGATGTCGGCGCCTATATCGGCTCGGTCGAGGGCGGCAGGCTGCCGGCGGCGCGCAGCTTCCTCCGTTCCGTCAGAGAGATCGGTTTTCGTACGCCAATCTGGGCGATGGCCGATACGCTGACGATTGCCGATATGGATGTCGTCGAGATGGCCGGGGAGGTGGACGGTTTCGTCTATCTCGGCCAGCAGACGCCGACCTTTTATGCCAAGCAGATCGTCTCCAGCGCGGTCAATTACGGCAAATCGCTGCTGCCGCCCTTCTTCGGCGGCATGATGGCCTATGACGGCGAGGCCAATATTGCCTTCGATTGCCCGGGGCATCAGGGCGGCCAGTTCTATCGAAAGTCGCCGGCCGGGCAGCTCTTCTTCAAATATTTCGGCGAGAGCATTTTCCGCAACGACCTCTGCAATGCCGATGTCGATCTCGGCGATCTCCTGATCCATGAAGGTCCCGCCGTCGAAGCCCAGAGGCAGGCGGCCCGCATCTTCGGCGCGGACCGCACCTACTTCATTCTCAACGGCACAAGCACGTCCAACAAGGTGGTGGCCAATGCGGTGCTGCGAAGCGGGGATCTCGTCCTCTTCGACCGCAACAATCACAAATCCCTGCATCAGGGCGCTCTCGTGCAGGCCGGCGCCATCCCGATCTATCTGCCGACCGCCCGCAACTCCTTCGGGATGATCGGCGCAGTCGACTGGGCGGCCTGGGATGAAAATTGGCTGCGGCAAAAGATAGAGGAACATCCACTCGTCGCCGACAAGAGCCGTGCGAAGGCGGAAAGGCCGTTCCGCTTGGCTTGCATCCAGCTCGCGACCTATGACGGCACGATCTATAATGTCAGCCAAGTCATGGAGAGGATCGGCCATCTCTGCGACTACGTGCTCTGGGACGAGGCCTGGATCGGTTACAACGCCTTCCATCCGCTGTTCGACGGCCACAGCCCGATGCGTCTTAAAGACCTGCGACCGGATATGCCGGGGCTGTTTTCCACCCAGTCGGTCCACAAGCAGGGCGCCGGTTTCTCGCAGGCGTCACAGATCCACAAGCGCGACGAACATATCAGCGGCCAGCGCCGCTTCGTCGAACACAAGCGCTTCAATGAATCGCTGCTGATGAATGTCTCGACCTCTCCCTTCTATCCGCTTTTCGCCTCGCTCGACGTCAATGCCAAGGTGCATGAGGGCAAGGCCGGCGAGATGCTCTGGGACCGCTGCATCGAGCTGGGGATCGAGGTGCGCAAGAAGTTGCGTGGTTTCGTCGATCATTACGAGTCCAAAGCCGCAAGCGCTGAAGAACAATGGTTCTTCGATCCCTTCGTGCCGGACAGGGTCTCGGTCGCAGGCTCGAAACATACGGGCGATCTTGCCGATATCAAATGGGAGGATATCCCGACCGATGTGCTGAAGCGCGAACAACAATGCTGGCGGTTCGATCCGGAGGCGAAGTGGCATGGCTATTCCGGTTATGCGCCCGGCTATACCATGGTCGATCCCAACAAGCTCACACTGCTCACCCCGGGCATCGACCGCAAGACCGGCGAATATCGCGAGTTCGGCATCCCGGCGACTGTTGTCGCCAACTATCTGCGCGAACAGCGGGTGGTGGCTGAAAAATGTGACCTGAACAGCCTGCTCTTCCTGCTGACGCCTGCCGAGGACGAGAGCAAACTGAACACGCTGGTCGCCAAGCTCGTCAAGTTCAAGAACCTCTGGGATCGGGACGCGCCATTGCAGGAGGTGCTGCCGACGGTTTTTGCAGCCAATCGCGAGCGCTATGCCGGATATACGGTTCGCCAGGTCTGCGGGGAGATGCACGCCTTTTACCGTGAGGCCGGTGTCAAGGAATTGCAGCGTCTCTGCTTCCGCTCCGAGAGCTTTCCGGAGCCGGCAATCCCGCCCAAACAGGCCTATGAGGCCCTCGTCGCCAACAATGTCGATTATGTGCCGATGACGCAGGCTGCCGGCCGCATTTCGGCGACGCTGGCGCTGATTTATCCACCGGGTATCGGTGTCATCGTGCCCGGAGAGCGCTGGGACGACAAGGCGCGGCCGATGCGGGATTATTTCCTGGCCTTCGAGGAATCCTTCAACCGCTTCCCGGGCTTCAATTACGAGGTCCAGGGTGTGTTCCAGGAACGGATCGATGGGCGGATCAAATTCCATACATATGTCGTGCGCGAGTAGGGGGTAGGGAGGATTTCATCATGACCGACAACACAATGCATCTCGCGACCGAGGCTACGGCCAAGAAGAAGATGAATCTGGTGCAGCTCACCTTCATCGTCGCCGTCAACATGATGGGGTCGGGCATCATCATGCTGCCCGCCAACATGGCGCAGGTCGGGGCGATCTCGCTGCTCTCCTGGATCGTGACGGCTGTCGGCTCGATGGCGATCGCCTATGGATTCGCGCAGGCCGGGCTGTTCAATCAGCGCCCCGGCGGCATGTCGGCCTATGCCGAGGACGCCTATGGGAAGGACGGCTATTTTATGGTGTTCTTCCTGTATTTTCTGTCGCTTGCGATCGGCAATGTCGCCATCGGCATCTCCGCCGTCGGTTACCTCGCAGGGTTTTTTCCGGTGCTGACCTCGACGCCTATCATGACCTGCCTGGCTCTGATCATTCTTCTCTGGCTGACGACGGCCGCCAATTTCGGCGGTCCGCGCATCACCGGGCGCATCGGCTCGGTCACGGTATGGGGCGTTATCCTGCCGGTCGGACTGCTGTCGATCATCGGATGGCTCTGGTTCAGTTCCAGCACCTTTGCCGCCGCCTGGAACCCGCAGGGACTGTCGCTCGGGCAGGGGATGGGATCGAGCATTTCCCTGACGCTCTGGGCCTTCCTCGGCATGGAATCGGCTGCACAGAATTCGGATGCCGTGGAAAACCCGAAGCGGGATGTGCCGCTCGCCTGCATGTTCGGCACTCTCGGGGCCGCCGTCATCTACATCCTGTCGACGACGGTCATTCAAGGCATCGTGCCGAATGCCGATCTCGCCGCATCGACCGGTCCGTTCGCGCTCGCCTATGCCACGATGTTCAATCCGACGATCGGTTCGATCATCATGGCGCTTGCCGTGCTTGCCTGCCTGGGCTCGCTTCTCGGATGGCAGTTCACCATCGCGCAAACGGCGCGCACGGCTGCGGAAGAGCGGATGTTCCCTACCGTGTTTTCACGGGTGAACGAGATGGGGGCGCCGGTCCAGGGGATGATCATCCTCGGCGTCGTGCAGACGGGCCTGGCGCTGATGACGATATCGCCGACCCTCAGCGAACAGTTTTCCGCTCTCGTCAACCTCGCCGTTGTCACCAATGTGCTGCCATACATCATCGCGCTGTCTTCGCTCTTCGTCATCATGAAGGCGGCGCGCGTGCCGCAGGCGAAATACCGGCTCAACGCCGCCATTGCCCTTGTCGGCATGCTCTACAGCGTGTTCGCCATCTACGCCTCCGGCAAGGACGCCGTGCTTGGCGGCATGCTGGTCACGGGTCTCGGTTTCATCATTTACGGGCTGATCGCACCGCGCTTTGCAAACGGCGCGAACCGCGTGCCGGCAGAATAGTGCAGGGGAGGAAGAACCATGCCAATCAGCAAAGGGCGGTGGACAGCGATTGCCGCCTCCATCTTCATCGGTGCGCTGGCGACAGCCGCCTTTACCCCGGTTGCCGCACAGACGCTGGACCGTATCCGCAGCAGCAGTTCGCTGAAGCTCGGTTACGATCCCGATGCAAGGCCGTTTTCGTTCAAGTCGGATCAGGGTGCGCCCGACGGCTATGCGGTGGCGCTTTGCAACAAGATCGCCGACAGCGTGGGGGCGGAACTGAAACTCTCGCAGTTGAACATAGAATGGGTTCCTCTCGGCAACGATGCCCGGCCGCGGGCCATCCAGGACGGCGTGGTGGATCTCGTCTGTGCGGCCGAGCCGGTAACGATCAGCCGCCGACAGGAGGTTTCGTTCTCGCTCCCGATCTTTCCGAGCGGCACGGGCGCGCTGCTGAGGGCAAGTGCGCCGGTGGCCTTGCGCGAAGTGCTGGAATATGGGCAGCCGTCGAGCCGGCCGATCTGGCGCGGCTCTCCGGCGCGCACGATCCTTGAGCACAAGACCTTTTCGGCGATTGCCGGAACCGCCAGTGAACGGTGGCTCTCCGACAGGATCGAGACCTTCCAGCTGGCTGCAACGACAGTGGCGGTCAACAACTACCAGCAGGGCATCGACCGCGTTCGCGACGGAAGCTCGGCGGTGCTGTTCGGCGACATGTCGCTGCTGATGGATGCTGCGGCACGCAGCGATGATTCCGGCAACCTCATTGTTCTGAAGCGCCATTTTACCTTCCAGCCCCTGGCCCTCGAGATGGCCCGGAGCGATGAGGACTTCAGGCTCAGCGTCGATCGAGCGCTGAGTCTCACCTATGCCGCCCCGGAATTCCGGGCGTTCTTCACGACCTGGTTTGGCCCGCCGGACGAACCGATCGAGACTTTTTTCCGCCAGACTGCCTTGCCGGAATGATAAGAGGCGCAAGGCTGCCAAGCGACAAGCGTCGTCATCGAGCACCGGTGAGGTCAAACGACGTGGTCACGGGAGGGCGCGATGGGCTCGCAGGGCGGGCAAGGCGACGATCCGACAGCGGACCCAGCAAGGGTCCGTGATCAGCTTGATCGCATCCTATCTAGCGTGGAATTCCAGGCTCCGGACCGCAGCCGGCGGTTTCTGGCATATATTGTCGCCGAAACCCTGGCAGGACGGGAGACGAACCTGAAAGCCTACGCAATTGCCCAGGCGGTCTTCGGCCGGGATGCGTCCTTCGATGCGCAAAACGACCCGGTCGTTCGCATCGAGGCAGGGCGTATCCGCCGGGCTCTGGAGCGTTATTATCTGGTGGTCGGGCGAGACGATCCAATCCAGATCACCATTCCCAAGGGCCGATACGTACCGAGCTTTATCGTAAGGCAGCCGGCCATCTCACCAGAAAATCGTTCCGAGCCAAAGGACAATCGTCGGCACACGTTAGCGGCACAACAGAAGCCATCATCCTATCGAGACCTCCTCCTGCCGATCGGCGTGCCGCTTGTCCTTGGTCTTGTGGCGATCCTTTCTCTGATACGACCGCTCGAAGGACTTTTCGGCTCCTCCACCCCCGCCGTCGCCACCGTCTCGTCCAAGGGAGATGAATTGAAGGCTGAGATCCTCGTGGAACCTCTGGTCGGCACAGGTCGCCAAAACGGCGATGTCGACATTGCCAAGGGACTGACGGACGAAGTGATCGCGCAGCTGACGAAGATAAACTCCGTGATCGTCAAGGCTGCCGGTCCGCAAACGCAGATCGTCGCGTCAAACCGACCGCAACTTTCTCTGCAGGGAAGCCTGGGAACGGAAGGCTCCAGGCTGCATGTCCAAATCCGGCTGGTCGATCGCGCCGACGGCACCGTAACCTGGACAGGCGCTTATGACAGAACCTTCGAGGGCCGAAGCATTCTCGACGTCCAGGAGGAAGTCGCCCGGCAGATCGCCGACGCGATATCCAGCCGGCAGTAACGTCAACCTACATCGCAAGAGCTTACGTGATGCTACAGGCACTTACAGCCTGACGGTGCTAGTCTTTGGCTGTGGTATTTATTCAGGCCGTCCCTGGCCGGATGCGCTGCGGGCGAGGGTTCATGCAAAACGACATCACCGTACACATCGTCGATGATGAAGAAGAGGTCCGAAAGTCTCTGACTTTCCTGCTCGTCTGCGCCGGCTTTGCGGTCCGCGCGCATACCTCTGCTGCCGCGTTTCTGGATCAGCCTCTGTCGGAGGGAAAGTGTTGCCTGCTGACGGAACTCCCGATGCAAGGCGTTGACGGCGTCGAACTGCTGGAATGTCTGAAGGCGCGCCACAACGGCATACCGGCCATCGTCATCAGCGGTGACGGGGATATTGCCCTGGCGGTTCAGGCCATGAAGGCGGGCGCCGTCGACTTCATTGAAAAACCTTTCAAGGACGATGTTCTCATCGCCGCAATCAAGGAAGCGACGGCGCATTCTGATATATCCGAAGAACAGCGTGACGAAGTCGTGCTGGCGCGTATTCACCAATTGACTCAGCGCGAGCAGCAGGTGCTGAGCGGGATCGTCGATGGGCTTCAAAACAAGCAGATTGCTTTTGAACTCGGCATCAGCGCACGCACCGTCGAAGTTCATCGGGCGAATGTCATGGCAAAGATGAAGGCCCGCAATCTCCCTCAGCTTATGAAAATGGTGATCCCGCTCAGGCCTTCAGGCAACACCTGGCTGCGATCCGCCAGTTGAAATCCGAGGTGCCGCCTTACGCACGCCGCTGGCGCAACCGCCGCCCAATTTTGCGCGACATGCTTCAACATTTGACCGTGATCAATGCGCGAAGGCCGGCCTTTCCTTATGCTTGTCCAAGGGACAGTCTGAGAGACGGGGCCTGGGAGACAGGGCCCGGGAGACGAGGATTGCCATGTCTAATCTTGAGCAGGGAGACGCGATCACGCCATCGCGCATCGCTGTGATAACGAGGGCCGCAGTGGCTGAGGTTCGGCAAGCACCGTTGCTGATGCTGATTGTCTTCGTTCCGCTTGTCATTGTGCTGGAACAGACGTCTCCGCAGGCGCATACGCTGCTTTTTGCGATGTCGGTCTGTGCGATCGTGCCCCTGGCAATGCTTTTAAGCCGCGCAACCGAGGCGGTCTCCGCGCGGACCGGAGATGCGGTCGGAGGCTTGCTCAATGCCACTCTCGGAAACCTGACCGAACTGGTGATCTCGCTGGCTGCCTTGCCGGCCGGCCAGTATCTGCTGGTCAAGGCATCACTTGCCGGAGCCATCGTCACCAACACCCTGTTCATGCTGGGGGGCGCATTTCTCTTCGGAGGCCTGAAGCATCATGTACAGGAGTTCAACCGGGTCAATGCGCGCTTCCAGGCCTGCCTGCTGTTCCTGGCGACCGTCGCCATCATGGTGCCGTCGATCATCAGCGATGTCGATCAAACATCCGTCGTTTCGCAGAAATTGAGTCTGGGCCTGGCTGTGCTGCTCATCGCCGTCTACGCGATGGGCATGCTGTTTTCCCTGAAAACGCACCGTGAACTGTTTGCAAGCGCGAGCGACGCCGAGGAGGGTCACAGCTCCTGGCCGCTCACCGTCAGCATCGTCATCCTTGTCGTCGTTACGCTTTTCGTCGCGCTGATCAGTGAAATCTTCGTCGGCTCGGTTCAGGGAGCGGCCGACCGCCTCGGTATGACGCCCGCTTTCGTGGGCTTCATTGTCGTTGCGCTGGTCGGCGGAGCGGCGGAAATGACGACTGCGTTTTCGGCCGCGCGCGCCAACCGCCTCGATCTCAGTGTCGGCATCGCATTGGGCAGTGCCGCACAGATCGCGCTCTTCGTCGCGCCGATCCTGGTGATCGTCAGCTATTTCCTCGGCCCCGAACCGATGTCACTGCAATTCTGGCCCGGCGCGGTCACGATGATGCTGATCGCCACCATGGCGGCGACCTTCCTGTCCAATGGCGGTCGCGGTGTCTGGTATATGGGCGTCATGGCGTTGGCCGTCTATGCGATTTTCGGGCTCACGCTGTTTCTCTTGCCGCCTGCCGTGCCGTCCTGACGGTTTATCCTACGTGCCGGAACGGAAATACAGGCGCTGAATGATTGCCATCATCAGCGCGGTCGCCCAGCCGAATATGATCCAGCCATTGGCTGCTGCCGAATATGAAGTGAAACAACGCCGATAGCTCTTCCGCTCCATAGGCCAGGTCGTCAGGACGTAGGTTACCGTAAAATACGGTGCTCTGCGCAAAGGAATCCCGGCTTCGTCAAGCTGCGCCAGCCCTCGGCTACTGTGTGAGCGGCTGGGATTTCAGGTTGTCGTCAAGCTGATCCACGGCTGCGCTTGGTCGCTTGTTGCGGTTCAACGGCTGCTCGACGATGATTGCCGGTGCGGCGACGGCGGAGGCTGCAACAGTACCAATAGTGGACACCGTGCCTCCGACGACGGCCGTAATCCCTTGGCCGAGGGTCACCTTTGAGTCCGTCAGCGGTTGCCCGGTCATAAGGCGCTGGCCGATCAATTGCACGATCTCCGGGCTCTCGGCGAACTTGCCGTGGTTGAGGCTATCCTTCGCCTTGACCTTTGTCAGATCGATCGCCGTGATGCCCGCCTTCTCCAGCTTTGAACGATAAGGTTCCTCCGTCGGGTTGATCGCTCCGAGGCGTGAGACGCGCCCGCTGATGAACCGCGAGACGGCCAGTGCCTTGTCGTCCTGGGACATGAAGATCGTGAATTTCGGCCGCGGCGCACCCAGTTCGACATATTGCTTGGCGAAGACATCGATGTCGATATCAGGCGAGGCGAGGATGACATTGTGAATTTTCGCGTTCACGTGGCCGTCGCGGATTCCCATCTGACGCAGGGATTCCATGGCCAGCCACGTTCCCATCGAGTGGGCGAGAATGGTTATGTCCTTGACGTTCGGGTCGTCCGCCAATGTGCGCAAGGCCTGCTCCAAGGCGGTGCGTGAATAATTCGTGCTTTCCTTGTCGTATTGGTAGGCGACGACCTCGGCTCGCGACGGCCAGGTAAACAGCACCGGCGTTGCCTGCATTCCGCTATCATGGACGATTTGCGCCAGGCGAAAGACCGAATCTTCGTAGGTGTTGTTGAAACCATGAATGAAGACCAGCGCGTGGCCGCCTTTCGGATGCTGCCTGAACCAGGCCCGGCCTTCGGCGATCGTCGAGACTTGCTGCACCCGGGTGACTGCGAAGTCCGTTGCCGGATTGGGCGGCAGGCGTTCGGGCCACTGAACCGTTCCCGACTTGCGGTTGGTCGGTATCGAGATGGAGACCTCGGTCAAATGCGGCTTGGCGCTTCGCTCACCGTTAAAAAGCGTCGCCGGATCGCCGGAGGGTTGGCGGGTCGTGGCGACCAGCATGTCGACCTTTGCGGTAGAAGGTGTCGGCGCCGCGGCCGCGAGTGGCGTCATGACACCGGTCTGGTGGCCGCAGCCCGTCAGCATGAGCAAAGCCAGCAAGAGACTGAGCCTGCTCATGCAACGAACTCCTGGAGGAAATATCTCGAGTAATTTCACGCGGGCCGATACCCCGTTTTCAATCTGCATCTTGGCGCGACAAGCCTCGCTGGCCGTCGCTAAGCTAGCATCTGCAAACTCCAAAGGCCCGTAGCATCGCGTAGCATCTATGCCTGCACCCGCAGCCCAGCCGGACCGGAATGCGGATGGCCGGCCGGGATCGACCGCCGTATGACAGCCCTTTTTCCAAGGTGCTTTCCACCCGCAGTCAATTAAAGATCCATCGGAAAATGCATCGGTATGGAACGATCTGCGGCAGATCTCATTACGTATCTGATGTATTTGAAACGGCATAAGGCGAGGACGGTATGCATTCCATCCGCAACAAAGAGCGGGGACGGAAAAAACTTATGCTCAAGCTACCGGCTTTGCGCGACCAGTTGCGGCGCCTTTCGAACGATACGATCAATGAGCTGTTCGAGTCTTATGAGCTCGCCACCAGCGCGCTCGATCGCTTCAGCTCCAATTCGGAGGCCAACAGCAAATTGATTGCGGAATATGAACAGCTCTGCAGCGACATCGAAGCCGAAGTGGAGGGTCTCTTCGCATAGTCCCAACGGCAAGCTCTGTGACGATGCCCCGGCCATCCGCAAGAAGCCCCTTTATGGGGCTTTTTGCATTTCCGGGCGCCGGGAAATCATATTCTTGCGAGTTGCAATCGACCTTCGCGCGATGACGAGATAGTTGCTAAAAGGATAATATTCTAATATATGTAGATCAGGCGCGTTTTATATTTTCATGGCAGCAAGCAACGTCCGTCCTTTCGGCGGCGCCTATTATCCTATTCGGAGAGAATTTCGATTTCATGAAGTAGATCAGCGATTTATAGGGGGGAATCATGCGAAAATGGCTATCTTCTCTACCGGCCTCTCTGGATCGGAGGCGTCGTCTTCTATCGGTCATCTCCGGCTTGCCGGCGTTCTGCGCGCTGGTGTTCCTCACCGGGATTGCGGCAGCGCAAGCGCCGACCGAAGAGCAGCGCGATGCCATCAGGGCAGAGTGCCGTTCCGATTTCATCGCGAAATGCTCCGGGGTGACACCGGGCGGTATCGAGGCGCTGACCTGTCTGCAGGAGCATAGCGCCACGCTTTCGGCGGGCTGCCGGAACGCGGTATCGGCGGTGAACGTCAAACCCAAATCGACGTCGGCGGAGCCAACGCCGGCTGCACCCGCAAATACCGCGACAGTCACACCGGCGCCAGCGACCGGCACGCCGGCGCATCAACCAACGCAGGCGCAGCGCAATGCGGTCAAATCGGCCTGCCAGCGCGATTTCATGGCGCAATGTTCCGGCGTGGCGCCGGGAGGCGCGGCGGCGCTCAGCTGTCTGCAGCAGCACAACGCCGCTCTATCGGCGCCATGCCAGCAAGCGGTTGCGGCATTAGGGGGATCGGCGGCGCCGACGACCGGCAATGGGGCTGCCACCGGCGCGATCACGCCGGCGCCTCCGGCAATGATGCCGGCCTTCTCCCCGCGCGAGGAAGTGATGATCCTGCGGGAGACCTGCGGAGCGGACTTCCGGGCCTTATGCCGCATGGTGCCTTTAGGGGGAGGCCGGGGCATTGCCTGCCTGCGCGACAATCTGCAACGCGTGTCACCGGCCTGCCACCGGGTATTGACCTCGGGATTGTAGCGCCCGTTCGAAACTTGCTTTCAGAAAGAAGTCGTCGCGCGTTGGCCAGAATTCGATGCGCGACCCTGCAAGGGCCGGCTGACGGCCGTTGCCTGTATCATGCATTGCATCTCTCACATTTATGTCCGGCTGCGGCGGGTCCGGCAGTCGCCGTCTGCAATTCGATGAAATCAATGACGACACCAACGAAAGGCATTGCCATGTCATCGACTTTCTCTTTCCCGCGATTGAAGCGGATCCTCCTCTATGCTTCGCTTGCCGTCAGCGTCGCACTGCCGACCAGCGCATGGGCGGATGATGCGAAAGCCCTTTTAAAAACGATGTCCGATTTTCTGGCGGCGCAGAAGACGATATCCTTCACCTACCAATCGTCGCTCGAAGCGGTAACGCCTGCCTTCGAGAAACTCCAGTTCGTCAGCTCGGGGACGGCCAACCTGACGCGTCCCGACAAATTGCGCGTGACGAGAACCGGCGGTTTTGCCGACCTCGACGTGAGTTTCGACGGTTCGTCGCTGACAGTGCATGGCAAGAATCTCGACGCCTATGCCAGGATCGACGGCAAAGGTTCGCTCGACGATCTGATCGACAGGCTGATGACAGCCGGCGTCGAGGCTCCCGGCGCCGATCTGATGTCCTCCAACGTCTACGACACGCTGATGTCCGATGTGGTCGAGGCCAAACACATTTCCAGTGCTTTCGTGGATGGCGTCGAATGCGAATATCTGGCCTTCCGCACGCCCGAGATCGACTGGCAGATCTGGATACAGGCCGGCGCGCAACCCATACCGCGCCGTTACGTCATCACCAGCAAACATGTCGTCCAGGCGCCGCAGTACACGCTTGAGATCAGCGATTTCAAGAGTGGAGCAGATGTCGCGGCGGTTTCCTACAACATCGAGATTCCCGGCAGTGCCAAGACGGTCGATCTCAGCGAGCTGCAATCGCTCGATGAGCTTCCGGCGGCTGCCGATGCGGGAGAAGCGAAATGACCTATAACAAGCTGCTACTCGTTCTCGGCTTGGCCGGTGTCCTGACATTCACCGACTTTCGCGTCGAGGGCCAAGGTTCCATGCCGCTGTCGATCGGGTTTGCCACGCCGGCGGGCGCCGTGATCGGCAGGCCGTTGACGCCGCTCTCTTATGCGGGCGTTGCCCGCCGAACGACGCGACGGGTCGTGACGCGGACGGCGACGACCATCGCCGTGCTTCCGGGAGGCTGTCTCTACGGTCCCTATTATGGCGGCTATTATTATCGGTGCGGGTCGTCCTATTACGCCAAGAGCGGCAACGTCTATGTGCAGGTGATCGTGCAATAACTGCCGCGTTCGCTTTACCCGACGTTCGATATCTCTGTTTCCACCCTCACGGCCGCGGTTACGGTCGCGCCGCGCCGCTTCCAGTATTCCTCGAGGCGCTGCAGCAACACGTAGAAAGAGGGAACAAAGAGCACGGCGAGGCAGGTCGAGGCGATCATGCCGCTGAAGACCGATATGCCGATCGATTTGCGGGCCGATGCGCCGGCGCCCGTCGCCAGCACAAGCGGCAGGACCCCGAGGATAAAGGCGAAGGACGTCATCAGGATCGGCCGGAAACGCAGCCGGGCGGCCTCGACGGCCGCGTCCAGGATTTCCATGCCTTCCGCCCGTTTTTCGCGCGCATATTCGACGATGAGGATGGCATTCTTGGCGGCCAGCGCAATCAGCAGGATCAGGCCGATCTGCGTATAGAGATTGTTGGCCACACCTGCTGCCGTGAGTGCCGCCACCGTGCCGAGCAGGGCGAGCGGCACGGCAAGGATGACCGCCAGCGGCAGGATCCAGCTCTCATATTGGCCGGCGAGCACGAAATAGACGAGCAGCATGGCGAGCGCGAAGATGAAGTAGATCTGCCCGCCCACGGCCTTTTCCTGATAGGAGAGGGCCGTCCATTCGAAACCGGCTCCCGGCGGCAGCGTATGGTCGGCGATCTGCTCCATGACCTCGAGCGACTGGCCGGAACTGAAGCCGGCGGCCGGTCCGCCGACGATGGTGGCGGTGGGATAGAGATTGTAGAGGCTGATCAGCGAGGGGCCTTGCGTCGTGGTGACATCGACGACCGTCCCAAGCGGCACCATTGTCCCGTCGCCGGCCTTGACCTTCAGATTGCGGATATCGTCAGGGCTGACACGGAAATCGGAAGCGGCTTGCGCATAGACCTGGAAGGTGCGGCCGAATTTGTTGAATTGGGTGACATAGCTCGATCCGACATAGCCGGAGAGTGCGGAGAAAACCTGCCCCACGGTAATTCCCAGCGTCTCCGCCTTGATGCGATCGACGGCGACCGCAAGCTGCGGCACGTTCGAGCGAAACGGCGTGCTCAGCCTCTGCAGCGATGATTGGGCATTGCCGTTCTTGACGATCGTATCGGCAAGCGATTGCAGCAGCGGATAGTCGGAGACGCCATTGCGGAGTTCGACCTGCATGGTAAAGCCGTTGGCATTGCCGATGCCCTGGATCGGAGGCGGCACGACCACCAGCGTTTTTGCGGTCAGCACATGCTGCAGCGCGTCGTTCAGATGCTGATAGATCGACAGCAAGTCCTGCCCCTTCTCCTTGCCGCGCTCGTCCCAATCCTTGAGAATGACATAGGCGACGCCGGCATTCTGCAGGCTGGCACTGTTGTCCAGAACGGAAAGACCGCTGATGGTCAGCACCTGATCGACGCCAGGGGCGGCCTCGGCGATCTTGCCGACCTCTTCCATGACGGCATCGGTGCGCTCCTTCGAGGCGCCGTCGGGCAATTGCGCACTGATCAGCACATAACCCTGGTCCTCGATGGGCAGGAATGCCGTCGGCAGGCGCGTGAGCCCCCAGACGGCGACGCCGATCAGCGCGAGTGCTGCGATTGCCATGACGCCGCTATGGCGGGTCATCGCTCCGACCAAACCGGCATAGTGACGTTCGCCCCAATCATAGCCCCGGTTGAAGCCGCGATAGAAGACGTTGCGTTTCTCGGGCGGCACCGGTGCTCGCAGCCAAAGAGCGCATTGCGTCGGTTTCAGCGTCACGGCATTGACGGCGCTGATCAGCGCGGTGGCGGCGATGACCAGCGCGAACTGCCGATAGAGCTGCCCGGTCAGGCCGGGCAGGAAGGCGGCCGGAATGAAAACGGCCATCAGCACCAGCGTGATGCCCATGACGGGCCCGAGCAGTTCCTCCATCGCTTTCTCGGCCGCCTTGCGGCCCGACATGCCGGCCTCGATATGCCGGGCGACGCCTTCGACGATGACGATGGCATCATCGACGACGATGCCGATCGCGAGAACGATGGCAAACAGCGTCGATAGATTGACCGTGAAGCCCAAAGCCGCCATGGCCGCGAAGGCACCGATGATGGTGACGGGAACAGTGGTCGCCGGCACGAGCATTGCCCGCCAATCCTGCAGGAAAACCAGAATGACGATGAGAACGAGCACGCCCGCCTCGATCAAGGTGACGTAAACCTCGTCGATGGAGGCCTTGACGAATTTCGTCGTATCGAACGGCAGATGATATTCGAGGCCCGGCGGGAAATTCTTCGACAACTCCGCCATCTTCGCATTCACCGCCTGTTCCACGGCGATGGCGTTGGCTTCCGGCAGCTGGAAAATGCCGATACCGGCCGCCGGCCGGCCGTTTTGCGTGAAGGACTGGCTGTAGGTCTGGGCGCCGAGTTCGACGCGGCCGATATCGCGGACGCGCGTGATGCGGCCGCCCTGTCCGCTTTCGACCTTGACGACGATGTTCTCATAATCGGCGGCCTCGTTCAGCCGGCCGTTGACATTCAGCGTGTACTGGAAGACCTGCCCTTTCGGCACCGGTGGAATGCCGATCTGGCCGGCGGTGACCTCCTGGCTCTGCTGCTGCACGACGTTGACGACGTCCTGCGGCGTCAGGCCGCGCGCCTGCAGCAGGTTCGGATCCATCCAGATCCGCATGGCATATTGGCCGGCGCCGAACACCGTCACATTGCCGACGCCAGGCAGGCGGGCGAGCTCGTTCTGCAGGTTGATGACGGCGTAGTTCGACAGGAACAGGCTGTCGTAACGGCTGTCGGGCGAGGTCAGGCTGACGAAGCCGAGGATCGCCGTCGATTTCTTCTGCGTCGTCACGCCCTGAAGCTGCACCGCTTCGGGAAGCGACGACATTGCGATGGCGACGCGGTTCTGCACCAGAACCTGCGCCTGATCCGGATCCGTTCCGATGGCAAAGGTGACGATCAGCGAATAGGTGCCGTCGCTGGCGCTGGTCGACTGCATATAAAGCATGTCCTGCACGCCGTTGACCTGCTGCTCGATCGGCAGCGCCACGGTGTCGATGAGGGTCTGGGCGCTGGCGCCGGGAAAGCGCGTCGTCACCTGCACCGTCGGCGGGACGACATTGGGATATTGCGCCACGGGCAGCTGGTACAGGGCGACCGCGCCGACGAGCACGAAGACCAATGCCAGGACGTTGGCGAGTACCGGTCGCTCGATGAAGAAACGCGAGATCATGCTGTTGTCCTCAGACGTTCAGATGAAGCATGGCGGCGAATTCATTGCGTGGTGGTTTTGGCCTTGGCATCGCCGGCGGCATTGGCCGTCGGGTTCATTTCCATCTTCTCGGGCGTGACCTTGCTGCCGGGAATGGCCTGCTGAATCCCCTGGGTCACCACCCAGTCCGCCGGATCGAGGCCGGATTGGACGACCCGGAGCGGACCTTCGCGCTGGCCGGTCTTGACCTGCTTCTGCTCGACGACGTCGTCCTTGCCGAGAACGAGCACGTAGCTGCCGAGCTGGTTCGTTCCGATCGTATCGTCGCGCACCAGCAGCGCCTTGTCGTTGTGGCCGACCGGCACCCGGACTCTGACGAAGAGGCCGGGCAGCATGGCGTGATCCTTGTTGTCGAACAGGGCGCGGACCTGCAGCGTGCCGGTGGACGCATCGAGCTGAGGCGATGCGTAGTCGAGATGCCCCTTGTGCGGATAACCTTCTTCCGTCTGCAGCCCGATCTCCGCCGGTATGCTCGGAAGGTCGGTCTGCCTGAAGGTATGTCCTTGCTTTGCCATGGCTTGCTTGATCATCAGCACCTGCGTTTCGCTGACGTTGAAATAGGCATAAAGCGGATCGGTCTGGACGATGCTGGCGAGTTTGGTGGGACCGGACACGCCGACCAGCGTGCCGATATCGACGAGGTGATCGGTGACGACACCGTCGAAGGGGGCGAGCACCTCGGTATAGCCGAGATTGATCGTCGCGAGGTCGACATTGGCCTGGGCGTTGAGAATGGCGGCGTTCGCCTCGTCGAGCGTCGCCTTGGCGCTGTCGACCGCGGTCTGGGTGGTCACCTGCTGCTTCATCAGATTGAGCTGCCGGTCATATTCCTGCTTTGCGCCGACCTGCGAGGCCTGCTGCGAGGCGAGTGATGCCTTCGCCTGATCCAGTTGCGCCTGGTACGTGTCGCGCTCGATGCCGAAAAGCTTGGTGCCCTTCTTCACCATCATCCCGTCCTGGTAGTCGATGGACTGGATATAGCCCTGGACGCGTGCCTCGATATCGACGGCATTGAGCGGCGCCGTATTACCGGTGAGTTCGAAATAGAGCGTCACCGGCTGCTGCACCGGCTGCGCGACCCGAACCGCAGGCGGCGGAGGGGGCACATAGGTGTTGCCGCTCTCCTCGCAGCCAGCAAACATGGCCATGCCGGCCAATGTCAAAAACAGTCGCAGACCCTGATGCAATCTCCCACGCATTGCCGCCGCCTCGACAGGTCAAGAGCCCACTGCACAGTTCCTCCAATCGGGATCGACTGAAGAAATATGCAGGCAATTCAAAATGCGACAACGTCCCTTGCGCCTCTGAACGACGCGCGGCGCTGTCGTCTTCATGCGTGCCTAGACGGCGGCCCCCAATCGGCCTGCCGAAGTTCAAGTCGTGCGATATTATGTCGCGGCATTGCTCAAAATTGCAATAGCCCTTGGTGCACAATTGAACTGCCGAGGCGGGAAGATCCGGAGCGGGCATTGCGGTTACGGTTTCCCGAGCCGTTCCAGGGCGGATTCCAGGGGTGCGTCCGACACGCGGACCAGTCCGACATACGGATTGGCCATATCCGAGACCAGGAACACCGCACCGGCGACGGAGAGCGCGCAGACGAAGAGAATTGACATCACCGTCGGGTTGGGCGGCGCCTGCAGTCCGAAGGTGGCAAAAAGCAGGGAGAGCCAACAGACGAGAACGGCGAGGAACGCCCAGGGCAAGCCCTCGCTGCCGGATTCGACCAGCAGCCAGTGGGTTTCAGCTACCATGCCGCTGACATCGAGCGCGCGCGTCTGGAGAAAGTGCTGAACAGCATCCTTCGGCGACAAGGATCGAAGGTCGCCCTGAACCGCCTCGATATCCTGATATTCTCCGAGCGCCTTGCCGGATGCCTCGTCTGTGGTTTCGGCGGTCCAGCCGCGGCTCAGCCGTCTTTCGATGAGCTGGCGCAGCAGCCGACGCGCATCCCCCGTTTCCGGGCCGTATTGCGCCATGACGCGGTCCAGCAGCAGAACCCGCGCCGCCGCCGTTCTCATCTCCACCTCGGCATTGTCATAGGTCGATTTGGCGGATGCGATCAGCAGGCCGAGCGCCAAGGCAGACAGCGTGCCCACCACCGCGGTCGCCAGCCTGATGACATCCTTGGAGTCCGAGCTGAGGTGATGATCCGGCAAACGGCCGCGGGCCATCATTCCTAGCGATGTTGCCGCCGACAGAAAAATAAATACAAGCCCGCCAAGCAACAGTGAGCTCAAGTCCATCTCCGTATCGTCACGTCTATCCTGCAAGCGGTGTAATGCCTGCAAGCGATACAATCGTTGCTATCATCATAGCGGAAGACCGAGGGAGCGTGGAACTCTTTACTTTTCTGTTCTCGCGCCGGCAGAGATCATTGCTGGAAAATGAGCAGCACATAGGCCAGGAAGAGCACCAGATGGACGGCACCCTGCATCAGATGCGTGCGGCCGCTGGCAAAGGTAATGATGCTGACCGCGAGAGTGAGCAGGAGCATCACCAGATCTCCGTGCTCCAGGCCCAGTGTCACGGCGTGTCCGTAGAGCTGACTGACGGCAAGCATCGCCGGCACCGTGAGCCCGATCGTCGACAATACCGAACCGAGGAAGATGTTGACGGAGCGTTGAAGATTGTTGGCGATGGACGCGCGCACGGCGCTGATTGCCTCCGGTGTCGCGACAAGGATGGCCATGACAACGCCGCCAAATGCGGTTGGAGCATGCAGGGTTTCGATAATGTAATCGATCGGCCGCGCAAGCTGTTCGACCAGGAAGACGACAGGCCCCATATAGGCAAAAAGCAGAATGGTATGGGGCCAGAGCCGGCCATGACGGGGGACATGTTCGCCATAGGATTCGTGGCGGCTGTCGTCAGCGAAATAGTCCCGATGGCGGCCGGCCTGAAGAAACAGAAAGGTCGCATAAAGGCCGACCGATATTACGCCCAGTACCAGTTGTCTCGCTGCCGAGGGATGCTGTCCGTCCGGGCCCGCAAGAAATGTCGGCATGACCAGGCTCAAGGTCGCCAGCGGCACGATCACGCCGAGATAGGCGTTGGCGCCCTGCAGGTTATGCTGCTGTTCCGGTCGTCGCCAAGCGCCGAGCAGCAAGGACAGGCCGACCATGCCGTTCAGAATGATCATGACGACGGCAAACAGCGTGTCGCGCGCGAGCGTAGGGTTATTTTCGCCGTGAAGCATGACGGCTGATATGGCCATGACCTCGATCGAGGTGATGGCCAGCGTCAGAATGAGCGTACCGTAAGGCTCCTTCAGCCGCTCCGCCAAGTGGTCTGCGTGCCGCACGACCGACAGAGCGGAACCGAGCACCACGGCAAACAGCCACCCGAAAATGAAAGTGAACCAAAGCGGATCGGAAAGCTGCGCGAAGAGCTGCTCCTGGAAAGCAAGAAAGACCAGGCTCGTCGCGATGCTGACGCCCAGGAACCATTCCTCGCGCACCAGGCTGGTGGCGCTGACGGCGCGCAATGCGGGACCGTCCGTCATCGACCCCGCCCGTTTTCCCGCAATTGCCGTGCGATCATCAACCCCATCATGTCCGCCCGCTGCCTCCCGCCCGCCATCTGAGCCAAGCAGAGATGAGGCTGCCTCAAGGCGAACAGAAGCTCAAGTCAGATCGTATGTCGCCGACCAAAACTTTCAGCTCGTTTCATCCGCGCGAGGTTCCGCGCACCTCGAGGCGGCCGATCGCACGTCTTGTGGCCGCCGGTCAGCCACGCCTTCGGCTATTCGCGGCCGGTCGCCGGAATGGCCGCACCAGTGACGACGGCTGCGGCCGGCGAAATCAGGAAGGCGATGAGGCGGGCGATCGACTGCGGCGATACCCAGCCGTCCGTTTTCGCATTGGGCATAGCGGCGCGATTTTCAGGCGTGTCGATCGTCCCGGGGAGGATGCAGTTGGCGGTGATGCGGTCGTCGCGGCATTCGGCAGCGAGCGCCTCGGTCAGCCGGATGACGGCGGCTTTCGAGGCGGCGTAAGCGGCCTGATTGGCGCCGGCCTTCAGACCGGGTGCGGCAGCGACATGAACGATGCGGCCGTAGCCCGATGCCTTCATCGTCGGGAGGACCGCGGCGCTGATCGTCAGCGCAGTGCGGGCATTTGCGGTCATCATCCTGTCCCATTGGGCGGGGGCATCCGGTCCGACCGGTCCCATCTGGAAGCCGCCGACGGTGTTGACCAATGCGCCAACGCCGCCGAAGCGCTTGACGGCCCGGGCGACCGCGGCGGCGCAGGAGGCATAATCGGTCAGATCCGTCCCCGCGATCGATAGAAATTCCGTGGAGCTGGGAAGGTCGCCGGCCAAGGCTTCCAGCTCCTGGCTCGAACGGTTCATGCAGACGAGTTTGGCGCCGCCCGCAGCCAGCTCGCGGACGACGGCACTGCCGAGATTGCCGCCGGCTCCCGTGACGATCACGGCTTTCTGCTCGTTCATCACAATCGATCTCCTGACGGTGCCGCTGTTGAGTGATGTCGCATATATGCTTTCGGTAGCGTATGCCCGCTGCCGAGACAAGGCGAGACATCTTTAAACTATGCGCGGGACGTCACATCAGAAACGGCGCAGGCTTCGCCGCCGCCAAAGAGGCGGGACCGGGTGAGGAAGCGTTTCTCGCGACCGTTATCGAGCGAGAACATGCCGCCGCGGCCGGGCACGACATCGATGATCAGCTGGGTATGTTTCCATGCCTCGAACTGGCTGGCGCTGATATAGACCGGTACGCCGCCGATCTCGCCGAGTTTGACGTCGCTGTCGCCGACCATGAATTCACTGGCGGGATAACACATCGGCGAGGAGCCGTCGCAGCAGCCGCCGGACTGGTGGAAGAGGATGTCGGGGTGGTCGCGCCGGATCTCGGTGATCAGGGCAAGCGCTGAATCGGTCGCGAGCACACGCGGTTCGCCGTTGACGGTCGTTTCCATCGTTCTTCCTCCGAAGTTTGAGCAAAGACCCCGCCCCAAACCCCTCCCCACAAGGGGGAGGGGTTTAACGTGCCGTCCTCGCCGTATTCACTCTTGAGCGCAGTAGATGCAGCGGCTTGTTGGTTTGCGGGACGGTGCTACAGCTTAGCCCCTCCCCCTTGTGGGGAGGGGTTTTGACCCTTCCGTCATGCTGCATCTCAGAAGAAGCCGAGCGCCTTCGGGCTGTAGCTCACCAGCATGTTCTTGGTCTGCTGGTAATGATCGAGCATCATCTTGTGGGTTTCGCGGCCGATGCCGGACTGTTTGTAGCCGCCGAAGGCGGCATGGGCGGGATAGGCGTGGTAGCAGTTGGTCCAGACGCGGCCGGCCTGGATCTCGCGGCCGAAACGATAGCAGCGGTTGGCGTCGCGGCTCCAGACGCCGGCGCCGAGGCCATAGAGCGTGTCGTTGGCGATTTCGAGCGCTTCCTTCTCGTCCTTGAAGGTCGTGACCGAGACAACAGGCCCGAAAATCTCCTCCTGGAACACACGCATCTTGTTGTGGCCCTTGAAGATCGTCGGCTTGACGTAATAGCCGTTCGCCAGTTCGCCGCCGAGATCGTTGCGCGTGCCGCCGGCCAGGACCTCGGCGCCTTCCTGCTTGCCGATGTCGAGATAGGCGAGGATCTTTTCCAGCTGTTCGGTCGAGGCCTGGGCGCCGATCATCGTCGCGCTGTCGAGCGGGTTGCCTTGCTTGATCGCCTCGACGCGTTTGACGGCCTTTTCCATGAAGCGGTCGTAGATCGATTCCTGGACGAGGGCGCGGCTCGGGCAGGTGCAGACTTCGCCCTGGTTCAAGGCAAACATTGCAAAGCCTTCGAGCGCCTTGTCGAGGAAATCGTCATCCTCGGCCATCACGTCGGCGAAGAAGATGTTCGGCGACTTGCCACCCAATTCCAGGGTCACCGGAATGAGGTTCTGGCTGGCATATTGCATGATCAGCCGCCCGGTCGTCGTCTCGCCGGTAAAGGCGATCTTGGCGATGCGCGGGCTGGTTGCCAGCGGCTTGCCGGCCTCGATGCCGAAGCCGTTGACGATGTTGAGCACGCCGGGCGGCAGGAGATCGCCGACCAGCTCGGCCCAGAGCAGGATCGAGGCAGGGGTCTGCTCGGCCGGCTTCAGCACGACGCAGTTGCCGGCGGCAAGTGCCGGCGCCAGCTTCCAGGTGGCCATCAATATGGGGAAGTTCCACGGAATGATCTGGCCGACGACGCCGAGCGGCTCGTGGAAGTGATAGGCGATGGTGTCATGATCGATCTCGCCGATCGAACCCTCCTGGGCGCGGATGCAGGAGGCGAAGTAGCGGAAGTGGTCGATCGCCAGCGGAATGTCGGCCGCCATGGTCTCGCGGATCGGCTTGCCGTTGTCCCAGGTCTCGGCCTGGGCGAGCAATTCCAGCTTGTCTTCCATACGCTGGGCGATCTTCATCAGGATATTGGAGCGCTCGGCGGCTGACGTGCGGCCCCATTTTTCCTTGGCCGCATGGGCGGCATCGAGGGCGAGATTGATGTCCTTTTCATTGGAGCGGGGAATGTCGCAGAGCTTCCCGCCGGTAACGGGGGTGAGGTTTTCGAAATATTTGCCCTCGACCGGCTCGCGCCACTCGCCGCCGATATAGTTGCCGTATTTCAGCTTGAACGGCGACTCGACGATTTTCTGATGAAGCATGTCATCCTCCCATGATGATCCAGGTTCCCAAACGAACCAGTGGAAGGAAAATGGGCGTGTTTTGCCGAAGGGAACAGGGGAGGTCTTCGATACCGCAGTGCACACTGTCGCAGACCTGCGACAGCAGGGGCTCACGATTGCCGCAGCAGCGGAACCTTTCGCCCGATCAGTGGAGATCGAGCTTCTTCATCTTCCGGTGCAGGGTGGCGCGGCTGATGCCGAGCGCGATCGCCGCCTTCGAGACGTTGCCGCCGACGCGCGACAATGCCCGCAGCAAGGCCGCCTTTTCCGCCTCGACGATCTCATCTTCCTGGGAAACGACGGCCTCGTGCAGGGCATCGGCGGCCGGGATGCCGGCGGCGATGCGCTTGTCGTCGAGCTGCAGTGCGATGCGGGCGGCGCGGGTGGCGCCGAGCACGAGGTCGTGCCGGTCGACGGCCAGCAGGGCGGCGGCGGAGTTGGCGCCGGCCGGGACCATCAGGAAACGGGCGCCTGTAAAGGCCGAGCGGAAGAGGTTGAGCTCAATGCGCATCGCCGCATCGCGCACGGTCTGCGTCAGGATCGCCAGCGTCATCTCGTTGACGTCGTCGCGGCAGGTGGAGATGTCGAGGGCTGCGGCCAGCCGGCCACGATGATCGCGGATCGGCGCCGTGGTGCAGCTGAGGCTGGTATTCGAGCAGAAGAAATGCTGGTCGCGGAAGATGGCGACGGCGCGCTCGTCGGCAAGGGCGGTGCCGATGCCGTTGGTGCCGATGCTCGCCTCGGTCCAGACCGAGCCGGTCCAGAGGCCGAGTTCGCGGAATTGCTTGTCGTCGCCGGCGGCCCCACGGCGCTCCAGGGCGATGCCGTTCTTGTCGGTCAGAAGCAGGCAGCAGCCGGCCTTGCCGACTGTGGTAAAGAGACGGTCGAGCTCTTCCGTCGCGCTGGCGATCAGCTGTTCGGACTGCTCGCGCGCGCTCTGGAATTCCTGCTCGGTCAATCGCAACGGCGCCCTCGCGTCCTCGGGCGCGAGCTGGTGCATAGTCATGCATCGCCGCCATGAGGCGACAACCGGAGAACTGGCCGCGGCGGAATCGCGCTGGGCAGACGTGTAGACGTGCTCGGCATGTGCTGAGTGTTCGTGCATCGGCTCCTCCCACGGAACTTCAGCATAGTCTGATGGAAAAGAGACCGGTTTGCAAATTGCACACTGCGGCGGCCGCTCCTCTCACGCTGGGCCATCAGGGCATGATGCTGAAGAGTGTGAGCGATCTTCGCACCACATCGCGCTCCGCTTCATTGATCTAGATCCGGTTTGAGCTCATGAGCACCTATCGCAACAACCAGGCCTCGATGCCGCGCGCGGCTGCCCGGCCGGTCGCCAGGCAGGCGGTGAGGAGATAGCCGCCGGTCGGCGCCTCCCAGTCGAGCATCTCGCCGGCGACGAAGGTGCCCGGCAGCGCTTTCAGCATATAGCCTTCGTCGATGCCGTCCCAGCGGACGCCGCCGGCCGAAGAGATCACTTCGGCGATCGGCCGGGTTTGGCGAACCGGGATCGGCAGGGCCTTGATCAGCCCGGCGAGACGTTGCGGATCTGTCCGGTCGCGCTCGGCAGCGCGTTCGCGCAGCAACGCCGCCTTGACGCCATCGAGGCCGGCGCCCTTGCGCAGGCGGTTCGAAAAGCTCGATTTGGCGTCCTGCCGCTCGAGGTCGCGAGCCAGCCTTTCGATCGTCCGGCCGGGGGCGAGGTCGAGCGTGAGGATAGCGCTGCCACGGCTGAGCAGTTGGTCGCGGAGGCTCGCCGCATGGGCATAGACCAGGCTGCCCTCGACGCCGCTTGCGGTGATGACGAATTCGCCGGGAAGGGTGCTGGCCTCGGATGTGGCGGTGACCGACTTCACCGGCTCGCCGGCGAAACGCTCGGCGAAGTTTTGGCTCCAGCCGACGACGAAGCCGCAATTGGCAGGCCGGAAGGCATCGATCTCGACCCCCTTCTCCGCGAGCCAGGGCAGCCAGCTTGCATCGGAGCCGAGGCGCGGCCAGCTTGCGCCGCCGAGCGCCAGCAGGGCGGCGTCGCAATGGACGATGCTGCGTCCTTCGGGCGTTTCGAAAACAAAGCCGTCGTCGGCAAAACCGATCCAGCGGTGGCGGCTGCGCAGCGTGGCGCCCTGCGCCTCCAATCGCCTGAGCCAGGCGCGCAGCAAGGGAGAGGCTTTCATCACCTTCGGAAAAACCCGGCCGGACGAGCCGACGAAAGTTTCCGTCCCGAGCCCTGCTGCCCAATCCCTGACATCGTCAGGGGTAAAGGCATCGAGAGCCGGGCGCAGCCGACTGGCGGCGGAGCCGAAGCGCGTGGCGAAGCTGATATAATCCTCGGAATGGGTGATGTTCAGACCCGACTTGCCGGCCAGCAGAAACTTGCGGGCGAAGGTGGGCATGGCGTCGTAAACCGTTACCGCGTGGCCGGAGAGCGAAAGCAGTTCGGCGGCCGCAAGGCCCGCCGGGCCGCCGCCGATGATGGCAATCTGCTTTTGGTTCATTAACGTCTTCGCCCGATTCTTTCTGCAGGCAGTTTTGGCGCGGGCGCGGATCGTCTGCAAGAGCAGGGATCAGTGGTGCGGATGCGTGCACTGGCCGTGGTCGGCGAGAACTTCGATGACGCGGCATTGGTCGACGCGGCCGTGGCCGCAGCCTTCCACCATGGTTTCCAGTTCGGCCTTCAGCGCCATCAGGCTGCGGATGCGCTGCTCGACCTCGACGAGGCGGGCCTTGGCGATGGCATCAGCCGAGGCGCAGGACTGGTGCGGGTCATCCTGCAGGGTGAGCAGCGTGCGGATCGCCTCGATCTCGAAGCCGAGTTCGCGGGCATGGCGGATGAAGGCAAGGCGGTTGATATCGGCGGGCTCGAAGGAGCGCTGGTTGCCGTCGCTACGGCTCGGCGCGGCAAGCAGGCCGATGCTCTCGTAATAACGCACCGTCGGCACTTTGACGCCGCTCCGCCGCGCCGCTTCACCAATGGTGATTTTTTTCATGATTTTCCTCTTGCATCTCTAGTCGCTAGAGGATGTAGGAGGGATGCTTCTGTTTGACAAGGAAGCGGATCATGGCTGAGACGAGCGAGACACGATACCGGGTCGGCGGCATGGATTGTGCCTCCTGTGCGACCAAGATCGATACGGCGGTGAGACGTGTGGCCGGTGTCGCCGACGTTTCCGTCTCGGTGATAGCTGGCACGATGACCATCCGTCATGACGGCAGCAGCGATCTCAAGGCGATCGAGAAGAAGGTGACGGGGCTCGGTTATTCGGTCTCGCCTTTTACCGGAAGCACGGCGCCGGCACGGGACCACGGTTCCCACGATCATCACGACCATGGCGATCATGCGGGCCATGACCACGAGCACGAAGGTCATGATCATACCGGCCATGATCACGCAGGTCACGATCATGACCATGGCGAGACGGAAATCGAAGGTCTGCATGGACACGACCACGGGCCGACGACCGGTCCCTGGTGGCAGAGCCGGAAGGGCCGGCTGACGATCCTCTCGGGTGCAGCGCTCGTTGCCGCCTATGCGATCGGCCATCTGGTGCCGGCGATCGGATCCTATGCCTTCATCATCGCCATGCTGGTCGGGCTGGTGCCGATCGCGCGGCGCGCCGTCATGGCGGCTCTCTCCGGCACGCCGTTTTCGATCGAGATGCTGATGACGATCGCCGCCGTCGGCGCCGTCATCATCAATGCCGGCGAGGAGGCGGCAACGGTCGTGTTCCTGTTCCTCGTCGGCGAGCTGCTGGAGGGCGTGGCGGCCGGCAAGGCGCGCGACAGCATCCAGTCGCTGACGGCCCTGGTGCCGAAGAATGCCCTGCTCGAAGACAATGGCCAGACGCGGGAAGTGCCGGCGGAAAGCCTTGCCGTCGGCGCCATCATCATGGTGCGCCCGGGCGACCGCATCTCGGCCGACGGCGTCATTATCTCGGGCGAGAGCGCGATCGACGAGGCGCCGGTAACGGGCGAAAGCACGCCGGTGCGCAAGGGCGTCGATGCCGTCGTGTTTGCCGGCACGGTGAATGGCGATGCGGTTCTCAGAGTTCGCGTCACGGCGGCGGCTGCCGACAATACCATCGCCCGCGTCGTCAAGCTGGTGGAGGAGGCGCAGGAATCCAAGGCGCCGACGGAACGTTTCATCGATCGATTCTCGCGTTATTACACGCCCGGCGTGGTGGTGGTCGCCGCACTTGTTGCGGCCGTTCCGCCGCTGCTGTTCGGCGGCTTGTGGAGTGAATGGATCTACAAGGGTCTTGCCATTCTGCTGATCGGTTGCCCCTGCGCCCTCGTCATCTCGACGCCGGCGGCGATCGCCGCCTCGCTGTCGGCGGGTGCGCGGCGCGGGCTGCTGATGAAGGGCGGCGCCGTCCTGGAAACACTCGGCAAGGTGACGATGGTCGCCTTCGACAAGACAGGCACGCTGACGGAAGGCAAGCCTCAGGTGACGGATATCGTTTGCTTCGGATTGAGCGAGGCGAAGGTGCTGTCGCGTGCGGCCGTGCTGGAGCAGGGTTCCAGCCATCCCCTAGCGCTGGCGATCCTCAACCGCGCCAAGGCGGATGGCGTCCCCGTGCCGCCGGCCTTCGAGCTGGAAGCACTGCCGGGCAAGGGTGTCAGCGGCAAGGCCGGCGGCGAGACGCTGGATCTGCTGTCGCCGTCCGCTGCCCGCGAGCGCGGAGCACTCGACGGCGAAAAGGATGCACGCATCACTGACCTGAACGACGAGGGCAAGAGCGTGTCGGTGCTGCTCGTCGATGGTGTTGCAGCCGGCCTGATCGCCATGCGCGACGAGCCGCGGGAGGATGCGCAGGCCGGGCTCTCCACACTGAAATCGGCCGGCGTCAAGGCGATGATGCTGACGGGCGACAACAAGCGGACGGCGGCAGCGGTTGCCGGCATGCTCGGCATCGACTGGCGCGGCGAGATGATGCCGGAGGACAAGCAGCAAGTCGTCGGCGAATTGAAACGCCAGGGCTTCATCGTCGCCAAGGTCGGCGACGGGATCAACGATGCGCCGGCGCTGGCGGCTGCCGATATCGGCATCGCCATGGGCGGCGGCACCGATGTGGCGCTGGAGACGGCGGATGCCGCGGTGCTGCATGGACGCGTCGGTGACGTGGCGCGGATGATCGAACTGTCCAAACGCACGATGCGCAACATCCTGCAGAATATCACCATCGCGCTCGGGCTGAAGGCGGTGTTCCTGGTGACGACGATCGCCGGCATTACCGGGCTCTGGCCGGCGATTCTCGCCGATACCGGCGCCACCGTGCTGGTGACGATCAACGCGCTCAGGCTGCTTCGCGTAGAGGGATAAATCCTTTCCTCTTCGGAGTGCCGATTCGGGCTGATCCGGAATCGAAAACCGCAGAGCCGGCGACAGGCCGGCTCTCGTCGTTCAGGCCTTCTCCACAGTTCGTTTTGTTTAAGCCTTTATTATCCATGTTTTTCACAGGAATGCAGCGATTTCAAACCTGCCGCAACGCGATGCGCAAACCACCCGTTGACGCGATTTTTGATTCGGCTACTATATATAGTGTTCAAGGTTCCTTCGATTCGTCAGGATCGCGGGCTAAGACGGGAATTCGGTGCGTCTCGCCATGAGGGTGAGGCAAGGCCGGAGCTGCCCCCGCAACTGTAAGCGGCGAGCATCTGTCCGATTTCAGGTCACTGAGGCATGACGCCTTGGGAAGGCTGGGGCGGGGTGCTTCGACCCGCAAGCCAGGAGACCTGCCTTGAACGAGATGTCCACGGGCGGGGTGTCCGGAAGGTCGCGTGCATGAAGACGGAATCTATCCGTGCCTGTTGCGCTGCCCCGAACGTCCGCATGAGCACTTTGGGGTTTGAAGTTATGTCGAGAACATCAAGGCCGCCGCCCGCGCCCCTCCTGCGAGGGATGCGGCCGGGCGTTTAAAGCGCCGACTTTGTCAGATCACTATCAAGCGTTGCCCCGGACGCCGCACGGCGCCCGATCCCAGTCCTGCGTCCTGAATTCATTGACATCACGAGGAACATGATGAGCGTTACCGTTTACAGCAAGCCGGCCTGCGTCCAATGCACCGCCACCTACCGCGCCCTGGATCGCCTGGGGGTGGACTATGAGATCGTCGATATTTCCGAGGATGCCGAAGCGCTCAATCGTGTGCGCGGCATGGGCTACATGCAGGTTCCGGTCGTGGTTGCCGGCAGCCGGCATTGGGCGGGTTTCCGTCCCGACATGATCAGCGCGCTCTCCTGACCTGAGAAGAGCGATGGGGCTGATCGTCTATTATTCCAGCCGATCCGAGAATACCCATCGGTTCGTCGCCAAGCTCGGACTGCGCGCGGCGCGCATTCCCCTTGGCGCTGAGGACATCCACGTTCGCGAACCCTATGTGCTGATCTCGCCCACCTATTGCGGCGACGGCGGCCCTGGGATCGTAAAGGGAGCCGTGCCCAAGCAGGTGGTCCGCTTCCTCAACGATGCGGAAAACCGCTCCAACATCCGTGGCGTGATCGCCGCGGGCAACAGCAATTTCGGCGAGACCTACGGGCTTGCCGGCGATGTCATTTCGAAGAAGTGCCAGGTGCCGTATCTCTATCGGTTCGAGCTCCTGGGAACCGTCGAGGATGTCGCCAATGTCAAAGACGGGATGGGACGATTTTGGACACGGGAACAAATTTGACGCGGGATGCGGGCACAAAGCCGCTGAAGGCTTTCGAAACGCTCGACTATCACGCGCTGAACGCGATGCTGAACCTCTATGACGACGAGGGCAGGATCCAGCTCGACAAGGACCGCATGGCGGCCAAGCAGTATTTCCTGCAGCATGTGAACCAGAACACGGTGTTCTTTCACAATCTCCGGGAAAAGCTCGATTACCTCGTCACCGAGGGCTACTACGAGCAGGCGGTGCTCGACCAATATTCGTTCAATTTCGTCCGCGACCTGTTCGACCAGGCCTATGCCAGGAAATTCCGTTTCCCGACCTTTCTCGGCGCTTTCAAATATTACACCAGCTACACGCTGAAGACCTTCGACGGAAAGCGCTATCTCGAACGCTATGAAGACCGCATCTGCATGGTGGCGCTGACCTTGGCGCGCGGCGACGAGGCCCTTGCCCGCGATATGGTCGACGAGATCATTTCCGGCCGCTTCCAGCCGGCGACGCCGACCTTCCTCAATGCCGGCAAGAAGCAGCGCGGCGAACTCGTTTCCTGCTTCCTGCTGCGCGTCGAAGACAATATGGAATCGATCGGCCGGTCGATCAATTCGGCGCTGCAATTGTCGAAGCGCGGCGGCGGCGTGGCGCTGTCGCTGACCAATATTCGTGAGGCCGGCGCGCCGATCAAGCAGATCGAGAACCAGTCGTCGGGCATCATTCCGGTGATGAAGCTGCTTGAGGACAGTTTCTCCTATGCCAACCAGCTTGGCGCGCGCCAGGGTGCGGGTGCGGTCTATCTCAATGCCCACCACCCCGACATCATGCGCTTCCTCGACACCAAGCGCGAAAATGCCGACGAGAAGATCCGCATCAAGACGCTGTCGCTCGGTGTCGTCGTGCCCGACATCACCTTCGAGCTCGCCAGGAATAACGAGGACATGTACCTGTTCTCGCCCTATGACGTCGAGCGCGTTTATGGCGTGCCCTTCACCGAGATTTCGGTGACGGAAAAATACCGCGATATGGTGGCGGATGCCCGGATCACCAAGAAGAAGATCAAGGCGCGCGAATTCTTCCAGGTGATCGCCGAAATCCAGTTCGAGAGCGGCTACCCCTACATCATGTTCGAGGATACGGTGAACCGGGCGAACCCGATCGCCGGCCGCGTCTCCATGAGCAATCTCTGCTCGGAGATCCTGCAAGTAAGCGAGGCGAGCGAATACAATGACGATCTCTCCTACAAACACCTCGGCAAGGATATTTCCTGCAATCTCGGTTCGCTGAACATTGCCGCAGCCATGGACTCCGCCGATTTCGGCAAGACGATCGAGACCTCGATCCGGGCGCTGACGGCGGTTTCCGACATGAGCCATATCGCGTCGGTTCCCTCGATCGAGAAGGGCAATGACGAGAGCCATGCGATCGGCCTCGGCCAGATGAACCTGCACGGCTATCTCGCCCGCGAATGCATCTTCTATGGCTCCGAGGAAGGTGTCGATTTCACCAATATCTATTTCTATACGGTGACCTATCACGCGATCCGCGCCTCGAACCGACTGGCGGTCGAACGCGGCCAGAGCTTCAAGGGCTTCGAGAACTCGAAATATGCCTCAGGCGACTATTTCGACAAATATACCGAGCAGGAATGGAAGCCGGCGACGGAAAAGGTGCAGGCACTGTTCGACGATGCCGGAATCCATATACCGACGAGGGAAGACTGGGCGGCGCTGAAGACGGCTGTCATGGCTTCCGGCCTCTATAACCAGAATTTGCAGGCAGTGCCGCCGACGGGCTCGATCTCCTACATCAATCACTCGACCTCCTCGATCCATCCGATCGTCTCGAAGATCGAGATCCGCAAGGAAGGCAAGATCGGCCGCGTCTATTATCCGGCGCCGTTCATGACCAACGACAATCTCGACTATTATCAAGACGCCTACGAGATCGGGCCGGAGAAGATCATCGATACCTATGCGGCGGCGACCCAGCATGTCGACCAGGGCCTGTCGCTGACCTTGTTCTTCCGCGATACGGCAACGACGCGCGACATCAACAAGGCGCAGATTTACGCCTGGAAGAAGGGCATCAAGACGATCTACTACATCCGCCTACGCCAGATGGCGCTGTCCGGCACCGAGGTGCAGGGATGTGTGTCTTGTACGCTGTGATTTGATATTTCGCTCCGGAACATTTGCCCCTCACCCTAACCCCCGTTCTGACGGGGAGAGGGGACTTGCCACACGAACCGGCAATAAAAAGCGGAAAGCGTGCGGCATATCCCCTTCGCCCCGCTGGCGGGGAGAAGGTGCCGGCAGGCGGATGAGGGGCAAATCCGGACACATTCCTCAAGAAGGACCACCCATGAACATGCAAATCAAACCCGCCTCCCGCGTGCGCGCCGTCAACTGGAACCGCATCGAGGACGACAAGGATCTTGAAGTCTGGAACCGGCTGACCGGCAATTTCTGGCTGCCGGAAAAGGTGCCTCTGTCCAACGACATTCCTTCCTGGGCAACGCTGACGCCGGCTGAGCAGCAGCTGACCATCCGCGTCTTCACAGGGCTGACACTGCTCGACACGATCCAGAACGGCATCGGCTCGATCCGGCTGATGGAGGATGCGGCAACGCCGCATGAGGAGGCGGTGCTTTCCAACGTCTCCTTCATGGAAGCGGTGCATGCGCGTTCCTATTCCTCGATCTTTTCGACGCTGTGCTCGACACCCGACGTCGACGATGCCTATCGCTGGTCGGAGGAGAATGAATTCCTGCAGCGCAAATCGGCGCTGATCATGGAGCAATACGGCTCCGGCGATCCTCTGAAGAAGAAGGTCGCCAGCGTCTTCCTCGAAAGCTTCCTGTTCTATTCCGGCTTCTACCTGCCGATGTACTGGTCGAGCCGCGCCAAGCTGACCAACACCGCCGACATGATCCGGCTGATCATCCGCGACGAGGCGGTGCACGGCTATTATATCGGCTACAAGTTCCAGCGCGGGCTGGAGCGGCTTTCCGAGGCGAGGCGGCAGGAGATCAAGGATTTCGCCTTCGAGCTGCTGCTCGAACTCTACGACAACGAGGCCAGATATACCGAAGCGCTCTATGACGGCGTCGGGCTGGCCGAGGACGTCAAGAAGTTCCTGCACTATAACGCCAACAAGGCGCTGATGAACCTCGGCTACGAGGCGCTTTTTCCGGCCGAGGCCTGCAAGGTCAATCCGGCGATCCTGTCGGCGCTGTCGCCGAATGCCGATGAAAATCACGACTTCTTCTCCGGTTCCGGTTCCTCCTATGTCATCGGCAAGGCGGTGGCGACCGAAGACGAGGATTGGGATTTTTGAGGTTTGATCGCAATCTCCCCTTATCATTTGCTTGCCCGTCGACCACATACAGCGGAAACCGGCTCCGGTGTTCGCCGGTGATGCGGCGTAACGGGAGTTTTTGATGTCGTCTTTTCCAAACAAGGCCGCGAGTGCCGTCGAGGCGGAGGAGGGCGTCTGGCCGATCCGCAGGAGGGCGATTCTCGACTGGCTGGTGAACGAGACACGCGGCGAACGCTTCATCGACAATATCCTGGTCGAGATGTGCGGCAAGCTGGTTTCGGCCGGGGTGCCGGTGGCGCGGGCGACGTTGCATTTCCGGACGAACCATCCGCAATGGATCGGCGCCCGCATCCTCTGGAAGGAAGGGCTCACGGAGGCGAAGATCGACACATTCGCCTATGGTGTCGAAAATACGCCGGAGTTTCTGAACAGTCCGATCAATGCGATCCATCAGGGTGCCGAGGAGCTGCGCAAACGGCTGGAAGGCGCAGCCGACGGCGAGCTGGATTCATTCTATCGGGAACTGCATGATGACGGCCTGACCGAATATATCGCCTGGCCGGTCGAGCACACCTTCGGCAAACGGCATGTCGTGACATTTTCCACGCGCCGGCCGGGCGGTTTTGCGAGCGAACATGTCGATTTTCTGCGCGATCTCCTGCCGGCCCTGACCCTTGTCAGCGAAATCAGGCTGAAGAACATCATGGCGCGCACGCTGCTGCAGACCTATGTCGGGCCGCATGCGAGCGAGCAGATCCTGTCGGGTGTCACCACACGCGGCAGCGGCGCCACCGTCGGCGCGGCGATCATGATCTGCGACCTGCGCGACTTTACGGCGATATCGGATCTCTGGCCGCGCGACGATGTCATCCATCTGCTCAACGATTATTTCGACGCCATGTCGGATCCGATCGAACGTTATGGCGGCGAGATCCTCAAGTTCATGGGCGATGGATTGCTGGCGATCTTCCCGCTGACCAAGGAAACCGCCTGCACCGATCTGCTGCAGGCGATCCGCGAGGGGCAGGCGTCGATGGCCGAGCTGAACGAGCAGCATCTGCGCATGGGGCGCGAGCCGCTGCGCTACGGCGTCGGCGTGCATGTCGGCGACGTCATGTACGGCAATATCGGCTCTCGCCGGCGGCTGGATTTCACCGTCATCGGCCCGGCGGTCAATGTCGCCTCGCGGCTGGAAAGCCTGACAAAAGAGGTCAAGCGCCCGGTGCTCTTGTCGCGGGCCTTCGTCGAAATGGCGGGCTGCGCCAAAGACATGGACAGCCTCGGCACCTTCCCGCTGCGCGGGCTCGGAGAGCCTGTCGATGTCTTCGCTTTTCCGGAGCGGTAGGTTCAGGCAGAGTCAGACGCCACGCTTGTTTCCCCACAGCAGCACGTGCAGTTGCGGCAGCACGCGTGGCGCAAACCATCCGTCGGCCGTCACTTTGTCGACGAGCCAGTGCATGCGATCCATCACGCCGTCGATATCGATGCGGGCGTCGTCGTCATCGGGCGGCGGCGGCGTGTGGTTCCCCGGCTGAAGGTACAAGGGAATATAGGGGTAGCGCTGGCCCACCTCTCGCGCAAAGCCATAGTCGGCATCGTCGAAGACGACGATTTTCAATGCGATCTCCGGCCCGCCGGCGGTCAGCCGAAGACAGTTGTCGATCTCACCCCAATCGGTCAGCATTCCGCTCGACGGCGGCTTGGGGCTCAAGACCAGCATGTCGAGGTCGCGAAACCAGTTCCGGGCCACACTTCCCTGCGTTTCCAGCGCGAAGCGGTAGCCTTGAGAATGGCCGAGCTCGATCAGCGGTCCCAGGGGCTGGATCGCCGGATTGCCTCCGGAAAGGGAAACCGTCATCGGCCTGCCTCCGGAGAGCTTGGTCACCTCCTGCCAGATCGCATCGACCGCCATCGGAATCCATTGATCCCGGTAAGCGCTGTCGACCGCGTGCAGGCTATCGCACCAGGAGCAGCGATAGTCGCAGCCGCCTGTCCTCACGAATACCGTCGGCAGCCCGATCAGAGCGCCTTCACCCTGGATGGTCGGGCCGAAGATCTCGCTGACGCGAATGGTCTCTCCGCTCATGGCCGGTACTCCGCCCAGGTCTTCGGCGTCTCGCTGACGCGGACGGAGGATGTCTCGGGGAAACGCTGCTTGCACCAGTCGTAAAAGTGCTTTGCCAGGAACTCGGAGGTGACTTTTGAATGGCCGAAAACGTCGTTCAGGTGGCGATGATCGAAGGTTTCGTCGATATAGCGCTTGAGCGGCGAGAGGTCGTGATAGTCGCGTACGAAGCCGTCATCGTTCAGGTTTCCGGCCGCGAGCTCGACGACCACGATATAGTTATGACCGTGGAGCCTGGCGCATTGATGATCGGCCGGCAGGTGATTCAGCTGGTGTGAGGCCGAGAGATGAAACTCCTTGGTGATGCGGTACATCAACGCACCTCCGCAGCAGAATATTGCGACACCGCCGCTTTCCAGAAATCGCGGTCTTCGTATTCGGTGGGATCAGGGACGCCGGCGAGATGGAAGGCCTCGCGGCGTTCGACGCAGGTGCCGCAGCGTCCGCAGTGGAGCTTGCCGCCCTTGTAGCAGGACCAGGTCTCCGCGAAGGGTGTGCCGTGTTTTTCGCCGTCGATCACGATCGCCGCTTTGGACACCTCGACATAGGGTGCGAGCAGTCTGACGCTGGCGTAACCATCCAGCGCTTCGTTCTGCATGCGCTGGAAGGCGTCGATGAAGCCGGGCCGGCAGTCCGGGTAGATGAAGTGGTCGCCGCCATGTACGGCGACGGCGACGGCATCCGCCTTCTGGGCGGCCGCCAGGCCGAAGGCGATCGTCAGCATGATGGCATTGCGGTTCGGCACGACGGTGGCCTTCATGGTCTCCTCGGCATAATGGCCGTCCGGAACCTCGACATTGTCGGTCAGCGCCGATCCGCTGAGATGGCCGCCGATGGCGGCGATGTCGATGATATGGTGGGGAACGGCAAGGCGTGCGGCACATTTGCCGGCGAAATCGAGTTCCTTGCGATGCCGTTGGCCGTAGTCGAAGGAGACGAGGCCGATAAGCTGTTCTTCCGCCGCCATTTTGTGGGCAAGCGAAACGGAGTCGAGTCCGCCAGAGCAGACGACGATGGTCTTCATATTTTGGATTCCCTTGTTTTGACCGGGTGGGCTGCGACCGGATTACGGCGTGCTTCTAGGACAAATCGCGCGTCTTGGGAATAGGGGAGCCGATCGGGAAATTGATCTGCGGCGGCAGCAGCAGATGCAAATCGTCGGGGTTAACATTGTTGATGCGCTGTAGCAGCATGCGGCCGAGATCCTCGCCCGCCGCCGTCAGGTCCTCGTGGATGGTGTCGACTTTCGGCTGCAATTGGGTGAGTAGGCGGGAGGTTTCCTTGGCGACGATATCGTAATCGACAGCCAGTGTGCGGCCCGTGTCGCCCATGCCGCTGATGACGGCGAGTGCGGAAACTTCGCCGGGACAGATGAAACCATCGGGCGCATCCGGAGCGGCGGCGCGGCTGCAGATGAAATCGCGCAGCACATCCGCCGGCGTATCGAGATCGACCGTTTCTGGGATCTCATAGGCAATGCCGGCCTCGCGCACCGCCGTCATGAAGCCGTGCAGGATATGCTGGCAGAAGGTTAGCCGTTTCGGCGGCAGGATCACCGCCACTTTTCTGCGTTTCTTGGCGATCAACCGGCGCGTCGCCTCATAGGCAAAGGTGAAATTGTCGTAGTCGACATAGGGGTGCGGCGTCGAAAATTCCGTGCGGCCGTGGCAGATGAAGGGAAAGCCGGTTTCGAGCAGCAGGCGGACGCGGGCATCGAGCGGCTCGGTCCGCGTGAAGATCAACCCGTCGGCGAGGTGGTTGCGGATGATGTATTCGGCGGCTTCGACATCGGTCGTCGACAGAAAGTTCGGGGCGACGACGAGATGGTAGGAGGTCTCCTTCAATGCCTTGGCGATGCCGTACATGATCGAGGTGCTGAAACCGACCACTTCCTCGTGCGAATCCAGCAGGATGGCGATGACGTTGGTGCGGCCGGTCTTCAGGCGTTGCGCGGCCCGATCGGGGAGATAGCCGATTTCGCCGGCGATGCGGCGCACGCGCTGGCGGGTCTCCAGCGAAATCTGCGGTGCATCGGAGAGCGCCCGTGACACCGTCGTCACGGCTAGACCGGCGATCGTGGCGATCGTTCGCAAGGTCGGCTTGCCGCGCTTAGGCGTGATATCGAGATTTTCGCCGCGTCGCGGCCGGGACGGTTCGGTCACTCTCGGCTTTCCGTGCTGGAATTGGCGATACAATAACACGATGACTCGGGCGCGCAATGAGCGAATGAAAACGTTTTAAATTTTTACCACCTGTTAGCTAGTATGATAATTACCATAAAATTCAATCGGATACCGAAATAACTATATTTTTCTCGGGAGTCGAGAAAGGGCTTGACGATCCATGGCTTATAACGTTTTAAATTAGCAACCGCGCGGAGGAGCGCGGCCGTATGTCGACCGCCGCAACGGCGGAAAACATCGGGCGGCAGGGAGGGCCTGCCGCCGATCTTCAAATGGGAGGAAATTCATGCGCAAGTTTTTGAGCTCGGCGGCGATTGCCGTCGTGATGATGGCTGGCCTTGGTGCGGCGCAGGCTGCCGACGTGAAGGAAGTGCAGATGCTGCACTGGTGGACGTCTGGCGGCGAGGCGGCGGCGCTGAACGTGTTGAAGGAAGATCTGTCGAAGGAAGGTTTTGCCTGGAAGGACGTGCCGGTTGCCGGCGGCGGCGGTGATGCGGCGATGACGGCGCTGAAGGCGATGGTGGCGGCCGGCACCTATCCGACGGCTTCGCAGATGCTGGGTTATACCGTGCTCGACTATGCCCAGGCCGGCGTCATGGGCGATCTGACGGAGACGGCGAAGAAGGAAGGCTGGGACAAGTCGGTGCCGGCAGCGCTGCAGAAGTTCTCGGTCTATGACGGCAAGTGGGTGGCGGCCCCGGTCAACGTCCACTCGGTCAACTGGCTGTGGATCAACAAGGCTGTCATGGACAAGATCGGCGGCAGTGAGCCGAAGAGCTTCGACGATCTGATTGCCCTGCTCGACAAGGCGAAGGCGGCAGGCGTCATCCCGTTGGCGCTCGGCGGCCAGAACTGGCAGGAAGCGACGATGTTCGATTCCATCGTGCTGTCGACCGGCGGACCGGAGTTCTACAAGAAGGCCTTCAACGACCTCGACGAGGCATCGCTGAAGTCGGACACGATGAAGAAGTCCTTCGACAACCTGGCGAAGATCGTCAAATATGTCGATCCGAACTTCTCCGGTCGCGACTGGAACCTGGCGACCGCCATGGTCATCAAGGGGGATGCGCTGGTGCAGGTGATGGGCGACTGGGCCAAGGGCGAATTCGTCGCCGCCAAGAAGACCCCGGATAAAGACTTCCTCTGCTACCGCTTCCCCGGCACCGACGGCAGCGTGATCTACAACTCCGACATGTTCGGCATGTTCAACGTTCCCGACGACCGCAAGGCCGCCCAGGTAGCATTGGCGACGGCGACGCTGTCGAAGAGCTTCCAGTCGGCCTTCAACGTCGTCAAGGGCTCGGTTCCGGCCCGCACCGACGTTCCCGACACCGACTTCGACGCCTGCGGCAAGAAGGGCATCGCCGATCTGAAGGCGGCCAACGAGGGCGGCACGCTGTTCGGTTCGCTGGCGCAGGGTTATGGCGCGCCTCCGGCGATCGCCAATGCCTATAAGGACGTCGTCTCGAAGTTCGTCCACGGCCAGATCAAGAGCTCGGACGAAGCCGTCACCCA
>NZ_NWSV01000031.1 GCF_002531935.1 Rhizobium chutanense | reverse complement strand
AGCAGCACACACGACAGAATGAAAACTGTCAGGTATCATCCCGGTCCAAACTGTCGACCATCAACCCGGTCGTTCACTGCCCAAGACCCCTCCCCAACCCCTCCCCACAAGGGGGCGGGGCTTAACCTGCCGCCCCCGTTTTCGATATCTGCGACGTTTCGAGTGGGACGAGGCGGGAGCTCCGGGTTAGCCCCTCCCCCTTGTGGGGAGGGGTTGGGGAGGGGTTTACCAGGCCCTGAATGCACAGTCGCGGTCAAACCCAAGCGCCACCGTCAAAGCGCGCTCAAGCCGCCTTCCCAACCACCGCCTCGCCCATCGCCTGCGGCCTGCCAAGCAGGTAGCCCTGGGCCTCGTCGCACTGCTCTTCCAACAGCGTGTCGAGCTGTGCCTGGGTTTCCACGCCTTCCGCCAGCACCGGCACCTCCAGGCTGCGGCCGAGCGCCAGGATGGCGCGGACGATTGCCTTGGATTGGGCGTTGCTTTCGACCTCGGCCATGAAGCTCTTGTCGAGCTTGATCTTGTCGAAGGGGAATGAGCGCAGGGTTTCCAGCGAGGAATAACCGGTGCCGAAATCGTCGATGGCGATCGAGACGCCGAGCGCCTTCATCTCGCGCATGGTGCTGAGCGCCTTGTCCTTGTCGATGATAATGGAGCTTTCGGTGATCTCGATTTCGAGACGGCGCGGATCGAGGCCGGTTTCGGCGAGGATGCCTGAGATGACGGCCGCCATGTCGGCGTGGCCGAGCTGGACCGGCGAGAGATTGACAGCGATCTTGTGGCCATTGTTCCAGCTTGCCGCCTCGCGGCAGGCTTCGCGCAGCACCCATTCGCCGATCGGCAGGATGGCGCCGCATTCCTCGGCAAGGCCGATGAAATCCATCGGCGGGATATTGCCGCGCTCGTGGTGGCGCCAGCGCAGCAGCACCTCGTAGCCGGTGATTTCGCCCGTCCGCACCGATTTCTGCACCTGATAATGCAAATGCAGTTCGTTGCGGTCGATGCAGGCCCAGAGATCGTTGGCGAGCGCCCGGCGGCGGCGCGCGGTCTCGTCCATCGCCGCCTCGTAGAAGCAGACCTTCTGCAGCAGCGATTGCTTGGCGCGGTACATGGCAAGGTCGGCATTGGCGAGAAGCCCGTCAACGCTCTCGGCATCGCTCGGATAGAGCGCCACGCCGAGGCTGGCGCCGGTCTTGATCTCGAAGCCGTCGATGCAGATCATGCCGCCGAGCGCGCTTTCCAGGCGCGCGATGAAATCATGCAGGACGCTCAAATCGTCGAAGCGTTTGGTCGCGGCGAACTCGTCGCCGCCGAAGCGGGCGATGAACTCGCCCTCCTGCAGCACCTCGCCGAGACGCCGCGTCAGCTCGACGAGCACCATGTCGCCGGTGCCGTGGCCGTGCTGATCATTGACCTCCTTGAACTTGTCGAGATCGATGCCGATGACCGCGACCTTGCCCCTCAGCCGGTCCGCCACCATCAGTTCCTCGGCGACGCGCTCGCCGAACTGCAGCCGGTTCGGCAGGCCCGTCAGCGCATCGTGCTTGGCGAGGAAAGCGACCTGCTCCTCGGACTTCACGCGATCGCTGATATCTTCGAAAGTGACGACCCAGCCGCCGTTCGGCAGGATATTGACGTTCTGCTGGATGGATATGCCGCTCGGATATTTGTGCACCGCGCTGCCGGCCCCGCCCCGGATCAGCGCCATGTTCCTGATATAATGAGCCTCGGCCCGCGCCGCCGCTTCCGCCGGGTTTTCGGCATGGGCGGCATAGCCGACGTCGACGATCTGCCGGTAGGGCATGCCCGGACGCACCGACCCTTCGGGAAATTTGAAGATTTCGAGATAGCGCTTGTTGCAGAGCACCAGGCGCTCATCCGCATCGAACATGCAGATGCCCTGCCCCATGTTTTCGAGCGCGACATCGAGATTGCGGGTGACCTCCTCGATCCGGTCGGCATCCGCCTTCTGCTTGCTGTTGTCCTTGGTGATCTTGGCAAAGCCGATCAGCGCGCCGGTCTCGTCATGGATCGCGTCGATGACGACATAGGCCCAGAAGGAGGAGCCGTCCTTGCGATAGCGCCAGCCCTGGGCTTCGAACTTGCCCTCGGCACGCGCCGTTTCCAACGCCCGCTGCGGCAGGCCTTTGCGGCGATCTTCCTCGGAATAGAACAGCGAGAAATCCTTGCCGACGATCTCATCGGCGCTGTAGCCCTTGGCGCGCTCGGCCCCGGCATTCCAGTTGCTGACCTTGCCATGGGGGTCGAGCATATAGATGGCGTAATCGGTCACGCCCTGCACCAGCAGCTTGAAATTGCGCTCCGCCTTGGCGGTCTTCGCCTCCGAGCGCACGGCGAAAATCGCGGCCGCGAACCCGGCCGCCAGCAGCGAAAAGGTAACGGCGGCGATCGTGACCACCATGACCGCCGGCGAAAGCAGCGTCGCCGGATCGAGCGCCACAATGCCGGGCGTGACGGTGACGCCGGCCATCGCGGTGAAATGCAGGGCGACGACGCCTGTCGTCAACAGAAGTGTGGGCGCGAGCTGACCCGGAAGCGACCGCTCGCCCCTGCCCGCAAACCGAAAGGCGGCGACCGAAAAGCCGATGCCGAGAGCGACCGACGCGGTGACGAAGCCGCTATCCCAGGCGATCTGCCCCGGGAATTCGATCGCCAGCATGCCGGTAAAATGCATCGAGCCGATGCCGACGCCGAAGAGCACGCCGGCGATGATATTCGCCGTCCACCGCTCATACGCCATCTTGGCCGCGACGGCGCCCGTCGTCGCCACCATCGCGACCAGCAGCGAGACCAGCGTCAGGCCGGCATGATAGCCGACGACGACACCGGGGTCATAAGCCAGCATGGCGACGAAATGCGTCGCCCAGATCCCGAAGCCACCCGCCGCCCCCGCCGTCATCAGCCAAACCCACCGCGCAGCGCCCGCCGACGACATCGCCCGATCGAGCAGAAGCATCGCGCAATGGCTGGCAAGAAAGCAGATCAAACCCGCGAGACCGACCAGCGCGAGATCATGCTGTTCGGTAACGCACGTCAGAACGGTGAACATGGAAAAGGCCCTCGATTTGAGGGGGCACGCTAATCAGCGGGCGCTTAAGGAAGGTTGAAGTGAAGCGGGCGGCGGGTGCGGAAATGCGGGTGTTCGGGCGGGCTGCGGGATTAAGGTTTATGGTGGGTGTCTTGATATGGTGAATGGATCTTCGACAAGCGTTGAGGGCGAGATCCGGCCAAATGGTGCTTGCCCTACCCGCCACAACCGGGGGCAGGACCTGCGGATAGCCGATCAACCAGCAGACAGCCACATTGACGCCGACGGCGTCACCATGGACTGATAGGTCTTTGAGGACTTGCAAAGTGGGGACGGGTTTGGATGAAAAATTTCTTGTCGTTATGTGCGGGGGTTGGGTTTCTCGCATCAGCAGCGATCGCACAAGATGCAGCGCCAGGATCGATCGAGGAGATAATGAATGACCTTGCGAGCACCAACCCGTTTGCCCACGCGATTTTCACGGATCATATGGATGAAGCAAGGGAGATAAACGCGAAGTCCCAGGCAGGAGACGAGGATGGCGCGTTGAAGGCCGCGTTCGATATGCTTCGAAAATACAGCCAAGCGGCATTCTCGGCTGCCAGCGACGCTTCTGCAATCGAGGTAATGAAGAGGGCAGGCGATGTCATTGATGCCCTGGGCGATCGCTATCCGCGAGGGTGCATGGAGTTTATTCGGAATGACATCTCTTCCCAAGCGCTGACCATTCCCAGCGTGAATGAGGCCTATCGGCAATATCAAGAGGCTCTGCGTGTTGCTTATGAGGATGGAAAACTCCGCCAGCCGATTCCACGGATGGAAATAGCGGATATGTATGAAGTCGTTACCGAAGATTTGGGAGAAACCAAAGCCGAGCGGCAGACCTTGCTGCATCCTGAGAACGTTATGGCCATCGAACTATGCGCAATCATCAGAAAGAACCTCAACATATCAGCGGTGCGAGAGCCGCTGCGCGGGCCATACGCGAGAGCCAACTTAACTTCCAAAAAGAAATAGGGTCTCCGCATTGCAGCAGAGGAATGATGACCGGCGGCTGCGCCCATTATTTTTATCCCGCACTTCCCACAAAGCATGCAGTGATCGAGTATGATTCCTGCTGCGAGAATCGCACCAAAGAACTATGGCCAGGCCAGGCACCATGACCGCCACCTCGACGACGACATGGAGAGGTTACAAGGATTTATGCAGCGAGCTCGGCATGATGGGGAATCTTGATTGAGTGAAGATCAATTTGAACTGTGGCTGCCCTTCTGCTTCTTGGACGGCCTTTGCGCTTATTGCTGGTATTGGTGCATCACATCGATCATTTTTTACCGCAAGAACGGCTTCGATTTCAGCAAAGACTTCGGCCCCAAGGTCTATTGGGGAACTTATGCACATGATCGCTTCCTGGCGAAGCCGAAAGCGAAGTTTTTTATCATTATGCCTTTTGGGGTGGCGATAAGCTCTTTTTTGACGATATCTTTTGCTTTGGGTCTAATGGGAATTATCAAACATTGTGTCGATTGCGGACGGTAGCAGTCGGCAAATTATTGGAGAAGAGTAAGTATCTGCCGGTTTGATCTGGATGAAGACAGCCGAGTGGATGGGACGGCTTGAACAAGATGGAGCAATTTCATCCCAGCACCGTGGGTAGCGGATTTGGATGAGAGGTATCTGGTATGTCGATCTTGCTGAGAAGTTTGTCGCTACTGGTCGGAATAATTTTGGCAGTGCCAGCCTTTGGCAATTGCTTGACCGCCAATGAGACCAAACAGGGCGTGCTGCTGACCCGAGAAGCGCCTTTCTATTCCGTATTCTACAAGCCGGACGGCCCAGGTCTCACCGAACAACGGCTGATGGAGCGCGACGGCTCACTGCAGCCGGTGTCGGCTGTCTATCTGCACCCCTTGCTCGTCGAAAAGAGAGTGAGTGCCAACGGGACGCATGAGCTGAAATACGCGAATGCGATTGCGTTGGACGATCTACCGCAGAAGAAGAACTGGCAATCCGACACAACGCTTTTCATCAATGGCAAAAAATCCGATTCGGGCACGACTTTTATTCGGTTCGACGGCTTGGGAGAGGAAACGATTGCATCCTGTTCCTACAAAGTTTGGGCCATCAACAGCCGTCTGAAACTGACGGAATTGCCGCCGATTATTTTCGAACAATACTATTCCCCCGAGCTTCATCTGGTTCTTCGTTCGGTAAGGCTAGGCCCCTCCAACCAGCCGTTGAGCGAGGTTCGATTTGATCGGTTCCAAATTGGCTGGGGCAACTAGGGGGACATCGTGTCCCCTCTATCGTCCCAGAAAGCCCACTGGGCGCTCCCTCCCTGCCTACCACTCTGTCGTCGCGAGTCGATGGCGACCATCTGGTTGAGCTTGGCCATGTCAACTTCCTTCCCAGTGGCATATTCGGAGAGTCTGATTGCTTTAGGCAATCGGTTGTGAGTGAGATCAACCGGTTTATGTCACTGTTGGTTTTTGAGAGGTACCGGCCATAGGGAAGCGGGCTGCAATTGCAAGACGATCGAACCGCCACGTGTTTGTGCAACTCCAAGATCACAGCATCCGGATCGCTTCCCGCTGCCAGGCGCCGCCCAAGGCCGTTGCGAGCAAGATAGTCCACAATCTCGCCGCCGTTGCGAGCCATGCCCTCTGCCAGATAGCTCGTAAGCTTAGGACTCAGGTCCTGACGCCAATCCAACAAGATCCGCAAGGTGCGTGCTAGCGTCCCGATATAATGGGGATTGGCTTCGAGATTGATATCGACGACACCGTGTTTGATACTTGCCCAGAACCGGTCTGAACTTGTGATTTCAAGCGTGCGACAATGGAACAGAACTGCATCGCAGTCGAAGAACGTGGTCTTGATCAGATCGTTCAGCGAGTGCGCTGCCACGTAGCCATTGCTTACAGCCCATGTCGATTGCAGCGCCCACACGTCGAAATCGAACCGACCGTATTGGAGCCTGTATCCGCCAAAGCGGTTGCGTTGACCGCCAAGCTCGCCAAGCAGGGTATCCAACACGTCCGGCGAAACATCCACCACCACATCGACATCGGAGTTGAAGGCATCGCGCCCCTCTCGCGCGAAATCACGTGGTAGACCGCCAAAAATTGCGCTATCGCCAGCACCGCTCAGAATATCGACCAGGGTGCCAATCTCACCGCCTTGTGATCCTCTGATGAAGTCGGCAATGTCGTTACTTAGATCACGGTCCCGAACATGATGGCCAGCGCTCATACCGCCCCTCGCTCACGCAGATCCTTTAGAAGCGAAATCGCGAAGCTATCCGTCATACCCGACATCATGTCGGTCATCAGTTGTAATTCACGGTAGCGGATCGGCATGCTATTATCCGGGGATTCGGCAACTCGCCGATAGTTCTCCGAGATGCGCGAATAGACGTAGCTGTGCAAGGGAGAGGTGCGCTTCGAACCTATATTAAGCGGATCTATCCGGTTGATGATCGCAGCCCAGAAGATGTCCATGAGCCCATGAATCGTTTGATGCCCTTTCAACTCTACCTCCAGCACCTGGCGGTGTGGATATATGTGCCTGCCGGCAAACTCCTTTAGTAGAGCCCACAAGCGCTTAGCATCGGACTCGGCCATGAGTTCCTTGTCGAAAGTACCTGCCATTATGGCTGGCAAGTTATCGGCAAAAGCCTTGGTCGCCGCCACGATCATAACGCCGATGGCATTAACCCGGAACATCTGCATCGTGATATCGTCGAGTTCGGCGGCAGACAAAGACTGAGCACGAAATTCCTGGTGCTGCTGCCTTGCCTTGGCGATGACGGCAGCAACGCATGCATCACCAGTCCCTTCGAACTCAAGGAATCCCGCTAGCCGATCGAAGTTTACCAAGCCCTTCTTGGCAGCATCTTCGACATCGACGACGGAATAGGCGATGTCATCGCAAGCCTCCATGATGAAGGTCATCGGATGCCGGACACCCTCTGCCAAACCTGTTTCCGCCCACACTTCCTTGGCGATATCGGCTTCCGATTGAAAATAGTTGAACTTCTTGCGTGCCAGGACCTTCTTGTTCACTCGGTCCGACGGACTAGGATATTTCATTAGAGCCGCGAGGAACGCGTAGGTCATGTTCAGACCATAAGAGTCATTGACGATTTGCAAGCGCGTTAGAAGTCGAAACGCCTGGGCGTTGCCTTCGAACCTAAGGAAATCTTCCCTGAGCGCAGCTCCATCGAGCCCATCAAAAATATCTGGTGCCCTAGCCTTCATCCATGACTGGATGGCGTCCTCGCCTTGATGGCCAAACGGTGGATTGCCAAGGTCGTGGGCAAGACCAATTGCTTCGAGCAGCGCTGGGACGTTTCGTTCCGCACTGAGGTTCTCTGGCAGATTTAACTGTTCTGGATAGACGTACACGAGCGCCGTGCCAAAACTGCGCGCCATGTTGGCAACTTCATGGCTATGGGTCAGGCGGGTGCGGACACTGTCATGGGGGTCAAGGGGAAAGACTTGGGTCTTGTCTTGCATGCGCCGGACCGGCGTAGAGAACAGAATTCGGTCGTGATCGCGCTCAAGTTCGGTACGATGCTCGGCGGTCTTGGCAGAGCGTTCTGCGCTCTTTCCTTTGGCCTTGTCCTTGCGGCGCTGCGAATTGAGCAGCTTTTCCCAGTTCAGATCACCCAATGTCCATTCCCCTGTGTCGGCCAAGTTCTCGGCGGAAGGCCCTGATTCGTCAATTGGCCGCCCCCCGCAAGCCAACAAAACCATGTTGATGGATAAGCAATCGCAAACAGACGTGCGACCACGGGACAATCCCTCCTAAATAACAATGTTCTTCTTTTGTTCTATAATAGCCATCCTAAAAATTCAAGAGTAACCGGCGCGAACAAGGCACTGCCCCAGGAGATAGCGCTGTTGCCAGGAATTCGTCGAACAAGAGGTCGGAGCGCTGGCAAATGGAGAAGAGGGTAAGCTTCGGCGGCGTCAGCGGCCCGGCCGAGGCGCCAATGTTCCTCACCGCACGACAATACTTATTAAGACGCTGATGGAGCAGCAAAGCCAAACGTCCGCGCGTGCGAAGAGAATGCGCGGCACCTTCTTCCCATCTCCCTTCATGACGTTACCCTCCCTACAACTCAACAATCGCGCGCACCCAGACCCCAAGCTCAGGCCTCCCTCCTCACCGGCTCCTGTCCATCAATCAGATCCCACCCGGCCGAGGTACCCGGTCAGCGCATTGGTCACCCCGGGCGTAAGATCCGTGCTGGCTGAAGTCGGATTATTCTAGCAGCAACCCAGTCCGACATAGCTTTTGCAAAGGGACGCGTAAGTCGCAATTGCGCATCGAGAAGAATCACTTCAGGTTGCAGCAAAGCAAATCTTCGTTGACGCCAGTTGAGGATTGTCGAAAATGGGAAGCTCAAGATCAGGCCACCTCTCAGATTATAGCGGTTCTAGTAAAACCGACGGCACAGGTGGTACGAGCGGCAGTGATCGCTGCCGTCAAGCCTTTTCATGTAAACTTGAGGAAGTCGCGCAATGCGATTTCTACGTTACCAACTCCACTATTCCCAACCCGGGTACCGAGCTTTCGCTTGTCCATGAGGGCCGCATTTTCGCGGTGACATCAGACGGCACGAAGGTTGGCGCTTTGCCAACGGCACTCAACTACCTTGCCGGCTGCATGAAGGACGGCAACGCCTACGTGGGAGTCGTGACGGCTTCAGGCCTGCATCCGATTCCATATGTCTCCGCCGACTTCACGGCTCAATAACCATGGGGGAAGGCAACCCACTCCTACTTGTTGGCGAAATCATAGTCGATTTCACGACCGCTAAACCTGGTGTCGAGTGCAAGCTCCGGCTTGGCGGCGTCGTCCACGCTGCTCGCGGTCTTTGGGCCTGCGACCTGCCGTATGCAGTCGCCGCGGTTTGCCCGAGCTATTTGGTTGATCAAGCCCGGGATTTCCTTACAGTTCACGGGTGCAAGGATTTCGTGTGGCTGGGGGAAATTATTGGCTCCCCGAACGTCATGGTTATCGGCGATGCAACTGAAGTCTCCGATCAGGGCTACGAAGACCTTTTACGAGATGAAAAATCCGTCAAATTCTTCGACGTGGGAACCGCGCTTTCCGCTTATAGCGAAGTCCTCATTTTCCCGGGACGCTACTCCCTCGCGGAAATAAAGCGCTTCGTTGCGACCGACGCGCGCTTCAGCTTCGATATCGCCTACGATGTTGATGACTTTTCGTTGCTCGATGCCTTCTCAGGCCATCTGAGTGCTGTCATCACCTCGACGTCGTCGCCGCTCTTTGCGCGCATCGGGTCGGAAGATATCACTCCGATGCTCGACGCCGTCAAAAGCCTCGGCGCTGAAGTCTTCCTTCTCAAGGAGAACCGTGGCGGAAGTCGTATGTTCAACTTAGGCGCGGGCAAGACTGAACTGATCCCCGCGATCTTGTCTACAACAATCAATTCTGTTGGCGTTGGTGATGTTTACTCCGCTGTGATGCTTGGCTTTCGGCACAAAGGATGGGAAGACGCTGCCTGGCGCGGTGCGAGGGCGGCCACGGCCTACTCGCAGACCACCTATCCCGATGACTTCCGGAGGGATGTGAAAAGGGAACTGAAGCTTTCGCTGGATGAGCTCCGTGACCTCGGCGGCACAAACCTGCCGTGGCATGATCGCCCGCGGTTCCATATCTATTTGGCGGCGCCGGACTTTACGTATGTGCACAAGCCCGAGGTGGATCGTGCTGTCGAGGCGCTCCGGTATCATAACTTTCGTCTGCGCCGTCCGGTCCAGGAGAATGGGGAGCTGCCGTTGGGAAGCTCAGATGCCGTTCTTCATCAGACATTCGCGGCAGATGTCGCACTACTTGAGAAGTGCGATGTGGTCTTCGCGATTCCGTTGGAACGCGATCCGGGGACGCTCGTGGAGCTGGGAATGGCATTGGCTCGAAACAAACCGGTGATTGCCTTCGACCCGCGTAGAGAGAACAATAACACGATGGTTACTGGGGGAAGCGCGAGCTACTCTGATGATCTCGATGCGAGTTTGAACGCCTTGTTTGTCACGATTTCGAAACTATGGATGGGAACACCGTGAGAAGCGTCATCTTATTGGCCTCGGGTGGGCTTGACTCCACTACCGTCGCCTATTCTCTCGAGGGGCTGGACGTTTTCCCCGTCTTCTTCGATTACGGCCAGCATTGCGTCGAGATGGAATGGAATCGGGTGAACGAGGTCCTTCCAGCGAGAATGCGCAGACCGGAGCGTTTCGATATCTCTGACATCTTCCGAGGTTCGTCCTCTCGCCTGATTAAAGAAGCCGATCTTTGGCACGATAAGGTCGCTGACGACGACCTCTACGTTCCGTATCGGACCATGCTGTTCTTTGCCGCGGCCGCAGCCCGTGCCCAAACCATGGGCGTATTGGAGGTCTATACCGGGTTCATCAACAGCAACCACGCCAAGGAAATCGACTGCACGGCTGAATTCATGAATAAGCTCGAAGGCCTCGTAGAAAAGATAGGGCCGGTTCGGTTCACCTCCCCGTTCCGCTACTCATCGAAGGCCGAAGTGGCGCAAACGGCCATTCGCCTGGGCGTTCCAATCGGCCGAACATACTCGTGCCAGGCAGCTAGCATCTTTCCGTGTGGTGCATGTCCGAATTGTGTTGAGCGCCTTCATGCGCTAGAGAGCGCCGGTCTCGCGTATCCCACGGCAAAGGTCGAATAACGATGCAATCTTCGACGGTACAAATGCTGGTCGCCGCTCGGCGTGTCGCAGACTATGCGAAAGAATTAGGAGCGGACATTGAGCGGGAGGAAATTCGGCCGGCTTATGATCACATGGGAGCGCTCCTCGCCGACTCGGTCCTGCAGGCCGGACTGAATTACAATTCAGTCGTCCGACCCCGCATTACCGCAATTCTAGCTAATTATCGCGATCAGAGTCGCATTTCGTTCCTCCTTGACCTCGTTCGTCGCGGAGAGACGATGACCTTCCTGAATTGGACACACACAGAAAAGGTCAGCCGTTTTGACGCGCTGGTGACGTTTTTGAGCGATGCTTCCATTGAGCATGTCGACGATCTCAAAGAACGCCTTTTGGACAGGGCTTTCGTGGTTTCTCTCCGAGATGTGAGGGGTATCGGCCCGAAAACCGTTGACTACATGGGATGCTTGGTTGGGATGGACTCGGTCGCCGTGGACCGGCATGTGAGAACCTTTGCCAAGAGGGTCGGCGTGATGGAAGACGACTACGATTTCCTCAAAACTGTTTTCTGCTACGCCGCCGACCTGTTGTCTGTCTCCCGCAGGGAGTTCGATGCATGGGTATGGCGTCGGGAATCGTCGCTGTCTGCGCGGCAGATGGCTTTTGCCTTCTGAGCTGACGACGGCTCCCTGACAGCTGGTCGTGGTTAATCCCACCTCCATCCTGATTTCCTATCGGTTGGGACCAACTTCGATATCGTTTCCCCCGTTGTGCAAGGTTCGAACAACCTGAAGCTGACCCTTGGTATACTTCTCAGCGATCCGGATCGCCTCGTTGCACACGCCCAACCTCACTCCTCCAACTCCACAATCGCACACCCATACCCCTCCAACTCCAGCCTCCCCGCCACCATCTTCTCCCCATCCAGCAGATCCCGCCCGGCGGGCACGCCACCCACCGTCACCGGCTGATCCATATAATTCTGCACAAACAGCAGCCGCCGCTCATCATTCATCCGCATCGTCACCTCCACGCCCTCGGGCAGCCCGCCGACCAGCGGTTCGATACCGGCGGGGGTGAGCAGGCGTTCGGTCAGCGCCTCGGTCAGATCAGGCGTGAGATAGGTGCCGAGATAGACCACCTGGCCCTTGCCCACCTTGCGGGAGGTCGCCATCGGCTGGCCTTCGGCGTAGCGGTTGGACCAGGCGGCGATCACTTCGACTTCGGGGTCGATCACGAGGTTTTCGTAGAAATGGCCGGCGGTCATTTCGCGGTTGCCGATCTTGAAGCGGCGCTGGCGGCGGTGGCTTTCGGCCGGCTTGTTCGGCGGGATGACGAGGCCGCCGGAGCGCTCCATCACGTCGAAGAGGCCGTTGGCGCCGGGGGCGGCGAGACGGCCGAAATCTTCGACGCGTACGCCCGTCAGTTTCGAAAGCGCGGTGCCCGGAGCCGTCTCGCGGATGACGTGGTTGTCTTCGTTGCGGGTGCCGGTGCGCGCGCCGATGACGACGGTGCCGCCTGCTTCAGCGAAGGCTTCGAGCCTCGCCGTCCATTCGTCATTCCACATCACCCAGTGGGGGACATAGAAGAGCTTCAGCTTGGAGAGATCGTCCTCCGGGTGGATGAAGCCGCAGGCGATGCCGCGGTCGTAGCAGTGCTGGTGCAGCAGGATCGCGTCGTCCTGCGGGCTCGGCAGGCCGATCGGATAGGTCTTGTGAGCTTCCTGATTATCGAAATCGGAGCCGGCGATGCCGACATCCATGCGCACATAGGTGCCGAGGATCTTGGGCGCCAGCGCCGTCATCTCGCCCGCGAAGCGCTTGGCCTCCTCATAACGGTGGCGGCCGATATCGTCATGGTCGATGATGCCCATCCAATAGATCTCGGCGCCGAAATGGGCGGGCCGCCAGCGGAAGAACATCAGGCCATCGGCACCATGGGCGACGGAGGAGAGCGCCATGCGGCGGAGTTCCCCCGGCTCCGGCGTCAGCGTGCAGAAGCCCGGCTGGCTGCCGAAGCCCGATTGCTGCTCGGGCACGATGTAATTGCCGGAAAAGCCGCGGCAGATATCGAGATGCAGCGCCTGCACCTTGGCGTGGTTGCCGAGCCGCATGAACTCGTCATAGAGCATGGGATAGATGTCGTAGCCGACGAAATCGAGATCCTTGCTGAACTGGCCGCGGAAATCGATATCCCTCAAGCCCCCGAGATTGTGGAAGACGAACCAGGAAGGCTTCACCTCCCGCAGGATCTCGACCTGATCGTGCTGGAAGCGCGCCGTGGAGAAGGCGAGGAAGCGGTGGTAATCCTGCAGATGGCCGGGGCTCGGGAAGGTCGGGCCGAATTCGATCGGCAGCACCACCTGGTCGAAACTGTCATAGGCCGTTGCCCAGAAATCGCCGCCCCAGGCGGCGTTGAGCCTTGATATCTCGCGGTATTTGCCGGCGAGGAAGGCCTGGAATTCGCTGAGCGTCGCCTGGGAAAAGCTCTCCGGCATGCTGGTGTTGAGCTCATTGTCGGTCTGCCATCCCACAACATGGGAGTTGCCGCGATAATGCTCGGCCATTGCCCTGGTGATGCGCTTGCTGTGCTCGCGGAACACGGGGCTTGCCGTGTCGCAGTGCTGGCGCGAGCCGTGGCTCATCGGTCGGCCCTTGCCGTCGACCCTTAAAATTTCAGGGTGCGCCGCCGTCAGCCAGCGCGGCGGTGTGGCCGTCGGCGTGCATAGGATCGTGTCAATGCCGTAGCGCCCGAGGATCGCGATGGCACGGTCGAAGAGATCGAAATTGTAGGTGCCGAGCTTCGGCTCCAGAATGTGCCAGGCGAATTCCGCCATGCGCACGACATTGAAGCCGGCTTTCGCCATGCGCTCGGCATCGCGCTCCCAATAGCTTTCGTCGACATGTTCGGGATAATGCGGCACGCCGACGAGGAAGCGGTCTGTCTTGACGGTGTTCCATACGGAGAGGGTCTTGTCGGACACGATGGGGTTTCCTGTGATTATCTGTCGAGGATGGTTTTGCGGGCGCTGAGCGTGCGGCCGCCATCGGATGAAAAGAGATAGAGTTCCCGGGCGTCGAGCTTCAGCGCGACGTTCTGCTCGGGGCCAAAGGGCGCGACGTAGCTGAGCTGCACGGTGATGTTGCCGGTGCCGCTCTCCGAGGCGATGGTTCTGAGATTGCCGGCGTCGACATAGAGGATGGTTTCGCGGCCGAGATGCTCGACCAGCCTGACCTGGCCGTGGATCGCCCCGCCCTCGCCGCCATCGGCGACCATCGATATGTTCTCCGGCCGGACGCCGAGCGTCAGGCCGGCGCCTTTCGGCAGCGCCGCCGCCTCCGCCAGTTCCACCGTCACGGGCACGAGGCCCGGCGCGGAGACGGTGACATTGCGGCCGGAGACGGCATCGACGGTGACGCCGAGGAAATTCATCCGCGGCGCGCCGAGGAAACCGGCGACGAAGAGATTGTCGGGGTTGCGGTAGAGCTCCAGCGGCGAGCCGACCTGCTCGATCACCCCCTGGTTCAGGACGACGATGCGGCTGGCCATGGTCATCGCCTCCACCTGGTCGTGGGTGACATAGACCATGGTGGCGCCGAGCTCGGCATGCAGGCTGCTGAGTTCGACGCGCATCTGGGTGCGGAGCGCCGCATCGAGGTTGGACAGCGGCTCGTCGAACAGGAAGACTTCGGGCGAGCGGGTGATCGCCCGGCCGATCGCCACGCGCTGCCGCTGGCCACCGGACAGCTGCTTCGGCCGCTTGTCGAGCTGGTCGGTGATCCTGAGGATTTTCGCGGCGCGCGCCACGGCCGCCTCGATCTCGGCCTTCGGGCGTTTGGCCATCCTGAGCCCGAAGCCCATATTCTCCGCCACCGTCATATGCGGATAGAGCGCATAGGACTGGAAGACCATGGCAATGCCGCGATCGCCCGGCTCCTGCCGGCTGACGTCGCGGCCGTTGATCAGGATCTGGCCGGAGGAAATTTGCTCCAGGCCGGCGATCGATTTCAAAAGCGTGGACTTGCCGCAGCCCGACGGCCCGACCATGACGATAAACTCGCCTTGCGCGACCGACAGGTCGATGCCGCGCAGCGCATGATAGGCGCCGTAATTCTTGTTGATCTCACGGAGTTCGAGACTGGTCATGTCCTGGCCCTCTCTTGTTGAAACGGAAGATGCTGGCTCATCCCTTCACCGCCCCCATGGTCAGGCCGGCGATGAAATGGCGCTGCATCAGGAAGAACATCACGACGGGCGGCACGGCGACGACGATGGTGCCGGCGGAAATCAGGTTCCAGGCCGAGACCCACTCGCCGCGCAGATTGGCAAGGCCTGCCGTGACCGGCTTGACGCTGTCGCTGACGGTCAGCACCACCGCCCAGAAATAATCGTTCCAGATGAAGGTGAAGATCAGGATGGCAAGGGCGGCGAGTGCCGGCCGCACCAGCGGGATCGCCACATGCACCAGCGTCTGAAAGGGAGAGGCGCCTTCGGCCCGCGCCGCCTGGAACAATTCATCCGGCAGTGCGGCGATGAAATTGCGCATGAACAGCGTGGCAAAACCGGTCTGGAAGGCGACGTGGAAGATGATCAGCGCCGCCGTCGTGTCGATCAGGTCGAGCTGCACCATCAGATCGCGAACCGGGATCATCATGATCTGGTGCGGCAGGAAATTGCCGCCGACGAAGAGTGCGAAGATCAGCATGTTGCCGCGAAAGCGGTAGCGCGACAGCACGTAGCCGGCGAGTGTCGACATGACAAGCACGCCGATGACAGAGGGAATGGTGATGATCAGGCTGTTGAGGAAGTAGCGGGCCATCGGCGTCTGGGTGAAGACATCGGTATAATTGTCGATCACGCCGATGCCGGTCGGCCAGCCCCACAGATTGCCGCCCATGACATCCTCGGTCGTGCGGAAGGAGGTGAGGATGATCGCAAACAGCGGGCAGAGCCAGAGGATGAGCACGACGACGACGGCAAGCAGATAGATGCGGCGCTGCCAGACGGCGGTTTCGGGAATGGGACGAGGATACATCAGCCTCCCCTCTCTTCGGTTCGGATGATGCGGCTGAGATACCAGACGATGAAGACGGCCATGATCACGAACAGCACCGAGGCGATCGCCGCGCCGTAGCCGAAGCGATAGGAGAAGATCGACTGCTCGAACATCTGGTAGGCGAGAACCGAGGACGAGCCGAACGGGCCGCCCGATGTCATCACCGAGACCATGTCGAAGGAGCGCAGCGCGCCGACGACGGTGACGGCAATGGCGATGAAGGTGACCTGGGTCAGCTGCGGCAGCACGATGTGCCAGAGCATGTTCCAGCCCCTCGCCCCGTCGACGCGGCCGGCGCCGATCAGCTCTTCGCTCAGATTGTTGAGGCCGGCGAGATAGAGCACCATGCAGAAGGTGACCTGCGGCCAGAGTGCGGCGATGACGATGGCGAAGGTGACGAAATGTTCGTCGGAAAGCACCGCCGGCGCCGTCGCCCCGAAGGCCCGGAAGATCAGCGCCAGCAGCCCGAACTCCGGCGTATAGACCCAGGTGAAGACGACGCCCACCGTCACCGAGGCGAGCACCAGCGGGATGAAGAACAGCGACTTTAAAAAGCGCATGCCCGCGATTTTCTGGTTGACCAAGAGCGCGATGGCGAGGCCGATCGGCGGTGCCGCCATGAACATGACGAGCCAGATCAGGTTGTTCTTTAGCGACACGTAGAATTGCGGATCGCTGTAGAGCTCGACGTAATTGCCGAGCCCGACCCACACCATCGGCCCGAAGCCGTCCCACTCGTGCAGGCTGATCCAGACGCTGCGCACCGCCGACAGCAGGATGACGACAGAGAATAGCAGGATCGCCGGCGCGATGAGCAAGGTCGGGGTCAGCCACCACCGCTGGCGGCGCCATAATGTCTGCATGTCAGGAGCCTCGTTTATTTCGGGAGCGAGCGGCGCATGCCCCTCATCCGGCTGCCGCCACCCCACCGGGGTCGAGCCGCAGGTCTCGACCCGTCCTTCGGACCCCCGCTTGCGGGGCGAAGGGACCGGGCCGCAACCTCTCTGTCCCCCGCCCAGCTATCGCAGGGCACGTCCCCTCTCCCCGTTTTTACGGGGAGAGGGTTAGGGTGAGGGGCAGCTTCAGGGTGCGTTCGCCAATGATCAGATCTTATAAATCCGCTTCCGGGTCCCCTCGAGCCGCGTCAGGATGGCCTTGCGCCGGTCGGGCTTGGCCATGAACTCCTGGAAGCCGACGAGGCCGGCCTGGGCCATGTCGGGGTCGCTGTCGCGGTCGTAATATTGCGAGGTGCCCTGCACCGTCTTCATCGTCTCGACGGCGATATTGACGAGCGGGTCCTTGCTCGCAGGCAGGTCGTTGCGCGGCGGCACGTTGCCGCCCGGCTCCAGATAGGTGGCCAGGTTTTCCGGACGGTAGAAATAGGCGAGGAATTCGCGGGCGCCCTGCTTGTTCTTGGCCTTGGCGGGAATGTGGATCGAATTGACCGAAAATTCCTCGAAATGGCCGACCTTGGCGTCGAGCACCGGGAAGGTCGCATAGGCGAGCTGCGGCAGATCCGCTTCGGTGAAGGCCGAGCGCAGGAAGGCGCCGAGGTTCATCATGCCGGCCTTCTTCTGCGCCAGAAGCGCCGCGGCCTCCTGCCAGCCGAAAGAGGTGTGGTTCGGCGTGAAGAAGCCCTTCGAGATCATCGCTTCCCACTGGTCGAAGACGGGGGTGAGCGCCGGATCGAGATAGCTCATTTCGCCGTTCATCAGCGCCATATGCTTGTCGAGCCCGTTGATGCGCAGGTTCATCTGGTCGAACCAGCCGGCCGCCGGCCACAATTCCTTGGTGCCCATCGCAACCGGAGTGATGCCGGCCGCCTTGCACTTGTCGCCATAGGCCAGGAATTCTTCCGCCGTCTTCGGCACGGTCAGCCCATACTGCTCGAACACGTCCTTGCGGTAGAACATGCCCCAGAGCGTGCCGCCGGTGGGCAGGCCGTATTGCTTGCCGTCCTCGGTGACGGCGCCTATGGTCGCGCCGAGCACGTCCTTGTATTTCTCCTTCTCGACGAGATCGGAAATATCGTCGAACAGGCCGCGCTTGACGAAGGCGCGCATGCGGTTGCCGGAGAACCAGGAGCAGACGTCGGGGGCGCCGGCGACGAGATAATTGCGGATCGCCGTCTTGTGGGCCTCGTGATCCATATTGTTGATGACGACTTTGACGCTGGCTTCCTTGCTGAAGCCAGCGGCAATCGCCCTCAGCGCGTCGAGCGCGGCGGCATTGTTTTCGTCGGAGATCATCGTGACCTCCTGCGCCTCAGCGATCGCCGGGATCGGGAAGCTGCCCACCGCTGCACTCGTGACGGCTGCTGCGGAAACCAGGCCCGCGCCCTTCAGGAAGCGTCTGCGGGTGGTCGACGGAAATTGCTTCAAAAATGCCATTGAATTCCTCCCAGTTGATCGATCGACATCTCCCGACCGCCGCCTCCTCCATGAAACGACCGACCAGGTTTTCAACGCGGCGATCACTCCCCAATTCCGGCGATAATCCGCCTGGCCGAGTTGATCCGCGGCCGAACTTATGCATAGATCTTTGCAGCCCGCAATAATTAATTTACAAAATTAAGGAATGCATCGTGAAGCTCAAAGGCGACCAGACCACGGCGAGAGCCATGAACCGACGCCTCATCCTCAACCTTCTCCGCCGCGAGGGGCCGAGGAGCCGCGCCGACATCGCCACGGTGATCGGCCTCAGCCCGGCCGCCGTCACCTTCGTCGTGTCAGACCTGCTGGAGGAAGGAATCGTCGTCGAAGGACAGTCGGTGCCGGGCCTCGCCGGCCGCCGGCCGATCCCGGTCGAGATCAATTACGAGCATGCGCTCGCCATCGGCTTCAAGTTGATGGTGGATTCGGTCGAGTGCGTGGCGACCGACCTCGCCACCAACCCGGTCGCCGCCATGCGCGTCGGCCTTGGCGGTCACGACCCGGATGATGTCGCCGACCTCCTGGCGGGCACCGTGCCCGAACTGCTGAAGCTCGCCGGCCGGCCGAAGGCGAAACTGGCCGGCATCGGCATTTCCATGCCCGGCGTCATCAATCACGAGCAGACGGCCTGCGTGCGCAGCCACCGCTTCCAATGGGACAACGTCCCCCTCGCCGCGCTGGTCGCCGGCCGCGTCCATGTGCCGGTCTGGCTGGAAGACGACACCAACGCCTATGCCATCGCCCAGCAGCTCTTCGGCCTCGGCCGCCAGCACCGCAACATGGCCGTGCTCGCCGTCGGCGTCGGCATCAGCTGCGCCCTCGTGATCGACGGCAAGCTCTATCGCGGCGCCAATGGTGCCGCCGGCAAATTCGGCCACACGCTATTCGAGGAAGGGGGTCGCCTCTGCGAATGCGGCAAACGCGGCTGCCTGATGGCCTATCACTCGGAACTGTCGATGCTGCGCCGCTGGCGTGAAGCCACCGGCCGCGGCGAGGAACTCGGCCTGCCCGAACTCTGCGAAGCCCTCGCCGCGGGCGACGCCACCGCCACCGCCCTCGTCGCCGCTTCCGGCCGCGGCATCGGCACCGCGCTTGCCAACCTCGTCAACATCACCGACCCCGAAGTCATCGTCGCCGGCGGCGAAGCCGTCTCGCTCGGCGATGCTTTCCTCATACCGCTGCGCGAGGCGCTCTCCGCCCGCACCTTCCGCACCGCCCCGCCGCTTTTGCCCGACTGGGAGGACAATTCCTGGGCAAGGGGAGCGGCGGCGCTGGTGACGCAGAAGATCTTCGACTTCGAGTCATCGGGGGGCGTGACGGATGTTGCGACGCTTGGTGTGAGAGGCTCGACGTCGGCGGCTTGAGATGCGGAATCGCCCTTGCTCGGAAAGCTGTGCCGCGTACCCCCCTCTGCCCTGCCGGGCATCTCCCCCACAAGGAGGGAGATCGGCTGGGCGCGATGGCTTCCCCAAACAACGACCGTTTAGCTGCTGCGCTACGGCAGCGAGGGAACGATGGTCCAACCTCTTGCCGATCTCCACCCTTGTGGGGGAGATGCCCGGCAGGGCAGAGGGGGGTGTCACACGGCACGACGAAACAGGTTAACCCGGCATTTCGATAGGAGGCGATAGGATCAGGAGAAACCTGTCACGTACGCCAATAGGCCTTGAATAACGGATGCGATTCGAACACGGTCGCATAATCCGGATAGCCGATGCCCAAGACCATCACGTGCAGCTCGTCCAAGGATTTGCTGAAGTCCTCGATACCGACACCAGCACAGACGATCGTGCCGAATTCTGTCGAGCGCGCGGAGAGTGCGTCACTGTCCACTTCATTATCGTCACCATCGATATTGTAGGCATGAAGGTACGGATCATAATCCGGGGTCGGGTCAAACAGTCCCCCCGCGACACCCATCGGCGGATCGACCGGTTGGAGATCACTGCGGCCGATCACCTTCCCTCGGTATACGATCTCCACCTTCATCATCGCGCTTCCGCCTCCCGGGCAAATGTCTGGGTTTCGAATGGTTTATCAGGATCGCCATCGCATCGGCAATGGAACTCGTCGATCGGATCGCCCCCTCTGGCTCCCGGCCATCTCCCACGCCTTGTTGCATTTCGTGCTCACGCGACTACCTTTAATCCGAAGCCGCCCTGCCCTCAGTGGCAAACAGCAACGACCGTGAGCAAGCCATGTGCCGAAACATAAAACCTCTGTTCAATTTCGATCCGCCGGCGACGGACGAAGAGATTCATGATGCCGCGCTGCAGTTCGTGCGCAAGCTCAGCGGGACGACCAAGCCGTCGAAACGCAACGAGGCCGCGTTCGAACAGGCGGTCGGTGCGATCGCCGCTTGTGCCCGCGAACTGCTCGATTCCCTGGAAACCTCTCAGCCGCCTCGCGATCGCGAGGAAGAAGCGGCGAAGGCGCGCGCGCGAAACGCCGTCCGGTTCGCATAAGTCTCATCAGATATCCGGGTCCGGTCCCCCGATACACTCGCTTACAAAAATACCGGTTTCCAGACACATGCCTGGTTCAATCATCGACTGAAATGGCGATGCGGCCGATGCGCCGCAATGGTCAATTCAGGAAGGATGACACGATGAAAATGATTCAGGCGATAGCGCTCGCCCTTGCTCTCGGCGCGGCCGCAACAGCGCATGCGGATCAGCCGCTGCAGCGCACCGATCTCGTCAGAAGCGATATCGACGTGCCCGGCCACGAGGCCGTTCAGGTGCGGGTCGATTTCGCCCCGGGCGTTCTCGCGCCGAAACATGCGCATCCGGGCGAAGAAATCGCCTTCGTTCTCGACGGCACGCTGGAATACCGGCTCGAAGGCCGGGAGCCGGTGACGCTGAAGGCCGGCCAGTCCCTGTTCATTCCCTCCGGCATGGTGCATTCGGCCAGGAACGTCGGCAGCGGCGAGGCCTCGGAGCTGGCGACCTATATCGTCCGCAAGGGCGAAGCGCTGGTCGTGCCTGCCCAGTGAAACCACGCCGGGATTGGGGCGGGCGCGGGAAGACCGCGTGCACCCGCCCCTTGGTTCCCGTTTAAGCCTATTGCTGCGGCTGTGCCGGCGGCGGGGTGCCGATCTTTTCCAGCACCTTCTTGGCAAGAGCCGGGTCGCTCTGCGCGGCCGTCAGGATCGAGGAATATTCCTCGACCGAGATATCGTTGGAGGCTTGCACGGTGTCGACCATCTGCTGCTTGGCTTCTTCCTGCAGCTTCTGCTTGGCAGCCTGGTCCTTGGTGGCGTCGATCTTGGCCGAATATTGCTGCCGGACCTTATCGACCTGCAGATAGGCAACGGCAAAGGCTTCCAGCTTCTGATCGCTGACGGGGGCGGCCGCACCGGTACCCCCGCCCTGCCCCTGCATCGGCGCCTGGCCCTGTGCCGGCGGCTGCTGCTGCGCCTGGGCAAGCTCGGTCGCGGATGCCGCGCTGAAGGCAAGCAGGCTGAACACCGCGGCGGTCATCGTTGCGAGGGATGTGTAACGAGTGATCATTTTCATTCCTTTTCCGGTGATTTCGGTCGATCGCTCAGCCGCTCGAAAAGGCTGGCGAGGTCGCGACGATGAAGCCGGAAAAGGGCTCGGTGCGGCGGTAACGGGGCCATTTTCTGACCATTGAGCGGCGGCTTTGTGACCCGAGCCGAACCGCTACCGCGCAAACCGGCGCGCCCCGGCCACGCAGAGAATCACGGCAACCGTCACGGCGAGCATGATCCAGGTGACCGGTTCGTGCAGCAGGGTGGCGGCGAGCGCCAGGCCGAAAAACGGCTGCAGCAGCTGCAATTGGCCGACGGCGGCGATGCCGCCTTGCGACAGGCCGCGATACCAGAAGATGAAGCCGATCAGCATCGAGAACAGCGAGACATAGGCAAGACCGATGAGTGCGGGCGTCTCGATGCCGGCAAAACTTGCCGGCCGATGCAAGAAAGCGACCGCGACCATCACCGGCAGCGACAGCACCAGCGCCCAGGAAATCACCTGCCAGCCGCCGAGCGTGCGCGACAGCCTGCCGCCTTCGGCATAGCCGAGGCCGCAGGCGACGATTGCCGCTAGCATCAGGAGGTCGCCGACCGGTGACGCCGTCAGCCCCTGCGTCAAGGCGAAACCCGCCACCAGCGCGCTGCCGAGAACGGAGAACAGCCAGAATGCCGGCTTCGGCCGTTCTCCGCCGCGGATCACCCCGAAGATCGCCGTCGACAGCGGCAGCAGACCGATGAAGACGATGGAATGGGCCGAGGTGACATGCTGCAGCGCCAGCGCCGTCAGCAGCGGGAAGCCGACAACGACGCCGAGGGCGACGACGACAAGCGAGATGAGATCGCGCCGGCCCGGCCGCTTCTCGCGGAAGGCTATCAGCAGGCCGAGCGCCAGAATGCCGGCAATCGCCGCACGCGCCACGGTCAGGAAGACCGGATCGAACTGCATCACCGCCACGCGCGTGGCCGGCAGCGATCCGCTGAAGATCAGCACGCCGATAAAACCATTGATCCATCCCGATGCCATACGGTCCATGATGCGCTGCGCTCCTTATCTTGCTGCCCCCTTATCGGCCGATATGGCTGGTGACGACAGGGACAATCTGATACGCTTTTGCAAAACTGTTATAGTGCAGGAAGCAGTACGGATGGATGAAAACACAGCGGGGCGCACCCGCATCGACATGGTCGTCGCGACGATCCGCCAGCGCATCGCCGCGCGCAGCCTGACGCCGGGCGCCAAGCTGCCTTCGGTGCGGGGACTGGCGGCGGCACTGAAGCTTTCGACATCGACCGTCGTCGACGCCTATGAGCGTCTCGTCGCCGAAGGCGCGATCCTGGCAAGGCCGGGTTCGGGATTCTACGTCGCCAATCAGGCAGCCCCCTTCGCGCTTGCCGAGGCCGGGCCGAAGCTCGATCGCGCCGTCGATCCCTTCTGGATATCGCGGCAATCGCTGGAGGCCGATGAAACCGACCTGAAGCCCGGCTGCGGCTGGCTGCCGCCCGTCTGGCTGCCCGCGGAAGGCATGCGCCGCGGGTTGAGAACGCTGGCCCGCGCCGACGGCGCCGCCCTTGCCGATTACGGCTCGCCGCTCGGCCTGCCGCCACTGCGCCAGCTGATTTCCCGGCGCATGGGCGAACGCGGCATCGAAGCCTCCCCGGATCAGATCATGCTCGCCGATTCCGGCACGCAGGCAATCGATCTGCTTTGCCGTTTCCTGCTGGAACCCGGCGACACCGTGCTGGTCGACGACCCCTGCTATTTCAATTTCCACGCTTTGCTGCGGGCCCACCGGGCAAAGATCGTCGGCGTCCCCTACACGCCCTCCGGCCCCGATATCGAGCGGTTCGCCCAGGTCGTCGCCGAGGAGCGGCCGCGGCTCTACATCACCAACTCAGCCATCCACAATCCCACCGGCGCAACGCTGTCGCCGGTGACCGCCCATCGGCTTCTGAAACTCGCCGAGCAATTCGACCTCACCATCATCGAGGACGATATCTTTGCCGATTTCGAGTATTCGCCGGCGCCTCGCCTGGCCGCCTTCGACGGGCTGGAGCGCGTCATCCATATCGGCAGCTTTTCCAAGACGCTCTCGGCTTCCGCCCGCTGCGGCTTCGTCGCCGCCAGGCCCGAATGGATCGACGGCCTGACCGACCTCAAGATCGCCACCTCCTTCGGCGGCGGCCGGCTGACGGCGGAACTGGTGCTGAACGTCCTGAGCGACGGCGGCTACCGCAAACACATGGAAACGCTGAGGCACCGGCTTTCCCGGGCGATGGGCGAGGTCTCGGCCCGGCTGAAGGGGCTGGGGATAAAACCCTGGCTGGAACCGCAGGCCGGAATGTTCCTCTGGTGCCGCCTGCCCGACGGCATCGATGCGGCCGACGTGGCCCGCGCCGCGCTGGAAAAGCGCATCGTTCTGGCCCCGGGAAACGCCTTCAGCCTGTCGCAATCGGCAACGAATTTCATGCGCTTCAATGTGTCGCAGACGCTGGAGGCGCGGGTGTTCGACGTATTGAGGGATGCGCTGAAGATCGCACGATAAAGCCTACAGCGCCCGAAAGGCCGGGCGCTGGCGCCCACCGCCATCCTCAAAACGACCGGTTGACCGCCTTGTCGTTCTCCAGCCGGGTCACGCAGCCTTCGAGCTTGGCGAGCAGCAGATCGAAGTCGAGCGGCTTGGTCAGATAGTCCGCCGCGCCGCCGCGCAGGCCGGCCAGCGTGTTTTCCCGGTCGGTCAGCGCCGTCAGCAGGATGAAGGGGATGTTGGAAAGCTCGGGATGATTGATCTGAATTTCCGCCAGCAGCTGATGCCCGTCCATAACAGGCATGGAGATATCGCTGATGACGATATCCGGCCATTTCGACAGGATCATTTCCAGCCCTTCGGCGCCGTTCGAGGCCTCGAGCGTCTTGTAGCCGGCCTCGTTCAACTCTTCGACGAGGAGGTTCCGGATCTCGACTTCATCCTCAATGCACAGGACTGTAACCATGAAATTCTTCCTTAAGCTGCAACGTGTTGATCCGGCAATAGAAGCTCTATTGGCAGTATAATGGTGAATGTTGTGCCCTTGCCGAGCTCGCTCGTCACCTCGACGCTGCCGCCATGCAGCTCGACGACCTGCTTGACGACATTCAGGCCGATGCCGGTTCCGGCAATGCCCGTCGCGCTGCGGGCGCGATAATAGGGCTGGAACAGTTTCGGCAGATCCTCCGCATCCATGCCGATGCCGCTGTCGGAGATCGCAATCTCCACGGTCGTCTCGTCGGCCCGGGCGCGGACATGGATGTCGGGCGCCTTGGGCGAATATTTGACGGCGTTCGAAATCAGGTTGGTGAAAACCTGTTCCATCGCGCTGCGGTCGAACGTCAATTGATCGGGTATGGCCTCGAGATCGAGATGGAAGACATGCGAGCGGCTGAGCTGGCGCAGCCGCTCGCAGCAGGTGACGAGCAGGGCTTTCAGATCGCCTTCGCTGCGCTTCAGGGTGATCTGCCCGGTTTCGAGCCGGCCGCTGGCGAGGATGCTCTCCATCAGATCGACCATGCGCACGACCGCGCTGCGGATCACGCCGGCCTTTTCGCGAACGTAATCGCCGCTGATATTGGCGGTCGAGCGGCAGAGCCGCTGGGCCGCGGCGTCGATGATGGCGAGCGGCGTGCGAAACTCGTGCGAGGCCATGGCGACGAACTGGCGCTGAAGCGCGTTCACCTGGCGTTCGTGCACCAAGAGCCGGTCCAGCTCCTCTCTCTGCCTCTCGATCTCGGCCGTTCGATCGGCCACCATTTCTTCCAGATGATTGCGGTGATGGGTGATCTCGGCCTGACTGTCGAGCAGGGTCAGCGACGTGCGATGCAGACCGCGTCCGAGCCAGAACACGACGGTGATCAGCAGTGCCAGGCAGCCGAGCCCAGCCGGCGCGATCTGCTGAAGCAGCATGAATCCGGGCCGGATCGGCGGCCAGACGAGATAGCCGATCGTGCCGCCGTCATGGGACGGCACGGCGACCTGCACCCGCTCATCCGCACTTTTCCAAGGCGTGAAATGCAAGCCTTCGAGCCGCGCATAATGGGCGATGTTTTCGGCAACTTTTCCATCGATGAACTTGACCGAGACGGTGATGAATTCCTGCCCCGCCTCGACCTGCATCCTGGCCGAGCTCGGCAGAATGGGACGCGCACTGATGATCGCCGGCCTGTTGCCGATCATCAGCGTGCGAACCTCGGCCAGCTGACCGAGCGGCCGGCTGCCGGGCTTTGCCGCCAGCTCGACGAGAGCGGCACGCATCTCCTCGGCAACAGCGGTCATGTCAGGGCTGTCGTCACTGCCGAGCCGCGGCGGCATGACGTCGGCGCCGTCGCGGAACGCAAACATCAGGCGATTGGTATCGTCGAAGATATAGGTCCTGTCATGCCCGAAATACCGGCTCGTCCACTGGCCGATATTGTCGAGCAGCCAGTCATGGTTCCGCTGCTTGGCATAAAGGAAGGCGTCGTCCCATTTGGCGATGCTTTCCTGTTCGCGAGGGAGTGCGGCGATCTGCTCTTCCAATCCCTGACCGACGAAGTCCGCCTGCCGGCGCAGCGAGAGGTCATCGACCTTGACGGCGGCGAGCCACGCAAATCCGCACAACAGCACAGCCGCCGCGCAGGTAAGCGTCACCAGGACGAACGTAATGTGGGATGTCAGCCTGACCTTCAATACCCGCGACCTTTTGATGGCGCCCGCCGCCGAGAAATTGACACGCAAAAGTTGACGGATTGTGAATTGCGCTTGCTCTTACTTACACGGCAGGACGGGCGTTGGGAGGATGCTCCGCTTGTCATTGCGGGCGCGGGAGGATGCACCAGCCTCCAAGAGAGCCGCATCCTGAGGCGCCCGCAAGGGCCTCGAAGGACGAGGCGGGTGCGCCGACGTTCATGAATGCAAGAAGCAGCGTTGCGGCGCGTGCTTCGAGGCTCCGCCCTTCGGGCTGCGCACCTCAGCATGAGGGACGTTGGCGGATGCCGCGCTTGCAATTGCCGGCGCTGGAGGATGCGCGCAGCCTCCAGAGAGCCTCACCCTGAGGCGCCCCGCAGGGGCCTCGAAGGGCGAGGCGGGCGCTCCCGAGCCGCTTCACGCCGGCCGGCGCACCGCGCGGATCTTGCCGCTGCCGCCGCCGCCGCCGCCGCAGAAGAAACGGTCGCCGCCGTCGGATTCCAGGCCGGAGACGCCGGTGCCTTCGGGCATGTCGAGCCGCTCCAGCACTTCCCCCGTTTCGGGGTCGATGCGCCTGACATCGCTGTCGTCGCCTTCCCAGGTGCCGTGCCAGAGCTGGCCGTCGACCCAGGTGACGCCTGTGACGACGCGGTTGGATTCGATCGTGCGCAGAATCTTGCCCGTCTCCGGGTCGATCTGATGGATCCTGCGGCCGCGGTGCTGGCCGACCCAGAGCGTGCCTTCGGCCCAGGCAAGGCCGGAATCGCCGCCATTGCCGGGCGCCGGGATGGTGGCAAGGACGCGACCGGCCTTCGGGTCGATCTTGTGAATGACATCCTCGGCGATCTGGTAGAGAAACGTGCCGTCGAAGGCCGTCCCGGCATGGGACGCGACCTCGATCGAGCGCACCACCTCACCGCTTGCGGGATCGAGCGCGTTCAGCCTGTCGCCCGAGGCGAACCAGACATGCTCACCATCGAAGGTGACGCCGTTGACGCGGTCGGCGCCGGGAAAAGGTCCGTATTCACGCAGGATGGTCGCGGCAGATTTCTTCATCTCTTCCTCCTTGTGGATTTGACCATACTAGTCGCTCGGCAGCGGCCCGGGGAGTAACAAGATCGTCGGGAAAGAGGAGAGCGGCGGGTTCATCCAGCGGCGCGCGCGCCCGCGGCCGATCGCCTGCACCCTGCCCTCGACGGCAAGGCAATCCAGCGCCCGCTGTACGGTGCGGGGGCTGGTAGCGAGCGCAATCGCCAAAGCCGAACTCGACCACGCCTCGCCATCGGCCAGAAACGCGAGCACGGCCCCATGAGCCCCTTCGACGAGCGGCGCCAGGACGGCAATCTCCGGGGCGCCGCACGGCGAAAGTGCAAAACCGCGCTTCGTTGCCGAAACCTCCGCCAGCCCCCGCAATTCAGCGCGCAGCCGGCCGATCTCGACCCGCAGTCGGGCGCGATGCGATTCATCGGCGTGTTTGCCGCGGAAGGCGCGCGCAATCAGCGTGCCCCTTGCCACATCCCCCGGCCAGGCTTCGGCAAGCGTGCGGGCAAGCGCAAACAGCACCGGCCGCGTCGCCAGCGAGACGGCCGTGCCGGCCTTCCACACCACATGACGGCAGGCATCAATGACGAGCGCGCCCGAACCGAGCAGCGCTTCCACCTCACCAAGCAGCAGCGGGCGCTCCCGCCCGGGCGACAGCAGCCGCGCCGCCGGCGTGTCGAGCACGAGGGCCGCAGTTTCGACTTCCGCCGTCAGAGCCGGGATATTGGCCTCGCGCGCTGCAAGCCTTGCCCGCTCGAGCGCAGCGCCTGCTGCTTCGGTCTGCAGCCGCCGGACGGCGATGCCAGCCGCCACCAGCTCGTGCGCAGCCTGCAGCGGCGGCGGCAGCGGCGTCGGATCAAGGGCTGCAAGCGCGCGTTCGGCCTCGTCGAGGCGGCCGATCAGCACCAGCCTGCGAATGGCGACATTGCCGGCATGGGCGGCATTGACCCTGTCGCCATGCGCTTCCAGCACTTTGCGGGCCGCTTCCAACGCCTTCGGCGGCCAGATCAGATCGCGCGAAACGAGCGCGATCTCGGCTTCGGCGACCACGCAGCGCGCCCGCGCCACTGCCTCCCGCGGACCAAAGGCGCGCGCCGCACTTTTCAAAAGCGCCTTGGCGCGGCTGAGATCGCCGAGCTGTGCCATGGCGATGCCACGCAGCGCCAGCGCCGGCGCATCCTCGCGCAGCGCCACCCGCTTCAGCGCGCCGAGTGCGTCACCCGTTGCCAGCGCCCGCGCCGCGGCTGTGATCAGCGAGTCCATTCAAATCCCGTCACACTTGTCACTCCCGCCATTCGCCTGCCCGGCCGTAGTCTTCGTTCAACGGCCGCAACCGAGCCGGATGCTACGACGAGAGACAGGCAAAGGAGAAGACCCATGACGGCACAGCTGAACGCAACACGCCAACAATGGCTGGAAGCAAGGCTCGATCTGCTCGAGGAGGAGAAGGAACTGACGCGGCAAAGCGATGCGCTGGCGGCCAAACGCCGGCAGTTGCCCCGCGTCAGGATCGACAAGGACTACCGTTTCGACACCGCAGGCGGCGATGCCTCGCTGAAGGATCTCTTCGGCGGGCGCTCGCAGCTTCTGATCTACCACTTCATGTTCGGACCGGATTACAGCGCCGGATGCCCCTCCTGCTCGTCGATCGCCGACGGCTTCAACGGCGTCTTCGTCCATCTGGAAAACCACGACGTCGCCTTCTGGGCGGTCTCGCGCGCCCCGCTCGAAAAGCTTGAGGCCTTCAAGCGGCGCATGGACTGGAGCTTTCCCTGGGCCTCCTCGGACGGCAGCGATTTCAACGCCGATTTCAGCGTCTGGTTCAGCCCCGAGCAGCAGCGCCGCGGCGAAATCGAATATAATTACCGCCGCGAGCCGGCCGCCCCCGAACCGCCCGCCCCTCAACCTCTTTCCGGCAAGACGGTGCCGGAATGGCAGGCGCGCGGCAGTGAAGAGCCCATCGTCCAGATCGCCTCCATGACCGGCACCGACGTTCACACCTACACCCGCGACCGCCCGGGCGTCAGCGCCTTCGAACTCATCGACGGCACCGTCTACCACAGCTATTCCAGCTATGCCCGCGGGCTCGACGGGCTCTGGGGCATGTACCAATGGCTCGACCGCGCCCCGAAGGGCCGCAACGAAACCGGCATCTGGTGGCGCCACCACGACCGCTACGGCAAGGAGTGACGCCGATGCTATCTTCCGCTCACACCCCGAAGCCATTCGACGACAGGGCCGCCGAATGGCTCTCGCTGGCCGCTGCCGCGGACGGATCAACTGATAAGCCGCGCAGCAGTGTCACCAGTTCCCTCGGCCGGCGTGCCGCCGACTGGCTGGCATTCGCCGCCGCCCCGACATTCGTGCTCATGGCACTGCTGACGGCGGCAACCGGCAGTGCCGACGTGACGTGCATGACGGCGCCTGATGCCTTCCCGATCGGGGGGATGGCGCCGATGTACTTGCTGATGGCCGGCTTCCATCTCGCGCCCTGGCTGCGGCTCGCGGGAAGGCGGCCGACATAAGCAAATTCACGCCTTCACCTCGATAAAATCGATCGGCCCGCCGGCAAGCTCGTCGTCGAAGACCGCGCAGGAAAGCTTGCCGCCGAAGACGCAGGCGCTGTCGATGTTGGTGCGGTTTCCTGTCGTCACCGGGTTGGACAGTGACGGTGTATGGCCGTGGATCAGGTGCTTGCCCCAATAGTCACCGGACGCACCGGGAGGGAATCGCAACCAGAGCAGATCGCGCTTGGTCTGCCGTTCCAGCGGAAACTCCGGAACGACGCCGGCATGGACAAAGATGCGATATCGATCAACATGCATAAGGGGGCGATCGGCAGCCCATTGCAAATGCTGGGACGAAACCCTGCCGTCATAGGAAATCTCGGTTTCCAGTCCGCCGTTGCCGATCCACAGATCTCTGTCGTCGCTGTCGGCATAGGCAGCGACCATCATGTCCTCATGATTGCCTTTCAGGCAGATCCACGACCACTGGCCCGAGGGGCCGGCAATGATCCGGTCGAGAACACTTTTGCTGTCGGGCCCGCGATCGACATAGTCACCAAGAAAGACGACCGCGCCGTCGGACGCATAGGCCTCGATCAGATCGATCATCCTGTTCAGCGGATCGATACAGCCGTGAATATCACCTATGGCGAATGTGTAGCGCATATCTCACATTTAGTGCCTGTCGCAGGCAAGGTGAAGTCAGGACCACCACGGCGGATCTCTCAATATTGCCGACGGAAAATCCGACTCATTTCCCGGCACTTGCGGCGATTGCCTCGCCATTGGCTTGAATTCGCCAATTGGCTGGATGCCTGGACGCACGGGAGGGATGTTCGCGCGATACGTTCACGGCTTAGCGGAGATAGCGCGTCAATGCCGGATAAGTGATACGCCGCAACCGCCCGCTTCCGATTGTCTTCCTGCCCAAAACTATGCCATGACCCATCCTCCAAGAGATGCAACGGAAAAGGCGCGGCATGAAGAAGATCGGTTTCCTCTCATTCGGGCACTGGACGCCCTCGCCGCAGTCGCAGACACGCTCGGCGGCTGATGCGCTGCTGCAGTCGATCGACCTTGCCGTCGCGGCCGAGGAGCTCGGAGCCGACGGGGCATATTTCCGCGTGCATCACTTCGCCCGCCAGCTCGCCGCCCCCTTCCCGCTGCTGTCGGCCGTCGGCGCCAGAACCAGCCGGATCGAGATCGGCACTGCAGTCATCGACATGCGCTACGAGAACCCGCTCTATATGGCCGAGGATGCCGGTGCCGCCGACCTTATCGCCGGCGGCCGGCTACAGCTCGGCATCAGCCGCGGTTCGCCCGAGCAGGTGATCGATGGCTGGCGCCATTTCGGCTATGCCCCGCCCGAGGGTCAGAGCGAGGCCGAGATGGCGCGCCATCATGCCGAAGTCTTCCTCGAAGTGCTGCGCGGCGAAGGTTTTGCCAAACCGAACCCGCGGCCGATGTTCCCGAACCCGCCCGGCCTGCTGCGTCTCGAGCCGCATTCGGAAGGTCTGCGCGAGCGGATCTGGTGGGGCGCAAGCTCCAACGCCACAGCCGTCTGGGCAGCCAAGCTCGGCATGAACCTACAGAGTTCGACGCTGAAGGACGACGAGACGGGAGAGCCGTTCCACGTCCAGCAGGCAGATCAGATCCGCGCTTACCGGCAGGCCTGGAAAGAAGCCGGCCACACGCGCCAGCCCCGCGTCTCGGTCAGCCGCAGCATCTTTGCGCTCACCGACGATCGCGATCGCGCCTATTTCGGCTATGGCGGCGACGAAGGAGACAAGATCGGTTTCATCGACGAGAAGACCCGGGCGATCTTCGGCCGCAGCTACGCCGCCGAACCCGAGACCCTGATCAAGCAGCTCGCCGAAGACGACGCGATCGCCGAGGCCGACACGCTGCTGCTCACCGTCCCCAACCAGCTGGGCGTGGAGTATAACGCCCATGTCATCGAAGCGATCCTGACCCACGTCGCCCCGGCGCTCGGCTGGCGTTGAGGTCGGCGACTGTCAGGCGTGAGCATCATCTGGCCCGCCCTGCGCCACTGTTCGGAGCCGGTGTGCGGCACGGCACGCCGGCCTCTTATGCCATGCCAGTCACAGGGCATCGACAGAGCATGGCAGCTGTCATTCCGCGCGGCCCTGCCCGTACCCTCGACGAGCATCGGCCGCCCAAGCCTTGAACCATCGCATGGCCGACCGAGTTATGGCTGTACCGAACCGCTCGAGTTGCCTTATGCCGCGCACGAACCTGAACGATATCCTGATCTTCATGGCCGTCGTCGATGCCGGAAGCTTTATCGCCGGCGGCCAGGCGATGGGCCTGTCGCGTTCGGCGGCGGGAAAGGCCGTCATCCGCCTGGAAGAGCGGCTCGGCGCGCGCCTGCTCAACCGTACGACGAGAACACTGAATCTCACCGACGAAGGGCGAGTCTTCTACGAGCGCGGCTTGCAGATCCTCGCATCGGTCGACGCTGCCGAAGCGAGCGTGGCTGGCCGGAGCGGCACGCTACGGGGCGTTCTCAGGCTGAGCGTTCCCGATGCCTTCGGACGGTTGGTCGTGCTGCCGCTGCTTGAAGAATATCTTCGGGCCTGCCCCGAGATCCAGGTGGAGATCAGCTTCACTGATCGCTTCTCCGACATCGTCGAGGAAGGCTTCGATCTGACCATCCGGATCGGTCCGACGGCGTCGGACACCCGGCTGGTCTCACGCGTGATCGCCACCTGCAGGACGCGGCTCTGCGCCTCGCCGTCCTATGTCGCCGAGCACGGCGAGATGCGTGATATCGACGATCTCGCAGCGCATGACTGCCTGATTTTCGCCAGCCGCAATCAAAGGCACGCCTGGCGTTTTCGCGGCAAGGGCAATTCCTGGATCACGGCGCAGGGACGCAACCGCCTGAGGCTCGACAGCACCGAGGCGATCCGCGACGCCGCCCTGGCGGGACTGGGCATTGCTCTCCTGCCCGACTTTCTCGTCGCCGACGATCTTGCGGCCGGCCGTCTCCGGCAGGTTCTGCCCGACCTCGAAACCGATGACACCAAGATCGTGACGCTCTATCCCGACAAACGCCCGCTGGAACCGCGCGTCCGCCGCTTCATCGACCTGATGGTCGAGGAGCTTGAACGCCGGGGCGAGGCATGCCGCCGCGACGCTAACTCTCTGTGACCGCCTTGTCGAAGCCACGAAAACTTTTGAGAGCAAGGGGAGAAACAGTTGCCGCGAGATAGGCGAGGCCGGTGAGGAACAGCGCCGCGGCAAGGCCGATCGTGCTGATCAGCGCGCCGCCGACGAGACCGCCGAAGGGGATGAGCGCAAAGCAGAGGGCCGTGTTCATCGCCGTGACGCGGCCGGTTAGCGGTTTCGGGATGCGCTCGAAGATCACCGCCGACAGGATGGGGTTGAGAAAACCGGAGGCAAAGCCGGCGATTGCGAGCGTTGCAAAGACGGAGCCGAGCGGCGCATCGACCGCCAGCACCAGAAAACGCGGAAACCCGGTCAGCAAAAAAGCCACCGTATAGACGATCAGACGCGGCATGCGCTCGCCGATGACCGCGGCAATCGCCGCCCCCGCGATCGAGGCACCGGAAAAGACGGCGAACATCGCTCCGAGCAGCTCCGGCCCGTGACCGGCGTCCCGCGTCCAGACGGGCAGCAGCACGGCATGATAGGCCTGGTCGAGCAGATTGGTGGTCGCCACCATGGCGACGATACTGACGAGCACGGCATCGCCGCGCAAAAAGCGCCAGCCCTCGCGGAGATCATCGAGGTAGGAAGAGCCTTTGTCCAGCGGAGCGGCGTCCGCGGCGGGCAGCTCAGGGGTGGGTGGCATGCCGGGTATGCCGATCGTGACGACCAACGCGGCGCCGGCGAAGGTGGCGGCGTTGACGACGAGCGCCTGGCCCGGGCCGATGAGCCCGATCAGCGCGCCGGCGCCGGCCGCGCCGACCGTCGAGGCCAGGCGTTCGATCGCGCTGGCGACGCCGGTCACCCGCTCGAGCGGCACGTGGGCCAGCGCGGCGATATCGGGAACCATCGCCTGCTTGGCGGCGTCGGAGGGGCCACGCAGCACGCCCATGGCAAAAACGACGGGCAGCAGCACCGGGACGGTCAGGAGGCCGAAGAGATCGAGAAGCGGCACCAGCCCCACCACGACAACGGAAGCGGTGTCGCAGATGATGGCGATGCGCTTGGCGCCGACACGGTCGATCAGCGGCCCGCCGAGCGCCTTGGCAAGCACATAGGGTAGCATTTCCATCATCGCCGTCAGCCCCGTCAGCACCGGACTGCCGGTAGCGCTCAGCACCAGCCAGGGAATGGCGATGGTCGAAAGCCGCGTGCCGGACAGCGAAAGCGTCTCCGCGGCGGCAAGCGCCAGGAAGGGCGTGCCCCTTCTCACGGTTCCTCCTCCCCTTCGCGATGCGGAAGGCGGCCCGGATAGGGAAAGGCGTGCAGCATGACATAGAAGGGAGCCATGTCGGGGTTCTGAGAGGTCGCCTCCCCCAGCGGCGGTGCTGCCCGCATCGCCTCCAGAATAATGTCTCGCAGCCGTATCGTCAGGGCCTCGGCCTGGTCAGCCGTCATCGGGATGATGATGTCGTCGGCGGCCGTCGCCTTGCGCCATTCGGCCGGCAGTTCGGCATATTCCTCCAGCGCCTGCTGCATCTGGCCGACCTGCAGCGAAAGCGCCGCCTGGTTGAAGGCGATATCGAGATCGAGCGCCTCCCCCGCCGCTTCGCTGGCGGGCACCGAGGTCAGCTCGTGGCTCGCGCGCCACCAGCGGTCGCGCCGCGAGGTATGCGGCGCCTCTTCGATGAACCCGTATTGGGCGAGCTGACGCAGGTGATAGCTGGTCGCGCCGCTGTTCAGGCCGAGCCGCACGGCGAGCTGGGTCGCCGTGGCCGGGCCGTCGATCCTCAGCATGCCGAGCATGCGCAGCCGAACCGGATGCGCCAGCGCCTTCAGCGCGGTCGGTTCAGGTACGACCCGGCTGACGGTGCGGGACGCGGCGGCGGACTGGGGGCCTGGTGTTTTCATGCCCCAAGCTTAATATTACAAAGATATCTTTGCAAAGACTTCTTTGCATAATGAGAACGCTTCTGACGCGCTCTGTCCGCGCTCAAGCGTCCGGCAAAGTGAACACCGCGCAAGGGTCGGCGATGCCGCGCAAGCTGTGTTCTCCGAGCGGGATCAGCATCGTCGTCGTATTCGCGGCAACAGCACCAGAGATCAGTACGCTTCGGCCGAGCGGCTTGCAGAGCCCTTCCAGCCGGCTGACGAGATTGACCGCCGGGCCGATGGCGGTGAAATCAAGCCGGTCTGCCGCGCCGATATTGCCCCAGAGGATCTCGCCGAAATGCAGAGCCGCGCCGAAGGGCAGCGGCACCAGCCCCTGCGCCCGGCGCACCTGATCGAGATGGGCCATGCCGGCGCAGCTGGCGGCGACGGCCCGGAGCGCCGCGTCGCAGGCATTGCTGTCTTCTTGCATTTGGCCGGAAGCGCCGGTGACGGGAAAGATCGCCAATACGCCGTCACCGATGAATTTCAGCACCTCGCCGCCGAAAGCGTGTACGGCGCCGGCGACGCGGTCGAACCAGGCGTCGAGCGTCGCAATCATCGCATGCGGCTCCGTCACCTCGGAAAGCGCGGTGAAATCGCGCAGATCCGCGCAGAGAAGAGCGGCGCGAATAGTCTCGCCAGTGCCGCGGGCAAGCGCTCCGGCCTGCACCCGGGCCGCACTGCGCCGGCCCAGATACGCTTCGAGCAACGCCGCCCGCGCCTCGCGCGTCGCAAGGGCTGCGAGCGGCGCCGCGGCAAAACGCGCGACGTCCCGCAGCCGGGCGGCGTCATCGGGAGCGAAAGAGCCGGCGCCGGCGGCAATACTCGCCCAGCCGAGCATCGGCGCATCCTGAGAAGGCCCGATCCTCTCCTCCCACACCGGCCCGAGCCCGGCCAGCCAGTCGCGCCCGGCATCGACGGGCGGTGCGGCGGCAAAAGCCAGCGCCTCGATGACAGCCCCGGTCTCGGCCCGCCACAGCCAAGTGCGCCGTGCAATGATCGGATGCGGCACCGCAAGCGTCAGCGCCCCGCCGGCAAGCGGCAGACCATCGGACAGCAGCCGGCGCCCGAGCTCGGCCAGAAACGGTTCGGGACCGGGCGAAGCAGCCGCCTCATCGACCAGCCAGGCAAGGGAGGAAGGCAGATCCATGCCCTAGCATCGCATCAAGCCCGGGCTGCGGGCAAGCCCGGAGCATCCGCTCGCGGATGTTCCGCAGCCCGTCAGGACACTTGCGGTGTTTGTGGGCCACTGGCAAACCACTGTAAAATCCCGCGACGTCATCCGCGGCCTTGTGACGAGGATCTGCGCCGTCCGGATTAAGCATTTGAAAATAAATGCTTTCCATTCGTGCAATTGCAGTGGTCAGCTCGGCTCAAGGCCGAGCATGACGGAGGAGACTTGGTCAACAAACTGAGGACACATCCGACATTCGGTAGGCCTCCCTCTCGGCCGGCCGGCGCATCCGCCAAAGTCTCCCCACAACCTCTGTCAACCCCACTGCCAAGCAAACCTGTGGAAAACCATTCACCGCAGTGGAAAACAATGAAAAAAACACTTTAAACTTGCGCATCTTTGATTCCATGATGCGCCAGCTTGTCATGTGCGATTGAGGGGTTGCGATGGGCACGACATTCTGGCCGAAAGACCCGCTGGACGGGAATGACATGACGCTGCTGACGACGATTCTGCGGCGGTGGTGCGCGCGCTACGGGATCGAATTTACGGCCGAGGAGAGCAAGCGCAAGGCGAAGGAACTCGTCGAATGGTTCGAGTTCGGCGTCAAGGATCCGATCGAGCTCGAAGAGCTGATCGACGGCAAATACTGGCTCGTCAGCACGATCTGATTTCGGGAAAACTGCGAACTCTCATGAGAAAGGCCGGCGAAACATGGCGCCGGCCTCATCGATTCATATCTGGCCGAGACCTCAATCGTCCCAGCGACGGTCGTCATTCCAGCGGCGGTCGCGGTCCCAACGCCGTTCATGGCGCCAGCGCGGGCCGTCCCAATCCCCATGGCGCCGCTCCCAGCCCCAGCGGGGCGGACCGCCGTAAAAGGCCACCGGCGGCGGGCGGCGCCAATTGCGCCGGCATTCGCCCCAGCGCGTCAGATGCCAGCCGCGGCCGCAGGCGTAGTCGACCTTGGTGATATTGCTCTCGACTTTGATCGTCGCGCTCGGCATCGCCTGCGCCGTACCGATCGAAAGGCTGCCAGCAAGCAAGGCAGCCGCGATAGAAAGTGCCTTCATAACGAACTCCAATTCAATCCAGCCGTGACCACCCTAGGGCTGCCAAATTGAACTGGGGATGAACTGCGCGTTCATGTTTGAGGATGAAAAACAGCGCTTCCGGCCGGCCGACGCAACGCCGCCAGGCCGCCTTTTTCCGTGGGCGGCAGGCGGTTGACGGTACGGTGGCGCCCTTGGGAAAACCGTTCATTTCCTGCCGGAAAAAACATCCGGACCCGGGTCGCGCCCGGCTGCGACCGCGGTGAGCCGCCCGAGGTAATGCGTCCAGCCTTCCTCATGGCCGGCGCATTGTTCCGCGCTCGGCAGGCCGCTATGGGTGAGCTTCAGCAGCGTTCCATCGCGCTGTTCAATCAGATCGATCTCGACCAGGCTCGAGCCCGGCGGCACCACGTCGCTGCCGTCCCAGCCGAAGCTGTAGGCAAGGCGATGGACCGGCACCACCTCGCGAAACGAGCCGCGCGCGTAACGGGCGCCGGTAACATTGACGAGATAAAGCCCGCCCGGCTGCGCCTCGACCTGCGCTTCCGTTCCCATCCAGCGCAGGATCTTTTCCGGGTCGGTCATCAGCGCAAACACGGCAGCCGGCGGTGCTGCGATATGCGCTTCGCGGTGAACGACGAAAGCTTCTGGCATCACGATCTCCCATGGGTTGCCGCCCTACCCCTCAATGAGGCGGAGCGGCAGGCTTTTTCGACATGGATGTCCTCAGCAGGAGCATGTAGGCGGAAGGACGTGATCAGCAAGGGTGGCGTGGCATGCATCTATCGTCTGCCAGAGCACTCGCCTCGCCCTTCGAGGCCCCGGCGGGGCAGCGTGCAGCATCCTGCAACGGTGCTCCTTGTATCCCTCAACCGCCAGCGCCCCGCAACGAACTGCATCTCCCCCTATTGCCAGCCCGCCGCCTTGCCCCTATTGTCGCGCCGTTCTCAGGGCGGGGTGAAAGTCCCTACCGGCGGTATGCAGTTTCGATTGCGAGCCCGCGAGCGCCTTCTTGAAGAAGGGTCAGCAGATCAGGTGAGATGCCTGAGCCGACGGTCATAGTCCGGATGAAAGAGAACGTGCGTTGCCGCTGCCCTTGGGGCTGGCGGCGGATGCTCGTGATCGCCTTGGGTGACGTGTCTGTACGCCAAAGGAGATGACTATGACACCCACCCGTTATGCCTTCGTCAAAGCCGGCTGGCACGCCGATATCGTCGACCGTGCGCTCGAAGGTTTCCAACAGCTTGTTCCCGCCGAGCAGATCGACGTGTTCGATGTTCCGGGCGCCTTCGAAATGCCGCTGCTGTCGCGCGATCTTGCCGCGAGCGGGCGTTATGCCGCCGTCATCGCCGCCGCCTTCGTCGTCGATGGCGGGATCTACCGCCACGAATTCGTCGCCCAGGCTGTGGTCGATGGCCTGATGCGCGCCGGCATGGATACCGGCGTACCGGTTCTGTCGGTCTCGCTGACACCGCATCACTATCAGGAAACCGAGCATCACACGCAGATCTACCGCGCCCATTTCGTCGAGAAGGGCCGCGAGGCCGCGCGCGCAGCTCTGATGATCGGCAAGACACGCGCCGCTCTTGCGGCGTAAAGCTTGCGCAACTGACGGCGGGATCGGCCCGCCGTCTTCTCCATACCGACAGAAGAATTGATTCGACGCCCCACCCGCGCTGTGGTCCACTCCACCCGACATGTATCGCCATTCTTAATGCGTCCAAACCTCAAGGGAGCTGAAGATGAGCAATGCAACGCAGAGTGAAATCCCCGCCGAATCCATGAGAATGCGACCGGTCGACACCAAGCTCGAAGTGGTCGTCATCCCCGTTTCCGACGTCGACCGCGCCAAACGTTTCTACGACGGCCTGGGCTGGAGGCTCGATGCCGATTTCGCCAACGACGCCGATTTCCGGGTGATCCAGTTTACTCCGCCGGGCTCCGGCTGCGCGATCATCTTCGGCAAGAACGTCACCGCCGCCGCCCCAGGCTCCGCGCAAGGGCTCTACCTGATCGTCTCCGACATCGAGGCGGCCAGGCGCGATCTTATCGCCCGCGACGTCGAGGTGAGCGAGGTCTTCCACGACGCATCGGGCGTCTATGCCGGCAAGGACGAGCCCTATCTCTTCGGCCGCCTGCGCATCGCCGGCCGCGATCCCGAACACCGCAGCTACCGTTCCTTCGCCTCGTTCAGGGATCCCGACGGCAATGGCTGGCTGTTCCAGGAGGTCACCACTCGCCTGCCCGGCCGCATCGACGCCGACGAAACGGCCTTCTCGACCTCGAACGACCTCGCCGCCGCACTGCGCCGCGCCGCTGAGGCCCACGGCGAACACGAGAAACGAAACGGCGGACAATACGACGAGAACTGGCCGGACTGGTACGCCGAATATATGGTCAGCGAACAGGCCGGGAGGCGATTGCCGTTGTAGCTGGCGGCAGGCGCCGGGAGCATCCGCCCTTCGAGCCCCTTGCGGGGCGGGGCTTCTTTTCCTTACCGGCGTGCCGTGTGGCACGCCCTCTCCTCTCTCATCCCAAGCCGCGCCCGCAGCCCACCAACTCACCGGTAGAACATATCCCTCCACTGCTTCTCGCCGATCAGGCAATCCGTCAGCGGCCCGGCTCCGGCGACCCTCTCCACCGTCGGCGGCGGGGACAGGCCGCTGATCTCCAGCACCAGCTTGCGGCGTACGGCGATGGCGAAATCCTCGATCTTGTGAACCGGCAGCACGAAGGCGCCGGGGCCGCCGATGACGCAATCGGCGTAATATTTGTCGAGCCCGCCGGGCGCATCGGAAGGGCGCAGCATGATGGCGAGGCCATTAATGATCATGCCTGACGCCACCGCCTTGTCGCGGACAGGCGTGACGGGATCGCCGGAGTTGTTCGGGCCGTCGCCGGAAACATCGATCACCTCGCGCCTGCCCTGGAAGGGACCGGTGGTGATCATACTGGCGCCCTGGTCGATGGCGGTCGAGATCGAGGTTCGCCGCTGGGTACCGATCGGCCGGGCGTCGAGCTTGTCGGCAAAGGCGATCGCATCCGCTTCGGTCTCGATCACCTGCCAGTCGATCACCGATTCCTGGACGACATAGCCTGCCCATTCGAAATAGCTGATGGCGATGCGGCCGGTGAGCCCGCTCCTCACCGCATCGATGAATTCCTTGTGCTTGAGTGCTTCGACATAACCCTCGCGCTGGATACCGATCTCCTCGACATCCATCGACCGCGAGGTGTCGACAGCAAGCACCAGCGTGACGTCGACTTCGTTGCCGCCGGCACCTGCGGCCGGTACGAGACTGGAAAGACCCATGAGCACCGCAAGTGTCGTCAGCATCCGCAAATCCCCACGCCATTCCCACGCGGGGAAACTGTAACACAGCTTGGCCGGCGGAAGGCGCCCGGCCGCGCGAGGGGCTTCAATTTTCGGTGATATCAGGGGTGGCGGCACGCCCTTTGCAGGTTGCCGTGATCGGCTGGCTTTCCCATGGTGCTCTTGAGCGTGCCTACTTCTCCTCCCTCATTCCTGTGCTCGTCACAGGAATCCAGTGCGCCCAAGTCCTTGGGCGCGGCAAACTCTTTGGAAGGACCTCTACTCACGGCGCAGACGCGCCGTGGCTGGATTCCTGTGACAAGCACAGGAATGAGAGAGGCAAGTCAGCGAATCCGCCTCGTCCTTCGAGGCTCCTGCGGGGCACCTTCAGGGTGAGGCTCTCTCGGTGGCGCCAAGCCGAACGCCCTCAATGCAAGGGCAGCCACAAGGGGGTCTTCCAAGCCTTCAGCGCTTCCAGAAAGACCTGCAATCTCGAGGGCAGGAAGCGCCGTGTGGGATAGACGGCATGGACGAAGATTTCCTCCGACGACCAGTCCGGCAGCAGGCGGATGAGTTCGCCGCTTTTGATCTGCTCGTCGCAATAGGTCGAAGGCAACAACCCGATGCCGTGCCCGCGACAGGTGAAAGCGCTCACCGCATCGAAATCCCGGCTCGATACCGACCCCGATACCTGCAGGCGAACCGATTTGCGCCCGCTCACCAGATGCCATTCCGCCTCGCCGTTGCGGCCGTTCAGCAGAACGCAACGATGGTCCTTCAGGTCTTCGGGCTTTGACGGGAGCACTCTGCCCTTCAGATAATCCGGTGTGGCGACCAGATAGCGCACGCTCTTGCCGAGCCGTTGCGCGACGATGGTCGAATCCTTGAGCTCGCCGAAGCGGATGCCGACATCGATATTCTCGGCGATCAGATCGAGGAACAGATTGGTGACGAAGAGATCGATCTGGATATCGGGATATGTCTTCAGGAAGGCAGAGACAAATTCGTAAAACACCTCCTGCCCGAAGATGACCGGTACGGAGATCTTCAGCAGACCTTCCGGTTTTCTCTGAGTTTCGCTGAGCACCTGCTCGGCATCCAGGATATGAGCGAGCGGCTCGCGGCATTGATCGTAATAGGCGCGGCCCTGCGCAGTCAGGCTGAGCTTGCGGGTCGTGCGCTGCAGCAGCGTCACGCCGAGCTGCTCCTCCAGCGACGTCACCTTCCGGCTGACCGTCGAGACCGGCATGCCAAGCGAATGGGCAGCGCGGCTGAAGCTGCCGTACTGCGCCACCTTCACGAACACGGCGATATCGTTGAGATCGGCCATGACCGATTTTTGCATAGGTGCAAAAGAGAATCCAGATATTTCCATCTAATCGAGGAATGGCGTTTTCGCCATATTCACCTTGCGAAAACAAGACAACCCGATGGAGGCGCGTTCGCAGCAGCCCCATCTCGAGCGACCCGTCCTTCACAAGCAAGGCCCGCCGCCCGAACCAATCTTTTGGAGATCAACATGAGTACGGCAAAAACAGTCATCGTCACCGGCGCCTCCCAGGGTATCGGGGCGGGCCTCGTCAACGCTTTCATCGCGCGCGGCTATAATGTCGTCGCCACCTCGCGCCAGGTCAGCGCTTCGGATGCCTTCAAGGCCTCAGACAAACTGGCCCTGGTCGATGGCGACATCGGCGATGCCGAAACCGCAGCGCGGGTGGCAAGAGCCGCAATCGACCGGTTCGGCTCGATCGATGGCCTCGTCAACAATGCCGGCATTTTCTTGGCCAAGCCGTTCGTCGATTTCACGATGGCGGACTTCAGGAAATTGTCCTCGACCAATCTCGAAGGCTTCATCCACCTGACCCAACTGGTCGTCAAGCAGATGCTCGCGCAGAAGTCGGGCGGCAGCGTCGTCAGCATCACCACGCCATTGACCGATCATCCGATCGCCGGCTTCTCCGCCTCGGTATCGATGATGACGAAGGGCGGCATCAACGCCATCTCGAAGAACCTGGCGATGGAATATGCGAACGACAAAATTCGCTTCAATATCGTGGCTCCGGGTGTGGTGGACACGCCGCTGCATAAGGACAATCCGAAGGATTTCCTGAGGACGCTGTCGCCGATCGCAGGCATATCGAATGTCGAGGAGATCGTCGACGCAGTCGTCTTTCTCACCGAAGCGCCGCGTGTAACCGGGGAGGTGCTGCACGTCGACGGCGGCGCACATCTGGGCAAATGGTAAACCATCAGAAGGCGTTGGCAGCCGGCGCAGAACGACGGCTGCAGGAACTCGGCATCACCCTTCCGCCGCCACCGACCCCTTTCGGGGCCTATGTCGAAGCGGTCCGGTCAGGCAAGCTGGTCTTCTTCAGCGGCATGCTGCCCGTCGTCGGCCACGAGCCGCGCTACATCGGCCGCGTCGGCGGTACGTTGACATCGGAGGACGGCAGGAAGGCGGCTGAAACGGCGACACTCAGCGCGCTGGCGGCCGCCAGGGACTATCTGGGCTCGCTGGACAGGGTCGTGAGAGTGGTCAAGCTCGGTGTCTACATCGCCACCGAAGGCGATTTCCGCGACCATCCGAAGGTTGCCGACGGGGCATCTGAAATGCTGCTTGCCGTCTTCGGCAAGGAAAAGCTCTCGGGCCGCGTCGTGCTCGGCGTCGCCAGCCTGCCCCTCGGCCTGCCGATCGAGCTTGAACTGGTCATTGAGGTCGAGGATTGAGTGAAGGGGCGTACTGACGCCGGCATCCTCCAACGGACGCCGGCGTCAGCAACTGATAAGCTCCAAGCGACAGCAATCCACTCTCACAGCGCCACCAACAGCAGCACATAAGCAATCACGCTCACCATCAGCCCGCGAAACGCAAAGGTGACGCAGCGGTATTTGTTGCGGGCGATGGCGGAGAGGATGTTGGCGTTTTCGAAATACTGGTCGAAGAGGTAACGCTCGTCGCGGCGAAGAGCGGCGTCGAAGAACATGTCGCGATGCTTGGGCCAGGCGCCCCAGAACAGCGAGGTGGAGGCGCCGAGGCGACGCGGCAGCACGACGAGAATCGCCGACAGAATGGAGAAGACCGAGGCTGCGGCAAGCAGGGCTGAGAACAGCATGCTGCCCGGCGCGTTGCCGGTGTAACGCGCCAGGCTGAAGACGGCCCTCACCTCGCTGGAGCTTACCAGAAAGGCGAGCATGAAAGTAAAGATATAGGCGGCTTTTTGATCGGATATCTTGATCTGATCGTAAAATATGTCGTTGATTTTCTTGATATGATCAAAATATTCGGCGCTGACGTCCCCGCTTGAGGGATTGCTCAGCATAACCTCAGTGGCACTTTCGAATTCGCTCACGTCAATACTCCACCACAAAAGTGTTTCCCTGATAGTACACTTTGGAACGAAAGCAAGAACACGTGTGCAACATGCTTGACTTTTTCCCTCTACACGGACAAAGGGGAAGCGCGGGTATGGGGTTGAGGTCATGCGGGGGCATTCCAAACACATCTTTCGCGCAGGCGTGGCGCTGGCGCTTGCACTGCCTGCTTTCGGGCGGCCTGCTATGGCCGATCCCGTGCAGCGGGCAACGCCGGTCGCCGGTTCCGTCATCGCCCGCAAGACCGGCGAAGAGGTCCGCTTCATCGACGTATCGGACTGGCGGATCGTCGACATCAACCAGGATCTTTTGACCGGCGACGTGCTGCGCACCAATGCCAACGGCCAGCTCGCCATCGTCTTTTCCGATCACACCCAGGTCCGCCTCGGCCGCAATTCCTCGCTGCAGGTCAAGAAGATGGCGGCGACCGGCGATACGGTGCTCAATCTCCAATCCGGCACCATCTGGGCACGCGCCGAGCGCGGCGGCCAGGGCCTGACGGTGGAGACGCCTGCCGCCGCCGCCGCTATTCGCGGCACGGACTGGACGATGACCGTCGACGGCGCCAAGACCTCGATGATCGTGCTCGAGGGCCGCGTGGCGCTCTCCAACCCGCAAGGCAGCGTCGAGGTCGGCGAGGGTGAAGGGGCGGTCGCCACCATCGGCCAGGCGCCGCACAAGATCATCAGCGTCAATCCTGACGACCGCGAGCAGATGCTCTTCTATCTGGACCTGCGCGACGGCTTCGACCTGATGCCGACCTCGCCCCTGCGGGCCGACCGCATGGCGACGGAGCGCCGCCGCCTGTTGGCACTGCCGCCGGAGCGCCGCACCACCGAAGACTGGCTGGAACTCGCCGAAGTGCAGAGCGCCTTCGACGGACGCCAGGCCGCGACCGCAACGCTGCAGAACATCCGCGGCCGCAAGCTGACGGCAGCCCAGCAGGCGCGCGTCGATCTGATCGACGCCACCATCGCCGGCTCCGAAAAGCGCTATGGCGATGCCGCCAAGCTCTTCCAGAAGGCGCTGCCGCATCTCGATCCGACACGCCGCAACATGGCGCAATATGGCGGCTATTTCGCCCGCTCGCTTGCCGATCCCAAGCATGCCGAGCCGCCGCCGGCCAATACCGCCGGCCCCTACGGCGCGATTATGCAGGCCTATACGACAGGCTTCCTGCAAAACCCGCGCGCCGCGCTCGAGATCATCAAGAAAGCCGAACAGCGTTATCCCGACGATCCGACCCTGCCGGCGGTCCGCGCCCAGCTGGCGCAGCTCACCGACGACCGCGAACAGATGAAGGAAGCGATCGAACGCTCGCTGGCGCTCGACCCCGACCATCCAATGGCGCTCTCCGCCCGCGCGAGCTACAAGGCGGTCTATCAGAGCGACATCAATGGCGCGCTTGCAGATCTGAACCGCGCCATCGAACTTGCCCCCGGCGCATCAGGCACGCTGAATTCGCTCGGCCTGCTGCAGAGTTCGCGCGACGCCAATGGCGAAGCGGAAAAGGCCTTCAGAAAGGCGATCGAACTCGATCCGCAGGACCCGCTGCTGCACGCGAACTTGGCAATACTCTATCTTGACCAGGGGCGGATGAAGGAGGCCAAGCGCGAGATCGATACGGCAATCGCCCTCGATCCATCCTTCGATCTCGTCCTGCTTGCCCGCGGCCGCTATTACCTGCAGACCGGCGAGCGCGACAAGGCACTGCAAGATCTGCTCGCCGCCAGCACGGCCAATCCGGCGCATTCGCAGTCGCAGTTGATGCTCGCCGCCGCCCATTACGAAAAGGGCGACCGTATCCCCTCACAGCAGGCGCTCGACAATGCCGACCGGCTCGACAAGAACGACCCGGTTATCTCGGCATTCCGCACCGCCGTCGATATCGACGATTACGACGCGGATGGCGCGATCCGCAACGCGCAGGAGTTCCTGCGCCGCTCGCGCGCCCGCGGCGGCGATTACAGCGGCCTCGGCGCCAATGCGAGCGCCGGCTCGACGCTGAACGACGCCTTCCGGCTGCAGGGGCTGGATGCCTGGGGCCGCTATTACGGCGATGCGGTTTTCGATCCCTTCCAAGGCAGCGGCTATATCGATCAGTCGATCAAGGGCAGTATCTTTCCTTTCGTCAACGCGACGAACTTCAGCGACGACAATATCATCCAGAACCGCGACAATGCGTCGAGCTATTCATCCTTCATCCAGGGCCTGCTGCTCTCTCCGCACATGCTGTCCGGCCGCTCGCGCTCGGCAACCCTATTCGACGTGCCCTTCATCGAAGGCTCGCTCGGCGGCGGCATCAACAGTGTCGACGGCCATACAAGGCGCATCGGCGAAGCCGATATCCAAGGCTATTCAAACGCGACGATCCCGATCAGCTTCTACGGCAATCTGACCTGGGAAGAGCTGGCGCTCGATCGCGACTACCGAGATTTCGGCGGCGTTCAGACAGACAACAAGCTGCTGGGCGCCAACGGTTATCTGACGGCAACGGTCACACCTGACGATCGGGTCGTAGCCTTCGTCAACCATGCCAAGAATGACGGAACGCTGAACGCTCAGACGCAGGGCACGGTGCTGACGGACCTGCTCAATCTTGCAGGCGTTCCGATCAGGACGATAGTAACATCGGAATATTTCGACCGCGATGTCGAGAACGAACTAACCAATGCCGGCATCGGCTGGAGCCACACCTTCGCCTATGAAAACATATTGAACGGTGCATTCCTCTATTCGGAGACCAGGTCGCGAACAGCAAGCTCTCTTCAAGCCGACGATGCGCCGCTTTTCCCTCTACCCGATCCAGACATCATTCCCGTCCTTGATGGGATCGAGGACATCTCATCCAAAACTTATATCGGGGCTCTCAGCCATTCCATCGGCAGCGGGCCGCTGACCTGGCGATACGGCATCGAGGGCGGCTGGACAGACACCAGTAAGACCATCTCATCCCACTCCTATGAAATCCTTCCTCTCTTCCCGGTCATCCCGGAAGTCATCAGCGATCCCAGCACCACCAACAACACCGTCAATATCGGCCGCGCCTATATCGATGTGCTGCACGAGATCACGCCCGATCTTAAGGGCGAATACGCCTTGTTCGCCACGCGGCTGGAGGGCGACGGCATTGATATCAGCCGGCTGGAGCCGCGCTTCGGCCTCGCCTGGACGCCGATTCAAAACCACTGGCTACGGGCCGCCTTCATGCGCCAGAGCTTTGATAGCGGAGTGCCGACCCTTGCCCCGATCGGCATACTCGGGCTGCAGGCCAACCAGTTCTCCGCCGATCCGCAAGGCTATACGGATACGGTCGCTCTGCAATGGGATGCCGAATGGACCGACCGCTTCTTCACTTCGGTCGAGTACCAGCATCAGGAACTGCACGATTTCTCGATCGATCTGCCGTTGATCTCGCTTCCATCGGACACCAGCCTGCCGCTCTCACGCGGCAGCATCGACCGCGCCGCCGTTACCGCCAATGTCGCGCTCGGACACGGTTTCGGTCTTTCGGCCACCTACGCCTACATGGATTCCGAAAACAAGGATCCAGGAACCTTCAACTACGGCGGCAACCTGCCCTATATACCGAAAAACTCAGGCCAGATCGCGCTGACCTGGGTCAACGAAGCCAAGGTCAAGGCGACGGTAGCTGCTAATTATGTCGGCGAGCGCGCTGGCGACGATCTCGGCACCAAGCTCGACGACTACTGGAGCCTCGACGCCCACCTGGTCTGGGAGCCGTTCGATAAGCGCGTCGAGCTGGAGGCCGCGGCCTATAACTTGCTCGACGAGGACTTCGAGATCACGCCCGGCGTGCCCGGCTGGGGCCGCGCCTTCAAGGGCACGCTCAAAGTCCGCTTCTGATGCGGGACAAACCTCGGCAGGCCAGGCAGATCACGAGCCGCCATCTCCGGCTGCTCGTGTTGTCGCTGACCACGCTGGTCGCCATCTCGCTGTTGTCGCGCCTGCCCGCCTGGACGCTGCTGGAGCTCAGAAGCTTCGATTATCTTTCGACTTTCGACGATCCGCGCCCGTCGCAGGACGGGCCTGTGATCGTAGCGATCGACGAGCCGTCGCTTGCCGATATCAACGCGCAATGGCCCTGGCCGCGCAGCCTGCATGCCGAGCTGGTGAGGCAGTTGCGCGCAGCCGGCGCCCGTGCCATCGGTCTCGATATCATCATGGCCGAGCCCTCGAATCCCGACAATGACGCGGCAATCACCGAGGCCGTCGGCGCCGACGTCGTGCTGGCCGGCGACGAAACGCTGATCGAGACGCCGCAGGCCTCGCAGCTGATCCGTGCCACACCGCTGCCGCAGTTGATCGAAGCGGGTGCGGTGACCGGCATCGCCTCGATCGATCTCAGCGGCGACGGCATCTTCCGGCGCATTCCGGGCTATGAGGACGGCTTTGCCGCGATGCTGGCGAAAACGTCGGGTGCGAGACACGCCTCCGTGCCGGCCGGTCAGCTCATCCAATCCTTAGGCCCGGCCCGCAGCTATCCCACCGTTTCCTATTACCAGGCGCTCGACCCTAAAAATCTGCTGCCGCCGGATTATTTCAAGGACCGTGTCGTGCTGGTCGGCCTCAGCCTGCAGAATGCGCCCGAGATCGACAAGCGCGGCGTCGATGCCTTTGCGACACCCTATACCGTTCACACCGGCAAGCTCGTTTCCGGCGTCGAGATCCAGGCGACAATCTACGACAATATCCGCCTCGGCCTGTCGATCGCCGAAGCCCGCCTGCCGACGGTCGCCGCCTGCATCCTGATCTCGGTGCTGCTGGCCGCCACGACGGTCTGGCGCTCGACCGGATGGCTGACGATCGTCACCAGTGCGGCCGCTCTGCTGGCTTTTGCGGCCGTCAGCTTTTCCGGCATCCGGCTTGCCCATGTCTTCGTCTCCCCGCTCGGGCCAACGGTCGCCTATATCTCCGTCGTCTTCGGCCAGGCCGCCTTCGATTTTGCCGAGGAGCGCCGCAACAAGCGCCAGATCACCCGCGCGTTCGCCCAGTATATCTCGCCGGATCTCGTCCGGCGCCTGTCGAACGACCCCTCCCAGCTGAAGCTCGGCGGCGAGCGGCGCACGCTCTCGGTGATGTTTTCGGACGTGCGCGGCTTCACCACCATCGCCGAAACGCTGAAGGACGATCCGGAGCAGCTGACTGGCCTGATCAACCGGCTGCTGACGCCGCTTTCCGACGTGGTGATGGATCACGGCGGCACGATCGACAAATATATGGGCGACTGCATCATGGCCTTCTGGAACGCGCCGCTCGACGATCCCGACCATGCGCTCCACGCCGTGCGCGCGTCGCTCGCGATGCAGGCGGCGATTTCGAGGCTGAATACGCAGCTGGAACGGGAGGCGGCCGCCCTTGGCCGCAAGCCGCACGTCCTGAAGATGGGCGTCGGCATCAACACCGGCGAATGCATCGTCGGCAACATGGGCTCGAACCGCCGCTTCGACTATTCCTGCCTCGGCGACAGCGTCAACCTCGCCTCCCGCCTCGAGGGCGCCTCGAAGAATTACGGCGTGGCGCTGCTGCTCGGCGAGGAGACGGCCAGGCTGGTCACTAAGACCTACACCGTCGTCGAACTCGACCGCATCATCGTCAAAGGCCGCACCGTCCCCTCGCCCATCTTCACCGTCGTGCACAAGGCCGATGCCGAAGCACTCGCCGCCCACCAGGCCTTCATCGACGCCAAATATGCCGGCGCGCTGGCGCCGTCCGATCCGGTCTTCGATACTCTGGCTGCCGATATTCCCGAGCTCGCCGGTTATTACGCGATCATGCGGGATGCGCTGACAGAAGGGGGGGAATGACGGGTCTGCGGGACGGGTAACGCCACCGGTGGCATCTCGCGACCCCAAGCGGTCAATATCGGGGGATCTCAATCGCCTGCAATCTGCTGCTTCTCGATGTCGAATCCATAGGCCCGCTGAACGAGCGCAACGCGAATCTCATATCGGGAATACCAGTCTTGGCGTCCTCGACGTTGTGCCTCGAGGTGATCGACGACAGACTTCCAACTGCGGATGCTTGCTTCGTCCTTCCAATAAGAGATCAATATCCCGAAGCCGTCTGCTCCACGAGCGCTTTCGAAACCAAGATAGCCCGGCTGTCGACTTGCGAGTTCGGTCATTGCGTAACCCATCTCACCATAACCATCGTCTATCTCGGTTCGCTGAGACGTAAAGCTCACCATGTAATATGGAGGTTCCGGTAGAGAAGAAATGCGCATCGAGCATCTCGCTTGTAACCGATAGACAGGCGGTTCGACCACACTCTCAGAGATTGCAGGTGGATTCAAGCGCGACCAAAAACAACCATTCCAAAGCTTTCGGTCGAGCAGTAGCTATCTAGTCGGACGTTTATCGATCGTATGGAGATTGGTCGGCGCGCCGTGCAGCATTACCTCGCGTTCGAAACGGAAGCCGCATTTCTCAAGAATCCGCTTTGAAGCGGCATTGGCCGAGCGGACCAACCCCATCACACGGTCCGCATGCAGGTCGTCAAAGGCAAACGCCAGGGTTTCTTTGACCAGTTCCGTGGCATATCCCCGCCCCCAGCTTTCGGGCTGCAGATGATAGGAAAGATTGAGGCCATCGAAATCTCTGGAAATGGTCACGCCGCCGAAACCGATCAACGCATCCTCCGTCTCGGCCGCCCAGCGCCCGAAGCCGTGCTCTTTCCAATGCTTGATATCGCGCGCAAGCCGCGCCGCACTTTCTTCCGGCGAGTCCGGCCGGGGCACGGGCCGATGCGCGACCAATTCCGGCCGTGAAAAAAGTTCGGTCAGGAAATGAATATCCGCCGGCTCAGGAATTCTGAGCCTCAACCTCGTCGTCTGCCTCATTGCCGGCGACGCAGCGCCATTGAATTCTCTTTCGCGCATCTCTCATCCAGTTCCGAAAACCGATTCGTACCTATCAGGATGTCACATCTCGACGGGCATCTGCTTATCGGTATCCAACACCCTAGCGATCCGCCGCCCGCAGCCTCGCAATTTCAGGCGCAACGACTGCAATGAACAGCCCGGGATCGCCGAGCGCCCTCGCCGAAAGCATCGCCCCATGGACCGAGGCCATCAGCATTTGCGCCTGCTCTTCCGGCCGCTTGTCCAGCCGGAACAGGCCCTGCTCGACTCCGGCCTGCAGCACCGAGGTCAACCATGCGGCCAGCCCCTGGAAATGGGTGCGGACGCTTGAGGCGACCTCGTCGGGCAGCATCTGCATTTCGCTGGCGAGCATCGCGCAGACGCAGAAAGGCTGCGAGGCGTCGCGAATGCATGTGTTCCAATAGTTGATGTAGAGATGCAGCTGATCGGCGGGACTTGCAGCCTGCTCGCGCAGCGACTGCAGACCCGCCTCCGCCTGCTTGACGTAACGATCCACCAGCACCGAGACCAGCTCGGCTTTTGTCGGAAAATGATGGTGGATGCTGGCCTTCCGGATGCCGATCGCAGCCGAGATATCGGCATAGCTGAAGCCGTTATAGCCGCCCGCCACGATGAGCGACTGGGCGATGTCGAGAATTTTGTCGGACGTCGAAGCCGTTGATTTCATAGCGTCGCCTACCTTCTGGTAGGCAGATTGTCAAGTCTTTCGCTGCCCCACCGGCATCACAAGAAGGTGTGCGATCGCGGCGTTGACTCTCATTTTCAATCTACCTACTAGTAGGCAGGCAATACAAAGGAACCTGCCGATGCAAACTCAATCTTCCCTCCAGTCCAACTGGCTGAGATCCTATTATTTCACCCGCGCCGCCTTCTCGGTGATCTGGATTGCCGCCGCCATTCTCCTTGCCGGACAGCCAAGCGCCGTGGCTTTTCTGCTGGTGGTCTATCCCCTGTGGGATGCGCTGGCCAATCTGGTCGACGCCAGGGTCAATGGCGGCCTTCAGGCCAATCCGTCTCAGACGTTGAATGTCGCCGTCAGCACCGTCACGGCGCTCGCCGTCGCCATCGCGCTCGGCCACAGTACCTACGCGGTCCTTGCCGTGTTCGGGGCCTGGGCGATCCTGTCGGGCCTGTTGCAGCTCTATACCGGCGTAAGGCGCTGGCGCACCTATGGCGCCCAATGGGTCATGATCCTGAGCGGCGCGCAATCGGCTCTTGCCGGCGGCTTCATGATCAGCCAGTCCTTTGCCGCCGCTGCACCGACGATCCTCGATATCGTGCCCTATGCCGGCTTCGGCGCCTTCTACTTTCTGCTGTCCTCGATCTGGCTCGTCCTCGCAGCCCGTCGCAAGGCACATGCATAGGCGCTGCCGATCGGCGCGGCGGCGATCTGAACTATTGCCGCCGCAGCTCATTCCCACGCTCCCGGCGGAGATTTGCGGGAGACGACCACCTTCTTTCGCGCTATGAAGAGTAGTCAGAATTCCCGCCCATAGACCCCGAGGTCACTCCCATGGCTTTGAACGTTCTCTTCATTGGCGGCACCGGCCAAATCTCCCAGCCATGCGTCGAACGCGCCGTTGCCGAGGGCCACCATGTCAGCGTCTTCAATCGCGGCTTGAGAAGTGCGGCCTTGCCCGCCGGGGTGACATCGATCGTCGGGGAGCTCGGATCGGACACCTACGCCGATCTCGCCAAAGCCAATTATGATGTCGTCTGCCAGTTCATCGCCTTCACCAGGGATGAGGTGGCGCGCGATATCGAAGTCTTCTCGGGCAATTGCGGCCAGTACATCTTCATCTCCTCGGCCTCGGTCTATGAAAAACCGCCGCGTCATTACGTGATCACCGAAGAGACGCCGGCGATCAATCCCTACTGGCCCTACAGCCAGGCCAAGATTGCCTGCGAGGAGCTGCTCCAGAAATCCGGCAATCTCGCCTGGACGATCGTCCGCCCCAGCCATACCGTTCGCACCGGCCTGCCGATCATGATGGGCGACAGCGACATCATGGCGAGGCGCATGCTGGACGGCGAGCCCATCATCGTGGCCGGCGACGGCCACACGCCCTGGACGCTCACCCGCTCAATCGATTTCGCCGTGCCTTTCGTCGGGCTATTCGGCAAGGAGGCGGCGCTGAAAGAGATTTTCCACATCACCTCCGACCGCGCCCACATCTGGAACGACATCCAGAAGACCATCGCAAGATTGCTGGGCGTCGAGGCAAGGATCGTCCACGTGCCGACGGACACGCTGATCAGATACAATCCGGAGTGGATCGGCCCCCTCCTCGGCGACAAGGCCTGGACGGCCATCTTCGACAATTCGAAGGTCAAGCGCGTCGCTGGCGACTTCACCTGCGCCGAGAGCCTCGATGAAATCCTGGCCGACTCGATCATGCACCTCAAGCAGCGCCTGGCGAAGAGCCGGCCGCCGAGGGGTGAACTGGATGCCCTGATCGACAGGATTTGCGCGGAGCAAGGTGCGCTTGGTTAGTTTGGTTGGTTCGAAGGACTTGGCGCCCGCGATTGGTACAAAATTGCCGTGATGCTTCGACCGCCATCGGCGCGCCACGCAGACGTGGTTACATCTCTTAACTGCCGGCACACCCGCCTTGCCTTCGAGGCTCCCTCGGAACACCACGGTAAGGCTCTCTTACTCCAGCCGCCGCGCCTCCAACGGAGCGTCCTGCCTGAAACCGTCGAAGCAACGCCCGCCATGCAGGGCAAGCTCCCGGTCGGCCAAGGCGAGGAATCGGGCGCCGTCACCCTGCACCGCCAACCGGAACGCCACGTCGAATTCCGCCGCCAATCGCGCATCGAGCTTCTTCATCAGGCGCGGCGCCCATTTGCCGCGGCCGGCCCAGACGCCACGTCCGAGCAGGATCAGGTCGGCGAGCTTCTGGTAGAGAGCCGCGGCGATGGCGGCGATCTCTCCGGGCGGGCGGGCGCCGCGCAGGTCATCGGCCAGATCGGTGACCTGATAGCGCAGCATGTCATAGTTCGGGCCATCGAGAGGCTTCGGTCCTACCGCCAGCACTTCCGCCGCTTTCGCCTGGATGAGGCGGGCGCGCTCGATGTCAGGCCCGACGATGCTGCCCGTCGCAACCATGTTGACCATGATGGCATAGCCGCTGTCTGCATCTGCATGGAGATAATGCGCCAGCGTCTGCGGATCGTGGACGAAGGCCTCGACCGGAAAGCCGTCTTCGGTGAAGGATTCCCGCCAGGCTCTGTCGAGCGAGGGGAAGACGACGACGAGATCGATATCCGAAAAGGCGGTCCCCTCGCCGCGCATGATGGAACCGGAGACGTAGGTGAAAGCGGCCCCGGCATAACGGCTGGCGAGACAAAGGCGGGCGGCGGCGAGCGCCCGTTCGGCAAGAATCTGTTTCTGGAGTTCGTCCACGATCTCATCCTCGAATGCGGAAGACGAGCGGCAACAAAAAACCCGCTCGTTTCCGGCGGGTTGGTGTCTTCTGCTATGAACGGAATTCAGTTCACGCGTCCGCCACCCACCGCCGAACGGTGGTCGTAGACGTCGTGGAAACTGCAAAAATCCTGCTCATGAAGGTAAGTTATCGCCCGTCGGCAACAGCGTCAATCCGCCAAGCACGCTTCCCCGCCGCACTGTTTTCCGTCTAAGATGAGCCCAAAGACTCGCAAAAGGAAGGCCCGCCATGCCCCATCCCGTCACCGTCATTCCGCGTCCCGCACCGGTTCTGCTGCCGGTGGACGGCAGCGACGAGCGATTTCCGGTGCGCCGCGTCTATTGCGTCGGGCGCAATTATGCCGACCATGCGATCGAGATGGGCCATGATCCCAGCCGGGAGCCGCCCTTCTTCTTCCAGAAGAATGCCGACAACCTGCTGCCGGCTGGCAATGCTTTTCCCTATCCGCCGCTCTCGAACGACGTGCATTACGAGGTCGAATGCGTTCTGGCGCTGAAATCCGGCGGCGCTGACATTCAGGCCGCAGACGCGCTCGACTGCATTTACGGCTATGCCGTCGGCATCGATTTCACCCGTCGTGACCTGCAGGGCGAGGCAAAGAAGCTCGGCCGCCCCTGGGAGGTCGGCAAGGCCTTCGAACATTCCGCCCCTGTCTCGCCGATCGTTCCGGCAAGCCGCATCGGCCACCCCTCGCAGGCAAGGATCTGGCTGGAACAAAACGGCCGCCGAGTCCAGGACGGCGATCTCAACCAGATGATCTGGAAGGTGCCGGAGATCATCGCCGAACTGTCGAAGCTCTTCACCCTCGCACCGGGTGATGTCATCATGACCGGCACGCCGGCCGGCGTCGGTGCGGTCGCCAGGGGTGATCGCATCAGTTGCGGCATCGACGGCATCGCCACCCTATCGGTCGAGGTCGTCTGAGGAGAGAGCCATGCCCGTCTACGCGCTCGGCAGATCGGCGCCGAAACTGCCCGCTGCCGGACTTTATTGGATTGCACCGGATGCCCATGTCATCGGTCAGATCGAACTCGGCAAGAGTGTCGGCATCTGGTTCGGCGCCGTGCTGCGCGGCGACAACGAAAAGATCACGATCGGTGAAGGCACCAACGTCCAGGAAGGTGTGATGGCCCATACCGACATGGGCTTCCCGCTGACGACAGGCAAAGGCTGCACCATCGGCCACCACGCCATCCTTCACGGCTGCACCCTGGGCGACAACGTGCTGATCGGCATGGGCGCCACCATCCTGAACGGCGCGAAGATCGGCAACAACTGCCTGGTTGGAGCCAATGCGCTGGTGACCGAAGGCAAGGAATTCCCCGATAATTCCCTGATCGTCGGAGCGCCTGCCCGCGTCGTGCGCGTGCTCGACGCGGCGGCCATCGAGGCCATTCGCCGCTCGGCCGAAAACTACGTCGCCAACTGGCAGCGCTTCGCTCGCGACCTCAAACAGATCGGATGACGTAGGCAACTCGAGACGGCGGCCAGCCCGACGCGCTCAAGCCGCACGCCACCGCAATAGCAGCCCAGGGCTGCTTTCGTCGAAAAACCGCCCTACTCCGCAGCTTCCAGAAATTGGCTGTTTCGCGAGGAAGCGGCAAGCGCCTGGACCCTGGCTTCGGCCTTGGCGATCAGCTGATAGAATTCGTCCTGCGCTTCGACATCCAGTTGGATGACGGCGTTGACGTCGTCAGGCGTATCGCAAACGCAGGCGACCGCCGAAATAGGACAGATGCCGCCGGGATAACGCTTGCCGGTGCCGGTATAGGCTCGGCGGCTCCAACGCTCGGAATAGACCGTCTCTTCCCGCTCGAGATGCAGGATCGTTCCCTTGCAAGCGGTCACGATAGCCGCCTTGCCGTAAGCGAACCAATGATAGTTCAGCTTCCGGAGAATATATTTGCCGGTGATATCCTCGCCAGCCAGTTCGGCAGGGTTTTCTATCATTCTGATCATGACGGCTTCCTCAACGTTTAAGCAATATCCGTCATGTCGTCGCGCGCGGCAAGCCGAAAAACGCAGCTTTTGGAGACACTTAGTCACAAAGTGTTTCCGATTCTTACACCAAATACTCCCCGAACGGTTCGCCGCCGACACAATTCTTCGTCGAATTTACCGCTACCTGCTACCAATTTCGCGGCTGGATGAGGTGGCGACGTCAGCATCCTGGCGCCGCGTCGGGTTCCAGGTCAGGAGAACTCTCCGGCGCGGGGACCGGCAAGTGTCACGCGCCAACCCGTTCGCGATTGGAAATCCTGGGTGGCCAGAAACGTATAGCCGGTGGCGCGCCATGGCTTCACGGCACCGGTCAGATTGTCGAGGACATAATCGCCGGCGCCCGTCCGGGCAACGAGAACCACATGGTTTTGATCATGCGGTCCGATGACCACGGAAAGCGCCAACCTGTTCGATGGATAACCGGCCTCGATCAGGTCCTTCATCTTCTGGAGAGCGTAGTCCTCGCAGTCGCCACGGCCGCCAACCGGCAGAGACCAGACATCCCCGTTTCCGGAAGACGAGCGATCTTCTGCCGAAACGATACGTCCGTTTACGGCACGATTGACCTTTTGAAGCAGCCCAATGGCCGCCTGTTCGTCCAATTGTTGCGCCGCCATCCTGCCGCACAGCCACTTGTACCTGGCGCACGCCCCGGCGAATCCCACCGGTGCGCCGATGCTTCGGGTCACAGGCAGCGACGATCCGGCAACCGCCTGAAAATGCGGAATAATTACCAAAAGGACAGCAAGAGAAAGGAGACGCTTCATGGCCGATTCGCCCTGTTCATAGCGGAAGGATAGCACAGTCAGTATAAAAATTTATTAAAATTTTATACTTGAGAATTTAACTGTATTAAATGATTGAAACAGGTTAACCATTCTTTATTCTTCGCATTAATTCATTATTAGTATAAATGATCTCCCCATTAACGCTCGGTTAACCTTGGGAGACGATTGAAATGATCAGCAGAGCAGCGAAATTCAGCGTCGCTGTTGCTTCCCTTCTGGCAAGCAGCAGTCTGGCAACGGCGGCCCCGGCAGTCGTCAATTGCAACACCGCAGTTCGCGGCACACTCGAATACAGGCTGTGCATGCCGACCAGGGCAATTCAGGCCGATAACAAATTCAGTCCCAACGATAGCGATCACGGCAGCCAAAATGCTGGCGGCGGCAAGAAAACTTCCAGCACCGGCTCGGTCGCCAGCAATGGGAATGATGGCGATAACGGTGATGGCAATACCGATAGCGGCGGCAACGGCGACGGTGTTGATCAAGGCGACGACACCGGCGGAAACGATCAAGACCCCGGCGGCGATGGCCACCACGGAAAAGACCACCACCACGGCAAGGATGGCAAGGGCCACCATGGAGAGGACGATCACCACGGCAAGGACCGCGATGATCATGGCGGCGGCAAGGGCGAAAAAGACCGCGACCACGGCAAGGATGGCAAGGGCCACCACGGAAAAGACGATCACCACGGCAAGGACCGCGATGATCATGGCGGCGGCAAAGGCGAAAAAGACCGCGACCACGGTAAGGATGGCAAGGGCAAGGGCGACGAAGACGGCCCCGGCAAGAACGACAATGACGGTCCCGGCAAGAGCGACAATGGCGGTTCCGGCAAGGGCGATAATGGCGGCTCAGGCAAGAGCGACAACGGCGGTTCCGGCAAGGACGATGATGGCGGCTCAGGCAAGAACGACAATGGCGGTTCCGGCAAGAACGACAATGACGGTTCCGGCAAGAACGACAATGACGGTTCCGGCAAGAGCGATAACGGCGGCTCGGGCAAGAGCGACAATGGCGGTTCCGGCAAGAGCGACAATGGCGGTTCCGGCAAGAGCGATAACGGCGGCTCGGGCAAGAGCGATAACGGCGGCTCGGGCAAGAGCGACAACGGCGGCTCAGGCAAGAGCGACAACGGCGGTTCTGGCAAGAGCGACAATGGCGGCTCGGGCAAGAGCGACAATGGCGGTTCCGGCAAGAGCGACAATGGCGGTTCCGGCAAGAGCGACAATGGCGGCTCCGGCAAGAGCGAAAATGGCGGCTCCGGCAAGAGCGACAATGGCGGCTCCGGCAAGAGCGACAATGGCGGCTCCGGCAAGAGCGACAACGGCGGCTCGGGCAAGAGCGACAATGGCGGCTCCGGCAAGAGCGACAATGGCGGCCAGAGCAAGAGCGACAATGGCGGCCAGAACAAAGGCTGACCTAACGCTGGCCGGGGTTAAACTCGACCGGCGAAAGTACGCAAAAGATGAGGCCGGTTTTCCGGCCTCATCCTTTGTCACGTTGGGTATCCGTCGGCTCCATCACTTTCACGAGATAACGGGAAGACCCTTTGCAGACGGAGCCATTCATCGCGCGGACGCGCGATGGTTCGTTTCCTGCGACAAGTGCAGTAATGAGAGAGGTGAAGCGACCTGATCCGGCCCGCGCGCCTTACGCCGCACAGGCCTCGCACAGACCGCGGATCTCGATCGTCGTCTTCTCGGGCTTGAACTTCTGCCCGCGCACCCAGCCCATCAGCCGGTGGTCGACCTCATGATCGTGGAACTCCATCACCTGACCGCAGCTTTCGCAGATGGCGAAGGCGACGATGCCATGGCTGTGGCAATCGTCGCCCGGATGGGCGCAGGCGACGAAGGAATTGATGCTTTCCAGCCGGTGCACGACGCCATATTCGAGCAGCTTCTCGAGCGCTCGGTAGACCTGCAGCGGCGCGCGAAACCCGTGATCGCGCAGCTTGTCGAGGATGGTGTAGGCGCTGAGCGGCCCTTCGGCCTTTTCGAGCACGTCGAAGACCAACGACTGGTTCTTGGTAAGTTGCGGTGTCGTCATGAGCCTTTTCCTTGCATGACCGCGCGACGGCGCCGGGGAAGCAGGCTGAGGATGAAGAGGATCAGCGCCGCGACCACGATCGAGGGACCGGAGGGCGTGTCGTAAGTGAGTGAGCCGAACAGCCCGCCGACCACGGCCGCCGCCCCGATCAGCGAGGCGAGCACCGCCATGATCTCCGGCGTCGACGAAAAACGGCGTGCCGCCGCTGCAGGGATGATCAGCAGTGAGGTGATCAGCATGATGCCGACGATCTTCATGGCAATCGCGATGACGACGGCCATCAAAAGCATGAAGAACAGCCGCGCCCGCTCAGGTCTGAGCCCCTCGGCCTCGGCAAGCTCGGCATTGACGGTGGCCGCGAGCAGCGGCCGCCACAGCCAGGCCATTGCGGCGAGCACGAAGAGCCCTCCGCCCCAGATCAGCACGATGTCGGTCGTCGAAACGGCAAGGATATCGCCAAACAGGAAGGCGATGAGATCGATCCGCACCCAGCTCATGAAGGCGACCATGACGAGGCCGATCGCCAGCGTGGCGTGCGAGAGGATGCCGAGCAGCGCGTCGGCCGACAGCGCCTGGCGCTTCTGCAGGAAAAGCAGCAGCACCGATACGAGAGCGGCGACGGCGAAGACGGCCAGCGTCAGGTTGAGCTCCAGGAGCAGCGACAGTGCGACGCCCAGCAGCGCAGAATGGGCGATCGTATCGCCGAAATAGGCCATGCGCCGCCAGATGATGAAGCAGCCGAGCGGCCCCGTCGTCAGCGCCAGCCCGACGCCGGCAAGGATGGCGCGCACAAAGAAATCGTCAAGCATGGCGATCTCCCGCTGCATTCTCATGGGCCTGCGGATGGGCGTGGTCATGTCCGGCATGCCCGTGGCTATGTCCGGCGTGATCGTGATCATGCTGATGACTGTGGTCATGCGCGTGCGCATGGCCGCCGTCGTGGGCGTGATGTCCGTCAGCGGCGTGGCAATGATCGGTAACCGTGCCGTCGGCATGCTGCACACGCCCGTCCGGCAGATGCGTATGATCGTGATGATGGCTGTAGACGGCCAGCGTCTGCGCCGCCCGGCTGCCGAACAGGCGCACATATTCCGGGCTGCGGCTGACGGATTCCGGCGTGCCGCGGCAGCAGACATGGCCGTTCAGGCAGATGACGGTGTCGGTCTCGGCCATGACGACATGGAGATCGTGCGAGATCAGCAGGATGCCGCAGCCGCTGGCGTTGCGGATCGACTTGATGAGATCGTAAAGCGCGATCTCGCCGGAGAAATCGACCCCCTGCACCGGCTCGTCGAGCACCAGCAAATCGGGTTTGCGGGCAATGGCGCGGGCCATCAGCGCCCGTTGGAATTCGCCCCCGGAGAGGTGCTGCACCTCGGCATCCAGCATATGGTCGATGCCGGCGGCTTCGAGCGCAGCACGCATGTCGCGCTCCGGCAGCGGGCCGGTCAGTGTCATCAACCGGCGCACCGAAAGCGGCAGCGTCCAGTCGATCGCAAGCTTCTGCGGGACATAGCCGACCTTCAGGCCGGACTTGCGCTCCACCCTGCCCTCATCCGGCTTCAGCACGCCGATCGCCGCCTTGGCGCTCGTCGACTTGCCGGAGCCGTTCGGCCCGATCAGCGTGACGATCTCGCCGCGCGAGACGGAAAATTCGACACCGCGCACCAGCCAGCGGCCGCCGCGCAGGACGCCGACATTCTCGAGCGAAACCAGCCGTTCACCCTTCGTATTTGCGGGAGAGAGCATCAAATTTTCCGAAAGTCCTGTTGCGTCCTGCTATCGCACACGTTATAGCATAACGCAATTGATGTAATAACATAACAATTGTAATTCAAGCGGAGCATGTCATGAAACGCGCCCTGGGGCCGGCCCTGAAAACCCTGGCCCGCAGAATTCCGGCGGCCCTTGCACCCGCTTTGGCAATCCCCGCCTTGGCAATCCCCGCCCTCCTCTTTGCCGGCAGCATGCGAGCCGCCGATGCACCCCTCGTCGTCACCTCGATCAAGCCCGTTCATTCGCTGGTCTCAGCGATCATGCAGGGTGTCGGCGAACCGCAGCTGATCGTCGACGGCGCCGCCTCGCCGCACACCTACAATCTCAAGCCCTCCAACGCCCGCGCGCTGCAGGACGCCAAGGTAATCTTCTGGGTCGGCCCCGGTCTCGAAGCCTTCCTCGAAAAGCCATTGCAGGCGCTGGGCGCGGATGCCAGCGTCGTCGAGCTCGACAATGCCCCGGGCCTGATCAAGCTGCCTTTCCGCGAGGGCGGCGCTTTCGAGCCGCATGACGACGGTGATGCCGCGGAGCACGAAAGTGCCTCCGACGGTCACGATCATGCCACTGATGAGCATGACCACGGCGCCTTCGACACGCATCTCTGGCTCGACCCGATGAATGCCAAGGCCATGGCCATGATGATCACCACGACGCTGGTCGCAGCCGATCCTGCCAATGCGCTGACCTATCAGGCCAATGCCAAGGCACTGGACGACAAGCTGACCGCGCTCGACAAGGAGCTCGCCGCCACCGTCGCTCCGGTCAAGGCCAAGCCCTTCATCGTCTTCCACGACGCCTACCAGTATTTCGAGCATCGCTACGGCATCCGCGTCGCCGGCTCGATCACCGTCAGCCCGGAAACCATTCCCGGCGCCGAGCGCGTTTCGGAAATCCACCGCAAGGTCGGCGAGCTCGGCGCCACATGCGTCTTCGCCGAACCGCAATTCGAGCCGCGCCTGATCGATGTCGTCATCGAAGGCACCCGGGCCAAATCCGGTGTGCTCGATCCCGAGGCCGCGACGCTCAAGGCAGGCCCCGATCTCTACTTCACCCTCATGCGCGGCATTGCCGACAGCATGAAGGCTTGTCTCTCCAGCGCATGAAACCATGTGCCGCGCCGCGCGTCCTGCCGGACACGTGACGCTCTGGAGAGAGCCGAGGCGGAAAGAGGCGGATGACCCCGTTCCGCCTTTTTTCGGCCCAACGATTGTAATGATATAACATTTACATCCATTCGATGAGGTTTCCATGGACGACAGACTTCCGGTCACGGTGCTTTCAGGCTTTCTCGGCGCCGGCAAGACGACGCTGCTCAACCACGTGCTCGCCAATCGCGAGGGCCTGCGCGTCGCCGTTATCGTCAACGACATGAGCGAGGTGAATATCGACGCCAGCCTGGTGCGCGACGGCGGCGCCAATCTCTCACGCACCGAGGAGCAACTGGTCGAGATGACCAATGGCTGCATCTGCTGCACGCTGCGCGACGACCTTTTGAAGGAGGTGCGCAATCTCGCCATCCAGGGCCGGTTCGACTATCTGCTGATCGAATCCACCGGCATCGCCGAGCCCCTGCCCGTCGCCACGACCTTCGAATTCCGCGACGAGAACGGCCAGAGCCTCGCCGATGTCGCAAGGCTCGATACGATGGTGACGGTCGTCGATGCCGCCCATCTGCTCGCCGATTATGCCTCGGCCGATTTCCTCGCCGACCGCGGCGAGACGGCAGGCGACGGCGACAACAGAACCATCGTCGACCTGCTGGTCGAGCAGATCGAATTCGCCGATGTCGTCGTGCTGAACAAGGTCGGCACGGCGAGCGAGGCGGAACGCGACGCCGCACGCAAGATCATAACCGGCCTCAACCCGGATGCGAGACTGATCGAAGCGGATTTCGGCAAGGTGGCGCTCGCCGACGTGCTCGGCACCGGCCGCTTCGATATCGATAAAGCCGAGACCCATCCGCTCTGGTACAAGGAATTGCACGGCTTCCGCGATCATGTGCCGGAGACCGAGGAATACGGCATCCGCTCCTTCGTCTATCGTGAAAAGCGGCCCTTCCATCCGGCAAAATTGCAGGCCTTTCTCGACAGGACCTGGCCGGGCGTGGTGCGCGCCAAGGGCTTCTTCTGGCTGGCGACGCGCCCGCATCACGTCGGCGAGATCAGCCAGGCGGGCGCGATCGTGCGCACCGGCAAGATGGGTCTTTGGTGGGCTTCCGTGCCGCGCGAACAATGGCCCGAGGAAGCAGGCTTCATGCGCGCCATCGGCCCCTATCTCGACCCCGTCTGGGGCGACCGCCGCCAGGAAATCGTCTTCATCGGTGCCGACCCGATGGACGAAGCCTGGATCAGGCAGGAACTCGACGCCTGTCTCATCAGGACGGATGTCTTTGCCCCGGAGCGCTGGCGCGATCTGCCCGACCCCTTCGCCAGCTGGAGCCGCCAGGCGGCATGAAGGCGACGGCAATCAAACCCTACCGCTGTTCCTGCCAGGAATGCGATCCCCTGCCGCCGATCGAGGGGCTGCATCCGCTGACCTATGAGCCGGACACCGAGGCTGAAACCTCCAAGCCAAAGGGACTTCTTAACATCATCGTTGAGCGGGTGATGCCTTTACGCCGGCTGGGTTAGGCGATCATAGCCGACACGGCGAGTTTGGCGCAAACGCCGCCCCACCCTCCCTCATTCCCTTCCTCGGGGCTTGGCCCGAGGAGGAGGTGTCCTCCGTAGGCCAGGTCGAGTTTGGCGCGAACGCCAACCTCACTCTCCGTCATCCCAGGCCTTGATGTAAAGCCCGGATACATACCTGACAGATGTTCGGAGACATGCCTGACAGTTCCGG
>NZ_NWSV01000030.1 GCF_002531935.1 Rhizobium chutanense | reverse complement strand
AACCGCCCGGTGCGGACCCGCATGCCGGGTGGTGTGGCAGGGGTGCGATCGAATACGATCGCCCCCTATGCCGATTGCCGCTCAGGCCGGGCTGGCGGCTTCCTCTATCTCCTTTTCCGTTGCGCGGCGGGCCGCGGCGGCGGCGTATTTCTGGGCGATGACGGCGCAGACCATCAGCTGGATCTGGTGGAAGAGCATTAGCGGCAAAACGATCGCACCGATCGACTGGCCGGCGAAGATGACGTTGGCCATCGGCACGCCGCTTGCCAGGCTCTTCTTCGAGCCGCAGAAGGTGATGGTGATTTCGTCGGCCTTGTCGAAGCCCAGCCAGCGGCTGCCGACCATCGTCAAGACAAGCACGATGCCCAGAAGGAGCATATCGGCGACGATGACGACGGCGATATCGGCGATCGAGAAGGTATGCCACAGGCCCTCGACCACAGCGGTCGAGAAGGCGAGATAGACGACCATCAGGATCGAGCCGCGGTCGACGGGCATCAGGATCTTCTTCTTGGCGCGGATCCAGTCGCCGATCCAGGGCTGCAGGATCTGGCCGATGATGAAGGGGGCGAGGAGCTGCAGCAGGATCTGCTCCAGCGCGTCGAAGGAGAAGCCGCCATGGCCACCGACGGAAAACAGCAGGCCGACGAGCAGCGGCGTCAGGAACATGCCGAAAATGTTGGATGCCGAGGCCGAGCAGATGGCGGCGGGCACGTTGCCGCCCGCCATCGAGGTGAAGGCGATCGACGACTGCACTGTCGAGGGCAGCACGCAGAGGAAGAGGATGCCGAGATAAAGCGGCTGCGGCAGGATGGTGTCGGGAATGAAGCCGAGCCCGAGGCCGAGCAGCGGAAAGATGCCGAAGGTGGTCAACAGGATGACGAGATGCAGGCGCCAGTGCAGCAGGCCCGCAATGACGACGTCGCGCGAGAGGCGGGCGCCATGCAGGAAGAACAACAGCGCGATGGCAAGATCGGTGGCGATGCCGAAATAAGCCGCGAAGGCGCCGCTTGCCGGCAGCAGCGAGGCGAGGATGACCGTGCAGACGAGCAGGATGGTGAAGGTATCGGGCAAAAAGCGGCGCATGGCGGTCTCGCGGCGTGGTAAATAGTCCTTGTTTTGTCGCCCATTGCGATCCAGGATGCAAGGAATAACAGTTATCGAGAAACTGGATTTCTATGCTGGATCTTTCGCAATTGCGCAGTTTTGTCGCCGTCGAGCAGATGGGCAGTTTTACGCTGGCCGCAGAACGGCTCGGCCTCGGCCAGTCGACGGTGAGCCAGCACATTCAGCGGCTGGAGGCCACACTCGGGCGCAAGCTTCTGGCCCGCGATACACATAAGGTCGTATTGACCGGCGATGGCGAGGCGTTGCTCTCGCATGCGCGCGCCATGCTTTCGATCGAGGGGCAGGTGCAGTCGCTGTTTAAGAGCCACAGCCTGCGCGGCAGCCTGCGGCTTGGGGTGTCGGAGGATTTCGTCACCAGCCAGTTGCCGGCGGTGCTGGAGGATTTCGTGCGGTCGCATCCTTCCGTCGACCTGGAACTGACGGTGGCGCTGTCCGGCGTCCTCTACGAGATGCAGGATAATGGCGAAATCGATCTGGTGCTCGCCAAGCGCCGGCTCGGCGATGCCCGGGGAAAATTGGTCTATCGCGAGCCGCTCGTCTGGCTGGCACGCGATCCCGAGCGTGTTCTTACCTCCGGCCCTTTGCCGCTGATTGCCTTTCCGCCGCCGAGCGTGACGCGGGTGATCGCGCTGGAAGCGCTCGCACGAAACGGCGTGGCGTGGCGCATCGTCTGCACCTGCGGGAGCCTCAGCGGATTGACGGCGGCAGCACGGGCCGGGATGGGTGTTTTGGTGCAGCCGCGCAGCATGGCGCCATCAGGGCTGAAAGAGATCGCTGCGGGAAAACTTCCAGTGCTGGAAGATGTGGAATTCGTACTCGTGCCGCGCAAAGGCGCGGATCAGGCGCTGGTCGCCGCACTGTCGGACGATATTTTGCAAAAGGTGAGGGGGCTGAAGTCGGCGTAAAGCCGTTGCCGGCACCGAGGGCCTGTCGGACAGACAGGCCGTTCCGGTGGGCGATCAGGCCGCCAGGCACCTGAGGAAGCCATCCACGTCCGCTTCCGTCGTGGCGAAGCTGGTGACCAGACGGATCAGAATTTCGTTTTTGGAGACGAGTTCGGGCGCTGCCGCCGGTACCGGCCATTCGTAAAATTTCGCACCCTTTTCTTCCGCGGTTTTCGCAGCACTCCTGCTGACGACAGCAAAGACTTCGTTGGAAGCGGTCGGCCAGGCGAGACGGGCGGCGTTGCTGGCGCCGATGCCGGCGCGCAGCCGGTCGGCCATACCGTTCGAATGGCGGGCGAGATCGAGCCAGAGATTGTTTTCGAAATAGGCATCGAACTGGGCGGCGATGAAACGCGACTTGGAGAAGAGCTGGGCGGCTCGCTTGCGGATGAAGGGCATTTCGCTTGCCTGATCCGGGTTGAAGAAGACGATCGCCTCCGCACACCAGCAGCCGTTCTTGGTGCCGCCGAAGGACAGCATGTCGACGCCACGCTTCCAGGTCATCTCGGCCGGGGTGACACCGAGCGCGACCAGCGCGTTGACGAAGCGAGCGCCATCCATGTGGAGCGGCAGGTTGCGCCTTTTGGATATGGCGGCAATCTCGCCGATCTCCGGCAGGGAATAGACCGTGCCGATCTCCGTCGTCTGGGTGATGGTCACCGCGCTGGCGCGGCCATGACGCAGCGCGTCCTCGGGGAAGTTCGCGATCTTTGCCGAAAGCCTGGCCGGATCGATCTTGCCGGCTTCGCCGTCGACGGCCATGAGGCGGGCGGAGCCGGAGAAGAATTCCGGCGCGCCGCACTCGTCTTCAATCACATGGGCTTCCGAATGGCAGAAGGTGATGCCGCCGGGGCGCTGGACGCTTGCCAGCGCCAAGGAGTTGGCGGCGGTGCCGGTGGCGACGAAGAAAACCGAAACCTCACGCTCGAAGATCTCGCAGAAGCGGGCCTCGACCTTCTTGTCGAGATCGCCGGCGCCATAGGCTGGAGCAAAGCCGGCCGATTCCGCCAGCAGACGTTCGGCAATGGATCTGTGGGCGCCGGCCCAGTTATCGGAAGCAAAGAACATGAGGGGGACCATAATAAAGGAAGGATTTGACGGGGCCGAAGCGGAGATTACGCCAAAGCTTCACCGGATCAAGGCGGTTGCCTCCGACACATCACAAAAATTGAACTGCGCAATCAACAAACAAAATGATGGCTTACGGCGTAATTTTATTTCTCCGCGGCGACTGATTTGGTAATCTTCCGTCGCAAATTGACGTTTTTTAACGGCGCGCTCTTGCGGAGCCGAATGCTTTCTGGCATAGAACAGATGAATTAGGACAGTGTTGCTGTCCTATCTTGGCCTTGCGGCCGAAGAGGCGCCGAAAACCCTGGAACAGACGGGCTTTCACGCTATAGTTCTTCCGAGCGTCAAGCCCCGTGGACGGGCGACGCGCGGGGGCAGATGGCAGGCGCGGAACGCGACGGTTTGCTTTCCCAAAGCAGATGTCTGCGGCCGATCTTCACAATGCAACAGCGCTGTCATGCGCCGAACCTATTCTGGTTGCGGCGCGGGACGAAAAGCCGCCCGCGGCCCCGCGGGTTTCGACAGGAGGAAAGATGATGACGAAGACGCCATCCATGGAATTTGACCGGTTTGCTGCTGCAGAGGTGCGCGCCACGGCCAATATGTCCAAATCCGCCTCCGGCCTGCCGAAGAAGCAGGGCCTCTACGATCCCCGCAACGAGCACGACGCCTGCGGTGTCGGCTTCGTCGCGCATATGAAGGGCCAGAAGTCGCATCAGATCGTCAAGGACGGCCTGTTCATTCTCGAGAACCTGACGCATCGCGGCGCCGTCGGCGCCGACCCGCTGATGGGTGATGGCGCCGGCATCCTGGTGCAGATCCCCGACCGCTTCTTTCGCGAGGAGATGGCTGCGCAGGGCATCACCCTGCCGCCGGCCGGCGAATATGGCGTCGGCCATATCTTCCTGCCGCGCGATGAAAAGCAGATCGAGCACTTCAAGAAGGTGATCAGCGACGTCATCACCGAAGAGGGCCAGGTCTTCATCGGCTTCCGCGACGTGCCGGTCGATAATTCTTCGCTCTCCAAGGCGCCCGACATCGCTGCCACCGAGCCGCACCATGTGCAGGTCTTTATCGGCGCCGGCGAGGATGCCGAAAACAACGACGAGTTCGAGCGCCGGCTGTTCACCCTGCGCAAGGTGATCTCCAACCGTATCTATGACGAGTTCGACGGCGAGGAGAGCAATTTCTATCCCGTATCGCTGTCGTCGGCGACGGTGGTCTATAAGGGCATGTTCCTGGCCTATCAGGTCGGCGCCTATTACAAGGACCTTGCGGATCCGCGTTTCGAAAGCGCGGTCGCCCTGGTGCACCAGCGCTTCTCGACCAACACCTTCCCGTCGTGGAAGCTCGCGCACCCCTACCGCATGGTCGCCCATAACGGCGAAATCAACACGCTGCGCGGCAACGTCAACTGGATGGCGGCGCGTCAGGCGTCTGTCTCCTCGCCGCTGTTCGGCGAAGACATCTCCAAGCTCTGGCCGATTTCCTATGAGGGCCAGTCGGATACGGCCTGCTTCGACAACGCACTCGAATTCCTGGTGCGCGGCGGTTATTCGCTGGCGCATGCCGTGATGATGCTGATCCCGGAAGCCTGGGCCGGCAACCAGTCGATGGCGGCCGAACGCAAGGCTTTCTACGAATATCATGCGGCCCTGATGGAGCCGTGGGATGGGCCGGCTGCTGTCGCCTTCACCGACGGCAAGCAGATCGGCGCGACGCTGGACCGCAACGGCCTCAGGCCGGCGCGCTATCTCGTCACCGATGACGACCGCGTCATCATGGCGTCCGAAGCCGGCGTGCTGCCGGTTCCGGAGGAGAAGATCATCCAGAAGTGGCGTCTGCAGCCGGGCAAGATGCTGCTGATCGACATGGAAGAAGGCCGCATCATTTCCGATGACGAGGTGAAGTCGCAGCTCGCGACGGCGCATCCCTATCGCAGCTGGCTCGACCGGACCCAACTGATCCTCGAAGAGCTGAAGCCGGTGGAGCCGCGAGCGCTGCGCCGCGACGTGTCGCTGCTCGACCGTCAGCAGGCCTTCGGTTACACGCTCGAAGATACGCGCATCCTGATGTCGCCGATGGCGACGACCGGTCAGGAGGCGATCGGCTCGATGGGAACGGATACGCCGATCTCGGCCATGTCGGAAAAGCCGAAGCTGCTCTATACCTATTTCAAGCAGAACTTCGCGCAGGTGACGAACCCGCCGATCGACCCGATCCGCGAGGAACTGGTGATGAGCCTGGTGTCCTTCATCGGGCCGCGGCCGAACATCCTCGACCACGAGGGTGCGGCGAACGCCAAGCGGCTCGAGGTGCGTCAGCCGATCCTGACCAATGGCGATCTCGAAAAGATCCGTTCGATCGGCCATACGGAAGACCGTTTCGACACCAAGACGCTCGATTTCACCTATGATATCGAGCGCGGTGCGGCCGGCATGCCCGAAATGCTCGACCGGCTCTGCGAGCGCGCGGAAGCGGCCGTCAAGGGCGGCTACAACATCATCGTGCTTTCCGACCGCCAGATCGGGCCTGACAGAATCGCTATTCCGGCGCTGCTGGCGACGGCCGCCGTGCACCATCACCTGATCCGCAAGGGGCTTCGCACCTCGGTCGGTCTCGTCGTCGAGACCGGCGAACCGCGCGAAGTGCACCATTTCTGCCTGCTTGCCGGCTATGGCGCCGAGGCGATCAACCCCTATCTCGCCTTCGACACGCTGCTCGACATGCATGCCAAGGGCGAATTCCCGAAGGAAGTGGATGCTTCCGAAGTCGTCTACCGCTACATCAAGGCGGTCGGCAAAGGCATCCTCAAGGTCATGTCGAAGATGGGCATCTCGACCTATCAGTCCTATTGCGGGGCGCAGATCTTCGATGCGATCGGCCTGTCGTCCGAACTGGTCGACAAGTATTTCTTCGGAACCGCGACGATGATCGAGGGCATTGGCCTCGAAGCAATCGCCGAAGAAACCGTTGCCCGCCACACGGCGGCCTTCGGCACGGATCCGCTGCTGGCGACGACGCTCGATATCGGCGGCGAATATGCCTACCGCATGCGCGGCGAAAGCCATGCCTGGACGCCGGATGCGGTCGCCGCTCTTCAGCATGCCGTGCGCGGCAATGCCGAGGATCGCTACCGCGAATTCGCCGAGATGGTGAACAATTCGGCGCTGCGCATGAACACGATCCGCGGGCTGTTCAACGTCAAGAGCGCCGAGGCGCTCGGCCGCAAGCCGGTATCGATGGATGAGGTCGAACCGGCGGCCGATATTGTCAGGCGTTTCTCGACGGGGGCGATGTCCTTCGGCTCGATCTCCCGCGAGGCGCATACGACGCTGGCGATCGCCATGAACCGGATCGGCGGCAAGTCGAACACCGGCGAGGGCGGTGAGGAATCCGACCGCTACATGCCGCTCTCCGACGGTTCGATGAACCCGGAGCGTTCGGCAATCAAGCAGATCGCGTCGGGCCGTTTCGGCGTCACCACCGAATATCTCGTCAATGCCGACGTGCTGCAGATCAAGGTGGCGCAGGGTGCCAAGCCCGGCGAAGGCGGCCAGCTGCCCGGACACAAGGTCGATGCGACGGTTGCCAAGACCCGCCACTCGACGCCGGGTGTCGGCCTGATTTCGCCGCCGCCGCATCACGACATCTATTCGATCGAAGATCTGGCGCAGCTGATCTACGACCTGAAGAACGTCAACCCGACCTCCGACGTTTCGGTCAAGCTCGTCTCCGAAGTCGGCGTCGGCACGGTGGCCGCGGGCGTCGCCAAGGCGCGTGCCGACCACATCACGGTCGCCGGTTTCGACGGTGGCACCGGCGCCTCGCCGCTGACCTCGCTCAAGCATGCCGGCAGCCCCTGGGAGATCGGCCTTGCCGAAACCCAGCAGACGCTGGTGCTGAACGGCCTGCGTTCGCGGGTCGCGCTGCAGGTGGATGGCGGTCTGAAGACCGGCCGCGACGTCATCATCGGGGCGCTGCTCGGCGCCGACGAGTTCGGTTTCGCCACCGCGCCGCTGATCGCGGCCGGCTGCATCATGATGCGCAAGTGTCATCTCAACACCTGTCCGGTCGGTGTGGCGACGCAGGATCCGGTGCTGCGCAAGCGCTTCAAGGGCACGCCCGAGCACGTCATCAACTACTTCTTCTTCGTTGCCAATGAAGTGCGCGAAATCCTCGCTTCGCTCGGCTTCACCCGGCTCGACGAGATCATCGGCGCTTCGGAGCTGCTGGAGAAGGACGAGATGCTGGCGCACTGGAAGGCCAAGGGCCTCGACTTCAGCCGCATCTTCCACAAGGTCGACGCTCCCAAGGAAGAGACCTTCTGGACGAGCAGGCAGCAGCACCCGATCGACGATATTCTCGATCGCAAACTGATCGAGCAGGCTCAGCCGGCGCTGACCGATAAGACGCCCGTCGCCTTCGAGGTCGACATCAAGAACGTCGACCGCTCGGCCGGCGCGATGCTGTCCGGCGAGGTCGCCAAGCGTTATCGCCATCGCGGGCTGAAGGAAGACACGATCAATGTGACGCTTCGCGGCACGGCAGGTCAGAGCTTCGGCGCCTTCCTGGCGCGCGGCGTTACCTTCAACCTGATCGGTGACGGCAACGACTATGTCGGCAAGGGGCTTTCGGGCGGCAAGATCATCATCCGGCCGCCGGAGAATTCCAGGATCGTCGCCGAAAACTCGATCATTGTCGGCAACACCGTGCTTTACGGTGCGACCGAAGGCGAATGCTATTTCCGCGGCGTGGCGGGCGAACGGTTCGCCGTGCGCAATTCGGGTGCGATCGCCATCGTCGAGGGTGTCGGCGACCACGGCTGCGAATATATGACCGGCGGCGTCGTCGTCGTGCTCGGCGCCACGGGCCGCAACTTCGCGGCCGGCATGTCCGGCGGCGTCGCCTACGTGCTCGATGAAACCGGCGATTTCGCCAGCCGCTGCAACATGGCGATGGTCGAGCTCGAGCCGGTGCCGGAAGAGGACGACATGCTGGAGAAGCTGCATCATCACGGCGGCGATCTCATGCACAAGGGGCGCGTCGACGTCTCGGGCGACATGACCCGCCATGACGAGGAGCGTCTCTACCAGCTGATCTCCAACCATCTGCACTATACGGGCTCGGCCCGCGCCAAGCAGATCCTCGATCACTGGGCCGACTACCGTCCGAAATTCCGCAAGGTCATGCCCGTGGAATACCGGCGTGCGCTCGAGGAAATGGAGCGCAGCCGGATGGGCATCGCCGCGGAATGATTTGAACCGGGGCATCCGCCACCTGCCGATCGCAGATGGCGGATGACGGAAACATCTCGATGGTCCGTGCCGATCATGCCGATGGCGGAAAGCCATCCAGATCGCGCGGGTGTTTCAGGAGCGTGTTCCATGACGGTCAAGACAAGCAACCCTCCCGGAACACCGGGGACTGACGACAGACAACTGGCCGCGGTGAGGCGGTCATGAGGGTAAGGGACGAAGACATGGGCAAGGTAACAGGGTTTCTGGAAATCGACCGGCAGGTGGCGAAGTACCAGCCGGCGTCGGATCGCATCCGTCATTTCCGCGAGTTCACGATCCCGATGTCGGACCCGGAAGTGCAGAAACAGGCCGCGCGCTGCATGGACTGTGGCATCCCCTACTGCCACGGTCCGACCGGCTGCCCGGTTCATAACCAGATTCCGGACTGGAACGACCTCGTCTACAACAACAACTGGGAAGCGGCGATCCAGAACCTGCATTCGACCAACAATTTCCCGGAGTTCACCGGCCGTGTCTGCCCCGCACCCTGCGAGGAAGCCTGCACGCTGAATCTCGAGGATGCGCCCGTCGCCATCAAGACGGTCGAACAGGCAATTGCCGACAAGGCCTATGAACTCGGTTTTATCAGGCCGCAGCCGGCGACCGTCCATACGGGTAAAAAGGTCGCCGTCATCGGCTCCGGTCCCGCCGGTATGGCGGCCGCCCAGCAGCTCGGCCGCGCCGGCCACGATGTGCATGTCTACGAGCGCGAGACCAAGCCCGGCGGCCTGCTGCGCTACGGCATTCCCGATTTCAAGATGGAGAAGAACTTCATCGATCGCCGTGTCGAGCAGATGAAGGGCGAGGGCGTCACCTTCCATTGCGGCGTCAATGTCGGCGTCGACGTCAAGGTCGAGCAGTTGCTTGCCGATCACGATGCCGTTCTCTATTGCGGCGGCTCCGAGACGCCGCGTGAGGCGGGCATTCCGGGCACGGAGCTTGCCGGCGTGCATGATGCGATGCCCTATCTCGTGCAGCAGAACCGCCGCGTCGGGCGCGAGAACATCGACAGCGTCGGCTGGCCGTCGGACCCGATCCTGGCGGGCGCCAAACATATCGTCGTCGTCGGCGGCGGCGACACGGCTTCGGACTGTGTCGGCACGGCGTTCCGGCAGGGCGCCGTCAAGGTCACCCAGCTCGACATCCGGCCGCAGCCGCCGGAGAAGGAAGACAAGCTTGCCGTCTGGCCCTTCTGGGCGACGAAGATGCGCACCTCCTCCTCGCAGGCCGAGGGCGCCGTGCGCGAATTCCAGGTGGCGACGCTTGAATTCGTCGGCGAAGACGGCGTGCTGACCGGCGTCAAGTGCTGCGAGGTCGACGAGCGCCGGCGGCCGGTTGCGGGCACGGAATTTGTCATCCGCGCCGATCTCGCCTTCATCGCCATCGGTTTCCGCGGGCCCTTCACAACAAGCGTGCTGAAGGAGCTCGAGGGCAAGCTGACGCTCAACACCGACAAGCGCGGCTCGACCAATGTCGTCGCCAACGACCGCGACTACAAGACCTCGGTCGACAAGTTCTGGACGGCGGGCGACGTGCGCCGCGGCCAGTCGCTGGTGGTCTGGGCGATCCGCGAAGGCCGCCAGGCGGCGCGCGCCATCGACGAGGCGTTGATGGGCTCGACCGTTCTGCCGAATTGATTGCAGACTGCATAAAGTCCCGAGACAAAACTCCGCCTTCCCGGCGGAGTTTTTGTTTGGGTTAGGTGCGACCGCTTGCCGCGCCGGCATGCGCCGCAAGCCTCAAGCAATCCCGGGAAGCGAGATTTTCGACCGGACGCCGGGCTCAAGAGGAGCCGGCGGCGACCGGAGCGGAGGCGCCCCGCCGTTTCGGCCGTACAGGCATTTCACCATCGGCCGCGGCGTCGGAATATTGACCGCTGCGAATGATCGACAAGGATTTTTCAAATGGTTTCCGCACTTGACAGCACCCGGCTGGTTTCGGCCCAGTATGCCCTGAAAAACCTTCGCACCTCCGACGACAGTTCGCAGGATACGCAGAGTTCGTCGGCCGCCAGTATTCTCAGCAGCTACGGACTCGATTCGAGCTCGGCCTCGCTGCTTTCCAACAACGCCCTGTCAGGGCTGCTCGACACGCTCTCATCCCAGAGCGATACGTCTGACGAGACCGAAGCGACCGGCGCCGATGTCACCAGCGCCTCGTTCATGTCGATGCTGAAGAAGCAGCTGCAGGATGCGGCTGCGGCCGAAGGCGAAAGCGGCAAGGCTCACGATATGCTGGCCGCGTTGGAAGCCGGCACGCTCACCATCTCCGATCCGACGCAGGGCGTATCGATCGCCGCCTGGGACGTCGACGATCCCGATGAGGTCGATACGGACAGCAAGACCGGCAAGGCGATCGACGTCAGCGGCTGGAGCGACTTCCTCGATGCGCATCTCGAGCGCGGCGCCGACGCTGCTTTCGTCAAGGAAAACGGCAGCTATGTCGACCAGACGAACGACAGCAATGCCTACTTCGGTCTGATCGGCCAGAACTATTATTATCTCAGCTGGCCGCAGGCGGCGGCGAAGTAAACGGAACGAAGCGGTCCCTTCATTTGACCGAGACTTCGGCCGGCGTCTTTGCCGCAGGCAGGCGGTAATCGTCGACGCGGCCGGGAGGGGGCGGCGTCATTTCGCCCTGCTCGACCAGCAGATCGCGCGGCGACCGCGTCAAAACCATCGGCGGGGGTCTCGCGCCGAGAAGCTCGGCGCCGCCGTCGAGATTGGGATCGGAGAGGCTGATCGGCACGGTATGTTCGACCGGATTGGCGGGAAGGCCGAGCCCGGGCAGATTGCTGGAGTCGAGGCGGACCAGATCGGGGCTTGCCTGGGTGCCGAGAAGACGGCGGGCCGGTTTTTCCACGTAAAAGGCGAGCTTGCGCCGGCCGGCCTGGGTCAGGTTGATGCCGTCGGAGGTGCGCAGGCGCACCTGCTGGCCGTTCACATCCGAACCGGTGACGATGAAATTGCTGTTTTCATCGACGAAGCCATCCCAGATGTCGACGAATTCGCCGCCGATGCTTTCGACCTGGTTGCGGTAGAGCTGGTTCAGCTGGACGGCATCGGCCGTCATCTGATCGGATTCGAAGGCGGGAAGGCCGACCCAGAGCAGCGGGATCTTGCGGTCGGTGACCTCCTTGCCGAAGGAGAGGACACGGCGGCGGTATTCGCTAAACCAGCCGTCGGTGCGGAATTTCTCCTTGGCGATATCGGTCACCATCTGCTGGCGGTCGTTGGCGCCGATCATGACGACGACCATTGCCGGCTTCAGCTCGTCGATCATCTTCGGCAGCTGTTCCGGCCAGTCGTAATAATCGTCGCGGACGAGACCCGATGAGACATTGCCGCGGGCTTCGACGACGACACCCGGCGAGGTCTCGAAGGCGGCGGTGAGGCCGTCGCCGAGGCCGCTGGCCAGGAAATCGCCGACGATCAGGATTTTGCGGGCGTCGCCGAGCTTCTGCACGGTCGGCTCTTCCTGTACGGGAGCGCGGACCGGCGGCGCGGTGCGGGTATTGACCACGGCCTTCGGCGCCGGCGGTTTTTTATGCTGCTGGCGCTTCGGCTGCGGTGCGTCGGGAGCCTGAGGCCCGTCGTCGAGATAGCGCCGGCCAAGGAAGAAATCGAGGATCGAACGGCGCTGATAGCGCTGTTCCTGGGCTTCTGCGACATGCACCGGTGCGACAGCGCCAAGGCATAGCGAAGCCGCCGCCAGGGCGAGCACAAGCCAACGGATTGGGGTCCGATCTGTTTTCTCAGTCATGGGCAGTTCCGCATCTGCCGGCATCTTGCACGCGGGGTAGGCCAGCGTCCACTCCCGCTCTTATCTAGGTCACGGTTCTGCCGCTTCCAATCGGCACCTGCGTTTTGGTGTCTGCTCTAGCGACGAAGTGCGTTGAGAAGCGGCAGCGAGGGCTCGCCGTCCGGCTGCATGCCGATGCGCGACTGGACAGCCGATATCGCCGCTTTCGAACCCGAGCCGAAATTGCCGTCGACCTCGCCATCGTAATAGCCGAGCGTTTTCAAACGGGTCTGCAGCTCGAATTTCTCGGTGATATCAAGGGCGCCGTCCGGGCGCGGCCAGCGCTGCTGCATGCCGCCGTAGCCGGCGATCTGGTCGGCGAGCAGGCCGACGGCAAGCGCGTAGCTGTCCGAGGCATTGTAGTTTTTGATGGTGAAGAAGTTGGCGGTCATCAGGAAGCCCGGGCCGCCCGGCCCAGCCGGCATCTTCAGCATGGCTTTGGTGGCGCTTTCGCGGAAGGCCTTGCCGTTCGGGCGTGTCAGGCCAAGGGCTGCCCATTGGGCCAGCGTGTGGGTCTTGCCGACCTGTTTGGCGGCAGCGGCGGGAACGACGACCTCGTAGCCCCAGGTCTTGCCGGTGTCCCAGCCGTTCTTCATCAGGAGATTGGCCGAGGTCGCCAGCGCATCCGGCACCGAATTCCAGATGTCGCGATGGCCGTTGCCGTCGGCGTCGACGGCATAAAGCAGATAACTTGTCGGAATGAACTGGGTATGGCCCATGGCGCCGGCCCAGGAGCCGGTCATCTCGCGTGCCGGCACATCGCCGTTCTGCAGGATCTTCAGCGCAGCGATCAGCTGCTTCTTGGCGAATTTGGCGCGGCTCGGATCGGCATAGCCGAGTGTTGCCAAAGCGCGCGGCACGTAGTGCAGCCGGTCGTCCTTGTTGAGGATCGCGCCGTAATTCGATTCCATCGACCAGATGGCAAGCAGAATGGTCTTGTCGACGCCGAATCGCTGTTCGATCGCAGCGAGCGTCCTTGCGTGCTTGACGGCCATCTCGCGACCGATCTTGACGGTGTAGGGATTGACGCGGGAATCGACATAGTCCCAAATCTTCGAGGTGAATTCCGGCTGATAGGCTGCCTTTTCGAGCACGGTCGGATCGGGCTCGGTCACCCCGGAAAAGGCCTTTTGATAAGTTGCCTTACTGATGCCACTCTGAGCGGCAGTCTGGTAGAAATCCGCGATCCATTTCTGGAACCGGGAATCAGCTCTCGCGTTGTCGGGGACCAGTCCAACCTGGACGGCGACAACGAGGGCGAGAGCAAGACCACGAAGGGAGTTTTTGTGATTCTGGGTCATCGACAGTCGTATCCGTCATCTTCAGTTTTCGGGACAGCGAGGCATCATGTCCGCGCCAGAACCAAGACTACAGGAACGGAGTCAACAAATTCTTTACCATAGCGGCCGGCTGCGGTCACCATTGCAAAACAGTAGCAATTCTATACTAGTTAAGGCTAAAAAGCCCTATTTCCAAAGCGATATGATCGAAGCAGGAGGCCGGTGTGGCTCAACACAACAAAGTTCGTAAAGCAGTATTCCCGGTGGCTGGATTGGGGACGCGATTCCTGCCGGCGACAAAGGCTGTTCCGAAGGAAATGTTGACCGTCGTCGACAAGCCAATCATTCAATATGTCGTCGACGAGGCGATCGAAGCCGGGATCGAACATCTGGTTTTCGTCACCGGGCGCAACAAACACGTCATCGAAGATTATTTCGATATTCATTTCGAGCTGGAACAGACGCTGCGCGAACGCGCCAAGAAGGCTGAGATCACCCTTCTCGCCCAGCAACTGCCGAAGGCCGGTACGGTGAGCTTCACCCGCCAGCAGGAACCGCTCGGCCTCGGCCACGCGGTCTGGTGTGCCCGCGAGATCGTCGGTGACGAGCCCTTCGCGCTGCTGCTGCCCGACATGATCATGAAGGGCGACAAGGGCTGCATGAAGGGCATGATCGACCTTTACGCTCATAGCGGCGGCAATATCATCGCCGTCGAGGAATGCGCGCCCGACCAGGCGCATAAATACGGCATCGTCGGCGTCGGCGAGGCGATCGGCGAGGGCTTCCGCATCACCGGCATGGTGGAAAAGCCGGCCAAGGGGACGGCGCCTTCCAACTTCTTCATCAACGGCCGCTACATCCTGCAGCCGGAGATCTTCAAGATCCTCGAAACCCAGGAGCGCGGCGCCGGCAACGAGATCCAGCTCACCGACGGCATGCTGAAGCTCTTGAAGGAACAGGATTTCGCAGGTTACCACTTCCGCGGCACGACCTACGACTGCGGCGCCAAGGACGGCTTCATCCTGGCCAACGTCGCCTACGCCCTCGAACGTGCGGACATCCGTCCGTCGGTCGAAGGTGGCTTCAAGGAATTGCTCGCCGGTCTGAGGTAAGGTTCTCCTTAGCGCATAAATGACAGAGCGCCGCGCGTCCCACCGGATGCGCGGCGCTTTAGCAATTCGGTCAGTTCGGTCGACTGATCTCGTCCAGATACCAGTTGATGTAGCGCAGCTCGTTCTGCTCCATCGGCGCGATCGGTCCCGGCACAAAATAGTGCGAGAGCACGCCGCGCGAGGTGTGCTCGATGATGGCCCTGTCCTCGTCCGTCGTCACCGTCCAGAGCCACACGAGCTTGGCGAGATCATAGTCTCTGCCTTCCTCGGCTTCACTATTGACGAGCCAGATCAGTTCCATCTCGCAAGCGTTCGGGCCCTTCGGAATGAAGCGATAGATCATACCATAGTCGGGATAGCAGACGAGAAATGAGGTGCCGCCGAGATGGACGGAGGTGACGCCGCCATCAAATTCCGTAAATCGGCCCATCAGGATGCTGAGCGGCGAGCCGTCTTGGCTGCCGGTCTTGACACCGTCATAAAGCGCATAGCGGAACGCGTGGATGGCTTCCTTGCGCGTCGCGGATGTCTGCCAGTGATCGCCGGAAACGACCTCGATGCCGAGGGCGCGTGTGCGTTCCTCCATCGAGGCGTTCAGCGCCGCAATCATGTGCACCGGCTGCTCCAGCGCGTGAGTCTGCGAATATTCGGGGTGCGCCGGGCCGCAATGGTAGCATTCCACATAGTTTTCCACTGCCAGCTTCCAGTTGGCGTCGACCGGATAGGTCTGCCGATGCGCCACCTTCGCCTGCCCCCAGCCATATTGGCCGCAGGTCGCATGGAGCAGATTCTCGACCTCGGAGAAATCGAGCGGGTCGTCTGCGAAGGAAATGAAGATCAAGCCTTCGACCACCCGGACATGCAGCGTCTTTAGTCCATGATCCTCCCGCTTGAAATCTTTCGGCATCAGCCTTGCTGCCTTCAGGCTTCCGTCATTGCCATAGCTCCAGGCATGGTAGGGGCAGACGAAGATACGGGCATTGCCCTTATCCCGGGTGCAGACCTCGGCGCCGCGATGGCGGCAGACATTGAGCAGCGCATGAATTGTTCCATCGGCATGTCGCGTGACGATCACCTGTTCCGAGGCCATCCGAAACACTTCGAAGTCGTTCGGCTTGGGAACAACGCTCTCATGCGCGACGCAATGCCAATGGCGGCGGAACACCCGCTCCAGATCACGCTCATAAATGTCCGGATCCATGTAGAATGGCCGGGCAAGACCGTGGCCCGGTCTATGAGCCGCAATGAGCTGATCGATACGGTCGACCGATGGCGCAGCAGTTGTTTTGGTTTCAGGTGCTAACATGGGTATGTCTCCGGAAAGTCGCACTCTTCGCAGCACAGCTGAGTTCGCATGGCTATCAATCGTGCCCTGAAGGTGTCACGAGGTGGAAGAATGTCCGCGGCAAATGCCGATATGGCCGTTGTCACATCCGGACCCTCGCAGCATTCGGATCATACATCGGCGCGAGCGATGGCTCGGCTCTCACCCTCGTTCCTGCAATCTCGATCTCGTAAGATGAGCCGAGCACTTCCGCTGCGCTCTCACCCTCACAGGGCACGTAACCCAGCCCAATGGCACCGCCGAGGAAATGGCCGTAGTTGCCGGAGGTTATCGTCCCGACGATCTCTCCGTCGCGTAGGATTGCCTCGTTGTGAAAGAGCAACGGTTCAGGATCTGTGAGCTTGAATTGCACCAGCCGGCGATCGACACCCGTTTCCTGCTTGCGCAAGACGGCATCGCGGCCAATGAACTCCCCTTTGCCCGTCTTAACGGCGAAGCCGAGGCCGGCTTCCAGCACATGGTCCTCATCGGTAATGTCATGGCCAAAATGGCGGTACCCTTTTTCGATACGGCAGCTGTCGAGCGTGTGGATGCCGCAAAGCTTCAGACCGAGGTCCAGGCCTGCCAGTTCCAGCGCCTCAAAAACGTGGGCGGCTTGGTCGGTGGAGACATACAGCTCCCAGCCGAGCTCGCCGACATAGGTGACGCGGTGAGCGCGAGCCAGTCCCATGCCGATTTCGATTTCCCGCGCAGTGCCAAAGGGATGGGAGTCGTTGGAAAAATCGTCAGGGCTGACCCTCTGCATGAGCTGACGCGACTTCGGGCCCATCACACAGAGTACGCTTTCGGCGGCCGTCATATCGGTAACCACCACATTTTCATCGGCCACGTGCCTCCGCAGCCAGGCAAGATCGCGCTGCAGTGTCGCACCGGGAACAATGAGCAGGAAGGCGGTTTCGCTCAGCCGGGTTGCGGTGAGGTCACTTTCGATGCCACCACGACGGTTCAGCATCTGTGTATAGACGATCCGGCCGGCGGGCACGTCTATCTGGTTCGCGCAGAGCCGTTGCAGGAAGCGACAGGCGTCTTTCCCTTCGACCCGGATTTTCCCAAACGAGGTCATGTCGAACAGACCGACGCCGGTCCTGATTGCCAGATGTTCCTCGCGCTGGTTCTCAAACCAGTTCTGTCGCCGCCAGCTATACTCGTATTTCCGCTCTTGCCCTTCCCTGGCGAACCAGTTGGCGCGCTCCCACCCAGCCACTTCGCCGAACACGGCGCCGCGCGCCGCAAGGTGCTCATGGATCGGCGAGCGGCGTATACCGCGCGCGGTCGCCATCTGCCGATAGGGGAAATGGTCCGCGTAAAGCAGGCCGAGGGTCTCCGTGACCCGCTCCTTCAGGTACAACCGGTTTTTCTGGAAGGGCTGGGCGCGGCGGATGTCTACTTCCCAGAGGTCGAAGGGCGGTTCGCCGTCGTTCATCCATTGGGCAAGCGCCATACCGGCGCCACCGGAAGATACGATGCCGATCGAATTGTATCCGGCCGCCACCCAATACCCTTTCAGTTCCGGCGCCTCGCCCAGATAATAGCGATCGTCGGGCGTAAAGCTCTCCGGCCCATTGAAGAAAGTGTGGATGCCGGCAGTTTCCAGCATCGGCATCCGGTTGATCGCCATTTCGAGGATCGGCTGGAAGTGGTCGAAATCCTCCGGCAACTGGTCAAAGCAGAAGTCCTCGCGGATCGCCTCGCCCGCCGGCGGCCAGGGCTTGGCGACCGGCTCGAAAGCGCCGATGAGCATCTTGCCGGCATCTTCTTTGTAATAGGCACATTCGTCCGGCACACGCAGCACAGGCAGGGACTTCAGTCCCCCAACCGGCTCGGTGACGATGTAGAAATGCTCGCAGGCATGCAGCGGCAAGGTGACGCCGGATTGCCGAGCGAGATCTCTGCCCCACATGCCGGCGGCGTTGACGACATTTTCCGTCTCGATCGTGAAACGCTCACCGGCCTGCTCGCAGACGACGCCGGCGACTCGACCCTCCCTGGCCAGCACCTCGATGACCTTGACGCCTTCGATGATGTTCGCACCGTGCTGCCGAGCTCCCTTGGCGAGCGCCATGGCGATGTTGGCCGGGTCGCACTGTCCGTCGAGCGGCAGGTGAACAGCTGCCTTGATGTCGCCGATGTTGAGATGCGGGTAAAGCACCTTCGCCTCTTGCGGTGAAATCTCTCGAACGTCGATTTTGAACGCTCGAGCCAAAGAGGCCTGACGGTAGATCTCTTCCTTACGCTCTTCAGTCAGGGCAACGGTGATCGAGCCATTTTGGCGCATGCCGGTGGCGATGCCGGTTTCGGCCTCCAGCCTGACATAGAGATCGGCGGAATATTTGGCGAGGCGCGTCATGTTTTGCGAGGCGCGGAGCTGACCGATGAGGCCGGCCGCGTGCCATGTGGTGCCTGAGGTGAGCTGTTTGCGTTCGAGCAGGACGACATCGGTCCAGCCAAGCTTGGCCAGATGGTAGGCGATGGAACAGCCTGAGACCCCGCCGCCGATGATCACCGCGCGTGCCTTCTGGGGGATGGGTTTCGTCATGCTCGCAATCTCTCGTTCTCGGGATCCCACAACGGCCGGTCGGGCTGGACGACGGCCTTGAACCGGTCGCCGAAAATTTCAACCTCCAGCTCCGTGCCCGGCGCCGCCAGATCCGACCGCAGCATGCCGAGCGCCACGGACTTGCCGACGCGGTAGCCCCAGTTGCCCGACGTTGTCTCTCCGACCAACTGATCGTCGCGCCAGAGCGTCGACATATAGGGGGCGTCGCATTCGCCGGCATCGACGGCCAATGTGACGAAGCGCTTCGTCACACCTTGCTGCTTCTCGCGCTCGAGCGCCGCCTTGCCCTTGAAATCGGGTTTTGCCCAGTCGACGAAACGCTCCAGCCCGCCCTGCAGGATGGTGTAATCGGTCGAAAGGTCGCCCTTCCAGGCGCGGTAGCCCTTCTCGATACGCAGGCTGTCGAGTGCTTCCATGCCGAATGGCTTCAGGCCATGCTTCCCGCCTGCAGCCCAGACCGCGTCGAAGACTGCGGCCGTGTCGTCCACCTTCGTGTGAAGCTCCCAGCCAAGCTCGCCGACGAAGGAAACGCGCACCAGCTGCAGCTGGCGGCCCGCTATCCGGCAGGACTGGTGCGTCAGCCACGGCTTGGAAAGATCGGCATCCGTGACTTCGGCGAGGATGGCACGCGATTGTGGCCCTGACAGTATCTGGCAGGCCAAATTGTCCGTCACATCGTCGAGCGTGAACCTCGCGTCTTTCGGCAGATGCTTCTGCAACCATGCGAAATCGTGCCACTGCGCCGTCGCTGCGGTGGTCAAGAAGAAAAGATTCTCTTCCAGCGCCATCACCGACATTTCGGTGACGATACGGCCTTTGTCGTCGGCAAAATAGGCAAGTCCGATGCGGCCGGGTTTCGGCACCTTGCCGGTGATCAGGCCGAGCAGCCAGTCGCGGGCGCCATCACCCTGCAGGCGGTAGCGGGAAAAGCCCGGCAGATCGAGAATGCCCGCAGCATCACGCACCGCCAGGCATTCCTCCTCGATCCGTTTCTGCCAGGGCCCCGCCCGATTCCAGGTCTGCGTCGATTGTTCTGACGTGTCATCGCCTGATTTGGCGTACCAGTTGGCGCGCTCCCAGCCATTATAGGGCTTGAATTGCGCACCAAGTGCGGCGATCCGATCATGGATCGGCGAGAGTTTCCTGTTGCGACCGGCAGGCCAGGCGTGTTTCGGGAAATGCATCGCATATTCGTGGCCGTAAACTTCCATGCCCTTGGCGACGCAGTAATCCTGGTCGGAAGCAAAGTGCGTATAGCGACGTGGGTCGCAGGACCACATGTCCCATTCGGTCTGCCCTTCGGTCAGCCATTCGGCCAGCACCTTGCCGGCACCCCCCGCCTGGCAGATGCCGAAAGTGAAGACGCAAGCCTCAAACGCATTCGGCACGCCCGGCATCGGCCCGATCAGCGGATTGCCGTCCGGTGTATAGGGGATAGGCCCGTTGATCATGCGCGACAGACCGGCAGTGCCGAGGATCGGCACGCGCTCGACTGCGTCATTGAGATACCATTCCAGCCGCTCGAGATCGTCGGGAAAAAGCTGGAAGGAGAAATCCTCCGGCATCGGATCGTCGGGCGTCAGCCAATGCGCCTTGCAATTGCGCTCATAGGGACCGAGGTTCATTCCGGTCTTTTCCTGCCTGAGATAATAGGAACTATCGACGTCTCGCAGCAGCGGCAGCTTGTGGCCCACCTCCTTCGACCAGGCGGCAAGCTCAGGAATTTCTTCGAACAGCATGTACTGATGGCTCATCACCATCATCGGCACCTCGCGGCCGAACCATTTGCCGACTTCGCGGGCGTAATAGCCGGCGGCATTGACGACATATTCGCAGCGGATATCGCCCTCCGGGGTGGAAACGATCCATTCGTCGTTTTCCCTGCGTGCACCGGTTGCGGGACAGAAGCGGAAGATCCTGGCCCCCAGGTCGCGAGCGCCCTTTGCCAGAGCCTGGGTCAACTGCGCCGGATCAATGTCGCCGTCATGGGGATCGTGGAGCGCGCCGATGAGGTCATGGGTCTCCACAAAAGGATATTTCGACTTGATCTGCTCGGGCGACAGGATGTCGAGGTCCATGCCCTGGTAGCGTCCCATGCCGACCACACGCTTGAACTCCTGCAGCCGCTCGTTCGAATGGCCGAGCCGGATCGAGCCGGTCACGTGGTAATTCATCGGATAGTCGACCTGAGCGCCCAGCTCGCGATAGAGCGAGGCGGAATAGCGCTGCATATTCATGATCGACCAGGAGGAAGAAAACGTCGGCACATTGCCGGCGGCATGCCAGGTCGATCCGGCAGTCAATTCGTTTTTTTCCAGGAGCACCGCGTCGGTCCAGCCCGCCATGGCCAGATGATAGAGTGCGGAAACGCCGACAGCACCTCCCCCGATGATCACAACGCGCGCGTGAGATGGCAAATTCGACATGGCTGCTCCTCGTTCGAAGGCAAGTCTGGCAACGAACAGGAGCGGCATCAAGCGGAGGGAACTTGCTTTATTGATCGAAGAATTCGATTAGATAATGCGAAAATTGTCCTCGCCAGTGAGCTCGGAAAGAACATGCAGATTGATCTCATCGAGACTTTTCTCGACCTGATGGAAACCCGCAGCTTCAACCGCACGGCGGAGCGGCTAAACATCACGCAATCAACCGTTTCCCATCGCATCAAGGCGCTGGAGGCGCAATTCAACCGAAAGCTCTTCACCCGCAACAAGGGTGGCACCGCACCGACGGCGTCGGGCCTGCGTTTCCTGGATCATGCGAAAGCTCTGCAATACCAGTGGCGTGAGGCAAGTCGGGCGGTCGAGAATGCGGGCGCCTATGAGCGATCCATGCGGCTTGGCATCCAACACGATCTTGCCGAAATCTTTGCCGGGCGCTGGCTTTCTGCGATCCGCGCCGAGCTGCCAGGGACATCGATCTACCTGGAAGCGGACTACTCGAACCAGATGAACCGAGACCTCGCAGTTGGAGATCTCGATCTGGCCGTTCTCTATACTCCGCACTACCTGCCCGACCTTCACTATGAAAGAATCGGGGAAATGACATATAATCTGGTCAGCACCGTCGCCTGCACCGTCGGCGCACTTCGACCCGAAACCTATATTCAGGCCATCTATTCACCGGCCTTCGACCGTGCCCACAGGCTGGCTTTGCCGCATCTGTCGGCAGCACCGCTGGCGTCGGGGCAGAACATCGCCATCACGGATCTGCTGACGACGCTGGGGGGCGCTGCCTACCTCATGAAAAGCAGCGCTGCGCGACTTGCAAAGGAGGGTGTCGTTTTCCCGATAGAGGACGCTCCACCCATTCAACAGACGGTCTATGCCGCAACCAGCATCCGCACACGTCACGCCCATCAGCACCGTCGCATCCTTGGCATCCTGCAGGATCTGATAGCGTCAGCCTGAGCGGGTGGCAGATCGTGGCGATGACTATATCTCGGCGGCAAAACGTTGCGTCGACGCGATTGGCGCCCAGATCTTTCGGAAGACGCTTTCGCGCGTGGCCAATAGGGCAGGTATCGCCGCGCTAGCGTTTCAGCTTCAGGCCGACGCCGGCGCGGAATTGCTGCGAGTCGTCGCCGTCCTTGCGCGTGGTCAGCTCGTAGCCGAGTGTGCTGGTCAGATCGAGATAACGGTTGATGTTCCAGGTCAGCCCGGTCGCAGCGGTATAGACGAGCTCGTCGTTGATGCTGCTGTCAGTGGGGTAATCGCGCCATATGACGCCGCCGATCATCGTGCCCACCAGATTGTCGCGCAGCTGGTGGGTGACCGTCGTGGTCAAGGCGTGCGAGACGTAGCCGCTCTCGCCCGCCGTGGTCGAGGGCTGGATGCTCGTCTGCAGATCGAAATTGACGTCGGTGCCGCGGATCGGCGACCAGAGCAGGCTCGCATCGAGCGTCGCGGTATCGATCGAAGACAGACGGTTGTCTTCAAAATCGGCCATCGCGTAACCGACACCAACCTCACCCTTGAGCTTTTCGCCGAGATCGACTTCAACGCCGGCCTTGGCGCCATAGCTGTGGCCCGAACGTTCGTAACCGGCGGAGTCGCGCGTTTCGTCGTAGATCGTGCGGCCGATCGTGGCTTCGATGAAGGGGATGAGCGCGGGTGACAGCTCATAACCGACGCGGCCGCGCAGCGTGCCCGTCGTCTGGTTGCGGTCGCTCAAGGTCACGGTCGTGCCGTTCGAAAGCGTGGCATCGGAATAGATCGAGCGGCTGAGCGCCAGTGCCGTGGTGCCGCGCAGGATGCCGAAATCGCGTTGGACGGAGGCGCCGGCGGTGAATTCCTGCACGTCGGACTGTTGCGCGGCATCGGCAATGGCGTCGGGGTCGTCTGTATCTTCCCGATAGAAATTATAACCGGCGGTCAGGTGGGCGACCGTATCGTCGGGAAGATCCAGCCTGAGGTCGCTGTTGATCTTGAAGGAAGGCTGTTCTTCGCCTTCGCCGCTGATATTCTTCTGCCAGGCGCCTTCCGAGGTTACGGTTAGCTGGTGTAGGCCCCAGTCCGAGGTGAGCGTCGCGGCCGCGTCGGTTTCGAGGAAGGCGCGCTGCTCTCTGGTATTGCCGTCCTTGGTGGTCTCGGTGTTGATGCTTTGGGTGACGCTTGGGCGGAGCACGAAGGTGCCGATCGGAATGCCCGGTGTTTCCGCCGTCGAGGCGCTTTCTGCAGCCTTGCGGCGCGGCAGCGTCTCGTCGATCGGCGCTTCGCGGGTGTTCAGCCGGCGAATGTCCTCGTCGAGGATGGAGCCGGTAATGTCGTCGCCGGATTGCGCGTCCGGTATGGCAGGCCTTTGGGCATCGTCCGCGGTTGTGGCTGCACTGTTTGCCGCCGGCGTGGTCAAACCGTCGCTCTCGTCATCGAAACCGGCTTCGGATGCCGCACCGGCCGTAGCGCGATTGTTCTCGGAGGAGACTGCGCGGCTGGTCGCCGACTGCAACGAGGCGGACTGCGCGAAAGCCGGCGTCTGGCCGAGAAGCAGGCTGCCGAACGCAGTAAAGCAGACGGCACGGCTCATGGCGCGGAGCGGCGTCACACTGCTCGTCTGTTTTGGCTGGCCCATGCAATTCGCGCCTGACATGCTTTCGGTTCTTACCCAAAGGTAAAGCCTCGTGGTTAATCATTCGTTGCCGGCGGCGGACGCTGTTCACATTTCGGAAAGTGTGCGGGGTGGACTTGGAAAGTGAAAAGGTCTAACGCATTTTCATGAACAGAAGAGCGGTAAACCTCGTTGAAAACGGCGTGCTTGAATCGGCAAAGCGCACGATAGAGACCGAAAGACATGGTCTTGAAGCACTCGAACAGGCCTTTGACGATGGATTGGCCGGCCCGTTCACCCGGGCCGTCGAGACCATCGGCGACATCTCCGGACGGGTCATCGTCACCGGCGTCGGCAAGAGCGGACATATCGGCGCCAAGCTCGCGGCGACCTTCGCGTCGACCGGAACGCCCGCGTTTTTCGTGCATGCGGCTGAAGCCAATCACGGTGATCTCGGCATGATCGCACGCGACGACGTCGTTTTGGCGATTTCCAAAGGCGGCGAGAGCGCCGAACTCAAGAGCATCATCTCCTATACGCGTCGCTTCTCCATTCCGCTGATCGCGATCACCTGCAGCGAACGGTCTTCGCTTGCGACTGCCGCCGATATTGTCCTTCTGGTGCCGAACGAGCAGGAGGCCTGCCCCAACGGCCTGGCACCGACAACCTCGACGCTGATGCAGCTTGCACTCGGCGATGCGCTGGCGGTGGCGCTGCTCGAAGCACGCGGCTTTACCGCCACGGATTTCCACGTCTTCCATCCCGGCGGCAAGCTGGGCGCCAGCCTGATGCATGTCGCCGATGTCATGCATACCGGCGAGCGGCTGCCGCTCGTTGCCAAAGGCACGCCGATGCCGGAGGCGGTCACGGTGCTGTCGCGCAAGCATTTCGGTTGCGTCGGCGTGCTCGACGCGGATGGGCGGCTCTGCGGCATCGTCACCGAAGGCGATATGGCGCGCAATCTGTCGCGCAATCTCGCCGAGCTGGCCGTCGACGATATCATGACCAAGACGCCGAAGACGGTGAAGCAGACAGTGCTGGCGACGGCTGCTCTCGCGCTGCTCAACCAGCATCACATCGGTGCGCTGATCGTCATCGACGACGACAACCGGCCGGTCGGGCTGGTGCATTTCCACGACTTGCTGCGGATCGGCGTCGCCTGATCGAAACCGTCTGATCAGACCGGCTCGACTCTGAGGTCGCGGCCGTTGCTCGAAACCACCTTCACCTGCGTTCCCACGGGAAGATCGGGTCCCATCACCTGCCACAGCGTGTCGTCGAGACGAATGCGGCCGCGGCCCTCGCGGATCGGCTCGTGCAGCGTCGCCGTGCGGCCGACGAGGCTCGCGCTGCGCTGATTGAGGAAGGGTTCGTCGGTCGCGGCATTGCGCAGCGTCAGTCGGCGGCCGGCGAAGGTCGAGGCAACGGCAAGTACGGCAAAAAGGATTGCCTGCAACTCCCAGACCCAGAAGGCGCTCTCCCAGAAGAGCAGCGACAGCGCGCCGACGATCAGGGCGGCAAGACCGATCCAGACCAGGAAGAAGCCGGGAACGATCATTTCCGCCGCAAGCAGCACCAGGCCTGCGACCCACCAGCTCCACGGACCGAGTTCGGCGACGATCTTCGCCAGCATGGCTTAGCGCTCCGGATCGGGGTTGAAGGGATTGGGGTTCGGCGGATTGATCGGCGGCGTCGAACGGACCGGGGCAGGGCGCGAGCGTGGCGGCGCGAGCGGGGCCGGCGGATTGCCGGCATCGCCGAAGACTTCGCGGGCAATGGCGCCGATGCCGCCGAGCGAGCTCAGGATGGAAGAGGCTTCCATCGGCATCATGACGATCTTCGAATTCGGCGCCGAACCGATCGAGGTCAGCGCTTCTGTGTATTTCTGGGCGACGAAATAGTTGATCGCCTGGACGTCGCCGGCGGCAATCGCTTCGGAGACCATCTTCGTTGCCTTGGCTTCGGCCTCGGCGAGGCGCTCACGGGCTTCGGCGTTGCGGAAGGCGGCCTCGCGCTGGCCTTCGGCCTGGAGGATCGCGGACTGCTTGGCGCCTTCGGCTCTCAAGATCTGGGCGTTGCGCGAACCTTCGGCCTCCAGCACCTGGGCGCGCTTTTCTCGTTCCGCCTTCATCTGCCGGGCCATCGCATCGACGAGGTCGCGCGGCGGTTGGATGTCCTTGATCTCGACGCGGGTGACCTTGATGCCCCAGGGCTGGACCGCCTCGTCAACGACGCGCAGCAGCCGGTCGTTGATCGCATCGCGGTTGGAGAGCAGTTCATCGAGATCCATGGAACCCATGACCGAGCGGATGTTGGTCATGGTGAGATTGAGGATGGCGTTTTCGAGATGGGAGACCTGATAGGCGGCCTGGGCGGCGTTCAGCACCTGAAAGAAGGCGACGGCATCGGCAGAAACCGAGGCATTGTCCTTGGTGATCACCTCCTGGGTCGGCACGTTCAGCACCTGCTCCATCACGTTCATCCGGGCGCCGACACGCTCGATGAAGGGAGTGATGAGGTTGAGGCCGGGCTCCAGCGTGCGGGTATAACGCCCGAAGCGCTCGATCGTATAGCGGTAGCCCTGCGGCACGGTCTTGATCCCGGCAAAAAGCACCAGGATAACGAAGATCACAAGCACGATCACGACGATGTCGAAGCCGCCGAACAGCATGAAGAATTCCTCCTATCGGCGCATGCGCGCCTGCCCAACTGATGTGGTGAGTTAGCACGTTATTTGCGAGGAAGAAATGAGGACGCAACCGCCCCGGCTCCAAGTGAAAAGGAGGTTCCGTCTCGACTACGTCACCCGGCCGTTACCCGGCGATTTGTCCGGCGCAGCTTTCTCTCGAGAGTCTCTCAGACCCAGCCCTGCAACTCGCGGCGAACGACCTTTTCCAATACCGTCATGCCGTCCTCGCCGTCATTGAGGCAGGGGATATGCGCGAACTTCTCGCCACCATTCTCATGGAAGGAGTGGGCAGCCTGTTCGGCGATCTCCTCGAGCGTTTCCAGACAGTCGGAGACGAAGCCGGGATTGATGACGGCGATGCGCTTGACGCCGTCCTGGGCGAGCTTCTCCACGGTCTTGTCCGTATAGGGCTGCAACCATTCTTCCGGCCCGAAGCGGGACTGGAAGGTGACCATGAAGTTTTCTTTGGTCAGCCCGAGGCGCTCCCGCAGCAGCCGGCCGGTCTTCTGGCATTGGCAGTAATAGGGATCGCCTTTTTTGAAATAGGACATCGGAATGCCGTGGAAGGAGGCGAGCAGCATCTCCGGCTTCCAGTCGAGCGTCGAAAGGTGCGTTTCGACGGATTGGGCGAGTGCCTCGATATAGGTCTCGTCGTCATGATAGTCGGGCACGGTGCGCAGCGCCGGCTGCCAGCGCATGGTGAGCAGCTTCTGGAAGGCCTTGTCGTTGACCGTCGCGGTCGTCGCCGCCGCATATTGCGGATAAAGCGGGAAAAGCACGATGCGGTCGCAGCCTTCTTGCTTCAGCGCTTCGATGCGCGAGGCGATCGATGGCGTGCCGTAACGCATCGCCCAGTCGACCCTGACGTCGGCGAGATCCTTCAGGCGCTCGGCCATCCGCTCCGATTGGTTGCGCGTGTAGGTGCGGAGATAACTTTCGTTTTTCTCCTTGTTCCAGATCAGCTCATAGGCCTTGCCGACCTTCTGCGGGCGTCTGTTGAGGACGATGCCGAACAGGATCGGATACCACTTCCAACGCGACCATTCGATAACGCGGCGATCGGTCAGGAATTCCCTGAGATAGCGGCGCATCGAGATGTAATCGGTGCCGTCGGGGGTGCCGAGATTGACCAGCAGAACGCCGATCCTGCCTGACTTGACGGCCGGATGGTCCGCCGGACGGAGTGAAATATCTGTTGTCATTCTGGCCCCAACGCTCTTTGTTCCGTCGGCTCATACGCAGCCTCGGGATCATGGTTCACCGTATAGGAAGAAAAGCCGGCCCGGGAAAGCCCGGACCGGCCAATGGCATCGGGACAAATCGTCTTACTTGGCGGGAACCTCGATTTCCTTGCCGACCGTCAGGTGATGCGGGTTCGGCTTGCCGTTGGCATCCGAAAGCTTCCGCCACAGCGTGCCGTCGCCGTAGAAGGTCACGGCGAGATCCCAGAAGGTGTCGCCGGCTGCGATGACGTGGGTGGACGGCGTCGTCGCGGCAGGTGCGGAAGCCGCCGGTGCCGGTGCCGGCTCCGCAGCAGGCGCGGGTGCTGCCGGCGTGGCCGGGGCAGGCGCAGCAGGGGCAGGCTCGGCGGCGGGTGCGGGAGCGGCTGGTGCCGCAGGTGCGGGAGCAGGCTCGCTTGTCGGTGCAGGTGCCGCCGGCGCGGGGGGCGCCGGTTCGGCAGCGGGGGCCTGGGCTACCGTCGCGCCGATTTCGGTGACACGCCCATCGGTATAGGGCTTGTAGGGCGAATGGGCGGCCAGATATCCGGCGGTCACATCGGCAAGATCCGGGCCGAAATCATAGGCGTTCTGGCCTTCCTTGAAGACCGAATAACCATCGCCACCTGATCGCATGAAGTTGTTGGTGGCGACCTTGTAGCTCTTGGCCGGAGCGATCGGAGCGAAGCTGTCGCCATCCTTGACCTGGACATCGCTCACACGGCTGCCGACAGGCTTGGACTGGTCGAAGGAAAATTTCAGGCCGGCAACCTGCGGGAAGCGGCCGGCGCCCTGGTCGATCTGACTGACTCCGTTTTCGAGGGCCTTGACGATGTCAGTACCGGTCAGCTCGAACGTTGCGAGCGTGTTCTGGAAGGGCAGGACGGTAATGACCTCGCCCTGCGTGACTTCTCCGCCGTCGATCGACGCGCGCAGGCCGCCGCCGTTCTGGACGGCGATGGTAACGCCCTGGTTCCTGGTGCGATCGAGCATGGCGTCGGCCACCAGATTGCCCATCGAGCATTCCTTGACGCGGCAGACCTTGCGGTCGCCGTCGATCGGGGCTTCGGAGGAGCCGATGACCTTCTTGCGCAGTTCCTCGATCGGTTTGGCCAGTTCGGCGATGCGGGCAATGACGGCCGGATCGGGCGCAAAGCTGGAATCGATCAGGATCGGATCGCCCTTGGCATCCTTGACGACGCCGTTATCGTCGAAATTGACGACGAGATCGCCGAGATACTTGCTGTAGGAGGCGGCCTGAACGACCGGCACCTTGTAGCCGCCGGGATTGTCGACCAACGTCGGGTAGGGACCCTCGGCTTTGGGATCGGTATTGGAAAGCAGGCTATGGGAATGGCCGCCGACGACAATGTCGACATCGGGAATCTTGGCGATCAGGGCCAGATCGCGGGGATAGCCGACATGGGTGAGTGCGATGATCTTGTTGACGCCCTGGCCTTTCAGCTCCTGAACGGCTGATGTGATGCTCTGGACGTCATCGGCGATTGTGACGTTCGGGCCGGGGGAGGAAAGCTCCGCCGTATCATTGGTGACGGCGCCGACAATGCCGATTTTCTGGCCGCCGACATTGAGCACCAGCGAGGGCTTGATGCGGTCGCCGAGCTTGGAGGCGGCTGTCGCCTTGACGTTTGCGGTGACGACGGGGAATTGTACCTTGTCGAGAAAGGTCGCAAGCCCGTCTTCGCTGTCGTCGAATTCGTGGTTGCCGACGGTCATGGCGTCGAACTTCATCAGGTTCAGGAATTCGGCTTCGGCGGCGCCCTTATAGGTCGTGTAGAACAGCGAGCCCTGGAAATTGTCGCCGGCATTCAGGAGGAGAACGTTCTTGCCGGATAGCGCCTGACGGCGTTGATCGATCGCGGTCTTCAGGCGGGCTGCACCGCCGAAGCATTCGTTCTTGCCTTCTTCTTCGGCCGAGCAGGTGGAGTCGAACTTGTTGATCGATTCGATGCGCGAATGGAAATCGTTGATGTGAAGAATATTGAGTTCGTAATCCGCAAAGGCGGCGCCCGCGCTCAGCGCCAGCATGGACGCGGTCAAAAGACCGAAGCTGAAAGACTTCGTCATCCCTGTTCTCCTGATTGAGGCGAGAGATCCCCCGATCCTCGCCGATCCCTTCCATATCCGCCGGGGCAGTTTCCCGGCGTGCGGATGTTCCATCAGACGATGGGCGACCGCAAGAGAAAGCTGGGCCAAGCCCAGCTCTTTCCAAGGGGGCAGGGCAAAAAAGCCGGGGGTTAACCTCGGCATTCGCCATCGGCGGCGTTTCGGTAGAGTTCGTGCATGGCCTTGGCAATATTCGGAACCGTGGCGAGCGCAACGATCAGGCAGAGGAAGGCAACGAGGCGGTGAAAGCGCCGTCCGGCCCGGTAGGCAAGGAGTGCGCCTGCGCCGTAGATCAGGATGGCGGGTACGGCGAAGATCAGCACCTGCAGCGGCCCGTCGCAATCGGGAGCGGCGATGCCCTGCGCGCGATAGACGTTGGCCGGTAAAACGACAGCAAGTGCCGCGAGCGGCATTGCGAGCAGCAAGATGAGGTAAAAGGCGAAGGCTCGCATGTGTGCTTGCCTATCGCCTCATCTTTCAGCCTCGGCGGGAAAGCGTGAACTGTGCGCCGGAATCGGAGGTGCAATTGAGCTGGCTCGGGTTGACGAGGGCGCAATTGACCTTGGACTGGGTCTTGCGCACCAGCGAGGTCATGTTGATCTCGACCAGCGTCGGCGAGGTGTTGATATAGGTTCCGGAGGCAAGCAGCTGGTTGCTGTCGGTGGTGCGGGTGGTGAACGTACCGCCCTGGAAGGTGGAAACGATGCCGTTCGGGTCGCTCCAGCTGCCTTCGACGCCGGTCGGCGCGGGCGCGGTTGCAACCGGCAGGGGACGAGGCCCTGACCCAACGCAGGCGGCAAGGGCGGCGGCGGCGCCGACAAGAACGAGACCAGTTCTGATTTTCATAAGGCTTCTCCCGGCGAATCGGCGCGGCGGACCCGCTGCGTTTCCGGCAAAACATGGCGTGCGCCCACCGGGATGGCAAGACTTGGAAGGCAGCGGGCGGCATTTATACAGCCGGCGTTACAAAAATGCCCGCCTTGCGGCGGGCATCCTCAAAGTTGTACTGACAGTCTCAGCGAACGAGAATGTTCTTGAACTGCCAGGGATCGCTAGTGTCGATATCCTCGGGGAAGAGGCCCGGACGGCCGTCGAGCGGGGTCCAGTCGGTATAGTGGCCTTCGACCGGGCCGAGATAGGGCATCTGCACTTCGAGGCAGCGCTTGTAGTCGATTTCGTCGGCCTCGACGATGCCGGCCTTCGGGTTCTCCAGCGCCCAGACCATGCCGGCGAGAACGGCGGAGGTAACCTGCAGGCCGGTGGCGTTCTGGTAGGGTGCGATGCGGCGCGTTTCTTCGAGGGACAGGCGCGAGCCGTACCAATAGGCGTTCTTTTCGTGGCCGTAGAGCAGGACGCCGAGTTCGTCGATGCCGTCCTCCAGTTCGTCTTCGTCGAGAACGTGATGGACCGGCTGGGCCGTGCCGCCATTGCCGAACATCTCGTGCAGCGACAGCACGGCGTCGTTGGCCGGATGGTAGGCGTAATGGCAGGTCGGGCGGAAGGTCACTTCGCCGTCCTTGTCGCGAACCGTGAAGTAATCGGCAATCGAGATCGACTCGTTGTGGGTGACGAGGAAGCCGTATTGCGGGCCGGGCGTCGGGCACCAGGTGCGCACGCGGGTGTTGGCGCCCGGCTGCTCCAGGTAGATCGCCGCCTTGTTGCCCTTCTTGTGCTTCTTGGCGTTCTTCGGCATCCATTCTTCATGCGTGCCCCAGCCGAGTTCGGCCGGCTGCATGCCTTCGGAGATGAAGCCTTCGACGGACCAGGTGTTCCAGAAGACGTTGAGCGGCTTCGGATGCTTGGTGCGCTGGGTGTCGCGCTCGGCAATGTGGACGCCTTTGACGCCGAGCTTCTTCATCAGCTTGGCCCAGCCTTCGCGATCGTGCTGGTCCGGTTCGTCGAACTTCAGGCCGGTGTCGTTGGCGAGGTTGACCAGCGCCTGCTTGACGAACCAGGAGACCATGCCCGGATTGGCGCCGCAGGTGGAAACGGCAGTAGCGCCGCCCGGGTTCTTTGCCTTTTCCTTGCGCACGGTTTCGCGCAGCGCATAGTTGGTGCGATCGGCATTGCTCATGCCCTTGTCGAAATAGAAGCCGAGCCAGGGTTCGACGACGGTGTCGACATAGAGCACGTCATGCTTGCGGCAGAGCTTGATGAGATCGAGCGAGGAGGTGTCGACCGAGAGGTTGACGCAGAAACCCTGGCCCTCGCCTTCCGTCAACAGCGGCTTCAGCAGCTCCTTGTAATTGTCCTTGGTGACATATTCCTTGATGTGGCGGACGCCGTGCTTCTTGAGGATCTCCATGTCGGAGGGTTCTTCGCGCGGGTCGATGACGACCATCCGGCTCTTGTCGAATTTGAAGTGGCGCTCGATCAGGGGCAGGGTGCCGCGACCGATGGAGCCAAAGCCGATCATCACGATCGGACCGGTGATTTCGGCATATACCGGATAGTTTTGTTCCGTCATTCTTTTCTCCTGTGGAAGGGGACGAAGGCGCTCAGCCCGAAGAATTCTTGTGAGATTGCCGCAGAAATTGCGAAGTGACCGGCTCTAACCATAAAACCGCGTCACAATAAAGAGCGTTGACCGGGAAAGGGTAAATATCGGGCGGGCGGAATCAGCGTTGCAGGATTTCCAGCCCTTCGGCCGTCGTCGTCACCGCAAGTTCGGTGATGTCGTATTGGGCGACGCCGTGGATGGTGAAGGGATCGGCGGCGACATAGGCCTCGATCGCGGCGCGGTCGCCGATCGCCAGGATCGCGCCGCCGGTGCGCGGCACCTTGCGGCCGGAGGCGAGGAACCAGCCCTTGGCATAACCCTCCCTTACCCAGGCCATGTGCGGCTCCATGTGCGTGTCGGCTTCATCGTTGGATTTGAGATAGGTGAGGGAGAGAATGAACATGGTCAGTTCCTGGCGAGGTTGGCGCGGATCAGGCCGCGCAGCGAATTGCCGATATAAACTGTGCCGGCATCGAGATCGGCAAGTGTCAGGCGGCCGACACGGGCTTTGCGCGCGCAGATGAGTTCGGTGCGCAACACGCCGGCGAGCAGGCCGCAGGAAATCGGCGGGGTGCGCAGCATGCCGGTCCCGTCATCCAGGAAGATCGAGGTGATGGTGCCCTCGCAGACGTCGCCGCGCTCGTTCAACAGGATGACTTCATCCGCCTCGGCAGTCGCATATTCGGCGCGCGCGGCCTCGTAGACGCCGCGACGCGTGGTCTTGACGCGCAGCAGCCTGTCGGCGGAATTCAGCCGGGTCTCGGCGAGCCGCACGGTCCAGGTGGTATCCGGCGCGAGCGGCGCGAAAGCGGCGCTCGTCACCGCGATGCGGCCCTGCGCGTCGAAAGTCAGGCGGACACGCAGCGGGCCGGCAGCACCTGCAACGGCTTCTTGGAGTTTTGCTACAGCGTCGACCGGTTGCGGGAAGCCCAGGCGGCGGGCGGAGCGGGAAAGCCGGGCGAGATGCAGCCGCAGGCGAATGAAGCCCTCGCCGGGCTGCCAGCGCAGCGTCTCGATCAGCGAAAAATCGATCATCGTGCGATCCATTGGTCGCCGACGGCGAAGCGGGCCTTGAGCAGGCATTCCTCATATTCGGCCTCGGCGGTGGAATCGAAGACGATGCCACCGCCGACATTGAAGACGGCCTTGCCGCCTTCGAAAAGCGTGATGGTGCGGATGGCGACGGAAAACCGCGTGGCGCCGGTCGGCGAAATCATGCCGATCGCGCCGCAATAGGCATCGCGCGGGACATCCTCGAGTGCGTGCAGGATTTCCATCGCCCTGATCTTCGGCGCGCCGGTGATCGAGCCGCAGGGAAAGAGGGCGGAAAAGATGTCGCGGATCGAAAGGCCGGGGCGCAGCCTTGCCTGCACATGGCTCACCATCTGGTGGACGGTGGGATAGGTCTCGATGTCGAAAAGTTTCGGGACATCGAGCGTGCCGACCTCGGTGATGCGGGAAATATCGTTGCGCAGGAGATCGACGATCATGCGGTTTTCCGCCTGCGTCTTGATATCGGCACGCATCGCCTCGATGATTTCGGCGTCTTCAGCGGGGCTGGCGCCGCGTTTTGCCGTGCCCTTCATCGGATGGGTCTCGATCCAGCCGTCTTCATCGGTGCGGAAGAAGAGTTCGGGCGACCGCGACAGGATGACCGGGCCGCCGAGATCGACGAGCGTGCCGTATTTGACCGGCTGGCGTTCGATCAGCGACCAGAAGGCGGCGCGGGGATCGCCGTTCCAGCGGGCCTCGACCGGCATGGTGAGGTTCGCCTGATAGGCGTCGCCGAGCCGCAGGTGCTCATGAAGGCGGTCGAAGCGCTCTTTATATAAAGGGAAATCCCAGGCCGCTTTCGGGGCGGTGAGGAATTCCTCGTTTTCGAGGCGCTGTTTCGGCTGGGCGAGCGGATGTGTGTCCGGCTGCGGAGCGTCGAAGACGCCGAAACAGAGCAGCGGGGTTTCGCGGTCTTCTCCGGCGAAGGGGGCGAGTTTCTCTTCGAAGAAGTATCCGGCCTCATAGGCCATGTAGCCGGCAAGCCATTTGCCCTCGGCCTTGGCCTCTTCCATGCGGGAAAGGCCCGCAAAGAATTCGGTGCGTGTTTTGGCAAGGATGATCTCTACCGGTTCGGCGAAAAGCATCACCTGGCCTGATGTGTCGTCGCGGAAGAGGATGTAGGGGTCTGACATTGTTCGCGGCATCTTGTTCATTTATCCGATGATCGCGACGATATCCGCTTCCCTCATTCCTGTGCTTGTCACAGGAACCCAGCCACGGCGCGTCCGCGCCGTGAATGACTTATTTCCGGCGGCTATGGAGTCTCCGGCGCCCAAGGACTTGGGCGCGCTGGATTCCTGTGACAAGCACAGGAATGAGGGAGAGGAGGCTGCCGTCATGGTTCCTCATGGACGTTGCAGAATGCGCCTTGCTGATCAAGCATTGCCAAGTGGCTCGTCACGGCGATCGCTCGCTCGTTTCAAATTTTCGACCGGATTTCAGACCTTATCTAGCGCCTCCAACTCATCGATCAGCCCTTCGATCATCGACAGGCCCTGGCTCCAGAACGACGGATCGGTGGCATCGAGGCCGAAAGGCTTCAAGAGTTCCGAGTGGTGCTTGGTGCCGCCGGCCTTCAAGAGCTCGAAATACTTCTCCTGGAAACCTTTCTCGGCCTTCTGGTAGACGGCATAGAGCGAATTCACCAGGCAATCGCCGAAGGCATAGGCGTAGACATAGAAGGGCGAGTGGATGAAGTGGGGGATATAGGCCCAATAGGTCTCGTAACCTTCGGAAATATTGATCGCCGGCCCGAGGCTTTCCGACTGGACCGAGAGCCAGAGTTCGCCGATGTCGTCGGCGGTGAGCTCTCCTGCCTTGCGGGCGGTGTGGAGCTTGCGCTCGAATTCGTAGAAGGCGATCTGGCGCACGACCGTGTTGATCATGTCCTCGACCTTCTGGGCGAGCATCGCCTTGCGCTGGCGCTTGTCGCCGGTCTTTTCCAGGAGCGCGCGGAAGGTCAGCATCTCGCCGAAGACGGATGCGGTTTCGGCCAGCGTCAGCGGCGTCTGGCACATCAGCGCCCCTTGCGCGCCGGCGAGAACCTGATGCACGCCATGGCCAAGCTCATGGGCCAGCGTCATCACGTCGCGCGGCTTGCCCATGTAATTGACGAGCACGTAAGGGTGAGCCGAGGGCACCGTCGGATGGGCGAAGGCGCCGGGCGCCTTGCCGGGGCGGACCGGGGCGTCGATCCACTGCTCGTCGAAGAAGCGCCTGGCAATATCAGCCATCTCGGGAGCGAAATTGCCGTAGGCCGAAAGCACCGTCTCCTTCGCCTCGGCCCAGGAGATGATGGCGCTGGAGGTTTCGGGAAGAGGCGCGTTGCGGTCCCAGAAGTTCATTTGCTCCATGCCGAGCCACTTCGCCTTCATTTTATAATAGCGGTGCGAAAGGCGGGGATAGGCTTCACGGACGGCTGCCGCCAGCGCATCGACGACCTCGCGCTCGACGCGATTTGCCAGGTGCCTGCTGTCGGCGATGTCTTCGAAGCCGCGCCAGCGGTCGGCGATCTCCTTGTCCTTGGCAAGCGTGTTGGTGATCAGCGTGAAGGTGCGGATATTGGCCTTGAAGGTTTCGGCAAGCGCCATGGCCGCTTTGCGGCGGACTTCCGGATCCTTTTCCTGCAGCCGGTTCAGCGCCACTTCGAGCGGCACTTTCTCGCCGTCGATCTCGTAGCGAAGTTCCGCCATGGTTTCATCGAAGAGGCGGTTGAAGGCGGCGGCCGATGTCATCGACTTTTCGAGGAAGAGCTGTTCCAGCCGGTCGTCGAGCTGGTAGGGCTTGTCTTTCCTGAGGTCGATGAGCCAGGGGCGGTAATGTCCCGCAGCGGGATCATTGGCCATGCAGGCGTCGATCACCGCGTCGTCGATACGGTTGAGTTCGAGCGCGAAGAACAGCAGGTGGCCGGAAAATTCGGTGATCTTGGCCTGCACGTCGCCGTAGAGTTTACCGTTCGCCGGATTGGTGGTGTCGGAGAAATAGGTGAGGCCGGCAAAAGAGCCGAGGCGGCCGATGATATCGTCCAGCGCCTCATATTCCTTCAGCGCGGCGCCGATGCCCTCAGCGCCGGTTTTCGTTGCCGCGTCAGCGAGGTTGCCCTTCCATTTTTCTTCGAAGGCGATCGCGGCCTTGCCGGCCTTTTCCATGTCGGCGACGAAAGCGGTCGAGGTGGCGGAGGGATAAAGATCCTGCAGCCTCCAGACCGGCAGATCGCCGAGCGCCGGATCGGCGGCCCCAGCCGGCGCTGCTGGCGACAAATGAAGGCCGGCATGCGGGAGCTTGATTTTCATGGGCGCAATTCCTCTCCACTTTATAACAGGTCTGTTTGAATAGGCGTGAGAAGGTCCCGTATCAAGGGTCTTTCAGCGCATGAAAGGCGTCGCTTCGGCACGAAAACGACCCGCTGCAATCGTTAAAATGCAATTATTTCTCAAAACTGGATGTTCAAGCCTTTCTGTCAGAGTGCGCTCCAGGGTTTCGCATGAAGTGGAGCGACAATGACCGGTTACAATGAGCTCAAGGGAGCAGGGCAAATCCTCGTGGTCGAGGACGACCCGGTGCAGCGCCGTCTGCTCAAGAATGCAATCGAGCGTCACGGCCATGTCGTGCACCAGGCGGAAAACGGCCGCATCGGGCTGGAAATGGTCAAACGCGACAGCGGCCTTTTCAACGTCATCGTGCTCGACCTGATGATGCCGGAGATGACCGGCCTCGAATTCCTCGACGCGCTGCACGAATTCGGCACGCAGATCCCGGTCATCGTGCAGACGGGACAGGGCGGTATCGAGACCGTGGTGCAGGCAATGCGCGCCGGCGCCTTCGATTTCGTCGTCAAGCCGGTCTCGCCCGAACGCATCGCCACCTCGATCTCGAACGCGATGAAGCTCGATCAGCGCGAGGTCAAGGCGCGGGCCGGACGCCGGTCGCGCTCCGGCGCGGTCGGTTTCGACGACATCGTCTCGGCAAGCCCGGCGATGATCCGCGTCATCGATCTCGCCCAGCGGGCGGCGCAGTCCAACATTCCCGTCGTGCTCGAAGGCGAATCCGGCGTCGGCAAGGAGCTGGTGGCGCGTGCCATCCAGTCCGGCGGCGACCGCTCGAACAAGCCGTTCGTCACCGTCAATTGCGGAGCGATCCCGCATAATCTTGTCGAGAGCATCCTCTTCGGCCACGAGAAGGGTGCGTTCACCGGCGCGACCGAGCGCCATATCGGCAAATTCATGGAAGCCGACGGCGGCACCATCTTCCTCGACGAGATCGGCGACCTGCCGCTCGAGGTGCAGGTGAAGCTGCTGCGCGCCGTGCAGCAGGGCGAGATCGAGACCGTCGGTGCGCGCACCGCCCACAAGGTCAATGTCCGGCTGATTTCGGCGACCAACAAGGATCTGATCGAGGAAGTCAAGAACGGCCATTTCCGCGAGGATCTCTATTATCGCCTGAACGTCTTCCCGATCACCATTCCGGCGCTGCGCAAGCGCAAGGAGGACATTCCGCATCTGGTGCGCGTCTTTGCCGACCGCTTCTCCAGCGAGCAGAAGAATGGTCGACGCATGACGGTAAACGCAGGCGCGCTGGCGCTGCTGACCGCTTATGACTGGCCGGGCAATATCCGCCAGCTCGAAAACGCGATCTTCCGTGCTGTCGTTCTGGCCGAAGGGGCGGAGCTGACCGAGGCGGACTTCCCGCAGATCGCCGCGCAGCTTCCGGAATACGAGGTCGTGGATCATCTGGCGCTCGTTGCCGACAATACCGGCCTCGATCCCGACGACAATTATGGGGAGGATTTCAGGGCATCGATCGCGGGAGAAGTACACCATCGGCTGTCGGAAGCCTCCGAAAACGCGATCGCCAGCGTCAATCCTGCCGGCGACGTGCGCAAGCTTGCCGATGTCGAGGAGGAGCTCATCCGATTCGCGCTCAAATTCTATCGTGGACAGATGAGTCAAGTGGCGCGCAAGCTCGGCATCGGCCGGTCCACACTTTATCGCAAGCTCAAGGACTACGGTATAGACCCCGACAATCCCCAGAAAGATGCGGCTTAAGCGCTTTTTGTTAAGACTAAGGCAACCACGATTTGTTACTGATCATAAACCACTTGTTAGTGGCTCGTTCACTATGTAAAGAAAAGGTTGATCATGTGTGGCATTTTTGCCATCGTGTGACCGCATTTGACAGTCATCTGGGACAGTACGGGACATTGTCTGTCTGACGGGGATCGAGTTGCCGAATCTGAATGGGAATTCCAAGCCTTCGCGCTTGAGCTGGCGTTCTTTGTGCGCCGACATCTGCGGAAAGGCAGTAAGGACGGCAGCGGCCGCCCTTCTGGCGCTCGCGGTTTCCTCACCAGTATTCGTCAGTACACCTTCCGAGGCCGCGGGCGACACCCGTAGCCTCAAGCTCTATTTCATCCACACCGGCGAAAAAGCCGTCATCACCTACAAGCGCAACGGCAAGTTCGACCCCAAGGGTCTGGAGCAGCTGAACCGCTTCCTGCGCGACTGGCGCAAGAACCAACCGACGAAGATGGATCCGCGCCTGTTCGACCTGATCTGGGAAGTTTATCGCCAGAGCGGTTCAAAGGATTATATCAACGTCGTCTGCGGTTTCCGTTCGCCGGGAACCAACGAGATGCTGCGCGGCCGCTCGCGTAACTCAGGCGTCGCCGAAAAGAGCCAGCACATGCTCGGCAAGGCGATGGATTTCTTCATCCCCGACGTCAAGCTGGCGACGCTGCGCGGGATCGGCATGAAGATGCAGGTCGGCGGCGTCGGCTTCTACCCGAAATCGGGTTCGCCCTTCGTGCACATGGATGTCGGCGGCGTTCGCGCATGGCCGCGCATGAGCCGTGACGAGCTCGTCCGGCTTTTCCCGAACGGCAACACCATTCATATTCCGGCCGACGGCAAGCCGCTGCCGGGCTATCAGCAGGCGATGGCCGATTACAAGCGCCGCGTCAGCGGTACGCAGATCGAGATTGCCAGCGCGTCCGAATCGGCGCCGAAGCATAAGACGCTGTTCGAAGCACTCTTCGGCGGCGGAGCGGACGAGCAGGAAGACGAGAGCGACGATTCGACGCCTGTCGCCGTTGCCAAGGCAACGCCGCCGAAGGCCGAGCCCGCGCCTGCCGAACCGCAGCAGCAGATCGAAGTTGCCGATGTGAACGCACCGGTGCCGCAGGTTCGTCCGGCCTTCAGCAACCAGCCGGCCGGCAGCGAAATGGCGAGCGCGCTGGTAGCGCCGTCTTCGGGTAACGCCGCGCAGCAGGCTCTTGCCGCGGCGATTCCGGTCGATCAGGCCCAGCCGCAGCAATTTGCCGATCTCAGCGGCTACAGCATTCCGGTTCCCTCGCTTCTCGGCCAGCGCCGCGCACCCGGCGACGCCGAACTTGCGTCAGCCGATCCGAGCATGCTGACGGGCGCGGGGATGCCGGTTCCGACGCCGATCGAACGCCCCGCCGTTGCAGAGAACCTTCTTGCCGCGGCCGATGCCGATCCGGAAGCCGAGGCCGACGAAGCCGATCAGGACGCGCTGTCTCCCGCGGTTGCCGAAGCGCTTGATCAGCAGAATAAGGGCCAGCAGAACAAGGGTGTCGAAAACCAGGTTGCCTCGCACGCGCCTGAGATGACGGTAGAGCAGGCGATCAACGCCGCGATGCCGCAAAAAGCGCCTGCCGCAAAGGCGCCGCTCGAGCTCGCAGCTTTGGCGCCGACCAAATCGGCAAGCTTTGGCGACGGCTTCGACGAACCGGCGGCCGAAAGCGCTGTGGCCCAGGGCCTGCCTGCCAAGGGCGGCCGCCCGACGCAGAAGGAAGCCGCCGCAGCCGATGCCAGCCGCACGACGGTCCGGACCGAGCCGAAGCTGACGCAAAAGATGATCTCGCAGTGGGCGCTGACCAATGCCCGCCTCGAAATGGCCTCCAAGCAGGTCAAGGCGCCGCGTTTCGTCAGCCAGACGATGCGCGCCCAGCCGACATCCGTCTATGCCGAGGGCTTCAACGTCAAAACCGCTTCGGTCGATCCCGCCCGCTTCAGCGGCACGGCAGTCAATTTCATGGAAGTGCGCAAGTTCAACACGAACTGAGCCGGCCGATCATAAAATACCGAAACCGCCGGAGCCATCCGGCGGTTTTTCTTTTAGCCGCTTCGAGCCGGGCGGAGTGGCCGTTTGGTCGGGCGCGTTCTATGCAAAAGAAAAGCCGCCGGATCGCTCCAGCGGCTTGGTCAACATCGGTATGTCAGGCCGATCAGCCTTCCGGCGGAGCCTCGATCATGCCGAGCGCGTGCAGGTAGGTGTCGAGGATGGCTTCCTCTTCCATGCGCTCCTGCTCGTCCTTCTTGCGCAACGCCACGACCTTCTTCAGGATCTTGGTGTCGAAGCCCATTCCCTTGGCTTCGCCATAGACGTCCTTGATGTCGTCGGCGATGGTCTTCTTTTCTTCTTCCAGCCGTTCAATGCGCTCGATGAAAGCGCGAAGCTGGTCGCGGGCGACGCCATGAGCATCAGACATCGTGTTCTCCTGATTTTTCGGTGATCAATTTTGGATGCACGTGACTGCCGCGAAGCGGCGTCACGGTCAAGCCCGTTAGGGGGCAAGCGGGTTATTTGTGTGGCTTGTTCAGTTCAAAAGCAGCCTTTTGCACAGGCGAGGCCTCGTTCTGGTGGAGTTTCTTCCAGTCCTCGTAGGGCATGCCGTAGACCATCTCGCGCGATTCGTCTCGGGTCACCGCGACGCCCTCGGCCTCGGCGGCTTCGCGGTACCAGTTCGACAGGCAGTTGCGGCAGAAGCCGGCCAGATTCATCATGTCGATGTTCTGGACGTCGCTGCGTTCCCGGAGATGCGCGACAAGGCGGCGGAAGGCGGCGGCCTCGAATTCGGTCTGTTGTTCCTTGCTGAGCGCGGTCATCTCGCTTTCCTTCCGTTCAATGGGGCTTTCGTTCAATAGGGGCCGGTGCGCGACAGGTGCACGTCGTATTCGTGCAAGGCGGGATCGGCATTCATCGCCGCAAAGATCGGCGTCAGGCGTTGGGCCCATGCGGATATGCCGGTCTCGTCTGCGATCAGGTCCTGCCGCACCTCGAGCAGCGCATGCGGAATGCCTGTGATCATGCAGTGGCGGTACATGGTATCGCCCTTCAGTGCGCCGTCATAGGGTTCGTTGTCGCCGACGACAAGATCGGGATCGGCGCGCAACCCGTCGAGTAGCGGGCCGACGGCGCGACGGTCGCTATCCCAAAGCACCGCGGCGTGCCAGGGGCGGGGAATGCCTTTCCAGGCCGGGGTGAAGGAGTGGAGCGACAGCACCAGCGGCGCTCGGCCGGTAGCGTTCGCCACCTTGTCGATCGTCGCGGCGACGGCACCGTGATAGGGGCGGTGGAAGGTTTCGATGCGGTGGTCCCACTCCTGCGGCGTGATCGGATGATTGCAGGGTATGACGGCGCCGTCCGATATTTTCATGATCAGCGTCGGATCGTCTTCGCCGCGGTTCGGGTCGATCAGCAGGCGCGAAAAGCCGCCGAGCACGGCGGGCACGCCGAGCCTCGCCGAGAGCTGCCGCGTCAGCCCCTCGATACCGATGTCATAGGCGATGTGACGGGTGAAGGCCGCCTCGGGCAGACCGAGTCGGCCATATCGGGCGGGAAGGCGGTTCATCGCGTGATCTGCTAAGATCACCATGCCTTTGTCATGTTTGCCGGATAGGATTTCGAAAGATTGGAAGTCATCCATCAGGAATTGCCGTTCATCATTTTGCGCAGTCGGCGCAGTGATCGCATGCGTCTGCGGCAGGTTCAAGCGCCGCAGGCGGACAGAGGTTGAGCCGGACCCTCGACGGGTGGTTTGCGAAAGGAAATATAATCGATTAGCATTGCGTTGACTTTCGCTTGACGGCGGCGCAAGAAGACACCGATACGAATAACCGTGGAGCTATTTGGGAGCCGTGTTGATCCAAGCCGCGCCAAGTTTCCTCACGCGGTCCGGACCGCTGGTCCGTCTCGCTTTGTTCGCTCTTGCAGCCATCATGCCGTTTTTCATCGCAGATGCCGCACGCGCCGATTTTCGCGTCTGCAACGGAACGCAAAACCTCGTTGGCGTTGCGATCGGCTATCGGGCCAAGGATGGCTGGATGACGGAGGGGTGGTGGCAGGTCCCGGCAACGACCTGCGCCACGCTCATCGAGGGAGAGTTGCAGTCGCGCTATTATTACCTCTACGCAGAGGACGCCGCCCGGGGAGGACGATGGACGGGTGACGTGCAGATGTGCGTGGCGGAAAATGAGTTCAAGATCACGGGTGTGCAGGATTGTTACGCCCGCGGTTACCAGAAGATGGGATTCAAGGAATATGACACGGGCCGCCAGGGTAGCTGGATGGTTCAGCTCTCCGACACCCCAGGGACGCAAGAAAGCCAGAATTGATGAAGCGTAATCGCAAAATTAAAATCCTCGCCACCCTCGGGCCCGCCTCCGCCGAGGAATCGATGATCGAGAAGCTGCACCAGGCGGGTGCCGACGTCTTCCGCATCAATATGAGCCATGCGAGCCACGACCTGATGCGTACGCTCATCCAGCGCATCCGCTCGGTCGAAGCGCGCTCCGGCCGGCCGATCGGCATCCTCGCCGACCTGCAGGGACCGAAACTGCGCGTCGGCAAGTTCGTCGACAGCAAGGTCGATCTGAAGCCGGGCCAGACTTTCACGCTCGACAACAACGAAGCGCTTGGCGACCAGAACCGCGTCTATCTGCCGCATCCGGAGATCCTGGAGTCGGTACAGCCCGGCCACCGCCTGTTGATCGACGACGGCAAGCTCGCGCTCCGCGCAGAAAAATGCGACGGCAAGAGCATCGTCACGACAGTTATTTCGGGTACGCGCATCTCTGACCGCAAAGGCGTCAGCCTTCCCGACACGCTGCTCGGCGTCGGCGCACTGACGGATAAGGATCGCGCCGATCTCGACGCCGTGCTCGCCACCGACGATGTCGACTGGGTAGCACTGTCCTTCGTCCAGCGTCCCGATGACCTTGCCGAAGTGCGCAAGATCGCCCGTGGCCGTGTCGGCCTGATGTCGAAAATCGAAAAGCCGCAGGCGCTCGAGCGCATCGAAGAGATCATCGAGCTTTCCGATGCATTGATGGTCGCCCGCGGTGATCTCGGCGTCGAAATGCCGCTTGAATCGGTCCCCGGCATCCAGAAGCAGCTGATCCGTGCCTGCCGCCGTTCGGGCAAGCCGGTGGTCGTCGCCACGCAGATGCTGGAATCGATGATTTCGGCACCGGTGCCGACGCGCGCCGAAGTCTCGGACGTCGCGACCGCCGTCTTCGAAGGCGCGGATGCGGTCATGCTCTCGGCCGAATCGGCCTCGGGCGACTATCCCGTCGAAGCCGTTTCGACCATGGCGTCGATTGCCACCGCCATCGAGCGCGAGCCGCATTATCCCGGCATCATCTATGCCCAGCGTGCCCAGCCGGAAGCAACCGGCGCCGATGCGATCTCGCTTGCCGCCCGTCAAATCGCCGAAACGCTGAAGCTGTCGGCGATCGTCTGCTACACCTCGTCGGGCACGACAGGCCTGCGCGCCTCGCGCGAGCGTCCGCAGGTGCCGATCCTGGCGCTGTCGCCGATCATCAAGACGGCGCGCCGTCTGGCGATCGTGTGGGGCCTGCATTGCGTCGTTACCCACGACGCGACCGATCTCGACGATATGGTCAACCGCGCCTGCCGCATCGTCGCCGACGAAGGCTTCGGCAAGCCGGGCGACCGCATCATCATCTCGGCCGGCGTGCCGCTCGGCACGCCCGGCGCCACCAACATGATCCGCATCGCCTATATCGGCTCCGACGGCCAGAGCGGCATCTGATCCGATCGCATCCCTTTAGAAGCCCGCTGCCTCGGAGAGGCGGCGGGCTTTTTGATGACGGAACCGCATTGCCAAGGGCTGCTGTGCGTGCAAGTTTCGATCCCGGGATTGGGAGGGATCGTCATGGATATCGTCACGCTTGTCGCTTTCGAAGCTGTTTCCTTCGTCGGCATTGCAACGCCGGGGCCGACGGTGCTGCTGGCGCTGACCAACGGTTCGCGGCATGGCCTGCGCCGGGCGATTGCCGGCATGATCGGCGCGGTGCTTTCCGATTTCGTGCTGATCGGCGCCGTGGCGATCGGGCTCGGGGCGCTGCTCGCGGCATCGGAATTCTGGTTTTCGATGCTGAAATGGGCTGGCGCTGCCTATCTCGCCTTTCTCGGCATCATGCTGCTGCGCTCGAAGGGCACGATCGATGCAGCGTTGAAGTCCGGGACGCCTGCGGGCGCGACATCGCCTTTCTCGATCGGTCTGAAGAGTTTCATGGTCGCGGCAACCAATCCGAAGGGCTATCTGTTCTTCTCAGCCTTCCTGCCGCAATTCATCGATCCGACCCTGCCGCAGGCAACGCAGTATGCGCTGCTCGCACTGGTTTTTGCCGTGCTCGATTTCCTCATCATGTTCGGCTACGCCTTTTTCGGCTCGCAGGCGGTGCGTTTTCTGAAGACCTCAGGCGCCCTATGGCTGGAGCGGGCCTGCGGCGGGGCGCTGCTGGCGCTTGCCGGGTCGCTCGCCTTCTATCGCCGGGCAACGGTTTGAGTTTAAGGTCGAGCCAGGGACAGGTGACCGACGCGATAGCTTTGTGTCTCTGCGTCGATTTCGGGAAGCTCTCGCCATAGCCTGAAGCGCACCCGCGTCCATGTCGTCGGCTCGAAACCGCAGACGGAGGCGAGGGCGTCGCCCGTCGCAATCTCGGCTTCCGTCTGCGCGCTTTCGGCGCGGCGGATATCGGCGAGCGGCGCGTAAGCCTCCGTCTGCAGGATATCGCGCGTGGCGAACCTGGCTGAGGCGATATCACCCGAGATTTCTGCTTGCCAGACGATCCAGGTCCTCACCTGCGGCCAGCCGAAGGCGCTTGCGAGCGTTTCGAAGCCGGGGCCGCAGAGGAAGTCGCTCGCTCCTTCCGGTTTCCGCCAGAGATAGAAGGGCGCATAGAGATTGTCGCGGCTGCCGAACTCTCCCTTGCGGGCGCTGAGATAGGCTTTGAAACCGAGATTGGGAAAGCCGTCGAGCAGCGGACCCTTGTCCCGGATGCGGCGGTCGATGATCGACATGTCGTAATCGGCCGGCAGGGTGAAGCTGTATTGCATGGCGATCATGAGCGTGTCTCCACCCGATGCAGCCATTCGACGATGCTGCCGCTCTCCGCCGTCTGGATGCTGATATAGCTGAAGGGGCTGTCATCGGCGGCGCCATGCCAGTGGCGCTCGCCGGGCGCAAACCAGACGGCGTCACCGGCACGCAATTCTTCGAGCGGCCCGCCCTCGTTCTGCGCCAATCCACGGCCCGAAAGCACATAGAGCAACTGGCCCTTCGGATGCGTATGCCAGTGGGTGATGGTGCCGGGATCGAGTGTGGCGCGCATGGCCGTGTTCTCGCCGTCGGCGCTGCCTTCAAGCAGCATCTCGACCCAGAAGGGCGCCGTTGCGACGCCTTCCGGCGAGCGGGTCGCCGTGCCAGGGCGTCTGACGGTCATTGCCTTCGGGTTCGAAGCGCTCATGACCGGCCTCCGGCTGCCCGCAGCCGCCAATCCGGGTCGGTCATCTGGGCGATGCCGTTGCCGAAGGACCAGTCTTCCGGGGCGCTGGTGCTGATGACGATCATTATATCCTCGGGCCGGAGGCCCGGCGATTGCGCCAGGCGTTCGGCGAGCCGCCGGTAGAGCGCCGCCTTCATCTCGGCCGTGCGGGGTCTGCCTGTTGTGATCGAGATGTAGACGAAATCGTCGGAGCGCGGACCGGCGAGATAGCTGCGGTCGAAGATCAGCTCGTTCTCGTCATGCTGATGGATGGCCTGGAAACGGTCGTTTTCGGGCACGTCGAAGGTCTCGACCAGAGCGCGCTGGATGGTGTCGGCGAGTGCGACGAGATAGTCCGGCGACTTGCCTTTGCGAAGGGAAATTCGAACGAAGGGCATCGGGGTCTCCATGGTGCAGGCCGTTCGCCGGCCTTGACAGCAAAACCATCGCACGGCACGATAATGCTGAAAATCAGAATTTTATGGATTAATGATCCTTAAAAATGGGATTATCTGATGCGGCGAACGATTTTCGATCTCGATGTGCTTCGCACCTTTTCGACCGGCATGGAGCTCGGCAATTTCGCCAAGGCGGCCGAGCGGCTCGGGCGTTCGACCTCGGCGGTCAGCGCCCAACTGAAGAAGCTGGAGGAGCAGGCGGGCACGCCGATCTTTCGCAAGGCCGGACGCGGGCTGGCGTTGACCGACGCCGGCGAGACGATGCTCGGCTATGCCAGGCGGCTGCTGGAACTCAACGACGAGGCGGCTGCGGCCGTCAACAGCGTCGAACTGGAGGGCTGGGTGCGGCTCGGCTTGCAGGAGGATTTCGGCGAGAATCTGTTGCCGGAGGTGCTCGGCCGCTTCGCGCGCGCCCATCCGAAAGTCCGGATCGAGGCGCGGGTGGTGCGCAATGCCGAACTCATCGAACGCGTCACCTCGGGCAAACTCGATCTGGCGCTTGCCTGGAGCGACGGAATGCTGACGGCGCATTGCGAGCGGATCGGTGACGTGCCGATGTGCTGGATCGGGCCTGCCGAGGGGCCGCCGGCCTGGCAAGCCACAAGCGGCGAGCCGATGCCGCTCGCCTCGCTGGAAGCGCCGTGCCTGCTGCGCAGTGCGGCGACCAAAGCGCTCGATGAGGCGGGAATCTCGTGGCGGCTGGCCTTCGTCAGCCCCAGCCTCGGCGGTCTCTGGGCGGCGACCGCGGCAGGTCTTGGTCTGACCATTCGCACGCCGATCGGCCTGCCGGCGAAACTCCGGCCGCTGGCGCCCGAGGCGTTCGGTCTGCCCGACTTGCCGAAGCTCGGTCTGGTCCTGCATCAGGCGGAAGCCGAACTGCAGCCGGCCGCGGCGCGGCTCGGCGAACTCGTGCTGCAGTCGGTGCATGGCGCTTTGCCCGACTGAGCAAGCTGACAGCAGCGAATATCTCAGCCGTAGCGTTCGAGCGCCATGGCGAAAATATCGGCGTCGACGTTTCCGCCCGAGGTGACCGCGACGACCATATCGCTTTCCAGCGTCTCACCATGGAAGAGAGCGGCGGCGAGCGCCACCGCACCGCCTGGCTCGACGACGATCTTCAGCCTGACGAAGGCGAGCGCCATGGCGCGAAGCGCCTCCTCGTCGGTGACGACGATGCCGGGGCCGGCGAGACGCTTGAGGATCGGAAAGGTGATGTTGCCGGGCTGCGGCGTGACGATCGCATCGCAGATCGAGCCCGATACCGACAGGTTGCGTTCGATCTTGCCGGAGGCGAGCGAGCGGGTGGTGTCGTCGAAATCCTTGGGCTCGCAGGGGCGGACGCGAAAGCCGGGGGCGCTGGCTTCAAGGGCAAGCGCGATGCCGGAGGTCAATCCGCCGCCGCCGCAGGGAACGAGGACTTCGGCCGATGTCACGCCTTCCTCTTCGGCCTGCTCGGAGATTTCGAGGCCGGTCGTGCCCTGACCGGCGATGACAAGCGGTTCGTCGAAGGGTTTGATCAGCGTCAGCCCGCGCTCGGCCGAAAGCCTCGCGCCGATCGCGTCGCGGTCTTCGTTGATACGGTCGTAGAGCACCACTTCGGCGCCGAAGGCGCGGGTGTTGGCGATCTTCAGCTTCGGCGCATCGCTCGGCATGATGATGACGGAGGGGACATCGTGCAGCTTGGCCGCAAGCGCAACACCCTGGGCGTGGTTGCCGGAGGAGAAGGCGATGACGCCTTTCGAGCGCACCGCTGGATCGAGGCCGGAGACGGCCGACCAGCCGCCGCGAAACTTGAACGAGCCGGAATGCTGCAGGCACTCGGCCTTGACGAACAGGCGCCGGCCGGCGATCTCGTCGAGGAAGGGAGAGGAGAGAAGCGGCGTGCGCCTCGCATGGCCGCGCAGACGGGCGCGGGCGGCGACAATCATTTCAATGCTGGCCATTCGGGAATCGTCCTGCTTGCGGGGTTCATCCATGCATAGGGCGCGGCAAAACAATTGTGAACGGCGACTTTGTCACCGTGACATGAATGGAGATTACGGATGCCGCCCACACGCAGCCAATCGTCAATAACCGTTCGCCGAGCCTTCCCCAGCGCGACTGTCCATGGCGCCGTTGTATCGGGCGCCGCCGCCCTTTTCGATGGCGGCGAGGCTTTTGCCGCCGACCAGGATGCCGGCGGCCTGGCCCCAGACCGGCCCGTCATTGCCCCCATCGAAGCTGTAGCCCATGGCGGCGAGGGTCTTTTCCGTATCGGGCGAAAGCGCATAGGGTTCGAGATAGATTTTGTCGGGCTGCCATTGATGGTGGATACGCGGGGCGTTGACCGCCTGGCTGATATCCATGCCGAAATCGACGACGTTGAGGATCGCCTCCAGCGTGATGGTGATGATGCGCGAGCCGCCGGGGCTGCCGATCACCATGAAGGGTTTGCCGTCCCGGGTGACGATCGTCGGGCTCATCGAGGAGAGCGGTGTCTTCCTCGGTGCGATGGCATTCGCCTCGCCCTGGACGAGGCCGTAGAGATTCGGCACGCCCGGCTTGGAGGTGAAATCGTCCATCTCGTTGTTGAGCAGCACGCCGGTGCCCGGCGCCACGACGGCGGCGCCAAACGAGCCGTTCAGCGTATAGGTGACGGCAACCGCATTGCCCGCGTCGTCGATGATCGAATAATGCGTCGTCTCGGTGCTTTCCTTGCCGCCGAGCGGTTTCAGGTTCGCCGACGTGCCAGCCTTATAGGGATCGATCTTGGCGGCGATCTCCTTGGCGTAGGTTTTGTCGATGAGCTTTGCGACCGGATTGTCGACGAAATCGGGGTCGCCGAGCGCAGCATTGCGGTCGACATAGGCATAGCGCATGGCCTCGACCATGACATGGACGGTGTCAGCTGAACCGTAGCCCAGGTAAGAAAGCGGATAACCCTCGAGAACGTTGAGGATCTCGCAGATGATGACGCCGCCGGAGGAGGGCGGCGGCGAGGAGATAATGTCGTAGCCGCGGTAATTGCACTCGACCGGTTTCAGTTCGCGAACGGCATATTGCTCGAAATCCTCCTTGGCGAGAATGCCGCCCCTGGCCTGGCTCGCCTTGACGATCGCCTCGCCGGGCGCGGCCTTGTAGAAGGCGTCCGGGCCCTTTTCGGAAATGCCTGCCAGGACGGCGGCAAGGTCGGGCTGCTCAAGCTTTTCGCCCGATGCATATGGGCTGCCATCGGGTTTCAGGAAGATTTTCGCCGCCGTTTCGTCCTTGGCGAGGCGCTTGGCGCTGCCGGCAAGGCTTGCGGCGTCGCCCTGTTCCAGGGTGAAGCCGTCTTTGGCGAAGCGGAGTGCCGGTGCGATCAGGTCATGGCGCGATTTCGTGCCGTATTTCTCGCGTGCGGTTTCGAAGCCCATCACCGAGCCGGGAACGCCGACGGCGAGATAGCCGTCGAGGCTGGCGCGCGGCACGATATCGCCCTTGGAATCGAGATACATGGTCTTCGTGGCGGCCAGCGGCGCGCGTTCGCGAAAATCGAGAAAGGTCTTGGTGCCGTCTTTCAGGCGGATGGTCATGAAGCCGCCGCCGCCGAGATTGCCGGCCGAGGGATAGACGACCGCCAGTGCATAACCGACGGCGACCGCCGCATCGACGGCGTTGCCGCCGCTCTTCAGCACCTCGACGCCGACATCGGTCGCCAGATGCTGGGCGGTGACCACCATGCCGTGCTCGGCTTCGACAGGGGCACGCGAGGCGGCGAGAGCCGAAGTCAGGCTCAGCGACAGTGCCGATATGACGGAGATCGTCCCGATATGCAGGCGGCCCATGAATTCCCCTCCTATGGACAATGATGGAAACATATGGGGCCGCTGCGGCCCGAGACAATGCAGCGGATTGGCTTTAAGCGGGGAGATTTGCTGCCGGTGATCCAGCCGGAGACGTCAGGCGCCGCGCAGCGCCTCCGGCGTCGGCGAGGAGAGGGTCGCGCGCGTCTGTTCGCGCGAAGCGGCGAGCCTCTCTTCGGCCCTGCGGGCCGCCGCCTGCAGGTCGCGCGGCTGGCCGGATATCTTTTCCATGGCTGCGATGGCGACATCGGTTGCGAGATAGTCCGGCTTATGGCCGACGCCTTGTACGGTGATCAGCTCGGAACCGGATATGTCGCGGGCAAGGCCGCGCGAATGCAGGTGCTCCCAGACGACCTCGTCGCTGTCGCCTGTTATGATGACGGTCGGAGCGCTAATCTCAGCATAGAGCGGTGAGTGTGCCTTCACGTAGGCGAGCAGCCTTTTGAAATCGGCGGCGTTGCTGTGGAAAGCGTTGGGTCGCAGCACCAGCGACGGACCGGTCTTTTCGATGTAGTCGGCCGGGCGTGGATTGGGACGAAAGACGTTCAGCGTGCCGCGCTCCAGCCGGCGCAGCCCGAGCGGCACGACGATCGCGTGGTTGAAGAGCCAGCCGACGATCGGTGCGGTGGCGACATGATAGTACCAGTCGATGCCGCCCGGCCAGGGATGGGTGGCGGGTGCGAGAAAGAGCAGGCCAGCGGCCTTTTCGGGATGGCGCAGGCCGAAGGCGGCGGTGATCGCACCGCCGAAGGAATGGCCGACGATGATCGCCTTTTCGATGCCGCGCTTTTCCATCAGCCTGGCGATCGCATCGGCCTGGCCGGAGGGGATAGCGTTCTCGGGGCCGCCGCGCTCGGAGTAACCGTGACCGGGACGATCGACGAAGAGCATTTCCGCTCGGCCTTCGAGTGCGGTGCGAAAGGCGACGAGCTGATCGAGCAGATTGCCGCTGGCGCCGTGAATGAAGACGAGCGCCGGCAGATCCGCATTTTCGGGACGCTCGATATGGACGGCATTCATGCGGTAGCCGCCGACATCCGTCAGTTCGCCGATATTCGGATAGGTTCGTTCGAATTGCCGCGCCTTATAGGAGGAGTAACCGATGGCGGCGGCGAGCGGGGCGAGAAGAGCGGAAACTTCGGCAAGCATGATCTTGGGACGTGTTGCGACGGTTCTAAAATTGCGCGGCGCGGCCGAGCGTCAAGATCGGGCGAGCCGAATCAGGTGCGGTTGCCGGCGAGTTTTTCCGACAGCGTATTGACCTGTTCCTGCGCAGTGCGTTCGGCGGGATAGACATCGAGGAAACGCTCCCAAGCCTTCAAGGTCAGCTGGTCGTTGCCGGAATTGCTGAGGATCGCCGCCATGCCGGAGAGCGCGCCGAAATGGCGCGGCTCGAGATCGAGCACACGTTCGATGTCGGACATCGACTTGCGATAATTGCCCATGACGAAGTTCAGTGTGGCGCGACGGTTCCAGCTTTCGGCATAGTCAGGCTTCAGCGCGATCGCCTCGTCAAGGAAGTCGAGGGCGGCGGGATTGCGCTTTTCCTCGATCGCTTTGTCGGCCCACTGCATCAGCAGATTGACGGTGGCGCTGCCGGAATCGTTCCATTCCGTGCGGATCTCATTGGCGATGCTGCTGGCCTTATCGGGGTCGCGCTCGCGTTTCAGCTGGGCAAAGAGCTGGTCGAGGTGCTGCTTCGGTGAAGAATTGACATCCGCCTGCTCGACGATAACGTCCTTTTCAGCCGCAGCGGCCGGAAAGGTGGGGATGAAGAAGATGAGCGGCAGCGCCGCTGACGTCAAAGCAAAAAAGCGCATGGCGGACATATTAGCCCGCCAACGCCGAAGATCAAACAAATTTGACGTGATCACCGCAGCGATCCCCCGGATATATCTGCCGGCGCAAATGGCACGGCAAGACGATCCGGACTCGCGAAATCAGCCCTGACGAGCCTTGTAGCGCGGGTTCAGCTTGTTGATGATGTAGATGCGGCCCTTGCGGCGAACCAGACGGTTGTCACGGTGACGAGCCTTGAGCGACTTGAGCGAATTCTTGATCTTCATTTTTCTGATCCGCGATCTCTATGGGGGAATTCACATTCGCCCGTATCTTTAACAATCAAAAGCGCGCCGTCGGGCGCGCTCTTTAGGTGGGGGAGCAGATACCCCGTCACCTCCACCGTGTCAACCACATGACGGTGTTTTTCCCAAGGCGCAGAGGTGTTTTCTCACCTGAAAACCGGGGATTTCGGCGCCAAGGTCGTGACATGGCCCATCTTGCGGCCGGGGCGCCATTCGGTCTTGCCGTAGAGATGAACCAGCGTATCGGGGCGCTGAAGCCAGTCGGGAACGGCAAGGATATCGTCACCGATCAGGTTTTGCAGAACACAGTCGGAATGGCGATCGGCATTGCCGAGCGGCAGGCCGGCGACGGCGCGGATATGCTGCTCGAACTGGCTGACGACGCAGGCGGCCTCCGTCCAATGGCCGGAGTTGTGCACGCGTGGCGCCATCTCGTTGGCGATCAGGCCGCCATCGGCAAGCACGAAGAATTCGATGCCGATGACGCCGACATAGTTCAATGCGGCGAGGATCGTTTCGGCCGATCGGCGTGCGGCTTCGGCTGTCTGCGCGGAGATTGCGGCAGGAACCGTCGAGGTGTGGAGGATGCCGTTGCGGTGGACATTCTCGGCGGGATCGAAACAGACGACCGTACCGTCCGTGGCACGGGCGGCAATGATCGAAACCTCGCGCTCGAAGGCGACGAAGCTTTCGAGGATGAGCGGTACGCTGCCCAGCGCGGCATAGGCGCCGTCAGCGCTGTCGGTCGCCGAGCGGAAAACCCTCTGGCCCTTGCCGTCATAACCGAGACGGCGGGTTTTCAATACACCCTGGCCGCCGAAATCCTGAAGCGCCATCTCCAGATCGGCCTGGCTGTCGACCGCGTGGAAGCGGGCGGTGGATATGCCGCAGCCATTGAGGAAGCGTTTTTCGACAAGACGGTCCTGGGCGGCTTCCAGCGCCTTCGGCGGCGGATAGACCGGCACGTTTGCCGAGAGCGTCTCGGCGGCAGCGACGGGCACGTTTTCGAATTCGTAGGTAACGATATCGCAGGCATGCGCCAGTTCGGACAGTGCCGCCGGATCGTCATAGGCGGCGACAATCTGCCGGTTGGCGAGCTGGGCGGCCGGGCAGTCCGTCTGCGGTTCGAGAATGATCGTGCGAAAATTCAGCCTGGCGGCGGCAATGGCCAGCATGCGGCCGAGCTGGCCGCCGCCGATGATGCCGATCGTTCTTGCCGTCATAGGTCGTCCATCGGGTATTCGGCGACAGCAGCACTCTGGCGCTCGCGCCACTCGTCGAGCCGGTCGGCGATTTCGTCGTCGGAAAGGGCAAGGACGGCGGCGGCGAGGAGGGCGGCGTTGACCGCGCCCGCCTTGCCGATGGCGAGCGTTCCCACCGGAATGCCGGCCGGCATCTGCACGATGGAAAGAAGGCTATCCTGGCCGGAGAGGGCTTTGGACTGGACCGGCACGCCGAAAACCGGCAGCGGCGTCATCGATGCGGTCATGCCAGGCAGGTGGGCTGCGCCGCCGGCGCCGGCGATGATGACCTTGAAGCCTTCCGCCCGTGCGCCCTTGGCAAAATTGACCAGCCGGTCGACGGTGCGGTGCGCCGAAATGATGCGCGCATCATACGGGATCTCCAGCGCCTCCAGCGTGTCGGCGGCGTTCTTCATGGTCTCCCAGTCGGACTGGCTGCCCATGATGATGGCGACGGACGGTCTGTCTGTCATCGTTGTTGTTACCCCTCTCAAGCGATGATGTCAGGGATGATCTGATCTTCCAGCTTCGAGAGCCTGTCCTTGATGACGAGCTTCTTCTTCTTCATGCGCTGGATCCGCAGAGCATCGCATCCGATCTGGATCATGGCGTTGATCGCGGCGTCGAAATCCTCGTGCTCCTGGCGCAACCGTGCTACCGTCAGCCTGATTTCCGCCTGTTCCTGATCGGCCATATGCATTCCCCGTTATCGTCCTCGGATCTTGTCCGATCTGCCGATGATTTCCGCAAGCTCCTATCACCAAATACAGGTAACGGCTAGTTAGTCTTGATCATGAAATTGCCATCCAGTCTTCATCTTTTGGCCTTCGACAAGCCGTCAAAAATATGTCACAGTCCCCGCCGTTGACACCTTGATCCCCGACGATGATGGCCGGGGAGGGTAAGAGGAAGGAAGGGTCAAATGACAGTTGAAGCTCATCTTGAATCACTCCAGAAAAAACATGTCGCTCTCGAGGAAGAGTTGCATACGCTCAGAACAGCTCCCTCTATCTCCGATACGGAAATTGCCGAATGCAAGCGCCGCAAGTTGCGCATCAAGGACGAGATTCAGCGTCTCAAGTCATCCGTCCACTAATCCTCCCAAGAGATCGACGGTGGATCATCTTGTGTTAGAAGAGGTAAAATCCATCCATTCCGCCTGAAATCAGCAAGATCCGGTGATCTCTACCAGATTTGCGCCAGCTCGATGCTTGAGGCATTGCGGCTGGCGCTCTTGCGATAAGGATGTGCGTAAAATCAAGGACCTGAAGCGGAAGGAGCGATCCTGAAAGATCGCGACGCGCTTTAGCCGAGTCCTTAAGCCCAGAACTGATCCAGCCATAAATTGAGGCTGTCGAAACCGCGGTTGTTGACCGTGTAGATGCGTTTCGTGCCTTCCGATGTCACCGAGACGAGGTTGCTGTCGAGCAGCGCCTTCAGGTGCTGCGAAACAGCGGGGCGGCTGATCGGCAGGCCCTCGGCGAGTTCATTGACCGTCCGTGGTGCGCGGCGCAACTCCTCCAGCAGAAAACGCCGGTTCGGATCGGCAATCGCAGAGAAAGGGTCCGTGTTCGACATAACGGGAACGCTACGTCAAACCGGCCGCCGCAGCAAGGAAATTGTGCAATGCAGCGTGGGGGAGTCCTTACCAGCCAAGGCCCTCGCGCACGATCAGCAATGCGGCGATCAGGGCCATCGCATACATGAACGGATAGAAGATCGCCGGTCTCATGCGGCGCACGCACCAGGCGCCGGCGAGGGTGGCGAGCGGAGCGAAGGGCAGGAGCGTCGCGGAGGTCGCAAGGTTCTGGGTGTCGAGCTGGCCGAGCGCGAAATAGGGGATTAGCTTGATCGCGTTGAGGATCGCAAAGAAGCGCACGCTGGTGCCGGTATATTCGCGCGGCGGGAGCTTCAGCGGCAGCGCATAGATCTGAAAGGGTGCGCCGCCCGCATGGGCGACGAAGCTGCCGTAACCGGAAAATGTGCCCCAGAGGCCGGCGGCCACCGGCCGCTGGCCGCGCGGTGGGATTATCTGGCCGGCGCCCGGGCCGTAATTGTTCCAGAAATAGCGCAGGCAGAAGAGGATGGTCACCGCGCCGATGACGATGCGCAGCACATTGCCGGGGACGAGCGCCGAGGTCGCCCAGCCGAGCGCAATGCCGAAGACAGCGCCCGGCAGCATGATCTTCAGCGTCGCCCAGTCGCCATGCTTGCGCCAGATGACGAGCGAGATCATGTCCATGAAGACCAGGATCGGCAACAGGATCGCCGCCGCCTCGACCGGCGAGACGACGAGGGCGAGGAAGGGCAGGCCGATCAGCGACAAAGCGTCGCCCATGCCGCCCTTTGCGAGGCCCACCAGCAGAACCGCGGGCACGGCGGTGTAGTAGAATGACAAATCCTGCAGCATGCTTTCGACGTCCTCCTCTTGCAAGCCTCGTCTAACGGAACTACTCACACAAAACGAGTGCGGTTCCCTCATTTCGAGGGGGAATTCGCAGGAAACGGAAAGACCTCATGACCGAACCGGAAAACCGCTGCCGCCTTGTGCTCATCGCACCCGATATTGCCGATGCCGATGAACAGGCGAGGATCGTTGCCGACGCGCTGAAGGGCGGCGATGTCGCCTCGGTGATCGTGCCGCAATATGGGCTCGACGACGGCACCTTCCAGAAACATGCGGAGAAGTTGGTGCCGCTGATCCAGGATGCCGGAGCGGCGGCGCTGATATCAGGCGACAGTCGTGTTGCAGGCCGGGCGAAGGCCGATGGCCTGCATATTTCCGGCAATGCGGAGGCGCTTTCGGAAGCGATGGACAAACACGCGCCGAAACTGATCGTCGGCGGCGGCAACGCAGCCGACCGTCACAAAGCGCTCGAGATCGGCGAAGTCAGGCCGGACTATATCTTCTTCGGCAAGCTCGACGGCGATATCAAGCCCGAGGCGCATCCGAAGAACCTTGCGCTCGGCGAATGGTGGGCCTCGATGATCGAGATCCCCTGCATCGTCATGGGCGGCACCGATCCGGCCTCGGCGCTCGCCGTCGCGGAGACCGGAGCGGAGTTCGTGGCGTTGCGGCTGGCGGTCTTCGGCGAGCCCGCCCGGGCGCCATCTATCGTCGCCGAAATCAACGCGTTGCTTGACGAAAAAGCGCCACGGTTTGAGGATTGAAATCGCGCTCATGCCGATCCAGACCGCCCGCCAGTTGAAATTTGTCCTTGCCAGCATGGCCACCCTCGTAGCGGCCGGGCCGGATGTCGCCTTGGCGCAAGCAACCGATAGCGTCATAAACCAGCCAAGCTCGGGACCGACTTCGACTTTCCGCACCGACCGGCCCTCCGGCCCGGTGGTGCGGCCCTCCGATGGTGTCGGTGTGTTCGATCGCATGGGTGCGAAGCTGCCGGACCTGCCGCCGGAAAAGGATTACAAGGGACCTGTCGACGAGGCTTACGGCGCCTTCCAGCGCGGTTACTACCTGACGGCAATGGACAAGGCGCTGCCGCGCGCCCAACTCGGCGATGCCGCGGCGCAGACGTTGATCGGCGAGATTCTCTCGCAGGGTCTTGGCGTCAAGAAGGACGTGAAGAATGCGGCCTTCTGGTACGGCAAGGCGGCCGAAGGCGGCGATGCGGCGGCAATGTTCAAATATGCGCTGATGCTGATGGAAGGCGAGGGCGTCCCGCGCGATAAGGCCAAGGCCGACGACTACATGCACAAGGCGGCCGAGGCCGGCAATCCTTCGGCGGAATTCAACTGGGCGCAGCTCCTCGTCGCCGACAATCCCGGCGAGAAGGGACTGAAGCTCGCACTGCCGTTCTACGAGAAATCGGCCGAGCAGGGCATTGCCGATTCGCAATATGCCGTAGCGCAGATCTATGAGACGCTGAAGGACTTGCCGGAGGAAAAGAAGCAGCTCGCCCGGGAGTGGATGGCGCGCGCCGCGCGCGCCGGCTTCGACACGGCTCAGCTCGATCTCGGCATCTGGCTCGTCAATGGCGTCGGCGGGCCGAGGGATTACGTCAAGGGCTTCGAATGGCTGAAACTTGCCGCCAATGGCGGCAATGTCGCTGCACAGAACAAGCTCGCCCATCTCTATATCAACGCCATCGGCACGCCGCCCGACCCGGTCGAGGCGGCGAAGTGGTATGTGCTGTCACGCCGGGCCGGGCTTGCCGATCCGTCGCTCGAGGATTTTTACCTCGGCATCGAGGACGACCAGCAGAAGGCGGCAATCGAGGCCGCCAACAAGTTCCGGCGGCGATAGCGGGCGCTTTTAAAAAAGCGCGTCGGCGAAAAGGTCCTCGTCGCTTTCGGCTTTGGCGGTCTCGGCGGGGACGGGCGTGCTGTCGTCGTTTGCCGGGAAGATGTCGCGATGGATGTTGCGCTCCTGGACCATCGTGTAGGCCTTGAAGATCTTGCGGTCGAGCGGGGCGATTGCCTCGGCGAGATCGGAGATATCGGCGAGCTCGGTGCCGGCGGCGCTTTCCAGCAGATCGGCGCAACGGGCAAAGACCTCACCGAGATCGCGCTGAAAATCGAGTTTGCCGATCAGCAGGCTGATCTTGGTGGCCACCTCACGACCGTTCTCGGCGAGCACCTTCAGTTCGTTTTCCATCATGTTGGCCGCTGAGCGGATGTTGCCGACGGCCGACGTCAGGCTTTCCCCCAGGCCGCCGGTGCCGACGTCGGAGACGGGGGCAACGCGCCCGGCCGCGGCTTCGAGCGCCGGCAGGCCGGTGTCGATGGCGTCGGCGGATTCATCGAGCTTGCCGGCGAAGATGCGCAGCTCGGCAGTAACGACGTTGATCGACCTGCCTTCCTCGCCGAGGCGGCTGCAGCGCAGGTTGGTGTTCAGGGCCATGTAATGAATGTCGGTCTTGACGGCGCGGATGTTGGCGATCGCTTCGGAAAGCTTGGCGGCCGTACCTGATGTCGATTGGCTCACCTGGTTGGCCTGGCGGCTTGCCGTGTCGACCTGCTGGACGATTTCGTGGGCGGCAGAAACGCTGGATTCCAGAGCCCGCATGAAGTTCCCGCCGGCTTCACCGCTCTCACCGCTCATCTGGTCGCGCAGCTTGAGGATCTCCCGCATGTCGTGATCGAAACTGGCGATCGTCGTGACGACATTTTCCGAATCCCGCTGGAAATTGGCGCACATATCGCTCATCTGCGCTGCGGTCAGATGGTGGATGACGTTCTGCAGGCGCTTGCGGGCACCGGCATCGAGCTTTGCGCCGTCTTCGCCGGCAAAGAATTCCTCAAGCAGCGAAAGGGTGGCCTGCACATGCTCGATGCGCTGGCGGGTGATATCGCCGATCTGCAGGGCAGAGAGCGTCGAGGCAACCTTGCTCTGGACGCCGCGGGCAATCGCACCGACCTCGCGGGCGACGACGCCGAGATGTTTGCGGTGTTGGGCGATCTTGGCGGCATCGTCGCGCAGGGCGGCGGCGACGGCCGGAACGGTGTCGGCATAGCCCCTGGAGACACTGGCGCCGAAGGAGGCAGCGAGTTTGACCTCCTTGTCGAGGCTGTCGAGATGGGTGGCGAACCGGTTGACCTCATCGGTGCCGGAATAGATTCGTTCGAGAATCTCCTGTGCGAAGCCGGCGAATTCAGGAAGGCCGGCGCCGGTGATCTTCACGGTGACGGCGAAGGTTCTGAGATAACGCATCGTCTCCTGCATGTCGGAGACGTATTTGCGCAGCTCCCTGCCGGTCTGCGCCAGCGAGACGAGTGCCTGCTGACGATTTTCCTCGATGACCGGCAGCGCCGTCAGGCTCTCCACCGTGGCACGGAGGTCGGCGCCGGTATCGCTCGACTCTCCATTGTCGAGCGCCGCGCTGACGCCCTCGAGAGAGTTCAGCAGGCGGTTGAGGACATCCATCACCGAGAGCAGCACCGTGCCGCCTTCGAGAAAACGTTCCTCGACCCGGCTGCGGGCGGATTCCAGGGTCCGGCCGATGTCCCGCCCGGATGTGTAGGCTGCAGCGTTCGGCGATACCAGAGCGTGTGCCAACATTTGTACCTTTTCTTAAAACACAGGCTAATCTGACTCTATTTCTACGGGCAGGATGGAAACGTCCGGTAAACGCGCCGGACTCGTCAGCGTTGTGATTAACGAAAGATGTGGACGGGGTGCCGTGCCGGGTCCTGTAATGGTTAATATTGCTTAACTTGTTGCTTTTATTTTATTTATTTCTAAATTCTGAGAGAATAATACAACTTATTCCCCATGAGAATTGGGAGTCTCGAGACTCGTTATACGGTAGTTTCATACAACCGCTGTTTACCCTGCATTAACGCTGCCGTGAGAGTCCTTTTAGGGTCATCAAGTATTTCTCTGGCCGAGGAGGCTGCGTTGGATACTCCTAAACAATATCACGAATCTATAAATCTGCCGGATGTGCTGAGTATTCGCTCCGTATCCGAACTATATTCAAAGTTTTCTGATGCATTTCAGGGTCGTGATACGATCGTTGTCGACATTCCCGAAAGTGCGGAAGCGGATCTGAGTTTCGTTCAACTCATAGAGTCATCGCGCCGCCAAGCAAAATCTGACGGAAAGACATTCAAACTTTCTACGCCTGCTCGCGGCTCGGTCCTGAAGGTACTTGAGCGCGCAGGTTTCATCGAATCCTTCGATCAAGAAGATGCCAAGTTCTGGTTGCATAAAGAGGTAGCGTTATGAGTGCAAATATCCTGACTGTTGACGATTCCGCCAGCATCCGCCTGACCACCAAGGTCACGCTGTCGAATGCCGGTTACAGCGTCACCGAGGCCGCCGATGGGGCCGAAGGCCTCGCGAAGGCCAAGAGCAGCAGCTTCGATCTGATTGTGACCGATCTCAACATGCCTGTTATGGACGGGCTGACGATGATCGAGGAATTGCGCAAGCTGCCGGCCCAGGCCGGTGTTCCGATCATCTTCCTGACGACGGAATCCGATGCCGATCTCAAGGCTCGCGCCAAGGCCGCGGGTGCAACGGGCTGGCTGACCAAGCCCTTCGATCCGGAAAATCTGGTGAAGATCGTCAAAAAGGTCCTCGGAAGATGAGTACGCTCGATCCGGTCGCCGTATTCCGCATGGAAGCAGCCGAATGCCTCGAAACGATCGAGGCCGGTCTTCTCGATCTGACCCACGAGCTCGACAACAAGGACCTCGTCGATGCCGTGTTCCGCGGGCTGCACACGCTCAAGGGCTCCGGCGCGATGTTCGGCTTCGAGGCGCTCGCCGCCTTCACTCATCATTGCGAAACGGCCTTCGACCGCGTCCGCAAAGGAGAGGTCGCGGCGACAAGCGAGCTGGTCGCCGCCGTTCTCGCCACCCAGGACCACATGCGCGCCCTCGTCGACCAGCCGGACGCCGATCATGGCGATACCGGCCAGAAACTTCTGGCGCAGCTGCAGTTGGCCGTCGGCGGCAAGGCGCCCGCGCCGGCGGTGGCGATAGTTGCCGCCCCCGCGGCCATAGGCGAAGCCCCGGCAAAGAAAAAGAACAGCTGGCGCATTCGCTTCAGCCTGCCGGCCAATTCGATGGCCAACGGTACCAATCCACTCGGCCTGCTGGACGAACTGCGCGATCTCGGCGAATGCACGGTGCGCGCCAACACATCGGCCATTCCGTCTCTCGACGAGCTCACTCCGACGGAACTCCACATTTCCTGGGATGTGACGCTGGTGAGCGAGCAGGATCGCTCGGCGATCGACGACGTCTTCATCTTCGTGCTCGACGATATGGAACTCAGCGTCGAGGAAATCGGCGATGCGGCAGCGGCAACCGCCGCTCCGGTCGAAGCAAAGCCGACACCTGCTCCCATCGCCGCAGTATCGGCGGTGCCGGTTCCGCCGGCTGCCGTTCCGCAGTTCCGTCCCGTCGAGGCGGTTCCGGCCAGGCGCGAGGCGTCCGCGCCAGCCAGCCAGGCGAAGTCGGCCGAGAATGTCCGCGTTCCGGCCGAGCGTCTCGACGAACTGATGGACCGTGTCGGCGAGCTTGTCATCGCGCAATCGCGGCTCAGCCAGCTCGCCAGCGCCAGCACCGATATCGCGCTGCGCTCCGTCTCGGAAGAAATCGAGCGCCTCTCCGGTGAATTGCGCGACACGATGATGGTGCTGCGCATGGTGCCGGTCGCAACCCTCTTCTCCCGTTTCCGCCGCCTCGTCCACGATCTCGCCCGTGAGACCGGCAAGGTGATCGAACTGGTGATGGAGGGGGAGACCACCGAAGTCGACAAGACGGTTATCGAGCGGCTGGCCGATCCGCTGGTGCACTTGGTGCGCAACTCCATCGATCATGGCCTCGAGATGCCTGGCGACCGTCTCGCCGCCGGCAAGACCGAAGCCGGCACCGTAACGCTTTCGGCCCGCCAAGCCGGCGGCGAAGTGATTATCTCGATCAAGGACGATGGCCGCGGCATCAATCGCGAACGTGTTCGCGCCAAGGCGGAATCTTCCGGCCTCATCCATCCCGGCCAGCCTCTTTCCGATTCCGAGCTGCTGCAACTGATCTTCGCTCCGGGCTTTTCGACCGCCGCGGCGATCACCAATCTGTCCGGCCGCGGCGTCGGTATGGACGTGGTCAAGAAGACGGTCGAAGAGCTTCGCGGCGCAATCGATATCGTCAGCGTGCCGGGACAGGGTTCGGAAGTGTCGCTGCGCATCCCGCTGACGCTTGCCATCATCGATGGGCTGCTGGTGCGTGTCGGTTCCGGCCGCTACGTCATCCCGCTCTCGGCGGTCGAGGAATGCCTCGAACTGTCGCTGGAGGAGGATCTGCGTTCGCGCGGCCGCAGCTTTATCTCGCTGCGTGACAGCCTGGTGCCGTTCCTGCGCCTGCGCGACCTGTTCCGCACCGGCACCAAGCCGGATGTGCATCAGAAGGTCGTTGTCATCTCCACAGGCACGGAGCGCGTCGGCCTCGTCGTCGACCAGATCATCGGCGACCATCAGACGGTGATCAAGTCGATGTCGAAACTGCACAACGACGTGGCGGCCTTTTCGGGCGCGACAATTCTCGGCGACGGCAGCGTCGCCCTCATTCTCGACGTCGGGCATCTGGTTGCCGCGGGTCAGCAGCAGGAGGCGCAATTGCGGGTAGCAGGATGAGTGCAGCAGCAACAGCCGAACGATTCGACAATCATTGGAGCTATGCCGAGGAAGTCGAGGTACTGACCTTCGATCTCAACGGCGAAACTTTCGCGCTGGAAGCGGTCATCGTCCAGGAAATCCTGGACCTGCTTCCGGAGACCGCGGTGCCGGGAAGCCAGCCTTTCGTCGCCAGCGTCATCAATTTCCGCGGCAAGGTCATTCCGCTCGCCGACCTGCGTCTTGCCTTCGGGATGGAGGCGGCGGAGGCCACGATCGACAGCCGCTTCATCGTCATCGAGATCGATCTGCAGGGCGAGCGGACGCTCGTCGGGCTTAGAACCGACAAGGTGAACGAGGTGACGACGCTGGCAAAATCCGCGAGCGAGGCGCCGCCGAGCGTCGGCATGCGGTGGCGCGCCGACTACATCAACTGCCTGGTGAAGAGGGGTGGAGAGTTCATCATTCTCCCCAATCTGCAGGCGATTTTTTCATCGCGGCACAATCCAACGCGTGCCGTCACTTGACGCTGCATGAAGTCAACATGGGGGTTTGACGATGCGACTGACAATCAAGACGAAACTGGTGACGGCGTTCACCTTCATCATTCTGATGCTCGTGGGCACCGCCGCTTACGGTGTCTTCAGCCTCGGATCGCTGAATAACACGATCGACAGGCTTCTTGCCGGCCCGGCAGCCCGGCTCGATCTCGCGCAGCAGATCAATATTGCTCAGCTCGAGGCGATCCGCCAGCAGAAGAACCTGCTCACGGCGCGCAGCGCAGACGAGACGACCCGCGCGATCGCGAAGGGCGATCAGGCGCGCAAGGACTTCGCCAGTGCGTTCAGCCAGGTGCTGGCGCTGGCAACGGAAGAGGGCAAGGCGCGCTGGGCGCGCATCGCCGAACTTTCCAAGACCTTCGATGCCGCCGACGATCAGATTCGCGACTTCGTCAAGGCCGGCAATACCGAAGGCGCGAATACCATTTCCGTCACCACGGCGCGGGCCGCCGCCAATGACATCGACTCGACGCTCAGCGAAATTCTGGCCCTTGAAAAGCAGCGTATGAAGGCTGCCGACGACGGCGCTCAGAACCAGTACGAGACGACGCGCACGACGATGGTTGCGGTCGCCGCCGCCGCCCTGCTGATCGCGGCTCTCACCGCTTTCTGGATCGCCAACACAATCAGCAAGGGCCTTGGCCGCGCCAACACCGTGGTTCGCGAAGTCTCCGAAGGCGATCTGACGAAGATGGCCGAGATCACCAGCCACGACGAAATCGGCGAGCTTCTGGGCAACGTCAACACGATGATCGAACGCCTGCGCGGTGTTGTTGCCGACGCCTTGTCGGCCGCCGACAATGTCTCTTCGGGCAGCCAGGAACTTTCGTCAAGCTCGGAACAGGTGTCGCAGGGCGCCAGCGAACAGGCAGCTTCCGCCGAAGAGGCTTCCGCCTCGATGGAGCAGATGGCGGCCAACATCAAGCAGAATGCCGACAATGCCGCCCAGACTGAGAAGATCGCCCGTCAGTCGGCCAAGGATGCCGAGGTGAGCGGTGAAGCGGTGACGCGTGCTGTCGATGCCATGCGCACGATCGCCCAAAAGATCGGCATCGTCCAGGAAATCGCCCGCCAGACCGATCTTTTGGCGCTCAACGCCGCCGTCGAAGCGGCACGT